>DAOUJW010000026.1:0-73815 GCA_034422115.1 Dehalococcoidia bacterium | reverse complement strand
TTTTCCCCCCCCCCCCCCCCCCCCCCCCCCCCCCCCCCCATGCGGGGGAAGGGGGTTCTTGCTCCACACGCTGAGGACGTTTCCCCAACTCTCCTGAGACCAACTATCTCGTCATTCCTGCGGAAGCAGGAATCTTAGAACGCTGTCTGCAAGACTACAAAGCCTTGCACTAAACCATTTTAGATTCCCGTCCCCGCATCAAGTGCGGGGCAAGCTTCACGGGAATGACGGAGGGGTTACCTCCAACTAGGAAGAGCTCTGCACCAGGCCCATGAAGGCGAAGTTGCTGGAGGTGGGGTGTACCCAGGCCTCGTTGGGAGTCCGCTCGTTCTGGGTTATCCGGCCTCCGGCCTCCTTGATCTGCTCCACCGTCTTCTCGATGTCGTCCACCTCAACGCTGATCATGTAGATGCCCTCGCCGTTGGGGTTGGAGGGGATCGCCCGCTCCTTCATAAACCGCCCCAGGTTGCTGTCGTCGCCTGACGGCTGGATAAGCTCGACTATGCGCTGCTCCCCGACGCCCAGGGTGGCGGACTTGAACCCGTACGGGCGCTCGGTGACGGGAGCCACGACCTCAAGCCCGAATAGCTTCTGGTACCGCTCGATGGCCTCGTCCAGGTTGGTGACTGCTACAGAAAAGTATCGGATGCCCTTGAACATTATTTCCTCCTTAATCGACGTTGCTTATAGCCTTACGCCCCCGTCCTAACCTTCCCCCACAGAGCGGGGGAAGGGACATTTCTCTCCCCCTTGAGGGGGAGAGTCAGAGAGGGGGTGGACTTGGACTTTCATTCTGTGGTTACTCCCCTCCGAAGTATCGGCGCGGGGCGTGGATGGTCATCGCGTCGACCTGCTGCTGGGTGACGCCCAGCTCAAGCAGCCTTGGGACCACCTTGCGCGGTATGAAGCAGATGCCGTCCGGGTTGTAGGAGGCGCGGTCGGCTTCGATCTCCGGGTCATCGGCGTAGCTGAGGGAGAAGTCGTGGGACATGGTGACGTAGTCCGCCAGGCCCATGTCCACAAGCTGCTTGATAACCTGGGTGCGCTCGTCCCAGTTCAGCCCGCCCGTGCGCCCGCCGGGGTAATGGTCCATCCCCAGGAGGCACCCCCTGCGGGCAATGCCGCCCAGGTAGTCCAGGTCTGCCGTGTCGTTGCTATGGCCGATGTAGACCTTGGCCATGTCAACGCCCTCTTCCTGGAAAATCTCAATCTGGTCGTTGCCGACCTTGGCGAGGGCCGCCGTGTGGGTGGTGATGGGCACCCCTGTCTCGTTGCAGGTCATTGCGGCGGCGCGCAGGACGATGTCGTTCGCAGGCGTCACGCCCTCCTCGGACGTGGCTACCTTGATGACCCCGGCCTTGATGCCCGTGCCTTCGATGCCGACCTCTATCTCCCTGATGAACACCCTAGCCAGCTCCTCCGGCGTGATGCGGCTGATGGCCCTGGGGATGTCCAGCCATATGCCCGTGCACGGGATGATGTGCACCTCCGACTGCTCCGCCACACGCCGCAGGACTTCCACGTCCCGCCCCAGGTCCATTGTGGTCACGTCCACGTAGGACTTTACGCCGTCCGCCGCGGCGTCCTTGAGGGCCTGCACCGAGAGGGACACAAACCTGTCCCTGTCGATTAGCTCCGGGAAAGTGTGGGGGATGCCCGCGGAGCTGACCATGACGTGCTCGTGCATCAAGACAAAACCCAGGTCAGCGGCGTCCACGGGGCCCAGGACGGTGTTAACGGTAGGCATAGCGCACCTCCGGTGTTGGCTTGCGGTCTAGCTTCTCGCGGCCGCGGGCTTCAGCCTGTCCACGTACTCCTTGCGGAACTTGGCGACCTTGGGCGATATGACTATCTGGCAGTAGGGCTGGGCCGCGTTCCGGCGGTAGTACTCCTGGTGGTAGCCCTCTGCGACGTAGAACTCGCTCAGGGCGCTGACCTCTGTGACGATGGGGTTGCTCCACACCCTGGACGCCCTTAGCTCCGCAATCGTCTCTTCTGCCGCGGCCTTCTGCCCCTCGTCGTGGTAGAAGATGGCCGACCGGTACTGAGGGCCAACGTCCGCCCCCTGGCGGTTGAGCGTCGTGGGGTCGTGAATGGCGAAGAACACGCCAAGCACGTCCTTGTAGGAGACGACCTGTGGGTCGAAGGTCACCTGGACGGCCTCCGCATGCCCGGTCCTGGCAGTGCACACCTGCTCATAGGATGGGTTGACTACGTGCCCGCCCGTGTAGCCGGACACCACACTCTCCACGCCCATAAGCTGCTCGTAGACCGCCTCCAGGCACCAGAAGCACCCGCCTGCCAGTGTTGCGACCTCTCTGCTGCCTTCACTCATGGCTTGTTACCTCCTGCTAGAATCGCTGAGTTTGCGCTGCGCCGCACAGGACGGCAACACTTAGCCGAGGTGCCGGTTGTAGAACTCTATCGCCTTATCCCAGGCGTCCATCGCCTGCTCGGGCCGGTAGTTGGGCCGGTGGTAGTACCAGAAGCCGTGGCCTGCGCCGTCGTAGCGGTGGAACTCGTAGGTCTTGCCGTGCTTCTTCAGCTCCTCCTCGTGCTGGTCCACCTGCTCCGGCGTGGGGCTCTGGTCGTCGTTGCCGAAGAGGCCCAGGATGGGGCATGACAGCTGGCTTGTCAGGTCGATTGGGGCGACTGGCATTGCCGGGGTCAGGTCCTCCTGGGCCATGACGACTCGGCCACCCCAGCAGTCCACCACGGCGTCGAACCCCTGGACGCTGGAGGCGACCAGGACGGAGTGGCGGCCGCCGGAGCAAGTGCCGATGATGCCCACCTTGCCGTTGCAGTAGGGCAGGGACTTGAGCACCTGCATCGCCGCCTCGCAGTCGCCGATAACGCTCTCGTCGGAGACGCCGCCGGCCGCCCGGGCCTGGGCCGCAATGTCGTCCGGGGTGCCCTGCCCGTAGCGATGGTAAAGGTCAGGGCAGATCGTCACAAAGCCGTGCTCGGTGAAGCGGCGGCCCATCTCCCTGTTCAGCTCGTCCCAGCCCGGAAGGTGGTGCGCCAGCACAATGCCCGGGTAGGGCCCCGCTCCGAGCGGGCGGGTGAAGTAGGCGTTAATCAGGTCTCCGTTGTGCCCCTTCATGGTGACCGTCTCCGCCAGCATTCCGCTATATGCGCCGGTGTTAAACTGGTTCCACATGGTTGCCTCCTTACTCTTGGTGGACGACTACTGGACTACTGTACGAATCCCAGACGCCCGGCGTCAGACAGCGGGCATCTAACCTGGATAATAGCAAAGTCTCCCTGGCAGGTCTATAGAAACCCGCACGCGGTATTCTCTATGTGTTGGTGTTCCTTATCGGCATAACAGACACGCACTGATACGCCTCGTTTCCCGCTCACCCCCGTATCAAGTACGGGGCAGGCTCTGAGCTTGTCGAAGGGTATGAGCGGGAGCCTTGAGGCTGTTGTATGCCCGCCCAAATGGTTCGACAGGCTCACCATGAGCGTGCAGGATATGGCGCTCCCTGGGAGCACTGGCAATACCAACACGTCTCGCTTAGGGCGCGCGGCGACACTTGTGCACGGGACTTGGGTGCGGGCTAGACGGAAGGCAAGCCCTCTCTGGGGCGAATCTCGTTCCTGAGCTGGGCCAGGTGCTCCTCGTAGTGGCCGGCCCACATCTCGAAGAGGCTCAGGGGGGAAACCGGCTCGCCGTTCCGCTCTCCCTTGCGCTCAAGCTGCTCCGGCGCAAGATCCGTAAGCTGTTCAATGGCGCGGTCTATGTCCCCAAGGGCGTTGTCCCTGACCCTTCTCCAGCCAGCCTCCATGTCGAATCCACCTCCGCCGAGGTTGGGATTGTCCTCGTCCAACAGGCGATTGACCATGTTGCGGATGTAGTCGCCGGTGGCGTGGCGGAGCAGGTCGACCATAGACCACTCCGTGCCGCGGTTGCCGACCTCCGCCGTGACGTCCGAGAGGCACATCTCGTAGTCGTTGCGTACGTTGTTCAAGCGCTCCAACACCGCCTGCTTGGATGATTCTGTTGAGCCTTGTGTCATGATACGGCCTCCTTAGATATAGAGATATAGCTGGATTCCCGCCTTCGCGGGAATAACACTCAGACCACCCCTGCGAAGGCAGGGGTCTATCCCAGTCCCAACGCCACCCCTGGATTCCTGCCTGCACAGGAATGACGATGGTCAGATTTGGTGGAGACGGGGGAGAGTCGAACTCCCCGTCCAAAGAGCTCTCCGCTAGAATGTACTACAGGCTTATCCGGTATTTGCTTCTCGCTCCCAGGGCCCCTACCGGCGCAGGTCCCTTGGGAACCAGCCGATAGATCTTGGTTCCTCCCTATCGGTGTTGGAAGGAGCAGCACCTCGACTTAATGGCGCCCATGTCCCGCCTTCGAGGAGAGGAGGGGATGGACGTGACTGCTACTTAGGCAGCCAGTGCGAGCTTTTTCTCGCCAGTTACTTTCTTGCCGCCTGTTTAACGAGGTAGACGACACCTCGGCCTGCAATCCTGCGAAGTCAC
This sequence comes from Dehalococcoidia bacterium, assembly GCA_034422115.1. Lineage (GTDB taxonomy): Bacteria > Chloroflexota > Dehalococcoidia > Lucifugimonadales > UBA2985 > DAOUJW01. The sequence goes on along the minus strand of DAOUJW010000026.1, from coordinate 69,315 downwards.
CCCCTGTCGAAACCACGCGTCCCCATATTCAAGAAACCTCTGAAATACGTCGTTCCTGCGAAAGCAGGAACCTCCGGCCCCTCACCTTTAGATTCCCGCTTTCGCGGGAATGACGAGATTGAGGATCGCCCTTTAACTTATTCTGAGGTTTCCTAACGGATATTATATCACAACGGCTACCCCCTGGATGCCTCGCGCATGGCGCGGCCAATTTCCCGGTCCTGGTCGCGGTCTATCATGGCCTTGCGCTTGTCGTACAGCCTGCGGCCCCGCGCCAGGCCCAGGGCCACCTTGGCCACGTGGTCTTTGATGTACACCCGGAGGGGCACCAGGGTGAGGCCCTTCTGCGCCGTGGCGTCTGCAAGCTCCCTGATCTGGCCCCTGTGCAGCAGGAGCTTCCGGGCGCGCGTCGGCTCGTGGTTGTGGATATTGCCCTGGGCGTAGTGGGCAATGTGGGCGTTGTGCAGCCACATCTCGCCGCCGTCCGCCCGCGCGAAGGCCTGCTGAATATTGACGCGGCCGTCCCGGATGGACTTGATCTCCGTGCCGGTGAGCACAAGGCCCGCCTCCACCGTCTCCAGGATGTCGTAGTCGTGGTAGGCGCGCCGGTTTACGGTGACCGGCCGGAACGGGTCCTTGGCCTTGGCCTTCGTCGTATTCGTTTTCTTCGAGCGTTTTGCTGCCATAGTATTTGGTGGCTCCAGAGGCCTCAGCGAGCCGCTGCCCCTTCGATAACCGCAAGCTGCTCCAGGGCCTTCTCCAGCTGCGGGTCCTCGTGGCCGTCCGGCCCGTCAATTTCCACGATGTCGGGGGCCAGGCCCTCTCCTTCTATAAGGCGTCCGTTGGGAGAGTACCAGCGTCCGGTGGTGAAGTACAACCCGGAGCCGTCGCTCAGGGACTTGGCCAGGTTCGCGCTGCCCTTGCCAAAGGTGGTGGTCCCAACGAGGGTAGCCCGGTCCCGGTCCTGAAGGGCCGCCGCCAGCACCTCGCTGCCACTGGCGCTGCGACGGTTCACAATCACGACCACCGGGATGTCCAGCGCAAGGCCGCCCTCCTTCGCCGTGAAGTCGTGCCTGTCGCCGTTGCCATGCACCAGGTACAGGACAAGCTCACCGTCCAGGAACTCGCTGGCTACGTTGATGGTCGTCTCCAGGGAGCCGCCGGGGTTGTTCCGCAGGTCAAGGGCTATCGCCTGCACGTCCCGCTCCTTCAGCTCCTCCAGCGCTTCGGTGAAGGCCTCATCCGTATTCAGGGCAAAGGTTGTGATCCTGAGATGGGCAACGCCGCCGGGCAGCATCTCCCACTGGACGCTATCTATTTTGATGGCGTCCCGCACGACCTCTATGGTGGTGGGCTCCGGGGTGTTCCTGCGCTCCACCAGGAGCTTCACGGAGGTGCCCTTGGGGCCTCTGACGCGGGAAACGGACTCCACCAGGCTCCAACCCTCAGTGCTGGCGCCGTCCACCTCTATTATAACGTCGCCCGCCATCAGCCCGGCTCTCTCGGCGGGTGTGCCGGAGATGGGCGACACCACGGTGAGCCGGCCATCGATTAGGTCAACGCGGGCGCCAATGCCCTCGAACTCCCCCCTGTTGCTCTCCAGGTAGTGCTCGTACTGCTCCGGGTCCAGGTAGACGGTATACGGGTCGTCCACAACTTCCAGCATTGCCTCTATGGCAACCCCGCTGAGAGAGACCGGGTCAAGCGCGACAACGCCCTCTCTCTCGGCGTCCAGCATAGCCTGAATGGCCGCCGCGCCAAGGGCCGACGCCTCAATTGTTTCCCTCTGCACGTACTGCTCGGACAGGCTGTTCCAGACCTCGACGATGGGGATTTCTTTGGCTGCGGGCACCGACGTGGACAACCTCTGCCAGACGTCCACAACGTCGCTGATATCGGCGGGAGGTGCCGGCGCGGGTTCGTCCGGGGCCGCGGAGCGGCAGGCCGCGAGCGCGACGACCAATGCCAGAGACAGGAAGAGCAGGGAAGCGGTTATTCTAGCTGTTTTTGGAGTCATGGCAAGCCGCCGCAGGGCTATACATCAATCTTACCACATCAAGCGCGGGGCGTTCCCGTGCAAGAGGCCGTAAGCCTGACAGGAACCAACAGACTCCCATCCCATTGTTGTAGCCTTTCGCAACGGGTCAGGCTAACTCTCTGGCCGACACTCTAAGGCGCTGGAGGTATTCCTCCTAGCCACAACGGACATTTACTGATACACCTCGGTTCCCGCTCACCCTGAGCCTGTCGAAGGGTGTGAGCGGGGGCCTCACGGCTGTTGTATGCCCGCTCAAATGGTTCGACAGGCTCACCGTGAGCGGGCAAGAGGCGGAGTTTACTTCGGGAGTTGCCATTACCAACAGGCCCTGAGAATACCGCCCTGAACGCTCCGTTGAGCCGTGTCCGCATCCTCTGCTATACTCCAGCCATCACCATAGGGAGAACAACAATGGCAAAGTACTTGTTCCAAGCAGACTACACCCCTGAGGGCCTGGCCGGGTTACAGCGCGAGGGCGGTACAGGCCGCCGCGCAATGTTCGAGCGAATGTTTGCTGACTTGGGCGGGACGCTGGAGGCCTTTTACTACGCCTTTGGCGCCGATGACCTGTATATGATTGTGGACCTGCCTGACGACGCCTCGGCGGTGGCCGCGTCAATGGTGGTGTCGTCCGCCGGCGCGATCAGCTTCAAGGCTACGGTTCTGGTCACGCCCGAGACGGTAGACGAGGCAACTCGGCGCAGTGTGACCTACCGGCCGCCAGGGGGCTAAGAAACCCCTGAGCAAGTAGCAAGAACGAACATCTCGTTCAAGGACTTCCCAACCGTCATTCCGGCGAAAGCCGGAATCCAGGGGCGGCGGGGCGTGGACTCCCGACTTCTCGGGAGTGACGTTAGACTTGTTCGGGCCATTCCTAAGAAACAACAGAGCTGCCGGCAACCGGCAGGAGCGGTACAGATGGGTTGAATTGAAGGCCCCGCGATTGTGTCGAATTTCACTTGATAAACCACAGGCGCTATGCTATATTAGCCTGAGTCTATGAGATGTAAGGAGCAAGCCTGTGCTTGAGGACTATTTCCGCCAGTATGGGCTCATAGCAATTTTCACTGCGATAGCGGTGATTATGCCAGCCAGCCTGCTGGTTCTTTCGTGGCTGTTTTCCTTCATCAGGATCCGCCCCAACAAGCCCAATCCCACCAAGCTCCTGCCCTACGAGTGCGGGATGGACGTCATAGGCGACAGGTGGCCCCGCTTCAATTTCCGCTACTACATGTTCGCCCTTCTCTTCGTGGTATTCGACGTGGAGACGGTGTTCATCTATCCCTGGGCAGTCCACTTCAACCAGCTTGGCCTCTTTGCACTCATAGAGATGCTGGTGTTCGTGCTCATTCTGGTGGTTGGCTGGGCTTACGCCTGGAGGCACAAGGCCCTGGAATGGAGGTAGGCCATGACTCAGGAACCTAGACTTGACCAGTCCGTGGTGGAGATGACCCCGGACATAACCGTCCCTCTCCACGACACCACATGGGATATGGACAGGGACGAGGGGGCGGTTATCAACGACATGAAGGCCACCCACATCGGGCCCTTTGCCGTTGACTCCATCCAGGTCCCTCCCGAACTGGGCCGGGACGTGGTGGTCACCTCCATCGACGCGCTGCTCAACTGGAGCCGCAAGTCCTCCGTCTTCCCCTTGACCTTCGGCCTGGCCTGCTGCGCCTTCGAGATGATAGCCAGCGCCATGTCCCGCTTCGACATATCCCGATTCGGGATGGAGGCCATGCGCGCATCGCCCAGGCAGGCAGACCTCATGATTGTGGCCGGCACCGTGACGTGGAAGATGGCGCCCGCCATTCGCCGCCTCTACGACCAGATGCCGGAGCCAAAGTGGGTCATCTCCATGGGCGTCTGCGCCACCAGCGGCGGCCCCTACTACCAGGCCTACAGCGTGGTGCCCGGCGTGAACCGCATTGTGCCCGTGGACGTGTACGTTCCCGGCTGCCCTCCGCGCCCGGACGCTCTCCTGTACGGGATCATGCAGCTCCACGAGAAGATCAAGAAGCAGAGCCTGGCGGACAGGTCAAAGGACTAGGTATATGACGACCGCTCTGGCAGGAACCGACATAGCGCAGCGGGTGGCTCAGGCCGTACCCGACGCGGTCGAGGAGTCGGACGACAAAGACCTGTGGGTAAAGCCGGAGTCGATTCATGACGTGTGCGGCTTCCTCAAGGATGACGCCGACCTGAGATTTGACTTCCTGACGGCCGTCTCCGCCATCGACTACATCGACCACTTTGCGATGGTCTACCACCTGGTTTCCATTGCCCACAATCACAGCATGGTGCTCAAGGCCAGGATATGGGACCGGGAGAACCCCACCGCGCCCTCAGTGGTGGACGTATGGGAAGGCGCGAACTTCCAGGAGCGCGAGGTGTACGACCTGATGGGCGTCCGCTTTGAGGGGCACCACAACCTGAAGCGCCTGCTGCTGTGGGAGGGCTTCCCGGGCCACCCTCACAGGAAGGACTACCTGGAGGAGCCGAGGTAGAGAGGCAAAATGGCGATACGCACAGAGCCAATCACCATAAACATCGGGCCGCAGCACCCCAGCACTCACGGGGTGTTCCGGATGCGCATAACCTTTGACGGCGAGGTCATCCTGGACGTGGAGCCGATATTCGGCTACCTGCACAGGGGATCGGAGAAGCTGGCGGAGGAGCGCACCTACGCCCAGGTGGTGACCCTGACCGACCGCCTGGACTACGTGTCCTCCATGTCCAACAACCTGTCCTACGTGCTGGCGGCGGAGAAGCTGTCCGGCATTGAACCGCCGGAGCGGGCCATGTACCTGCGGGTCATTGCCGCCGAGCTTCAGCGCGTCTCCAGCCACCTGGTGGCTACCGGCTTCTTCCTGAACGACCTGGGCGCGCTGGCAACCCCCCTGATGTACTGCTTCAGGGAGCGTGAGAAGATTCTGGACCTCTTTGAGATGCTGTGCGGCGCTCGCATCACCCTGAGCTACATGAGGGTGGGCGGCATTTTCCAGGACGCCCCGCCGGAGTTCTGGACGGCCCTGAGAGATTTCCTTGGCTACATGCCCGGCTACATAGACGAGTACGAGAGGCTGATTACAGGCAACGAGATACTGCTTACCCGCACCAAGAACGTCGGCATCCTGACCGGCGAGCAGGCAATCAACTGCTCGGTGACCGGCCCCGTGCTGCGAGCCAGCGGCGTAAGCTGGGACATACGCAAGGCCGACCCCTACGAGATCTACGACCGCGTGGACTTCGACGTGCCAGTGGGCACGGTAGGGGACAACTACGACCGCTACCTGATGCGCATTGCGGAGATGCGCCAGTCTCTGCGCATCATAGAGCAGTGCGCCAAGCAGATACCGGAAGGCCCGGTCAAGACGGATGCGCCTTGGCTCATCAGGCCGCCGGTGGGGGACGCCTTCGGCCACGTGGAAGCGCCCAAGGGTGAGTTGGGCTTCTACCTAGTCAGCGACGGCTCAATATCCCCGTATCGCTGCAAGATACGCTCCCCGTCGCTCATCAACCTGACCGCCCTCAAGGACATGCTGATTGGCTGGAAGCTGGCGGACATGATCGTCACCTTCGGCAGCGTGGACATAAACATGGGTGAGGTGGACCGGTAATGGGACCTATTACCTCCGCCAACTCCTTCTACAGCAACCTGTACCGGTTCTTTGACGAGCTGACGTTCTGGGGAGTGTCCCCCATTCCCAGCTGGCTGGCCTACTTCCTTGCAGGGTTCCTCATTGTATTCATCGTCGTGAACGCGGTGGTGATAGTGACGACTCTGGGCACGTGGGTGGAGCGCCGTCTCATCGGGCGAATACAGTCGCGGCTGGGACCCAACAGGTGGGGGCCCTTTGGACTCCTTACGCCCGTGGCCGATGCCCTGAAGCTGCTGACCAAGGAGAGCACCAGGCCGGAGGGGGTAGACCCCTGGATTTACAACCTGGCTCCCCTGGTCTTCATCATGCCCGTAATCCTGGTCTTTGCGGTCATTCCCTTCGGCAAGAACACCTACGTTGCCAACCTGAACATCGGCATCCTCTTCATCATTGCCGTGACCACGGTGCCCACCATAGGCATGTTCATGGCGGGCTGGGCCTCCGGCAACCGGTACTCCCTCTTCGGCGCAATGCGGGGAGTGGCACAGCTTATCAGCTACGAAGTGCCGATGGTGCTGTCCATTGTCGGCGTGCTGCTGCTTGCCGGCTCCCTGTCCCTCGTCGATATGGTTGAGGCCCAGAAGATACCCTTCATCTTCGTGCAGCCCCTGGGGTTCTTCATCTTCGCCGTGGCCGCCTCCGCCGAGATGAACCGCTCGCCCTTCGACATCGTTGAGGCGGACTCGGAGCTTGTGGCCGGGTTCCACACGGAGTACAGCGGCATGAAGTGGGGCACGTTCCAGCTTGCGGAGTTCATCGCCCCCTTCGGCACCTCCGCGATAATGGCGACCCTGTTCCTGAAGGGATGGGAAGGCCCGATTCTGCCGTCCCACCTGTGGTTCTTCATAAAGATGTGCTTCTTCTGGTTCATACTGCTGTGGATAAGGGCGACCCTCCCAAGGCTCCGCGTCGACCAGATTATGGGCTTTGCGTGGAAGTTCCTCTTCCCCCTGAGCATTGTGAACCTCTTTGTCACCGCAACCCAGGTGCTAATCTGGAAGGACGCGACGACCGCAGAGATGTGGATCATGTCCGGCATCAACTGGGTAATCGCCCTGGGCGCGCTGGTGCTGTACTCGCACCTGGCGGGAGACAAGCTGACAACACGGCCCCCTCTGCCGGCCACTCAGGGGAGCGGCATGGGCGCGGCAAGCGAGGTGAGATAGATGTACGGACTGGGAATTGCAAAGGGCCTTCTTGTGACCCTGAAAAACCTGACCAGAAAGCCATTCACCATCCAGTACCCTGAGGAGGCGGTGCCCCAGGCCCCGCGCTTCCGGGGCGAGGAGTTCGCCTGGTACGAGGAGCGGTGCACGGGCTGCGCAAGCTGCGCCAAGTACTGCCCCCTTGGCATCATTCGAATAGTGACCCACCCCGGCGGCATCAACATGCAGGAGGGGGAGTCCTACCACGTTGACGTGTTCGACATCGACATAGGGCGGTGCATGTTCTGCGGCCTGTGCGTGGAGGCGTGCCCCTACGACGCCCTGTTCATGGGCAGCGGCTTTGAGCGAGGCAGGTACAGGCGGGACGACCTGGTCATCGACATCGAGGAGCTGAAGTCGGCGGAGAAGCGGCCGAGCACGTGGTTCCGCCCCCAGCTTGAGTCCAAGAAGTACAACCCCCAGAACGGGCAGCCACTCTCATGGGACGAGGTGGGACGCTAGATGCTTCCGCTGGACATTGCCTTCTACTCCATGTCCGCGGTGATGGTGGTTTCCGCACTGGGCGTGGTGCTGATGAGGGACCTCTTCAGAGCGGCCCTTTTCCTGGTGCTCTCATTCCTTGTGGTGGCCGGCCTCTTTGTGCTGCTCAACGCCGAGTTCCTGGCGGTTGTGCAGGTGCTCATCTACGCCGGCGCAATATCCATTCTGATAATCTTCGCCATCATGCTGACGCGCAACGTCCACGAGGGCAACCCGTCCAATGGGTTCGACCACCCGGCCAGGATACTGGCTACGCTGGTGATGGTGTCCATCATCTTCGTGGCGGTGACAACGGACTGGAACACCTGGGACAGCCTGGGGCTTAACGTGCTGCCCGGAGACCCGGCGGAAAACTTGAGCTACACGGAGCAGGGCGTCCGGGACGTATTCGGAAACACAACGCCGGTGATAGCGCGCCTCCTGCTGAGGGAGTTCGTGCTGCCCTTTGAGGTGGCCTCGGTCGTGCTGCTGGCGGCGGTGATTGGCGCGCTGGCCCTGGTGCGGGAAAGGGAGACCGAGGTTTGAGTCTCGAAAATCTCCTCATTCTCTCAGCCATCATATTCAGCATTGGCCTTTACGGGACTCTGGCCAAGAGGAACGTCATCGCCGTGCTCATGTCCATTGAGCTTATGTTCAACGCGGTCAACATAGCCGCGATAGCCTTTGCGCGCTACGTGGCGCCCCGCGGCATCGCCGTGGACCCCGTGGGCGCGGAGACGGAGATAGCCAGCGCCTACGGCGGGGCCATGACCCTCGGCGAGACGGTGCTGAGCACCCTGCTCACCGGCCAGATATTCGCCATTTTCATCATCACCGTTGCGGCCGCGGAGGTTGCCCTGGGCCTTGGCATAGTCATCGCTCTCTACCGCAACCGGGAGACCGTGGACGTCACACGCGCCAATCTGATGAGGGGTTAGCAAGCCATGTGGGTCGATTTCAAGAAAGCGCCAAACCTTATGATTGCCGAGATGTGGAAGGAGATACTGGAAGGGGAGGGCCTGCCGACTCATCTCCTGCCGGAGGGCGACATCCTCTCCTGGGGAGAGCGTGTGCCCTTCCGCGTGATGGTGCCCCGGGGCAGGGAGCACGTGGCGGAAGAGATACTCAGGAAGCTGTAGAAGACACCCGTATGAGCACACGACATCAAGCGACTATGTTCGAAGGAGCAGCGTAAGGCGCTATGACTGAAGCAGCGGCCTGGGCCATCTTCTTTCTGCCCCTGGCCTCTTTTGTACTGATCGCCTTTGTCATAAGGCCGTTCCTCAACCGCTACGCAGCCCTTAGCGGCTATGTGACTATTGCGGCCATTGGCGCGGCCTTTGTCCTGTCGGTGATGGCTCTGGCCGCCGTCTACGACGGGCACGGCGAGATAGGCTGGGAGCCCCACTCCTGGATAGTCATCGGGGAGTTGGAGATTTCCCTGGGCATCCTGATGGACCCGCTGACTGCAGTGCTGCTCGTCGTGATCACGGGAGTGAGCCTGCTGGTGCAGATATACTCCCAGGGGTACATGAAAGACGACACGGGCTACTCCCGCTACTTCGCCTTCATGTCCCTGTTCACGGCCTCCATGCTGGGGCTGGTGCTGGCCCGGAACATCATCCAGATGTACGTCTTCTGGGAGCTTGTGGGACTCTGCTCCTACCTCCTTATAGGCTTCTGGTACAACCGTCCATCGGCGGCGGCGGCCGCCAAGAAGGCGTTCATTGTCACACGCCTGGGCGACGTGGGCTTCCTGCTGGCGATACTCTACCTCTTCTTCCACAAGGACGCCTTCATCTCCCAGGGCCTCAACCCCTTCGATATAAACCACATCAACCTCATAGCCGTCGGCGGCGAGCTGGGCGGGGCGCAGGTCGTGGCCCTGAGCACCGGCGTCATAACCTGGATAGCCCTGGGCATCTTCGCCGGAGCGGTCGGCAAGTCGGCCCAGTTCCCGCTCCACGTGTGGCTGCCGGACGCGATGGAAGGCCCCACGCCGGTAAGCGCCCTCATCCACGCCGCAACGATGGTGGTTGCGGGCGTGTTCCTGGTGGCCCGATTCTTCCCCCTGTTCGAGGCCTCCGCAACGGCGATGAACACGGTGGCGATAATCGGCGGGTTCACGGCCATCTTCGCCGCCAGCATGGGCCTCGTGATGAACGACATCAAGCGGGTGCTGGCCTACTCGACCGTTAGCCAGTTGGGGTACATGATGCTGGCCCTTGGCGTCGGCGCATACGAGGCGGCCATCTTCCATCTGTTCAACCACGCCTTCTTCAAGGCGCTCCTGTTCCTGGGGTCGGGCAGCGTGCAGCACGCCTCCGGCACCTTCGACATGCGGTACATGGGCGGTCTGAGGAAGCACATGCCCTGGACCTACGCCACGTTCCTGATAGCCGCGCTGAGCATCTCCGGCATATTCCCGTTGGCCGGCTTCTGGAGCAAGGACGAGATTCTGGCCGGGGCCTTCAACAACGGCGGAGACGTGGGCAGCCTGGTGTTCATCATGGCCATTGTGGCCGCGTTTATGACGGCCTTCTACATGTTCCGCGCCCTGTTCATGACCTTCCACGGCGAGTTCAAGGGCGGCGCGGAGGCGGAGCACGCAGGCCAGCAGTCGGACCACGCGGTTCACCTTCAGGAGCAGGATGCCCACGTAGGTGAGCACGCGGTCCACCTCGGCGAGTCGCCCAGGGTTATGGCAATACCCATGATCATCCTCGCAGTGCCCTCCGTGGTGTCCGGCTTCCTGGGCAATCCGCTGAACGCCGCGTGGGGCCTTGGCATTGTCCCGGCCCACTGGTTCGCGCACCTGATGGGCTACGTGGACCTGGTGAACGTGGAGCCCGCAAAGTTCGACATTACGATTGCCTCCGGCTCCACGATTGTGGCATTGGCCGGTATCGGGCTGGCATATCTTATGTACCAGGCCCGCAGTGTGAGGCCGGAGGCCGTTGGCGCGGCCCTGAAGCCCGCCTACGCAGCCGCATACGACAAGTACCACTTTGACCAGGTGTACGAGGACTGGATCACCCGCAAGGGGTTCTACAGCGTTCTGGCGGGCACAACGGACTGGTTCGACAAGAACATTGTTGACAGGATAGGGGACGGCATCGGCTTCCTGGGGCGCAACTTCGGACGCCTTGTGGCCACGCTGGAGACGGGGCAGGTGCAGGCTTACGGCATCGGCATCTCCGCGGGCGTGTTGTTCATTCTAATCGGGTTCCTTATATGGGGCTGACAAAGGTATTGAGGTAGATTAGTGCTCTCCATTATCGTATTTCTCCCCCTTGCCGGGGCGCTGGTGGTTCTGCTGCTGAGGCAGGACTCCCACATCCGCGCGTGGGCCGCCCTGGTGACGATAGCGGACCTGGCCCTGGCGATAGTCGCTTTCGTCATGTTCAAGACGGGCGACTACGGCAAGGAAGGGAACATGGAGATGGTGGAGCGCTACGCCGACTGGATACCCGCCCTGGACATCCAGTACCACGTTGGCGTCGACGGGCTGAGCATGCCCCTGGTGCTCCTGACGGCCCTTCTGGGCATGTGCGCAGTCTTCGCGTCATGGAAGGGGGCCATCTTCCAGGAGGTTGGCAGGGTCAAGGAGTACTTCATGTGGCTGCTGCTGCTCCAGACGGCGGTCATGGGCGTGTTCGTATCCCTGGACCTCATTCTCTTCTTCATCTTCTGGGAGCTGGAGCTTCTGCCAATGTACTTCCTCATCTCAATATGGGGGTCGGGCAGAAAGCAGTACTCCGCCATGAAGTTCCTGGTCTTCACCTTCCTGGGCAGCGCGTTCATGTTCGTGGGCATACTGGCGCTGTACTTCTCCGTAGGCACGTTCAGCATAGTCGAGCTTCCCGCGGCGGTGGAAGGCGCCAAGCTGCTCATTCCGGCGGTGTCGATATTCAGCCTCCTGTTCATCGCCTTTGCCGTGAAGCTGCCCGTGTGGCCGGTGCACACCTGGCTCCCCGACGCCCATACCGACGCGCCGACGGCGGTCAGCGTGATGCTGGCAGGCGTCCTGCTGAAGATGGGCGGCTACGGCATGATCCGCATAGCCGTGGGGATATTCCCGGGCACGGCGCAGGAGTACGCCTGGCTGCTCGCGACTATTGCGGTCATCAGCATTCTCTACGGCGCGGTCGTGACCATACGCCAGACGGACCTCAAACGGCTCATCGCCTTCAGCAGCATCAGCCACATGGGGTACGTCCTGCTGGGAATCTCGTCGGTCGTGGGCGTGAGCGGCGCTGTGTCCCCCGTAGGGCTGACGGGAGCGGCCATGCAGATGTTCACCCACGGCACAATCACGGGGCTGCTGTTCCTGCTTGTGGGCATGGTGTACGACAAGGCCCACACGCGCCACATTCCGGACATGAGCGGCCTGGCAAACAGAATGCCGCTGACTGCGCTGGTCTTCGTGATAGCAGGACTGGCATCCCTGGGTCTCCCCGGAACCAGCGGGTTCGTCTCCGAGCTGCTGGTGTTCCTGGGCACCTTCCAGGTGTGGGCGTGGATGACGGCCCTGGCAGTCCTGGCCATCGTTGTGACTGCCGGGTACATACTGTGGACGCTGCAACGGGTATTCTTCGGGCCGCAGGTGCAGCGTTTCGCCGACATAAAGGACGCCTCGTTCGTGGAGGCTGTGCCAATGGCGGCGCTGGTCATCGCCATAATGGTGGTGGGCATCTACCCGGCCATATTCACGGACGTATTCCAGCTTGGCCTTGAGCCTATAGTCGAGTCGCTGCAGCTTTCAGGAGCGCCATGAAGGTGACCACGCCATGACACTCCACGACGTATATCTCCTGTCTCCGGAGCTCTCTCTGGCAAGCATAGGTCTGGTGATTATCCTCCTTGACCTTGTCATAGAGCGCAAGGGCGTGCTGGCGGCCCTGGCCGTTGCGGGACTCGCGGTACCCCTGGCCTTCAGCATCGCCCTCTTCGGCGACCTGAGCGGGGAGCCCAACGAGCAGATGACGGGCATATTCGGCACCCTGGTTGTCGACAAGTTCGCCCTGTTCTTCAAGTTCCTTGTGATTGGCGTCCTGGCCCTGGTCATCATGTCCTCCGTGGACTACGTCTCCCGGATGAGGCACTACCAGGGCGAATACTACGGCCTGATGGTGTTCTCCGCCGGCGGCATGATGCTCCTGGCGGCGACCACGGAGCTTATCTCCATATACATAGCCCTGGAGCTTACGGCGCTGCCACTGGCCGCCCTGGCCGCCTTCCTGCGGGACTCCCGCTCCAGCGAGGCCGGGGTGAAGTTCCTGCTTCTCAGCGCGATGAGCTCCGCCGTGCTCCTGTACGGCCTTGTGCTGACCTTCGGGTTCACGGGAACAACCCATCTGCCGGAGATATTCGAGCGGCTGGGCTCCTCAATGGACCCCGACGCGTCCTTTGGCAGCCCCGCTCTGTTCCTGGGCGTGATACTCATAGTGGCGGGCTTCGGGTTCAAGATATCCTCGGTGCCCTTCCAGATGTGGGTGCCGGACGTGTACGAAGGCTCTCCCACGCCCATCACGGCGTACCTGTCCGTGGCAAGCAAAGCGGCCGGCTTCGCGGTCATACTCAGGGTGTTCTACCTGGCCTTCGGCGAGATTAGCGTGGACTGGGGCGTCCTCTTTGCCGCCCTCAGCGCGCTGTCCATGACCGTTGGCAACCTGGTGGCCATTGCTCAGAGCAACATCAAGCGGATGCTGGCGTACAGCACCATCGCCCAGGCCGGCTACCTTATGGTGGGTCTGGCGGCCATCGCAGCCAGGGTGCCGGAAGGGGAGACCCCCATCGGCCCAAGCAGCATCCTCTTCTATCTGGGCGCATACGCCGTGACCAACCTGGCCGCCTTCTTTGCGATTATCGCCATCTCCAGCCGGACGGGCAGCGACCTCATCAGCAGCTTTGCGGGCATGGGGCGAAGGGCCCCGATCCTGGCGCTGATTCTAGCCTTCTCCCTCATCTCCCTCACCGGCATCCCGCCGACCGCGGGCTTCATGGGCAAGCTGTACCTGTTCAGCGCAGCCGTCAAGAGCGACCTGGTGTGGCTGGTGGTGGTGGGAGTGGTAAACAGCGTCCTCTCCGCCTACTACTACGTCAAGGTCATCAGGACCATGTACATGGAGAGGCCGGAGTCGGAGGAGCGGGTCACGACGGCCTACGTGCCGCAGGTGGCCCTGTACGTCTCCGCCATAGGCATCCTGGCGCTGGGAATCTTCCCGGGGCCGCTGATCGACTTCGCGGAAACGGCAGCGGCGGTCTTGTTCCTGTAAGCCTCAGTGCGCCTAGCCCTGCTCCGACTCACCCGGCACAGCAACCTTAGCCAGCAGTTCTTCGTGGGTGATCAGCTCCGCGCCGAACGCGCGGGCAAACTCGACGGCCACCTGCCCATCGTCCTCGGCGAATTTGTAGACGGTGTAAGGCCCCTCCATGACGTGAGGGTAGAGGGGCTGATGTCGGTAGCTGTCGTCCCACTGCGCGGGGGAGCCGGGGCTGATTCGCGTGGTGACCGAGTGGGTGACGTCCATCCTCACGTTCTCGGTCCACTCCTCTTTGACCAGGTGCAAGCGGTTGAACTCGTCGCGGCTGACGTAGCGGGCCACCACGTGCAGGTTGGCGTGCCACTCGAAGTTCTCGCACACGTCGCAGCCGTTGATTTTCAGGAAAGGCCTGAAGGCCGCTTCGGGTGTTTGTCTTTCAAGCATTTGGCCGCGTCCTCCGGGAGTAGACTTCCTGCGGTATTCAACTGCCTTTTAATGTAGCATTGGGCATCAGGGCTGTCCAGCAGGTAGCGCCTCAGTTTGAAATTCAACACTCGGATAAGATGCCAGAAGCTGACATTTGCGCAACGGCTCGCCCTTATGGAACAAAAGCGCCTGGCTCAATGCCAGACGCTGAAGACTCAACCAGAGATTGAGGGATCTGTTTGTCAGCTTTCCGCTTTCTCTGAGGGCGCTGGCTCAGTGAACTCTCGGCCTTCCTTCTGCGCCTCACGCAACCTCTTCAACCATGCAGTCCACTCACCGGTAGTCTCTTCGCGCCCCTCTTCGCGCCCCTCTTCGCGGATTTCTTTATCACGTCTTTCGTTGATTCTTCGCGCAATAACCATAATGACCTCCCACCAAGCTAGAATGAATATGGCAATTGCAACTGCTGCACTTATGCCTTGCCCAATAGCTAAAGTTGTTTCTATAGTGGAGTCCGAATCAGCGACCCATATTTCATGCCACAGTGTGACTCCACATACACACGTAGCGATGAACACCGATAGCACGAGATACCTGGCATCATGGTCTCGGAACACTCTCCAGCATCTTCCTGCTTCTGGTATGTCCATACGCTAGCACCCAGGGCGTAAGAGTGTCAAGGATTTGATCAACGCGTTCAAGCGGCACGTCGTTTCCGGTAAGGGACTCTCGGAGCTGGTACATCTCGTTGACACCCCACAGGCGCGGTGCTAGACTTGCCCTTGCCGATGTCTGAATCAGACTACCCTGTACGGACGTACACGACGCATTCTCCAGGGAAGGGGCTGCGATGAGTAGCCCAAAGAACGTCGGCATTGTATACAACCCCCGCGTGCCCCAGGCGGAGCCCCTTGCCCGCCAGCTGGCGGAGAAGCTGGGCGCATTGACAAACCCCTGGGTGATTCCCATGGCCAAGGTCGCGGCTGCCCCGCCACCCGCCGACACGTCCCTCATCATCACCGTGGGCGGCGACGGCACCATTCTCTGGGCGGCGCAGATGGCCGCTCCCAACGGCATACCCATCGTGGGCGTGAACCTGGGACGGGTCGGATTTATGACGGAGCTGAAGGCGGATGAGGCCGTGGACAGGATAGGGGACTACCTGGACGGCAGCGTGTGGGTGGAGGAGCGCTCCATGCTCCAGGCCAGGCTGTCTCCCGGAGGCACAGCCGATGAGACGGAGCAGACATTCCACGCCCTCAACGACATGGTCGTGGGGCGCGACACCCTTTCCAGGGTGGTCCATCTTGAGGTGCACATCGACGGGGCGCTGTTCACCACGTACCGCGCCGACGGCGTTATCGTGGCCACGGCCACGGGCAGCACCGGGTACTCCATATCGGCGGGCGGCCCCATACTGCACCCCCAGTCCCGCGACCTGCTGATCAACCCCGTCGCAACCCACCTGGGGCTGCACACGCCCGTCGTGCTTTCGCCAGACTCCGTGGTCGACGTCGTCCTTCGCTCCGACTACCAGGCAATGCTCAGCGTCGACGGGCGGATGGACGTGCCTCTGGAGCCGGGCACAGTCGTTCACATAGAGAGGGGCCCCCACACCGCCACGTTCCTGCGTTCCGGGCCTCCAAACCGGTTCTACGCCCAACTCACGGAGCGCCTCAGCCCGGACTTCCGCTCCACCACGCCGCGGGTAACGTCCGTCACCTAGGAGCCATATGCTGGATGAACCGACCATAGAGAGCCGACGCGTCTACGACGGCAGGATAATCGGCGTAAGGGTGGACACCATCAGTCTGCCCAACGGCGGAACGTCCCAGCGCGAGATTGTGGAGCACGGCGCGTCGGTGGTTGTTGTGCCCATCGACGACCAGGGGCGGGCGATCCTGGTGCGGCAGTACCGCAAGCCGCCGGAGAAGGCCCTTCTGGAGGCCCCGGCCGGCGGCCTGGAGGAGGGCGAGTCGCCTGAGGAGGGGGTGCGCCGGGAGCTACAGGAGGAGATAGGCTACGTTCCGGGCAGGCTCCTGGAGATGCCCGGCTTCTGGATGGCCCCGGGCTTCTGCACGGAATACATGCACGCCTTCATCGCCACAGACCTGACCGAGGCGTCACTGCCGCCGGACGAGGACGAGAACATAGAGGTTGTTCCCGTTCCCCTAAGCGAGACGCCGGAGCTTATCCGCTCAGGAGAAATACAGGACGCCAAGTCCATCTCTGCGCTCCTGATGGCTATCCACATGTACGGCAACTCATTGTAAAATCCTTCACTATTTGATATAGTCTATGGTGATTTTTCGCAGGAAATGAGGAGGGTCTAGCCATGCTGGGACACGATGTCCTGGTGATAGGGGCGGGCCTGGCGGGTCTGCGGGCTGCGCTGGCCGCCAGCGACAAGGGAGCCGACGTAGCTGTCGCCACCAAGGTTCACCCCGTTCGCAGCCATTCCAACGCCGCCCAGGGCGGCATCAACGCGGCCCTCACTCACCGGGGAGACAACTGGGAGGAGCACGCCTTTGAGACGGTCAAGGGCAGCGACTACCTGGGAGACCAGGACGCCATCGAGATAATGTGCCAGGAGGCCGGACAGGCCATCATTGAGCAGGAGCACATGGGCGTCATCTTCAATCGAGACGAGACGGGGCACCTGGGCACCCGCAACTTCGGCGGCCAGCAGAGGGCCAGGACCTTCTTCGTCGCCGACTTTACGGGCCAGGCCATGCTCCACGTCATGTACGAGCAGATTCTGAAGGCCGGCATCCGCGTGTACGAGGAGTGGTTTGTGACCTCCCTGGTCATGGAGGACGGGGAGTGCAGGGGGGCGGTTGCGATGGACCTGATGACCGGCAAGCTGGAGGTCATCAAGGCCAAGGCCGTGATAATGGCCGCCGGAGGCCTGGGGCGCGCCTTCGAGCCGACCACCAACGCCCTGATATGCACCGGCGACGGCATGGCGCTTGCCTACCGCGTCGGAGCGCCTCTCATGGACATGGAGATGGTGCAGTACCATCCCACCACCCTCAAGAGCAACGGCGTCCTCATCACGGAGGCCGCCAGGGGCGAGGGGGCATACCTTCTCAACTCCAAGGGAGAGCGGTTCATGGAGGGGTACGCTCCCAACATGCTGGAGCTTGCCTCCCGGGACGTGGTCTCCCGCGCCGAGCAGACTGAGATCAACGCCGGAAGAGACATCGACGGCTGCGTCCTGCTGGACCTCCGGCACCTGGGCCGCGAGAAGATACACGAGCGGCTCCAGTACATCAACGAGGTCTCGATGGACTTCCTGGGCATAGATCTGGCCGAGCAGCCCGTTCCCGTGCGACCGGGGATGCACTACCAGATGGGCGGCGTCAAGACGGACATTGACGGCGCGACTGTTGTGCCTGGGCTGTACGCCGCGGGCGAGTGCGCCTGCGTCAGCGTCCACGGAGGCAATCGGCTGGGGGCCAACTCACTGCTGGACACCATCGTCTTCGGGCGCAGGTCCGGAGAGGCGGCGGCCATATACGCGCAGGAGACGCCTGACAGGGGCGTATCGGAGACCAGGCTGTCGGTAGACGAGAACCTGGTCAAGGACCTGCTCGCCAGGGATGACAACGGCGACACGCCCGCCAGGATTCGCTACGAGATGGGCGTGACAATGAACGAGCACGTGGCCGTGTTCCGCACGGCGGAGGGCATGCAGACGGCCCGGAGCAAGCTGGTTGAGTTACAGGACAGGTTCCGGAGCGTCCCCGTGCAGGACAAGGGCAGCATATTCAACACCAACCTGATTTTCACCCTGGAGCTTGGCTTCATGCTGGACTGCGCCGAGACCATCGCCATCAGCGCCCTAGAGCGGAAGGAGAGCCGCGGCGCGCACTTCCTCCTGGAGAAGCCGGAGAGGGACGACGAGAACTGGATCAAGCACATCGCCGTGCAATACACCCCGGACGGGCCAAAGCTGGAGTATACGCCCGTCACCGTAACCCAGTGGCAGCCGCAGGTCAGGTCCTACTAGCGGTGGCCGCCAAGCGCAATACCCCGTCCATCGCTCCAATGCGTCACACCCATATCTGCATACAACCGGGGACTCTCCGCTACGAGAGTCAGCCTCTTCTACAGGAGGGCCTGTAATGGAAGTAACCCTTAAGGTAAAGCGGTTCAACCCTGAGGCGGAGAGCAAGGAGCCTTACTTCCAGGAGTACAACCTGGAGGTTGAGGACTACGTGACCGTACTGGACGCCCTCATCAAGGTGAGGGAGGAGGTGGACGGCAGCCTGGCGCTCCGGTGCTCCTGCCGCGCCGCCATCTGCGGCTCCTGTTCCATGCGGGTCAACGGCCACGCCAAGCTGGCCTGCAACACCAAGATAACGGACGTTGCGCCCAAAGACCACCACGTCACGGTGGAGCCGATGGGCAATCTGCCCGTCGTGAAGGACCTGGTGTCGGACATGAAGCCCTTCTGGGACAGGGTCAGGGCGGTGCAGCCGTGGCTACAGCCGGAAGGCCCCGAGCCGGAGGAGGAGTACATCGCTCCCGGCGAAGACATGCTCCACCTCACCGGCGTGATGAGTTGCATCATGTGCGGCGCGTGCTCGTCGGACTGCACGGTGCTGGAGGTCGACCGGAACTTCCTTGGCCCCGCTGCCCTCGCGAAAGCCTATCGCTTCGTAGGCGACCCCAGGGACGACGCCGACAAGGAGCGGCTTGGCAAGTACAGCCAGTACGGGGGCATTTGGGACTGCACCCGCTGCATGGAGTGCGTGCAGGTCTGCCCCAAGGGCGTTGCGCCAATGGACCGCATCATGGTGCTGCGCGACAAGGCGATGGAGGCGGGCTTCACCAATAACAACGGCGCGAGACACACGGATGCCTTCTCAGACCTGGTGAAGCACAGCGGCCGCCTGGACGAGCTCAGGCTGCCCATGAGGACCTTCAGCATGTTCGACATTCAGGCAATGATCGGGATGATTCCGGTGGCCCTCAGGGCACTCCGCCGGGGCAAGGCGCCCAGCCCCTTCCACAAGTCCATCCCCGGCGCAGAGAACGTCAGGCGCATCTTCAATAGAGCGGAGAGAGAGAAATGAAATACGCCTTTTTCCCCGGTTGCGTTTCACGCGGCGGCTGCCCGGAGCTTTACCCCTCAGCCGTCAGCGTCTGCGAGCGACTGGGCCTGGAGCTTGAGGTGATGGAGGGCGCGTCCTGCACCGGCGCAGGAGTGCTCCAGGAGAAGAACCAGAAGCTGGGAGACACCCTGAACGCCCGCACCTTCGCCATGGCGGAGGCAATGGGCCTGCCGATTATGACCATCTGCAGCACCTGCCAGGGCGCTATGTCGCAGGCGCACAAACGCCTGACGGACGACCCTGAGTACATGGCGGATATCAACATCGCGCTGGCGGAGGAGGGCCTAGAGTTCAAGAACACGGTGGTTGTGAAGCACCTGCTCTGGATTCTGGTTGAGGACATCGGCCTGGAGAACCTCAAGGGGTACGTCACTAGGCCCCTGTCGGGGATGAAGGTGGCCCCCTTCTACGGCTGCTATATCATCCGGCCCACCAACGCCCTTGGCTTTGACGAGCACCCGGAGCGGGAGGACTCCCTTGAGCGAGTCATAGAGATTCTTGGCGCAGACGTGGTGGACTTCAGAGGCAAGACCAAGTGCTGCGGCTTTCCCATTCTGACGATAAACGAGGCCAATTCCGTTGCGATGGTGGCGAATCACACGATGGACGCCAAGGACCTGGGCGCGGACGCTATGGTGACCCCGTGCCCCCTGTGCCACCTGAACCTGGACGGCTTCCAGCCCGCGGCGGCCGCTTCAAAGCGCACGAAGATAGACCTGCCCATTCTGCACCTTCCTCAGATGGTCGGCTTGGCGATGGGCATGGACCCCAAGAGCATGGGGCTGAACAAGCACATTATATCCACCGGCAAGCTGCTCACAAGGGTCGCTGTGGAGGTGTAGGGCTTACCCTGCTCACACCTGACTAATGAAGAGGCCCCGTTCCTGGATGAGGAGCTGGGCCTCTTGTTCTATCTCATAGACCACCCCTACGAAGTTTGTCCTCGTGGAAAGAGACATTTTTGCGAAAATTGCTCAGAAGCGCCATTTCATGTCATTCCGAGCGCAGCGAGGAATCTAAAGTGTTCCTTACAAGGTGCCGTAGACCTGCTTTGCAACCCCTTAAGATTCCTCACTTCGCTGCGCTACGTTCGGAATGACAGTGAGTGAACCTATTTGGGATAAAGCCCGGAGTTATACAAGGGTCTTTGCAAACTGAGAGCAGGCGTCTACTAGTTGCATGACTGAGATCCTGCATTCCTGCTTCCGCCGGAATGACGGAGAACCTCGGCTAATCAGCCTTTGCCGGGACCTCCCGCTTCCACTCCATCTTGCCCTGCTCCAAGAGGTCGTTGCCGTGGGTGTCGTTGACCACGATGACGGGGAAGTCCTCAACCTCCAGACGGCGTATGGCCTCGGTGCCCAGGTCTTCGTAGGCAACTATGTCCACCTTCTTGATTGCGCCGGAGAGGAATGCCCCTGAGCCGCCAATGGCCCCGAAGTAGACGGCGTGGTGCTTCACAAAGGCCTCCCGCACCTCCTTGCTCCTCCCACCCTTGCCAATGGCGGCCTTTATGCCAAGCTCCAGCATCCGGGGAGTGAAGGGGTCCATGCGGTAGGCGGTTGTAGGCCCGGCAGAGCCGATGATCTCGCCGGGGCGCGGCGGCGTTGGGCCCACGTAGTATACAATCTGGCCCTTGAGGTCGAAGGGCGGCTCTTCGCCGCGCTCTATATCCTCAAGGAGGCGTCGGTGGGCGGCGTCTCTGGCCGTGTATATCACCCCGGTCAGAAGAACCTGCTCGCCGATATTCAGGTCGGCCAGGGCTTCATCGGTCAGAGGCGTATAGACTTTCTTCATGCTCATGTCTCCTCAGAAACCTTTTGCCCTAGCCTTTTAGATTCCTGCTTCCGCAGGAATGACGGGATGGGAAGCAGGATTGACGGATGGGGCAGAAATCAACGGGTAGTGGGATAACGCTTTGCTTATTCAGGGGCTTCCTTAAATCACCGCCGTCTTCTGGCGGGCGCTGTGGCACTGGAGGTTGACGCCCACCGGCAGGGCGGTGATGTGGGTGGGGTAGGTCTCGATGTTCACGGCCAGGGCCGTTGTGAGGCCGCCCCACGCCTGGGGCCCTATGCCCGTGGCGTTGACCCGCTCCATAAGCTCCTTCTCCAGCTCCGCCACCTCCTCGTCGGGGTTGTGCTCCCCGACCTTGCGGAGAAGAGATTTCTTGGCCAGGTACATCACGTACTCGGCGGAACCGCCAATGCCCACGCCGACGATGAGGGGAGGGCAGGGGTTGCCGCCGGACTCCTCAATGGTGCGCAGGGTGAAGTCAATTACACCCTGCTTGCCGTCTCCGGGCCTGAGAATGGACATGCGGCTCATGTTCTCGCAGCCGCCGCCCTTGGGCATGACCGTTATCTTCAGCTGGTCGCCCGGCACAATCTCGGTGTGGAGTATGGGAGGGGTGTTGTCGCCGGTGTTGACGCGCTTGGAGAAGGGCTGCCGCACAATGGAGTTCCGCAGAAAGCCCCACTGGTAGCCGCTTCGCACGCCCTCGGTCAGGGCGTCGGTCAGGTCTCCGCCCGTGATGTGGGCGTCCTGGCCCAGCTCCAGAAAGAGCACCGTGGTGCCCGTGTCCTGGCAGAGGGCTATCTGCTTCTCCTGTGCAATGTCCGAGTTCTGGAGGATGATGTCCAGCACCCCCTGGGCCCTGGGCGACTCCTCGTCCTGCCGGGCCTTCTTCAGAGCGTCAAGCACATCCTCCGGCAGGTAGTAGTTGGCTTCCTGGCAGAGGCGAGCTACGGTCTCGGTTATCTCTGATACCTGGATCTCTCTCATAAGGCTGTTACCCTCCGGAAGCGGCCCTGCTGTGCATGGTATCGACAAGGTCCTTGACGGCGGCCGTCGAGCTGTCCAGGGCGGCCTTCTCCTCGGAGGAGAGCTGCACCTCGATTATCTCCTCGATGCCGGCGGCTCCCAGCTTCACAGGCACACCTATGTAGAGGCCGTCTATGCCGTACTCGCCCTGGAGGTACGCGGCGCAGGGCAGGATGCGCTTCTTGTCCAGGACAATGGAGTCCACCATCTGGACGGTGGCCGCAGAGGGCGCGTAGTAGGCGCTGCCGGTCTTCAGCAGGCCCACAATCTCCGCTCCGCCGTCCCGGGTCCTCTGCACAACGCTGTCCACCCTGTCCTGTGGCATGAGCTTGGAGATGGGCGTCCCGCCCACGGTAGTCGAGTCGACAAGCGGCACCATCGTGTCGCCGTGGCCTCCAAGGACGTAGGCCTGGACGTCCTCCACGGACACCTTGAGCTCCTGGGCCAGGAAGGTGCGGAACCGAGCCGTATCGAGGATGCCGGCCATACCGACGACGCGCTCCCTTGGGAATCGGCTAACCTCCAGGCACTGCTGGGCCATGGCGTCCAGGGGGTTGGAGACGACGATGATGACGCTGTCCGGCGAGTGCTTTGCCACCTGCTCCGTGACGCCGCCAACGATGTCCATGTTGGTGAACAGGAGGTCGTCCCTGCTCATGCCCGGCCTGCGGGCCACGCCTGCGGTGATGACCACCACGTCGGAACCGGCGGTGTCCTCATAGGAGTTGGTGCCGGTTATCTGGCTGTCCGTTCCCAGGACAGGGCCGGACTCCAGCATGTCCAGGGCCTTCCCCTGGGGCAGTCCTTCAACAATGTCCACCAGGATCACGTCTGCGTAGCCCCGCTCAAAGAGCCGCTGGGCCGCGGTGGCCCCCACGTTGCCTGCCCCCACTACCGTTATCTTCTTGCGCATATAATCTCCATCTCTCCTTTATCTGTGCAAAATGCGAGCCAGCCTCCGGGCAAGTCCAAGGCCCGGGCCGGCCGCGTAGCTAGCTGCCAAATGATCCCGTGTAGCGCTCCCAGCGCTCCTCCAGGTCCGGCTCCTGTATGGTCTCCATGAGGTAGTCGCCGAACTCCTTGCCCGTTGCGCCGGAGCTCCGCCCCGTCATCACCACCTTCCGCTCGTACTGGCCGCAGACGTCCAGGGCCTTGTGTAGCTTGCTGCCCAGGTCCGTATAGCCAATGTGCTCCAGCATCATGGCGCCGGCCCTCAGCACCGAGCTTGGGTCTGCAAACTGGGCGCGGTTCTCCCGCACCATGCGGGGCGCGGAGCCGTGGATGGCCTCGAACATGGCGTACCGCTTGCCGATGTTGGCGCTTCCGGCAGTTCCAACGCCTCCCTGAATCTGCCCGGCCTCGTCAGAGAGGATGTCTCCGTACAGGTTAGGCAGCGCAATGACCTGGAACTCATGGCGGCGCTCCAGGTCAAGCAGCTTGGCAGTCATAATGTCGATGTACCAGCCGTCCCACTCGATATCCGGGTAGCCGCTGGACACCTCTCTTGCCACGTCCAGGAACTTGCCGTCCGTGGTCTTCACCACGTTGGCCTTGGTGACGACTGTGACCTTGTTCTTGCCGGTCCGCTTCGCATGGTCAAAGGCCAGCTCCAGGATGCGCCGGGAGCCCGGGGTGGTTATGACGCGAAAGTCCATGGCCAGGTCATCGGTCACGTTGATGCCCTGGCTGCCGACGGCGTACATGTCCTCCGTGTTCTCCCGGAAGATGACCCAGTCTATCTTCTCCCTGGGAATCCGCACGGGCCGGACGTTGGCAAAGAGGTCAAGCTCCTTGCGCATGGCAACGTTGGCGCTCTCGATGTTGGGCCAGCCGTCGCCCTGTTCGGGCGTGTGGGTAGGGCCCTTCAGGGTGACGTGGCACTTCTTGATCTCCTCAAGCACGTCGTCCGGGATGGGCTTCAGCTTCTCCGCGCGGTTCTCGATGGTCAGCCCCTCGATGGTGCGGAACTCCACCTTGCCGGAGTCCACCTCCGTCGCCAGCAGATGCTCCAGCACGCGCTGGGCCTCCTCGACAATAGTGGGACCGATACCGTCCCCGCCCAGGATGCCTATGATTATTGGCCTGACACTCCCGAAGTCCGTCCATTCGGCACCCTCGTTGAGCAGCTCCACGCGTTGCAGCTGCCCCTCCAGCACCTTGCCGAAGTGCTCTTTTGCCGCTTCAACTATCTGTTTGTCTACCAATTCCGGCCTCCTTTGCCTAGAATCGATTTATCCAGCAGATGTCGCGTTCCCCCATGCCAATCGCCGGTTCAGCCTGACGATTGTACGGATACATTCTAGCCTATTACGGCCAATATGTCGTTCTTTACCACCCTTGCTCCGGCCTGGGACCTGAGCTCCTTCACCGTCCCGCTGACCGGGGAGGGGATGGCGTTCTCCATTTTCATGGCTTCCAGGAACAGGACGGTCTCGCCCTCCTTGACCTCCTGGCCCACCTCCACGGCGTAGCGAAGCAGTATGCCGGGCATTGGGGCCCTGATTACCGTGCCCTCCGTAACCTCCGGCGCGGCTACGGCCGGAGCGGGTTGCGCGGCCACCGGCGCGGGGGCGGGCGGTGGGGCAGGGGGCTGCGCAGCCGGAGCAGGACTTGGAGTTACAACGGGCGCAGACACGGTGGACCCGGCGGGCGTTGTGACCCTGGCCGTCTGGCCGTTGGTCATCGGCTCCACCTCCACCTGGTACTGCTCGCCGCCCACGTATACGGTGAACGCCCTTGGCAACGCCGCCGGCGCCGTCTCCGAAGGCGCGGGCGCAGCCGCTTCCTCGGAACCCTTTTCAACCAGCAGGCCGGCCTTGGCCTTGGCGATGATTTCCGCCTCCTCGTTGACCTGCTCCATGGTCTTGGGTTTCACGTCGTCCGGGATTGGCTCCAGGCCGTACTTCCACTGGAGATACCTCAGTCCCGTAACGGGGTAGAGGGCGTAGACGAGCACGTCTCCAATGTCCCTGGCAAGGCCCTCGGTATCCTCCCTGGCCTTGTCCATCTCAGGCTCCAGGTAGTCGGCGGCGCGCCCGGTTATAGGCTCCTCGCCCCTCTCGTAGCCCTTCAGGATCTGCTTTGAGACATCGGCGTCAATGGGAGTGGGGGTCTTGCCGTAGAGGCCGTAGACGTAGTCCTTCACCTGGCCGGACACCATGGCATAGCGGCCAAAGAGGACGTTCTGAACGGCCTGGATTCCTATAATCTGGCTGGTGGGAGTCACCAGGGGGGGATACCCCAACTCCCTTCGGACGGTGGGCAGCTCCTCGAACACCTCGTTCAGACGCTCAAGGGCGTCGGCCTCCCTGAGCTGCGACGCCAGGTTGCTCGCCATTCCGCCCGGCACCTGGTGGCTCAGGACCGTCGTGTCGACCACGGAGGCCCTGGACGTGTCGAAGTGCTCCCGGTACTTGGGAGCGATGGACTCGAAGTACTCCGCGAGCTTGAGTAGGTGGTTGAGGTCGAGGCCCGGGTCCCGCTCGGTGCCCTGGAGGGTCACGGTCAGCGGCTCGATTGCCGGCTGGGACGTCCTCATCGCAAAGGGCGACAGGCAGGTGTCCACTATGTCGATACCGGCTTCAATGGCCTTGAGGAGGGTCATGGACGCCATGCCGCTGGTGTAGTGGGTGTGGAGATGGATGGGGATGTTGGTCTTCTCCTTGAGGGCCGTGATGAGGTCATAGGCGTCATAGGGGGCCAGGAGCCCCGCCATGTCCTTGATGCACAGGGTGTCCGCGCCCATGTCCTGGAGCGCCAGGGCCTTGTTGACAAAGTAGTCCAGGTTGTAGACCGGCCCGCCCATGCGCGGCCCCGTGACGGAGTAGCAGATGGCCGCCTGGAAGTGCTTGCCGGAGGCCTTGACGGCTTTGGCAGCCACCTCAAAGTTGCGCTCGTCGTTGACGGCGTCAAATACCCGGAACACGTCTACGCCCACCTCCGCCGCGTGCTCCACGAAGGCCAGCACAACGTCGTCGGCGTAGTTCCGGTATCCCACCAGGTTCTGGCCTCGCAGGAGCATCTGGAGGGGGGTGTTGGGCATGAGCCTCTTGAGGACGCGCACCCGCTCCCACGGGTCTTCCGCCAGGAACCGGGTGGTGACGTCGAAGGTCGCGCCGCCCCACACCTCCGCCGACCAGAAGCCCGCCTTGTCCATCTCCGCAGCGATTGGCTCCATGTCGGAGGTGCGCATACGGGTAGCCGCAAGGCTCTGGTGAGCGTCTCGCAGGGTGGTATCGGTGATTTTGAGCGTAGTTTGAGCCTTGCTAGATGTCATAACCTCCCCCTCCGCCACAGGAAGGGTGTTGGAGAGGATAGTGGCCTGGATAGAGTCAGGCCGCTACAAGGGCAGGTTGCCATGCTTCTTTGGCGGAAGGCTGTCCCGCTTGTACTGAAGCATCTCCAGCGCGTGAATTATCTTGGGGCGGGTCTCGGCGGGATCGATGATGTCGTCTATGAACCCACGGCTGGCGGCGATGTACGGGTTGCTGAACCTGTCGCGATACTCCTCCGTAAGCTTGTCCCGGGTCTCCTGCTCGTTCTCCGCCTGCCTGATAACGTCCCGATAGATGATGTTCACCGCGCCGTCCGGCCCCATAACCGCTATCTCCGCCGACGGCCAGGCGTAGTTGATGTCTCCCTTCAGGTGCTTGCTGCTCATGACGATGTAAGCGCCGCCGTAGGCCTTGCGAGTGAGCACGCTCACCTTGGGCACCGTGGCCTCGGCGTAGGCGTAGAGCAGTTTTGCGCCGTGGAAGATGACTCCGCCGCGCTCCTGGTCCGACCCCGGCAGGAAGCCGGGCACGTCGATTAGCGTGACCAGCGGTATGTTGAAGGCGTCGCAGAAGCGGACGAAGCGCGCCGCCTTGATGGAAGACTTGATGTCCAGGACGCCGGCCATGTGGAGCGGCTGCTGGGCAACTATGCCCACAGGCTTGCCGTCAACCCGCGCAAAGCCAACGATTATGTTCCTGGCGTAGTCCCGGTGAATCTCCATGAACTCGCCCTGGTCCACAACCCGGCGAATCACGTCCTTCATATCGTAGGGCCTGTTCGGCTCTTCCGGTATTATCTCCCGGAGCTCCGGGTCAGTCCTGTCTACGGGGTCAAGGAGAGGCAGGTAGGGGGCGTCGTCCCCGTTGTTCTGGGGCAGGAAGCTCAAGAGGCGGCGCACCTCATTCAGGCACTCTTCGTCGTTGTCGTAGGCGAAGTGGGCAACGCCGCTCTCCTCAGAGTGGACCTGCCAGCCGCCAAGCTGCTCGTGGGTGATGTCCTCGCCGGTGGCGGCGCGGATGACGTCCGGCCCGGTGATGTACATCTGGCCCGTGCCCTTCACCATGAAGATGAAGTCGGTCAGGGCAGGGGAGTAGACCGCGCCCCCGGCCGCAGGCCCCATGATGACGGAAATCTGCGGAATCACGCCCGAAAGCAGGGTGTTGCGAAGGATGATCTCGCCGAAACCGGCTAGGCTGGCCACGCCCTCCTGAATCCTGGCGCCGCCGGAGTCGTTCAGGCCCACAATGGGCGCGCCGTTCTTGACCGCCAGGTCCATAATCTTGCAGATCTTCTCGCCAACCACCTCAGAGACTGAACCGCCCACTACTGTGAAGTCGTGGGCGTAAACAAATGTCAATCTTCCATTTACTTTTCCGTAACCGGTCACCACTGAGTCCCCCGGGTGGTGGCTCTCGCCAAGGCCGAAGTCGGTGGCCCGGTGGGTCACAAAGGAGTCCAACTCCTGGAAAGTGCCCTTGTCCATCAGGACGTCAATCCGCTCCCGGGCGGTAAGCTTGCCGCGCTCATGCTGCTGATCTATGCGCTTCTGGCCGCCACCCAAAGCGGACTGCTCGCGCAGTCTTTGTAGCTCCTCCAGTTTCCTGGAAGCTGCTCTCTCTATTGCCATCTCTATCAGACTCCTTTCCCAACCTGGGGGTCGCGTTTGTGACGCCAAGCACTTTGCGGATGCTATAGTATCAGATTATCCTTCAATACGCTATTTTTGTCCATATCTTCTTCGCTAACTACTGGGCAATCCCTCTATTCATACGTAATATCGCGCTTGCCGTTCAGGGTTCCCACGTACTTGTGGACGAATCCGCCATAAACCGGAATGCTGTATACTTATCTCCGCTACCCGCGCAAGCTTGAACGGGCATAATGTATTGACCTCCATGGAAACGACACAACAATGAAATCGGGCGTCGAGGGCCGTCCCTGATGATCTGGGTAAGACGCCTGCTTGCCGTACCCCTCGGCCTGCTCTTCATGTGGCTGCTGATAGGCGGGCTGCTCCTCATCCACCTGGAGGGGTCGCTGCTGTCGCCGGCGTTCCACAAGGACCAGTTGGAGAAGGCGCAGGTGTACACCTTCATCCTGGAGGACCTGCCCAGGGTGGCGGTGGAGGAGTTCAAGGAGGAGTACGCCTCCGAAGACGACACGCTGACGGAAGTCGTACTGCCAGTCGTGATTGACGACGTGCCGGACTCCATAGTCAAGGTCATTCCCCCCGCGTGGCTCCAGGAGCAGGTGGAGCAGGTCATCGATCAGGTCGGCGGCTACCTGGCCGGGAAGCGGGACGACTTCCATGTCCATGTTCCCCTGAAAGACCGGGCTCTGGCCCTGAGCAACGAGGTCAGGACGCTGACTCCCTACGACACGCTCTACGACCACGTTATGGACGAACTGGTGAAGCCTGCGGTAGACGACGCGCTGGAGGACGAGAACGCCGCGCCCCTCGGCGCGCCAATAGTAACGGACGACGTGGTCGCTTCAATAGAGAGGACATTCCCCAAGGAGTGGGTTGCCGGCCAGGCGGACGCGGCCCTGGCGGAGGCTACGGCCTACCTGGTGGGGGACAAGGACACGATGGAGGTCAGGGTTGCGCTGGACGAGCGCTCACACATAGCCCTGGCGGAGGTAGAGTCGCTGCTCAGACAGGCGGACGACTTTCAGATTGTGTACGAAGGCGTGATCAACCCCGTGCTGGAGGATAACGTGCCTGAGGTTGTCTACCTGCCCCTTGGCGTTACGGTCACAAGGGAGGAGGTGATGCTTGCCTTCCTGGACAGCGTGCCTCCTGAGTGGCTCAAGGAGCAGGCCCTGGCGGTCGTGAGCGCGGCCGGGCCTTACGTCATCGGTGAGACCGAGGCCTTCCGGGTGGTCGTTCCCATAGCAGAGCGCAAGAGCAACGCAGATGAGGTTATCGCGGCGCTGGCCCGGATAAAGCTCCGAGATATTCTCGACGACCTGCCTGAGTGCGGGGAAGGCTCGCCGTCCCTCGACGTGGAGGCCATGCTCCAGGGCGAGCTCCCTCAATGCATCCCTCCGGGCGTCACGGAAGACACGCTGATGGGCATTCTCACCCCGCAGCTGGAAGTCGTTGACCTGGACGAACTCGTCAACGCCTTTGGGTACGAGATACCGGACAACGTCGTCTACACCCATGACGACATGCGCGAAGACCTGGAGGAGGCCGGCGGCGAGGATGCCGTGGAGTCGCTGGACTACGTCAGGGAGGTGTTCAGCCAGGGGTGGACATACACCGACGCAGACCTGCGCGCCGACCTCCAGGAGACCGGCGGCAGCGGCGACGTAGAGGCGCTGGAAGACCTGCGCTCGGCCCTCCGCGACGGATGGACGTTCACGGACGCCGACCTGCGGCAGAGCCTGAGGGATAGCGGCGGCGAGGAGGCGGTGTCAGATCTGGACAGGATCCGGGGCCAGCTGGGCCGCGCCTGGCTGGTGCGCGTCATCGTCCTGCTGCTGGCTGTGTTGCTGCTTGTGGCCATTGGCTTCCTGGGCGGGAGAACCTGGTGGAGCAGGCTGGCCTGGGCCAGCGCCGTGCTCAGCATATCCGCCGCTATGGCGGCCATAACCTACACCGTCCTGCTGGACGCCGTAGTGCCGGAGATGCTTGCAGCCTGGCGGGAGGAGGCGCTCAGGGACTCCAACGCCGGGCCCACTGCGTTCCTGGTTGTGGACAAGGCCTCCGAAGCGATCCGCTTAGCGGCGGACTCCTTCCTGGGAGGCATGGCAAGGGGGTCCAGCATAATCCTGTTGATCCTTGCGCTGGCTGCCTTTGTGGGATCACTGGTCTGGCGCAGGGCGGACTTGACCAGAGGTAGGTAGACTCCACGGCGGCAAGCGCGAGGCCGCCCACGCCCAACCATTCCTGCCTTCGCAGGAATCCAGTGTCACTAGCATCCACACCGTAGACCCTCGCCTACGCATGGGTTGGTCAGGCGCAGCACACCGCTCACTCACTTCGACAAGCTCAGTGTGAGCGGTACATTTTGCCACAACCAAGGCGCAGCAGGACTACCGCTTGCTGGCGCCCCAGTGGCCCTTGCCCCTGGTGCTGGCCCGCCACCTGCGAAGGGTGCCCCAGTTCTTCAGGGCTATGCGCCAGGTGGGCAGGTCGTAGGGGCGGTTGGTGAGGCCGCGCACGCTCTCCATGACCTCCTCGGTCAGGGGAGGCCCGTGGCCGAAGCACGCCACCTCCGCCTCAAGCTCCCTCAGCATGTGAAGGGAGGCGTCCAGGGTGCGACGCTTGCGGCGGTCCCACATGAGCGGCCGGCTAAGCCTGTCGATGTTGTTGAGCACGGAGTCTCCCAGGAAGAGCACCTGCGGCCCCTCCTCTCCTTCCAGTATGGGGCAGATGCTGCCCGGCGTGTGGCCCGGCGTATGGATGATGCGCATACCGCCGAGTATAGGGAGCACGTCACCATCATCCAGGGTCGTATCAACAAAGGTGTCGTGGAACTCCCTCCGGACCCTGGTGCGGCCCACGCCTCGCTGCGCCCATCGGTACCAGATAGGCGGCGCCTCGCCTTCATCCCCTTTGATGAGGAGCAGCTTGCCGTCGGGTCCGGGCTCGGTCTCGTTCTTGTGGGCCACCACATCCGCGCCGGTCAACTCCTGAAGCTCCGCGGCGCTGCCTGAGTGGTCGAAGTGGAAGTGGGTGACGAGAATCCAGCGCAAGTCGCCGGGACTTCGCCCTATCTTCCTGATGTAGTCGACAATGGCGTCCCCGTTCCCGGAGATTCCCGTGTCCACCACGGCCATCTGCTCGTCCACCAGCAGGACGGCGTTGCTCCCGGTTACGTTCTCTATGCGATGGATCCCAGGAGTTATCTCCATGCCAGCGTTCCTTTCTTCAAGGCTTGTCATCCTCAGGAGGGATGTGCACGACGCGCCCCGATGCCGACGACTCCCGGACGGCGTCCAGCACCTGCTGGCAGCGATAGCCGTCGTAGAAGTTGGGCGCGGGCGACGCGCCCTCGCGAATGCCGCGGAAGAACTCCCGGACCAGCAGGCGGAAGGGCATAAGCCGGTCGTCCCGGTCGTCGGCGAAGGGCTCCAGACGCTCCGGTATGGGCAGCTGCGACAGGGCTTCGTCCCCGTGCCTGGCCCCCAGCACCGTGCCGTGGGGCGGCGGGTTGTAGCCGTTGCCCGCATGGGGCGTGACCAGCGTTCCGTCACGCCCGTATAGCTCGATGCTGCCTCCAGGCCCGAAGGATGCGATGTTGGTGCCCGTCATGTTGGCCCACCCGCCGCTCTCAAAGGTCAGGGTGAAGTTGAAGGTGTCGTCCGCGGTGGACTGGACAACGCTGCCGGATGGGTCGGTGCGCTCCGGGAAGTGTGTGAACGCCTGGCCGGAGGCCGACGTCACCTCCCCGAACCAGTGGCGCAGGCAGTCGATGTAGTGGGAGCCCAGCGCCCCCAGGAAGCCGCCGCCAAGCGCGGCGTCGTCCCGTTCGGTCATGGGACGAGGCCGGAAGCCTCGCGGCGGGCCGTTGGCCAGCTTTACCAGGGCCATGTTCAGCGCGCCGAGGTAGCCCTCATCCAGTAGCTCCTTCACCCGCATCCTGCCGGACGCAAAGCGGAACTCGTGGGTAATCATTGTCGTAACGCCCGTCTCTTTTGCCTTTTGCCACATCTCCCGCGCTTGGCCCTGGTCAAGGGCAAAGGGCTTCTCGCAGAGGACGTGCTTGCCGGCGTTCAGGGCGGCCATAGTCATGGGATGGTGCAGGTGCACGGGGCTGACAACGCTCACGGCGTCCACGAAGTCCGCCTTCACCATCTCCTCGTAGTCCGTGAATGCGTGGGGAATGCCGAAGCGATCCGCAGCCTCCTGCGCACGCTCCTCCCGTCTCGCGCACACCGCCGTGACCTCCGCGCCCTCCGACTGGAAGCCGGGTATCTGGACCGTGGCGCCAAAGCCCACGCCAATGACGCCGATGCGTATGGGTCTATGGCTCATACTTCTGTCCTCGGTATAGTCAATGGACAGGTTGCCGGACAATGCCGAGTCGATCCCCCCATCCTAACCTTCCCCCGTTCCGGGGGAAGGGACTTCTCTCCCCCTGCAGGGGGAGAGTCAGAGAGGGGGTGTACCCCGTCGATATTGTTCACGATTTCCAACCCTACCGCGCGGCCGTGGCCTCTGCCTGCTCCTGCTCACGGCGACGCTGCTCGCGGCTGGTGATGAGCCTCATGGCTTCGTCCGCTCCCATACGGCCCACCGGGCCGGAGGCGTACACGGAGCCAAGCACAACGCCGCCGCGTCCCAGTATGAACTCCGCAGGCTGAATGTAGCCGCCCCGGTTCTCGTCCCACCATGCGCCTATCTTGTCGGCGTCCTCGCGGGTTGCGCCGTAGGCCACGGGGAAGGTCAGCCCTCTATCGGCTACCTCCTGCGACTCCTCAAGCGTGCCGGTGCTGACGGCGTAGACGGTTGCGCCAAGCTCCTCAAGCTCAGCCCTGTTCTGCTCCCATGCGGCCAACTGCCGCTGGCAGTAGCTTCACCAGTGGCCCCGGTAGAAGAGCAGCGCCACGTACCGGCTTGGCATCTGGTCGGGAATGGTCACGGTCTCGCCGCTCACCAGTTTGAGCGTGAGGGAAGGGAACCTGTCTCCCTGTTGCAGCTTCTCGCCCATGTCTCCTCCTATATGGCAGGTATGAGATTCGCCTGTTTATGGCACGCCCGGAGGGATTCGAACCCCCGACCCTCGGTTCCGAAGACCGATGCTCTATCCACTGAGCTACGGGCGCGTATGGCTGGATTGTAACTCATTGACGGGTCTTATTGCACCCCAGGCTATTGCCAGTTCAGCTTGAGTCCCGGCCTCTCCCAGCGCGTGGTGACGACGTGGCCCACGCCGGACAGGGTTATGTACAGCGTCTGAAAGTCCTCTCCGCCGAAGCAGCAGTTGGTCACCCTCTCGTCGTCAACCTCTATGCGTGAGAGTGGCGTCCCATCCGGCGCGTGCACCGAGACGCACCCGGAGCCGTGGGCGGCGATCAGCAGGTTGCCCGCCTCGTCCAGGCACAGGCCGTCCGGCTGAGCCGGCTGCGGCACCGTCGTCAGCAGCGCGTTGTTGGGCCACCCGCCTCTAGGGGCATAGGCGCGGGCGCCCGCGTCCACCTGGGCCAGGACGCCGGGGCTTTCGATGGGGACGGCCCAGATGCGGCTGGTCAGGGACTCGTTCACGTACAGGGTTGAGCCGTCCGCGCTGAGGGCGATGCCGTTGGGGAAGTAGAAGTAGTACTGGAGCCGCTTGACCCCTGTGCCGTCCGCTAGGCCGTAGTAGACGTGGCCGTTCTGCACACCCTCCCGGGTTGCGTAGGCCGGGTCCGTGAAGTAGAAGCCGCCGTGGGCGTCGAAGATCAGGTCGTTGGGGCCGTGGAACGGCTGCCCGTCGCAGTCGTCGTAGAGGGTCTCCACGCGGCCGTCCGCGTCAATTCGCTGTATGTACCCCGGCTCCTCGCCGCCGTTGTTGGCAACGTACATGAGTCCGCCCGGCCCCAGGGCCGCGCCGTTGGGCGAGCCGCCCGTCTCGGCGAAAGTGCGCCTGGAGCCGTCGGGCGATATGGCGGTGATGCGACCGCCGCCCGTTTCCGTGACGTACAGCGTGCCGTCCGACACCCACACCGGGCCTTCGGGAAACTGGAGTCCGTCAGTCAGCGCTTCCAGCGGTATAGCCCACCTCCTGCTTTAGCGGCCCCTGTA
Organism: Dehalococcoidia bacterium; assembly: GCA_034422115.1. Taxonomy (GTDB): domain Bacteria; phylum Chloroflexota; class Dehalococcoidia; order Lucifugimonadales; family UBA2985; genus DAOUJW01. Next base: position 35,282 of record DAOUJW010000026.1, on the reverse strand, counting down.
CTGGGCCGGCCTCTTCTCGACGAAGGCCCTCACGCCCTCGGCGTGGTCCTCCGTGTTGCGGAGCATCGCCTGGCCGTAGGACTCGAACTCCTGGGCCTCCTGGAGCGCCTGTATCCGGGGCTTGTAAACAGCCCGCTTGCCCATGCCCATAGCGATGGTCGGCCCGTTGGCGAGTCGCTTTGCGAACTCCACGGCCGTCGGCATGAGGTCATCGTGGGGGACAACCCTGTTCACAAGCCCTATGCGGTAGGCTTCCTCGGCGTCGATGATGTCCCCTGTCCAGATCATCTCCAGGGCCTTGGGCGCGCCAAGGATGAATGGCAGGAAGAAGGTGCCGCCGCCGTCCGGCATGTAGCCCCGGCGTATCCACAACGCCCCGAACTGGGCCTTGTCCGAGGCGATCCTGATGTCGCACATGCAGGCGTAGGAGAGGCCAATCCCGACGGAGTGCCCGTTGACGGCCGCGATGATGGGGCGGTCGCAGTTCCAGAAGGCCACAGACACCACGTCCTCCGGGTGGCTGCGCCTCCACGCGGGCCTTGAGTCCGGGTCGTTGAGGCTCTCGTTCATGCCCTTGACGTCGCCGCCGGCGGAGAAGGCGCGCCCCGCGCCCGTGAGGACAATGGCCCGCACGTCAGGGGTCAGGTTCTCCAGAATGTGTATCATCCCCTGGGTCATGTTGCTGCTGGAGGCGTTGAGCCTCTCCGGGCGGTTCATGGTGATGATGCCAACGCCGTCCTGTACCTCATAGAGAACGTCCTGAAGCTCCACGATTTCACCTCCTGAACGATGATAGGTTGTCGACGTTACGGCGGGATTTATCGCCGTGATTCGCAAATTTCTCCGGGATTTAGCTAACGAGGACGGAGATTTGCCAAGCGTCCCTATGTTAACACGCAGGGGGGCTGGTTGCAATTCACGCTCGCCTTGTTGCCTTGTGCGTTGAACACGCTATAATGGGGTGTGCTGAATCGACTGGCCGCAACCCTGTCCATCCTGCTGGTGGCGATATTCATCGCGTCCTGCTCGGAGCCGGAACCCACCGCAACGCCGGAGCCAACGCCCACTCCCACAGAAGCCCCCACGCCCACTGCGGAAACCATGTCCACACCCTCTACAACAGAGCCGCGAATGCCCACAGACAACGACACGGTGGAGGTCCACTACCACGGCACCCTGGACAACGGCGAGGTCTTCGATTCGTCCAGGGAGCGGGATCCCTTCACCTTCGTGGTAGGCACAGGGCAGGTGATAGCAGGGTTCGACGACGCCGTGCGGCGGATTTCGGTCGGGGAGAGCATCAAGGTGCGCCTGGAGCCGGCGGAGGCCTATGGCGAGTACCGCGACGACTGGGTCCTTGAGTTCCCGATAGGCACTCTGCCGGACGGACTGGAGGTCGGTGACCCCGTGGTCTTTGAAAACGGCTTTCCCGGTACCATTACGGAGGTGACGGAGGACACGTTCACGGTGGACGCGAATCACAGGCTGGCGGGGCAAGCCCTGACCTTTGAAATAGAGCTTCTGTCGATAAACTAGCGTAAGACCCAATACCAAGGAGGTTGCGGGCGGCGGCCCGCTTGAATTCGTGAAATGACTACAACACTGACAACCGACCGGCAAATCGCCGTGCTGATAGACTTTGAGAACACGGGGCTAAGCTCCATGCAGTGGCTGTTCGACCAGGTGTCGGACATTGGCCGCATCACAGTGAAGAGGGCCTACGCTGACTGGGCCAACAGCCGCAACAGGGCGGCGGGAGATCAGCTTCTCCAGCTTGGCATAGAGCAGATTCACCGACCACCCTCCGCGGCAGCGGGGAAGAACTCCAGCGACATCAGCCTGGTCATCGACGCCGTTGAGCTGTCTTACCAGTCCCCAGTAGACACCTTTGTCATCGTCTCCTCCGACAGCGACTTCGCGCCCCTCGTTCGAAAGCTCCGGGCCTCCGGCAAGACGGTGATCGGGGCAGGGCGGCAGGACGCGGCCTCCCGCACCCTGGTCATCTCCTGCGACCGCTACCTGTACCTGGACGACGACCAGACCCAACCCAAGCGCGCCCCAAGGAGAGGGAGGCCTCCCAAGAAGCAGCAGCCCGCCAACGACCTCCTGACGCGCGCGGTGAAAGCCACAATGGACGAGCACGGCAAGGCTATGGGCAGCAGGCTTCACCAGACGCTGCAACGAATGGAACCCGGTTTCACTTTTCGCCCCGGCTTCTCCACCTTCACCAAGTACCTGGAGGCATCGCCGGAGGTAAAGGTCACCCGTCCCAACGGTGTGGGCGACGTATCGGTTGAGCTGGCCGACCAGGCGGCTTCAGGCCAGGCATCTGAGCCCGCGCCAAAGGAGGTCAAGAGTACACGCCGGAGAGGGGAGAGACAAGCCACTGCAGACCAGGCTACCCAGGCGGAAGATCCGGTGGACTCGGAGGTGTGGGCCAGGATCGATGACATCTGGCAGGTGAGGGCCGGCGAACCCGGAGGGCGTCTTCCGGGCCAGCGGGCGGCTTCCGATGCTGCCCAGGCCCTTGGCGTCCAGAACCTCAAGGGGTCGCCCTACAAGACGCTGCAACGCCTGCTGGACGCAAGCGAGTACCTCAACGCCCGGTGGTCAAGGGACGGCAACTCGATAATCCGGCGTTAGGGCAGGGGACAGGCTCTATAGTTGGGAACCTCTGAATAAGTAAAGCGCCATCCCACCATATCGTCATTCCTGCGGAAGCAGGAATCTGGTAATAGTATGAACAAGCCCAATCCACTCCCGCGAAGCCTGCCCCGTACCTGATACGGGGGCGGGAGTCCACGCCCCGCCCCCCTGGATTCCTGCCTGCGCAGGAATGGTCATGAAGGTGTCGTTAGACGGGATAGTCATGTTGGCTACTTGTTCAGAGATTTCCTAGATGTAGAGATTTGAGGTTCCTGCTTTCGCAGGAACGACGGTGCATAGAGGTTTCTTAGGACAGGTCTCTGGAGACCGCGTAGGACGTCATCCCCTCGATTGCCGAGTAGAAGTTGGCCGTCCCGCTCCTCCGGACCCTGGCGTCTTCGTCAACAATCACGTCTCCGGTATCGGCCAGCAGCTCCAGGTGGCTCACCACCTCCGGCACGGCGGCAAAGAAGCCTCCGCCGGACAGCTTGCGGGCCGGGAAGAGCTTTTCTGTAATCTTGGAGACGGTGTCCGCGCCCTCGCCCATGATCTCCATGACGCGCTCAAGGCGGCGGACGTGGTGACGCACGATGTCCTTCGCCCTGCGCAGGTTGCGGATGTGAAAACGCCCGTGTGTGTAGAGCCGGTGGGCAGGGAAGACCGTCGTGTAGTAGTCCATATCCAGCACCTTGCCCAGGGACTTCAGGTAGCTGGCAAGGCCGTAGCACTCGCCGCTGTCCCTGTACCGCTCCGGCACGGCGTCCCGGACCGCCTCCGGGTAGGCCTGCTTGTAAGTGGGGTGCGGCGATATCTGGGGCAGAATGTGGTCGCCGGTGAACACAACTCCGTCCAGGCTGATGCTGATCTCGTCCACGGCGTGGCCGGGGGTGTACATGAAACGCAGTCCGTCCAACTCCTCGCCGTCCTGGATGAGGTACACAGGCAGCTTCTCCTCAAGGATGCTCTTGCGTCTTTGCACGTAGCTCTGGACCTGGTTCAGCCAGCGTGAGTTCTCCTCGGGGCTGCTTCTGCTCCGGTAGAACGACTCCTCCCGCTCCCGTGACTCCTTTATCACCCTGTGCAGCGGCGACGCCTCGGTCAGCCTCCCGTCATGGTAGCTGTAGGGCAGGAAGTAGAAGTACATCTCGTGGGCCCAAAGCTCCGCGCCGCTGGCCTTCACCAGGTCGTAGACGTTGCCGTCGTGGTCCTGGTGGCCGTGGGTAATGACGACGCGCTTCAGGTCAGTGAAGCCCAGGCCAAGGGTCCCTAGGCCGTCTTTCAGGGTGTCCAGCGCCCCGTAAGAGCCGGCGTCGACGAGCGTCCACCCGTCGCAGTCGGTCAGGTAGGCCCAGGTAGGCCCGGTCCTGGAGGGATAGCGATGGGGCAGGGAGATGACGGCCACCTGCCTGCCGCTCTTGAGGGTGAAGCGGGCCACGATGCCGTACCCGCTCTTCTCGCCTTCCTTCAGGACCCGTATGTCCTCAAGGTACGGGTTGGCCGACCTGTTCCACGCGATGATGTCTGTGCTTGTAGCCAATGGTTGCTCCAGTTCAGTCAGCAATGGGGTCTTTCAGGATGTTGGAATGGGGTGAGCGGAGGGATTTGAACCCTCGATCTCCAGGGCCACAACCTGGCGCCTTAGACCTAACTTGGCCACGCCCACCACGATGCTCCGAAAACGAGGCGAAGAACATTATACACCACTAGGCAAATCCTTGACCTGGCCCGTGCTACTTTTGCTGCTCCAAAGCCAGACGATAGTCTGCTTCCAGGCGCATCCAGATATGAGCAGGGATTTTCAGTTCGCGCTCCAACTCCAGTGCTGTTCTTGGGGTGATGGCCTTCTTCCCGAGGATAATCTCGTGAACGGAATTCACCGGTCGTCGCATTGCCGCCGCCAGCTTGCGCTGGCTCATTCCTCTGGCTTCCAGCTCATCTCTGATCAACAGCCCAGGCGGAATCACTGCATTGGACTCCTGCTTCTTGCCATCCTTAGTCGTCATCACTGACTCCGTTTTGCGTTTTGCTTTGCTTCCGCTCAGCTATGGAATCACCTCTTTGCCCTGCAAACCGCTACCCCTGTGCCAGGGACTCCGCCAGGTTGATGAGCGTCCGGGTGGGCACTCCGGTTGCGCCCTTGATTATGTACCCCGACTCCTTCTCGGACATGAAGGTCCCGGCTATATCCAGGTGCACCCAGGGGGTGTCCTCGCTGAACTCCGCCAGGAACTGGGCCGCCGTAATGGATCCCGCCTTCCTTCCGCCCGTGTTCTTCACGTCGGCCACCTGGCTCTTGTTCTGCTCCTTGTACTCCTCGAACATGGGCATCTGCCATATGCGCTCCCCGGACTGCTCTCCGGCCTCAACAACCGCGCCCAGCAGGTCCTGGTTGTTGGTGAAGCCCCCTGAGCAGACGTCGCCAAGGGCCGTGACCATAGCGCCCGTCAGGGTGGCCACGTCCACCAGCCTTGTGATGCCCATCCGGCGGGCGTAGCAGAGGGCGTCCGACAGGACCAGCCGGCCCTCGGCGTCGGTGTTCTCCACCTCAACCGTCTTGCCGCTCATGGTAATCAGCACGTCACCGGGCTTCTGGGCGGAGCCTCCGGGCATGTTCTCCGTGGCGGCGGCGATGGCCGTGACGTTCAGCTTCGGCGCAATCTGGGCAATGGCCTTCATCGCCGAGACGACGGCAGCCGCCCCCGACATGTCGCCCTTCATGTCGCCCATGCCTCCGGCGCCCTTCAGGGAAATGCCGCCTGTGTCGAAGGTGATGCCCTTGCCCAGGATGCCCAGGTTGTTGGCCGGATTGTCCGGGTCTCCCTTGTACTCCAGCACAATGAACTTGGGCGGCTCTGCGCTGCCCCTGGCCACTCCCAGCATACCGCCCATGCCAAGCTCCTCCATCTTGGGTTTGTCGAAAATAGTCAGCTCCAGGCCGTGGTCCCCGGCAATCGACGTGGCTATCTCCGCTATGTGGGTCGGCGTCATGAAGTTGGAGGGCTCGTTGACCATGTCCCGGGCCAGCATCGCCGCCTCCGCAAACACCCTGCCTCTGTCCAGCGACTCTTGGAGCGACGACAGCTTGCCGGCGTCCGACTCCACCACCGAAAGCTCCTGGAGGCCCTTCTCATCGTCGTCCTGCTTGCTCATGTGCCTCTTGAAGGTGTACAGCCCCAGCAGGCTGCCCTCCGCGATGGCCTGCGCCGACACGTCCACGTCCATCCCGCCGATGCCCGCGCCGTGGAGTATGGTGGCGGCCTTCTCGATGCCCGCGCCCCGCAGCCTGCGGCATACGGAGCCCATCACCTGGCGCACCACCTCCGCATCGAAGCGTTCGGCCTTGCCCAAGCCGGCCACCACCACCCGGGCGGGGGGAATCCTGCCCAGGGTGTGAATCACCGTTATCTCGCCCTTCTTGCCCTTGATCTCGCCGTCGGCAATGAGCCTGGAGATGGCCCCGTCCATGGCCCTGTCCGCCGCGCCCGTAGCGCCGCCGGGGGCTTGCACCCCCTCAAAGAGGTTGACCACTATCGCGCCTGCGTCCGACTGCGTGATGTCTCCTGAAACGGCCTTGATATCCATTCTGCCTTCCTTTCTATATGCGACCGGGTCGCTCTAGACCCTGACCCATCGCTGAATCTCACGTACTATCTTCTCGATGACCGGCGTGATGTCCCTGGAGGTGTCGACGGCGAGGTGGTTCCGACGTATCGGCTCCACCGACGTCGCCATACGATTATAGACCTCCTGGCCTGCGGTGGAGTTGTCCTCCGGGTCGGCTGCGCCTCCGTCCCTCTGCCCCAGCCTATCGGCCACGACCTCCGCGGGCGCCTCCACCCGCACCAGGATGAGCTTGGCATCGGCCCTGTGCGCTATGTTGTAGAGACGCTCCCGGTTGGACTCCACCAGGTTGGTGGCGTCCAGCAGCACGGGGATGCCCTTGCGCACCATGTCCTCAATGAGGGCGTGGCAGGCCCTGAACAGCCGGGCGCTCTCGTCGGCGGAGTGGGTTGGGGCAGGGAAGAGGGCCCTCCGCATAACGTCCGTCTCAACCACGGCTATGGGGAACCGCTCGGCCAGCCGACGGCTGAAGTATGACTTTCCCGTACCGGGCAGCCCGCTGACCACCACCAGCACCCCGCGGGGCTGGGGGTCGGGCACCGATGCGAGATGCCACAGCAACAGGTTTACGTCGTCCGAGAGGAGAGCCTTGTTCATAGGTCCGTAGGCGACAGGGTTTGCGTCGTCATTATATTCCTATGGGGCTTGCTCAGGCAACGAATGGAGGTGGAATGAGACAGGCAATTCAGCCCGCTCAAATGGTTCGACAGGCCCACCCCGTATCAAATACGGGGCAGGCTATGAGCGGTTGATGTCTGGTTTGCGCTAGGCACTTCGTCCGCTCACCCCCGTATCAAGTACGGGGCAGGCTCTGAGCCTGTCGAAGGGTGTGAGCGGACTACACGCCTCACCCCTCAGTGTGAAAGGCTATCCCCATAAGCCCCGGCCCCGTATGGGAGCCAATCACCGGGGTGGTCTCGCTGACGATGGCCTCAAGGCAGTTGAACTCCGTAAGGAGTCTCTCCCTGAGCATAAGGGCGTCGTCAGGGGAGATGGAGTGCATTACGTTGGCGCGAATGGGCGCGTCGCCCGCCCGCTGCCGGACAATGGACAGCAGACGGTCCATCGCCCGCCTCCTGGTCCTGGGCCTGTCCAGGGGCCGCACCTCGCCGCTGGTCAACTCCATCAGCGGCTTCAGCTTCAACACGGAGCCGGCAAAGGCGGCAATGCCGGGGATACGACCGCCCTTCCAGACGTAGTAAAGGGTGTCCAGGAAGGCCACCAGATTGACGCCACGCGCCGCCCGCCGAGCCTCCGACTTGACCTCCTCAATGTCCGCGCCTGCGGCCGCCGCCCGGGCCGCGGCCAGCACCACCAGCCCCTCGGCCGCGGCCGCCGTGGACGTGTCCATGACCTCTATCCTGGTGTCAGGGAGGGACTGCTGTGCCATCTCCGCCGAGGCCAGGGCTACGTTGTAGGTGGCGCTGATGGTGGACAGCACCGTCAGGCAGAGCACGCTCTCAGCTTTGGCCGCGCCTTCCGTGAAGGCCTCAATGAAGCTGGCGGGGCTTGGGGCGGAGGTCACCGGCAGGTTCCGGCAATGGGGCAGGCGGGCGTAGAACTCGCTTGGCGAGATGTCCACCTGGTCGCGGTAGGTCTTGCCGTCGATGGACAGCTGTAGGGGCACAACGTGCAGCTTGAGGTCGTCTACGAGTTCGGGGGGCAGACAGACGGCACTATCAGCCACCAGCGCTACTTTCGCTCGCAAGTCACAACCCCTCAGCAGGGAGTGTAAGGCTGGAGCCGGAGAAGGCTACACCGCGTGGTCGGCCTGCTCTCCCGGAAGAATTCCCGTATCCGCCCCGCCCTGCCATTCGTCTTCGTACTCTATCTTGGACTCCAGGAAGTAAGGGCTCAGCAGGAAGGCGAGGCATACCACGGACATCGCCACCAGGCTCAGCGGGCTGGCCCCGCTCTGGTAGCCGAACCAGACCAGAGCAAAGATGACCGGTATAGCTATGAGCAGCAACCCGATTCTGAGGACCCTCTGCCTCATGAGGCAGAAGATGGCCGTGGTAACGGCCAGGGCAAGAAGCCCCATCGCCGTATACATGTCGGTCTCCTGGAACTGCCTTGTATAGTACGCTGGAAAGCCCCCGTGTCCCTGGAGGAACACCAGCCATGCGCCAATGAAGGGGAAGGGAAGGGCCACGAGAGAAGCCAGTATCCAGTCCCTTCTTATGACCCGGACCACTACTGAAGATGCAATGCACAGGGATAACGGCAGGTAAATGGCGATACCGGCATATACCAGTATGGGCAGAGGCGTAGACCCCTGGGTCAGCAGGCTCCAGGCGCCGTTTGCCAACGCAACGAAGGCAAAGAACCATACGGCCACCGGGAGAGCCAGAGAGTAGCCCACCCACGGATACGCCCAGTTAGGTCTGCCGCTACGCCAGCCCCACACGCCTATGGAGAGGATGGCCGCATAGCCAATAGCCACCCAGACAAAGCTGGACCACAGATGAAGAGAGAAGTAGAGAGCGGCAACAATGTGCGGCGCGCTGGCAAGGGCCGTATCGCCCAGCGAGGCGCGGCTGTGGGAGGTGTACATACCCTGGGCTAGGTCGCGCGGGTTGCCCAGACTGCGAATGGCCTCCTCCATGGAGTCGTCCTTCGACATTCCCTGGTCCTGCAGCTCCTGGGCCCTGTCTTCCACGTGGCACTGTATCTCGCGCAGGATCTCCGTCTCCTGACGGGGATCCAGGTGCATAGCCCTCTTGAGGCTATTCAGGTAAACTTTCAGGTCTGTGCTCATCGACACCCCTTACGGACTAGGAGATACCGGGCTCAATGATCATGTTTGCCGCTTGCGAGAAGCTCTTCCACTCCTCCTGCAAACTTTCAAGGAAGTTCTGTCCCTTGACAGTGATGTAGTAGTAGCGGCGATGCTGGCCGCTGGCGGACGTTCGCCACTTGCCGTCAATGAGGCCGTCCTGCTCCAGCCGGTGGAGGGCGGAGTACAGAGTACCCTCCTTGAATCTGAAGTACCCCTTGCTCCTCTTCTCCATCTCCCTGACCATCTGATACCCGTACATGGGCTCCAGGGTCAGGAGGGAGAGCAGAAGTGTCTCTGTGCTGCCCTTCAGAAGTTCTCTCCGATACATAGCGCTCCTATACATGCTCTGTTTTCAGGCTGACCCCATTATTGCCCATATCTGAGGCGTGGTCAAGCCTGGCGCACGGCGGCGCTACATTGGACTCGCGCGTGTGATATAGTTTGAGAAAACCGCAAGACTCACGGGGAGAGATGTTCACCTTAGGCATACTGACCAGCAGCGACATGGGGTCGAAGGGCGAGCGGGAGGACACCAGCGGCCAGGCCATCCGCGAGATGCTGGAGCCACTGGGCTTCTCCGTCGCTCGATACGAGATCGTCCCGGATGAAGCTGACGTCATCTCCGACAGGCTGAGGGAGTGGGCCGACAGCGGGGAGGTGGACCTGCTGGTCACGACGGGAGGCACAGGACTTGGCCCCAGGGACGTGACGCCTGAGGCCACCCAGGCCGTCATCCAGCGTCCGGTCCCGGGCATCCCGGAGGCCATGCGCCAGGCGGGCCTCAGCCACACGCCCATGGCAATGATAAGCAGGGGGACCGCCGGCGTACGAGGCAGCTGCCTCATCATCAACCTGCCAGGAAGCACCAGGGCGGTCAGAGAGAACCTGGAGGCCATCATGGGCGTCATTCCCCACGCCATGGAGCTACTCAAGACGGCCAGGGTGGAGCAGCACCCCACAAACTAGGCATGGACATCCACATCCTGACCCTCTTCCCGGACATGTTCCGCGGGCCCTTTGACGAGAGCATCGTGAAGCGGGCCGTGGACCGGGGACTGGCTTCCATACAAATCCACAACATCCGGGACTACGCCCAGGACAAGCATCGGATAGTCGACGACTACCCGTTTGGCGGCGGCGGCGGAATGGTGATGAAGCCGGAGCCCCTCTTCCTGGCCGTGGAGAGCGTGAAGTCTCTCATCGCAGAGACCGTATCACCGGAGCGAGCCGACCACGCTCCGGTCATCCTGATGTCGCCCCAGGGCAGCGTGCTGACCCAGGAGACGGCGGCGGGCCTGGCTCTGCATCAGGACATCATCCTCATCTGCGGCCACTACGAGGGCGTGGACGAGCGTGTGAGGGAGCACCTTGTTGACCGGGAGATAAGCATTGGCGACTACGTGCTGAGCGGCGGGGAGATTCCGGCGATGGCGGTGGTGGACGCCGCCGTGCGCCTGCTTCCGGGGGCCGTGGGTGACACCACGTCCATTGAAGACGACTCCCACGCCTCGGGGCTGCTCCAGTTCCCCCAGTACACCCGGCCGGCCACCTACCGCGACTGGCCCGTGCCCCCCGTGCTCCTGTCCGGGAACCACGAGGCCATACGCAGGTGGCGTCGCCAACAGGCCCTGCGCCGCACCCAACGACAACGCCCTGACCTCATTGATAAGGCGCGGCTCACCCCTGAGGACTTGCGGCTGCTGGAAGAGGCCGAGGATAGGGGGGAGGGCTAGACATGGAGGAGCGGATACTTACGCTGCACCCCCAGGGCAAGCAGGGCGTCAACATCACCCGGCAGAAGTACGACGCAATGAAGGCCGCTATCCTCGATACGCTGGCCGCAGGGGAAATGGCGTACACAAAGCTGGTGGAGGGTGTGGAGGAGAGGTTAGCGGGCAGCTTTGACGGCTCAATCAGGTGGTACACAGAGACTGTGAAGCTTGACCTGGAGGCCCGCGGCGTGATTGAGCGCGTGCCCAGGACCAGGCCCCAGCTTCTCCGGCTGATCCCGTAGCTCTCGCTGGTCTTTTTAGGCCGTGAACTCAACGTCCCGTTGGCTCCCGCGCGTTGGGCTGACATGCCGACGCACCTGTTCAATAGTCCGCTACCTTCCCGCTCATGGTGAGCCTGGTCGAACCAGAGCGGAAAGGCAGCGAAGGCGTAGTGTAAGCCCCGCTCACCCTTCGACAAGCTCAGAGCCTGCCCCGTACTTGATACGGGGATGAGCGGGTGGTGTGTCCATAACACCCCCGGAGAGTTCACTGACAACCGCCCCTTGACAACTCCCGGATAGTCCCGTCCTTCTCGGAAATTGGCCCCAGATTCCTCACAAAAGGGTATTGCGTTGTGAGGTATTGTGTGGTAACTTTGGTGGCGTTAGGAAGAAAAAGGAGTGTTCTGGGGCAATAAGGTGCAAAGTGGTCTCTTCATTTTCTTTGGGGAACAGGAGCACCGGGTGGACCCGCAGGGGCGTATATCCCTCCCGGCACGCTACAGAGACGCCTTCAAAGGAGGCGTTGTCCTCACCCGGGGATACGACCCATGCATCGCAGTCTATACGCCCGCCAGGTGGGAGATAGAAGCCGGCAAAATGGCAAATCTCTCAATGAACAGGGCAAAGAACAGAAGAATGCGCAGAGTAACATTCACATCCGCTTACCAGCTAGAGGCCGACAGACAGGGGCGAGTGCTCCTGCCGGCATCGCTGAGGAGCTACGCCCGCATAAACGATGAAGTGGTCATCGCCGGGATGGGTGATTACCTGGAGATCTGGTCCAAAGAGTCGTGGGTAGAGGAGAGCAAGTCTCTTGAGGAAGAGGCCTGGCTTATAGCAGAAACTTCAGAGGAGCATCCGTGAGCGTTATTGCTATGCCATATCACGTTCCGGTCATGGTGCAAGAGGTTATGACGGCCCTCACGGTGAGGCCCGGCGGCCACTACATAGACTGCACCGTGGGAGAGGGAGGCCACGCCTCCGCCATTCTGAACATGGCTTCCCCCGGCGGCAGGCTGCTGGGCATGGACATGGATCTCCAGGCCCTCAAGACCGCCGAAAGGGTGCTGTGGTCTTACAGGGACTCCGCCATCCTGGTGAACGAGAACTTCCGGGACCTGGAGCAGGTGGCCGGGAGGCACGGGTACTCCCCTGTGGACGGCATCCTGTTCGACCTGGGTCTCTCCTCAATGCAGCTGGAAGGCGGAGGAAGGGGTTTCTCCTTCCGCAGGGACGAGCCGCTGGACATGCGGTTCGACAGCCGCCAGGAGCTGACGGCGTGGGACGTGGTCAACGAATACTCAAGCAAAGACCTTGCCAACGTCCTCTCCACCTACGGCGAGGAGCGAAGGGCAGGGCGCATTGCAAGCGCCATTGTATACAGCAGGCCCATAGACACGTCCCTCCGGCTGGCCCAGGTTGTGGAGAGGGCGGTGAGGCGTTCCTTCGGGCGGATTCACCCTGCAACCCGCACCTTCCAGGCCATTCGCATGGAGGTGAACCGGGAGTTGGACAACCTGGAGAGCGCGCTGGGTCAGGCGGTCTCACTGCTCAAGGCCGGCGGCAAGCTGGTGGTCATCAGCTATCACTCTCTGGAAGACCGCATAGTAAAGCTCTTCATGAGACACGCCGACAGAAAGGCTCGGAGCATTCACCGGGCCACAATAAGGATTATTTCCCCCTCCAAAGAGGAGGTCCGCACCAACCCAAGGAGTCGAAGCGCCCGATTACGGGTGGCGGAGCGTACTTTAGAAGGGGACACCCCTTCTACAGATCCAAGTACTGGTATGGGGGTAAGGTCGCCGGAGTAATACATCTAGGCCTAACTGGGGCAGGCGCCAAGTTGCTAAATCTTTGCGGTACAACCCTCTCGCCCCGGAGACCTCACCCCCAACGCCAGTCGGATTCTCTTTTGGGAAGCCAACTACCCCAAGGGAGGTAAAGTAGATGAAGAACGAAACGGTACACGTTGCTGTAGACGTAGGCACGTCAAAGATCTGTACGCTCATCGGGCGCTCCCAGGGCCCCGACGACATGCAGGTCCTGGGTGTCGGCAAAGTGCCCTCCCGTGGAATGCAGAAGGGTACCGTCAGCAACATCGCCGAGGCCAGCCAGGCGATACAGGAGTCCATGCGGGAGGCTGAGGCCCAGTCCGGCATTCGAATAACGTCCGTGTGCGCCGGGGTATCCGGTTCCCACATAAGCTGCATCAACTCCCGCGCCTCACTGGGCAATCGCAACTACGACAGCCCGGTGGACTCAGAGGACCTGAAGCAGATGCTCAGGGCCTGCTACGCCAACCACAACGGCGGGGAGGTCAGGATTCTCCACGTGATACCCAGGGACTACTCCGTGGACGGCACCTGGGGCGTGCGGGACCCCATTGGCATGTACGCCTCCTCCGTTGAGGTGGAAAGCCACGTGGTAATGGGTGACCCCACCTCCATAGACAACCTGGTAGAGGCCTTCCGCAGGACAAAGGTCAAGCTAAACGGCCTGATAATGGAGCCCCTGGCCAGCGCAGAGGCCGTCCTCTCCGAGGATGAGCGGGAGATGGGCGTTGTGCTGGCGGACATCGGCGGCGGCAGCACCCACGCATCCATTTTCATCGACGGCAGCATATGGCACAGCAAGGTCATCCCCGTGGGCGGCTTCCAGATCTCGCGTGACATATCCATTGCCTTTACCACGTTCTTCCTGGCGGCCGAAGAGGCGAAGATCCAGTTCGGCCACGCCCTTGCCGATACGGTAGACCAGGAGGAGGACGTCAACCTGCCCGGTTTCGGCAACCAGGACGCCGCCCTGGTCTCCCGGCACGACCTGTGCCAGGTAATCAACGAGCGAATGGATGAGCTGCTGCGCATCGTTCGCAGAGAGGTGAACGTCTCGGGTCTGAACGGCATCCCTCCGGGAGGACTCGTTCTGACCGGCGGCTCGGCAAAGCTGCCCGGCCTGCTGGAGCTTGCGGGCAACATCTGGCCGGGGCCGGTGAGAATCGGCGTGCCTGAAGCATCGGCATGGGTCCCGGACGACCTGGAAGACCCCTCTTACTCCACGGGCCTGGGGCTTCTCCTCTGGGATGCAAAACAGCAGCACGGGGTCAACGGCAACGGTCACGCCAAGCGCAACCATCGGAAGCACTGGTTAAACATTTTCTCGCGCAAGTCACAGGTATAAAGGAGGTGTAGTGATGGCAGGACAGTCCTATGAGAACGATGGTATAGCCAGGATCAAGGTCGTGGGTGTAGGCGGGGGAGGCTGCAACGCGGTCTCCCGGATGTTCAGGGAGCGGGTCCAGGGCGTTGAGTACGTGGGTGTCAACACAGACTCCCAGGCGCTCATGCGCTCAGAAGTGCCACTGAGGATTCGCATGGGGGAGAAGCTGACCAGGGGCCTGGGCGTCGGCGGAGACCCCGAAAAGGGCAAGGACTCCGCAGAGGAGAGCCGCGAAGAGCTGTATGAGGCCATAAGGGACTCCGACATGGTGTTCGTGGCGGCAGGCATGGGCGGCGGCACCGGGACCGGCGCAGCGCCGGTGGTGGCCGAGATCGCCAAGGAGGCCGAGTCCCTGACCATAGCGGTCGTCACAAAACCATTCAGCTTTGAGGGCAGCCGCCGTCGGAAGCTGGCGGATGAGGGCATAGCCCGGCTGAAGGAGAAGGTGGACACCCTGATCATCATCCCCAACGACCGCCTCTTCGCCGTGTGCGACGAGACGGTGACAATGGAGAACGCCTTCCGCCTGGCGGACGACGTGCTGCGCCAGGGGGTGCAGTCCATCGCCGAGCTGGTGACCGTGCCCGGAGAGGTCAACCTTGACTTTGCCGACGTGAAGACGGTGATGAGCAACGCAGGGGCAGCGTGGATGGCCATTGGCCGGGGCACCGGAGAGAACAAGGCGGTGGAGGCGGCCAGGAACGCCGTGAGCAGCGCGCTCCTGGACGTGTCCATTGAGGGCGCAAAGGGAATACTCTACAACGTGACCGGAGGCACGGACCTGTCCCTCCTGGAGGTCCAGGCGGCCGCAGACGTAATCCGGGAGGCGGCTGACCCGGACGCCAACATCTTCTTCGGCATGGTCACCGACCTGAAGATGGAGGACGAGGTCAAGATAACCATCATCGCCACCGGCTTCTCCTCGGAGGAGCGCGTGCCTGAGAACGACGACCACATTTCGCAGCTCATCATGGACGCCATCCATGACGAGGCAGAACTTGAGATTCCGCCTTTCCTCAGAAGGCAGAACAACAACAAGAGGAGGGCACGGATCTACTAGAAGTATCCCGCCTTATTGTCGGGAGCATTTTTTGAGGCCACCTAGCTCCGTAGGTGGCCTCATCGCGTCTGAGAGATGGGCCGAGTCAGCATTTCAGTGAGCGATAACGATAACAATGATGTGCTGATAACGCTTTACTCACCGCTCATGGTGAGCCTGCCGAACCATTTGAGCGGGCGGGAAGAGATGTTCCCTCGGGCGTTCCCACCGCCAACACATCTCAAGAATACCCCTGAACCCCTTGCCTTTTGACTTTTGTTGCGTAGAATATAGTAGACCTAACGCCAAGGAAAATATATGCGAAGATTCCCCCTGAAACGTTTTATACTTGTGGCCATCATCGTGGCCCTTGCCGCGACATCTCTCGCAATACAGGAGATACGCCTGTCGGCAGGGGGCGTCAACTTCGTCAGAGGCTCCGACAGCATCCTGGGCTTGCGGCTGGGTCTTGACCTGGAAGGGGGAAGCCACCTGATCTACCAGGCCCTCCCCGAGGAGGGCAGCGAGTCGCCCACTTCCGACCAGATGGAAGGGGTTATCCAGACCATAGAGCGGCGCGTCAACGCCTTTGGCGTGGCAGAACCCATCATCCAGAGCATGGGCGCGGACCGGGTGCTGGTTCAGCTTCCGGGCGTTGGCATAACCAAGGCCCAGGTTGAGTTTCAGCAGAACGTGCGCATAGAGGAGCTCCGAGCCGTTCTGGACAACGTGGGACGCACCAACGCGACCATCGAGCAGGATGGCGACCGCAACTACGTCATAGAGCTTCCCGACCTGAGGTCCCAGGAGCTGGATGCGGACGGAAACGTGATTGCAACCGCGGAGCGGGACGACATCCACCAGGCTCTGCAGGAGGCATTCCCGGCAGTCAGGATGTCCCTCACCTTCACGGAGGGGGTGGACGCCGATACCGTCAGCGGGGCCGTGGGGCGGGAGGACGCCACCGTAATCAGGCGGTCGGACACCTCCTTCGTGGTGGAGTTCCCCTCGCTGGATCAGGCGGAGCGGCAGTCCGTCCTGGAGTCGGTGCAGTTGCAGCTTCCCTCCCTGAACACCTCAGAGATACAGGACCTCTCCTTCGTGATAACCGGAGGCGTGGAGGAGGCCAAGCGGCTCATTGGGCAGACGGCGAGACTGGAGCTAAAGGAGCGCACCTGCCTCAACGACCCGGAGGACATCACCCAGAGGTGCGAGGACCCGGACTACCACGTTGACACGGAACTGAACCTCACGGGCGACGACCTTGCAAGGGCGTATGCGGGCACGCACCCGACCCTGGGCATACCGATTGTGAACATTGAGTTCGACAGCGATGGCGCCAGGAAGTTCGCGAGGCACACCCAGGACATAGCGGGAACGCGCAACCGCACGGCCTTCTTCCTGGACGACGAGCTGCTCATCGACCCCATAGCGCGCCAGGTGATCGCAGGCGGCCGGGCGTTCATCCAAAGCCCCGATTTCACGCCTGAGCGGGTTCGCACCATCTCCATTCAGCTGGAGTCCGGTCGCCTTCAGGTGCCCCTGGAGCTTATCCAGGAGCTTGAGGTGGACGCCACCCTGGGAGAGGACTCCCTGCAGAAGAGCCTGGTGGCCGGCATGATTGGCCTTGGCATAGTCCTGCTGTTCATGGCCCTCTACTACAAGCTGCCCGGGCTGGTGGCGTGCTTCGCCCTGGTAACGTACGGGCTGATCGTCATAGCAGTCCTGAAGCTGTGGCCCATCACACTGACCCTGGGCGGAATAGCCGCCTTCATCCTGTCCCTGGGCATGGCGGTTGACGCCAACATCCTCATCTTTGAACGCGTTAAAGAGGAGCTGCGAAGCGGCCGCTCCCTCATGGCGGCCACGGAGACGGGATTCAACCGCGCATGGCCCGCCATACGGGACAGCAACGTATCGACGTTCATCACGTGCGCCATCCTCTTCTGGTTCGGCACAAGGCTGGGCACGGGGCTGGTGAGCGGATTCGCCGTCACCCTGTTCATCGGCGTGGCCATCAGCATGTTCTCGGCGCTCACGGTGACCCGCACAATCCTGAGGATAGTGGCGCTCACACCCCTGGGGCGGCTGCTCTCTCTGTACGCGCCAGTAGGAAGAATAAACGTAGCTCCCGGCTCCGGCTCGCCGCTGGGAGACAGGAGATAGACGGCCTTGGACTTTGTAGGAAAGCGCAACTGGCTGTTTCTCGTCTCATTTGTTGTGGCCGTGGCGAGCATCGCGTCGCTGTTTGCCCCCGGCGGCCTCAACGCGGGGCTTGAGTTCACCGGCGGCTCCTCCATGACCCTTGAGTTCGCGGAGGAGGTGGAGCAGGAGGACGTGCGCTCAGAGTTGACCGCGCTGGGCCACCCGGAGGCCGTTATCCAGAGCATCGGCGACAAGAGCTACTTCATCCGCACAAGGCTCCTGAAGGAGGCCCAGGCGGGCGGCGCATCGGAGAGGGAGCAGATTGTCAGCGCCCTTGAGAACGGTCTGGGGGTCACTGTCGATAGCTCAGACCTGTTCTCCGTCTCTCCCAGCATTGCCACGGAGACGGTGCGGAACGCCGTAATCATCGTGTTCATCGCCTCCATAGCCATCATGGTGTACATCACCTGGGCCTTCCGCAGAGTGCCGTCGCCATTGAGGTACGGCATATCCGCCATCATCGCCCTTGTCCACGACGTGGTAGTGGTGCTGGGCGTCTATTCGATTTTCGGGCGCATATTCGGCTTTGAGGTGGACGCCCTGTTCATCGCAGGCATCCTGACGGTCATTGGCTACAGCGTGAACGACACCATTGTGGTGTTTGACCGCATACGGGAGAACATCATCAGGGGCGTTGGACGCGACCTGGGCTCAACCATCAACATCAGCATTCAGGACACCCTGGGGCGCTCATTCAACACCAGCCTGACGCTTCTGTTCGCTATCCTGGCGTTGCTGCTCTTCGGCGGGCCGACCATCCGGGACTTCCTGGTTGTGCTGCTGATAGGTGTCATCGTGGGGACGTACAGCTCCATCTGGATAGCCAGCCAGGCGCTCCTGGCATGGGAGAGCGGCGACATTGGCAGGCTCTTCCGCAGGCTGCCCCTGGTCCCGTCACGGGGAAGCTAGGGCGTAAGACACTACGGCTTGATTGTCACCCGCCCGAAGGTCTCCTTGTTCAGCATGGCCCTGTAGGCCTCCACAGCCTCATCAAAGGAGAAGCTCTGGGAGACCACGGGGCTTACGTGGCCCTGAGCCACCAGGTCGGCCACCTCCCTCAGCTGCTTGCGCGTGGAGCCGCCGGTGCCCATGATGTGGGCGTCCCTGAAGATGATCTCCGCCGGGTTGATGGCTATCTGCCCGGGGCCTATGGCTCCCACAATGACCATCCTCCCGAACTGCGCCAGGCTCCTGAAGGAGCTGTTGAAGGTCACCCCGGCCACGTTCTCCACAACCACGTCCACGCCCTCGTCTCCGGTCATGGCCATCACAAGCTCGCTGAAGTCCAGGTCGTCTATCAAGAGCACCTCGTCCGCGCCCGCCTCGCTCAGGCGGTCCATTTTCTCCGGCGAGGTGGTGACTGCAAATACCATTGCGCCCATGGCCTTGGCTATCTGGATGGAGTGGACGCCCAGCCCGCCGCCCGCGCCCGTGACCAGGGCGCGCTCGCCCGCCTGAAGCCCCGCCACGTCCTTGATGGCGTTGAGGGCCACCCCAATGGGGCAGCTGTACAGGCTTGCGCCGTCCAGGTCCGTCCCCTCGGGCAGGGTGACCAGGGCGTTCTCGTGGAGCTTCACGTACTCCGACAGCCCGCCGTCGATCCTGTGGCCTATGCCGCGGCCGTTGGCGCAGCGCTGCTCCATGCCGGTGCGACACCGGTCGCAGTAGCCGCAAGGCTCCGTGAAGATGGAGGCCACCGCATCGCCCACCTTGAAGCCCTCCACGGAGTCGCCCACCTCGGCCACCGTGCCGGAGATCTCGTGGCCCAGGACAACCCGCTCCTTGACCCCGCGGCGCAGCACGCCCTGCATCACCAGCACGTCGTGGTAGCAGAGGCCGCAGGCGTGCACCTTCACCAGCACGTCTTTGGCGTCCGGCGCGGGCACGTCCCGCTCTTCAATGGTGAGTCGAGGCGCGTCTCCGGGTTCTTCCAGGACAAGGGCTTTCATGGCTGTTCCACCTCGTCTTTCTGCGGCGGTAGGTCGTAGGCCACCAGCATAGCACATCTCACAGGGCGAAGAGAGGCCGCGCCCTTCGATTACGGGCGGCTTCGTACTATAATGTGTCCACACTTGACGACCGACAGGCAAAGGAGGCGCCATGAAGGTGGGAGCCCACGTTTCCTCCGCCGGAGGGCTGGACAAAGCGATTGACAGGGGCCAGGAGATGGGCGCAGAGACCATCCAGATTTTCGTCTCGTCTCCCCAGGGATGGGCCTTCAAGCCGATAGCCGCTTCAATTGTGGAGAAGTTCAACGAGAAGGCGGCCCAGGCGGGCATAGGCCCCAACTTCCTCCACTGCATCTACCTGGTCAGTTTGGGCGCTCCCACGGAGGAGCACCTGCAGAAGTCCGTTGGTGCGCTCACCAACTACATGCAGACGGCGGGGGAGATAGGCGCTTCGGGCGTCATCTTCCACACCGGCAGCCACCGAGGGGCGGGCTACGACGGCGTCTTCGACCAGGCCGTGAGGGCAATGGAGCAGGTGCTGAAGGACTCGCCGGAGAACGTGTCCCTGGTCATCGAGAACAGCGCAGGGATGGGAGACCACATCTGCTCCAAGTTCGATGAGATAGGCAAACTGATGAAGGCCGTCGGCAGTCCCCGGGTGAAGGTGTGCCTGGACACCCAGCACCTCTACGCGGCGGGGTTCAACATCGCCGAGAAGGACGGCCTTGAGCGGACGATGGAGGAGTTCGACCGGGAGATAGGAGTGGACAACCTGGTGGCGGTGCACGCCAACGACGGCAAGATAGCCTTTGCGGGCGGCGTGGACAGGCACGAGAACATCGGCGAAGGGCACATGGGTGTGGAGGGCTTCCGGGTCATCATGGCGCACCCGGCCTTCAGGGACGTGCCGTTCCTGCTTGAGGTGCCGGGAGCGGACGGCAAGGGGCCCGGCAAGGCGGACGTGGACGCGCTGAAGGCCATCCGCGAGGAGCTGGGGATAGAGGGGTAGTGGGCCGATTTAGAAGGAAATAGATTCCGGCTTTCGCCGGAATGACGAGTAACGTATTTCTCTCTGGATTACGTCACGCTATGCATAGGTCTCCCGTTGACATTCACTCCCATATACTCTTACACTACCCGTAAGGGCAATAGCCCAAATCCTACCTAGCAGGAGGGCCTAGAGATGAGAACCCGACTGACGGTCGCAGTGACGCTCTAGCTACCCTGTTAATCGCCATGACCGCCTCAAATGTCCTAGCAGGCCCGCATACCTTTGGAGACGTGACGATAGTCACCCCGGAAGAACTGGAAGAGATAAGAGACAAGCTAATCAAACAGGGAACCCCGAAAGCAGGAATGGCAGGCGCAGCCTTCGGCCTTCCCGGTAAGACCATAATCCAGAACAACCCCTATGGATGCTACGGCCAGTCACACAACCCGCACGCAACAACTAGATATAACCAGCGAGTCGCCCTGGGCAAAGCAGATTCAGCCTGCCCATCAGACCAACCCAACATGCCATTCCTGAGAGTGCAGACCCAGCTATACAAAGAGCACACCTGCATTGGCTCAATCTGCTTTGGCGTCTTGGAGTGGGGGCCATCAGTCACAGTGGATGGCACCAACACCAAATTCGTCAGAGCAGAGTCCTACGGCGCATGCCTAAACGGATACTACAAGACCTCAAGCGCACACCAGATGACAGGCCCGAACAACAAGCACTACCTTGCATTCACAGTCAAGCGGGCCTACGTAGGAAATTGCTAGGCAAGTATCGCATCCTGAACACCACAGAGCCAGCCCACTGGCTCAGAGACAAGCTAGCCCCATACTGGAATGTGCCAGCTTGGAATCGAATGACGGTCGTGGGAGGTGTAGTCCCAGAAGGTTATGACGACTACGCCCGCATATACCACAAGATAGAGCGACAGGCTCCTGACCAAAGTTGGGAGCCTGTCCGATGGGCAGACATAGCCCAGGAGCGAAACATCCCAATCCACCCAGGAATGACGTACGAAGAGATCGCAGGCAGTCGAGACGGAGCACCAAGAGACCACCTACAGGCAGACGAGTACGAGACCCTGCTACCAATCCTTAAGCAGCACACGACCACACCAGACAGCATATACGTCGCAATCTGGAATGGGAGAAACACCCTAGACAACCACGAACCGAGAGTCCAGCTTTCCTTTAGAGACGCAGACTACGTGCTGCTACACGGAACGCTGGACGACTCCATACAATTCCTAACTGGCCTGTGGGAAGAGATGTACTCCAACGCACCAGACGTGATGTGGCCGGAGGACCGAGCGTGGGTATACGGCTCAGACATAGACTCCAACGACACCTGCATAGCCGCCAGCCAAGCCTGCATAGCAGCCATCCTAGCCATCCCGACCCTAGAGACCCTACGCACCGACCTAACGGACAGAGTGATTTGGTGAGGCACCGCACATGAGACGCAAGATATTCCCGATAGCAATCATAACCTCAGTGCTCACCCTAACGCTCCTGGCGATAGCCACGACCCGGCCCACCCAATCAATGCAGCCGACATCAACGAGCGAATAATTGCCGAAGGCGAACGCATATCAGAAGGCATACAGCAGGGCCAGATACTCCACATAGTCACAAGCAGCTACGACCCAACAACCCCAGAGATCATCCCCGGCGAGAAATGGGTATACCCACAGCACACAACAGGCGAATTCTGGTACGGCCTAGACCCAGACCTCAACTTCACCACCCACCAAGGAGTCACCAGAGACGCATCAGGCACACCGCTAGCAACCATCACAATAGAGGACGGCGAGACAATCATCACATGGCTAGCAACAGGCGAGACGCTCACGGCAACCTCCACAGGACGTGACCCTAATAGAATGGCTGGAGTTCGTCTGGGAAGGTCCGCCGGAGCTGGTGAGCCTCCCCAAACTGCGTCATCTGAACCTCGCCAGGAATCAGCTTAGCGGCCAGATTCCCCAGGAACTGGGCAACCTCTCACCGTAGCGCTGGGCGGCAACATGCTTACCGGGTGCGTCCCGGAGGGACTCAAAGACTCGGTAGGACAGATTGACGGGATGCCCAAAATCGAATTGCCGTTCTGCAAACAGCCTGCCCCCACACCCTCGCGTTGAATCACGCACGGCGTTATTGTACAATGCTTCACACATAAGCCCAGAGGTGCGCCATCGGTATGCAGCCAATCCGCAGATTGCCCGGGATGAGGTACGAGAGCCCCCAGGAACTCGGCCGCAGGACGGCCGTCCAGGACGGGCTGCGCGGCCTCTTCTCGTCCCACGGCTACCAGTGCATAGACACGCCCTTGCTGGAGCCAACGGAGCTGTTCCTGCGGAAGTCCGGCGGTGAGCTTGCGGCGCGCATGTACACCTTCACCGACCCTGGCGGCAACAGGGTGAGCCTCCGCCCGGAGTTCACGTCCTCCGCCATTCAATACTACCTGGAGCGGGCCGACACGGAGCCTCTGCCCCTGAAGCTCCAGTACAGCGGCCCCGTCTTCCGCTACGACGAGGCGACGGGCTACAGGCAGTTCCACCAGACCGGAGCGGAGATCATCGGCTCCGGCGAGCCGACCTCCGACGGCGAGGCGCTTGCCTTGGCCCACGAGGGGCTGTCGCTGCTGGGCGTCTCCAGCCCCGTGTGCGTCGTGGGGCACGTGGGAGTGCTGCACCGGATGCTGGACGGCCTGGGCATATCACCAAGGGCGCAGGAGTTCCTCATAGCCGGCTTTCCCCGCCTCAAGCAGGGCGCAGAGGGAGCCAGGGGCGTCCAGGAGCAGGCTCGCTCCCTTGGCCTGCTGACCTCCGACGACACGGCCAGGGGCCTGCGTATGCTCATTGAGGGCAGGGACGAGGCGGAGTCCTTTGACCTGCTGCAAGACCTATTCCAGGAGTCCCTGACCGGCCTGCTGGGCAGCCGCACGATGGAGGACATCCTGACCCGCTTCACCGACAAGCTGCAACGGGTGGACGACCCCCAGGGCATAGAGCGGGGCATTGCGCTGTTCTCGCGCCTGGCGTCCATAGCCGGAGACGAGGAGAGCGCGCTGCCGCAGATACGCTCCGTCATCCAGGAGTTCGGCCTTGGGTCGGACGTGCTGACGCCCCTGGAGGAGGTGCTGTTCGCCTTCCACCAGCGCTGCGCATCGGCGTCGCTGAACGTGGACGTTGGCCTGGTACGGGGTATCGCATACTACACCGGCATGGTCTTCGACATCGTCGCCCCCGGCCCGGACGGCCCCGTTGTGCTGTGCGGCGGAGGTCGCTACAACGGCTTGGTGAAGGCCCTGGGCGGCGAGGAGGACGTGCCCGCCCTTGGCTTTGCCTACACCCTTGAGAACCTTCTGGACCTGCCGTCTGGAGAACTGGAGGAGAGACATCTTACGTCTAGCAATTCCCAGCGACGGTGAGCTTCACGAATCGACTCTGGGCTTTCTGCGAAACAGCGGCGTGCCCATAGACCGGCCAAATCCCCGTCGATACACGGCCTCCATCCCCAACCTGAGCGACACCAGCGTCCTTTTCCAGAGGACGGGGGACATCCCTCTCAAGGTTGAGGAGGGCAGCGCAGACCTGGGCATCACCGGCCTGGACCGCTTCCTGGAGTCGCGGGCGGAGGGCGGGGACTCCTTCCTGGTGAAGGAGGACCTGGGCTTCGGGCGCTGCGAGCTTGTCATGGCCATCCCGGACTCGTGGATGGACGTCACCTCCATGAGCGACCTGGCTGACCTGTCTATAGAGCTGCGGGAGCGCGGAAGAGACCTGCGGGTCGCGACGAAGTACCCCCGGCTGGTGCAGCACCACTTGTATCGATACGGCGTCAACTACTTCTCCCTGGTGCAGTCGAGCGGCACGCTTGAGGCCGCGCCCGCGATGGGCTTCGCCGACATCATCGCCGACATATCATCCAGCGGCACCACGCTCAGGGAGAACCGCCTCAAGACCATCGTGGACGGCACCATCCTGAAGTCCCAGGCCTGCATCATTGGCAACCGGCGGCTGCTGGCCGCGGAGGAGTCGTCGCGCCTGGAGACCCGGGGCCTGCTGGAGCACATTGAGGCTCACCTGCGCGCCCGTGACTTCTTCAGCATCACGGCCAACATCAGGGGAGACACGCCGGAGGAGGTGGCCGCGCACGTCGCCCGGCGGCCGGAGGTGGGCGGCCTGACGGGGCCAACCATTTCCAGGGTGTACAGCAGGGACGAGGAGATATGGTACGCCGTGACCACGGTGGTGCCCCGCGAGAGGCTGCTGGAGGCCGTCGACCACCTGCGGCAGATAGGCGGCAGCGGCATTACCGTGTTCCAGGCGCACTACGTTTTCCAGGACCAGTGTTCCTCCTACGAGACGATGCTACAGGCGCTGGACGGGGTCTAGGATGCCCAACTTCAGCGCGCACCTGGGAATGGCTAAGGACGCCGCCTCGCGGCTTGACCATCCGACTCTGAACAACAACATAGGCGCTTTCCTCCTGGGTTCCGTGTCCCCGGACATACGCATAATCACCCGCGGGAAGCGAGACGAGACCCACTTTGTGCCACTGGACTTCGAGAGGGAAGGGGAGGGTGTTGAGGGCATGTTCCAGTCGCACCCCAACCTGGCCCACGCCGCTGACCTCAACGAGCCCACCAGGGCGTTCATTGTGGGGTTCGCCAGCCACCTGATTGCCGACGAGCTGTGGATACTCAACCTGTACCGGCCGTACTTCGGCAACCCTGACGTGTTCGAGGACAAGATGTGGGGCAACCTGATGGATCGCGCTCTCCAAATGGAGTTGGACCGGAGGGAGCACCTTACTATGGGTGGAACCGGGGAGATCAAACCCCTCTTAGAGAATGCCGAGAGAGGCGTCGACATAGGCTTCATCTCTGCTGAGAGGCTGGTGGAATGGCGGGAGTGGGTACACAACTCCCTGGGCGGTGAGTTCACCTGGGACAGGCTCCGGTTCATGGCGGGAAGGGTCGCCCGGCTGGAGGGCGCGGAGTCGGAGGAGCCGGCAAAGGAGATGGCGGAGGAGTTCCTCAAGTCCGCGGAGGAGGGCCTGGAGCGGATATTCTGCACAGTTCCCCGGGAGCGGGTGACGGAGTTCAGAGAGAGGAGCATCGTGGACTTGCTGAGCTTTGCCAGGGGGTACCTGCCGTGAGGGTAGTGCGCGGCATAGATGAAGGCAGGAAGGCCCTCTCAAGGGCGTCCGAGAGCGAATCCACGCCAACCGAGGTGCTGGAAGGCATCAAGAGGATTTTCGGCGAAGACCTGACGCCGGAGGGCGCAGTCAGCCGTATTGTGTCGGACGTTGCCCAGCGTGGCGACGACGCCGTTCGCGACTACACCAGGCGCATCGACGGCGTGGAGCTTGAGAGCATGGAGCTTGACCGGGACGCTGTAGTCAAGATAGCTGAACAGACGCCTCAGGAGACGCGGGAGGCGCTGCGCCGCACCGTTGGCCGCATACGAGACTTCCACGTCTCCGGCCTCCCGCGGTCCTGGGTGGACATGGAGCGAGGCTTCGGGGAGATAATCACGCCCATGGAGCGGGTGGGCATCTACGCCCCCGGCGGCCTGGCGGCCTACCCGTCGACCGTGATGATGACCGCCATACCGGCAAAGGTGGCGGGCGTGAAGGAGATTGTGCTGGCCACGCCGCCACAAGGCGAGCGCGGCCCCAATCCCGCGGTCATGGCCGCGGCCCTCATCTGCGGGGTGAACAGGGTGTTCCAAGTGGGAGGAGCGCAGGCCATCGCGGCCCTGGCCTACGGCACGGAGACCATCCCCAGGGTGGACAAGGTGTGCGGCCCGGGCAACATCTTCGTGACCCTGGCCAAGAAGATGGTCTACGGGCAGACCGGCATCGACGGGCTGGAGGGGCCTACGGAGACGCTGATAATCGCCGACGACAGCGCGAACCCCGCGCTCTGCGCCGCCGACCTCCTTGGGCAGGCGGAGCACGACCTGCTGGCCACCCCCGTCCTGATAACCACGTCGGAGAGACTGATACCCCTCATCCAGGAGGAGCTGAACAAGCAGATGGAGAGCCTGTCCCGCAAGGAGACGGCCCAGGCGTCCATTGAGGCCAGGGGCGCCATTGTGCTGGTGGACACCCTGGACGACGCCATTGACCTTGCCAACCACTACGCCCCGGAGCACCTGTGCCTGATGGTGGAACAGCCCTGGAAGTGCCTGGACAGGGTGCGCAACGCCGGCGGCGTCTTCCTCGGCGATTACTCCCCGGAGGTGATGGGCGACTACGTTGCAGGCCCAAGCCACGTGATGCCAACCGGCGGCACTGCTCGATTCAACTCCTACCTGGGTGCAACCGAGTTCCTGCGAAGGATGCCGGTGGTGGACCTGGACCCCCAGACGACCCTCCGCCTGGCAAAGACGGCGGCCACCATCGCACGAGCCGAGGGGTTCGACGCCCACGCCCGCGCGGTGGAGATAAGGGCTGAGATGCAGAACAGGCCGTCCGGGAGTGGTTAAGTCGCCGCGGACTCGACTCCTCGGATTGTCTCAGCTTGAGTTGAAAGACGTTGACAAACGGCAGTAGGGGTGGGACTCTATTGATGTACAAGCCGATGGTCATAGCAGGGAGAGCCGGTAATGACGACGACCTTTGACGTCCAGGCCATTTTCCAGGACGCTCATAACATGCACACCGCGGCTATGTCCCGGATGAAGCAGGGGGATATACGCGATGCCGCTGAGAAGGCGTGGTGCGCCACTCTGCGCGCCACCGAGGCCCTGGTCCTTGCGCGCACCGGTGAGCAGCCACACACCTCCACGGCCGCAGGCAGAAGGCTGCGGGCAGCCGCAGAGGCCGATCCGTCCCTGGGAGACCTTAGATACCGCTACCTTCACCGGCAAGTTGCACTGCACGGCGAGTGCTTTTACCACGATTACTGCGACCCGGTGGAAACGGAACGCCTTATCCGGGAGACTGTGGACTTCATTCGGGAGGCGGAGGAGCTTGCTGAGTCCGCTTCCTGAAGAGTCACGGGTGATTGGACGGAAGCTATTCAAGCCGCGCCGGGACATCGGCCCCTGAGTCCGCTTACGCCCGTGTAGATATGAGAGCATCCGATAAAATGGACATCACATCCCTCTTTCGACATGACCTGCGAGAGCTGAACCCGTACAAGGCCGTGGACTCTCCGGAGGCCCTGGCGGAGATGGCCGGCATCCCGCCGGAGCGGATCATCAAGCTGAACGGCAACGAGAACCCCTACGGGCCTTCCACGCGGGTGCAGGAGGCCCTGGGCCGACACCAGGGATACCACATCTACCCGGACGCCCAGCAGAAGGCCTCTCGCAGCGCGCTGGAGGAGTACACCGGCTTTTCGCAAGACCACCTCATCGTGGGAGCTGGGGCCGACGAGTTGATCGACCTGCTGCTGAGGGCAACGCTGGACGCCGGAGACGGGGTTATAGACTGCCCGCCGACCTTCGGCATGTACACCTTCAGCACCCAGGTCAACGGCGGAAGGCTGGTCTCCGTTCCAAGGGACGACCGTTATGACGTTGACATTGACTCTCTGAAGGCCGCCATTGAGCCGAACACCAAGGCCATCTTCCTGGCCTCTCCCAACAACCCCACCGGCAACCTCGTCTCGGAGGAGGTTGTGCTGGGGCTGCTGGAGGAGGACGTGCTGCTGGTGATGGACGAGACCTACTACGAGTTCAGCGGGTACACGGTGGCGCACCTCGCGTCCGAGTATCCCAACCTGGTGGTGCTGCGCAGCCTGAGCAAGTGGGCCGGTCTGGCCGGCCTGCGGCTGGGCTACGGCGTAATGCACCCGCGCCTCCAGCAGCTGCTCATGGACATCAAGCAGCCCTACAACATCAGCGCCGCGGGCGAGGTGGCGCTTCTGGCGTCGCTGGCCGACCTTGCATACCTCAGGCACAACGTCGAGGCCATCATAGAGGAGCGGGACAGGCTCTCCGCCAGGCTGTCGGCGATAGAGGGGATCAGCGTGTGGCCGTCTCACGGCAACTTCCTGCTGTTCGACGTGCCAAATGACAAGGCTGAGCTTGTGTTCCAGGGTCTGGCAAGTCGCGGCATCTTTGTGCGATACTTCAACACGCCCAAGCTGAGGGACTCGCTGAGGATTTCCGTAGGGAAGCCGGAGCACACGGACATCATCGCAGAGGCGCTTGAGGACATACTCGCGGAGCTGCGATAGCTCCGGGCTTATGTGGAGACACTTGCACAATTCGCTCCGAAGCTACACCATCCGTCATTCCTGCGAAAGCAGGAATCTAGAGGCTTTCACGAGAGTCAACGTAGACTTGTGGACTGAGACCTTAGATTCCTCACTTCGCTCCGCTTCGTTCGGAATGACAGTGAGTGGGCTGTTGCCATTGCCGGTAGCTGAGACGTCGGCAAAGCAGGACCATTCAGGCAAGCGTGGAGACAGACATTGAGCAACCGTAAGGCCACACTCTCAAGAGACACCCGCGAGACCCAGGTCAGCGTGACCATCGACCTGGACGGCACGGGCCAGTACACCGTTGACACGCCCAACGGGATGTTCAACCACCTCATTGAGCAACTGGCCAGGCACGGCCTCATGGACATCACCGTGGCCGCCAAGGGGGACATGTCCCCGGGCTGGCACCACCTGGTTGAGGACGTGGGCATAGTGCTGGGGCAGGCGCTGCACCAGGCCATAGGGGAGGGGAGAGGCATAGTGCGCATGGGGCACGTCATGGTGCCCCTGGACGAGGCCCTCGCGCTCGTGGCCGTGGACGTGGGCGGACGGCCCTACGCCGTGGTCAAGACGCCCTTCAACGACTCCCACATCGGCGACATGCCCTCCGATCTTGTACGTCACTTTCTGGAGGTGTTTGCGCTGGAGGGTCGGCTGAACCTCCACGCCGAGATCCTGGCCGGCACCAACGAGCACCACAAGGCCGAGGCGCTGTTCAAGGCGCTGGCCCGGGCGCTGCGCCAGGCCGTCGCCATCGACCCGCGCATTGCGGGCGAGGTGCCCAGCACCAAGGGCACCATCAGCGACTAGGGATTCTCTCCCTCACGCAGAGCCTCCTCCACCAACGCTACCTCCTCCTCGCGGCTGCCGACCGTCCCCGCCAGCCGCGCGCGCTTGAGCATCGCCAGCATCTGGCCGACGGCCGGGCCCTGGGGCACTCCCATGTCTATGATGTCCTTGCCCCCCAACGCGGGCTTGACGTGGCGCAGCTTGTCCAGGTACAGGGTGAGGCTTGCCCGGGCCGTCTCCTGGTCGGCGGCGAGGGCGCACGCCTGGACGGCCGCGGGTTCAGAGGTGGACAGGGCGTCGAATAGCTGCACAGGAGGTATGCGCTCATCAGCTAGCGTGGGCATAGTCTCCTTGAGGGCAATGGCGTGGCGCACCACCCTGGCCCACCGCGTAGGCAGATTCAGGCGGGCAATCAGCCCCTGGCCCTCCAACGGGGTCAGGGGATAAGCCAGGACGCCTAGCCACACCAAGGCATCTATGCGCCCCTTACCCCTCTCGATGGCAGAGCGAACGGAATCCCCAGACCTGGACAGAGGCGGGTGAATGGCGGTCATTATCCCCAGTTCATCCGCTCGGAGAAGAATGCTGGAGGCACACTCTTCGGACAGCCAGCGCTGGACTTCCCGGAGCAGCCGGTCGCCGCTGATGGTGTCCAGCATGGGCAGGTTGTCGATGAGCAGGGACTCGGTGCGCTCCTCCAGCCGGAAGCCCAGCCGCTGCTCGTAGCGGACGGCCCGCATAATGCGGGTGGCGTCGTCGGCAAAGCTCCCGTCGTGGAGCACACGGACAAGCCCGCGACCCAGGTCTTCCTCACCATTGAAGGGGTCCAGCGGCCCGTCCTTCGCCTCAAGGTGAAGGGGAACGGCCATAGCGTTGATGGAGAAGTCACGCCTGGCCAGGTCCTCCTCAATGGTGCCGTGGGCAATCTGCGGAAGTGCGCCGGGCCTGCTGTAGCTCTCCGACCTGGCGGTCACCAGGTCAAGGGATACGCCGTCCACCTTCACCTTGGCGGTGGAGAACTGGGAGCGGGACACCACCTCGCCGGACAGCCTCTTGGCGACAATGGATGCCATAGTCTCGGCGTCGCCGACCACGACCAGGTCAAGGTCTTCGACGTGCCTGCCCAGCAGCAGGTCCCGGACAGCGCCCCCCACGATGTACATGGGCACACCCTCGTCCCGGGCGATGCCGCCCGCGGACCTGAGAAGGGCCAGCTTCTGCGACGAAAGGCTGGCCTCCAGGAGCTGCATGAAGTCAACCGGTTCCTTAGCCATGACGCCTGCGCCGATTATAGCACGGGGATGCGCGCGGCTTTGACTGGACAACCGCATCGTCCTAGAATGTCCCAAATGGTACCCGGAGACCTCATGCACAAAACTGTGTCTTATCGAAAGACGCGCGCCTGTTGTCATTCCTGCGGAAGCAGGAATCCAGGAATGCTACCTAGAAGACCGAATACCTTGGAAGAGACGCTATAGATTCCCGTTTTCACGGGAATGACAGAGGAGACCCCCTCTTTAGGGAGATACATCCGAGTTACAAGGGCGTCCCATTTCGGAGAGGAGACTCTGACCCAAGTGGCAATGGAACAGTTGGAGGAGCGCCTGGGCACATCCTTCAGGGACGTAGCGCTTCTGGCTCAAGCGGTCACGCATCCCTCAGCCGTTAACGAAGACCCCCAGGCGTTCTCCTCCTCCAACCAGAGGCTGGAGTTCCTGGGAGACTCTTTTGTCGACTACGTGGCGGCGCGGGAGCTGTACCTTCGTCTGCCGGAGATGCCGGAGGGCCAACTTACGGAGCTGCGCTCGTCCGTTGTGAGAGGCGAGACCCTGGCCAGGGTGGCGCGGGGCATATCCCTGGGCGCGTGCCTGCAAATGGGGCAGGGGGAGGAGGGGAGCGGCGGGCGCGACCGTGACTCCAATCTGGCCGCGGCCCTGGAGGCGGTGGTAGGGGCCATCCTGCTGGACAGGGGCATGGAGGACGCCTACGCCGTGACCCTGCGCCTGCTGCAGCCGGAGCTGGACAGGGTGATACAACAGGGCGCGCCCAGAGACCCCAAGTCCAGGCTCCAGGAGGTTATGCAGAGGATGGGAAGGGGGTCTCCCGTCTACACAACGGTGTCCGAGACGGGCCTGGGCCACGAGAAAATCTTTGAGATAGAGATTGTGCTTGACGACCGGGTTCTGGGACGCGGCTCAGGGCGGCGCAAGGTGGACGGGGAGCGGGAGGCCGCCGAGGAGGCCCTGAGGGTGTTGGACGGCTTGCGTAAGGAGGCGTAATGCTGAATCAGGTCCACGACCACATTGTCAGCGCCCTGGGCGAGAGCAGCCGGACTGACACCATCTTTGTGCTAACGGCCATTGTGTTCAACCTGATAGTCCTAGGCATCAACTCCAGCGTATCCCTTGGAGCCGTAGAGGAGCAGTCCGCCACCTACGACCCGACGCTGTCCACAGGCGCCCTTGATCTGATACTGGCCGTGTTCATTGCCATGACGGTGCTGCTCAATGTCGTGGCGGTGGCGGCGCTGGCCCTGGGCAGGCGGACGCGTCGCACGCTTCTTGACGGCCTTGTGGCCATGTACCGGGACAACGAGGTGGACAGGTACTACGACCCGTCGCTGATGTCCAACTACGGCGTGCGCTATCTCCTGTTCACCGGCGTGATAGCCACGCTGGCAATCACGGCGGTCGTGGTGCCGCTGATCATCCGCTTTGCCGGGTGAGGGCGGTTACGACACGCTGTCCGCGGTCTTCCCGCTCAAATGGAGATCTTTGAATACTCCAGCATTATCCCAAAAAAGAAGCTCTCCAACTGTCATTCTGAACGGAGCGTAGCGAAGTGAAGAATCTAAAGCCTCTGTCTGCAAAGATACGATGTGTTAGATAAACCACTTTAGATTCTTCGCTACGCTCAGAATGACGCTGGTGTGGGCCGTGTCACAAGTTATGCCAAGGTCTCCTATAGCGAATAGCCCCGCTCAGCTAGCCGCCTTCCGCTCGTCGCTGTGGCGTCACCAGAAGCAGCAGGGAGGGCAGCACCAGCAGGGCGGCCGCGGCAGCCATGAACACCATGACCGCGGTGAGTATGCCGTAGGCGGAGAACATCGGCATCGGGGCGAAGCCCATGATCGCGAAGCCCGCTACGCTGGAGGACGCCGACGCTATCAGCGCCATGCCCGTGCTCCTGGCGGACCGCTCTATCGCCACTAACCCGTCTCCCGTCCGGGCCATCTCCTCACGGAAACGCTGGGTGAGGTGAATGGAGAAGTCCACGCCCACGCCTATGGAGATCGCGCCGATGGTGGCCGTCACGAAGTTGAGGTCAAACCCCAGCAGGTACATTATGGCGTAGAGCCAGGCCACCACCAGGCCGATGGGGATGATGGTCACGAAGGCGTAGCGCACCGAGCGCATGAACACCGCCGCCACCAGGAAGCAGGACACAACGGCAATGGGCAGGGAGGTGAGCAGCGAGCGCACGGCCGCGTCAAGGGAAGCGCCCCTGGTGAAGGCGGAGCCGGTCAGACCCGCCCTTGAGATGGAGGGCACGTCCTCAAGGTACTCCAGGTCGGCTTCCACCGCGTCCCGCGCCCTGGACACCACGGACTGCTCCCTGGTGCCGGGCAGGGCAACCAGAATCTGGAGGGCGTCCGGGTCGTGTCCGGTGGGATCGTGGAAGAGGCTGCCCTGCACCTGGCCGGGCGTAAAGGCCAGCGTGGACTCGTCAAGCGGGATGCCGTACTGCACAATGTAGTCGTAGGCCGCCCTCACCTGGGCCTGGGTGTCCGGCGCCCCGTCCCCGTCGGTGTCCGTGATGGCCTGCCCCGTGACAAGCTCCACCTGGGAGCGGGCGTACTCGTTGGCGACGACCCGCTCCATCAGCTCAAAGATAGTCCAGCTGTACAGGGTCGGCTCTCCGTCTGCGCCCCGGCCGACGTAGGGGTTGGCCTTCAGCTTTGCGTGAAGCTCGCGGAGAGCCTCCAGCGACTCGCGGGACGACAGGTCGCCCTCCACGTATATGATCCCCGGCTCGCCCTGGGTGGCCCCGACGTGGTAGTCCAGCTTGTCCAGGCCCACCACGAAGTCCGACTCGCTGTCGAAGAAGTCCTTGACGTCCAGCTGAGCCTCCAGCCTGAAGGCGAATACCAGGGCCGCGGCGGTCACGACGGCCGCCAGGGGCAGGACGATGAGGCGGCTCCGGGCCAGCCTCGCCACGACCCACTGGGCGCTCCAAGCGCTGCGGGATGGGCTGTCGTCGGGAGACAGACCAGGTTCTGAGACCGGCTCGGCGTCGGGCTGCCCGGCCCCCCTCCGGGCGTCCAGCCGCATGAAGACTAGGGGCGCCCAGACCCCCATGATGACAAAGGAGGAGATAACGGCAATGCCCGCGGCTACGCCAAATCCGATTATCGACTCTATGCCTGAGACGGTGTTGGAGAAGAATGCCATGCCGTCGGTGAGCATAGCCAGCACCAGCGCGCCCATCACGCCGGCAAACCCCACGCGCAGGGCCGGGCGAGGGCCAAGCCCCTTGCTCCGCTCCTCGCCGTAGCGGTGAAGGGCGTGAATGGCGAAGTCCACGCCCAGGGATATCATGGCAATGGGCACAATCAGCTCCACCACCAGGCCGGCCTCCAGGCCTATGAGGTTGGAAATGCCCTTGAGCCAGACAATCAGCATCGCCAGGCCTATGGCGGAGAGGAGCACCGCCCGCCAGGAGCGCAGGCTTACTCCAATCACCACCAGCACGGCCAGCACGGTGGCAAAGATGAAGGGGACGGTGGTGCGCCCTTCGTCCTGGGACTCCAGGTTGGGGTCAAGGGCAACGCCCCACAGCCGGTAGCTCCGTTGCTCGCCCCGCAGGATGGCCTGCACATTCCGGCCAAAGTGCTCCTTCTGCACGACGGTCTCGTCGCCCCCGACGTTTATGGTCAGGGGGCCTCCGCCTAACCTGTCGTTCTCCGCAATCACAAAGTTGATGATGGCGGGAGAAGTCCAGCGCCGGTAGTCCCCAAACGCCTCCGACTGCTCCAGGGTGAAGGAGGCCCTCTCCGATATGGACTCCATAAGGCTGAAGGTGGGGGAGTCCTCATGCAGCACGAAGTGGAGGGCTATCTTGACCTCCTCGTCGCTGGCGCTTTCAAGGTCAGTGCCCATGCCTTGCAGAACCGCCTGGACGGCGTCGGCGACGGTGTACATGCCGTGGATGGGAAGCTGGGTGTTGGGGTTGTTGCCCCTGTACAGGTAGGGCTGGGCCTCCAGCTTGGGCGGGCGAAGCTCCCCGCGCTCGTCGGCCTGGCGCAGGGCCTCCTCGTTCCGGTACAGCTCCCACAAGACGGCCTGGGTGAGAACGTCGCCGTCCGGCCCTTCCGGGGACTCCAGGATGTAGGACGGGACGTACAGAGCAGGGGGAAAGCGCTCATCGACCAGATCCCGGAGGTCGAAGACTGGGCCGCCCGGCTCGGTGGAAGCCTGCTCCTCCGGCGCAAGGGCTACGAGGGGGATGATGAGCAGCAGGGTTGCCATGATGACCCCGAGAATCAGCCAGCCGGAATGCCGCTCCAGAAAGGCGCTGAACACCTCCGAGGCCGTTCCTCTCATGGCTGCTCTACGCTTCTCTTCACTTCAGGTCTACTCTCCTTATCCGGGCTTGGCCCAAGGGCGGGATTCCAGCAAGACGCTTGGTATTCTCCATATGTGTTGGCGCTCCTCCTCGCCACAGCATACATCTGCTGATACACCTTGTTTCCCGCTCACCCTGAGCCTGTCGAAGGGTGTGAGCGGGAGCTTCAAGGCTGTTTTTGCCCGCTCAAATGGTTC
>DAOUJW010000025.1:0-184563 GCA_034422115.1 Dehalococcoidia bacterium | reverse complement strand
CTGCAGGGCAACCACGCAGCCCGTCTCCTCCTGGATCTCCGCCTTGCTCTTGTTGGCGTACTCCGGGGTCATGATGGCCCTGGGGTTCTTGCCAAACACCTTCCAAAGTGACCGTACCGATATGCGGTCCCCGTTGGGTGAGGCCTGGTATCCGTTATCCGACGACGCGCCTTCTGTACTCATGGTCTGTCTCCTTGCTCAGTCTCCTAGATGGTCATAGCGTCCCCGCTAAAGGCGGCGCCACAACCGGACTCCCTAGTATCCCGTCACTTAAATAGGATGCCGGAATCTATATCCGTCCGGTGCAGAAGTCTTCCACTCAGAAGCGCCCCGGAGGAATGCGTTTGAGAGGGAGATCAACCGGAAGAGACAATCCCCTTCTTGTAGATATCCCACATTTGAGAGCGAAATTCGGCCAACCGGCTCCGGTATCCGTTCAGGGCCCAGAGGGTGGCGGCGCTCTGTATCAGACCAAAGAACGTGGTTGCCGCAGCGTTGGTGCTGATGTCGGGCCTGATGCTGCCTTCCGCAATGCCCCTGTCCAGGACTGCCTGGATGAGCTCCAGGTAGCGGGTGAACATCAGCGACACCCTGGGAGCCAGCGTCGTCCCGTCGAACCCCATAGCCTCCGCTATGACGATGAAGGATACGGCCCGGTGGCCCTCCACGTCGCTCAGGTGCGCCTCCAGGATGTGCCAGAGGCTGTCCACGGCGGACGCCCCTTGCAGCTGGGCGCTCCCGACGGTGTCCAGCAGGTTGCTTTCGATGTCGTCCACCAGCAGGGAGAGTATCTGGTGCTTGCTGGTGAAGTGGCGGTATATGGCGCCCTCCGTCAGCCCCACCTCCTCGGCAATGGCGTCAATGGTAACACCGTCCATCCCCTTGATGGCTATCAGGTTCCTGGCCGCCTCCATTATCTGGTGCTGGCGCACCAGCGTGTTCTGTCTTGCTACACTCATATTTGACCGCAGATGCAAGTAATCGCTTGCTTACAATCTTGCTTTCTCAGGGCGGATTTGTCAACCTTCACCGGGCGCAGAGGCGACGTATGTAGGTATACGGACAGTTCCCAGGCCGACCCTGCTGATATAATGATGGCAGCACAAAACGGCCTTCGGAGAGGGAGTGCGAGTGTACGCCTCACACCTGAGCCTCATCAACTTCCGAAACTACCACCGCCTGGAGCTGGACCTGCCCCAAGGTCCACTGGTGTTCTACGGGGACAACGCCCAGGGGAAGTCCAACCTGCTGGAGGCGGTGTACCTGCTGTGCCTGGCCAAGGCCTACCGCGCCTCCAGTGACAGGGAGGCCATCTGCAAGACCCCCGTAGACGACCCCGACCACGCCCAAGTCTTGAGCACAGTGCAGCGCGGCCAGGACAGGGTGCGCATACTGGTGAACCTGCGCCTGGAGGCCCCGGAGGGCGCGGGCGGCCTGCCCCACCTGCGCAAGGACATCAGGGTCAACGGCATACCGCGACCGGCCTCCGATCTGGTGGGTGTGGTGAACGCCGTCCTCTTCGACGCCGGAGACATCGATCTGGTGACCGGGCCTCCCGCAGGACGGCGCCGCTTCCTGGACATCCTCATATCGCAGATGGACCGCGGCTATCTCCGGGCGCTCCAGAGATACCAGAAGGTGGTATACCAGAGGAACCACCTGCTACGGATGCTGCGCGAGGGAAGGGCGGGGCCCGGCGAGCTTGACTTCTGGAACGAGGCCATAGTAGAGGAGGGGACAACCATAACCCTGAGACGACACGAGGCCATCAGTGACCTCCGCCTTCTGATGGAGGAGGTGCACTGCGAGCTTACGGGAAACGAAGACGAGCTTACCGCCGACTACGCCTCCAGCATACCCCTGGAGGCCACCGGCCAGGAGGACGTACGCCTCAGCTTTGAGCGGACGCTGGAGGCCGGCCGCGACAGGGAGGTGGCGCTGGGGTCTTCCCAGTGTGGGCCGCACAGGGACGACGTAAGGCTGCTGATACGCGGGATGGAGGCGTCCACCTACTCGTCACGGGGACAGGCCCGCACCGTTGCCCTCGCCCTGCGGCTGGCCGAGGGGATGCTGCTGGAGAGGGAGCGCAGGGAGTCTCCCATTCTGCTGCTGGACGACGTGCTTTCGGAGCTGGACCCGTCCCGCCGCCATCGGCTGCTGGAGTACGTGTCCAGGAGCCAGCAGGCCTTCATCTCCACCACGGACCTGGAGCGCGTGGGGGAGAGCTTCCTCGACAGCGCAGCCAGGTTCCGTGTGGCGAGCGGCGCAGTCGAGTCGATCTGAAACCTGGAACCTGGGCAGGGCACACCCGCCTTGTGGTAAGATGTTCGCGCCCCAGGGCAATCCCCAATCCAAACAGAATACGGGAGGCAGCCATGACCTCGCCCGGTGAGAAGCTGGAGAAGGGCATTGAAGACGCCGCCAGGATAATCCTGGAGAGGAACTACCTTGTAGCTATGGTGGGAGCGGGCATGTCCGTTGAGAGCGGCATACCGCCGTTCCGAGGCTCAGGGGGACTGTGGACCAAGGTGGGTGAGCCGGACAACCGGGGATACCAGAGGTTCCTAGAGGACCCGGTGGCCCACTGGCGGAACATCCTCAACCCGGAGGATATGGATGGGCCGAGGGCGGAGTTCCGTGACGCCATAGAGAACGCCAGGCCCAACCCCGGGCACTACTCCCTGGTGGAGCTGGAGGAGAGGGACATCCTCAAGTACATTATCACCCAGAACGTGGACGGCCTTCACCTGGACGCGGGAAACCGGAAGGTGGCCGAGATCCACGGCAACCGCAACAAGCTGCGCTGCATTGGGTGCAACGCGCGGTGGATGCGGTCGGAGTGGGACATCAACGTCGATAACCTGCCTCCCAGGTGCCCGGACCCGGAGTGCGGCGACCTGGTCAAGGGCGACGGCGTGGCCTTCGGCGAGCCTATTCCGCGGGACGTGCTGAACATCTGCTACCGCGAGTCGGTGGCGTGCGACAGCATGATCATCATCGGGACGTCCGCCGTGGTCTATCCCGCCGCTGCCTTCCCCCAGGAGGCGGCGATGCGCGGCGCAACCCTCATAGAGATCAACACGGACGACACTCCCCTGACCCGCATGTGCGAGCTGGTGCTTCGAGGGCCGTCAGGCCAGATTCTTCCGGCGCTGGCCGAGAGGATACGCGCCATCTCCGAGGACATTGGAAGGTAGTGGGCCTGCCTCTCCAGGAGATTTCTGCGTGACTTACTCTCAAATCCCATTTCATGTCATTCCGAGCGCAGCGAGGAATCCAAAGTGTTCGGTGCAGGACGCCGTAGTCTTGTGGACAGAGACTTTAGATTCCTCACTTCGCTCCGCTTCGTTCGGAATGACAGTGACGACGACCCCTCTTGGCAGACGACAGGGCTATGCAACGGTCTGCCTTCGCGGGAACGACGATTCTCAAGAGGAGAACCGAGAGAGGGAGAAGGGAAGCATGGGCCCCTCCTCTCCGCCGGTGACGTAGTCCGTGATGAGCTTGCCGGTGGCGGCGCTCATGAGTATGCCGTTCCTGAAGTGGCCCCCCGCCATCAGCGCGCCCTCCCAGCCGGGCACAGGCCCAAGTATGGGCGCGCCGTCGGGGGAGGCGGGACGCAGCCCCGCCCAGATCTTGTGCAGCTCCGCGCCTGCAACCCCAGGCACCAGCTCGATGACCGATGTCAGAATGTCCGCTATGCCCTCAAGGGTGGCCTTGTCCCGATAGCCCGCCTCCTCCTGCGTGGTGCCCATGACTATTGAGCCGTCGGCCTTGGGCACTAGGTAGGACATCCCACGCCATACGCCCATTGAGATGGGCGCAGGCAGGATGCGGGCCGCCATAATCTGACCCCTTACGGGCCTCACCGGAAGCTCGACGCCCAGCCAGTCGCCGTACTGCCCGGCCCACGCGCCGGAGGCCAGGACCACCCAGTCCGCCTCCATGTCGCCGGAGGCCAGCTTCACGCCGGTAATCCGGTCTCCGGAAGACAGCAGCCCGACGACCTCCGTGTCCTGGAGGAACTGTGCGCCTCTACGCGCCGCGCCCTGGGCGAACGCCCTCACCAGTCGGCGGCTGTTCAGGTGTCCCTCCTGGGGAGAGTGAAGCGCGCCCCTTACGCCGTCCCCTATTCCCGGCTCCAGGTTACGGGCCTCTTCAGGAGACAGCCAGCAAACGCCCATGTCCAGGTCGGCCAGCGCAGCCTGGCGCGCCTTGAGAGCGGCCTCCTCCTCCTTGGTGAAGGCCAGGTGTAGGATGCCGGAGGGCAGGTATTCCACGTCTATCCCGGACTCCTGCTGAAGCTGGGGCAGGGTTTCCAGCAGAAGGGAGCGGCTCATCAGCGCGAAGTCGAGCATGTGGCCCACTGGAATGGCCTCTGACAAGGCGGCCACCATGCCCGCCGCCACGCCGGAAGCGCCTCCCGCCACCTTGCCCCGCTCCACAACCGTGACCTCCACCCCGGCTCCCGCCAGGTGGTAGGCAATGGAGCACCCGATGACTCCCCCGCCTATGACTATGACTCTGTTGCTGGACGCCACCGGCTACCCTCCGCCCACCGGCCTGACGACCTCAACCTGGTCACCCTGATTCAGGACAACCTGCGGGAACATGTCCCTGTCCAGCACCTCGCCGTTGTAGCACACCGCCACGAACTGGAGGTTGACCCCGCTGGAACGCAGCAGGTCCAGGAGGGGCGTAGGCCCGTCCAGGTCTCTCGGCTTGCCATTGACGGTCAAAGTAATCAAGGTTTTACACCATCACGAGTACGATGGCTGCGCCTCGCGGCGCTCTACCGCGGCCATAATCAGCTGCTTGAGCTCTCGTGCGGCATTCTCCGGGTCGGGCGACCCCAGAATGGCGCTGACCACGGCGACGCCGTGCGCGCCCGCCTCCATAACGGACACCGCGTTAGATGCATCAATGCCGCCTATGGCGATTACCGGCGCGTTCACCTGGCGCGTGACACTTGAGAGAAACGCAAGGCCACCGGTATCCGCTCCGGGCTTGGAGGCCGTGGGGAATATGGTGCCCAGCACCAGGTAGTCCGCGCCCTCTCCCGCTGCCTGGGACGCGGCGGGAAGCCCGTGGACGGACTTGCCGACCAACAGATTAGACGGCGTCACGCTCCGGGCGTCTCGCACCGACAGGGACGCCTCCGGCAGGTGAAGGCCGTCCGCGCCCGCGGCCAGGGCCACGTCCAGGCGGTCGTTGATGAGAAGGAGAGCCTTGTCCAGGGTAACGGCGCGCAGCCGCCGCGCCAGCTCCAGCAGCTCGCCTGCGGGCATGTCCTTCTCCCGAAGCTGCACTGCGTCCACGCCGCCCGACACCGCCGCAGCGACCACCTCCTCCATGGGGCTGTCGCACAGGGTCCTGTCGGTAACCAGGCACAGGAAGGGGGACGGCAGGTTATACACGGTGGCGCGCTCCCGGCCCCTAGCCGCGCCCCACAACGCCCTCGACGGGGCTGCTGGCTGAGGCGTAGGTCTTCACCGCTATGCGTCCCGCCGTAAAGGCCTTGCGCCCCGCCGACACGCCCTCGCGGAAGGCGTCGGCCATGAGCGTTGCGTCTCCGGCCTGGGCGATGCCCGTGTTCACCAGAACGGCGTCCGCGCCCATCTCCATCGCCTGGGAGGCGTCGGACGGGACACCAAGCCCGGCGTCGACCACCACGGGCACGGAGGCCTGCTCGATAATCATCTGAATCTCTTCGGCGGTGTGTATGCCTCGCCCGGAGCCTATGGCAGAGCCCAGTGGCATGACCGTCGCGCACCCCGCCCGCTCCAGCTGCATTGCCAGCACCGGGTCGGCGTGGATGTACGGCAGCACAACAAACCCGTCGTCGACAAGAATCCTGGCTGCCTCCAGCGTGCCCACGGGGTCAGGGAGAAGGTAGCGCGCATCCGGCTGCACCTCCAGCTTTATCCAGTTGGACAGCCCCATTGAGCGGGCCAGGCGGGCAATGGTTACGGCCTCCTCCGGCGTCTGGCAGCCTGCGGTGTTGGGGAGAATCTGGTACTTGTCCCAGTCAATGTAGTCCAGGATGGTCTCTTTGTCGGGGTCGTCCAGATCCAGGCGGCGCAGGGCCACGGTGATCATCTCCGTGCCGGAGGCCTCCACCGCGCTCACCATCTCCTCCATAGTGCGGTATCTGCCCGTCCCCAGAATGAGGCGCGAAGTGAACTCTTTCCCGGCGATTACGAGGTTGTCAGACATCTGCGTACACCTCGCGCCTCTTCACCATCCCGTCATTCCTGCGGAAGCAGGAATCTAAACGGAGGGGGAAGAGGTTCCTGCTTTCGCAGGAACGACGATTTTTGATAGGACTCACGAGTTTCTCCGGCCTCTTGTGCCAAACGCTCCAATCCGGCGTCGGCTTCACGACGTCGGATTGGAGCGCAGGTCTACTCTATATTACCTCTGCCTTTGGGCTATCGAGTACGCCCGGCGGCTATCTGCCCTGCCAGTTGGGGGCGCGCTTCTCGGCGAAAGCCCTCGGCCCCTCCTTGGCGTCCTCTGAGTTGAGCACCCAGCGGCCCACGTTGCCGCCAAGCTGCTGTGACTGGGTCATGGCGAACTGCCGCCAGAACTGCACGATCTGCTTGCTGCCCTGGACCGCCAGGGGCGCGTTCCTGCCGATGTCCTGGGCCATCTCGATGGCCTTTGGCATCAGCTGGTCCGGCTCCACCACCTCGTGGACAAAGCCGATGCGATAGGCGGCCTCGGCGCTGAGCGGCCTGGCGCTGTACAACAGGTAGCAAAGCTCGCCGAAGGGCATGACGCGCGCGCCGTGATGCACTGCGAAACCGGCCATTATGCCGCGCTGCACCTCGTACAGGCCGAAATAGGCCTCAGTGGAGGCGATGCGGATGTCACAGTCCATTGACCGCTCGCAGCCGCCGCCGATGGCAAGTCCGTTGACCGCAGCGATGATGGGCTTGGGTGACTGGGAGAATACGCCCAGCCCGCCGCCACCACCGCCGCCTGGGGGCGCAAGCTCTCGCCTGGCGTCCTCTTCGGTCATCTCACCGGCCTCAACCTTGGCGCGGATCTCTGCGGCCCTGGCGTTGCGCTCGGTCATCTCCTTCAGGTCGGCGCCGGCGCAAAAGGCCCGTCCGTTGCCCGTGACTATGCCGGCGAACATGGAGTTGTCATTATTGAAGTCGCGCATAGCCTCGTCCAGGTCCCGGCCCATCTGCCCGCCAAGGGCGTTCAGACGCTCCGGCCGGTTCATGGTGAAAACGGCGTAGTGCTCATCCGGATGCTTCTCGTAAATCAGGTCTGGCATATCGTGTCTCTCCTTGGTGTTATTTTTGCGCCTGCTGCGACGCTATTCGAGATCTACTGACAGATTGGATCCAGAGGCTTCCCAAGGAAGCTGGACTCTTAGCAGGCCCACTCTATATGGAGCCTTTAACCACGCTCAAGGGTAAGGCAATCCACATCCAAAGTCAATCTCTGGGCTATGCACACATGCCTACGCGTGTTGATTACGGCGCTCACTCCCGCTCACCCTTCGACAGGCTCAGGGCGAGCGGCTGATACGAATACTCCCGTTCAGGTTGACACATGCACCGCCACAGCCTAAAGTAAGGGCGTTGGTGGTGGCGCAATGGCAACAGAAAGCTCGGAAAAGCCCCAGGCAGACGACGTAATCGTAAACTACTGCCCCGTGTGCGGTCGCACCGAGCGGCGCGCCTACAAGGACGGGGACCACTGGCAGACGCCCTTCTACTATCGGGACTCGTGGTGGGCCAGAGGCCCCTGCCCTCCGTGCCTGGAAGCCGCCAAGAAGTAGACGCCGGCTTCGCCCGAAGACAGCGCCATCGCCCCGACCCTTCCGTCCCCGCGGCCCAGGGATTGCCTTGTATCTGAACCACGTATATAATTCCCGCAGATTTCAGAAGAGGAGCCTCGACCATGACGTACGCCTTCATGAACGGTGAATTCCTACCCCTGTCCGAGGCCAAGGTGGGTGTAATGACTCACGCCCTCCACTACGGCACCGCCATTTTTGAAGGCATTCGGGGCAACTGGAACCCGGAGCAGGAGAAGATGTACGTCTTCCGGCCCACGGAGCACTACCAGCGCT
This sequence comes from Dehalococcoidia bacterium, assembly GCA_034422115.1. Lineage (GTDB taxonomy): Bacteria > Chloroflexota > Dehalococcoidia > Lucifugimonadales > UBA2985 > DAOUJW01. Next base: position 176,471 of record DAOUJW010000025.1, on the reverse strand, counting down.
TCCTCCAGGGCTGCAAGGTGATGCGCATAAAGGTGCCATACACCGCCGAGGAGTTGACCAACATCACCGTTGATCTGCTTGAGCGGTGCGGATACCAGCAGGACAGCTACATCCGGCCCCTGGCCTTCAAGGGCGAGGAGAGGATAGCCAACCTGAAACTGCAGGACCTGGGCGACTCCCTTGTGATATTCCCCATAACCTTCGGGGCCTACCTTGACCTGGAGACCGCCGCTCACTGCTGCACCTCCTCCTGGCGACGCATGGAGGACACGATGATACCTCCGCGCGTGAAGATCGCGGGGCTGTACGTCAACAGCGTGCTGGCCAAGACGGAGGCGACCCTGGCCGGCTTCGACGAGGCCATCCTTCTCACCAACGAGGGCTACGTCTCCGAGGGCGCGGGGGAGAACATCTTCATAGTGAGCAACGGCAAGCTGGTGACCCCCGCCATATCCGACAACATCCTGGGCGGCATCACCCGGGAGGCGGTTATCCAGCTGGCGAAGAACGAGCTGGGCCTGGAGACGGTGGAGCGCAGCGTGCGGCGCAGCGAGCTCTACACCGCGGACGAGTGCTTCCTCACGGGGACGGCGGCGCACCTTACGCCAGTGGGGCGCATCGATAACCACGATATAGGCGACGGCGGCCTGGGGCCCATTACCCGTGAGCTTCAGAACATCTACTTCGACGTCATCAGGGGCAGGGTGTCAAAGTACCTGCACTGGTGCACCCCCGTTCCAACTTCCGTGCCCCAGACGGTATCATAGGACGCCTTTGCAAAAAGCAGGCAAACGATCAAGTGAAAACAAAGTTGCTTTTGGCCTCCGGGTGGTGACTGACTGAGGCTCGCGTAGCTACAGATATAAGTTGACTCAAGAGTATCTGCTTCTTGTGTTCCTTCTCTGCACGGGCGTAGTCCAGGTGGCTGCGGCCTACGGCGGCCTCAATGGGCTGCTGTTCTTCAAGAGCCGTCGACTCTGCGCCGCCCTGGGCATGGGGCTTATCCTCGGCTCCCTGGTCTGGTTCTTCTTCGAGGGAGGCCGCAACATCCCGGACACCAACGGGGGCATCGCCGGAACTTCCCAGTTCGGGCTGTTCGTGCTGGGGGGATTCCTGGCCCTGCTCTTTACCTTCCTGCTGACCTCAATCGCCAACTACCGCAACGGCAACGGCCACACTGACGAAGACGCTGCGGACACGTCGGAGGGTCTCCCTTCGTTGAGGGAGACCACCTTTATCCAGGCACTTTTGAACAACCTGTGCGCGCTATGGAAGCTTTTTCGAAGATCGACGCAGAGATTTTCCTCTGGCTGAACGCCGGGGTAGGCGCAGTCCCCTTCCTGGACCGGGTGGTCCAGTGGATAGTGAGCGACTACCTGATACCCGTCGTGTTCTCCACGATACTCCTGGGGCTGTGGTTCGGGTGGCGTGACCAGGACATGCGGGAGCGCCATCAGCGGGGGGTAATGGTGGCGGGCATAGGCGTGGGCATAGCCAACGCGTTTGTGAAGACCACCAACGCCTTCTACTTCCGCGACCGCCCCTTCGACACGTACGAAGTCAACATGCTCTTCTACCCGCCGACCGATTCATCATTCCCGGCCAACCCAGTGGCGATAACCATCGCCATGGCGACGGGCGTCTGGATGGCCAACAGGAAGCTGGGCGCGGTCATGTTTGCGGTGGCCCTCGTCTACGGCTTCTCCAGGGTCTACGCCGGGGTGTTCTATCCCGGTGACATCCTGGGCGGCGCGCTCATGGGCCTTGCGGCGGCCCTGCTGGTGCACCTGGTCCTCAGGCTGATTGAGCCGGTGCCGACCCTCTGCCTGAGGCTGGCGCGCTTCCTCTGCATCGCCTGAGCCTCAGCGTCCTACCGCACCCAACCCCTCTATAACCGGGTCCCTGTCCTCGACAATAGCCAGGGGAATGTCCTCAACCATACGCCGGGCCGACCGCTCCCCCACCACTCTGGTGGCGGCCTCCACCCCCGGAGACAGGAGCGGCGCGCGGTGGCCATCAGGCGCATGGCCGTCCGACGCTATGACGTGGGCAAGGCCCCTCCGCAAAAGCTCTTCCGAGACCTCTCGCACCTTCTCTCCCAAATACCCCGCAAGGCTCCCGGCGGTGATCTGAACAAGTACACCCATTCTGACCAGATTCTCTAGTAGCTGTGTGTTGCGCTGGATTGGCTCGTTCCGCTCCGGGTGCACCACAATGGGCCGCAGGCCCGTGTCAAGCAGCTTCTGAAGCGTCTCTTCCGTATGGAAAGGGTATATCTCAAAGGGCAGCTCAATCAGGATGAAGCGCGTGCCTTCTATCGGCCAAGCCCCGCCCATGTCCACCCGCTCAACCGTGTCCATCTCCAGGTGGTTCTCCATGCCAAAGAGCACCGTGAGGGGCACGGAGCGCTTTTTCAGCTCCCGTCTCAGCCTTGACACCGAGTCCCTGGCCGCGATGACTGACGATCTCTGCACCACGTCCCGGTTGTGGGGAGTTGCCACTATGACCTGCGTCCCGTCCCGGCAGGCCGCCAGCGCCATCTCCACAGACTCCTCCATCCTGTACGGGCCGTCGTCCAGGCCGGGCAGGATGTGAACGTGCAGGTCAATCATCGGAGTGGGCAGGGCCTTGGGAAACCAGCGACCGATACAGAGCCAACAGCCTGTCCGCCACTGCCGACCACCCCATAGTCAGGGCCCGGCTGCGAGCGGCCTCGCCCATGGTCCGGTTGACAGTGGCGTTGTTGAGCAGGATGTCCAGCCTGTCGGCAAAGGGCTCCGGGCACCGCCAGGGGACCAGGTAGCCGGTAACGCCGTCCTTTACTATGGTGGGCAGCCCGCCCACCCTGGAAGCCACCACCGGCGTGCCGCAGGCCATCGCCTCCAGCGCCACCAGCCCAAAGCTCTCGTACCAGGACGGCACAACGCACACGTCGGCGGCGTTGTAGTAGGCGGGAAGCTCCTGCTGTTCAACCCTGCCCGTGAAATCGACTTGTGACGATATGCCAAGCTCGCCGGCCAGCGTCTTCAGGCGGTCAACCTCCCTGTCTCCCTCCGAGTCACCGCCAACGATGAGGGTCCTGACGGCCTCCGGCTGCTCCAGCTGGGCCACGGCCCTGAGCAGAATGTCTATGCCCTTGAGAGGCTCAATCCTGCCCACGAACAGCGCCACCCTGCTGCCCTGAAGGCCGAGTTGTTCCTTGGCCTGGCCGGCGTCCATGGGCCGGAAGCGGTCAACGTCCACTCCGCAGGGGATGATCTCTATCCTGTCTCTGTCAGCATCGTAGAGGCTCGTTATGGCTTCCCGCTCATGCTCGCTGAAGGCCACAACGCGGTCGGCGGAGGCGATGACCCTGCGCTCCCCCGACGCCCGCGCCTCCGGCTCACTTTCGCCCGCCCGGGCGCGCAGCTTGACCTCCGCCAGCGTATGGAAGGTGGCGACGTGGGGCACGCGCCAGTGGCGCGCTAACACGTTCCCAACGCGGCCCGACAGCCAGTAGTGGGAGTGGATGGCATCGTAGGAGAGGTTGTGCTGCCGGGTATAGTCCAGCAGGCCGCAGAGGAACTCCGGGAGGCGGCCCGGCAGGTCTTCCTTCCGGTCGGAAAGCGACCCCGCCCTTACGTGTATGACCCGCGCCCTGTCCGCCAGGTCCACCACCTGGGGCTCGTCCGGCTCATGGTCTCGCGTGTAGACGTCCACGAAGACGCCCCTGTCGGACATCTGCTGAGCGACCTGCCGGACGTACACGTTCATCCCGCCGGTGTCCCTGCTCCCAAGCCTGGCCATGGGACACCCGTGAACGCTGACTATGGCTACTCTCTGGACCGGAGACGCGTTCATTCTATGACCCCGCCGTCTGCTGTGAGAATAGGAAGATTCGGCTTGGGCGGCTTTTGTTCCCGCTCATCCTGAGCCTGTCGAAGGAAATGAGCGGGTACGCTGCACCCCCTCTCTGACTCTCCCCCTAAAGGGGGCGAGAAAAGCCCCTTCCCCCGCATGGTGGGGGAAGGTTGGGATGGGGGCACTCCACACATTTTCTTCCTATGCCTGGCCGTAACGGGTCATAGTGTCTGTAGACTCCTGCCTGCGCAGGAGTGGTCTGTGAGCGGAACTACCGGAACAGGGAGAGGTAACGCAGCTCCTTGCCCTTGCCGCCCAGGTGGTGCTTGTACGCCTCGGTGCCCCGGAGCATGTCAAAGTAGTCCTTGCCCTCGTCTATGGCACGCCTTATGCACAGGGCCTTCAGCAGAAAGCTGGTCCCCAGGCTGGCGTACTCCAGGTTGTGGCCGCTGTTGTACAGCGACAGGACGTTATTGTAGTCGAAGCATACGGCAGCGGCAGTCCGCACCCCGTCTATCTCCATAAAGGAGAGGTTCAGGTAGCCCCGTCTAGCCATCTCCGTAAACACGTCCCGGAAGAAGTCCTCCCTGTCTTCGGTCAGGAACTCCGACTTCTCCTCCCGGCTCTGGGCCATGAGACTCAGGAACTCGTCCATCGCGCCCGACACGCTATCGACGTCCTCCAGCTCCTGTATCTCGTACTCCACCTCACCGCTCAGCTTGCGCAGCTTGCGGCGCAGCTCGTGGCGGTCCTTCTTCCTCAAACCCGAAAGGTACTCGTCCCAGGTATCGGGGAGCGCAACTCCCATCAGTTGCCCTTCGATCCCCTGGTCCACCCTGAACCCCCTCTCCTCCGCCAGGCCCAGCATTCTGTCCAGAGTTGAGGAGTCCTCCACCAGGGACTCCAGCCTGAACTCCGTCCACTCCTCGTCCTCCAGGTAGCCGGCCAACGCCTGGAAGAAGTCGTCTTCCCGTCCCTTGAGCACGACAAAGTCGTGGATGTCCCAAAGGTCGGTGCTGCCCAGGAAAGAGAGCACCCCGTCGTGGAACGCCAGGGGCGCTATGCCAATGGTCGTGTCGTCGTCCCGAAATCGGAGGAGCCTTAGCTCCTGCTCAGAGGGGCTCATGCTCTCCCACCAGGTGCGCTGCCAGTAGGGGGTCAGGAAGATGGTGTTGGACACGCTGCTTTGAAGCAGGCCCTCCCATTCGGCCTGAATGCCCTCAAAGCTCTCCGTGCTGTACGAATAGGCCATTATCGCTCCCGGCGGCCGTTGCCGTTCCGCATGGGGCTACGCCTTCACCCCTGCAAGCTCCGCTCCGGGCTCCTCGACTCCCGCAGCGCTCCCATCAGCGTCAACTCCATCTCCTCCGGCTCCAACGACAGCTCCTGGAGATGGGCGTCCGTCTGCTGGATGGCGACGGCGGGATCCTTGAGACCGGAGCCGGTTATGACACACACGACCCGGCGGCCGCTGAAGTCCACGCCCTGCTCCGACATCTTCACCAGTCCCGCCACGGACGCGGCCGAGGCCGGCTCTCCGAAGATGCCCTCCCTGCTGGCCAGCAGCCTGTAGGCGTCGAGTATCTGGGCGTCCGTCACGGCGTCTATCACGCCCTCCGACTCGTCCCGGGCGGCAAGCGCCGCGCTCCAGCTTGCCGGGTTGCCAATCCTTATGGCAGAGGCGATTGTCTGAGGTTCCGCCACCGGCTTCTGCTGCACAATGGGCGCTGCGCCCTCGGCCTGGAAGCCCATCATCCTTGGCTTTGCGCCCGCTTTGCCCGCGGCGTGGTACTCCTTGAAACCCCGCCAGTAGGCCGTGATGTTGCCTGCGTTCCCAACGGGGATGAAGAGGTAGTCGGGCGCGTCGCCCAGGTCGTCCACCACCTCAAAGGCCCCCGTCTTCTGGCCCTCCAGCCGGTACGGGTTGACGGAGTTGACCAGCGTCACGGGATGGTCTTTGGTGAAGGAGAGCACGGTGCTCAGGGCCTGGTCAAAGGTTCCGCCGACCACCATTATCCTTGCGCCAAAAGCCTGGGCCTGGGCCATCTTGCCGGCCGCCACGTCCCCCTTGGGCACAAGCACGATGGTGGTGATGCCGCAGTAGGCCCCGTACGCCGCAGCCGATGCGCTGGTGTTGCCGGTGGACGCGCACATTATGGCCTTGCTTCCGCCTTCAATGGCCTTTGCCACCGCCATCACCATACCCCGGTCCTTGAAGGAGCCGGTCGGGTTGCACCCCTCCAACTTGAAGTAAAGCTCATCGCAGCCAAGCACGCCGCCCAGGTAGCGCGACTTCACAAGGGGCGTGCTCCCCTCGCCCATGCTCAGCATGGGTGTGTCGGGAGTTATCTCCAGAAACTCCCTGTAGCGCCGCATTACCCCTTCTCCCATGTAAGACCTTCCCTCGACGCCTACTCTTCCACCCGCAGCAGGTTCCCTATCTCCTTGACGACCTCCAGTGTCGCTAGCTCTTCAAGGGCCTGCTGCACGTCCCGCTCGCAGGACGGGTGGGTAGTGATGACAAGCTCCGCCGTCTTGGCCTGGGGGTCTGCTTCCTTCTGGATGACGGAGGCGATGCTGATCTGCAGTTTGCCGAGTATCGCCGCCATCTGGGCCAGCACCCCCGAGCGGTCCTCGGCGGTTATGCGAATGTAGTATCGGGTGACAAGGTCCGATATGGAGCGCGAGGTCGTCTCGCTGTCCATAGGCACGGATGAAGAGGGCGCATTCGATCCCGCAAGGTCCCAGGCTATCTCCAGGATGTCCCCCAGCACGGCGCTGGTGGTGGGCATGGAACCCGCGCCCCGGCCGTGGAACAGCACCTTGCCGACCAGGTCTCCCTCCATCTCCACCGCGTTGAACACCCCGTCCACCTTGGCCAGGGGCATGTCCTGGGGGATCAGGACCGGGTGAACCCTGGCCTCCACGTCAGCGCCTTCCCGCTTGGCGATTGCCATGAGCTTCACGGCGTAGCCCAACTCTCTGGCGTACCGGAAGTCGTTGACCGTGAGGCGGGAAATGCCCTCGCGGTAGACGCTCTGGTCGCTCACCTTTGTCTGGAAGGCCAGGGAAGCCAGGATGGCCAGCTTGTACGCGGCGTCAAAGCCCTCCACGTCGTTGGTGGGGTCAGGCTCCGCATAGCCCAACTCCTGGGCCTCTCGCAGCGCCTGGGGAAAGTCCACGTCCTCGTAGGTCATCTTGGTGATGATGTAGTTGGTGGTGCCGTTTATGATGGCGCGCACCGCCTTGATCTCGTTGCCCCTCAGGTCCTTCATCAGGGGGCGAAGTATGGGGATGCCGCCGCCCACGCTGGCCTCGAACAGGAGGTGCACTCCCTTCTCCGAGGCCAGGGCCAGCAGGTCCGGGCCGTGCTTGGCCATGACCTCCTTGTTGGCCGTCACCACGGACTTGCCCGCCTCCAGCGCCTGGCGCAAGTAGTCAAAGGCGGGCTGCTCGCCGCCCATCACCTCCACCACCACGTCCACGTCCGGGTCCTGGAGAATGTCGTTGGGATTCGTGGTGAGTATGTTCGCGGGAGTGCCTGCGGGTCTCGGCTTCTGCAGATCCCTCACCAGGACGCGGCTGACGTTGACGGGAACCCCGGCCTGCCGGGCGATGACGGCGCTCTTTTGGGTCAGGGCCTCCATCACCCCGCTGCCCACAACCCCCAGACCCAGAAGGCCCACGTTGATGGCCTTATCCTTGGGACTCACGCTATCCCCTGTCAGCTGCCCGCGTCCTGGGGCTGTCTGGGCTGCGCTTCACGCACCTGCTTGATCAGCCAGTCGTACTGCCAGTCGCATTCACCGCCGGCGGAGCCGCCGCCGAAGCACAGCTCTATCCGGTGATTGCCGCGCTCCTGGAATATCCATTGCTGATATGCGACGTTCTTCAGGCGACTGCGCATCTCCGGCTCGATTGTCCTGTCCTCCTCCACAGCCGAGACCTTGACGAAGTAGGTGGTCTCACCCAGGTTTATGGCCCCGCTGGTCTCTCCGGGCTGTAGGTTGAATATGGTCTCGTCCAGGGGCGGGTACGCAAGCTCCGGCACCCAGCCCAGCTCTCCGCCCTCGACCGCCGTGGTGCGGTCGGCGGAAAGCTCCTCCGCCACCACCGCGAAGTCCTCGCCGGCCTCCAGCCTCTCCGATATCTCCGTCACCTGCTCAAAGTTCTCAGTGGACACCACTATCCAGGACACCAGGGCCTGCTTGCCTATGGTGGGCACCTCCTGGCCAAGGATCTCGGTCAGCTCCGCTCTCAGGAGGTCTGCCTGCACAAGCTTCCGGTGCTCCTCCTCCGATAAGTTGACCGTCTCAAGGTAGGTGTTGTAGCGTTCACCGAACTCCCTGTCCAACTGGTCGGGTGGCGTATTCGCCAACTCCGGCACGTTTCCTATAATCCTGTCCCTCACTTCTTCGTTAATCTGCTCGTTGGTCACGCGAGCGCCCCTGCCCGGAGCGCCGGTCCTGACCAGCTCGTTCTCCTCAAGCAACTGCAACACCCTGAAAGGCTCCACGGACAGGTTGGGCTGAGCGCCAAGCTCCTGAAGGCCCTTCATGTAGTCCGTCAGGAAGCCCAGGGTGTAGGTGGTGTCGTCAACCCGCAGCACCACACTTCTGGGCGGCACCACGAAGTTGGACCAGTAGCCGTAGGCCGGGATGGCCAGGATGAAGAGGACGGCAATCACCCCGGCAAAGAGGATGGCCCGCTGCTTGCTGCGCTCCCTCTGCCACTTGGACTGCTGCCTTCTCTGGCTTGGTCTAATAGTTATTGGCTCTCTTCTCTGGCTGGCCATGTACCCTTCCTTGGATTGCAGTTAAACGGAATCGCCCACGATACTATGGGCGATATGCGCTGTGTACGTCATGCGAACCTGCGGTCTGGGCTAGGAAAACGCTTCCCGGCCCACCCGAATGTGAGCCTGCGAAAAGGGGAGCAGGGCAAGGTGCCTGGCCCTCTTGATCGCAGTCGAAAGCGCCCTCTGGCACTTGGCGCACGTCCCCGTCTTGCGCCGAGGCTCCATTCTGGCCCTCTCCGACACGTAGCGACGCAGCCGCCCCACGTCCTTGTAGTCTATGTCCTTCACGCGGTCGGCGCAGAATGCGCACACCTTGCGCCTGGAGTAAAACCGCGGCCGCCCGCGCCTTCTCTGGCCTCCCTGTCTGAACCTGCTAACCATCTGCTATAACCTCAATCTTCCGACGAGGGCCCCGCCTAGAATGGCAGTGAGTCCTCGTCAAATGGACTTTCTCCTGTGCTCTCCGTAGAACCGGGGCCTTCACCGGCGCGGTCCAGAAAAAGCACTCTGTCTGCTATGATCTCGTTGCTGAACCTTGTTTGGCCGTCCTGCCCCTCCCACCTGTTACTGCGAAGTCGACCCTCCACGTAGGCCCGTCTTCCCCTGCTGAGATACTGGTTGCACAGCTCCGCCAGCTGGTTCCACGCAACCACTCTGAACCACTCCGTTTCCTCGTGCCTCTCTCCCTGGGAGTCCGTGTACCTTCTGTTGGTAGCTACGCTGAAGGAGGTCACCGGATTGCCGTTGGGGGTGTAACGCATCTCCGGGTCACCCCCCAAATTGCCTATTACCATTATCCTGTTCAAGCTGGCCATCTCAGTTCTCCTCTATCCTGCCCAACGCCTCACTCTTCCCGCTTCTCCGGCTCTTCCGCAGCCTCCGCCTCGGGCGTTTCGTCAGTTGCGACGGCCTCGGTCTCCGCTTCCGCTTCAGGCGCGGCCTCGGCCTCTGCCACGGGGGCTTCGCTTTCCGCCTCAGCCACAGGCTCGGCCTCCGGCGCGGCCGCCTCAGGAGCCTCTTCCTGGGCCTCCTGTTGGGCCTCCTGCGCAGCGCTCTCCTCTGAAGCCGCCGCCTCAGGCTCAGCAACCGGAGCTTCTGTCGCTTCCTCAGCCACAGGCTCCTGGACAGGGGCCGCCTTGGCCTCTGGGATGGCGTTTATCCTGAGCAGGAGGTGCCGCAGAACGTCCTCGGACACCTTCAGATTGGCCTCAAGCTCACTGGCGCGCTCCGGCTCAAGCTCCAGGTAAATAAGCACGTAGTTGCCTTCGTTGTGGTCGTTTATGGGATAAGCCAGACGCCTCATGCCCCCCCATCGCTCCTGCCGTACAACCGTCCCGCCGAGCGCCCCGATGTCGTTGTTGACCCGCTCCAGGGTTGTCTGCAACCCCTCGTCGTCGGTATGGGGCGCCACCATCATTAGCTCGTAATACCTCAAATCGCTTCTCTCCCTACTCAGGCCGAATATCTGGCATATTATATCACCTGCAACCACGCACGACAATGAATTGCGCAACGAGAACCGAAACGTGGAAGTCCACAGGCCGTTTCCATGACGGTGGCCTTGCGAAGATTGACAACTCGCGCCGTGCATAGCAATGTAAGGGAATGGGTCGATTCAAAAGCGTTACGGGTAGAGACGCGAGATGAGCAGGGCGCGGCTTGGCATTGGCGCGGTCGTGCTGGCGTCCGCGTTTGCCCTGTTGTGGTTTCTACCCATCCTGGAGACGGACCCGACCAGAGCGTCGTTCCCAACCCAGCAGCTGAACCAGGAGAGGCAGAGGATTCTGAGAGGGCTTTCTGACGGCCAGATCCTCTATATCAAGAGCGTTGAATACGAGAGGCGGGACCCGGATGCCGCAGAGCAGTTCTGGACGCGCCCGGAGCGCGCCCGGGAGGAGACCTGGATGGCTGAGGACGACAATGGCGCATTCTCCATATATTCGACCCTGCTGAGGGATGCCAACGGCGACGTGGTCTCCTACTCCCAACTGGAAAACGGGCAGAGGGTGACCACGTGGAAGGCCTCGGGGATTCGCGTCCCGCAGCCGCTTGGGGAGGAGGAATCGCTGGCGTGGTGGGTGGTGCGCATCTGGCAGACCAGTGCAAGTCTGGCGGATTCCGGGTATGAGCTTGTGGGTACAGGGCGATGGTACGGCCAGCCAACGGCCATTAACGAGAGAAAGACCACTATCCGTATCCAGGCAAAGAGCTTGTCAGCTTCTCAGAGAGAGGCCATGGGTGTTGCGCCGGACCAGAGGTACATTGAAAGCACGGTCATAAACACATACGAGTACATGGTCGACAGGCCCATCCTCTACCGGACCGCCACGTGGTCAACGGACGAGGAGGGAGCGAGGACCCTGACCGAGGAGTTCAGGATTGTGGAGTACCGCCTGCTGCCCCCTGACACGCCCATAGGCCCGTTTGACAAGTAGCGGCTAAGAACAGCCAACGCGCATCCGCCCCTTGGCTGTACTCCAGCCATAGGGTAGAATATAGTTCAGAGCATCACAAGAATCAGAAGACAGCCTGAAATGACCACTCAAAGAGACTACTACGACGTGCTTGGCGCCTCCAGAAACTCCTCCCAGGAGGAGATAAGGACCAAGTTCCGCCGCCTGGCCCTGGAGTACCACCCAGACAGGAACAAGGACCCGCAGGCACAGGAGAAGTTCAAGGAGATCAACGCCGCCTACCAGGTGCTCAGCGACCCCCAGAAGCGCGCCCAGTACGACCGCTTCGGCCACGCCGGGGTTGGAGGATTCAACGGCGGAGGCCGCGGCTTTGAGGGCGCGGAGAACTTCGGCGGCTTTGGCGATATCTTTGACGCCTTCTTCGGAGGCTTCGGCGCCCGCACCCGCAGGGCCCCGCAGACCGGCAACGACCTGCAGACCAAGCTCACCCTCTCCTTTGAGGAGGCGGTCTTTGGCGTGGAGAAGGAGATTGACATCTCTCGCGTGGAGCTGTGCGGCCGTTGCAGTGGCAGCGCCAGCGAGCCCGGAAGCTCCACTACCGACTGCGAGCAGTGCAAGGGGACGGGCCAGGTGAGACGCGTGCAGCGCAGCGTCTTCGGGCAGTTCACCCAGGTTGGACCCTGCACCCAGTGCAGCGGCGAAGGCAAGATAATCACAGACCCGTGCTCCCAGTGCAGCGGCTCGGGCCGTGAGCGTCGCCGTCGGAAGATGAAGGTGGACATCCCGCCGGGTGTCGAGGACGGCACCCAGGTGCGCCTCACGCGGGAGGGCGACGCGGGAGTATACGGCGGAGCGGCCGGCAACCTGTACATCGGCCTTCGAGTCCAGCCCCACGAGATCTTCAATCGCCGCGACCACGACATCCTGTACACACTGCCCATCAACTTCGCGCAGGCGGCCCTGGGTGACGAGATGGAGGTGCCCACTCTGAACGACCCGGAGACCCTGCGCATCCCTGAAGGTACACAGTCCGGCACGGTGTTCCGCATCAAGGGAAAGGGCGTCCCCTACTCCAAGAGCAGAAGGGGCGACCAGCTTGTGACCGTGAGCGTGGTCACGCCCAAGTCCCTGGACGAGAACCAGCGCCAACTTCTGAAGGAGCTTGCCGAGACCCTGGGCAACGGCTCCAGGGAGGACAAGGGCTGGTTCGGCAAGATCAAGGACGCCCTGGGCAAGGACTCCTAGAGCCTCCCGCCTATGAAGTGGCTGGAACTGAGCCTCAAGGCCCCCTCGGAGTACGTTGAGCCTCTATCGGTGATATTCCAGCGATACGGCTACGGCGGCGTGGCGGTTGAGCAGGAGGGGGGCTACAACCCGGACGAAGGCGAAGAGCCTGACTATTCAACGGCCATCATTCGCTCCTACCTGCCCGTTGACGGCACGACTGCCGACCGCAAGGAGCAGATCAGGGTGGCCGTCGACCTCATATCCCGCCTCTGTGACCTGTCTCCCCTGGAGGAGCGCGTGCTGGAGGAGGGGGAGTGGATGGAGACGTGGAAGAGCCACTTTACGGCGCTGCGCGTTGGCCGCATTGTCATCCGCCCGACCTGGATTGAGCACGCCGTGGAAGAGGGCGACGTGGTGATTGACATGGACCCGGGGATGGCCTTTGGCACCGGCCACCACCCCACCACCCACATGTGCCTGCAGGAGCTTGAGAAACTGGTCACGCCCGGCGCAAGAGTGCTGGATGTTGGGACGGGCTCCGGCATACTCGCCATAGCCGCCGCCAAGCTGGGCGCGGGAGACATACTGGCCCTGGACGTAGACCCCATAGCGATAAAGGCCGCCCGCTCCAACGTAAAGGCCAACGGCCTGCAATCGACCATCAAGGTGAGCAAGCGCGCTCTCGCCTCCCACAAGGCCACCCGCGCCACTTTCGACCTGGTGGTCGCCAACATATACACCAAGGTCATCCTGGAGATGGCGTCCGACCTGGTGGCTCAGGCCGCGCCCCAGGGTATGCTGGCACTGTCCGGCATTATGGCGGAGCGAGCGCCCGAGGTTGAGAGCCGCCTGAGAGAAGAGGGCTGCGCCCTGCTGCGGACGAGCCGCGAGGGGGACTGGGCAGCCATCGTGGCTCAGAAGGACGGGGTGTAGGAATGCACCGCTTTTTCGTCGACCCGGAGTGCATCCAGGGGGACCGCGTCTCGGTGGGAGGGTCGGTGGCCCGGCAGGCGTCCCGCGTGCTGCGCCTGCGGCCCGGAGAGATGGTGGTCCTGCTGGACAACACCGGATGGGAGTACGCCGTTCGCCTCGATTCCGTATCCACCTTCCGCCTTGAAGGTGATGTGGTGGAGAGCAGAAGGGGCAAGGGCGACCCCGGCATAGTGCTGACCCTGTACCAGGGCGTACTCAAGAGCGACAAGCTGGAGACGGTGCTGCAGAAGGGGGCGGAGCTGGGCGTGTCCGCCTTTGTGCCAATGGTCTGCCGCCGGAGCGAGGTGCGCGTGACCAGGGGCTGGGGCAGCGCCAAGTACAACCGCTGGCGCAGGATACTCACCGAGGCAACCGAGCAGTCCGGCCGCTCACTGATTCCTTATCTGGGGCCGCCAATGGCTTGGCAGCAGGCCCTGGCATTCGCCGGAGGCGTCCGTCTGATGGCTTGGGAGGGAGACCCGGACGAGCGCGGCAACGAGAACGGCAGGGCGCGGACCGGCTTCAAGGAGGCTGTGCAGGGAAACATCCAGAGGATACGGGCGGAGGGCGTCAGCCTCTTCGTGGGGCCGGAGGGCGGATTCGACGCCGAGGAGGTTGAGGAGGCCAGGGCCGCGGGGGTGGAGGTGGTGGGCCTTGGGCGGCGCATCCTCCGCGGCGAGACTGCTGGCTTGGCCATGGCCGCGGCCGTCATGTACGAGGCGGGGGAGTTGGGGGGCTAGCTTCCCAAAATCCTGTAGATGAGAAAAGCAATTGAAGCTGAAGTGGCCATGCCAGTGACTATGGTTCCAACCATCCACCTGAGCAGCCTGTTCTCCATCTGGGCAATATCCGCCTTGGTTGCCAGATGTTCGTAAGCCCCCTCGAGACGGCTAACGCGCTCCTCCATAGTAGCCATGCAACATCCTCGCCGATGGTATGATTTTATGCTAGCGCAGATGGCCCGCGATGTCAAAAGCGGCAGGGCTGACTGTCGCTCTCACTTACTCCTCAAGAGCGTCCAGCACCCACTGGGCGGCCTCGTAGTCCCGCAGACCGCCCCTGAGGATGGGCGGCACCAGGTAGATGTTGGTAATGCCCGCCGCCAGGAACTCTTGAAGCAGATCTATCGCTATATCGACGCCCGGCCTTCCGCCGTCCAGCTCCTCCCTGATGTACTGCGGAACGTCGCCGAACACCAGTCCCTGGGCGTCCAGCACCTGCAGACCCCAGAAGACCGGCTGTGAAAGCCCCTCGCCGGTGGCTGCTTCATAGCTCTCCAGGAACCGCTCAACTTGCTCCAGGTCGTAGACCGGCTGGGTGATGAAGAAGTCGGCTCCGGCGGTGGCCTTGGCGCGGGTCAGCCGCGCCTCCCGCTGGATGCCGCGCCCCAGGTCGATGGTCGCGCCGACGCAGAAGTCCGTGGGCGCTCTCAGCTTCAGGCCCTTGTAGTCCACGCCCTCGTTCATTGACTTGATTGACGAAATCAGCTCCGTGGGTTTGAAGTCCCGGACGTCCTTGACAGCCCTCAGGTCTCTCGGCGTGAAGGTATCGCCGCCCACCACAATCACGTTGTCCAGGCCCAGCAGAGATGCTCCCAGCAGGTGGTTCTGCACCGCCAGCCTGTTCATGTCCCTGGTGGCCATTGTGAAGATGGCGTCCCTGCCCGTCTGCTGCCTCACGGCGTGGGCGGCTATGACGGGGTCAAGCCTGACGGCCTTGCCCGGGCTGTAGGCCACGCAGATGAAGTCTGGGGAGACGGAGTGCGCCCCGGACAGCAGCGCCGGATCGCTCCCGCGCGGTGGCGAGAAGTCGCAGATAACTACGAGTCGGTCGCTGCCTTCGTATTTCTCTGTCACTTTGGTCATGGTTGGCCTCCCGCAAGGTTCACCCCTACATCCTACCCCCTTCCGGCTATTGCAACAATCGCGGCCTGCAAGTAACCTCCAGTCATCTGCAACGGCGTGAAAGACATGGACAAGAAGGTGGAAGAGTGCATTCACCCACGAGCCTGGGCTTCCGGTCTCCACGGGCCCGGGGCTGAACCACCCGGACAACCGGATTCACGCCCCCAACGAGAACATCTGGCTGGAGGATGTGACCAACGCCGTCCTGTGCGCCGCGGAGCTCCTGGAGAGGACGAGCAGGCTGTAGGAAATTGCCCGTCGGATTCCGCCATATAGCTTTACATCGCCGCGCAGTACCTATAAAATGAAAACCAACTGAGGGTCGCCGAAAGAGGCCCGCTCTCAGTTTCTTCGTATTCTGGAGGTTCACGTGCCGCAGAAAGGTAGCTATCTCACAAAGGAAGGCCTTGCCAAGCTGGAGGCGGAGCTGGAGCATCTCCGCGGCGTTAAACGCGCGGAGGTGGCCGACCGCATTCAGAAGGCCAAGGAGATCGGCGGCACCGTGGACAACGCGGAGTACGACGACTCCAAGAACGAGCAGGCCTTTGTCGAAGGGCGCATCCTCACCCTGGAGCGCATAATCGACAGCGCCATAATCATCGGCGACGAGGCCGCGCACTCGGACAAGGTGCAGCTTGGAGCGTCAGTCACCGTACTCAACCAGAACGACTCCGAGGAGGAGTACACCATCGTCGGCAGCGCGGAGGCCGACCCTGGTCAGGGTCGCATCTCCAACGAGTCGCCTGTGGGCAAGGCTCTACTGAACAAGAAGGTCGGCGAGGAGGTGCAGGTGAACACCCCGGCCGGTACAGTCACACTCACCATATCCAGCATCAACTGACTTCCACCGGACACCACATCGTTATGGAAAAAAGAGGCGGAGACCTTCTCCTGAGCCGTCGTGAGAAGTACGAGAGGCTCAGGGACAGGGGCATTGAACCCTTCCCGCACCGCTACCGCCGCACCCACACCATTCGGGAGGCGGTAGCCCTTTTTAGAGCGGAGGAGGCCAACGGGGGCGAAGAGACGCGCACGGCCCCGGTGTCCCTTGGCGGGCGAATCATGGCGCTCAGGGGCATGGGGCGAGCGTCCTTCATCGACCTCCAGGACGGGACCGGCCACGTCCAGGTGCACCTGCGAAGGGACGCCCTGGGCGATGAGTACGAACTCGTCCGAGACCTGGACCTGGGCGACTTCCTTGGTGCACAGGGGCCCCTCTTTCTCACACGCACCGGCGAGGTAACCCTTGAAGCCCACGAGGTCTCCTTCCTGGCCAAGGCCATGCGCCCCCTGCCGGAGAAGTGGCACGGCCTGTCCGACGTGGAGACGCGCCACAGGCAGCGCTACCTTGACCTCATCACCAACGATGAGGCCAAGCGCAACTTCCAGGCCCGCAGCCGTATCGTATCGGCCATTCGCCGCTTCATGGACACCCGGGGCTTCATGGAGGTGGAGACCCCCGTGCTGGTGCCGGTAGCCGCCGGCGCGATGGCACAGCCCTTCGCCACCCACCACAACGCCCTCGACCGCGACCTGTTCCTGCGCATAGCAACGGAGCTTTACCTCAAGCGACTCATCGTGGGCGGGCTGGACAAGGTGTACGAGATCGGCAGGGTCTTCCGCAACGAGGGCATCGACCAGGACCACAACCCTGAGTTCACCCTTCTGGAGAGCTACGAGGCCTACGCCGACTACAACGACGTGATGTGCATGGTGGAGGAGATGGTGTGCGCCGTGGCCCAGGAGGTCATGGGCGCGCCCCAGATCCAGTACGGCGACACCACCATCGACTTCACTCCGCCCTGGAAGAGGGTCTCCCTGCGGGAAGAGGTGCAGCGCCGCGCCGGCATAGACTTCCAGGACTACCCGGACGCAGACGCCCTGGAGGCTAAAATCAGGGAGCTTGGCATTGTGGCAGAGGGCCGGAGCAGCCGCGGCAGGCTCATAGACAAGCTGGTGTCGGCCTGCGTGGAGCCGCAGCTCATCCAGCCGACCTTCCTGCTGGACTACCCCCTGGACATGTCGCCCCTGGCCAAGCAGAGGGCCGACGACCCCACTATGGTGGAGCGGTTCGAGGGCTTTGCGGCGGGCATGGAGATTGCCAACGCCTTCAGCGAGCTGAACGACCCAGACGAGCAGCGCAAGCGGTTCATGCAGCAGGAGGCCCTTAGAGGCCAGGTGGACGAGGACCTCGACCGCCTGGACGAGGACTACCTGCTGGCCCTGGAGCACGGGATGCCACCGACAGGCGGGCTGGGCATAGGAATAGACCGGCTGACAATGCTGCTCACCGGGCAGCAGTCCATAAGAGAGGTTATACTGTTCCCGCAGCTCAGAGACAGGTGACGCCCTGACGGCTGCAGGAGGTTCAGAGAATGCTCAGCATAGAGCAGATAAGACAGGACACGGAAGCGGTTAGAGAGGCTCTTGCCAGAAGGGGCGAGGAGGCCCCTCTGGAGAGCATTCTGTCCCTTGACGCCCAGCGCCGCTCCAACCTCACGGAGGCCGACGACCTGAGGGCCAAGCGCAACCAGGTCAGCCGGGAGATAGGCCGCATGTATGAGCGGCCGGCCCACCTCTTGGAGGAGATGCGGCAGACCGGAGACCGCATCAAGACCCTGGAGACCCAGGTGAAGGAGGCGGAGGCCGGCCTGGAGGAGGAGCTGCTGAAGCTGCCCAACCTGCCCCTGCCAGACGTTCCGGTGGGGGAGGACGAGACCGGCAACCGGGTGGTAAGCACCTGGGGAGAGCCGTCGGGCTTCAGCTTTGAGCCTCTGGCCCACTGGGACCTGGGTGAACGCCTGGGCATCATCGACCTGCCCAGGGGGGCCAAGGTATCGGGCTCACGCTTCTTCACCCTGACGGGCCTTGGCGCCAAGCTGCAGCGCGCCCTCATCTCCTGGATGCTTGACCTGCACGTGCAGGAGCACGGCTACCAGGAGGTGTACGTGCCCTACATGGTGCGACGCGAGGTGATGCTGGGCAGCGGCAACCTGCCCAAGTTTGGCGACAACCTGTACCACGACGACGAGGACGACCTATGGCTGATCCCCACGGCGGAGGTCCCCCTGACCGGCCTGCACCGGGACGAAATCCTGGAGCCGGACGCACTCCCCCTCTACTACGTCGCCCACTCCCCGTCCTTCCGGCGGGAGAAGGCCGCGGCGGGCAAGGACACCAGGGGCATAAAGCGCGTCCACCAGTTCGACAAGGTGGAGCTTTACAAGCTGGTCACGCCAGAGACATCGGTCGAGGAGCTGGCGACGCTGGTACGTACTGCCGAGGAGGTGTGCCGACGCCTGGAAATCCCCTACCGCGTGCTGGAGCTGTGCACCGGCGACCTGGGCTTCCAGTCGGCCAAGTCCTTCGACCTGGAGATGTGGGCCCCCGGCTGCGGCGAGTGGCTGGAGGTCAGCTCCTGCTCCAACTGCATCGACTTCCAGGCCAGGCGCGCCAACATTCGCTTCAGGCCACAGGCGGGGGCGAGGCCCCAGTTCGTTCACACCCTCAACGGCTCCGGGCTGGCCCTGCCCAGGGTGCTGATCGCTATAATGGAGAACTACCAGCAGCCGGACGGCTCCATATCGGTGCCGGAAGTGCTGCGAAAATATGTGGGCCAGGACGCGATTGTCGCCTAGCCCGCAGTAGATATCCTCAGAACACCGCATAAGGCTGAAGAAAGGAAGAAGAGTATGCCGTACGACCTGACTATAGTCCTCAATGACATTCCCGGCGCGCTGGCCCAGGTGGGAGAGAGCATGGGAAAGGCCGGTATCAACATAGAGGGGTACTGCTCCTTCTCCTCGGCCGGCAAGAGCTACCTCCACATTCTGGTGAACGAGATGGACGGCGTCAGAGAGGCTTTGGGCGAAATCGACCTTGAGATTGACCACCAGCGGGAGGTGTTCACGGTGGACGTGGACGACCGGCCAGGGGAGTTGGGCAAGGTGGCGCGGTTCATCGCCGACTCCGGCGTCAACATCGACATGGTGTACATGGGTACCAGCACACGCCTTGTGCTGTGCGCCTTCGACTCAGAGGCCGCGCGGGCGGCTGTGGACAGGTACAAGGCTTCACTGTAGGCTAACCGGCGTAGTCCTTTAGCTGAGTCCTTGTAAGCACTTGGCACTGCGCGCCAGGCGCTCCCACAAACGGCCGGCCTACCAGACCATTCCTGCGCAGGCAGGATCCAGGACAGGTGGGGCGTGGACTCCCGCCTACGCGGGAGTGACGGAGGGGTGAGGCTTTTCCAACTGGACGCTGGAGCTATCCAAGGTCTCCCAAAGGGCCACCAGCGGGAAAACTACCCTATCAGCACCACTTCCCTCTGAACGGAGGTGGTGACCTCCGGGCCGGTCTCCGAGATGTACACGTCTATCTCTGAGCGCATCCCGAACTGCGGCAGGTATATGCCGGGCTCAATGGTGACCCCTATGCGCGGGATTATCAGCCGCGTGTCGTGGGTCTCCCAGCCGTCCAGGTTCACCGCGTCGCCGTGGACCTCCGTGCCCAGGCTGTGGCCCAGCCGGTGGGTGAAGTAGTCGCCGTAGCCACTGGATGAGATGTAGTCCCGGGCCACGCGGTCCACCTCCCAGCCCTCTACGGCGTCTCCCCCGGCAAAGGCGTTGCTCAGGAACCCCAGCGCCGCGTTCCTCGCGCCCGTCACAACGTCGAATATCTCCTGGTGGAGCGGCGGCGCTTCATCTCCGGCATATCCAACCCAGGTGATGTCGGCGAAAATGGCGTCTTCATGGGACGATTCCCTGGCCCACATGTCTATCAGCACCCAGCTTCCCGGCCGTATTGGGAACGCCGCGTCTTCGGTTGGAAGGTAGTGGGGATCGCTGCCGTGCGCATCCACCGCCACCACCGGGCCGTCCGGCGTCTCCAGGTCCTCCTCCTCAAAGCGGCGCAGGATGAAGCGCGCCACGTCCAACTCCGACGGTTCATCGCTCAAGTTCTGCCCCATGAACTCGAACGCCTCAGCAATAATCAGGCTCAGCTTAGCCGCCGCCCTCTTGTGGGACTGCACCTGGGCGTCGCTCCATCTCTGGGTGGCGTACTGCACCAGGTCCGCAGAGGAGACCACCTCAACGCCCAGGCTCCTCACCATCTCCACCGCTCCGGCGTCGACGCGGGAGATGCGCGGCAGGGCGGCCATTGGGGAGTACTCCATCGCCACCCTTCTGCGACCCTCCAGCGCCTCGCCCAGGTGGTTCAGGAGGAGTTCGCGGCCCGTGTACCCGACGATACGCCCGTCGTACCCGGCAAACCGGCCTGTGTCCACGTGGTGCGCCAGCAGCATTGACTCACCCTCCGCGGGGATGAAGAGAAGCACCGGGCGTGTGACCATAGCCAACGGGCCGATGACCAGCGGCAGAAACGGGTTCATCCCCCGGTAGTCGTACAGCAGCCAGCCGTCCACGTCCGACTGCGCCATGTACTCCTGCGCCTGGGCAATCAGGTGTCCCTGGGTCATGGCCTGTATACCCCTTCCCCCGCAAGCGGGGGAAGGTTGGAGCCTGCCCCGTACTTGATACGGGGATGGGGGTCTATTCTCAAACGCTTAACCACTTTAGTTCTGCTGGTCGTTGCCGCGCCTAGCGGTAGAGCCGATGAAGGAGTCCAGCATACTGGTGAACTCCATTGGGAAAATGAACTTGGTCGCCGGGCTGTTGCCCATCTGCCTCAGCGTATCAAAGTACTGGAGGCTCATTGTCCGTGAGTCGGCGGACTCCGCTACGGAGTTGATCCTGGCCAGGGCCGTGCTGAAGCCCTCAGCGCGAAGGATGGCCGCCTGCTGATCGCCCTCGGCGTTCAGTATCTCCGCCTGACGCGCGCCCTCCGCCGTGAGTATGGCCGACTGCTTCTCGCCCTCGGCGCGGTTGATGGCCGCCTGGCGCGCGCCTTCTGACTCCGTTATCTCCGCCGTCTTGATGGCCGCCGCGGACTTCTCCCGTTCCATAGCGGCCTTCACCCCGGGCGGCGGGTCGATCTCGTTGATCTCAACCTGGCTGACCTTGATGCCCCACCGCCCCGTGACCTCGTCCATACGCAGCTGCAACTGGTCCCGGATCCTCTCTCGCTCCGATAGCGCCTCGCTCAGGGTTGTGGAGCCTATCACCGCCCTCAGGGTGGCGAAGGAGAGGTTTATCGTAGCCAGCCTGTAGTTCTCTATGTCCATGACGGCCTTCCTGACCTCGTCGTCGCCCTGGAGGACCCTGTAGTAGATCACAAAGTCCATGTCCACCACCACGTTGTCGGACGTGATGTACTTCTGGGTGGGCACCCTGTCCACCTGCTCCCTGATGTCCACCTTCACCGGCTGGTCAATGAACGGAATCACCAGCCTCAGGCCAGGCCCTCGCACGTCCATGAACTTTCCCCACCTCAGCACCACCATCCGCTCGTACTGCTTGACTATTCTCCAGAAAACCATACCGCTCCTTTCTTATCTGGCCCTCTGCACGCTAACGATTAGGCCCTGCATGCCAACCACCCTGACTCGCTCTCCCGCCGCGATGGGCTCGTCGTCCTCTGCGACTGCCGACCACAGGCCGCTGGGCAACTGCACAGTCCCGACGGGCGACAAGTCCGATGTTACCATACCAACCTCGCCGACAACGTCGTCGGCCGTCGACGGGTTCTCCCCCTGCCTCGACTTCACGATGGTCATTACAAACCAGGCTCCTCCGCCCAGCAGGACGACAGTCGTCGCCACCAGCAGCCAGATGTTCACGCTCACGTCCGGCATCGTCGGAGAGGGCGGACCGAATCGATGGAACAGGAGCAACCCGCCAATGACAAAGCTGGCCACAGCGCCGATACCAAGCACGCCGAATCCCGCCACCATAACCTCAAGGCCGAGCAGCACCATCGCCAGCACGATGAAGGCCACTCCCGCCCAGTTCACCGGCAGGTTGCCCAGGGCTACGAAGGCCAGAATGAGGCTGGTGACCCCGATGAGGCCCGGCACAACCATTCCGAAGTTGAACAGCTCTATCATTATGGCCAGCCCGCCGATGGAGATGAGAAGAAATGCTATGTTGGGGTTGGAGAGAATCAAAAGGAACCGCTCAACCGGCGTCATCTCCACCCTGCGGACGTCCAGTCCCTGGGTGTCCAGGGTGACGGGGCCAAAGGGCGTATCCGCTACCCTGCCGTCAAGCTCCTCCAGAAGCTCCTCCAGGTCCCCGGCAACAAAGTCCACGACGTTAAGGTCCAAAGCCTCCTCGGAGGTGTAGGCTGCCGCGTTCAGCACGGTCGCCTCCAGCTTCTCCACGTTCCTCCCGCGCTCGGTGGCGATGTCCCTCATCAGGGCGGCGGCGTCCTCCGTGGCCTTGCTCTTGATGGTCTCCGGCAGCTCTTCGCCGCCTGCGCCCACGGGACTGGCTGCGCCGATGTTTGTGGCGGGCGCCATGACTGCGAAGTTGGCCGCGGCCGTTACGAACGCTCCCGCGGAGGCGGCCCTGGACCCTCTGGGGGCAACATACACCGCGGAGGGCACTGCGGACCCCAGTAGTACGGTCACCATGTCCCTGGTCGCGTCGAACATCCCGCCGGGGGTGTCCAGCTGGACTACTATAAGCTCAGCCCCGTCCTCCCTTGCCTGGTCCATCGATCGCTCCAGGTAGCCGGCCGTTATGGGGTTGATGGCGGCGTCAATCTCCACGAGCACGGCGTGTTTCCCCTGGGCCAGGCTGACGCCCGTCAGACCCCCCGCCAGAGCCAGCAGCGCCAGGCAGAGTATCGCCGCGTGCAGCAACGGCCTCCCCGATGAAAGCGCGCCCGTTCGTCCGGTGTGTATCCTGTACGACATGGTGTTCCTCTGTCTTCCATTATCGGCGTTGAGGCGCGCGCGGTCAACGCGCGCTTCTGTTCCTCCGAGCGCGAGCAACCAAAGCATCCCTTCCCCCGCGAGCGGGGGAAGGTTAGGATGGGGGTGACTCCACCCTTGACCCGGCAGCCAATTCCCTGGATTATGCACCTGTACCGCCACAACGGAGGGGATTATGAAGGCAGTCTACGTATCGGAGTACGGAGGGCCGGACAAGCTGGTCTACGGCGACGTCCCGGAGCCGGAGATTGGTCCTGAGCAGGTCCTGGTGAAGGTGCGCGCCTGCGCCCTGAACAGGCGTGAGATGTTCGTGCGGGAGGGATCCCACGGCACCCGAACGTCTCTGCCTCTGGTGCTGGGCATGGAGGGCGCCGGCGAGGTCGTGCAGGTGGGCGACGCCGTGCCCAACCTCAGGGTCGGCGACAGGGTGCTTGGCGGTATGCCCGGGGCCTACGCCGAGTTCGCCAGGTCCCACTACATGGACCTGTACCCCATCCCTGACGGCATGAGCTACGAGGAGGCGTCCTCCATCTACGTGTCCTTTGCCACCGCCTGGCGCCTGCTGATGCGCAAGGTCGGCATCACTATCGGGCAGGACGTGCTGATAATGGCCGCCGGGAGCGGCGTGGGCATAGCCGCCATACAGATAGCAAAGCTGGCCTCCTGCCGGGTGCTCACCACCGCCAGCACGGACGAGAAGCTGCAAAAGGCCATCAGCCTGGGGGCGGACGCGGTAATCAACTACAAGACGGAGGACGTGGCCGCCAGGGTCCGGGAGCTAACCGACGGCCAGGGCGTAGACGTGGCACTTGACCACATTGGGGCATCCGTCTGGGAGCAGTGCTTCGCCAGCCTCAAGACCGGCGGCACGTTCATCAACTGCGGGGTGTCGGCGGGATACCGGACGGAGTTCCACCTGGGCCAGCTGTGGACAAGGGAGCTCACCATAATGGGCTCCCGCATGAAGCCCAGAGAGGATATGCCAGCCATTCTGCCCCTCTTTGCCAGGGGCGACCTGAAGCCGGTGGTGGCCCACGTCTTCCCGCTGGAGGAAGCCGACAAGGCCCACCGCGTCATGGAGGAGTCGGACTTCTTTGGCAAGGTGGTGCTGACGGTCTAGGAAACCCCTGAACAAGCAGCAAACATGACCATCCCGCCTAATGACACCATTATGACCATTCCTGCGTAGGCAGGAATCCAGAAGGGGTGGGGTGTGGACTCCCGCCCCCGTATCGGAGTACGGGGCAGGCTTTCGCGGGAGTGGATTGGGCTTGTTCAGACTATTCCTGGGAACCGGGTTACAGCGACCGCAACTCCGATAGGACTCCTGCAAGTCTGTCTGCCAGCAGGTCTATGTGCTGTGCCGCGGCGTCATAGCCAACTTCCCAAGCCCTGGCTCCAGTTCCAGATACGTCTTTAGCAAAGTCATCTCCTGAGAACTGATCTGCCCATCTAATCAGCGTGTCACTTAATTCCTCACCAGGGGGTGGATCGTAGCTGAATATGGCCGCGCCAAATGTGACGTTTCTTAAACCCAGCCCCGACGCACCTGGTAGGAATAACCAAGCGACTGTCACAGGTTGACGCCAGAGTCTGCAACCTATCCGTATGCTAACACCACTCGAACCCCAGGCTGGAAAAGCACCGTTCTCCTGAGCTTTGTCAATGAGCCGCTTTGCCACATCCAGAGCCTGTTCGTTAGGAAGCGCTTCGAAGAACGCCTCTGGCGTTAGAAATTGACGTGAACCTGTCGAACCTGTGCTTGATGCGGCCGCGATCCTTCCAAGGACGCGCGGCACTAGTGTCTGAGTCGACCCACCCCGGAACTGCTTGATCTCCACTGCTAACACCTCAATGTTGGGCATCTGAGCGTTGAGGAACTCCACAACCCGCTCAAGCGTGTCAGGTATCTCGTCCGCAACGAACAGCAGACGAAGACGCTTCGCGTCAAGGTTTCTTGCCACGTTCTCCCAGAACACGTCCGCATCCGGTTCTCCGTCCAACTGCAGCAGCCTTCCAAGCTCTTCACCCGGATCTACCCCTCTAGTTTGAGCCGACCGCTCAAAGGTCTCTCGGAGATCGTCGGCAGTCCAGGTCTGGGAAGCATGGGCAGCGTACTCCAGCATCTGCCCGACTATGGTGCGGCGGATCTCAGAGTTCGAACCGCGTTTCACCTCTACGAGCGTCGGCACTGCGTCCTGGTCGACAATCAGGTGGTCAAGCGACCACCAGGCGCTAGAGTCAGGGGTCTGGGCTATCCCCTTCTCGCGAGTAATTAGAATCCAGCGTCGAGGGTCACCCGGCCGCATCTGCTCCCCGTCCAGCAGCTCCGGGTGGTCTGCAATGAGCTTCTGCAAATCGTCCTCGGTAGCAAAGGGCAACTCTTCAAGGGGTTCTAGCCCCCCGTCACCGCTTCTGTTGTATATACGTTCAGCCATGAGTCATACCCCGCAAGCAAACCCGGCCCGCTAGCTCACCGGTATGTGCCTGTAGCCCCGGTCATCATCGGAGTCTCCGGGCTCAATCTCCCCGTCCAGCAGGCGGCTGAGCTCCGCCCGCGCGTTGCGTATCACCTCAGACTGCTCGGCGATCTTGTCATACACGTCTGCCCTTGCCTTGATCCCCTCTGAAACGAGGAAGGCCGCGGCCTCCGACCTGCTCTTGGTCAGGCCGCAGTCCACCAGGGCGTCCAGCTTGCGGAGGCTCGCCTTGCTCATCCTAACCATCACCACGGAGTCCCGGGCGCTCCGCAC
The DNA here is from genome assembly GCA_034422115.1 of Dehalococcoidia bacterium. Classification (GTDB taxonomy): domain Bacteria; phylum Chloroflexota; class Dehalococcoidia; order Lucifugimonadales; family UBA2985; genus DAOUJW01. Next base: position 150,726 of record DAOUJW010000025.1, on the reverse strand, counting down.
CGACTTGATAGTGTCCCTCAGCGACTCCCCAACGCTGCTGGCTACGTCCTTGCTCTTGCCCAGCACCTCCCGCATGGCCCTGTTCACGTCCTCCGTCTGCTCGCGGGCTGCGCCCTTTATCCTAGTCCTCACGCCGGGCTGAGCCTCCTCCGGCTGCTGCTCAACGTGGTTGGTCTCGCTTTGCGTTGTCATTTGCATCACCCTTTCTACGATATATCCTTACGCGTAAGTATAATACACAAGTTCGCTGATTGCAAGGCCCCTATGGTCAACGGGGAAATAAACTGGGAATCCCTCTGTGGGTCACAAAAAAATCTTCCCCCTTGAAGGGGGAAGATTGAGATGTGGGTTACCGGGATGGAGGACAAAACGCCTGTCTGCCCCCATCCAAGCCTTCCCCCGCAAGCGAGGGAAGGTGAACTCTCTACTAGCGCTTGGTGTACTGGGGCGCCCTGCGAGCGCGCTTGAGGCCGTACTTCTTGCTCTCTTTGATCCGGGAGTCACGAGTGAGAAGGCCGTGCTCTCTCAGCACACCCCTCAGACCCTCGTCGGAGGCCAGAAGCGCGCGTGCGATGCCGTGGCGCAGGGCCGCGGCCTGGCTGCTTGGCCCGCCGCCGTGGATCTTGGCCGTCACGCTGAACTTGTCCTGGTTGTCCGTCACCTTCATCGGCTCCAGCGCCATCGCCTGCCACGCAGCCCAGGGAATAGCCTCCTCAAAGGGCTTCTCATTGACGGTTATGCCGCCGCGCCCTGGATACAACCGCACCTGGGCAACCGCCGTCTTCCTCTTTCCCGTCCCGTAGTAGTAGTGCTGTGTGGTCATGCTAGTCACCAGCCTTCTCTTCGGAAGATTCCTCCGCCGGCGCGTCCGCAGGCTGCTCCTCAGCCGAAGCCTCGGCCTCCACGGATACCTCCGCGTCAGCGGGCTCCTCTACAGCCTCTTCGACTTCCTCCGTCTGAAGCTCGTCGGTTGGGGCCTCCTCTACGCTCTCCTCGGCGGCCTCTTGTGTCGTCTCCTCTGCGGGCTGCTCCTCCTGGACCTCCGGCTCCGCCACGACCTGGGCCTCGACCGGCTGCTCCTGGACTATGGCCTCAACCTCAGCGTCCACGGACCTCCCGACCTGGGCCTCGTGCGGGTGCGTCCCTCCGGCGTATATCTTGAGGCGGCGCAGCATCTGGCGGCCCCGGATGTTCTTGGGCAGCATACCCTGGACGGCGGCGCGGATTATGCGGTCCGGGTGCCGCTCCTGGACCACCGACAGGGGCGTCTCCCGCAGAGCGCCGGGGTAGTGGCTGTGCCGCCGGTACATCTTCTGCTCCGGCTTCTTGCCGGTGACCTTAATCTTGCCGGCGTTGACCACTACAACGTAGTCGCCCGTCAGGATGTGCCGGGTGTAGATGGGCTTGTGCTTCCCCTGGAGCAGCACGGCTATCTCCGTGGCCAGACGTCCCAGCGTCTTGCCATCGGCGTCGAAAACGTGCCACTTAGCTTTTACGTGAGAGGGTTTTGCAGAGTAGGTCTTCATATCGCCCTCGTTCCTGTTACAACAGGCTCATTGTCGTTTATGTCTTCCCGGACATCCCCGAAGCCGTGGGACAGACTCTCCAGCAGCTCGTCGAAGGCCGCGGAAACCGCTTTCTCCTGGGGGAATACCGGCACGGCGTAGCTTACGTTCACCAGTGACAGCCCCCTTGCCGGGGCCGCGTTGTTGGCCGCTCCCAGCGCACCGCAACTGGCAAGCTCCTCGAACTCCCGGACGCTCATCCGGCCCAGGCCAACCTCAATCAGCGCGCCCGCCGTGCGGCGCACCTGCTGGGGCAGAAAGCCCGTGGCCGCCATATCCAGCGTTACCAGGTCGCCTTTTCTTTCGACAGCGCACCTGTAGACCCTTCGCGTTGTGCTAGTCCTGCCGTTGGTCAGCGGCCCGGAGAAGGGGGCAAAGTCGCGCTCGCCCTCAAGCAGGGAGGCGGCGCTGTTCATTGCTGCGTTGTCCAGTGGCCTCTTCACCAGGTGAGTGAACCTCCGCAGCATGGGCGATGGCGTCTCGCTGTTCAGAATCCGGTAGCGGTACTCACGGCGGACGGCCCACCTGCGGGGGTCAAAGTCTGGGGTGACCTCCTTTGCATCCCTCACGGAGACGTCTTCCGGCAGATGTCGGTTCAGGGCCTTGAGAAACACGCCCGGGGTGTATGGAGCGCTGGTATCAAAGGCCGCCACCTGGCCCTGGGCGTGGACGCCCGCGTCGGTGCGCCCCGCGCCCCTGATGCGCGTGCGCTCTCCCGTAAGGCGGAACAGCGCCTCCTCAAGGGTGTCCTGAACGGAGGTGGCGTTCCTCTGGGACTGGAACCCGTGGTATCGAGTGCCCTCGTACTCCACCAGCAAGGCCAGCCGGCGGAGTCGTCCCGGAGCGCCTTCCTCCATCTCCCGCGAAAGGCTTGTCACGGCATGAGCTCCAGAAGGGCCATTGGCGCTCCGTCGCCCCTGCGCGGCCCCATCTTGATAATCCTGGTGTAGCCGCCGGTGCGGTCGGCGTACCGCTCGGACAGCTCGTCAAACACCTTCCTCACCATATCCTCGTCCGTCACAAAGGCCAGCGCCTGACGGCGGTGAGAAAGAGTGCCCTTCTTACCCATAGTGATGATCTTCTCCGCCATGCCTCGCACCTCCTTGGCCTTGGCCTCCGTTGTGCGAATGCTCTCGTGGCGAATCAGGTCCGTCACCTGGGTGCGGTACATCAGCAGGCGATGACCGGTCAGGCGGCTGAGTCTGCGTCCGGCTACTCCGTGTCTCATACCGCTTCTTCCTCGTAGGCGTTCTCGACCTCGGCGTCCGCCTCCATCTCAACGCCCTCTGCCTGGTCTTCGTCGTCCTCGGTATCAGAGGCGATCCCGTTGGCAGTCCTGTCCCGGCCCGCGCCCTCTGGCAGGAAGCCGAACTGGCTCAGCTTCGAGTACAGCTCGTCCAGGGACTTCTCGCCGAAGTTCCTTATCTTCAGAAGGTCGGCCTCCTCAATCTCCAGCACCTGGCCCACCTTGTTGATGTTGCTCCTCTTGAGGCAGTTGAGAGTCCTGGAGGAAAGCTCCAGCTTCTCAATTGGCGTGTTGTAGTGCTCCATTGGGATGGTGGCAATGAAGGACGGCCTCTCCGCCGTGCCCTCTCCCGCCTTGTCCGCGTTGGCAAAGAGGAAGAACTGCTCCAGCAGCGTCTCCGCTCCCTTCTTCACCGCCTCTATAGGCGACACCGTGCCGTCCGTCCACACGTCCAGGATGAGCCTCTCGTAGTTGGTTATCTGGCCCACCCGGGTGTTTTCCACGATGTAGTTCACCTTGCGCACGGGGCTGAATATGGCATCGACCGGCAGCACGCCGATGGGCAGGCCGTCGGATGCGCCGGCGGGCTGGTAGCCCCTGCCCTGCTCAACGTTGAACTCCACGAAGAACTGGGCGTCCGGCGAGTCCAGGGTCGCCAGGTGAAGCTCCGGGTTGACTATCTCAAAGTCGGATGACACGATGATGTCCCCCGCCGTCACGTCGCCCTCCCGGGCTATCTCCAAGCGCAGCTTGCCCGGCCTGTCCGCCATGGACTTCAGGCGAATGGCCTTCACGTTGACCAGGAACTCCGCCACGTCCTCCTTCATGTGGGGGACGGTGGAGAACTCGTGGAGCGTGCCGTCTATCTTGACCCACGTCACCGCAGTGCCCGGGATGGAGGTGAGCAGCACCCGTCGCATGGGGTTGCCCAGGGTGATCCCGTACCCCGGCTCCAGCGGCTCTACCGAAAACTTGCCGTAGTCGTCCTGTGCCTCCAGGACCCTAATCTCTGGCTTGGGGGTCTCTTCCAAGCCCCCTCCTATCTGAACCATAGGTGTATCTCCTACACTATCTGGAATAGTGCTCAACGACCAACCTCACGTCTATACCTGTGTCAATGTCTATGCCCTCCGGCAGGGCGAGCACGCGCCCGGCCATGTTCTCCACGTCAAGCCCCAGCCACGTTGGGAGGGGCCGGCGGGGAATGTCCGCTGTCATTATGGCGAATATGCCCGTGTTCTTGCTGGTCTCCTTCCAGCCCACAACGTCGTCCACCTTGACCCGGTACGACGGTATATCGACCTTGCGGCCGTTCACCGTGATGTGCCCGTGCCTGACAAGCTGGCGGGCCTGGTTCCTGGAGTCGGCGAAGTTCAGCCGATAGGTCACGTTGTCCAGCCGCTCCTCCAGAATCTGCATGAGGTACTGGCCCGTCATGCCCGGCCTGCGCTGCGCCTCGCTGAAGTACTTCCTGAACTGCTTCTCCAGCACGCCGTAAATCTGGCGCGCCTTCTGCTTCTCCCGCAGCTGCGTGCCCCAGTCCGACGTGCGCCGCCTCCTGATGGGCTGGCTTCCCGGTGGCCTGCGCCTGCGCTCCACCGCGCACCTGGGCGTGTAGCAGCGCTCGCCCTTCAGGAAGAGCTTGACTCCGGCTCTGCGACAAAGCCTGCAAACAGCGTCTGTATACCTGGCCATACTATCTCCCTCTGTACTCCCTTGGGCCCCTGATCAGTCCCGTCATAGCTTCGGATGGGAATGTCCCACCACTACTACACCCGCCTTCCCTTGGGAGGCCGGCAGCCGTTGTGGGGTATCGGGGTTACGTCTCTTATGCTGGTTATGGCGAGCCCGGCCGCCTGGAGGGAGCGAATCGCCACCTCCCGGCCGGAGCCCGGGCCCTTCACGAAGACCTCTACCTGCCTCAGGCCGTGCTCCATCGCCTTCCTGGCGGCGCCCTCCGCGGCGCGCTGGGCGGCGAACGCGGTGCCCTTGCGGGAGCCCTTGAAGCCGGCCGTGCCTGAACTGCCCCATGCCAGCAGGTTGCCCTGCGGGTCCGTGAGGCTGACAATGGTGTTGTTGAAGGTGGACTTGATAAAGACCTTCCCCTGGGGGACGAACTTCCGCTCCCGCCTTCTGGTTCTCGTTCTTCGTCTGCTGGTCATGTTGTGTCTTACCTCCTGGTCCCGGCCCGGCGGCGTCCGGCCACGGTCTTCCGCGTGCCGCGCTTGGTCCTGGCGTTGGTGCGAGTGCGCTGCCCGCGCACTGGCAGGTTGCGTCTGTGTCGTAGGCCGCGATACGCGCCGATGTCTATCAGACGCCGGATGTTGCCGTTGACCTCCCGGCGCAGGTCTCCCTCCACCTTGTACTCCCGGTCGATTATCTCTCGGATACGTGTGAGGGACTCCTCGCTCATGTCCTGAATCCGCGGATTGCCCTCCACCTCAGCCTTCGCGGCAATGTCCCGCGCTATCACGGGTCCAATGCCGTAGATGCGGCGTAGAGAGTAGTCCAACCGCTTGTTGTCCGGTATGTCGACTCCAGCTACCCTGGCCATACGTCTCTCCTGACTGCGCTAGCCCTGCCTCTGGCGATGCTTCGCGTTTTCGCAGATGACCCGCACCACTCCGTGCCTGCGGATCACCTTGCACTTTTCACATCTCGGCTTGACCGAGGCCCTCACCCTCATGGTACCTCCATTACTTGAACCGATAAGTGATACGGCCCCGGGTCAGGTCGTAGGGCGAAAGCTCCACCAGCACCCTGTCCCCGGGCAGCACCCTTATGAAATGCACCCTTATCCTGCCTGAAGCATGGGCCAGCACCTGGTGACCGTTCGCCAGGTCGACCCGGAACATGGCGTTAGGCAAGGCCTCCGCCACGGTTCCCTCTACCTCCAGGCCAGGCTTCTTTGGCATTGTCTCAAACAGCCCTCATCAATAGAATAACCTCTATTATAGCCGAGTCAGCACCTCAGCATCACCATCGGTGATTGCCAGGGTGTCCTCAAAGTGCGCGGACAGGCTGCCGTCCGCGGTCACCACCGTCCAGTTGTCCTCCAGGACCCTGGTCTGCCAGCCGCCGATGTTCACCATAGGCTCTATCGCAATTACCAGGCCCTTCCTCAGCATGGGGCCGGCCCCGGGAGGGCCGTAGTTGGGTATCTGGGGCTCCTCGTGGAGCGCCTTGCCGATTCCGTGCCCCACGTACTCCCTCACCACGGAGTATCCCATACCCTCGGCATAAGATTGAACGGCCCAGGAGATGTCTCCCACGCGGGAGCCGTGGCGGGCCGCCGCGATCCCTCTCTCAAGGGCCTCCCTGGTCACGTCCATCAGAGCCGTCACCTCTGGCGAGACGTCCCCAACGCCGACTGTAAATGCGGAGTCGCCGTGGAACCCCTCCACTATGGCGCCAACGTCCATGCTCACCATGTCTCCGTCCTGAACGACGCGGTCTCCCGGTATGCCGTGGACTATCTCCTCGTTGATTGAAATGCAGACGGTAGCGGGAAAGCCCATGTACCCCTTAAAGGCGGGCACGGAGCCAAGCCGCCTGATCTCCGCCTCGGCTATTTCGTCCAGGTCTCTGGTTGTCATGCCGGGGCGGATGGCATCTCTAAGCGCGGCTTTGGCGCGCGCGACCACATGACCGGCCTGGCGCATGAACTCAATCTCCCTGGGAGACTTGAGCGTTATGCCTCGCTGCCTGACGGCCACGCCCGAAAACATCTCGTCTCTATCCATAGCTCACTCCTAAGACACCAGCGAGAGCAGGACTTCTCTCACACCATCAATGCTGCCTTCGCCGTCAACCTCCACCAGGTTGCCCTTTTCCCTGTAGTACTGGATCAGCGGAGCGGTCTGCTCCCCGTACACCTGGATCCTGCGGAACACCGCCTCCGAGGTGTCGTCTTCCCTCTGGTAAAGCTCGCCGTCGCAGTCGTCATCGTCACACTCGCCCTCCTTCTTGGGAGGCGAGTTTACCATGTGGAACGGCTTCTGGCACTTGCGGCAGATGAGCCTGCCTCCCAGCCGCTTCAACAACTCATCCTCGGATACCCTGATGTTCACTGCCTTATCGATGCTCTGGGACTGGCTGCTCAGAGCTTCGTCAAGGGCCCTGGCCTGCTCCAGGGTGCGGGGAAAGCCGTCCAGGACGTACCCGGCCTCGGCATCGGGGGCCTCAATCCTCTCCTGGATCATCCCGATTATCACGTTGTCTGGCACAAGCAGCCCCTGCTGCATGTAGGAGCGGGCCATGCTTCCCAGCTCGGTCCCCCTATCCTGATGGTCTCGCAGCAGGTCTCCCGACGATATGTGAATCCCGCCAACGGCTTCAGACATGGCCTTCGCCTGGGTGCCCTTTCCCGCTCCGGGCGGTCCTAACAGGATGATACGCAAGGCTGCCTCCTAACGAATGAATCCTTCATAGTTTCTCATGAGAAGCTGCGCCTCAAGCTGCCTCATGGTGTCCAGGGCCACGCCCACCATGATGAGCAGGCTGATGGATGGAAGCTGGAGGGCGCGAATATCGGTAACGACGGTGGCAATGAAGGGTATCACCGCAACAAAGCCAAGGAAGAGTGCGCCGCCCCAGGTCACCCGCACGATGATCCGGTTCAGGTACTCCTCCGTGGAGTGGCCCGGCCTTATGCCCGGAATAAACCCCCCGTTGCGCTGCAGGCTCTCCGCCAGGTTCTGCTGCCTGAACACTATGAGCGCGTAGAAGAAGGTGAAGGCCACCACCAGTATGAAGCTGAAGAAATAGTAGAAGAACTTGGTTGGGTCGAACAGGTTCTGCACGAAGAGGGCGGCGCGGCTCATAAAGGAGGTGCTCGCCGGGTCGATGAAGTAGCTGGCGACCACGCCCGGGAATATCATTATGGAGAAGGCGAATATCAGGGGAATCATCCCGGCGGAGTTCACCTTGATGGGCAGGTGCGTGGAGCCGCCCTGCCGGTACATCCGCCCTCCGCGGAATATGGCCCGGCCGTACTGCACCGGAATGCGCCTCTCGGCCTCTGTGAACATCACAATGAGGTACACCATTCCCACACCAATGACAATCAGGACGCCCAGCCCAAAGATATTGTCCCGCTCCAGGAAGCCCTGGCCTATCATCTGGGGGAAGGTGGCGACAATGCCCGCAAAGATGATTATCGAGATGCCGTTGCCTATCCCCTTCTCCGTTATCAGCTCTCCTATCCACACCAGGAACACCGAGCCTGCAACCAGCGAGATGATGATCGCCAGTGTAGGCAGCAGGTCGCCGCCGGAGGTGCCGACTCCGCTGATGGCCCCGCCTCTCTGCAGGAGGGTCAGCTGCCCAAAGCCCTGAAGCGCCGCTATGGGCACCATCAGGTAATGGGTAATCTGGTTTATCTTCTGGCGACCCGCCTCACCCTCGCGGCTGAGCTCCTTCAGCTGCGGGAACACGGGAACCATAAGCTGCATGATGATGGATGCCGTGATGTACGGGAACACGCCCAGCGCCACAACGCTCAAGCTGCGAAGCGCCCCGCCGCTGAATACGTCCAGGAAGCCGAAGAGGTCGTTCTGGCGGAAGAAGTCCGCCAGGGCCTCCCGCTCCACGCCGGGCACTGGCACCTGGGCCAGGAAGCGGAAAATCAGCAGCATCGCAAACACAAAGAGCAGCCGGGCCCTCAGGTCCGGCACCTTCATTGCGTCCACGACGGCTTGGAGCAGCCTTGGGGTTGCTCCCTCTGACCTCGCTGCCTGGGTCTGCCGAATCATGCTATAACTCCACCGCCTGTCCACCGGCGGCCTCTATCTTCCGCTTTGCTTCGTCGGAGAACTTGTGGGCCAGCACCGTGACGGCCTTGTCCATCTCGCCCCGGCCCAGCACTTTCACCGGAAGCCTCATGCCCCGGATCAGGCGCGCCTCTTTGAGCAGCTCCGGCGTCACCTCCGACTCCTTCGGCAGCCTGGCCACGATGGAGTCCAGGTTGACTACGGCGTACTCCTTCTTGAAGATGTTGGTGAAGCCCCGCTGGCTCGGCAGGCGTCGTATGACGGGAAGTTGGCCGCCCTCGAAGCCGCGGCGCACCCCGCCGCCGGCCCGGGCCTTCTGCCCCTTCATGCCGCGGCCCGCGTACGTGCCGTTTCCGCTAGCGTTGCCACGTCCCACGCGCTTGCGATTGCGGCGCGCTCCGGGCGGAGCCTTCAACTGGTCCAGTCTCATTCCTCTCCTCGCTTTACCTCAACCAGGTGGCGCACCTTGTGCACCATACCCATGATGGTGGGGCTGTCCTCCCGCTCCACCTCCTGGTTGAGCCGCCTGAGGCCCAGGGCGCGGATAACGCGGCCCTGCTCCTTGGGATACCCTATGGCGCTTTTCTTCCACTGAATGCGTATCTTTGCCAAGATGCCCTCTTTAGTGATTGACTGATGTACTCTCCGGCCCAGGCCTTATCGCCGAGCGCCGGATGCGCGCACCCCCACTAGCTGCTGACGCCCTTTCTCTTGGCCAGCTCCTCCTCCGGGTCCTTGAGCTGCTCCAGGCCTGAAACGGTAGCCCTGACAACGTTTATGGGGTTGGCGCTGCCAAGAGACTTGGTGAGGATGTCGCGGATGCCCGCAAGCTCAACGACCGCTCGAACTGCGCCCCCGGCTATCACGCCGGTGCCCGACGGGGCGGGCTTCAGCAGCACGGAGGAGGCGCAGTGGTTGGCCAGCACCTCGTGGGGGATGGTGGTGTCCTTCAGCGACACCGTTATCAGGTTCTTCTTGGCGATGGCCACGCCCTTGCGCACGGCGTCCGGCACGGCGTCGGCCTTGCCCAGGCCGATGCCAACCTGTCCCTGTCCGTCGCCCACCACTACCATCACGCTGAAGCCGCGGCGCCTTCCGCCCTTGACCACCTTGGTCACCCGGCGTATCTTGACGACGCGCTCCTCAAGCTGACCCTCTCCCTGGTCCTCCCTATCCCTATCTCGATCTCGCAGATCACGACCTGAGACCATCAGAACTCCAGCCCTCCCTCTCTGGCCGCCTCGGCCAGGGCCTTTACCCGGCCGTGATACTTGAAGCCGCCGGTGTCGAATACAACGCGCTTTATGCCGCTCTCCTTGGCGCGGCGGGCAACGAGCGTACCCACCTGGCCGGAGACCGTCCCTTTGCTGCTGCCATTGACGTTCGCCTTGACCTCCGGGTCCAGGCTGGAGGCCGCCACCAGCGTGTGGCCGCGCTCGTCGTCGATTATCTGGGCGTAGATGTGGTTCAGGCTGCGGAAGAGAGCCAGGCGCGGCCTGTCGGACGTGCCCCGTATCTTCTGGCGCACTCGTTCGTGGCGGACGAGGCGCATCAGCCGTGTGCTTCTACTCTTAGCCATGACTACGCCTTCCTCCCCGCCGCCTTGCCCGGCTTCACCCGCACGCGCTCTCCGGCGTACCTTATGCCCTTGCCGGTGTAGGCGTTGGGCTTGCGCACCCGCCTTATCTGGGCCGCCATCTCTCCCACCACCTGCTTGTCAATGCCCTCCACGTGGACGCGGTTGTTGCCCTCGACCGTGAGAGTCAGGCCTGGGAGAGGCTCGATCTCCACCGGATGGCTGTACCCCACCTGCAAGACGACGTTGTCGCCCGCCTGCTGGACGCGATACCCCGCGCCCACCAGCTCCAGCGTCCGGCGGTATCCCTCGCTCACGCCGATGACCATGTTGGAGAGGAGGGCCCTCGTCAGACCGTGGAAGGCCCGGTGCTCCCTCTGGTCGGTTGGCCTGCTCACGAGCAGTACGTCGCCCTCCTGGGTAATGGAGATGTCCGGGTTGAAGGCCTGGGTCAGAGCGCCAAGGCTGCCCTTGACCGTGACCGTGCCCTCTTCTACCCCGACCTCAACTCCGCGGGGGACCGGTATTGGTTTGTTACCTACTCTGGACATATCTCACCACAGATAGCAAAGATATTCTCCGCCTATGCCGCGCCTCCGGGCTTCCGAGCCGGTCATTACGCCCTGGGATGTGGATATTATGGCCACGCCCAGCCCGCCGTAGATGCGCGGTATCTCGTTCTTGCCGACGTAGGCTCGTAGCCCCGGCTTGCTCACGCGCTTCAGGCCGGAGATGGCCGGCTCCTTCTTGTTGTCTCTGTACTTCAGGCGAATCCTGAGGGTGCGCCGCACGCCGCTTCGCAGCACCTCAAAGTCGTCAATGAAGCCCTCGTCCTTCATAATACGCGCCAGGGCCACCTTGGTGTTGGAGCCTGGCATAAGGACGGCGTCGTGGCGCACCGCGACGGCGTTCCTTATCCTGGTCAGCATATCGGCTATTGGATCTGTAACGCTCATATCGCTTCTACCAACTGGCCTTTCGTATGCCCGTTATCTCGCCCCTGAGGGCCAGGGTCCGGAAGCATATACGGCATAGCCCGAAACGCCTCATGTACGCCCTCGGCCGGCCGCACTGGTTGCACCGGTTGTGCTCCCGCACGGCGTACTTCTGAGGCTTCTTCCACTTAGCCAATTTGGATTTCTTAGCCAAATATCCCCACCTTCACTTAGACGTTATCGCTGCCGCCGGCCTGAGCGCCGTCCCTGGCAAAGGGCATCCCCATAAGCTCCAGAAGGCGCATGGCCTCCCGGTCCGTGGATGCCGTGGTTATGAATGAGACCTGGAACCCGCGAATGCGGTCGATGGAGCCGTAGTCTATCTCCGGGAAGATGATCTGCTCCCTCAAGCCAAGAGAGTAGTTGCCCCTGCCGTCGAAGGCCCTCCGCGACACGCCCCGGAAGTCCCGGATACGGGGCAGGGCGGCGTTGAACAGACGGTCGATGAAGTCGTACATGCGGTGGCCCCTGAGTGTGACGGACGTGCCTATGGCGTCGCCCTGTCTCAGTTTGAAGCCCGCTATGGAGCGCCGGGCGCGTGTGGTGACGGGCTTCTGGGCGGAGATCAACGACAGGTCCCGGGTCGCGCTCTCCAGCGCCCGGGGGTTCTGCTTTGTCTCACCCAGCCCTATGTTGAGCACCACCTTCTCTACGTGGGGTATCTGCATTACGTTCTTGTAGCTGAACTCCTGCTGCATGGTGTCCCGCACCCGGGAGCGGTACTGCTCCAGGAGGCGCGGCACCCTCCTGACCGGGGCCTCCGGCTCCGGCTGCGGCTCCTCCTCCGCTTGCTTCCGGCGGCTGGCGCGCCTGGGCCTTGGGGCCGCGGGCGCTGCCTCTTCCGACGCCTCTGTCGGGGCTTCAGCGGCCTGGGCCGTCGAAGAAGCGCGGCTGCGCCTCGTCCTCGCGGGTCGAGCCGGAGGCGCTTCTGCGCTCTCGGCGGCGGCCTCCGCGGGCGGCTCCTGGGTCGCCTCAGCGGCCTCAGTCGCAGGGGACTCTTCGGCCTTCTCTTCTTCTAGTCGATCACTTCCTGGCATGTCCTACACACCCTAACCTTTTTTCCGTCATCTAGGAACCTCTGCCCCACGCGAACGGCCTTGTCGCAGTGGCTGCAGACCAGCATCACCTTGGACAGGGGAAGCGGGGCCTCCATCTGCACTATTCCGGCCTGGCGAATGTTGGGACGAGGCCGAATGTGCCGCTTGACGACATTAGCCCCCTCAACAAAGAGGAGACCCTCTTTGCGCATAACGCGCTGCACCTTGCCGCGCTTGCCCTTGTCCTTGCCGGCGATGATCTGAACGGTGTCCTCCTGGCGTATCCGCACTACAGGACCTCCGGCGCAAGGGAGACTATCCGCATGAACGCCTTGTCTCGCAGCTCCCGGGCCACCGGCCCGAAGATGCGGGTGCCGCGGGGGTTCAGGGCGTCCGTCAGGACCACGGCCGCGTTCTCGTCAAAGCGGATGTATGACCCGTCCGGCCGGCGGTGGGGCGCGGCGGTCCTCACAATGACCGCCCTCACCACGTCCCCCTTCTTCACGGCCGCGGCGGGCGCGGCCTCTTTCACCGACGCCACAATTATGTCCCCCAGGCTGGCGTATCGCCTGCGCGTGCCGCCCGGAACGTTTATGCACATAATGACCTTGGCCCCTGAGTTGTCGGCGACCGTCAGTCTGGAGTACATCTGAATCATGACTCTTGCTCCTCTCCGTCCTCCGTCGCCTCTTCGACCTCGACCTCGTCAGCCTCTTCGTCGCTCTGTCCAAGCTCCTCTGGGGTGAGGGCCAGAGCCTCCTGGGTCTCGGTCGGAGCAAGCTCCGTGGTGGACAGCACCTGGGTCACCCTCCAGCGCTTTGTCTTGGACAGCGGCCTGGTCTCCATGATGTTCACCCAGTCCCCAACCTTGCACCGGTTCTCCTCGTCGTGGACGTGGAACTTGGTCACCCTCTTCACCTGCTTGCGGTAGAGGGGGTGGGCCTGCCGCCACTCAACGGCCACTACCACCGTCTTGTCCATCTTGTCGCTTATCACGCGGCCTACCCTGGTCTTTCTTCTTCCCCTGGTGACCATCTATCTCTCTCCCATGCCCCTCTGTCGCATCACCGTCTTAACGCGGGCTATAGTCTTCCTCACCTTGCGCAGCTCATTGGGGCTGTCTATCTGACGAGTGCTCAGCCGAAAGCGAAGGTTCATCAGCTCCCGAAAGGAGCTGTCCAGCTCAGAGCGGAGCTGCTCGTCCGTCAGATTTCTGATTTCGATGATGTCCAACTCTTTCCCTCTACTCCGATGCCTGCTGCATGTCGTTCCGGGTGACGACGGCCGTGCTCACCGACAGCTTCTGTGAGGCCAGCCTGAGGGCCTCCTTGGCCATCTCCTCCCTTATGCCCGCAACCTCAAACATCACGCGGCCCGGCTTTACCACCGCGACCCAGTAGTCCACGTTGCCCTTGCCGCTGCCCATGCGGGTCTCCGCCGGCTTGGAGGTGATGGGCTTGTCCGGGAAGACCCGGATCCACACCCGACCGCCCCGGCGGAAGTGGCGGGTTATGGCCCGCCGCGCGGCCTCAATCTGCCTGGAGGTGATCCAGGCGGTTGACGTGGCCTTGAGGCCGTAGTCGCCAAACGTCACCTGGTTGCCGGTCTGGGCAGACCCGGTGCGGCGACCCCGGTGCATTTTTCGGAACTTAATTCTCTTGGGTTGGAACATCGCTGGCTTCCTCTGCGGTTTCCGTATCTCCGCCCACGGTGACCTCTATCATCTGCAGCTCCTCGGCGTCCGGCTCGGCCTCAATCTCCTTGGGCTCCGGCAGGATGTCGCCCTTGTACACCCACACCTTCACTCCAATGCGGCCCATGGTCGTCCGCGCCTCCGCAAGGCCGTAGTCTATGTCCGCCCGAAGGGTGTGCAGCGGCACCCGGCCCTGCATCACCTTCTCCCGGCGAGCTATCTCAACACCGCCCAGGCGACCGGAGCAGATGACCTTCATGCCCAGGGCGCCGGCCTGCATGGCCCGGTTCACGGCCTGGTGCATAGCCCGGCGGAAGGCAACCCTCCGCCCCAGCTGCTCCGCAATGCTCATTGCCACAAGCTGAGCGTCCAGCTCAGGCTGGCGCACCTCCTGGACGTTGAGCCTGGCACGCTTGTTGGTCAGCCCCTCAACCACCTGTCGCACCTCCTCCACCCTCTGCCCGCCGCGGCCAATCACAATGCCCGGCCTTGCCGAGTATATCGTAACCACCAGCTCCTGCGCGCCCCGCTCCAGTTCCACTCTGGAGATGCCGGCCTCCGGCAGCCGGGTGCGAATGGCGTTGCGAATGTTAAGGTCCTCCTGCAGCAGGTCCTTGTACTGGGAGGCCTTGGGCGCGTACCACTTGGCCTGCCAGTCCTTGATAATGCCCAGACGGAACCCCACCGGATGAGTTTTCTGGCCCATCTACGCCTCCTCTTCCTCGTCAACCACCACAGTGATGTGACAGGATCGCTTCAGTATCCGGCTGGCCCTGCCGCGAGACCGGGGCCTGAACCTCTTCAGGGTAGTCCCGGCGTCGGCGTGGATTTCCACAATCTTCAGGTCTCCCTGGGCCATCATGTTGTTGTTCTCGGCGTTGTTGGCGGCGGACTTCACCACCTTGGCCACCTCCCGCGCCGCGGGCGACGTCAGGAAGGTCAGCATCTCAAGGGCGTCCTCCACCCGCTTGCCCCGGACGGTGTTCACCACCCGGCGCATCTTCTTGGGCGAAACGCTGATGTTCTTGACCATAGCCCGCACTGCCATAACGTCCGCCTACCTCCTCACCTGCGTGGTGCGCTCAGACTTGGACGAGTGGCCCCTGAACGTCCGGGTCGGGGCGAACTCTCCGAGCCTGTGGCCCACCATGTTCTCGGTAACGAATATGGGGACGTGACGGCGTCCGTCGTGCACGGCTATGGTCAGCCCGACCATCTCCGGCATGATCATGGACGCCCGGGACCAGGTCTTGATGACGGCCTTGGCCCCGGTCCTCTGCAGGACCTCCACCTTCTTCATCAGCTTGGGATGCACAAAAGGCCCCTTTTTGATGGATCTGGACATCCCTTATTCCTTTCCTTCCTTTGCCATCGCGACTATCGCCTGTTCCTCTTGCTCCTGCGTCTCACAATCATCCCGCTGGCACCCTTGCGCCTCCGGGTCTTGTAGCCCAGGGCCGGCTTGCCCCAGGGGGTCTTGGGCCCTGGCATTCCGATGCCGGAGCGACCCTCGCCGCCCCCGTGCGGATGGTCTCGCGGGCTCATGGCGGAGCCTCTCACCTGCGGCCTGCGGCCCAGGTGGCGAGTCCTCCCGGCCTTGCCCAGCTTGATGTTCTTGTGATCCACGTTGCCCACCTGCCCAATGGTGGCCATGCAGTTGGAGTTTATGCGCCGCACCTCGCCGGAAGGCATACGCAGCATAACGTAGCCCTCCTCCTCCCGCGCCAGCACCTGCGCCGACGTTCCCGCGCCACGCACAAGCTGGCCGCCGCCGCCGGGCCTCATCTCCACGTTGTGCACCGTGTTGCCAGACGGGATGAGCCTCAGGGGAAGGGCGTTCCCCACCTTGACCTCCGCGTTGGGCCCGGCCTCCACCTTCGCCCCTACGGTCAGCCCGTTGGGAGCCAGGTTGTACCGCTTGTCGCCGTCGGCGTACTGGATGAGGGCAATGCGCGCCGAGCGGTTGGGGTCGTACTCTATGGAGACCACCTTGCCGGGGACGCCTACCTTGTCGCGCTTGAAATCGATTATGCGCAGCCTCCGCTTCGAGCCGCCCCCGCGATGACGCACGGTCAGTCGACCCTGGGAGTTCCTGCCGGCCTTCTTCTTGAGAGGGGCCAGCAGCGACTTCTCAGGCTTCTTTTTGGTTATCTCCTCAAAGGAGGGCAGGACTACGCCGCGCCTACCGGGAGATGTGGGATTTACGCTTCTTAGCGGCACTTACGCTCCCTCAAATATCTGGATTCTGTCGCCCGGCCTCAGGCTCACCACGGCCTTCTTCCACGAAGGACGCTGCACCAGCCTTGGGCCGAAACGCTTCCGCTTGCCCCTCACGGTGGCCATGTTCACGTCCACCACCTTGACGTTGAAGGCCTCCTCCACAGCCGACTTCACCTGGACCTTGTTAGCCCGGGGGTCAACCTCAAAGGCGTACTTGTTCTGAGCATCCTGGAGGATGGTGCTCTTCTCAGTAATCAACGGCCTTCTCAGGACTTCAAAGGTGTGCATTACGCCTCTTCCTGGCTCTCCTCAGGGCTCTGGTCGTCCGCCGCCTCTTCCGGTTCTTCCATAATCGCCTCAGTCTCTGTTTCCTCGGGGTCCGCCTCTGCCTCTTCCGCCTCCGCAGCGGCGACGCTGGCAGCCCAAAGCTCCTCGGCTCGCCTTATCGCCTCAAGCGTGACGACTGCGCGGTCGTGGTTCAGCAGGTCAAGGGGACTGAGCTGGGACACTGGCAGCGTCTTCACGCGAGGAAGGTTGCGAGCGGAGAGTATTATATCAGTCTGGGCCGTTGGAGTCACGACCAGCACCGGGCTTGATATGCCCAGGTTGGACAGCACCGCCGCCATCTCCCTGGTCTTGGGCTGCTCAAACTCAAGCCCGTCTAGGACCGTCAGCTTCTCGTCTCTCACCTTCTGGGAGAGCAGGCAGCGAATGGCCCCTCGATTCATCTTCTTGGGGATCTTCTGTGAGTAGTCCCTGGGGTGTGGCCCAAAGACGATTCCCCCCCCCCTCCACTGGGGCGCTCGGCGGCTGCCCTGCCGGGCGCGGCCCGTGTGCTTCTGTCGCCACGGCTTAGCGCCGCCGCCGGACACGTTGCCCCTGGTCTTGGTGGCGGCCGTGCCCTGTCGCGCGTTCGCCCTGTGGGCCACCGCGACCTGGTGCACCAGCGCCTGGTTCATGGGCACGTCGAACAGGCCGTCGTTGACCTCAACGGTGCCGACGCTCTGCCCGGATGAGTTCATAAGAGGAAGCTGCATTATCCGCCTCCCCGCCTGGCCGGCTGAATCACCAGCATACCGTTCCTTGCGCCTGGCACAGAGCCCCTGACCAGAATCAAGTTGCGCTCTGCGTCCACGTGCACCACCTTCAGGTTGAGGGCCGTGACCTTCTTGTTCCCCATGTGGCCGGCCATCTTGGTGCCCTTCCACACCCTTCCGGGTGTGGTGCCCGCGCCTATGGAGCCGGGCGCGCGGCCTCGATCCGACTGGCCGTGGGTCTTGGGGCCGCCCCGGAAGTGGTGGCGCTTCATGCCACCGGCGAAGCCCTTGCCCTTGGACAACCCGCTGATGTTCACCACGTCACCGGGCTCAAAAATGCTCACGTCTATCCTCTGGCCCACCTGGGAGTCGCCAAGCTCATCCACCCTGAACTCCTTCAGGTGACGCAGGGGCGGCAGCCTCTTGAGGTGGCCCTCCTCCGGCTCGTTGAGCCGCTTGGCCTCCTCATAGCCCACCTGGACGGCCTGGTAGCCGTGGGCCTGCTGCGTCTTGACCTGCGTGACTATGCACGGCCTGGCCTCTATGACGCTCACAGGCTCCACCCTTCCACCTTCCGAGAAGATGCGGGTCATGCCCTTCTTTCTGCCCAGTATGCCCTTCAAGTCTTTCCTCTAGCTACAGCTTTATGGAGATGTCCACGCCCGCCGGCACGTTCAGCCGCGTGAGTGCGTCAATTGTCTTTGAGCTTGGGTCCAGAATATCGATGAGGCGCTTGTGAGAGCGCAGCTCAAAGTGCTCCCTGGAGTCCTTGTCCACGTGGGGGGAGCGAATGACGCAGAACCGCTTGATGGATGTGGGCAGCGGCACAGGCCCGGCCACGCCGGCCCCCGTACGCTCCGCGGCCTCCACTATCTGAGTCGCGGAGACATCCAGAATCTTGTGGTCGAAGGCCCTTAGCACTATGCGTATCTTCTGCTGAGGCATGATTTCTCTACACCTTTACCAACTCTTGGGCCACACCTTGCGGCACCTCTTCATAATGGCTGAACTCCATAGACTGGCTCGCCCGTCCCTGGGTGATGGAGCGCAGGTCCGTTGTGTACCCGAAGGTCTCGGCCAGCGGAATCAACGCCCGGACGGCCTGCACCGCCCCCTGACCCTCAATGTTGCGGATGCGGGCGCGCCTTCCGCCCAGATCACCCAGGACTTCGCCCAGGAAATCTCCGGGGGTAACGACCTCCACGTCCAGGATAGGCTCAAGGAGCACCGGCTTGGCCCTCTTCACGCCCTCCCTGGCGGCCAGAGCGCCGGCCATCTTGAAGGCAATCTCGGAAGAGTCCACGGGATGGTAGCTGCCGTCCACAAGGGTCACCTTCACGTCAATCACCGGATAGCCTGACATGACGCCAGTCTCCAGCGCCTCCTGAACGCCCTTCTCCACCGCGGGCACGTACTCCCTGGGAATGGTCCCGCCTACAATCTTGTTCTCAAACTTGAAGCCGCTGTTTCTCTCAAGAGGCTCAAACTCCAGCCACACGTGGCCGTACTGCCCGTGGCCGCCGGTCTGCCGCACGAACTTGCCCTCGGCCTTGGATGAAGAGGTCAGAGTCTCCCGGAAGGACACCTTTGGGCGTCCTATGTTGGCGGCCACCTGGAACTCCCTCCGCAGCCTCTCTACCAGCACCTCCAGGTGAAGCTCGCCCATGCCGGACATGATGGTCTGGCCGGTCTCGTCGTCCACCTTGATCTTGAAGGTTGGGTCCTCCTCGGCCAGCTTGCCAAGGGAGTCCACCAGCTTGTCGTTGTCGCTCCTGGTCTTAGGCTCAATGGCCACGGACACCACGGGGTCCGGGAAGCGAATGGTCTCCAGGATCACCTGGGAGCCTTCATCGCAGATGGTGTCGCCGGTGAAGGTGTTCTTCAGCCCCACGGCGGCGGCAATGCTCCCGGCGGAGGTGACCTCCGTCTCCTCCCGCCGGTTGGCGTGCATACTGAGCACCCGCCCCATTCGCTCGCGGATGCCCTTGGTGGAGTTGTAGACCGACGTGCCTGCCTTAACCTGGCCGGAGTACACGCGGAAGTACACTAGCCGGCCCACGAAGGGGTCGGTCACGACCTTGAATGCCAGAGCGGAGAACGGCGCGTCCTCCCTGGCCTCCATGGGCACCTCCTCACCCGACTTGGGGCTCACTCCCTGAACGGGAGGCACGTCCAGCGGCGAAGGCAGATAGTAGCCGATGGCGTCCAGCAGGAACTGGATGCCCTTGTTCCTGAGGGCGCTGCCGCACAGCACCGGGACCAGGGCGTTCTTGATGGTGGCCCTTCTCAGAGCATCCCTTATCTCCTCCGTGGAGATGGGCTCCTCCTCCAGGTACTTGGTCATCAGCTCGTCGTCGGTCTCCACCACCTTCTCAATCAGCCGCTCGCGGTAGTCACTGGCCTCTCCGAGCATCTCCGCCGGAATGGGGCCTTCCTGGGCGTCGTAGTTTCCGTTGTCGGAGAACAGCAGGGCCGTCTGGTCCAGGAGGTCAATCACCCCCTTGAAGGAGTCCTCCTGGCCCATCGGAAGCTGCACCGCCACCGGGTTCGATCTGAAGCGATGGGCAATCATGTCGATTGTGCGATGGAAGTCCGCGCCCGTCCTGTCCATCTTGTTGACAAAGCATATCCGCGGCACCCGGTATCGATCGGCCTGCCGCCACACCGTCTCCGACTGGGGCTGCACGCCTGCGACCGCGTCGAACACAACGACGCCGCCGTCCAGCACCCGCAGGCTTCGCTCCACCTCAGCGGTGAAGTCCACGTGGCCGGGCGTGTCTATGATGTTGATGCGGTAGTCCTTCCACTCGCAGGTGGTGGCCGCGGACGTTATCGTGATGCCCCGCTCCCTCTCCTGGGCCATCCAGTCCATCACGGTTGTGCCGTCGTCCACCTGGCCTATCTTGTGAGTGCGGCCGGAGAAGTACAGCACGCGCTCAGTGACGGTGGTCTTGCCAGCGTCGATGTGCGCAATAAATCCAATATTCCGTATGTTGTCCAAGAAAGAAATCCTCCGTCTTCCGAAACCTGTCGATTGCCTAAGAGCGCGTCTCTACCAGCGATAATGGACGAAGGCCCTGTTGGCCTCGGCCATGCGGTGGAGCTCCTCCCTCCTTCTTACTGCCGCTCCCTGTCCTCTGGAGGCCTCCAGCAGCTCCTGGGCCAGCCTCTCCGCCATGGGACGACCCGTCCTGGCGCGGCTTGCCCTGAGGATCCAACGCATAGCCAGAGCCATTTGCCGGCTGCTCCTCACCTCTATAGGCACTTGGTAGGTGGCGCCGCCCACGCGCCGGGGCTTTACCTCCAGCTGCGGGGTGGCGTTTCTCATCGCCTGGTTGAAGGTCTCCAGGGAGTCCCTGGAGCCTTCCGTCTCAAGAATGTCCAGGGCGTCGTAGACAATGCGCTGGGCAGTGGTCTTCTTGCCCCGGGTCATCACCCTGTTGATAAAGCTGGCCAGGTACACGCTGTTGTACTTAGGGTCGGGGGTTATCTCACGCTTGGCAGCGCGTCTTCGGCGAGCCATATCTACCCTACCTCCCCGGACCCGCTACAGCCTTGGTGCCGTATTTGCTCCGCCCTCGCTTCCGGTTCACCACCCCAGTGCAGTCCAGCGCGCCCCTGACAATGTGATACCTGACCCCCGGAAGGTCCTTGACCCTGCCACCCCGTATCAGGACAACGGAGTGCTCCTGAAGCGTGTGGCCCTCGCCGGGGATGTAAGCCGTGACCTCCATGCCGTTGGCCAGGCGCACGCGTGCGACCTTCCGCAAAGCCGAGTTGGGTTTCTTGGGCGTCACGGTGCGCACCTGGACGCAGACGCCCCGCTTCTGCGGGGAGCCGCTGGTCCGCTTCACGCGGTTCTTCAGCGAGTTGTAGCCGTAACGCAAAGCCGGGGCCTTGGTCTTCTTAACGACCTTGACCCTGGGCTTCCTCACCAGTTGGTTAACCGTCGGCATATTAGCGAACTCCTGAGCGTCAACGCCCTCAAAACTAAATCCAAATCAAAGGAAAGTGCCAAATGCTAAATATAAAGTCCTGTTGCCAGTTTGTCAACAAAAATTTCAGGGCAAAATGGCAATCTCCGACATGTTCATTGCAGCCCGCTATGTCCAGTGCGATAATATACTCCCTATCACACATCGGAGGAGGCCTCATGCCAGACCCCGTTTCCTACTTTGAGCTGGGCGGACAGGACGCCGCCGGCCTGAGAGAGTTCTACGCAGAGCTGTTCGGCTGGAAGATACAAACCCCGCTGGAGGCCGCAGAGACCGGGGACTACTCCCGCGTTGAGCAGGCGGAGGGCGGGATTGCGGGGGGCATTGTGCGCACGTCCGGCAACATGCCGCCCAACTACGTGATGTTCTACGTTGGCGTTGACGACCTCCAGGCAGCACTGGACAAGGCGGAGAGCCTGGGCGCCCAGGTCATTGTCCCGCCTATACCCATGCCCATCGCGGGCGGCGAGGGGCACATAGCAGTGTTCATGGACCCCGCGGGCAACACCATAGGGCTGCGGAAGGTGTAAGGGCATAAGCGTTTACTCATACAACCTATGAGTTACGGCTCCCACACCTGCCAGCGCTCATACCAAACCACAGGCCTGTCCTCGTCGTCCGTCCATATTGGATAGTTGCCCCATGCAAGGACGCCGTAGTCTCCGCCCGCTCCCAGCTCGAAGCGGCTTAAGTCTGCGTCACGCGACATGCGCTCCCCGTTTATGTACAGGGTCAAAGCATCTCCCTCCACGACTATCTTCAAGTGGTTGCGGGAGGTTGACCCTGTCTTCAGCGTACCCGCCGGAATCAGCTTCAGGTCTTCAATCTTGTGTCCCCTGTCCCTGATCCACCTGTTGACAGCCCAGTATCCGTCGTCAGTAACCAACGCCATAACTGCCGCGCCGGCTTCACTGGCAAAAATGAATCCGTAGTACCACGAGGAGGTGTCCGGGGGATTGCGGAATGTCGCCTCCATCCCCACGTCACCCACTTGGTGCTTTCCCGCCATCTGTATGGTGTGGAGTCTCCTCTGAAGCGTCAGGGAGCCGGCCAGTGGCCCGTGCAGAATGGTGGGCGCGTCAGGAGTGGGCATAACGGACGAGGTGGATTCCGGGGTTGGGTCCACCTGAACAGCGCGGCCGGACACCAGATGGGGAATCAGTCTCTGGACATACGGGCCGGATAGAGCAAATCCCACACCTTCGACGCTCGTGCCGACATACTTGAACGTATTTATCCCGAGTACCCTTCCATCCGAGGTCAACATTGGCCCGCCGCTGTTGCCAGGGTTTATGGGAGCGTCTGTCTGGATGACGTCAGCCGACCTATGGCTGTCATACCGCACCGCCGATATGATTCCCGTGCTGACGGTTGCCTGCCCCCTGAGGCCCAGGGCGTATCCTATATTCACAATCTCTGCGCCCACTACCACGTCCGACTCCTCGGCAAATGGTATTTCTTTGAAGTTGCCGCAGCATATCCGTATCACTGCAAGGTCGCGAATGGAGTCCGTGCCAATAACTGTGCCGTTGTAGTCCGTCCTGTCTCGAACTTGTACCTCCGGAACTGAGTACCCCGCTATAACGTGATGGTTGGTCAACACGTAGGCGGCGTCCCCGTCCAGCTGGAAGATAAAGCCTGTGCCAACCTTACTACCGGCGGTTATCCTCACCACGGCTTGCCGGACTTGCTGAACCATGCTCGCCAGGCTCAGCGGAGTCGGGGTAGGTGTTGGCGCAGGCGTCGGCGTAGGAACAGAGGTTGGCGTTGAAGTAGGAGTAGCAGTGGGAATAGTGGTAGGCGTGGGAGTAGGTACGGGCGTGGCAGTGGGGACAGGTGTAGATGTAGCAGTCGGGATGGGTGTGGGCGTGAATGTGGTCGTAGGAGTTGGCGCCGGCATTGGCGTCCACGTAGGCGCGGGAGTCCAGGTTGGCTCAGGAGTCCATGTAGGGGGAGGCGTTGGAGTCCACGTCGGTGCTGGTGTCGGGATGCCTGTGGGGGTTGCAGCACCAGTACAGCCTGCCAATGCCAGCAGCAGGATAATGAAGGTCAAGATAATTCTGAGCATACGGAGCCCCAATGTCAGCCTGCTACTTTAGCGCGGTTATAGTGCATTGCTGAGCATCCCTTGTCAATCCGCTCCCTTGGCTCTACTCTCGCCAAGTGTTACCATCTGAGACATTCACTTGACAACCAAAGGGAGGTAGTATGCCAGGGCCATTGGAGGGAACCAGGGTACTGGACTTGACTCACGTTCTGGCCGGCCCCTTTGCCGCCATGATCCTGGCCGATCTGGGCGCTGAGGTAATAAAGGTGGAACAGCCGGAGATAGGGGACCGCTCCCGCTCCAGCGGCCCCTTCATAGATGGCGAAAGCTCCTACTTCATGAGCGTCAACCGCGGCAAGATGGGCTTCTCAGTAGACCTGGCCAAGCCCAGGGGCAAAGACCTATTCCTGCGGCTGGTGGACGAGTCGGACGTAGTGCTGGAGAACTTCGCGCCCGGCACAATGCAGCGGCTAGGGCTGGACTACCCCGTCCTGCGAGACCGCAACCCGGCCATAATTTACGCCGCAATATCAGGCTTCGGGCAGGACGGGCCCTACTCCTCCAAGCCCGCCCTTGACGTGGTTGTTCAGGGCATGGGTGGCATACTGAGCATCACGGGCGAGCCGGGTGGCCCGCCCATTCGCCCCGGCGTGTCCCAGGGCGACATCACCGCCGGCCTCTTCGCCGTCATCGGCATTCTCTCGGCGCTTCAGGAGCGGGCCAGGAGCGGGCTGGGGCAGTTGGTGGACATCGGGATGCTGGACTGCCAGGTGACCATCCAGGAGAACGCCTTTGCGCGATACTTCGCCACGGGGGAGACGCCCGCGCCCCTGGGCACGCGGCATCCGGTCACGGCCCCCTTCCAGGTCTTTCCGACCAGGGACGGCTACATAACCATCGCCTTGATTGAGGGTCGGAAGGAGCGCTGGCCGCTGCTCTGCTCCGCCATAGACCGCATAGACCTCATAGACGACCCCCGCTTCGACACCGGCTGGACTCGGAGCCAGAACCACCACGAGCTTGAACCCATCCTCAACGAGGCATTGATGCAAAAGACGACCAGGGAGTGGGTGGAGGAGTTTGAGGCGTTGGGCATTGCGTGCGGCCCGGTGAACACCATAGACCAGGTGGCCCACGACCCACAGGTGCGCCACCGGGAGATGATAAGGGAGTATCACCACAGCCGCCTGGGAAAGGTGAAGGCGGTGAACACCCCGGTAAAGCTGTCCCGCACGCCCACCGGCAACGACTCCTCATCGCCGGAGCTGGGTGAGCACACGGACGACCTGCTGCGTGACCTTCTGGGAGTGGATGAACAGGAGATAGCCTCTCTGCGAGAGGAGGAGGTTATCTAGTCTAAGTCGTCCTCGTCCTCGTCTTCATCCTCCACCGCGCGCCACTCCACCATCAACGCGCCCTGTGGGGAAGAAGCCCACTCGCGTACCGCCTCAACCAGGTCCTCTAAGCTATCCACGATCGTCCCAGGGCCTTCATCCTCGTCCCAGTCGTCATCGTCGTCGTCCTCATCGTCATCGTCTCCCCAATCGTAGTCATCGTCGTCGCCCTCATCTTCGTCCCAGTCCTCATCCCCATCCGCCAGCTGCCACACGTAAAAATACCCCGCCATGATTACCTCCTACACTTATGTAGCTGAAATTGCGCTTATAGCAGGTCTCACAACCCCTTAAACAGACGCTCCGCCTCCTTCAGGTCCCCCGGAGAGTTAGTATCCGCGTGCACGATGGGGTTGTCCACCGCCATCCGGTAGGTGTCAGCCCTGTGCCTGTCCACCACCTCCCGCAGCCCCTGGCCCTCCTCCGTGATGGCCGTGAGCTCCGGCATGAGCGTGGCGGAGAATATGAAGGGATGTCCCCTGTGACCGCCGTGCTCCGGGCAGGTGATGAGGCTGCCCCACTCCAGATGGGCGTCGATAAGGGCCTTGAGGATGCCGACGGGTCTCGGCTGGTCTACCGCGAGAACAAGAATGGCCTGCGCAGATGGCGACACCCGCGACAGGCCAGCCTTAATTGACGTAGTTTTTCCCTGCTGATAGTCCGGGTTCACCGCCGTCTCGACGCCGGGCTGACCGCGCACCGGAGCTTCCACCTCCTGCCATCGATGGCCCACCACCACTACCACCTGTTCAACCCCGGCCTCTTTGAGAGACTCAACCTGGTACTCTATCAGCGTCCGTCCCTGCCAGGACAGAAGGGCCTTGAGCCGCCCCATGCGAGTCGACTCGCCCGCGGCCAGGATGATGGCAGAGACCCCGGACATGGCATTATGCTTAGGAAACCTCTGAACGATCAGAGCGCCATTCTACCACCCCGTCATTCCTGCGGAAGCAGGAATCTAAACGTAGCGGGGCAGAGGTTCCTGCTTTCGCAGGAACGACGATTTCAGAGATTCCCTAGACGAGGACCCCCAGCTTCTTGGCGGCGTTGTTGAGGTAGCGGTTCTCCATTGTGAGCGTCTTGCCCGGTCGCCCCTCGCGGAAGGCCACAATCTCGGACACAATGCTCACCGCAATCTCCTCCGGCGTCTTGGCGCCGATGTCCAGGCCAATGGGAGCGTGAACGGCCTTGAGCCTCTCCAGGGGGATGCCGTGCTTGAGCAGCTCCTCGTAGATGAGGATGGTCTTGCGCTTGCTGCCCACCAGGCCCACGTACCCCGCGGGGCTGCGGACCGCCGCCTCCAGCGCAAGGTCGTCCTGCCGGTGGCCCCTTGTAGCCACCACAACGGAGGTGTTGGGCCGCATGTCGATCTGCTGCAGGCCCTCGGCGTAGTCGGCGACGATGACGCCGTCCGCCTCCGGGAACCTGTCCATGTTGGCGAACTCCGGCCGGTCGTCAACGACCCACAGTCGCAGGCCGAGCATCTTCACCAGGGGCGCAAGCGACTTCCCGATGTGGCCGCCGCCGGCGATGACCACCGCGGCGGGCATGGTGAAGCCCTCCATGAAGACCTCCGCGCCGTCCTGGGTCTTGATGGACTTCACTCGGCCGTAGTCCACAAGCTCCCGAAGCTGTGACTCCACCTCTTTATCCCTTGCCGGATCGCCCAGGGAACCGTAGACCTTGCCGTCCTGCCCAATGTACAGCTTGTCCCCAATCTTGCCCTTCTCCCTGGACGGCTTCAGGAGAGTGGCCGTGCCCACGCTGGAGCTGCCGTCATATGCGCTCACTATGTTGTTGATGGGCGCCTCAACCTGCTTGGGGTCGAACACCGGGTCAATCAGGAAGTACATAGTGCCGCCGCAAACCAGGCCCTCCCTGGCCGCGACGTCCTCGTTCAGCGTGTAGTCCGTAACGGTGGCCTCGCCGCCGTCCTTCAGCAGCATCTTGGCTGCGAACCAGATATCCCCCTCAACACAGCCGCCACCCAGCGTGCCCACCCCGCTGCCGTCCTCGCGCACCAGGAGCTTGGCCCCCGGCTTCTGTGGAGTGGAACCCTTGGTGCCCACCACCGTGGCGACCACAAACGGCTCGCCCTTGCCCAGGAGATTCTTGGCTTCTCTCAATACTTCTTCCATGTCTGCTCCCTCTGACCAAACTGTACGTAGCTATCTTCTATTGTAACACATTGCACGCGCTCGACTCCACCCGAAACGACGGGCCTGCGCGCGTCAACGGGTAGTCGCGTCAGGAAACGGCAGTCCCTCGTCCCGCATGAACCGGTACGACTTGGCGATGAGCTCCCGGAGCACGTCCCTGTCCACGTCTGCCAGCTTGTTGATGTAGAGACAGGACACCCCGGTGCTGTGTTTCCCCAGCCTGGAGAGGAGGTCATTGTGGTACTCCTCGAATCCGGGGGTGAGATAGAGGGAAAGGCTCTTGCTCCTGGGCGAGAACCCGACCAAGGGCATGTCGCCTTCCCGGCCGGACTCGTACCTGTAGTGGTACTCCCCAAAGCCAATGATGCTGGGCCCCCACATCTCCGGCTCCAGGCCGGTCACGTCCTTCATCATGTCCAAGAGGACAAGGCCGTCCTCCCGGCGCTGCCGGTTGGAGACCGACACCAGGAAGTCGTCTACGCTTGCCCCAGTCTTCTGCGTCTTGTTCTCAGCCATGTGAAGGATGTCGGGCGCAGTTACTCGGAGGGCTGGGTCAGTTCCATGAAGGCAAAGTTGCTGGTGGTGGGATGCACCCAGGCCGTGTTCGGCGAGTTCTCGTCCTGTGTCACGCGGCCTCCCGCCTCCCGTATCTGCTTCACCGTCTCATTGATGTCATCCACCTCCACGCTCACCAGGTAGAGGCCCTCGCCGTTGGGGTTGGACGGGATAGCCCTCTCCTTCATAAAGCGGGCCAGCGCGCTGTCCGGGTCCGACGGCTGTATCATCTCGATAAGCCTGTCCTCGCCGTTGCCCAGCATGACGCCCTTGAAGCCCCATCGCTGCTCGAAGGGCTCCGTCATCGCCGTCAGCCCAAAGAGACTCTCAAACTTCTTCATCCCCTCATCCAGGTCCGTTACGGCAATGGAGAAATACCTTATTTTCTTGAACATTACACCCTCCTTGGAAGTTTGTGTCTGGAGCCAGCGAGGGGATTCGAACCCTTGACCTGCGGTTTACGAAACCGCTGCTCTACCACTGAGCTACGCTGGCGTTGGAGTTAATATAATCCACCTTTTGCAATGCCGCAATGCCCATGACATTCAGCATTACCCACCTCGTCACCCCATGCAGCCTGTACACCTCATTCTATCGGACCGCGTTCACCTCAAGCTGTATGCCTTCGTATCGTTGCATCTGTCTTATGACCTCAAACAGGTTCCGGGCATGGGGATTGCTTGCCGGCCCGAACATGCGCATGAGGCTCTTGGGATGTTTGTTGGTAAGGGAACCCAGTTTCTCAAATCCTATTGTGGCGTTGATGTAATCACGCAGCACTATCTTGCCGGCGTCCAGGTCGCCTGAGAGCAGGCATTCTATACCCTCCTTCAAAAGCCCTTCCCGGAAAGCCAAGTCGCGCCGGGCGCTGGCCTGCACCGTTTCCTTGAAATCACGGGTGAGAGCCATTTCCTACTCCTCCTGCTGCTTGCGGCGTCTGTACTCTTGCCAAAGGGCCCTGGTATTCTCAATATCGTACTGCTGACGCCTCTTGCTTTTGTAAGGCTTTACTCCAGCGGGGCAATACTGCCAGGAGGCTCCAGGCGACTTGCCCGGTCCCAGGCTTCTCTCAGTTCCGTTTGGTGAAGCAACGCCCATTCAACCACAAGCCTTTGAGCCCTTGCCGGCAGGCGGCCGCGCATTTGGCCCGGGGCATCTATTGGGACCGATGCTTCAATGCCGCCGTATTCTGCATGAAAGTGCGGCGGAGTATGATCACGGGAGTACATACGAATGATGATGCCGTAGAAACGGCAGATTTCAGGCACTCTCCATCACCCCGCCACATCCACTTCCTCCGGCAACTCCTCCCAGGATTTGCCGGTAAGTTCCATATAGAGGGCGTTGGGACAAAGCTCAACCTCATCATTCCACGCTATAGCTCTGTGGGGAGCAATGTATACTTTCTGGAAGCATCCCGGCTCATACCAAGCCTTGAAAATCCCCTTCCCAGCCACGTCCGAAAGGTCAATCTCTCCGGCTACGCCGTCCGAGTATTGCAGCCATATCCGGTAACCCGGCCGCGCTTCAACCTCAATTGGACGAACCATCGCGCCCCTCCTTGGAAGTATGCGTCTATTGCCAGCGAGGGAATTCGAACCCTTGACCTGCGGTTTACGAAACCGCTGCTCTACCACTGAGCTACGCTGGCGCTGCGGCGGGAAGTCCACCCAATAATGATAGATTGTCCCGTGTGGTACGTCAAATCCAGCGAGGCATATCTTATAGTCCCCCAACCGCCTTTTCTATCGTCTCTGCCAGCCATGAGTTGAGGCCTTGCTCTCCGCCGCAGCGTTTACGTTGACCCCAAGGGTCTCGGAGTTGGTCTCCTCAACTAGTGCCTTCATTCAGCAGCGGCTCCCTGGGTTTTCCCTTGACAGATATATTGTATGTCGTTATATTGTCTGCCGATATATCGTCCTGCGTAATATGTATTTGCGCCCTTGAATGGGAACAGATTGCCTGCCAGTTTTAGAAAGGTGAAACGACATTGCAAAGCCAAACACCTTCGGACTTGCTCCCTCTACCTCTTTCACAGCTACATATAATGCTCGCCCTGACTACTGGAGACAAGCATGGCTACGCGATCATGAAGGAGGTCGAGGCATTTACCGATGGAGCGGTGACAATGGGGCCAGGCACGTTGTACGGAGCAGTCAAGCAGATGCTAAAGGTAAAGCTAATCGAAGTGAGTTCCGAACGACCGGATCCCGACCTCGACGATGAGCGTCGACGCTACTACCGCCTCACTGAGCTGGGTCTAAACACACTGGACGCAGAGGTGTCCCGGATCGAACAACTTGCCCGAACCGCTAGGACGAGAAGGACCGACGTTATGCAAAGGCGCGGAGTCTGAGATGCTTTCTGAGAGGGTGTATCGCGCTCTCCTCGTTGCCTACCCAAGGGAGTTCCGTGGAGAATACGGCGAACTAATGACTCAGTTCTTCCGGGACAGGATGCGCTACGACGGCAACGGTGTGCGAAGACTGATTCTATGGATGCGGTTGATCTTCGATCTGGCAGCGTCTGCCTTCAAAGAACACATGGGAGGATACAGCATGAGCAGTGGCAGAACAGTGATTGAGACTGAGTCACTTACCAAGATATATGGGAATATCGTCGCCGTTGACAACCTCACGATGTCCGTTCCGCGGGGCCACGCCTTCGGATTGCTTGGTCCAAACGGGTCCGGAAAGACAACTACAATGGGAATGCTGCTTGGTCTGGTGCGGCCGACTTCAGGTAGCGTCAGCCTATTCGGCTCCCCCGACGGACTTGAGACGTCCCTGCGTCGCGTCGGCGCCATCATAGAGTATCCAGCCTTCTATCCCTATCTCACAGGTCGAGAAAACCTCCTCTACTTTCAAGGCATCTTTGAAAGGGGCGCGCCTGAAGACATCGACGTACTGCTTGAGAAGGTTGGCTTGGCAGAGAGGGGAGATTACCGCTTTAGCACATACTCCCTTGGCATGAAACAGCGACTGGGACTTGCCTTTGTCCTTCTCGGCGACCCCGAGGTCCTCCTTCTGGATGAACCTACCAACGGGATGGACCCTGCGGGCATGGCCGATGTTCGCTACCTGATTAGAGAACTCTGTGCGGATGGGAGAACGGTTCTTCTGGCAAGCCACATCCTCAACGAGGTGGAGCAGGTGTGCGATAGCGTGGTCATCATGTCCAAAGGAGCGCTAATCGCCCAAGGAGCCGTTCCGGACATTCTGCGGTCTGAAGGTCAAATACGGCTCAGGACCACGAACGACGAGAGGGCATTGGCTATTCTCTCCGCACTAACTTGGATCGAAGACGTGAAGATAGAAGATGGCGAGATTGTCATTTCAGCCCCAAGCGATAGAGTCGCAGAGATATCGACAGCCCTGGGACGCTCTGAGGTCTACGTGATTGAGGCAAGCTCAGGCCGGAGTTCTCTAGAGAGGTACTTCTTTGAAGTTACCGGCGACGAACGAGAGTCCGAGTAACGACTGGTTCGAGAAGGAAATGCAGTTGTCCGGCGAGAACATCTGCAAGCCTGAAGTACGCCATTAAACCATCTAAGGGGTGTATACAATGCTCATTGGGCAGGTCCTCCGGCTCACCAAGTGGGAATGGTTCAAGCTCCGTCGACTACGGATGCCCTGGATTCTCCTCGCAATAGCTGTGCTGGTATCGCAAGTAGGCATCTGGGTCAACTACCTGGCCTATCACGACGTCACAGTACATCAGGTGGTTAACCAGGGAAACTCCTCGATCGGCCTATCACCGGACGAATGGCAAGGCGTAAGGGTGACAGCGACGTGTGTGGACATTGCAAGGGGTCACACGCCAACAGGGCTCGATCAGCTAACTGAAGAGCAACAAAGGATGGCGCTGGAGCATCTGGACGCATGGCACAGCGAGGATTGTGAAAACACAGTAACCCTTAATGAGCTTCGCAGGGGTTTCACACTCCCGAACAGCATGACCACAAGCATCTCCGACTTTTCTTCACTGGGCCCCGTTGCGATAGGCCTTCTGCTCATAATGATTCTCACAGCCTCCCTTGTGGGGACTGAATACGGTTGGGGCACCCTACGGACTGTCCTTGCAGGAGGCATCCACCGATGGACGTTCCTCGCTGCGAAGCTCCTTCTGCTCCTGTGGCTATGCACCGGTGCGCTTATCGTCATCGTGGCGGCATCGGTTGCGTCCAGCCTGGCAACTGCCGTGATCCCTCCAAACGAGGCTGGAGAGCTTGTCGACGCCGGCAGGTGGTCCGACGTCGTTATAGTCTTCTTCAAGAGCGTGTATGGATTCCTGCCGTTCATTGCGCTCAGCGTCCTGGCCACAGTGCTTACCCGGTCGCGCGGCGCGGGCATAGCAATCTCCATTGGATATTTCATAATTGAGACCGCTGTCGCGCCAGTTCTCAACCTCCATGACACGCTTGCCAAAGTCGCGGACTACCCGCTCATTCAAAACTTTCGCTCTTGGACGGCTGTGCCGGTGGTGGAGGATTCCTCATACGCACTGCAGGCCTTTGTCGTCATCCTCACATACACTGTCGTTTTAGTAGTGGCTACCTCCTGGGTATTCAGGCGCAGGGACATCGGCGGGGCTGTAGGCGACTGAGCCTTGCTTGCAGCTTGCATTGCACTATACAACTTCATCAGAGTTGCGCCATCGCGCCTGCAATGCTATGCTGAGCACACTCTAGTCGCCTCGGAAAAGGAGGAGCTATGGCCGCTGGAACGGACGTGACGCGTTCACAGACTATTCTTTACGAGAAGTCCGATGGAGTTGCCTGGGTCACCCTGAACCGCCCCGAGCGCATGAACGCCCTGAACACGGAGCTTCGCGGCGCTATGGCCCGGGCCCTGAGGGACGCCAGCGAGGACGAGGGCGTTTACGTCGTCATTGTGACCGGTGCAGGCGGCAGGGCCTTCAGCGCGGGCAACGACCTCAAGGCGGTGGCCGAAGCCCACGCCGCCGGCGTACAGCCCGGCCAGGAGGACAGGGCCACGGACACCTACGACTTGGGCGACTGCCCCAAGCCCACCATCGCCGCCGTGGACGGCTACGCCGTGGCCGGAGGCATGGAGGTCACCATGCGCTGCGACATCCGCATCGCCACGGAGAAGTCCGTGTTCGGCCTGCCGGAGGTGAAGCGCGGGCGTATGCCAGGCCCCGGCCTGACCATGCTCCAGAGCATGATTCCAATGGGAGAGGCGCGCTGGATACAGCTCACCGGCGAGCACATGACCGCCCAGCGAGCCTATGACATCGGCCTCATCCAGGCGCTGCTGCCGGACAGGGACGCCCTCTTCACCGAGGCGGAGCGGCTGGCCGGCATCCTCAAGGGCAACGCTCCACTCTCGGTGGAGGCAATCAAGCGCGTAATCAACGCATCGGCATGGATCTCGCCTGAGTTCTCCCAGATGGTCGGCAGGGCCGAGAGGGCGCTCGTCGACTTGTCGGAGGACATCAAGGAGGGAGCCAGGGCCTTTGCTGAGAAGCGCCCCGCCGTGTGGCAGAGGCGCTAGTCGAGTCGGGCCAGACCCGATAGATACAGGCATATAGCGGGAAGACGCCCCGCACAGCATTAGAAAAGGAGGAGAAATGACCACCAAGGGATTTGAGGTTACCCAGTCGGAGACCATCATGTACGAGAAGGGCGACGGGATTGCCTGGATCACCCTGAATCGGCCGGAGAGGATGAACGCCCTGGGCCGTGAGCTGGGTCAGGCTCGCGGGCGGGCCCTCAAGGACGCCGCCGAGGACGACAGCATTCTCGCCATTATCTTCACCGGTGCGGGCGGCAGGGCCTTCAGCGCGGGCGCAGACCTGAAGGAGGGCGCGGAGCAGTACTACTCCGGCGTCCGCCCGGACCAGCAGCCGCCGCCGGAGTTCAGGTTCGACGAGACCGAGTGCGGCAAGCCCATGATCGCCGCCATCGACGGCTACGCCCTGGGCGGCGGCCTGGAGCTTTCACTGCGCTGCGACATCCGCATCGCCACGGAGGCCTCGAGCCTGGGCCTGCCTGAAGTAAGGCGAGGCCGCACCTCCGGGACCGGCGTGCTCATGCTCAGCCGGATGATCCCCCTGGGAGAGGCCAAGTGGATCCAGTTCACGGGCGCTCACATGACCGCCCAGCGCGCCTACGACATCGGCCTCATCCAGGCTATTGTGCCTGACCGGGACGCCCTCATGGCCGAGGCGGTGCGAGTGGCCGAGCTCATCAAGCTGGGCGCTCCCCTGTCCATTGAGGCCTGCAAGCGCATCATCGACATCGGCCGCAACATCCCGCCGGAGTACGCCACTGCGCTGCACCGCGCGGAGCGGTACATGATCGACCAGACCGAGGACATCCGGGAGGGTGTCACGGCCTTCGCAGAGAAGCGCCAGCCCGTCTGGAAGAGGAAGTAGGAGTCAATCGTCACTCCCGCCTGCGCGGGAGTCCACACTCCACCACCCCTTGGATTCCTGCTTCCGCAGGAATGACGGATAGGGTTCCCTTAGCGGCAACCGGAGAGGGAGGAGAGTGTTACTCTCCTCCCTCTCCTTTAGTCTTCGCGGCGCGCGCCCCACCACTCCTCCAGACGCCGGGCCACGTCCCTCTCATGCCCGCGGTCAGTGGGCCGGTAGTAGCGCCGGTCTCTGAGGGACTCCGGCAGGTTGTCCATCGGCGCAAAGCCGCCGTCGTAGTCGTGGGAGTACTTGTAACCCTGCCCGTAGCCCATGTCCCGCATCAGGCGGGTGACCGCGTTGCGCAGGTGCATCGGCACAGGCTCGTTGCGGGTCTTGCGGGCGTCCTCCATCGCCTGGTTCAGGGCGACATAGGCCGCATTGCTCTTGGGCGCGGTCGCGAGGTACACCGTGGCCTCGGCCAGGGGAATGGCGCCCTCCGGCATCCCGATGAAGTGGACGGCCTGCTGAGCGGCAACGGCGATGGGCAGCCCCTGAGGGTCCGCCATGCCCACGTCCTCAGCCGCCAGGATGACCAGCCTCCGGGCGATGAACATGGGGTCTTCCCCCGCCTCTATCATGCGGCCCAGCCAGTAGACGGCGGCGTCCGGGTCCGAGCCGCGCACCGACTTGATGAAGGCCGAGATGGTGTCGTAGTGCTGGTCTCCCGCTTTGTCGTAGAGCAACGTGCGCTGCTGGAGGGCGTCCTCGACGGTCTCCAGGGTCACGGCGCGTGAGCCGGAGGCGTCCGGCGCGGTGGCGGAGGCCGCCATCTCCAGGCCGTTGAGGGCCACACGCGCATCGCCGTTTGCCATGACTACCAGGTGCCGCAACGCGTCCTCATCCATCACGACTCGGAGATGCCCAACGCCGCGCTCATCATCCTCAAGGGCGCGCCGCACAACCGCGGCCACGTCCTCGTCCGTCAGGGCCTTGAGGCTGAACACCCTGCATCGAGACAGCAGCGGGGCTATGACCTCAAACGACGGGTTCTCGGTGGTGGCGCCAATGAGGGTGACCGTGCCCTCCTCAACGTGGGGCAGGATCACGTCCTGCTGGGCCTTGTTGAACCTGTGTATCTCGTCAACAAAGAGGATGGTGCGCTGGCCGTACATGCCCCGGCGCTCCCTGGCCTTAGAGACGACGCTGCGCAGGTCAGCGACGCCGGCGGTGACGGCGCTTACAGGGTCGAAATGGGACTGGGTGATGCTGGCTATGAGGTGGGCCAGGGTGGTCTTGCCGCTGCCGGGCGGCCCCCACAGGATGATGGACGGCACGCTGTCGGCCTCTATGCTGAGGCGCAGCACCTTGCCGGGGCCCACTATGTGCTCCTGGCCCGCGTACTCGTCGAAGGTCCGGGGGCGCATGCGGGCGGCGAGGGGCGCCTCCCGGCTCATGGCCTTGTTCCGCTCGTTCTCGAACAGGTCAACCATAGTTTGCCTCACGAGTTGCCGCGGCATTCCCTTCCAGTTTACCCTGAAACGCGGGCGTTCAAAAGGGGCGTCTGGCCCACGAATATGTCTCGCATCCCACTCACTCCCTTCGACATGCTCAGGGTGAGCGGGATGCCATGTCTCGGCCCGCCAGCCACCAGCGGGCTATCTCCGCCGACCGGCCCAGCGCCTCCACGCCGGCGGTCATAGCGTCTCGGCCCGCGTCGTAGTCCTCATAGTGGGAGAGGAAGTAACGCCAGCCTGCCTTGTAGAACTCAAGATAGTGCCCCGCCAGATCCTGTTCACCCAGTTCTGCCAGCATGGCCACAATACGAGTGCGGTTCAGGCTCCAGGCCAGTGCAGTGTCCACTCCCAGGACGTGCAGCGCCCGGGGCCCGGCCGGAGACACGCGCCAGGCCAGGGTGCGCAGCGCCTCCCAGATGTAGGGGCCAAACCTGTCGATGATGTGCAACGGGTAGTCGGCCAGGTATCCGCCTTCCGCCAGAAGCCTGTTGCACTCCACCCGGCGTATGGCGTCCGGATCGCTGTAGTCCGCCAGCGGATACTCCTCGCCGTAGAGCGCCCTGACCGTCTCCCTCGGCGAGGGGATGTACTCTATCTCCTGCACCATCTTGTTGACGACAATAAGCTGGGGTCTTGGCGTGTGCAGCGGCTCCTCTATTCTGGACAGGTACGCCCTCTCAACCGCTTGCTGAATCTTCATCGCCTGGGCAAATGTACCGATGCGCCCGCGCCAGGCGTCATCTTCATGGAACTGGATGTGCAAGTCAACGTCGCTTATCTCCGGCACGTAGTCGATGGGGGAGTCCCACTCCTTCTGCCCGGATCCCTTCAGGTAAATCCCCTGGATCCCCCCGCTCGGTATCTCTCCCAGCAGCGCCTCGACAAACGACTCCACCATCGCTTCCACCTCCTGACGGAGCCTGGAGGGATCCGGGTATGATGAGTCCCACTCAGGCAAGACCAGATTTGACATCCCGGTTTCCTTTCAGATAGTTTGGGCGATGAACGGCTTAAGCGAGTATACCATTGGTAAAGATTCCCTATGTGTGATTCCAACACAAAATGCACACAAACATACACCGTTTTGTCTTTAACTCAAGTGGGCTTAGGGTGTAAATTGTTTGGCGAACAAAGGGCGCCAGACCGGAAGGGGCCCAACCAGTAGAAGCCCAAAGGAGCAGTCTAATCCTCCCTAGAATCAACTTCAGAAGCAAGTCCACCATAATAAGCCTTGTCCTGGGCATACTGGGAAGTGTGGCTCTGGGGTGGGTCGCCATTAGAGGGCTGCACTGGGACGAAGTCCTGAACGCCTCCCGGGAACTGTCCGTTCACTGGGTACTCGCCGCCCTGGCTGTGTTCATTCTCAGCAACCTGTGCCGCGCCTATCGATGGCGGGTGCTCTACGTGACCGAACGGATTTCCACCCTCAGGCTGTTCGTTATCGAAAACATCGGGCTGGGCGTAAACAGCATTCTCCCCGTACGAGTCGCCAGCGAGGCCGTGCAGTTCACGCTGCTTACGGTGCGCGATCGCATCTCCAGCGGCGCCGCCCTTGCCACCCTGGGAATGACCCGGATAATGGATATCTGGGCGTCCACCCTCCTGCTGGCCCTGGGGCTGCTGTTCGGGCTGGGCCAGGGGCAGCTTACGCGCTACGTGGCCGCGGCGCTCATGTTCTCCCTGGTCCTGCTGGTACTGGTGCTGGTGCTGGCCAGGAGCGGCGGCGGTCCGGCATTCCTTCGCCGGATCAAGGTCATAGTCGCCTTTGCGGATTCCCTGGCGGAGATGGAGCGACACAAGAAGAGGCTGCTGGTCTCCATACTGGTGAGTCTCGGTCTCTGGGTGTGCCTGGGAGCCTGCGGCTGGATTGTGGCTATGGACATGGGCATACCCCTCACTCTGCCGCAGGCCGTACTGGTGGTGATTGCCACCATATTCTTCGCAACCAGCGCCCCTTCCCTTCCGGGAGGCATAGGCACGTTCGAGTTCGCCATGACCTTTGCCATGGAGCAGTTCTTCGGGGTCGACAAGAGCACGGCCTTTCCCTACGCCCTGGTGATGCACGCCCTGCTCTTCCTTCCGCCCATGATATTCGCGGGCATACTGCTGCCAAGGGAGGGGATCAGCCTCTTCAGCGCGCTGCGGTCGACCACGGATGGGCAGGGCGAAGAAGGCCAGGAGCAGCCAGACGATGGTCAACCGGCTCTAGGCCGCTGAGCCGACGCCCAGGTCGAGGAAGGTTCCGGCAGGTCCTGGGCCGCTAGAAGACACCCTCCGGCCAGTCCAGCATCTGCACGTCCACCTCCTCGCCCGCCTTCATGCGAGGCACGTCCTCCGGGCAGATTGCCAGCCCGTTTGCCAGGGCCATTGACGTGAGCACGCCCGACCCCTGGTCCCCCGTCAGGCAGGCGTAGTAGCGGCCGTTCCTCCGGGTGACCACCACCCTGGCAAAGACCCGCCGCCCGTCGGTGTTGACCACGTCCTCCTCAAGCTCAGCCCTTATGGTGGGCTTGTCCATGTCGGTCCTGCCCAGCATTCGCAGGATGGCCGGACGCACCAGCTCCTCAAAGGCCACCAGCGCGCTCACGGGATTGCCGGGCAGCCCCACGTGGGGCACGCGCCTGCCGCCAGGCGCGGGGAACACCCCGAAGGCCAGGGGCTTGGCTGGCCTCATCCTGACCGACCAGAAGGCGACCTCGCCCCGGCTGGCCAGCAGGTCTTTCACAATGTCGTAGTCGCCGCGGGAGACGCCCGCGGAGGTCAGGAGCAGGTCGGCGTCAAGGGCCTCATCCAGCTTGGCCGTCATCGACTCTATGTTGTCCCGCGCAATGCCCAGGAAGCGGGGCACGCCTCCGTATCGAAGGACGGCCGCCGCCACGCTGTAGCTGTTGCTGTCGTATATCTTGCCGGGGGCAACCGGCTCTCCAGGCTCAAGCAGCTCATCTCCGGTGGCTATGACCGCCACCACGGGCCGGCGAACCACCTCCACCGTGTCCCTGCCGACTGAGGCCAGAACGCCAACCTCCGAGGGCCTCAACAGCGTACCCTTGCTGAGCACCATCTGGCCCTGGGTGATGTCCTGTCCCGCAGGGCGCACGTTGGCGCCGTTTGACGCGGGGATGTTTACGTTGATCTCCGTGATGTCGTCGAGGCCCATGCCTTTGCTCTTGAGGTCGAACTCGTTGGTGTCCTCAAAGGGCACCACGGCGTCGGCTCCCGGCGGTATGGGGCCGCCGGTCATAATGCGAACTGCGGTCCCTGGGATTACCTCCGCGTCGGGCAGCTGCCCGGCGGCCACCTGCCCGATGACCCGCAACAGAGTCGGGCTGTCCGAGGTTGCTCCTGCAACGTCTTTGAACTGGACTGCGTAGCCGTCCATTGCGGAGTTGGCCAGGGGAGGAATCGACATGGGAGACACCACGTCCTCGGTCAGCACCTGGCCAAGGGCCTCCAGTATGGGCTTGCGCTCCGATTCAAGGGGCTGGAACAGATCAAGAATCCTGCTCCGCGCCTCCTCGACGCTTAGCATGTATGGCGTGCCTTCCAGGAAATTCATTGCCATAGCTCTACGCTCTACTCAAACGATCGTCGTTCCTGCGAAAGCAGGAACCTCTGCACCAATCCTTAGATTCCTGCTTCCGCAGGAATGACGGGATGTGGAAAATAACGCCGTACATATTTGGACCATTCTTAGCTCATCTCTGAGACAACACGCTACTCGGATTTATCGAGGCAGCGTAGTTGCTGAACACTCCTCTGCTCGCCGAGTTGGCCCCGGCGGCCGGGCCCACTCCGCTCAGGGGCACCTCCACCGAATGCCAGTTAAGAACGCGGAAGTCCGTGTACGCCTGCAGAGCCTCCGACCAGCGGGACTCCACTTCATCGACCCGGGCCCATCTCGGGCCCTGCCGGATGTGACCCAGAAGCTCCTCCACCTCAACCCTGCTTCCCTCTGCAACAACCTCCAGGGAGCTGGGGTCAGGCAGATTGGTTACATACCCCTTCAGACCCAGGCTCTGGGCTTTCTCCACCACAAAGTAGCGGAAGCTCACCCCCTGGACCTTGCCACGAACCTCTGCCCTAAGGCTCACGTCCTCCAATGCCTACGTCTCTACCTCTCGTTCCTTCCTGGACTTCCCTTTCCTGACCACCTCCACTTCCGGAGACGGAGTCAGGACCTCCACCTTGATGGGCCTGTCTGTCTTCTTGGTCTTCTTTGCCTCTCGGTGTCTGTAATCCCGTGCGCCCATGGACACACCTCCCGGCTGTTGCAAGACTCTGATTTAGTGTATCAGGATGATGCGGGCATAGTAAAGCTACTAGGTCGGAACGTCCCGCCATTACTCATAGTGGGAGCAGCGCCAACGACATTCATTCCCGCTCATCCTGAGCCTGTCGAAGGATATGAGCGGGATAACTACACCCAAAACCAACCCGCTCAAATGGTTCGACAAGCTCACCATGAGCGGGAAGTAGGAAGACACAACTAGACACCCAGCATAAGGTCGCATTGAACAACCGCCGGGTGTCTGATGTAGATGTATCGAAAGTCGTGTTGGTTAGTCTGAAGAGGGCAGCTTTCGAGGGTCCTGCAGCGCCATCTCGTCGTCACAGCAGGTCAAGACGCCCTCACCGGCCTTGGTGCAAAGGGTAATCGTGCCACAGGCCTGGCAGTGGTATCGCTTGCCAAGTTGAAGTGCCATTTGAATTCCTCCTGTCTCCTGCTTCTCGCATTCCGGGAATAGAGGGTTACCTGGTAGCTATTTCTTCTGTGCAGGCTCTCCACAGCAGGTCAATACCCCATCGCCGCCGGTGGTGACGATGAACTCGGCCCCGCACTTGCTGCAGAAATACCGTTTACCCGTCTCGTTAGTCAACTCAAGACCCCCCTGTCTCAGTTTCTCAGTTTCCGAACAATTATAGCCCCCGATCCCACTTCGGTCAACACCGATTTTTATGAAGCGACGGAAGCCCGCTCTCACAAGGCTTCTAAGCCCCAGCCGCACAAGACACCTTCCGCCCGTTCTGGTATTATACACACCGATGACTACCACACTGAAGACGGAAGAGAACCCTGGCCGACGCCTGCCGCCCTGGTTCAAGGTGCCCATGCCCGGCGGCGCCAACTACATTGAGCTGCACAACCTCCTGCGCCAGAGCGAGCTGCACACCGTCTGCGAGGAGGCCCGCTGCCCCAACATCGGGGACTGCTGGGACAGGCGCAGCGCCACCTTCATGATCCTGGGTGACGTATGCACCCGCCGCTGCCACTACTGCGCCGTCACCACGGGTCGGCCCCTCGCGCTCGACCTGGAGGAGCCTCAGCGACTGGCGCGCACCGTGGAGAAGCTGGCCCTGCGCTACTGCGTCATAACCTCCGTCAACCGGGACGACCTGCCCGACGGCGGCGCCTTCATCTTCGCCCAGTGCATCCGCCAGATACGCCGGCGGCTGCCGGACTGCGAGGTGGAGGTGCTCATCCCGGACTACCAGGCAGAGGCCCTGCGCACGGTGATTAACGCCGAGCCGGACGTCCTCAACCACAACATAGAGACCGTTGAGCGTGTATTCCACTCCGTGCGTCCCAAGGGCGGCTACCGCCGGTCGCTGGAGGTGCTGGCCGAGGCAAAGGAGATAGCGCCGGACGCCGTGACCAAGTCGGGGATGATGGTCGGCCTGGGCGAGGAGCGGCATGAGATAGTACAGACCATGAGAGACCTGCGCTCCGTCGACTGCGACCTGCTGACTATCGGCCAGTACCTGCGGCCCTCGCCCAAGCACCACGTGCTGGAGAAGTTCTACACGCCCCAGGAGTTTGACGAGCTGCGTGAGGAGGGAGAGCGTCTGGGCTTCAAGCACGTGGCCTCCGGCCCCCTGGTGCGCAGCTCCTACCACGCCGACGAGCAGTCCGCCGCGGCCCGGCGCTGAGACCAGCCCCAATCGCGAGCCTCACGCCTCCCATGAGGTCATCCACACCAGACCTGCTTCTGTACAACGCCAACGTCATCACTATGGACGCCGCACTGCCGAGGGCGTCGTGGGTAGCCGTGAGCGACGGGTTTATAGCAGGCGTTGGCCTTGGCGACCCACGCCGGGAGCTGATTGGCAGCGCTACGAGAGCCATCGACTGCCAGGGCGGGACGCTGGTCCCCGGCTTCAACGACGCCCACTGCCACGTACTGGCGACGGCTGCCTCCCTGCTGGCCGTCGACTGCTCGCCATCCGTCGTCTCCTCCATCCAGGACATAGTGGAGCGGCTCAGGACACGCGCAGCCAGCGCCCCGCCGGACGCCTGGATACGCGCCACGGGCTACAACGAGTTCTACCTGCGTGAGGGCCGTCACCCCACGCGCCGGGACCTGGACGCCGCCGTGCCGGACCGCCCCGTGAGGCTCACCCACCGCTCAGGGCACGCCGTCGTGCTCAACAGCCCAGCCCTTGCCCTGGCAGGGATACACAAAGACACCCCTGACCCCGTATATGGCGTCATTGAGCGGGACGAGGCTACCGGCGAACCCACGGGCCTGCTCCTGGAGATGGACGACTACCTGGAGGGCGTAGTTCCGCCCCTTTCCCAAGAGGAGGTCTACGCAGGCGTCAGGCTGTTCAACGAGCAGTGCCTTTCCCTGGGCATAACCTCGCTTCAGGACGCCACGCCGGGAAACTCGCCGGAGCGGTGGCGGCTGTTCGAGGGAATCAAGGAGCGGGGCCTTCTTACACCAAACCTGACGCTCATGGCGGGCGCGTCCCACCTGACTCGCTTCCTGGAGGAGGGTTTTGCATTCGGCCACGCGGGGCCGGGCATGCGGCTGGGCGCCGCCAAAGTAATGCTCACAATGACAACAGGGTCCCTGAACCCGTCGAGGGAGGAGCTTCATCGTATAGTGGGGGACGCCCACCGCAGCGGCTTCCAGGTGGCTATCCACGCCGTGGAGATGGAGGCCGTGGAGGCGGCTGTTGAGGCTATACGGCAGCAGACCCATGACTCCGGGTCATCGCTCCGCCACCGCATAGAGCACTGCTCCGAGTGCCCTCCCCACCTTGTTGAGCGGCTGGACGCCAGCGGAATCACGGTGGTCACGCAGCCGGGCTTCATCTACTACAGTGGTGAGCGGTACCTCTCTGAAGTCTCCGAGGAGCGGCAGCCCTGGCTCTACGCCATCGGCTCTCTGAACGCCGCGGGTGTCCCGCTGGCGGCCGGCTCGGACGCCCCTGTCGCGCCAATGGACCCCATCGCGGGAATCT
Organism: Dehalococcoidia bacterium; assembly: GCA_034422115.1. Classification (GTDB taxonomy): domain Bacteria; phylum Chloroflexota; class Dehalococcoidia; order Lucifugimonadales; family UBA2985; genus DAOUJW01. Next base: position 108,296 of record DAOUJW010000025.1, on the reverse strand, counting down.
ACGCGGCCGTGACCCGTCGGGCGGAGTCCGGCGACCCGGTGCTCCCCCAAGAGGCGGTGAGCGTGGAGATAGCCTTGCGCATGTACACGCTTGGAAGCGCTTATGCGTCCTTTGAAGAGCAAGCGGCCGGCTCTATAGCAACAGGCAAACGAGCAGACCTGGCGCTGCTGGACCGAGACCTAACGGCCATACCTACGGAGGAGATCATATCTACGCGGGTGCTCATGACGGTAGCGGGCGGGGAGGTGGTGTGGGAGGAAAACTAGCGTAGTAAGTTTCAGCAATGTCAGTTGTATAGCGTTAGCAAAATGGAGAAGACAATGGATGAACTAGACCTCATACAAGAAGCGGTGTCCAATTGGGAGAGCTTGGACGAAGTGGCAGAAGTAGAGACTTGCGAAGTATACACAAATACCGAGGGGAAACGCTCATATCTGTCACGCATTCTGCTACGAGACAGAGAAGCACCGCTTTACATTGAAGTTCGAGCCTTCAGTGGCAATGGAGATGCCTTGGAGGAGATGTTTAGCAACGGAAAGCCGGCAACATGGAGCAGGCCCGGTTTCTCTCTTAACTAGAATCCTACTCTTATCAACTAACGGCTTACCGTTCTTCGGTATTCTCCACTGCCAAGGAACTCTACCAGACCGAGTTGCCGCAGACGTTGAAGCTGCTGGCGGATTTTGTCCGAGATGTGTTTGTTCCTCGGGTAGCGACGCTCCGCGATTGGTGTGAACCCCGCATAAACTTCACCAAGAGTAAAGGAATCATTCGGCAGGTTAAGGACGAAGCCCAGAGTTAGACCAGTCCACCCGGAGAAAGTGTTGACAAACACCCCCTCGTTCTCAAGACGAAAGGGAGTCTCCTCCAGTGCTTCGGGAGTATCTGGCACCTTTACTTGGGGAATAGGCGGAACCGAGGCGCGTAGGGCTTCGACTTGTGGCCTCAGTTTTATCAACGCCTGCGCGCTGAATTCGAGCGGCGGGCTGTCTGCGCCAAAGCCCGACTGAACGAGCCGGGCAACCCTGCGGACTGCAGATCTTTGGTTAACTGCCACTCCACACTCCCAATTGCTGCGCATCCCGGCCCAAGTGGCATTGGCGGACGTAACCAGAGCCCGGTGGCGGTCAAAGACATAGACTTTAGCATGAAGGCCCGTAAGACTCAGGATGCGCACACCATTGTTCGCAAGGGCACATAGGGTCTCAAGGTTTGAAGAGCCAATCGCGAAATCTCTAAGGTCTGTCTTAGTTACGAGTGTGGTCTTGACGGAGGGAGAAACTTCGCTAATGACTTGGGCAAATGCGTTGTTCACGTATGGGCTGGACACCAGCAGTCGCGACTGGCAGGCTCTGAGGTTTTCGCGAAGCCAGTCCTCAGTTGGCGTAGTCACAAAATCCAAACCCGAACTGGCGCGGTTAGTCATAAACCTTAGCTTCCTTTATGGTAGCTTATACTCCGCCTTGGCCTACCGTAAGGTGGCTGACCCCTAGCTCCGCCGCTCCATTACGTACGCCGCCAGGTCGGCATCTCGTCCTTAGGCGGGCAGTCCTTCCGATTATTCTTCTCAGGCATCTCTCGGACTCCTGAGACCATGTGAAGGCAGTCAAGGGGCTACACCAATCAACACCAGTGGGACCGCCGGGACACCCCGTCCTTGGCGTAGCACGTTCAGAAGGTCGCGCTCATAATATGGCACGCCGGAGGACATCTCCCGCTCCAACTCCTTCATGGGCAATATCTCAATTCCCACGTCGATAATGTCCGATACGTAGAAACTCAGGTGCTTCACAAACAGATCGTGGGCCACAAACGCGTACTTCCCAAACTGAACTTCCACTGCTACTCGGTCTTTGACGAAGTCAGTCTGGTTGTAGGACATGATGGGAGTCAGCCCGGCTTCCTCAATAGTTCGCTTCTGCTCACCCTCCGGCAGGGCATAAACACCCCGGAGTATCTTCTCGTCGTCGGTCACCCAGAAAGTGCTCCGACGTTCACTCCACCCCAAGCGCCTGAGCCCAGCGCTGAAAGCACGGTTCATATCGGTGGGAGAAAAAAGCATCCTGCCCTGCATAGTTCTTTCCCTTGAGACCTTGGTCCGGCAGGCGGAGGCATCCACCTCCCCTATCACAGCCTGTACCTCATCCAACAGGTGTTTACGATGGACAAGCAGATACTCTTCGCCGTTCAAGTGGGAGTAGCGGGCCTTGATCTGCATCAATGCCCCCCATTTGGCTTCGACGGGTCGTAGATTGGCTTGCCCATGGGACGAGTGCGGAGAGTGCCGTCGTAGAGTTGCCGGATCCGCTGTTGGGCTATCTCTACGTACTCCTGCTCGACGTCACAGCCGTAAGCGTCCCTGCCGTGCATCAACGCAGCAACGAGAGACGACCCAACTCCCATGTAGGGATCGAATACAGCGTCCCCTACATTCGTCATGGAAAGCACAAGACGCTCTACCAGTTCAACGGGGAACTGGCACGGGTGTATCGTCTTCTCAGGGTGGTTGTTCTTGACGTTCGGGAACTCCCACACATCGCTGGGGTTCTTGCCATTTGGATTTCCCGACAGCTTGCCTATATTCGGCCCCTTGAAATGCCGCTTGCCTGGATACTTCGCGGGGACTCTGATTTCATCAAGGTTCCACGTGTAGTCATCGCTCTTAGTCCACCAGTTGATTGTTTCATATCTGCCGGACAGCCGGTTGGTCGAGTGCAAGCCATGCCCAAAGTGCCATACAATCCGGTTGCGTAGCTTAAGCCCGTGACTGAGGAACACGGGATAGAGGACGGCATCAAGAGGGACGATCTCTCCGTTGTTGACATAGTTTCCAGTCTGCCAGCAGATAGACCCTTGAGGATGCAAGACTCGGACACACTCGCTGATCACACGCTCCTGAGCCTCAAGATAGTCGCCCAGGGAAGTTCTAACCTCGTAGTCTTTGCCCAGGTTGTACGGCGGTGAGGTGACAACTAACTTAAACAGTCCACCTTGAAGTTTTGCCATGAATTCAAGATTGTCTTCACAAGCTAGCGACACATGGTTACGTCCTGACACTGTGGCTACTGCGGGATCTGCTATCATCGGTAGGCTCCCCTGCTTGCTCGGCCTATGTTGTCGAGCAGATTGCGGCGTCGATTTGACTCGCCACTCACTCTCCAAATGCTTTTGGCATAGAGCATTCGTTCGGAGTCAGTTTACCCGTTTCCGTGTAGGCCGTCAAGAGCCTATTTGAGGGGAGTTTAGGATAACGGGATCAAAAACTTCAAGTATGCGCTTAGCAGATTAGCGGCATTTGGCGGGCAGGGTTTTTGCTAAATCGCCCAGATCCCCCTAGCTGCGCCGCTCCATCACGTACGCAGCCAGGTCCGTCAGGGAGCGCTTGTAGGCGTTGTCCGGCAGCGGCTCCAGGGCGTCGACGGCGCGGCGGTAGAAGTCGGCGGCAATGGACGTGGCCTCCGGGATGATGTCGGAGTTCTGCACCATCTCCACGGCGCGCTTCAGGTTGCCGTCGGGTTCCACGTCCTGGAACAGCTTCTGCACAGGGTTGTCGTTGGGGTATCGCTCCATCAGCAGAATGGTCGGCAGGGTGAGGGTGCCCTGTAGCAGGTCGTTGCCCACCGGCTTGCCAATCTCCTCCTCCGTCCCCTCAAAGTCCAGGATGTCGTCCACAATCTGGAAGGCCATGCCCAGGTTGTGGCCGTAGGTCTTCAGCGACTGCACAAGGCTCTCCGGCCCGCCGCTCAGCACCGCGCCCGACTCCGCGGCCGTGGAGAAGAGGGAGGCGGTCTTCTCGTAGATGCGAGTCCAGTAGCGGTCCCTGTCCGGCGTCCAGTTGAAGGCGTCGAAAATCTCCGACAGCTCGCCTTTAGACAGCTCCATGATGGTCTCTGAGAAGCGGCGGATGACCCGGACGTTCTTGGTGTCGCACACGAAGGTGGCGGAGGTGGCGAAGACGTAGTCGCCGACCAGCACAGCGACGTTCCTTCCCCACCTGCTGCTGACCGTTGCCTTGCCTCTGCGCACGTCGGAGTTGTCCACCGTATCGTCGTGAACCAGGGTGGCGATGTGCAGAAGCTCCACAGCGGTTGCCATGATCTGGGGCAGATCGTGGTCATGGGGATGGAACTTGGAAGCCAGGATGGTGATGGCGGGCCTGGTGCGCTTGCCCGGGGCGTCCAGCACGTGGTTAAGAATGCCGTCCAGCATGGTAGACGGCGCCTGGCTGGCCCCCTGCATCCATACGCCGGCCAGACGCTGCTCCACGTCCCGCAGCTCAATCTGTATGGGTTCGTACAGGTCGGTTGTGTTCACCGCTCTCCTGACCAGAGAAAGTCCTTCATCCCGTGCTCTGCCCCAGTCGTTCCACCTCCGCGGCCGCCACCTCCTCGTCCAGCTTTGAGAACAGCGGCGAGGGCGTAGACATGGCCTGGCCCGGCGGCAGCGACTCCGGCGAGTGGTCCCAACTCCAGCCCCTGTCGGCAACGGAGCCGGAGAAGCCCAGCAACTCATGCAGCTTCTCCGAGCTGAAGGGCAGGAAGGGATTGAGGGCCGTCTTCAGGCAGTTGATGACCGACAGTATAACCCACAGGGTGGTGGCCGTGGCCGTGGTGTCCTGCTTGACGGTCTTCCAGGGCTCCTTGTGGTCCAGGTAGCGGTTGGCCTCCTGGGCCAGGGACATGGCCTGTCCAAGGGCCGCCCGGAAGTGGCACCTGTACAGGTTGTCGTCTACGGCCTGGAAGGCCTGCTCCGCCTTGGCCAGCACCTCACGCGCGCCCTCGTCCAGGTCTCCGGGCTGCGGTATGCGGCCATCGAAGTTTCGATACGTGAAGGTCAGCACCCGATGCACCAGGTTGCCGTAAGTGGCCACGAGCTCGTCGTTGTTGCGCCGCACGAAGTCACGCCAGGAGAAGTCCGAGTCGCTGGTCTCCGGCATGGTCGCCGACATGTAGTACCGCAGGGGGTCCGGATCGTACCTGTCCAGGTAGTCGGGCACCCACACGGCCCAGTTGCGGCTGGTGGAAAGCTGCCTGCCCTCCAGGTTCAGGAACTCGTTGGCAGGCACGTCGTATGGGAGGTCAAGCCCGCCGTAGCCCGCCAGCATCGCCGGCCAGATGATGGTGTGAAAGGGAATGTTGTCCTTGCCGATGAAGTAGTACCCCCTGGCGTCGCCATGCCAGAAGGGCTCCCACGCCTCCGGCTGACCCCTGAGCTTGGCCCACTCCTTGGACGCCGACAGGTAGCCGATAACGGCCTCGAACCAGACGTAGATGCGCTTCCCGTCGTAGCCGTCAACCGGCAGGGGCACGCCCCAGTCCAGGTCTCTGGATATGGCGCGGTCCTTCAGGCCGTCCTCCAGGTAACGCTGGGTGAAGTTGAGCACGTTGGGCCGCCAGTGCCTCTGCTCCCTCACCCACTCAAGGAGCGTGTCCTGGAAGGCGCTCAGCTTCAGGAAGAAGTGCTCCGACTCGCGGATCTCCGGCTTGTCGGTGCATAAGCGGCACTGGATGTCGATGAGGTCCTCCGGGTTCAGCGGCTTGCCGCACTGGTCGCACTGGTCGCCCCGGGCGTCGGAGTTGTCGCAGAAGGGGCACTCGCCCTTAACATACCGGTCGGGCAGGAAGCGGCGGCAGGAGTGGCAGTAGGGCAGCGGAGTGGTGTCGGTGTAGATGTAGCCCTTGTCCTGAAGCACCCGGAAGATGTCCTGGACCACCTCTCGATGGTTGTCCGTGCCGGTCGTCGTGAACAGGTCGAAGGAGATGCCCAGGCGGTCCCAGGACTCCAGGAACTCCTTGTGATAGCGGGTCACCACCTCCTGGGGGGAGACGCCGTCCTGCTCAGCCCTGAGTGTGATAGGGGTGCCGTGCTGGTCGCTGCCGGAGACCATGAGCACGTGGTTGCCCTTCAGCCGGTGGTAGCGGGCAAATACGTCCGAGGCCAGGTAGCACCCGGCTATGTGCCCCATGTGAAGGGAGCCGTTAGCGTAGGGCCAGGCAACTCCGATGAGAATGTGTTCGGGCATCGACTCTCGTTGTCCTTGATGTGCTTGTGCATTGTAGCACAATGCGGCGCGCTTTTCTCCAATCCAGCGCCTATGCTAAACTGAACAAAGGCCTCAAGCGGTTACACTCCACAGGAGCAGGTGGTGAACTGGTTAGACATAGTCATCACGGTCACCTGGTTTCTGGGCCTCTTTCTGGGATGGAAAATGGGGCTCTTTGGGGCGATTTTCGCGGCCGGGGGCGCGGTCGTGGGCGTGTTCCTGGCAGCCCGCTTCAGCGACAACATCGCCGACCTTCTGACCGACTCCGTCTCCAGCGACACCCTGGCCTCCGTAATCGCCTACGTGGCCATCCTGGCGGCGGTGTTCACGGCGGCCCAGGTCCTGCGGACGATTCTCATCGAGGGCCTCAAGCGGACCGCCCTGGGCTGGGTAGACCCCGTGGGCGGAATCATCCTGGGGCTTGCGGCGGGGTTCCTTCTGGCGGGAGCTATTGTTACAGTGATGGCCAGGTACTCCACAGACCTTCCTCCTGACACTGGAAGGAGTACAGCTGTTATGGTCGCGCTTGACAGGTCGGACTTACAGCAGAATATGCGCAACTCACTGGCAGGCTCCGGTCTGGTCCCGGTCTATTTGTACGCCAAAGACTCCGTTCCGGGGTTCTTTCTGAGCCCGGTGCCCGAAGACTTCTGGTTAGCGCTGAACATCCTGGAGATGGATATCAACATGGAGGAGAGCAGAACGCAATGATCAGCTCGCCGGTCCTTGTGCTCAACCAGAACTACGAGCCCCTCAACATATGCACGGTGCGCCGCGCCGTGGTGCTCCTGGGCGTGGGCAAGGCGGAGACCTTGGAGAACGCAGACGGCGAGATAAGCACCGCCTCATACGCCATGCCAGTCCCGTCCGTCATACGGCTGATGTACCTCATCCGGCGGCCCGTCCTGCAGCGCAGGCTCTCACGCAGGGAGATATTCCTTCGGGACAAGTACACCTGCCTCTACTGCGGCCGAGAGACCAAGCAGCTGACCCTGGACCACGTAGTGCCGCGCTATCGCGGCGGAGCGCACACCTGGGAGAACGTGGTCAGCGCCTGCATAACCTGCAACCACCGGAAGGCCGGCCGCACGCCGCAGGAGGCCGGGATGCGTCTGTTGGAGGAGCCGCGGCCCCCGCGGATGAACCCCTATTCCCTGTTCCTGCACAAGCCCGTCCAGGAGGGATGGGACAAGTTCGTCCCCTGGCTGGGCAAGTAGGCACAGAATTCCCAGGCGCGCTATTACCCGTTGACAAGCAAAATCATCTGTGCTAACCTCTCCAGAGAACATTAGTTCATTAAGGAGATTCCCTTGGCTAAAGAAGGTTTGAGCGAAAGACAGAAGCAGATCCTGGAGTTCATCAACGGCTTTGACGAGGAGCACAGCTACCCGCCCACAATCCGGGACATTCAGTACGCCTGCGGCATCAGCTCCACCTCCGTGGTGGACTATAACCTGCGCATCCTGGAGCGCAAAGGGTACATCCGGCGCGACCGTGAGGTGTCCAGGGGCATTGAGGTGCTGGGTTCAGACCGGCAGAGGGTCCAGACCAACAGGGTGCCTGTCCTGGGTTCCATCGCTGCCGGCGAGCCTATTCCCGTAGCCACCCAGGAGTCCTGGACCTCGGACCCGGTGGACACCCTGGACATCCCCAGGGGGCTGCTGGACGACGCCGAAGGCGACTACGCCCTCAGGGTAAAGGGCGTCTCCATGATCGACGCCCTTGTGGACGACGGCGACACGGTGATAGTGCGGCCCGTCACCTCCGTCAACGACGGCGATATGGTTGTGGCCTGGCTCAAGAACGAGAAGGAGGTCACCCTCAAGCGGCTGTACAACGAGGGCGCCCGTATCCGCCTCCAACCGGCCAACTCCACCATGGAGCCCATCTACGTGGACCCGGACAACATCGAGGTCCAGGGCAAGGTGGTGGCCGTCATCCGCCACTCCGTGTGAGCCTGTCGAACCATTTGAGCGGGAAGACTGCGAACGTAGTTGCTACCGCTCATACTTCGACAAGCTCAGTATGAGCGGTGTCGTTCACCATAACCAACGCCTGTAGAGAATACTCCCAAGCTATGCCCCAGGCCGCAAAGTGATATAATCGGAACCAACAACACTTTCACGGCTCAGGAAAGGGGAACTTCAAGTGCCAAGAGGAAAGACCTACTGGATGGTGGCCGACTCCCTGGAGAACTTCCGCGTCACCCGGGAACTGGACTTCACCGTGCAGGGCATGGCCTCCAGGCAGCGCCGCAAGGCGCAGCGCATGGAGTCCGGAGACAGGCTTCTATTCTACATTACCGGGATCCAGAAGTTCGGGGCCACGGCCACCGTGAGCTCCAAGTGCTTCGAGGACCACAAGCCCGTGTGGAAGAGCGAGGGCAAGGCGGACGACTTCCCCTGGCGGGTGAACATCAAGGCCGAGGCCGTCCTGGACGAAGAGAAGTTCCTGGACGCAATGGAGATAGGCCCGCGCATGGAGTACATACGCCACTGGCCCCCGGAGCTATGGCCCCTGGCCTTCCAGGGCAACCTGCACATACTGCCCAAGAACGACTTTGAGCTTCTTGAGCGGGAGATCAAGAGGGCGGCCGGACAGAGGCTGCCCGCGCCCGCCGCTCGCTAGCGCTACCGGCTTGACCTCAGGTTAACCCGGCCGGCTTCCTCTCCCAGATAGAAGTTGTTCTCGTACAGGTCTTCTATGCGCTCAAGGGCGTCGGCAGGAATGTCCGGCGTGCCCGGGGCCGCGGCGAACTCCACCAGCTGCTCCTCGCTGACGATGTTGGGCAGCACGGAGGCAATCCGCTTGCGGGCCAGCACAAACTGAATGGCAATCTGGCCTATGGTGGCGTCGCTCTCCTCAGTGAGGAAGTCCAGGGCCGCAACCTTCTTCAGCGTGGCATCCAGCCACTCCTGCCGCCTGTGGCTGCGGTGGTCGGAGGGGTCAAAGACCGTGTCCTTGGTGTAGGTTCCGTCCAACATACCGGAGGCGTGGGGCACCCTGGACAGCAGGCCCGTCTCCTCCTCGTCTGCTATTGGGAAGAAACGCCTGGCCGGCTCCTGCTCAAGGATGCTGTAGATGATCTGGACGGACGGCACCTTCCGCTCCCTCATCGAAGCCTCTCCCTCCTCAAACCAGCCGATGTCCGGCCCCAGCGCCGAGCCGTAGTAGCGGATTTTCCCCTCCTTGACCAGCTGCTCCAGGGTCTCGAAAAGGTCGTCGCTTTCGATGGCGCTCAGCCGCGGGTTGTGAAGCTGGTACAGGTCAATGTAGTCCGTCTTCAGTCGCCGCAGGCTCTGCTCGCAGGCGTACCTGACAAACTCCGGCGAGAAGTCCTGGGGCCGTTCGCTGTGGCCTGATCGCGCCTCGTCTGAGTAGAAGTCGTAGCCGAACTTCGTCCCAATCACCATATCCTTGCGGTGCGCTGCCAGGGCCTTGGGCAGAATCTCCTCGCCGTAGCCCTGTGCGTAGGTGTCCGCCGTGTCAAAGAAGTTCATGCCCAGGTCAAAGGCCTTGCTGAGAATGGCAGTGGCGTCCCTCTCCTCCACCTTGCCCCACCATCCGGTGCTGACGCTCCACACGCCAAAGCCCACCTCGGAAATCTCCAGGTCAGTATTGCCCAGCTTGCGGTACTTCAAACTGCCTCCTTGGGTAACCGGTTAAGCAGGCGCCGACCTTCGCGGCCTCCACCTGCGGGAGTCCATTATAGTATGGAGGCCAGCCCTCGTCGACACATCCGCCCCGCTGGAAGGTGATAAACTATGGAAACCGAGGGCGACGGAGGTATGACATGGCAGAGGCGCGTTCCAGCGGCCCCTACATCTGGGTAACATGGCTAACCAAGCTGCTGGTTGGGGAGAACTCCTGCGAGTGGGCGGCCTGGTTCAGGGCGCAGCACGAAGGGTGGAGCTGGAGCAAGATACCCAGCACCTTCGATCAGGCGGCCTGGCAGCTGGCGCACACGGCCAAACTCAGCGAGTGTCGCGACCAGTGGGAGGAGCAGGGCTTCACAGTCTTCACCGAGGGCCAGAACCACTTCACCCTCCGGGGGGCGTCTGCCGCGCTGGGCGGCAGGCCGGACCTCATCGCATGGAAGGACGGCGCAGGCACGATTATCGACGTCAAGACGGGCCAGCCGCGGCCGTCCCACAGCGTTCAGGTCATGCTGTACATGTACGCCATTCCCAGGGCCTTGAGGCAGTTCCGCGGCATCGACTTCAACGGCAAGCTGGTCTATACGGACCATGAGATTGACATCCCTGCGTCGGCGGTCGATGACAGCTTTGTCGGCAATATGTCCCAGCTTATACTCAGGATTGCATCTGCAACGCCCGCGCGTAGGGTCCCCAGCCGTATGGAGTGCGGCTTCTGCGACATCACGTCGGCGGACTGCCACGAGCGGGCGGCTGAGGACAGCCTTGATGAAGGGGCGACTGAGGACTTCTAGGCCGATAGCGTAAATAGCTGCCCTACCGCAGTCAGTTAATTGACAATCGCACCTGTGGGCATTAACCTCAACTAAAGGGCGTCTGGAGCCCGCAAGCGGAAAGGCGTGTGAAGGGAGCAGAGATGAAGTGTCCAAGGTGTAGCTCGGAGCTGTCCGTTGAGAAGTTCAAGGGCGTGGAGATAGACCGCTGCCCGCAATGCAAGGGCCTGTGGCTGGACTTCCACGAGCTTGACCAGCTAGAGGACAAGGAGATGGACGACGACGAGCTGAAGGGTTCCATGATGTTCCGCTCCTTTGTCGGCGACCTTCACTGCCCCACCTGCGAAAGCGGTATGCAGATGTTCAACTACCGGGCCTTCAACCTGGAGCTTGACTTCTGCCCCAACGAGTGCGGCTTCTGGCTGGACGGCGGCGAGGAGAAGCGGGTGCTGGATATCATGAAGCAGCGGGTGAAGGACCTGAAGCGCTCTTCAGACGCGGAGGTTGAGTGGGCCGGTATGCTGCAACGGTTCCGGTCCAAGTCCTTCGGCGACCGCATGAAAGGCCTGTTCCGCTAGCGCCTCCTGCGGCCCGCGCCTAAGGGTCAAGCGTCTCCCAGATATTCACGGGTTGTGTTGGTATTATCAGATCATACCGCTCATCCTGAGCCTGTCGAAGGGTGAGCGGGGGCCGCGCATTACGCCCGCTGCCTTCCCGCTCTGGTTCGACAAGCTCACCATGAGCGGGAAAGAAGTGGCACTACAGCCAGCGTTGGCATCACCAGCACGTATAGAGAATACCGCCTCCTCGTCCGTATTTCCCCTACAGCCCTGTTTCTGGTAATCTTTACCCCAGTTGAGACGATGGCGCCCTACCGGGTACATTACCCCTTCCCCCGCAAGCGGGGGAAGGTTGGGATGGGGGTAATACTTAGCCCATGCGAATGACCGCATTTTTTGGCAAGACGCTGCGCGAGGATCCCGCCGAGGCGGAGACGCCCAGCCATCGCCTGCTGCTCAAGTCGGGGATGATACGCCAGGTGGCCGCGGGCGTCTACACCTACATGCCCCTGGCGTGGCGCGCCCTGCGCAAGATTGAAGAGGTCATACGCCAGGAGATGGACGCGGCCGGAAGCCAGGAGGTGCGGATGCCCGCCCTGCACCCGGTGGAGGTGTGGGAGGAGAGCGGCCGCAAGGACGCCTTTGGCAGGAACCTGTTCACGCTGGAGGACCGCCGGGAGCGGTCGCTGGTCATGGCTCCCACCCACGAGGAGGTCATCACCCTCACGGTGAAGGCCAACGTCCACAGCTATCGCGACCTGCCACAGATCCTGTACCAGATACAGACCAAGTTCCGGGACGAAGCCAGGCCACGCGGCGGCCTCATCCGGGTCCGCGAGTTTGACATGAAGGACGCCTACAGCTTCGACGCGGACGAGGAGGGTCTCGACCGCAGCTATGAGGCGATGGTGCAGGCCTACAAGAACATCTACCGACGCCTCCGACTGCCGGCAGTCCAGGCTGAGGCCGACAGCGGGGCAATCGGCGGCAAGGACTCCCACGAGTTCCTGCTGCCAACGGAGAGCGGGGAGGATGTGGTACTGGTGTGCCCCGGCTGCGACTACGCCGCCAACGCCGAGAGGGCTTCGATAGTCAAGCCTCCCCAGGACGCGGAAGACCCTCTGCCCCTGGAGGACGTCCACACCCCTGGAATCAAGACCATTGAAGACCTGGCGGCCTTCCTGGGCATACCGGAGAGCAAGACCCTCAAGGCCGTCTTCTACGCCGCCGACGGGGAGATCGTCTTTGTCACCATTCGGGGAGACCTGGAGGTGAACGAGATCAAGCTGAAGAACCTCCTCCACTGCCGGGAGCTGCGGCTGGCCTCGCCGGAGGAGGTGGAGGAGGCGGGCCTGGTGGCAGGCTCAGCGTCCTCAATAGGCCTTGAGGGGGTGCGCACCGTGGCGGACGACTCCATCACGCTTGGGTCGAACTTCGTGGTCGGGGCCAACCGGCCGGACTACCATCTGCGCAACGCCAACTATCCCCGGGACTTCCAGCCGGACGAAATCGTGGACATCACCCTGGGAGAGCCGGGCCACGCCTGCCTTGGCTGCGGCGCGCCGCTAGAGGCCATTCGCGCCATTGAGGTGGGCCACGTGTTCAAGCTGGGCACCTTCTTCAGCGACACGCTGGAGGCCACCTACCTGGACAGGGACGGCGCACAGAAGCCCATCATCATGGGCTGTTACGGCATTGGCGTGGGGCGTCTGCTGGCGGGGGTCATTGAGCAGAGCCACGACGACAAGGGCATCATCTTTCCGGCGTCCGTCGCGCCTTACGACGTGCACCTGGTGGCGCTGAACGTGGAGGACGCCCAGGTCATCGAAGCCGCCGAGAACCTGTACGACAGCCTGCAGCAGGCCGGCCTTGAGACGCTGTACGACGACCGCGAGGAGACGGCGGGCGTCAAGTTCAACGACGCCGACCTGATGGGCTTCCCCGTGCGCGTCGTAGTGAGCCCACGCAACCTTCGCCAGGGCAGCGCGGAGGTGAAGCTGCGCCGCGAGAGCGACGCGGAGCTGATCGCCCTGGAGAGCGTGACGGCCAGGGTCAGGGAGCTGCTGGAGTCGTCAGAGAGGTAGGTTGATCCGCCTGGCAGGGCTTCCCGCCCAAAGCAAGAGCGTATAATATACCCGCCATGAATTCCGTAAAGGGGGCCGCGAATGACTAGCCTGGACAGCCTGAGCGAGGCGTACGCCAAGCTGGAGCACACCTACGAGATGCAGGGTGAGGAGGCCATCGACGCCTCATGTCTGCTGGCCTTTGACTACGAGTACCCGGAGCAGGAGAGCGAGATAGCCATTGACAGCGACGAGTTCACCGCCGTGTGCCCCTGGACCGGCCTCCCGGACTTCGGAACGCTTATCATCAGGTACGTTCCCGACACAAAGCTGCTGGAGCTGAAGTCCCTGAAGTACTACCTGCTCTCCTACAGGCAGGTTGGCATTGTGCAGGAGCACGCCGCCAGCCGCATCCTGCAAGACCTGGTGGCCGCCTGCCGGCCCCGCCGCATGGCAATCACCCTGGACTACAAGACCCGGGGCGGCCTCCACACCTCCGTGGACGTGGCGTACCCCTCACCGGAGGCCTAGTGTGGTCGCAAACTCCTCAGGTCAGCTGAGATTGACGCCCACCTTCATGGTGGTGACGGGCCTGTTCATCACCTGCCTCATCACCGCCAACATCATAGCCGTCAAGCTGGTGGTCATCTTTGGTCACGTCCTGCCCGCGGCCATAGTCATATTCCCCCTCAGCTACATAATCGGGGACATCCTCACTGAGGTGTACGGCTACCGGCAGGCCCGCGCCGTCATCTGGCTGGGATTCCTGTGCAACCTGGTGGCCGTGGCGGCCATCTGGGTGGGCGGCCTTCTGACCCCGGCCTCATTCTGGGGAGGACAGGAAGCCTACGACTCGATACTCGGCTACACGCCCCGGCTGCTCATGGCCTCTTTCGTGGCCTACCTTATAGGAGAGCTGGCCAACTCAACTATCCTGGCCAAGATGAAGATATGGACCCAGGGCCGATGGCTGTGGAGCCGGACCATCAGCTCAACGATAATCGGGCAGGGGCTGGACTCCGCCGTGTTCATAACCCTGGCATTTGCCGGCTCGGACGTGGCGCTGGTGCGCCTGGTGCTGACCCAGTGGACGGCCAAGGTCATCTACGAGGCCGCCGCCACTCCCCTGACCTACGCGGTTGTCGCGTGGATTAAGAAGCGCGAGGGCCTGGACCACTACGACCACGGCACGAGCTTCAACCCCATCGCAGTGACCCGCCTCTCTTCCTGAGAGAACTTCCAAATACGTCGTTCCTGCTTTCTGAGACCTTTGCACAACTACGGTGACATTCCGAAAGAAGTACGTTTCTCGTCATTCTCGCGAAAGCGGGAATCTATTTCCCTCAACATCAGACGCCCTAGATTCCTGCTTCCGCAGGAATGACGGGATGAAGGAACCTAGCCCGCCGGGGCAATCAGAACGTCGGAGCCTTCGATCTTGACCTTGTAGACCGCCAGAGGCTCATTGGCGGGCAGGGTGAGGGCCTCTCCGCTCCTTACGTCGAATCTGCTCCCGTGGAAGGGGCACACCAACTCCTCGCCGTCCAGGTCGCCCTCCGACAGGGGGCGCGCCACGTGGGTGCAAAGCTCCGCCAGGGCGTAAATCCGGCCCCCGGCGTTGGCCAGGACAACCCGTTCGCCGTCCAGGTCAACCAGCATCAGGCCCCCGGCTGGCAGGTCATCGATACTGGCTACCTTCACAAAATCCGCCAAGGTCAACCTCCGGCGTCTTCTACAGGTACACCCATCTGTAATGACGGGATGAAGGATCTAATCCGCCGGGGCAATCAGAACGTCGGAGCCTTCTATCTGGACGCTGTAGGTAGCCAGCGGCTCGTTGGCGGGGAGGCTGAGGACCTCGCCGGTCTTCACATTGAAGCGGCTCCCGTGGCACGGGCACACAAGCTCCTCGCCGTCCAGGTCGCCATCGGAGAGGGGGCACTCCGCGTGGGTGCACAGCTCAGCCAGGGCGTATATCGTGCCTTCAGAGTTGGCCAGGACGACGCGCTCGCCGTCCAGGTCAACCAGCAACAGGTCTCCCGGAGACAGGTCATTGGTACTGGCTACTTTAACGTAATCCGCCAAGGTCAACCTCCAGCGTTTCTAGTATTTCCTAAACGTGTTGGTACTCCTCCTCGCCACAACAGACATGTACTGATAAACCTCGTTTCCCGCTCACCCTGAGCTTGTCGAAGGGTGTGAGCGGGAGCCTCACGGCTGTTGTATGCCCGCTCAAATGGTTCGACAGGCTCACCATGAGCGGGCAAGAGGCGGTGTTCACTACGGGCGTTGCCATTACCAACCACCCCGAGAATACCCTTGTTCTTCTGTGTTGGGCACTCTGCGGCCGGGCATAGCTGCGCACATCACAGGTACACCCAGCGAGGCGGTATGTGGCACTTCTCCGCAGTGATGATGGCCCTGATCTGCTCCACCGCCTCATGCAGGTCGTCGTTCACCACCACGTACTCAAAAAGAGACAGCTGCCGCATCTCGTCCATGGCCGTGCGGATGCGAAGCTCCAGGTCAGGAGTGGTCTCCGTCTTTCGCTCACGCAGCCGGCGCTCAAGCTCCTGGGGAGATGGAGGCATCAGGAATATGAATATCCCGCCGGGCGCAAGGTCCTTGATGGTCGCCGCGCCCTGCACGTCCGTCTTCATAATCACGTCCATGCCGTTGTCCATGGCGTCCTTCACCTGGGACTTGGGGACGCCGTACCAGTTGCCGTACACCTGGGCGCACTCCAAGAAGTCGTCCTCCCGCACCATCTGGTGAAAGGTGTCCCTGTCCATGAACAGATAGTCTACGCCGTCCTCTTCCCCCGGCCTCTGCATGCGCGTGGTGGCCGTGACGGTGAAGTGCCAGTTCTGGTCAAGCTCCCTGAGCTCCCTCAGCACCGAGTCCTTGCCCACGCCTGACGGGCCTGACAGGACCACCAGCATCGGCCCGGGGGTTGGCATGTCGTAAAGGTGCTCTTCTGTGGGTCTCAAGGCTGCCCCTTTCTCACTCGCTTGTCAGGACTTCCAGGTCCTGCCAGAATCCGGGGTAGGACACGTCCACGACTTCCGCCCCCGAAATCGCCACGTCGTTCTCCGCGAGCAGTCCGGCTACGCCCAGGGTCATCGCCAAGCGATGGTCTCCGTGGCTCCGGGCGGCGCCGCCCTTCAGCGAGCCCGTGCCTTCGATTATCATGCCGTCCGGAAGCTCCTCAATCTTCGCGCCCAGCTTGTTCAACTCCCTGGCCGTGGCGCTTATCCTGTCCGACTCCTTGACACGCAGCTCCTGGGCGTCCCTGATGACCGTCCTGCCCTCTGCGAAGCAGGCGGCAAGGGCCAACGCCGGGATCTCGTCCTGGGCTATGGGTATCTGGTCTCCGGCAATCTCCACGCCGTGAAGCTGGCCGGACTCCACGTATATGTCCGCGACCGGCTCTCCGCCCTCAACGCGGGGGTTCTCCAGCGTTATGTTCGCGCCCATTGCCCTCAGTATCTCCAGCACTTCTGCGCGGCTGGGGTTGACGCCCACGTTGGTCAGCCTGACCCGGGCGTTGGGGTGAGCGGCCGCCGCCACCAGCCAGAAGGCCGCGGAGCTTATGTCGCCGGACACCTTAACGTCCAGGGGTTTCAGGTCGGAGCCGGGCTTCACCACCAGGGTCCGCCCGTCCTCGACTATGGTGGCTCCCATAGCCCCCAGCATTCGCTCCGTGTGGTCTCTGGACAGGGCGGGCTGGCGCAGCATGGTCTCGCCCTGGGCGAAGAGGGACGCGATTATCAGCGAAGACTTAACCTGGGCACTGGCAACGGGCATATCGTACTCAATGCCGTTGAGCGCCCCTCCCCTGACGGTCAGGGGCGCCAGGGAGTCGCCGCCGCGGCCCATGACCTCCGCGCCCATCTGGCGAAGGGGCTGGACTATCCGCGCCATTGGCCTGGTGCGCAGGGAGCGGTCTCCGTTCACCACGGACACAAAGGGCGTGGAAGCCAGCAGCCCCATGATGAACCGCATTGTTGTGCCGCTGTTCTCGGCGTTCAGCACGTCGCCGGGCTCGGTGAGGCCCTCCAGTCCGGGGGACGTGAGCCTGAGCTGCGGCGTCCCGGTGGGGCTGTTCTCAGGCGCAATTCGCTCTGCAGATACGCCCAGGGCCTGCAGGCATCGGAGGGTGGAGCGGCAGTCCTGCCCTTCGGAGTAGTTGTCGATGACGGCCTCGCCCGCGGCGAGGCTGTTGAGAATGGCCGCCCTGTGGGAGACGGACTTGTCGGCGGGCGGCGATATGTCGCCTGAAAGCGCCCTGGCTTGAGAGACTGATCGTTTCATAGCCCTTACCTCCGCTTCCTCCTGTCATCGTCCCGGTACCAGTCCATCATCTCGCGGACGCGGCTGGCGGCCCTGTCCCCCAGGAGCATTCCGCCCATAGTCTCGGCGGTCGTGGGAATGTCCACCTGCGGGTGCGACGCCGGGGTCGTCACCTTATTCTGGACCCACCTGTCACGGGCCTCCCAGGCGGCGTCAAAGGCGTCCACCAGGTCCTTGTCCGTGCCCTCCTTCACCAGGTTCCTGAAGGTGTACAGCTCCTTGATGAACTCGTCGACCCAGTGCACAAGCCCGTCCTGGTTGGTTATGCAGATGTCACGGTTCATAGTCGGTTCCTGGGATGCAAGGCGGCTGACGTCCCTGAAGCCGGAGGAGGCCAACTTGGCGATCTCCGGCCACGACGGGCTGCTGGAGGCGACTCTGGTGAGCACTGTAGAGAGAATCATCGGCAGGTGGCTCACCGCGCCGACGAAGCTGTCGTGCTCCACGGGGTCTATGAAGTATGGCTTTGCGCCCATGGCCTCCACCATGTTCACAACCGCGCCAAGGGCGTCCTGCCCGGTGCCTCTGGCTGGCATGAGGCAGTAGGTGGCGCCCTGAAAGAGGTCGGCCTGCGCCGCGTCCGGGCCGGAAATCTCCTTGCCGGCCATTGGATGCCCGCCCACAAAGCTCACCCCGGACGGCAGATGCTCCTCGGCCCACTTGAGCACGGAGACCTTGGTGCTGCCGGTGTCGGTCACCACGCACCCCTCCTCCAGCTCCGGCCCAATGAGCTTCATGATCTCCTCTATGGTGCTTATGGGCGTGGCGATGACCACCACCTTGGCGCCCTTCACCGCCCTGAGAGGATTCGTCTCGGTCGAATCGGCGCCGCCCATCTTCTGCGCGCGGTTAGCTATTCCCCTGTCCCTGTCGCTGCCCACAATCTCCGCCTTTATCTGCGCCCTCTTCAGGGCCATGCCAAGGGAGGTCCCGATGAGACCGGTGCCGATAATCGTTATCTTGTCCACTGCGTGCCTCCTTGCTCTTGCGCCCCGATACGCGGCTCACTCTAGAGAGCGCGCCCCATTACCATCCAGCCTACCACATCGACGAGGGGATTTAGAACCCTCCAGAGCAAATTCAGGTCCGTAATCATGTCAATGGCAATGATCGTTATCAGAATGGCCGGGCCGGAGGCCTCGAACCGGACCATCTTTGCGGCGATGGAGGACGGCAGGATGCCAAGGGCCACCTTGGAGCCGTCCAGGGGAAACAGGGGAATGAGGTTGAACACGGCAAGGATGATATTGTAGAAGATGACGAACCCCAGGAGGTCCGCCGCGAGACCCTCCAACCCCTGCCCCTGCAAGCCTCTGAAGTAGAAGGGCGAGTGCCAGGGCACCAGCCCCAGGCGTATGGGTACGGCGCATACCGCCGCCGTCATCACGTTGGACACCGGCCCCGCGCCCGCGACTACCGACATACCGGTCCAGGGATTGCCCCGAAGCCGGTTCGGGCTCACAGGCACCGGCTTGCCCCAGCCAAAGCCCACCAGCAGAAGCAGTATGGTCCCCGCCGGGTCCAGATGCCTCACGGGGTTGAGGGAGAGCCTGCCCAGACGCCGGGCGGTGTCGTCACCCAGGCGGTGGGCCAGTGCCGCGTGGCTGAACTCGTGGACGGTGATGCCTATGAGCAGCGCGACGCCCGCTGTGGCCAGGGAGGTAGCTAAAACAAAGACAAACCGTAGCGGGTCGTCAAATAGAAGGTCGATGTTTCTGAGTATCACGTTGGAGAATGGTCGGTTCAGAGATGCGGGTATTATACAGTGAGCCTGTGGCTAAGGCTATGGAGAGGTGGTTGGGATTGGTCGCCACTTTCCCACACAGACCATTCCTGCGGAGGCAGGAATCCAGAGCCGCTGGGGTTGGGGCCGCTAATCCCCACCAGATGCTTTCATGGTAATGACTTCATAGGGGCGGTTCGCGAACCTACGACGCGCCCCCATCCCCGCGTGTGCTAGAATGGGCCAAATCCCAGGAGCAGTATGCCCATGACCACCGGCTACCGCAGCATACCCAGCGTTGAGAAACTCCTATCGGACGGCCGCGTCCAGGAGCTGATCGACGTCTACTCAAGAGAGCCACTGGTCTACCTGGTGCGCAAGTCACTGGATCGGGTGCGCCAGGACGTAGCCAATGGCAAGACCGCCCCGACTTTCGATGAGCTTGTTAAAGACATGGCCTCTGAAGCCGCCTTCCTATGGAGTCCCAAACCAAGGCCACTTATCAACGCCACCGGCGTCGTGCTTCACACCAACCTGGGGCGCTCGCCCCTCAGCGACGAGGCCGTGGAGGCCATGCTCCAGGCCGCGAGGGGATACACCGACCTGGAGCTAAACCTCGAAGACGGGGCCAGGGGCTCCCGCCAGGCCCACGTCGAGTCCTTGCTTTGCCAGATAACCGGCGCGGAGGCGGCCCTGGTTGTGAACAACAACGCCTCCGCCGTGCTGCTGGGCCTCTCGGCCATTGCCAACGGCAGGGAGGTCATCGTGTCCAGGGGTGAGGCCGTGGAGATTGGCGGCGGCTTCCGCATCCCGGACGTGCTGAAGCAGAGCGGCGCGGCACTGGTGGAGGTGGGCACAACCAACCGCACCTACGTGGCCGACTACGAAAGCGCCTTGACTCCAGAAACTGCCGCCATGCTTAAGGTGCACACCAGCAACTTCCGCGTCATTGGCTTTACCCACGAGGCGAGTGTGGAGGAGCTTGCGGCCCTTGGCGCCGGCCGCGGCATCCCCATCCTCCACGACCAGGGCAGCGGCTGCCTTCTGGACACGACTCAGTTCGGGCTGGCCGTCGAGCCTATGGTGCAGGACAGCATCGCGGCGGGCGCAGACCTGGTCTTCTTCTCCGGCGACAAGCTACTGGGAGGCCCCCAGGCCGGCATCGTGGCAGGCAAGAGGCAGTGGGTGACGCGCCTGGCAAGGCATCCCCTCACCAGGGCCGTGCGCATCGACAAGCTGAGCCTGGCGGCCCTCACCGCGACGCTTCTCCACTACCTCAAGGGCGAGGCGCTTCAAAAGATACCCGCCTGGAGGATGATCTCCACTCCCCCGGAGACGCTGGAGGCGCGGGCCCGCGGCTGGCAGAACGCCGTCGGCGATACGGCCCAGGTTGTACAGGGGCTGTCCGCCATAGGCGGGGGCAGCCTGCCGGGAGAGAGCATCCCGACATGGCTGCTGTCCATTGAAACAGATGGCGCGCAGGGCCTTGCCAAACGGCTCAGAGACGCCGACACTCCGGTCATCGCCCGGATAGAGGACGACCGCGTGCTCCTGGACCCCCGCACGGTGCTCCCGTCGGAGGAGGACGCCCTGCTGGCGTCGCTGAAGTCTGCCCTTGGTGATTAGCCTCCAGTAAGCCTCTGAACAAGCAAGGCATCATTCCACCCTTTCGTCATTCCTGCGTAAGCAGGAATCTGAAAGTATGGGGCAGAGGTTCCTGCTTACGCAGGAACGACGGTCTTTTAGAGGTTTTCTACTCCGCGTATCGCCTGAACACCGTGCAGGTGTTCTGCCCGCCAAAGCCAAAGGAGTTGGACAGGGCAACGTCCACGCGCTGCTGCCGCGCCACGTTGGGCACGTAGTCCAGGTCACAGGACGGGTCCGGGTTCTCCTGGTTCACCGTGGGGTGTATAACACCGTCCGTGATGCTCTTGATGCAGGCCACGGCCTCCAGCGCGCCCGCGCCGCCCAGGGCGTGCCCCACCATGGACTTGGTGGAGCTTATGGGGACCTTGTAGGCGCGCTCCCCGAAGATGGTCTTGATGGCCATAGTCTCAATGGCGTCATTAAGGGGAGTGGACGTGCCGTGGGCGTTGATGTAGTCGATGGCCTCCGGCGGCGTGCCGGCGTCTTCCAGGGCCCACCGCATGGCGCGCGCCGCCCCTTCGCCCGTCTCGTCCGGCTGGACTGCGTGGAAGGCGTCGCAGGACGTGCCGTAGCCCGCCACCTCCGCCAGGATTGGCGCGCCCCTGTCCAGGGCGTGCTCCAGGCTCTCAATAATCAGGATGGCCGCGCCCTCCGCGGGCACAAAGCCGTCCCGCTCGGCGTCAAATGGGCGGCTGGCCTTGTCCGGCTGCTCGTTGCGGGTGCTCAGGGCCTTGAGAATGCAGAAGCCCGACAGCCCAAGCTCGCTGATTCCGGCCTCCGTGCCGCCCGTCAGAACGATGTCCACCGCACCGCGCCGGATGGCCTCGGTCGCTTCTCCGATGGACTGGTTGGAGGCTGCGCAGGCGGTTATCACGGTGGAGTTGTAGCCCTTGGCCCCGAATATCCGGGCGATGTTGGCGGCCGCCATGTTGGGCAGGATCATCGGAATGAAGAAGGGATTTATCTTCATGCCGCCCTTGGAGAGCATGTCCTGGCACGTCTCCTGGGTCGTGGGCAGGCTGCCAATGCCGGTGCCCAGCAGGACGCCCACCCTCTCCTGGTCCTCTTTGTCCAGGTCCAGACCCGCGTCCTCCACGGCCATCTGCGCCGAAGCCAGGGCCAGCTGGCTGAAGCGCGCCATCCGACGGGCCTCACGAGGGTTGATATACGCGCCGGGGTCGAAGCCCTTGACCTCGCCTGCGATCTGGCACGGGAACGCCGACGGGTCGCAAAGCGTCATCGGGGTTATGCCAGACCGGCCGGCCACCAGGCCGTCCCAGAACTCCTGCACCGTGTTGCCCAGCGGAGTGACCGCGCCCATGCCTGTGACTACAACTCTTTTTCTGTCCTTCATCAAATCTCTCTCCAAATATGATTACTACTCACGACTGACGTACGCCTAGCCACCCGGAGCAGTCGAAGTGGTCTGAGGCTCGATGACCGGATAAAGCTCCGGCTCGATTCCCTTGATTACCTCTCTGGCCTCCGCCGCCACGAAAAGCGACCCCGTGGTCAGAATCAGGTCTCCATCACCGGCCATGTCAAAGGCCATGTCCAGCGCCTGCGACACGGTCTCCGCCTGGCGCATCCGGTCGGTGTAGGCTGCGAAGGTCTGAGCGATTCGCTCCGGGCTGGCCGCTCGTGGGTGACGCGACCTGGTCGCTATAACCGCCTTGGACTCCAGCTTCGCCAGTTCATCCACCAGCCCGGGCAGGTCCTTGTTGCCGGACACCCCGACTATCAGCGTCACGCCGCGCTCCGGGAACATGTCCTTGACCGCCTCCACTATGCGCCCGGCGGAGTGGGGGTTGTGAGCGCCGTCCACTATCAGCAGGGGGGCTTTCTGCAAGACCTCCATACGGCACGGCCACTCGACGCGCCTGAGGCCCTCCCTGATGTGCTCCTCGCTGATGTTCAACCCGCTATCTACCAGAGATTCCACCAGCCCCACCGCCACGCCTGCGTTCTCCACCTGGTACCTGCCCAGAAGGGGTGTCTCCAACCGGTATACGCCCCTGGGGGTCTCCAGGCTGAACGCCTGGCCGTCAAGGGAGGTCTCACCCTCCTCCAACCTTATGTCTCTTCCCACCTCCGTGAGCGCGCTGCCCTGCCTCCCGGCGACCTCTCGTATGACGGCCAGCGCCTCCGGCTTTTGAGGTGACGTGACCACGGGCACTCCCGGCTTGATGATGCCCGCCTTCTCCCCCGCAATCAGCTCAATGGTGTCGCCCAGCACCTCCGTGTGGTCCAGGCCGATGGAGGTGATGCCGCAGACAAGGGGCTGCAGCACGTTCGTCGTGTCCAGCCTGCCGCCCAGCCCGACCTCTATCACCTGCGCGCCCAGACCCTGGGCTCGGAAGTGGTGGAACGCCATGGCCGTAATCAGCTCGAAGAGGGTCACGCGCCCGTGGCCCTCGGCTACCACGCGCTCCAGGGTGGGCCAAAGCTCCTCCACCAGACGCGCGAAGTCGCCCTCAGGCACCGGCTCTCCGCCGACCCTTATTCTCTCGCGGAAGGTGTGCATGTGGGGCGACGAGAACATGCCCGGATTGTAGCCCGCGGCGGTCAGGATGGAGGACACCATAGCGGAGGTGCTGCCCTTGCCCTTGGTCCCTGCGACGTGGACGGTGGGGATACCCAGATGTGGATTGCCGAGAATCTCCAGAAACGCGCCAATCCTGCTCAGGTCGTAGCGGGGCTGCTGCCCGGGGATTGTGGCGGGGCGCTCGTAGTCCACCAGCCCCATGATCCTGTCTACGGCTTCTCTGTAGTCCATCCTGCTCCCTAGTGGTCCCTTATGCGCTTGGGCGTGAAGCCCATAGCTATTCTCAGCGAGTCCAAGCGGGACGCGTCTCGGATGTAACCGATGTTGCCCTCCATAGGCCTGGGTTTCATCCTGAAGGCGCGCTCCACCGAGTCCAGGTCCGTGACGTTATCCAGCGAAAGCAGCTCCAGCTGGCTCGATGTCGCCGGGGGGTTGGGCAGGACTCCCTCCATTACTCGCGTCATAAGCTTCATAAGCGGCACCGGCAGGTGCGCCTTCAGCCGCCTTACTTTAAGGGTTCTGGCTATTATATCCAAAATTTCGTTGTATGTGAGGTGGTCAGGCCCCCCAACCTCAATAATCCGTCCGCCGAAACGGGGATTGCCCGCAACCGCAGATACCATTCCCCCCACCTCCTCCACCGATATGGGCTGGAATCGAACCTTGCCGTCGCCCGCCACCGGCACTATGGGAAATGACCTCACCACTCCCGCAAGGGTGTTTATGAACTCGTCTCCGGGCCCGAACAGGATGGAGGGTCGTATGATGGTGTAGGCCACGCCTCCCCTGATCACCTCCTGCTCGCCCTGCCACTTGGAGTTGAGGTACTGGTAGGCAGGGTTCTCCTGTACGCCGATGGCGCTCACGTGTACGAAGTGCCCAACTCCCGCCTCGCGAGCCGCCTGCACCACCGTCTCCGTACCCTGCCGGTTTATGCGGTCGAAGGTGACCCGGCCCTTCTCGCGGATTACGGCGACAAGATGCACCACCGAGTCGACGCCGCGCATGGCCATTTGCAGGCTCGGTGGGTCGAGAATGTCGCCGAAGGCCAGCTCCACGCCGTAGTCGGTCACGATACCGGCCCTGGCCGGGCTGCGCACCAAGCAGCGAACCGCCTCTCCACGGGTGCGCAGGGCCTTGACCACGTTCCTCCCAAGAAAGCCGGACGCCCCGGTTACCAGGATCATATCACCCCCGTGAAGACGACCTGATTTAAGCGTAGCAGAGGGTATCAGGGGTGTCAACGCGGACAGCGACTTGCTATCATCTCGATAGACCACTCTCTCTGAGTTGGAGCAAGCCGAATGCTTACGCTGTCTCCACACAACCCAAGACTGGAAGCCCGCCTAGACGCCCTGCCCGACGGCCTGCGGCGACACGCGGCCACGGTGCGCGAGATAGCCCTGGATCTGGCAGGAATCCACGGCGTTGACCCCGCCAAGGCGGAGGTGGCGTCCGCCGCCCACGACATAGCCCGCGCCATGAAGGAGGACGAGCTACGGGACCAGGCGCGAGCCTATGGCCTGGACATCCATCCGGTGGACGATAAGGTGCCGGTACTTCTGCACGGGCCGGTTGGAGCCGAGATACTTCGCCGGGAGTGCGGCATTGAGGACCCGGAGATTCTGGAGGCCGTCCACTGGCACTCCACCTTCAACCGGGGCCTGGGGCCGGTGGCCAAGATAGCCTTCCTGGCCGACAAGCTGGACAAGCACAAGGCTGGCAGATACCCCTTCCAGGAGAGGGTACACAACCTGTCCAAAGAGAACCTTGACGACGCCGTCCTAGTGTTCATCCAGGAGGAAATTGCGTCCCTCCTGAAAGGGAATCAGCTCATACATCCGGCGTCCATAGAGGGCCTCAACTACCTGCTGGAGTCCTCTGCGCGGAGCTCGGCGCGACGTTGAGGCGAGCGCCGGTCGCAGACCAATGAGAACTCTAAACCCAGGATGATGAATGTTTGGAAGAAGACGGCTCTGCTCGACCATCTTGGCGCTGGCGCTCCTGGCCAGCGCGGCCAGTGTCGCGTCATGCACGTCGGGCGGAGAGCCGATGGCCGACGCTTCCCCTGACGCCTCTGCTGTACAAACTACGCCAGAGTCACCTGTACTCCTGGCTCCCAGCCCGACTCCGGAGGTCCTCTCTGAGCTCATCAATCCCGTATCACGCGTCTCCCCTTCACTTGAAGAGCAGATTTTTGCCTCAGACTTAATCGTACGCGCTTCCCTGATATCCGCCACGGCGGGCACAGAGACGGCGTCAAGCGGTCCGGGGATTGCCCCAACCTACCGGGCATTGCAGATGCTGCGTTTCATAGCCCACGAGTACCTGAAAGGGAACGGCCCGGCCGAGATTGTCGTCATAGTGCGCGGCAGGCACACCTATACAACGCAGTCCGAAGCCCGGGTGTTCGCCGACCTGCGGCTGATGCAGAGGAAAACGGCCTGGGACGACCGTCAGGGTGTCCTCTTCCTGAACAATTCTTCCATGCCGGTCGACGCCCAGGGACAAAATGAGACGGCCTTGGAGTTCAATCTGTCCAACTACGGCGTGGAGACTGAGTGGGACTACGCCATCGACACCTTGAGCCGGGCATGGCTGCCGGCCACTGAGCCGTCTGCTGCTGCCAGCCAGGAGTTCGTAACTGACGGCTCCGCGTCGCCTCCCGCGGTCGTTTCGCTGGCGGAGCTGCGTTCCGGCATTGCCGAGATGGAGGACACTCTTGCCGCGGGCGCAGGCGTAGAAGGTTACGTCCAATGTATCCGCGACAAGCTGCTCCACGAGCGCTACCGGCGCGCTGTACCCTACACTCCGTTTCAACATTTGAGAGCCATACAGTCAGGGCTGCCGGCGGGGACCGAGATTTACAGGCATGGCCCATTCTTTGAAGATCCAACCCTCTTCAGGTCCTGGTTCACAGGTACGCACTCTAGGTCATTCCAATCATTTTTGGAGTACACAGACTCCAACCCCAGAGACGGTTACGACCGAGTCATCGCGATCCTGAGACCCCTCCCGGAGGGCAGATATGAGTTCCAGTATCGCGTCCAGCACTATCTCGACGCGCCATGCGGTTTTATCCCTGAGCCGTACTCGGAGGGAACAGTCGCTGTGGGGGCTCCTGACGGCACGGTGCACGAGGCGCTGTTTGACCCAGGCGCATCTGTCACTGCCGTGGGCTACACCGAGAACGCCGGAACCCTGGAGCCGGCTGCGTTCTCCGCCAACGGAGTACAGGCAACGATTCTAGCCTTGAAGTGGGAAGATGGTGTCGTGACGATGGAGTTGACTCCCGCCGTGTCCCTTGCAGAGAAACGCATTGACTTCATCGCCCTTGACGGCTCAGTGACTCTGAGCCTCTCCTTTGACGACGCTCAGACGCGAGGTGGTGACGGAACACTGACGTGGAACGTCCCACAGCAGCCGTGGCAGAACGGAGACCAGCTCATGATTCGAATCAGAGACGCTGAGCAGTAGCGCTTGGGACAGACCTTAAGACCAACAAGCCGAGCAGGGCCGATAATCTCAGTATGTGTGGGAGTTATCGGACCATACCGCTCATCCTAAGCTTGTCGAAGGACATGAGCGGGGGCAACTACGCCTACAGCCTGCCCGCTCAAATGGTTCGACAGGCTCACCATGAGCGGGCAAGAAGTGGCATTACACCCAGCGTTGGTATGCCAACGCTTATGGAGAATACCGCAGGGCCTCCAGTGTGGAGGCCCTGCTTGTTTAAGCTATGTCTAGCCGTGCGCCTAGCTGCCGTGGGCGGTGGCAGTGGAAGGCGTGGGGGCAGCCCGCTCCTGGGTCCGGCTGATGCCGATGCGCCGGGAGAGGATAACCTTCGCGATGTTGGTGCTGCCGCCGGCGTGGTTCTGTCCGGCCCTGCTGCGCTGGTTCACTTCCTGCGCGCCGCCGTTGCGTACGCCGGGCTCCTTGCTGTCGATGAAGGCGTTCATGCCCATGATCTCCCGGATCCTGCGGGCGTTGCGGAGACTGGACTCCCTGCCGTGGACGTTGGACATGTTGCCCTGGAAGTTGATCTCCATGCGGCTCTGATACATCCAGTAGGTGCGCCGCGCCAGCAGGTCGTCGCGGTGGGCGTCGATGACGGCTTCCATGGCCGTCTGCTGAATCCAGGGGTCGCTTCCGAGCGTGCCGGTGTCGTTTTTGGCCACCTTGGTGTAGTTGACCAGGTCGTCCACAAGCTCGTCCCTGGGGACGGCGCGGCCTCGACCGCCGTGCTCCTGCTCAAGGTGAGCGCCCATGACCTGCCAGCCCTGGGTCTCGCCGCCGATCAGGTGGTCGCCAGGCACCCGCACGTTGTCCATGAAGATGGCGTGCTGGTCATGGCCGGGGAGAAGCTCCATCTCCTTGACATCCAGGCCCTCAGACGGCACGGGGATGATGAAGTAGCCCAGGTTCCTGTGCCTGGGGGCGTCCGGGTCCGTCAGCATTGGCCCGTACAGGTAGTCCGGGCCCGCCGGCTGCCAGCCCGGCCGCGGCCGGCCGCTGATGAAGACGTTGGAACCCGTCAGCAGCCAGTCGTCGCCGTCGCGTACCGCACGGCTCTGGTAGTTGGCCAGGTCTGCGCCGCCCTTCGGCTCCGTCAGCTTCTGCCAGGACGTCTTCTCACCCTTCAGCAGTGGTACAAGGAACTTCTGCCTCTGCTCCTCAGTGCCCCACACAAGCAGCGTGGCAAAGAGCAGGGACGAGCCGCTCCACGGCACCCGAGCGTCGCGGAACTCCTCACCCAGAATGGCCTCGTGGTCGCCTGACAGCCCACCGCCGCCGTACTCAGACGGGTAGGTTGGGAACAGCCAGCCCATTGCGGCCATTTCCTTGTGCTTCTCACGCCAGAAGGCCCACTGCTCCTCGGTGAAGTTCCGGCCGTCCTCAGGATCTCTCATCTCGTCCGGGACGTTCTTGGCTATCCAGTCCCTGACCTCCTGCCGGAACCTCTGCTGTTCTTCCGTGTATGCGTATGCAAAGTCCACAGATACCCTCCTTCTGTCTCAAAATTCCGACGCGCGTCAATGCGCCTCGTGGCGCATTCAACCCGCGTCATCTTAACCTATGTCAAGCGCCGGGGCAAGGCCTGTGAAGCCAGGCGACTCAGACCTTGCCCCAACCCTAAACATTCTAGCCGAGATGCTGCGTGGCCGTCGCAGCGGTCGGGTACGGCCTCTCCGGCGTCCGGCTGATGCCGATACGCCTCGCCAGAATCACCCTGGCGATGTTGGTGCTGCCGGCCCCGTGGTTCTGCCCCGCCTTGGAGCGCTGGTTCACCTCCTGGGTCCCGCCAAAGGGCACGCCAGGCTCGTTCCGGTCAACCATCGCGTACGGCCCCATGACGTCCCTGACCCGCTTGGTAATGCGCAGGCTGGAGTCCCTGCCGTGCACGTTGGACAGGTTGCCCTGGTACTGCACCTCCATGCGGTTGGTGTACATCCAGTAGGTGCGCTTCAGCAGCAGGCTCTGGACGTGGGCGTCGATTACGTTGTCCATCGTCGTCTGCTGCGTCACCGGGTCGCTGCCTATCACGCACCCGTCGCGCTCGGTCTCCCGGGCGTAGGACACCAGGTTGTCCACGACCTCGTCCCTGGGGAAGGCGCGGCCTCGACCGCCGTGCTCCTGCTCCAGGCCGGTGTTGGCTACCTGCCAGCCCTGGTGGTCACCGCCGATGAGGTGGTCGCCGGGGACGCGCACGTTGTCCATGAAGATCGCGTGCTGGTCGTGCCCCACTAGGAGCTCCATCTCCCTTATCTCCATGCCCTCCGACGGCACCGGGATCATGAAGTAGCCCATGTTCCTGTGGCGTGGCGCGTCGTCGTCAGTCACCATTGGCCCGAAGAGGTAGTCGGGGCCTTCCACGCCCCACTCCGGCCGAGGCTTTCCGCTGATGAAGACGTTCTGACCTGTGAGCAGCCAGTCGTCGCCGTCGCGTACGGCTTTGCTGGTGTAGCTGGCCAGGTCGGCGCCTGAGCGCGGCTCCGTGTACTTCTGCCACATGATCTTCTCGCCCCTCAGGATGGGAGCAAGGAACTTCTCCTTCTGCTCGTCGGTGGTCCACACCAGGAGCGCGGGGAAGCCCGTCTGGTTGTTCATGGCCCTGACAACCCTGGCCTTGGCGAACTCCTCGTCCAAGATGGTCTCATGGTCGCCCGACAGCCCACCCCCGCCGTACTCCTTGGGGAAGGTGGGGTACAGCCAGCCCTTGGCGGCCATCTCACGATGCTTCTCTCTCCAGAACAGGTAGTGCTCCTTGGAGAAGTCCCGGGCGTCTACCGGGTCCTTCATCTCCTCGGGGATGTTGTCCGCCAGCCAGGCACGCACTTCCTTCCGGAACTCTTCCTGCTCAGGTGTATACGGCAATGCCCAGTCCATATCGCCCTCCTTTCTCCGACACGCCCTTTCTATTGCTCCTCCTCCGCCAGGGGCCTCCACCCCGTGCCCGACCGAGGCCCCTCCCACGCAGACGCGTAGCACGGCCGCGTGGCCTTGCGGGTAATATATGTCCTGCGATTTTCCTTTGTCAACATTGTGCCGAACATCACATAGTGTCTACGAGAAACGTCGCCAATGGCTAGTATGCAACCGCATTCCGTGTTCGGCAAATATCCATTAGCTGACTGACTCAAATCCCCTTGTCAAACCCGCAGAGCGCTCCTATCATAACAACCACTCCGGGGGCATTGGGTGCCCTTCGCAAATCAGCCGAGTTTGTCTGGAGGTGCGCTATGGCGGACCAAGCGCTGACGGGAATCAGGGTCCTGGACCTGAGCCGGGACATCTCCGGCCCCTACTGCACCAAGCTCTTCGCCGACTACGGGGCCGAGGTCATCAAAATAGAGCCGCCGGAGGGCGATCCGTCCCGGCGCGCCGGTCCCTTCCTCAATGACGACCCTCACCCCGAGCGGAGCGGCCTCTTTATGCACCTGAACACCAACAAGCTGGGCGTCACCCTCAACCTGGAGACGGCCACCGGCGCGGCGCTGTTCAAGGAGCTTGTGAAGGACGCCGACGCCGTCGTGGAGAGCTTCCCGCCCGGGAAAATGGCTGACATGGGACTCTCCTACGAGACGCTGGAGGCCATAAACTCCAAGCTCGTCATGGTGTCCATAACGCCCTTCGGCCAGACGGGGCCTTACAAGGACTTCGCCTTCACCGAGCTTACCGCCTGGGCTATGGGCAGTCGGATGAGCATCACAGGGCAGATGGAGCGGGAGCCCCATCCCCTGGGAGGCAACGCCGCTCAGTACCTTGCCGGCACCCAGGCCGCAACCGCCGCGATGGGCGCTTCCATGGGCGCCATGCTTCAGGGCATCGGCCAGCACGTGGACGTCTCCATGCAGGAGACGCTCCTGGCCGCCGTGGACGCCCGGCTGCTCTTCACCGAGTACACCAAGGACGTCGCCACTCGCGGAGACAACCCGGCGGCTGGCTTCCAGTTCTGCCAGGACGGGTTCGTGCAGTTCCCGGCAAACTTCGTGCAGCCTCGCCAGTGGAACCGGATGGTGAGGCTCCTGGACATGCCCGAACTCATGGAAGACCCGCGCTTCCTGACGCCCGGCGACCGCGGGGTGCACAGGGACGACCTGGACGCCATCATCCTCCCCTGGCTGCTGGACAGGACCAAGTACCAGATCGCCGACGCCGCCCAGGCGGAGGGCGTCTTCGCCGCGCCCGTCTTTGACGTACGAGACGTGGTGGAGAGCGAACACTTCGCCAGCCGCGGCTACTTTGTGGACGTGGCCCACCCGGAGACGGGCACGGTGAAGTTCGGCGGCGCGCCCTTCCAGATGAGGGAGACCCCCTGGGACATTCGCCGTCCGCCTCCCCTGCTGGGCCAGCACAACGTGGAGATTTACTGCGACCGCCTGGGGCGCACCAAAGAGGACCTGGTCAAGTATCGGCAGACCGGGGTTATCTAGTGCATAAGAAAAGCTCACTTCCGCCATCCCGTCATTCCTGCGAAAGCAGGAATCTAAGGTTGAAGGTCAGAGGTTCCTGCTTCCGCAGGAACGACAATCCTTAGCAAGGAGGAAACTCACATGACAAAGCTGCCTCTTGAGGGCATCCGAATTCTCGACGCAACCGACGTGTGGGCCGGGCCGTACACCTGCACCCTGCTGGGCGACCTTGGCGCGGAGGTAATCAAGGTCGACAGCATCCAGCGATTCGGCAGCCGCGGCCAGCTGAATCCGCCGGACATCCGGCCGGACGGGACACCCCCGGTGCTGTGGGCCTACCCTGACGGTGTGCCCAGGACGCCGGGCACCCAGCCTTGGAACCGCGCCGCTCTCTACAACGGCATCAATCGCAACAAGCTGGGCATCACCCTCAACCTGCGCGACCCCCAGGGCAAGGACATCTTCAAGCGCCTGGCCGCCATCAGCGACGTGATGATTGAGAACTACGCCACCGGCGTCTTCGCCCGTCTGGGCCTAGGCTACGAGGACCTGAAGGAGGTCAAGGAGGATATCATAGTCATCTCCATGCCCCTCTTCGGCAACTACGGGACCTACTCCCACTACAAGGGGCTGGGCAGCACCGCAGACCCCATCTCAGGTCACGCCACCCTGCGGGGCTACCTGGGCGACGACCCCTCGGCGCTGCAGGGCACAGTGCACTCGGACGCAGTCGCCTCCTCAACCGCTCCCTTCGCCGCCATGGCCGCCATCTTCTATCGCAACCGCACGGGCAAGGGCCAGTTCATCGACTTCGGCCAGTGCGAGGCGTACATGGGTCACCTGGGCGAGGTGTACCTGGACTATACGATGAACGGCCGCGTCCAGGGCAGCCGCGGCAACAGGCACGAGTCCGCCGCGCCCCACGGCTGCTACCGGGCGAAGGGCGACGACTCCTGGGTCATCATCGCCGTCACCAACGACGACGAGTGGACGGGCTTCTGCCAGGCCATTGGCAACCCGCCCTGGACGCAAGACCCGCGCTTCGCCACGTCCCTGGACCGCCACGCCAACCAGGACGCCTTGGATGAGCTGGTGGAGCAGTGGACCGTCCAGCACGACCACTACGAGATAATGAACCTGCTGCAGTCGGCCAGGGTGCCCGTGGGGCCGGTCCTGGACCACGGCGAGGTGTACACAGACCCACACATCAAGGAGCGCGGCTTCTTCCAGGAGGTCACCCACAAGGAGGCCGGCACCCATCTGTATCCGGGAATGAACTGGAAGTTCTCCAAGACGCCCGTGAGCATCCGCATTCCCGCCAACTGCCTGGGGGAGCACAACGAGTACGTCCTGGGCAACCTGCTGGGCCTCTCCGATGACGAGATAGCCCAGCTTGAAGCCGACCAGATCATCGGCAAGGAGTACCTGCCGGGGTCTGACCAGTAGGGGCGACTGCCACCAGGACAATCTGCTAATATGTGAATGAAAGCTGAAACAGGGTTAAAGAGAGGCAGCCATGCTCCAGGATACGACATACAGAGAGCAGAGCAACACGTACCTGGCCCAGGCATTCGAGGAGATAGCCAAGGGGGACTTTCGCCAAGCCTCGGAAAAGGGTTGGGGAGCGGCGTCGCAGATGGTCAAAGCCGTTGCCGAGGAGCGGGGGCTGAGACACGGACGTCATAACCATCTGCTCCAAGTGGTCCACTGGATGGCGGAGGAGACGGAAGACCAGGAGTTTGAGAGGCTGTTTGGACGCGCCCGCGATCTGCACGCCAATTTTTACGAAGGCTGGCTCTCCAATAGCACAGTGCGGGCCTATATTCAAGAGATGGAGCTGTTTGTCCGGAAAGCAGAGAGCTTCCTAAGCGGCGCAGCGGCATCTGAGTGACCTGATTCTCCAATTCATGGGCTGAAATGGGAACCTTCACCGTAAAGCTGGAGATAGGAGACCTACGGGGAGATAACTTCGAGGATCTGGATGCACTCGTTGACACGGGCGCAACCACCACCGTGATACCCGGCTCCACACTCAGGAGACTGGGAATCCTCCCCACCAGGCGCGAGACGTTCGAGTATGCCAGCGGGCAGCAGGTTGAGTTGGACATGGCCGAGGCGAGGGCGCGGGTGGCGGAGCGAGAGACCACCACCTGGGTCATCTTCGGCGAGGATGGGACAACCGCCTTGCTCGGCGCGTACACGCTTGAAGGCGTCCTCCTCGGCGTAGACCCCTACGGCCAGAAGCTCATCCCCGTACGCGGACTGCTGAAGTAGCGCCCTTGGGAGGACACCAAAGTACCTGCCAGGGTCAGACCAGTAGGGGACTAGCGACTGGCCGTCCACGTGCTGTCGCTATCTGGCTACACTATTGCAGTGTACACTATCTCCGTGTTACAGTGTTGAAGAGGTGAAGCTATGAAGAACATAACTCTGAGCGCAGAGGGGGGTCTGATTGAGGCGGCCCGCCAGCGGGCCGCGGAAGAGCGCACCACGCTGAACGCCCAGTTCAGATTGTGGCTTGAGGACTACGTTGGGCGCGGTCGCCGCCCGGATTCATTCATGGAGACTATAGAATACCTGCGCAAAAACTACGGTACCGGTGGTCGTAAGTTCACCAGGGACGAGATGAATGAGCGCTGAGGACTTCTTCGACACCAACGTGCTGGTATATGCGCTTGATGAGACCGACGCCAACAAGCACAGAAAAGCAGAGAACCTAGTCCATCTCGGCCATTACAACGGGACTGGCTGCATAAGCCATCAGGTTGTCCAGGAGACCATGAGCGTTGTCACCCGCAAGCTCGGGTGGCCCCCGGAAGCGGCTCGGCGCCTGCTGGACGATGTTCTGATACCACTATGGCAGGTAAACCCGACTCATGCTCTCTACCGGCGCGCCCTCAACCTGCAGGGCCAGTACAGTTTCAGCTTCTACGACTCCCTCATCGTAGCTGCCGCGCTTGAGGCAGGCTGCATGCGGCTCTACTCCGAGGACCTGCAGGACGGCCAGCAGATACAAGGGCTGACCATACGGAATCCTTTTGCATAATTTGGGTAGCCGCACTCTTCCCCCTTTCATTTCCCTTTGGTCCGGGTTGTATAGATGCAGGTTGGACATCTTGAAAACCTATTGATGAACACGTATACTAATATACATTATTAGTATACGGATGAATGGACACAAGCCAAATGAAGCAGAAACTCACCATAACCGTCGACGCCGGTCTTCTCCCGGCAGCCAAGCGCTACGCCCGCGCCCGCGGCGTGTCACTCTCTTCACTCATTGAGCAGTCTTTGAGAGAGATGGCTGGAGAGGACACCCCTTCCTTTGCATCAAGGTGGCGCGGCCGGTTCCAGCCGGCGGAGCGAGACGACCCACGCTACGACGCGCTTGCCAAGAAATATCTCCAATGATCCTTCTGGATACCGACGTACTTATAGACGTCGCTATGGACAGGCAGCCCTACTCTGGTCCGGCCTCGGAACTTCTGGATAGAATCGAGCACGGCTCTGAGAGCGCATACGTGGCCTGGCACTCAGTATCAAACCTGTACTACCTTGTATCGCCGTCCCGCGGCAGGGTCAGCGCCCGCGATTTCATCGTGGAGCTAACCAGCTTCGTAGCGGTAGCAACCACTGACACCGAAGCTGTTCGCTACGCCGCCGCGTTGCCTATGCCGGACTTTGAAGACGCGTTGCAAGTAGCTGCCGCCCGCGCCTGCGGAGCCAGGCACATCGTGACCAGAAACGTCAGAGACTACGAGCAGTCTCCCATCCGCGCCGTCAGCCCGCAAGAGGCGCTCGTGGAACTGTTCTGAGCAGCCCATGCGCCCCTTCACAATTTCTTTGCATCCAGGCTGTACGCTCTTCTCCCTGGCGAAATTCGACTTTCCGTATTGCTCATAAGCGTGGATAACGCTTATAATTCTGCAATACGTTTGAGCAGGGGCAGTCAGCCCCCAAGAAAGCGGCAATGCAAGGCACAACCGAAACAACAATGATTGAGGTGAACAACCTCACCAAGTACTACGGCGACTACCCCGCCATCGAAGGCGTCAGCTTCACAGTCAACAAGGGCGAGATACTGGGATTCCTGGGTCCCAACGCCGCCGGCAAGACCACCACAATGCGCATCCTCACCGGCTTCATGCCGCCCACCTCCGGGTCGGCAAAGGTGGCCGGTTTCGACGTTGTGGACAACTCCCTGGAGGCCCGGAGGCACATTGGCTACCTGCCGGAGACCGTGCCCCTGTACACAGAGATGACTGTGGAGGACTACCTGGACTTCCTGGGCAACATCCGGGGCATGGAAAAGGGCTGGCGGAAGAGGCGAATCGAAGAGGTCATAGACATCACGCGGCTTCACGACTACCGGTCGTCCCTCATCGGCAAGCTGTCCAAAGGCTTCCGGCAGCGCGTCGGCATAGCCCAGGCCATCCTCCACGAGCCGGACGTGCTCATCATGGACGAGCCGACCATCGGCATTGACCCCATCCAGGTGGTGGAGACCCGCAGCCTCATCAAGGGCTTGGGCGGCGAACACACCCTGATTCTCAGCACCCACATCCTGCCGGAGGTCAGCATGGTCTGCGACAGGGTTATCATCATCCACGAAGGGCAGGTGGTGGCAATTGACACGCCGGAGAACCTGTCCGAGCGTCTCAGGGGGACCGAGCGCATTGAGCTGGACGTACGCGGGCCGGCGGCCCAGGTAATGACGGCCCTGCGCAACGTCTCCGGTGTGCGGGAGGTCACTCGCACCGGAGAGGGTGACGTGGCGAGCTACTACATCGAGTCCAACACCGGCGCTGAAGTGGCAGAGGAGATCGCCGGCCTCGTGATTGGACATGGGTGGGGGCTTCTGAGGTTGCAGCCCATACACATGAGCCTGGAGGAGATTTTCTTGCGCCTTACAGACCCGGAGTCAAGCTAGATGAAGAACACCCTGACCATAGCCTGGAAGGAGACCAAGACCTACTTTGCGTCGCCAATGGCCTACATCATCATGGCAGTCTACGCCGGCCTGGCGGCATACTACTTCGTAACCAGCATCAGCGGCGTGCTGCCGGAGGCCACCGTCAGGGGCTACCTGATTCCCAGCACACTGATATTCGCCCTGCTGTCCCCGGTCATCACCATGCGGCTGCTGGCCGAGGAGCAGAAGCTGGGCACCCTTGAGCTGCTCATGACGGCCCCTATCCGCGACTACGAGATTGTCTTGGGCAAGTTCCTGGCCGCCCTAGCGAGCCTGGTGTCCATCCTCATTCCCACTGTGTACCTGGTCTTCCTGCTGTTCCTGTTTGGGACACCGGACGCCGGCCCCATCCTGAGCGGCTACCTGGGCCTTGTGCTCTTCGGGATGGCGACCCTGTCCGTGGGGCTGTTCGCGTCGTCGCTGTCCGCCAACCAGATACTGTCCGCTGTGGTTGCAATGGGCATCCTGCTGATACTCTCAGTGATAGACCTGGCATCCACGTACGTCAGCGGCGTCTTTTCGGAACTGGCGCTCCAGGTCTCCCTGACAAACCACTTCCAGGACTTCGCCAGAGGCGTAATAGATACCCACCATGTGGTCTTCTATCTGATCTTTACAGCCTTCCTGCTGTTCCTCACCGTGCGCTCCCTGGAGTCTCGGAGGTGGAGATAGTATGCAGGGAGACCGCAGAAGAAGACAGCAGCGACAAAGCGAAGAGCCGCGTGAGAGCCTTGTTGCAGGGCTGAAGGCGAGCCTCACGCCTCGGAACATAGCAACCACCCTCGTCGACGCCGCACTCACCCTCTCCCTCGCGGGAGTGGTGGTGCTGATTGGCGGACTGGTGGTATGGCTCACTGTGCCGGAGCTGCGCACGCCGGGCCTTGTGCTCATCGGCGTTGCCCTTGTGATGCTGGCGATACCGGTGTTGACCCACCTGCGCACGGTGCGGGACGCCCTCACCGCTCGCAGCGGACGCTACGCTGCCAACACGATAGTGATGGTAGCCGCCTTCATGCTCATCCTGATACTGCTGGGATTCATCTCCTTCTCCAACTCCTCCCGCATTGACGTCACGGCCACTCGCCAGTTCACCCTTGCGCCCCAGACCGAGAAGATTCTGGACGAGATGGACCAGGGTGTGACCGCCCGGGTGTACACCACCCCGGACGACGCACGGCAGGTGCGCATCAAGCGTCAGGCCGAGGACTACCTGTACGAGTTCAACCGCCGCAACCGGGACTTCAACTACGAGTTCATCGACCCCGACCTGACGCCTGCCCGGGCCCGGCAGGACGGCATCAGCGAGTACCCAACCATCGTCTTTGAGGCGGAGGAGTCGGACCGCAACCCCTATCTCCTGACCCCCTTCTTCTTCGGGGAGGAGTTCGTGCTGTCGGAGCAGGACCTGGTCAGCGCCATCCTCATCTCCACCGGCGAGCAGCAGAAGGTGGTGTACTTCACCACCGGGCACAGGGAGCGGAACACCGCCGACTCGGAAGAGAACAGCGGCGGCTATGGGTTCGCTCGCAGCGGGCTGCTGGGCGACAACTACGCCGTGAGAACGCTCAACCTGAAGCAGGTGGAGGCCATTCCGTCCGACAGCGCTGTGCTGATTATCGCAGGGCCCACCGGCAGCTTCCTGGTGGACGAGCGGGACAAGATTGAGGCGTACCTGCGAGACGGAGGACGGGCCATGTTCCTCCTGGACGACGCCGTCAACCCGCAGCTGAACAAGATCCTCAACAACTGGGGCGTGAACCTGCCGGCGGGAACCATCGTGGACGTTGGCAGCTCCGTGACCACCGACCCGCGGAGCCCCATCATTCGCCGCGCCGACTACAACCAGGAGAGCCCCATAACCAAACCCCTGGACGACAGCTTCTTCACCCACGCCACGGGCATTCAGGACATCATCGAGAGGGCGCCCCAGGGCCTGCCGCCCAACCCGGACGAGCTGAACATCACCCTGACGCCACTGGCGTCCACGTCCATTTTCAGCTGCGTCACCACCGACCCGGACTCTTCCAGCTGCAACCTGGAGGGCGATCTTCCGGGGCCACACTTCCTCGCAATGGTGGTTGAGGCCCTTGCGCCCGTTGGGGAGGCCCCCGTCCAGCCTGCGGCAGGGGAGGAGATAAAGAGGACTTCCATCATAGTCTTTGGAGACTCTGATTTCGCCTCCAACCAGTTCTACTTCGCCCTCAGCAACAGCGACCTGTTCCTCAACTCGGTGGGCTGGCTGGCCCAGAAGTACGACCTGATCTCCATCAGAGCAAAGCCCGTGGCCTTCCGCCAGCTAGTGATCGACCAGAGGGAGTTCGACTTCATCCGGTACTCAAGCTGGTTCCTCCTGCCCACAGGCATTGTGCTGCTGGCGGGCATTGCCTGGTGGCGCAGGCGCTGATGAGCTGATGCCGTGAGCGTACGCACGTCGATAATCCTGGTCGTTGCCCTGGTCATGGTGGCCGGCTGGGTCCTGTTCGTAGAGCTTGGCAAGACGCCTGAGGCGGAGGAGGAGCCGCCCTGGTTCTACAACGTGGACATCAACGACATGACGCGCATCTCCATCACCGATGGAGAAGACCAGGCGAACTTCTACCTGGATGTGGGCGACCGCTGGCGAATGGACTCCCCCGACGGCCTGCCGGTTGGTCTGGACCGATGGGGCGGCATTACGCTCCTGCTGAGCGGTCCCAAGACCCGGCGCCTGCTGGACGCGGAACCCACCAACCTGGACCAGTACGGCCTGGAATCACTCGCTACCAGCGTCGTAATTGACCTCAGAGACGGGCGCACAATCACCATCCTCATGGGCTTCCCAACGCCGGATGACGTGGGCTTCTACGGCCAAATTGAGGGGTTCCCCCACCTGTACACAATTGAAGGAGGCTGGAAGACCGTCCTCACCAGGCTGGTCCACGAGCCTCCGTTCCCTGAGTGGTACTACGCCATCAACACAGCCCTCCTCCAGGACATCGAAGTCGAGACGCCTGATGGGATGGTGGAGCTGAGCATTAACGAAGACAGGGAAGGCTGGCACCTCGACGACGAGGAGATGACCCCCGTTGACCAGGAGCTGATTGATGAGCTGCTGGAGGCGCTGGAGCAGCCGACCCAGTCCCACGGGGCATACGGCCCGGTCAACCTTGAGGAGTACGGGCTGGCGGAGCCGTCCCTGACGCTGCTCCTTCGCACCACCGAGACCCGACCCGACGGCGTGAGGTTCATATCCACAACCATCTTCCGATTCGGGGACGCCACGGAGGACGGCTCCGGCTACTACGGCCAGGCGCAGCGCGAGGAGATCATCCATGACCTCTTCGTCGTTGAGGCTGACTGGTACGACAGGCTCAAGGACGTAGCAGACCGGCTTCCTCTCACCGAAACAGCCGACCAGGGGAGCTAGAGGCGCCGTGAAGGCGGACATCATCGCCATTGGCACCGAGCTTCTCATGGGAGAGCTGGTGGACACCAACTCCGCCTACCTGGCGGCCCAGCTTCCGGCCATGGGCATTGAGCTTCAGGGCATAAGCGCCGCCAAGGACGACCTGGACGTTCTGGTTGATGCCTTCCGCCGCGCACAGCAGCGCTCTGACCTCATCCTGACCATCGGCGGCCTCGGCCCCACGGACGACGACCTCACGCGGGAGGCCATAGCCCAGCTTATGGGAGAGACGCTCTACACGGACGCCGACGCCCTGGCGCACCTGGAGGAGACGTTCAGGCAGAGGGGCATGGCTATGGCCAACGCCAACGTGAAGCAGGCCAACATAATCCCGTCCGGACAGATAGTCCACAACGCCATGGGCACGGCTCCCGGCTGGTGGGTGGAGAAGGACGGCAAGATTATCGTGTCCATGCCCGGCCCGCCCTTTGAGCTTCAGCGCATGTGGGAGGTGGAGGTGCAGCCTCGCCTCAGGCTCCTGGCGACGGGGCCCATCATCAAGACGCGCTCCCTCAAGACCTACGGCCTGGGGGAGTCGGCCATCAACGAGATGATAGCCCCTATGTTCCATCTCCCGGACGCCGAGCTTGGCATGTACGCCCAGTGGCAGGGCGTCCAGATCCGGATTCGGGTCAGGGCGCACAGCGACGAGGAAGCAGAGAGGCTGATTCAGCCCGTTGAACAGGAGCTTAGAATCCGCTTGGGTGACAACATCTGGGGCATCGATGACCAGGTTATGGAGGAGCAGGTTGGGGAGGAGCTGCGGAGCCGGGGCCTTACGCTTGCAACTATGGAGTCCTGCACAGGGGGATTCCTGGCCCACACCATCACCCAGGTTCCGGGCAGCTCAGCTTACTTCCGCGGCGGCATCGTGTCCTACACCAACGAGGTCAAGGCTGCCTGGGGCGTAGACCCCGCCCTGATACAAGAGCACGGCGCAGTCAGCCCGCAGGTGGCGGAGGACATGGCCCGGGCCTGCAGGGAGCGGCTGGGGGCTGACCTGGGAATAGGCATCACCGGCGTGGCCGGCCCGGACGAGCTTGAGGGCCAGCCTGTGGGCACGGTGCACATCGGCCTGGCGTCAAAAGACGGTGTTCTGTCCCACAGCCGCCGCTACCCGCCTCAGAGGCCGCTGGTCAAACAGAGGGCGGCGGTCCAGGCGCTCATGGAGCTGTGGAACCTGATACGCAAGGGCAGCGAGTAGACCATCGGCCTGTAGCCACGCACCCACTCATCGTCGTTCCCGTGAAGAGATACCCTTGCGTAACTTGTGACCACGCCCCGTATCAATGTCATTCTGAGCGTAGCGAAGAATCCAAGGTCTTTGCCTACGGACATCGCAGCTTTGCGCACAGAGGCTTTGGATTCTTCACTCCGCTGCGCTCCGTTCAGAATGACAGCGTCGCGCTTCTGGCGAAATAATACCTTAAGTTATGCAAGGGTCTCTGAAGACGGGAACCCAGCCCCTGGCAGAGGTAAGAAACCCCCACCCCGCCTGGATTCCTGCTTCCGCAGGAATGGACGGTTAAGGCCGCGCGTCTATATAGTCAGGCTGCGGTACAGTGTGGGTAGGCGCTTGGGCAGAGCGTGAATGTCCGCCAGCACCTCGTAGCCCATGTCCTGGCACATCGCCCGCAGGTAGTCATGGCCCTCCTTGTCCACCGTAAGGCAGAAGGGGATGATGCCCTTCTGGCGGGCCTCCGTCAGGGCCAGCCGGGTGTCGTGGATTGCGTACTCCTTCTCCACGCCCTCTCTGCTGTAGCCCCGGTCCTGGGGCCTTCCGTCGCTGATGAGGAAGAAGAACTTCGTGCGCGCCTCCTGCTTCTCCAGCTTGGTGGTGGTGTGGCGAATTGCCGGCCCCATGCGGGTGGCCTGCAGGGGCGAAACCTTGTCGATTCTCCGCTTGACCCTCTCCGACAACGCCTCGTTGATGTCCTTGATGACGAAGAAGTCCACGTTCTCGCGGCCGTAGCCTGAGAAGCCGTAGATGCCGTACGTGTCCCCGATGGTCTCCAGGGCGTGGATGAGGAGAACAACGCTCTCCTTCTCCAGGTCCACAATGCGCTTGTAGCTGCGACGCACCCCTTCACCGCGGCGGCTGCGCAGCCAGAACATGTACTCCAGGGGATCGTCCGGGGCGTCCCACTCGTCCGCCAGGCGCCGGGACTCGTCTATGGCCTCGGCGGTGGAGGCGCTCATGTCCAGGAGGAAGGCCACGGCCACGTCGCGCATCACCTTGTTGCGCCGCGTGTACACCTTCTCGGAAGGAGAGGTACCGGACTTCTTGTCCACCATCGCCTCTATGACGGCGTCAAGCTCGAACTCATCTCCGTCCTGCTGCCGCTTTATCTTGCGGAAGCCCTGGGGCACCACCATCTCAAACTGGCGCTTTATCTGGGAGGCCAGCAGTGAGTAGCCCTCAAGGGTGGTGTTGAAGAACGTCCCATCCCCCTCCGCCATCTCCTTCTCCCTGAGCAGGCACCAGCGCGGGCGGTAGTCCGACATACGGTAGTCCCACTCGTCGTAGAGGAAGGACTGCGGCTCCTTGACCTCTAGGGGCCCGCCGCGCTCCTCCTCGTCAAAGACCGGGTCGTAGGGGAAGTTGATCTGCTTCACCGCGCCCTCTGGAGAGCCCTTGGAGCCAATCTCCACCACGGTGTCGGGGGCGAACATGCCGCCCTCCTGAATGTCTCCCGTCTCAGCCAGTACGGACTGGTTCTGGAGGTCCGCCAGCAGCTGCTCCATCTCCTCCGGGGTCATGGACTCGCCCTTGGCGCCTCGCTCGTTCTGGGCGTCCCTTATCAGCGAAATGAGCTGCATCAGCTCCGGTTTGAAGTCTCCCCGGTAGTCCACAGACGGAGGCGACTGGTACGACTGGCCCTCCGCGTCCGGGTCCGGGGGCTGCAGATCCATGAGCCTCTTCATGATCTCGTCCATCTTGTCGTCGCCCCACTCGGAGTCCGACTCGGACTGGTCGTCCTGGAAGTCGTTGGTGTCAAGGACGTCCCAGTCGCCTTCGGCTATCTCCTCGTTGGGTATCTGGGAGATGAGGTCGTAGAGTCGAATGGTGGCCTCCGCGCTGTCCTCCACAGAGGTGCGTGGCTGCGACAGGGGCTGCACGATGTCCCACAGCACCTTGGCCCACTCCGAGTACCGCTCCGGGACGGAGAGGTCTTCCACCTGCAGGAGGCTGAACCTGATCAGGAGCTCCACCAGGGACTCCCGCGCCCTTAGCTCTTCCA
The DNA here is from genome assembly GCA_034422115.1 of Dehalococcoidia bacterium. Taxonomy (GTDB): domain Bacteria; phylum Chloroflexota; class Dehalococcoidia; order Lucifugimonadales; family UBA2985; genus DAOUJW01. The sequence goes on along the minus strand of DAOUJW010000025.1, from coordinate 65,361 downwards.
CGGCGGGGCGTTCCGAGAGCGCCTGGTCCTGCACCTTCCTGTAGGCGCGGCGTATGCCCTTGTACTCGTTCAGGACGCGATGGTCAACGCGGCAGGCCTCCACGGCGGTGAAGATGTCCCTTGCCAGGATGCCGTCCTCGAACAGAGAGAAGAAACGATGCAGGTCGGGCAACTCCAGGGCCTGAAGGTCGCCGTCGCCGTCGCCTGCCCAGGACACTGCTTCGCCGCCCGCATCCTCAAGCAGCCTGGACTTCTGGTCTGAGAACACCGCGGCCGGCCTGTCGAATGAGAACTCAAAGCTCTCGAACTCCAGGTGGGAGACCTGGTGCGTAGCCACCACCTTGTACCAGTCAAAGTTCTCGTCCTTGTTGCCAAACCGCTCGGATACGTTGGGCAGATATATGGTGGCGCCCTCCGCCATCATCTTCTCCAGCGCCACCCAGCCGCGGTTCTGAGCCGACTCCTCGCTGCTGGCGACGGCTATCTCCACGTCCACAGCCGAAAGGGCGCGGCAGTACATTCTAATGACCTCTTTGACGCGGCTCAGCTCCACGCCCATAGAGAGCTTCTCCAGTATCTCCTCAGAGCGGGCGGACTCTCCCCTGAAGAAGGCCGCGCCGCCTTCGGAGTTCTCCATCAGGATGCTCACCCCTGAGTCGTACCACGCCTCAAGCTGGTTGACGCTGACGTGCTGGAGGATGTGGGGAACGCCCTTGATGAAGTCCGGCACAACCCTTGGGTCCACCTTGGCCAGGGCCTCCGCCAGGTTCAGTACGTGTACGTGTACATACCCCTCAATCCGGCCCAGGGCCACCGACCCTTCTTGCAGGAACACGGGTATGTCTATCTCGCTTCCCTCGGCCACTTCTCCCGCCAGGGCGAGGAACCGGGCGCGCTCCACCCTCTCTATTCTGGCGAGGGCGCCCTGCACCACCTGGAGGGATCCGCTGGCCTGCTGCCAGTCGCCCTTGACCAGGGTGGAGATGAGGGACAGGCAGGCCCTTGTGTCCTCCCTCAGTGAGGGCAGAACGTCTCTGGACAGGCTGAGGAAGTTTATCGCCTCGTCTGCGGACTTCTCCGCAACGGACTCCACCAAGAGCACCAGGTGCTGGAACTCGCTGAAGGAGAGCACGCTGAGCAGGTCGCCGCTGGACTCGAAGAATTTGGCGCACAGCGCCGCCGACCGCCTTCCGCCGCCGTACAGCTTCCTGCCTATCTGCGCCCACTCAGGCACGTCCCAGGGCTTGAGGGACTTCGCCACCTCCGGGCCCACCCTGAAGTAGGTCCCGGCGATGACCGGGGACTCCTCCGACAGCGCGCCGCCCCAGTAGACCCACTGCTGGAAGTGGTTGAAGGGCAGGGCGCGAACCATGTCCGGGCTTACCCTGAAGTACTCCCTGGCCGCCTCCCAAGAGCGCCCAGCGCGCCTGGCTATGGCAAGCCCGGAGTCGGCCCAGGACCTGAACTCCTCCTCGCTGGTCAGGGTGGCTGCTACAGCCTCCCTGGCCTCTCGGAAGGCCGATACCAGCTCGCTGGGAAATGTCTGGATGTCCTCTTCGTACGTTGGAAAAGTCACAGTTCACCTACCGCAAACCTGGGGCTACAAGCCCCAGAAACTGGGTCAAAATCCTGGCCGTGGCGCCCCATACAAGGTGCTCTCCATAGGAATAAGCGTACTCTATGCTCATGCCGCGGTCTCTAACGCTCACGTTCTCCCGCAGGTTGGCCGGGTCCAGAAGCCCCGACAGCGGGACCTCCAGAATCTCCGCCACCTCGATGTTGCTGGAGGCGAAGGGGTAGGACGGCGGTATGGCGCCGACAAAGGGCGTTATGGCAAAACCGCTCCTGGTCGACACCTGGTCAAGCTGCCGGATCACCTCCACGTCCTCCCGCTTGATACCCATCTCCTCTTCCGTCTCCCGGAGGGCCGTGTCCAGAATGGTGGCGTCCTCCGGGTCGCGGGCGCCGCCGGGGAAGGAGATCTCCCCCTTGTGGTGCTCCACGCGGTTGGTGCGCTTGTTCAGCAGAACGTTAAGCTCCCCCTGCTTCGGGTAGAGCAGCACCATCACGCCCGCGGAGGTCAAGCCATGATCGTCGGCATAGTAGGCTGTGCCGGCTTGGCTCAGTGACTCCTTAATGGAATCTATAGCCAGTTCTAGCTTGTTGATAACGATCTCCTGGCCTGACGGCTTTGGGTTGGACCCGTCTACTCGAAGATGGAGTAGACCACCTCATCCACGCTGCGCTGCACCTGCTGGTCGTCCGTGAGCGCCCAGGTTACGGCGACCTGGCACGCCCGCCGGGGGGCGATGCCCATGGCTATCAGCTTCCCGGCGTATATAAGCAGCCTGGTGCCCACGCCCTCCTGCAGGCCGTGGTCCTTCAGGTTGCGCGCCTTCTCGCCCAGCTTGGCAAGGGCCACGGACATCTCCTCCGAAACCCCGCTCTCGTGCTGGACTATCTTGGCCTCAAGGTCGGCCGGAGGATGGGTGAGCTCCAGGGCCATGAACCTCTGCCGCGTGCTGTGCTTCAGGTCCTTGAGCGCGCTCTGGTAGCCGGGGTTGTAGGACACAACCAGCTGGAAGCCGTCGTGGGCCTCAAGCACCTCGCCGCGCTTGTCTATCGGGAGAATCCTGCGGTGGTCGGTCAGCGGGTGGATGAGCACCGTGGTGTCCTTCCGGGCCTCAACTATCTCGTCCAGGTAGCAGATGGCTCCGGCCTTCACCGCGCGGGCCAGCGGCCCGTCGACCCATCGCGTCTCGTCCCCCTCCAGGAGGTAGCGGCCCACCAGGTCGCTGGCTGTGAGGTCCTCGTGGCAGGCGATGGTCATCAGGGGTATGCCCTGCTGCTCGTCATCGCCCTCCTTCTTGGGGGTCACCTTGGTCAGAGGCCGCCCCAGTCGGTACGACATGTACTCCACAAAGCGGGTTTTGCCCGTCCCGGTGGGGCCCTTCAGCAGCACCGGGAGGTTCTGGCGGTACGCCACCTCAAAGAGCTCTATCTCGTCGGACACCGGGATGTAAAAGGGCTCTTCCCTTATGACGTATTCCTCTACCAGATAGGACGTGTAGTTCTCTTGTACAGCCATTTTACCCCCCAACCAGGCCTTTACTGACCAGTCGATTTTGCCACAGCTCTTTCACTTTGTTTGTAAGGTCCTCGATGTCCCCGTCGTTCTCCACGACGGCGTGGGCGTGCTTCACACGCTCCTCGGTGGACATCTGGGAATCTATGCGGGAGCGGATCTGCTCTTCAGGCAGATTGTTCCGGGCCTGCACCCTCTGGATGACCTGCTCCACAGGCGCGGAAGTCACCCAGACCTCGTCGCTAAGGTCGGTCCAACCGGCCTCTATCATGATGGCGGCGTCCATAACAACCACCTGAGCGCCGGCCTCCTGGTTCTCCTTGATGCCGTCCGCCAGCATCTGCTTTATCTTGGGCCATGCAATGCCGTTCAGCTTCTCCAGAGCCTCCGGATTGCCGAACACCTTGCCGCCCAGGGCGCGCCGGTCTATCTCTCCGTTTTCGCCCACCACGTCCTCGCCGAAGGCCTCCACCACCTCGCGAAATCCGTCCGTGCCCGGAAGATAAACTGCGTGGCCCATCTGGTCAGCCGCCAGCACCACCGCCCCAAGCTCCTCCAGAATACGGGCCACCTCACTCTTCCCCGTGCCAATCCCTCCTGCCAGGCCAATAACTACCATAGCTCCCCCATTCTTATCGCGTAAAGAGGATTGTATAATACAACCCCTTGTCGGTCAAGGAAAAACGACTTGTAAAGCGTTCGATTACAGGCGAAATCGACCACGCCTAATCGATATGGCGCTACTTTGGAAACAGCATGAACCCTCAGCAGCTCGCCCTACTGGTCAAGGCCCACTTCCAGAACCTCGCGCCGCGCTACGGGCTGCAGGGCAAGGACGTGGCCGTCGAGTACAGGTACTACGGCGGCAGCCTTCACAGGCGCCACTTCACCATCTCCGAAGGCGCCGCCTTCCACCTGAAGCTGGCGGACGCACCGGACCATCTGGCCAAGCTGCGCAAGTGGCACAGCCTGAGCCAGATACTTGACAGGAATCACCGCGCGCCCCGAGTCATGGACTGGATAGACGTGCCGGGGACGGATTTCAGCGGCCTCCTGTGTGAGCACGTTCACGGACATGTCTGGGACGTTGGCACGCGGCCCGACCTGGCTCCCGATGTGATTGGCCTTGTCCACCGGCTGCACGAAGATGAAGAGCTTCAGAAGGAGCTCCGGCCATTATCCCCGGCTGGCGCCTGTGGGGACTATTTCAATGGAGTGTGGAGGCGGAGGATCCGAAGGGACCTGACAATGGTGGAGGCGCAGCGCCCCGAGTTCGTGTCAGGTGAAGCGCTTCAATGGATGCGGGAGGAGAGCCTCGCAATCGAGCGCGCCGTTGCCGGCATGGAGGCGTTCTCGGCAAGTGCGGCGTCGGCGGTCCACGGCGACCTGTGGCGTGGCAACATCCTTGTGGCGGACGACGGCCGATTGCGCATTATCGACTGGGACGACCTGGCCCTGGGAGACCCCGCCCTGGAGTTTGCCGTCCTCCTGGAGCCCATAATGGAGCTGGACCCCAGCGCATCCCTCGAAGACCTGTTGCAACGCCGGCCGGACGCCGGATTCATCCAGCGTTTCGAGATGTGCCTGCGCGCCCAGCGGCTGTACGCCCCCATTGAGGCCGCGGCGGAGTACATTGAAGCGGAGGCGCTGGAAGAGGGGGCGGACGCGATCAGGGCGGAGAGGAAGGCATACTACCCGGAAGCCCTGAGGACCTACAAGCGCAGGTACGGGGCTGGGTAAGCCCGCTCGTGGTGAGCTTGTCGAACCATTCGAGCGGGTAGCCTCTGGGCATATCTGGCTCCGCTCATATCCTTCGACAAGCTCAGGATGAGCGGAGCCGGGTCTTCGCCACCCCTCTTCGCTACCCCATCGGTAGCCTAACCCCCGTGAACCCCCTATAATGCACCCATCATCCTTGGAGCAAGCACATGCCCAACAGACTCATCAACGAGACCAGCCCCTACCTTGTGCAGCACGCCAACAACCCCGTGGACTGGTACCCCTGGGGAGAGGAGGCCCTGCAGAAGGCCCGCGAGGAGGACAAGCCCATCTTCCTCAGCATCGGCTACTCGGCCTGTCACTGGTGTCACGTCATGGAACGGGAGTCCTTCGAGAACGACCAGATCGCCCTCATCATGAACGAGCACTTCGTCAACATCAAGGTGGACAGGGAGGAGCGACCCGACCTGGACTCCATCTACATGGGCGCGGTGCAGGCCATGACCGGCCGGGGCGGGTGGCCGATGTCGATGTTCCTGACGCCCGCCGGCGAACCCTTCTACGGAGGCACCTACTTCCCGCCGGAGGACCGCCACGGGATGCCCGGCTTTCCCCGCGTTCTCATGGCCCTTGCCGAGGCCTACAGAGACAAACGCTCAGACATCGCGCGCTCGGCGGAGCAGATTACCGCCGCCATGCAGCGGCCGGCGGGGACGGCCCAGGGCATGGAGCCCCTGACCCGCAACGTGCTATCCTCCGCCTACAGCAGCCTGAGGGAGAAATTCGACGCGGAGTACGGAGGATTCGGCACTGCGCCCAAGTTCCCCCAGCCAATGGTGCTGGAGTTCCTGCTGCGATACCACCTCCTCACAGGGCAGCCCCAGGCGCTGAGCATGGTGGAGGAGACGCTGGGCCACATGGCCCGGGGCGGCATCTACGACCAGCTTGGAGGCGGGTTCCATCGCTACTCCACCGACCCCTACTGGCTTGTGCCACACTTCGAGAAGATGCTGTACGACAACGCCCTTCTTGCCCGCCTGTACCTCCACGCTTACCAGGCCACGGGCAACCCCTTCTACAAGGACATAGCCGAGCAGACCCTGGACTACGTGCTGCGGGAAATGACCCACACCGACGGCGGCTTCTACTCCTCCCAGGACGCCGACAGCGAGGGAGTGGAGGGCAAGTTCTTTGTCTGGACGCCCCATGAGTTGGAAAGGGTGCTGGGAGCACAGGACGCCGCCATCCTGCAAAGCTACTATGGCATGACTTACGAGGGCAACTTTGAGGGAAGCAACATTCTGCACACGCCAAGGAGCGCGGCAGACGTTGCCCGGGAGCAGGGCATATCGGAAGAGGATCTGGCTGAGGTCCTGGAGCGGGGCAAGGGCCGTCTGCTGGAGGCCCGCGGCGGGCGCATCCCACCCGCAACGGACGACAAGGTGCTCACGTCCTGGAACGGCCTGATGCTGCACGGCTTTGCCCTTGGCGCGGCTGTCCTGGGCCGGAAGGACTACCTGCGGGCGGCTGTCGCCAACGCCGACTTCATCCTGACCAACATGCGGGAAGGCGACAGGCTGCTCCGCACCTGCAAGGACGGCGAAGCCAGGCTGAAGGCGTACCTTGAGGACTACGCCCACCTGATTGACGGCCTCATCGCTCTGTACGAGACCACCTTTGACTCCCGCTGGCTGCGGGAGGCCGACGCCCTGGCCCGGCAGATGATTGACCTGTTCTGGGATGAGGGAGAGGGCTTGTTCTACGACACCGGCACAGACCACGAGACGCTGATAGTCCGCCCCCGGGACTTCAGCGACAACGCCATACCCTGCGGAAGCTCCGTTGCTGCGGACGTGCTCCTGCGGCTCAACATCTTCATGGATGAACCGGACTTCGGGCGCAAGGCCACCTCATCGCTGAGGTCTGTGAGGGAGTACATGGCCCGCGTGCCGGAGGGCTTCGGCCACTGGCTGGGCGCTCTGGACTTCTACCTGGCGTCGCCCAGGGAGATAGCCATCGTGGGGCCTGTGGAGGACGCGGCTACAAGGGCGCTGCTGGACACTGTGCACGACCGCTACCTGCCCAACAAGGTCGTCATGGGCCTTGACCCGAACGCCGACGGCTTTGAGCAGGACCTGCCCCTGATGGAGGACAAGGAGATGCTGGCCGGGATGCCCACCGCCTACGTCTGCCAGAACTACGCCTGCCAGCTGCCGGTCACGGAGCCTGACGCCCTGGCCGCCCAGCTTGACCCCTCCGCGGATACGGGCATGGGGCCGTTGACGGTGCTGTCCTGATTACGGAATAAGGCCCCTGGTGAGCGCCGCTGCCTCGGCCTTCCAAAAGCCTCTTCCCCCTTGAGGGGGAAGATTGAGATGGGGGTGAACGAGTCAGTGATGTAGGATAATCACGGATTTGCCCCCATCCTGACCTTCCCCCGCCAGGCGGGGGAAGGGACAAAATGCCTGCCCAGGAATGAGGGGAGTGCTACGCCTCCTGGCCCGCGGCCACCATCTCCACCTCCTCCATCAGCGCGGAGAGCATCTCCGACTCCTCCACTATGCGGGACTTCTGCCCCTTGCGGAAGATGATGGCGCGCCCCACGCCCGCGGCTATGCCCACGTCGGCGTCCTTGGCCTCGCCGGGGCCGTTCACCTCGCAGCCCATCACCGCCACCTTCACGTTGTAGTTCTTCGCCTTCAGCAGGTCGTCAACGGTGTTTGCCAGCTTGATGACGTCCACGTCTGCGCGGCCGCATGAGGGGCAGGCGACCAGGGTCGTGCCCTTCTCGCGCATGTTCAGCGACTTCAGGATCTCGTACCCGGCCGCCACCTCCTCCTTGGAGTCCGCGCTGAGAGACACCCGAATCGTGTCGCCGATGCCCTCGTACAGCAGGTAGCCCAGGCCCACGGAACTGCGAATCGAACCTGCCATAGCGGTGCCCGCCTCCGTGATGCCCAGGTGCAGGGGGTACGGCACCATGTAGGCCAGCTTGCGGTACGCCTCCACCGTCGTCGGCACGTCAAAGGCCTTGAGCGATATCTTGATGAGGTCGAAGTCCAGGTCCTCAAGGATGCTTATCTCCCACAGGGCCGTGGCCACCATGTGATCAACGACTGAGAACTCGCCCTCGTCGGCCTCTCCCGCCTTGGCCAGCTTGTTCACGCCGTCCGCGTGCCTGTGCAGCCCGCGGAACTTGCCTATCTGTCCCACAGGGGGGAGGCTTCCAAAGTTGACCCCAATGCGTATGGGAATCTGCCTCTCCTTGGCGGCGCGCACCACCATCTCCACCTTCTCCCTGTCCCGGATGTTCCCGGGATTAAGGCGAAGTCCATCCACACCCGCCGCAATGGACTCCAGAGCGAGCTGGTAGTGGAAGTGAATATCGGCGATGACCGGAATCTTGACCTGCTTCACTATCTCCCGCAGGGCGTGAGCCGCCTCCATGTCAGGAACGGCGGGCCGGATGATGTCGCACCCAACCTCCTCCAGCTCCTTTATCTGGCGGACCGTGGCCTCAACGTCACGGGTGTCCGTCTTGGTCATGGACTGGACGGTTATGGGCGCGCTGCCTCCCACGGTGACATCGCCCACCTGAATGGCTTTGGAAACTCTACGAGGTCTCATTGGAACTCGCCTCCCCTCTGGACTCTTTCGAAGAAATCTCTGAACAACCGTCGTTCCTGCGAAGCTTGCCCCGCACTTGATGCGGGGGCAGGAACCTCTACCCCTCGCTCTTAGATTCCTGCTTACGCAGGAATGACGAGGCAGTGGAGTAGAGCTGTATTTGTTCGGAGGTCCCTTAAATTCCGACCTACCGGCCCTGGAACACCGGCGTCCGCCTCTCGGTCAGCGCCTGTCGGGCCTCCTTGGAGTCCTCGGACATGCCCAAGATGACGGCTGCGTTGGAGGTCAGGACTGCGGTGGTCTCCAGGTTGCTGTCAATGGCCGCTCTGATAACGCGCTTGTTGATCCACTGGGTCAGCGGCGGGCTGTTGATGATTCGCTGGCACAGGGCGCGGGTCTCCTCCTCCAGGTTCTCGGAGGGGAAGAGCCTGTTGATGATACCCCACTCGTGGGCGGTCTCTGCGTCCAGGAAGCCGGTGAAGGCGAACTCCAGGGCGCGCCCCAGACCCGCCAGCTTGGGCAGGTAGTAGCAGCCGCCGTTCTCAATAATCTGGCCCACCTGCTGGTAGGTGATGAAGCGAGTGTTCTCACAGCCGTAGCGAATGTCGCACTGCAGAGCCATGTCCATGCCGAAGCCGGCCGCGGCGCCGTTGACCATGGCGATGGTGGGCTTCCTGATGTAGGAGATGTCCTTGATTGTCTTGGTGGTGGCGTAGTAGAAGCCCTGGCGAGTGGCGTCCGGCCCCTCCGAGCGCGCCTGGCCCAGGAAGGGGCCGCCGCTGTCGAAGTCCTCAAGGCCGCGGACGTCCACGCCCGCGCAGAAGGCACGCCCTTCGCCCGTGAGCACAATGACCCGCACGTCCGGGTCGTCGTCTCCGGCCTTCATGTACTCGACAACCTTGGTCAGAGTGCCGTTCCTGTCGGAACCGCCGATGACGGCGTTCAGCCTCTCCGGCCTGTTGAACTTGATCCAGAGGATACCGTTGTCCTCTTTTTCGTAAAGCAGATAGGGGACCGTCTCAAGCTCGGCCATTTCAATCCTCCTTGTCGATTTTCGATTGCTCGCGGCCCGCCCTTGCGCCTGCCGCGGCTCAAGGGTAGTCTACCCTATGGAGGCGCGAGGGTCAATTTAGCGCTGGATCAGCCAAAGTCCAGGGGGTGGACTATATCAAAGTAGACGCCCAGGACACCGACCATGACTATGAAGAAGAACACCAGCGCGCCGATGGGCGCCAGCTTGCGGATGTCCGGCTGCCTGCCCGTGACCTTCTGGTAGATGGCAACCGCGAAGTGCCCGCCGTCAAAGGGGTACATTGGCACGGCGTTCAGCACCCCTACGAACACGCTGACGTAGGCTATAAGCTCAAGGGTGTAGTTGAGGCCGGCCCTCTGGCTGGCCGCCCCGAACTGGGTCACGCCTATCACGCTCACAGGGCGCACCTCGTCAATGGCCTCATCGTTGTTGCTGAAGACGGCGCTGAAGAAGCTGCCGAAGTTGGACACAAGCTCCCATATCCCGCGTACGCTCTGCGCGGTGAAGAAGCCGACCCTGCCAACGGCTGAGCCAATTCCCGAGATGGGGTTGTCCCGCGTCCTGCCGACGACGGGGGACACGCCAAGGAAGCCCATCTCCTGGCCGGTGTCGGGGTCTACGCGGGACGTCAGCGTGCCGCTCAGGGTCAGACGCTCCCCGTTCCGCTCAACCTCCATCCGCACAAAGCGGTTGGGGCTTGACCTAAGTACGTCAGTAAGATCGCTCCAGCGTTCGATGGGTTGGCCGTCTATAGCAAGCAGCCTGTCACCGGCCATCAGCCCGGCCTCCATCGCCGCCGTGGGCGAGCCGTCGTCGGTCTCAGCCACGACCCTGGCAATCTCAAGCTGAGGTCGATCCGGATCAGGACGACCAATCAGCACGTTGGCGGTCCACAGCAGGATGAAGGCCAGCACAAAGTGGGTGGCCACGCCGGCCATCACCACCACCGACTTCTGATAGAATGGCCTGCCCCTGTAGGTGCGGTGCTCCTCCTCCGGGGTCACGTACTCAAGGGGGTTCATGCCAATTATGGACACAAAGCCGCCGGCGGGGATGGCCTTGACGCCGTACTCCGTCTCGCCTTTCTGGAAGGACCACAGCGTGGGCCCAAAGCCCAGGAAGTAGCGGGTGGCCTTCATCCCAAAGGCCTTGGCCGCGACCAGGTGGCCGCCCTCGTGGATCATCAGTATCACGAAGAAGCCGATGACTACGATGAGACCGCCCAGCATATCGACCTATCCCGCCCAGGCGCGGGCCGCTTCCCTGGCCCAGCCGTCCGCTTCCAGAATATCCTCCAGGCCGGGGGCGGACACGGGCACATGCCTGGAGAGGACGTCCTCAACCAGGTCCGGGATGCTGGTGAACCCGATGCGGCGGTCCAGAAAAAGCTCCACGGCAACCTCGTCTGCGGCGCTGACCACCGCCGGGTACGTGGCTCCCCTCTTCCCGGCCTCCAGCGCCAGCCGGAAACAGGGATACCTCTCCGTGTCCAGGGCCTCAAAGGTGAGGGTGCCCGTCTCCACCGGGTTGAAGCGGGGCAGAGCGCCGTTCTCCACTCGCTGCGGATGGAAGAGGGCGCACTGGATGGGCAGTCGCATGTCCGGGGGGCTGAGCTGCGCCTTCACGGAGCCGTCGGCGAACTCCACCATCGCGTGGATGATGCTCTGGTGATGCACCACCACGTCTATCTGCTCCCAGGGCAGGTCAAAGAGCCAGCGCGCCTCTATCACCTCAAAGCCCTTGTTCATCAGAGTGGCGGAGTCGATGGTTATCTTGCGGCCCATGCTCCAGGTCGGGTGCTTCAGGGCCTCTTCAGGCGTCACGCCTGCCAGCTCCTCCACGGGCCGGTTCCTGAAGGCCCCGCCGGAGGCCGTTATCACGACCCGGGAGAGGTCTTTCTGCTCCCCGCGCAGGCACTGCCAGATGGCGCTGGGCTCGCTGTCCACGGGCAGGATGTCCACCCCGCAGCGAGCGGCCTCGCCCATGACAATGTGCCCCGCCATGACCACCGGCTCCTTGTTGGCCAGGGCCACCGTCTTGCGCGCCCGGATCGCGGCCAGTAGCGGCGACAGCCCCGCCATCCCCACGCTCGCTGCCATTACCACGTCGGCATCGGGGTGGGCCGCGACTTCTTCGTGAGAGGCCACCCGACACCCGGCGGGAAGCCTGGAGGCCAGGGCAGACGCGGGCTGCTCGCTGGAGACCACATCGGGTCGAAACTCCGCGGCCTGCTCCGCCAGCAGGTCCAGGTTGCTCCCGGCGGACAGCGCCACCACGGAGAACTCCCCCGGAAAGGCGCGCGCTATGTCCAGGGTCTGCCGCCCTATGGAGCCTGTGGAGCCCAGTATCGCCAGCCGTTTCACTCTGCCCGCCTAAATGGAGACTGCTACGTAAAAAGCATATACCACGACTATAACGAAAACAACGCTGTCCAGCCTGTCCAGCATTCCGCCGTGACCGGGTATCAGCCCGCCCGCGTCCTTGGCCCCGGCCGACCGCTTGATCTTGGACTCCACCAGGTCGCCGACCTGTCCCGCCACGGCAACCAACGCCCCAAGCACAATGGCCTGCTGAATCGACAGGGGCAGGTCAAGCAGCAGCGCAAGGCCAACCACAGCCGCTACGCCCGCCAGGAAGCCGCCGACGGCTCCCTCCTGGGTCTTGCCCGGGCTGATGGCGGGAGCCAGGGGCCGCCTGCCAATCGCCCTGCCCGTGAAGAAGGCCCCCGTATCCGTCGCGAACGCGCCCAGGATGACCACCAGCACCCACTCAGGGCCCTGGTAGTCCTCCCAGAGCACCAGCGCCAGGGAGAGGGGCCACCCCAGGTACAGCGCGCCCGCGGCGGTGTAGGCGAAGTCGCTCACGGCGTCACGGAAGTCACGCGGCCCCTCGCCGCTTGCCGTCAGCGCGGCCAGGGGCCGGAGGCGGACTGCCTGGTGCCAGGCAAAGGCGGCCGCTCCGCCGCCGAGCAGCACAAGAGGCGTCAGCCCGCCGCCCTGGTGCCCGGCGACAATGAAGAGCAGCGTCCACATGACGCCCAGCGCGGCCGCGGGCCGCGCCTCTCGCCCCTCCGCCAGGCGGTAGAACTCCAGCGCGCCCAGGGCCGCCGCGGCCGCGGCCAACAGCGTGAGCCAGGGAGGCCCGAACCAGACGGCCGCCAGCACCAGCGGCACACCAACTATTGCGCTTGCTACTCTTGCTATCATCTGCTGGTACCCATACATAAAGGATAGGACGCTTAAAGTAATGGAACAAGTCTTTAGCCGACCTGGGCGTTCCCTGCTCGTGTTGATATTCTCAACTGCTCCGGGAGGCTGTGCCTTTCTCCCTCATTCCCGCGCAGGGGGTCCACGCCCCGCCCCTCCTGGATTCCTGCCTACGCAGGAATGGTCGGCGGGGGTGTTTACCGCTCACCCCCGTATCAAGTACGGGGCAGGCTCTGAGCCTGTCGAAGGGTGTGAGCGGGTGCCTCAAGGCTGTTGAATCACCGCTCTGGTTCGACAGGCTCACCATGAGCGGGAAGGGGCGGCATTAAGGCCAGCGTTGGCAACACCAACCCACCCCACACCCCTCCTGGATTCCTGCCTACGCAGACCTTTGCAAAGCCTCTTCCCCCTTCAAGGGGGAAGATTGAGAGGGGGGTGAGCCGTGCGGGGACACGCCTCTTTTTGCCCCCATCCCCGTATCAAGTACGGGGCAGGCTCTGACCTTCCCCCGCAAGCGGGGGAAGGGATTTAGGATTGTTCAAAGGTCTCCGCAGTCAGAAATCCAGGAGTGAGCGGCGCGCGTGTACCCTCTCACCCTTCCACAGGCTCAGAGCCCGCCACGCACGTGATACGAGGGTGAGCGGGCGGCTACACAAACACCTCCGCCGACCATTCCTGCGAAGGCAGGAATCCAGGAGGGGCGCGCTGTCACAGAAGTGTCACAGACAACTTCACGGATAATTTACTGACAAACGGCGAAACCTTGCGGGATAATGTCCTACCACCCGTTCAGGCCCACAGGAGACAGGCTCCTGGGGGTTCCTGAGACAGGGTGTCAACAGCTGCGGCGTTGATACGCAGCCCTATCCCCTAAACGCGGACAGCTTTTTCCCGGAGGTGATTGAGACATGGTGTCAATGATTGCGGCCTTGATGCGCAGCCTTACCCCCCCCCCCCGAAATGGATCTCCCCGGGGAAACCGTGGCCGGGGGGTGTTGCTGATGTTCAGCAGGCTGCGACTACCGGCTCTGTTGGCGGTCCTGGCGGTTGCGCTACCGTCAGTGTTCCTTCTGAGCGGCGGCGCGGTCCACGCGCAGGACGGGCTGCCGCCCATCGCTGATGTTCGAGACCTTTCGCTGAGCGGCGAGTGGGGCGGCTCGTCCCACAGTCCCTATCCGGTATTCACCGTGACCAACAACTCGACGGTCGCCATGCACAACGTGCGGGTCCAGTTCACCACCGAGCCGGCATCCGCGCTGCGACGGATGCAAGCGTTCCAGTCTTTCCACAACATCCCCAGAGAAGAAGGCTACGCCGCCTCCAGCTCCAGCGGCATTTGGACGTTGGATCTGATCGAGCCAGGACAGGAACAAACGATTCGCTTCAATATCAACAACGCGCCTGCCAGCCAACTCTTCCAGCTCCGCGCCGAACTGATCGGCTCCGAGCCCGCAGAAAGCGCGGGGCTGCAGAGCGACATTCAGACAGCCGTCTGGGTCTACCACAGACCGGGAAGAAGGGGATTTTATGGAGAAAAACAATTCCGTCCTGTGGCCCCCACGGAGCTGTTCGTCAGCCGGGCCGCCGCAGACGCCGAGGACCGCCCCGTGTTCACGGTGACGGTCAAATCCAGGGCTGCAAGTATCATCAGCGGAGGCACCCGGTTCAACCAGGAGGGCGTGGTGGTCAAAGTCGCCCTGTCGGAGGGCCTGGAGTTCGCCTCTACCCCCAGCGCGTCGTCCGGCGCCGGCTACTTCTCCCGCACCTCCTCGACCACCGGCGTCTGGCGGCTCGGCAGCGGCGAGATCGACCTGGACGAACACACGCTGCGCGTTCCGACCCGCTTCAGCGCCCCCGCCGAGGCCGCGCCGCCTCTCAACCGCCGCTGCCTGACCGCCCAGGTGGTGGCCGGCAACCCTCCAATCACAAGCGTGGAACGGGCCGGACCCCGAACCACATGCCTGGAGACGCAGGGCGCCACCGTGATCTCCGAATCCGGCTTGCGCGTCGCAATCCATCCTGGCAGCTGCAATGAGGAGACCCGCGCCCGCGGCACCTGCCGAGCGGACGAAACGTCCGACACCACGCCGCTGCACGTCCTCGAGTACCCCAACCGCTTTAACGTCGAGGACTCGTACCGGCCCGAAGAGGCGGTCTTCCTCATCGACCCAACGCCCCTCGAGACCCCCCTCACGATCGTCGACGGCGGCCGCGACTGGTACTGGGCGACCGGACACTACCTCAAGCTCAGTTTAGCTCAGCACGGCTCAGTAGGCGATTTATCGATTCCAGGCCTGCACCTCGAACGCCAAGTGCCACCCAACACCGTCGCCAAGAGCCGCAAGTTCACAATCAGCGACGTCACCCCCAAGCAGCGGCCCGGCGCCATCGCCATCGTCGACCGCTGGTATAACAGGAATGATGGGATCAAGCGTTTCGAAGCACTGAATCCCGACAAACCCGACAAGATGACCGACAACATCCTCGACACGTGGGGTTCCGCATTTAAGCATCAGGTCTTCTTCGGCGCACCGGGCGTCTACAAAGTCAAACTGGGCACGGAGTGGACCCGCAAAGCCGACGACGTCACTATCTCCAAGAGCGGCGTCTTCACCTTCGTCGTGGGCGACCTGTTAGACCTGCAGGTGCATGACGCGGGGCTCCACGGCGCGCTTCCCCGGGGCCAGCGGGCCTACACGCTGCGCGCCGAGAACAACTCGGACGACAACGCCAGGCAGGTGGAGGTCACGCTGAGCGGCGTGCCCCGGGGGGCAAGGGCGGTGGTCAGCAGCGACGGCGGCCGCTACAACCAGGGCGCCTGCGAAGACAACGGCCTCTGCACCGGCGCCTGGACCATCGGCGGCCTGGAGAGCCGGGACCGCCGGTACAACACCGGCCGCAGCGACGGGCCGACGCTGACCCTGCTGGTGGAGGGCAGCCCGGACCCCATCACCGCGACCATCGCCACCAAGCAGACCAATACGGTGACCGCCGGCGGTCAGAGCTACACCTACACGCCCGTGGACCCGGTCTCGTCCAACAGCATGAACGTGAAGGTCTCCGCCGGCACGGGCCGCGGGGAGCCTGACCCGGAAGAGATCAAGACCCTGCGGGTTGCCCGGCTTGGCTCCACGGCCCTGCTGCGCTGGGAGCCGGTTGAGACGGTGAGCCGCTGGCCGGTGGCCTACTACCAGGTGGAGCGGGACAACCGGGTGCTGGACGTCCAGGTCAAGGAGACCCTGTACCTGGACATGCGGGATAGTGGCGGGAACTCCGTCTACCGGGTGCGCGCGGTGAGCGACCAGGGCATCCACGGCCCGTGGTCCAGTCCCACCACCAGGGGGGAGGTCAAGAAGAGGCAGCCGCCGGACCCGGTCACGGGCCTGACCGCGACTGCCGGGGACGGCGCCGTGGACCTGGAGTGGAACGCCGTCCGGTCAGACGGCCAGGAGATCATCTGGCAGCTCTGGCGCATAGACGACCCGACGTGGCGGGAGGTCTTTCCCAGGGCCGTGGGGTCCTCCAACCTGGGCTACACGGTGACGGAGCTGGCGAACGGCGTGGAGTACGTCTTCCGGGTGCGGGCTGTCACGCCGGATGAAGATCTTGGAGACCTGATATCAGTGGCCTCCGACATGGTGCCGGCCACGCCCACGGCGACGCTGGGACAGCAGTCCCCGCCGCCTCCCGGCCAGGCGCCGCCGCCCTCCGGGCCGAACAACCCGCCGGAGTTCGACCGGGACTCCGTATGGTACCCAGAGACGCCCTGGTGCGCGAACGCCGGCGCCCGCCGCGGCACGGAGGTGGCGCGGTTCAGCGCCACCGACCCGGACGGCGACTCGCTTCAGTACTTCCAAAGGACGGGCTTTGAGGAGATTGCGGACGCCTACTTTACCGTGACCACGGTCACCGTCGGAAACGTCGATTATGGCGTGGTGCGGGTGTCCCGGACTCTCCCCGCGGACCTCAGTCCGGAAGACGGCTTCATTATCATTGACCTTGAGGTGATAGACGGCCGGGGCGGCCTGGACCAGATTGGCCTCAGCATCCAGTACGACTCGTCAGGCGGCAGCTGCCGGTAGCCAAGCGCAAACAGCCGCCTCTCCCCGGGCGCGGTGGTCCGGGAAGAGGCGGCCCACCGACTATTCCTGCGGAGGGAGACCTTTGCAAGACCTCTTCCCCCTTCAAGGGGGAAGATTGAGATGGGGGTGAGTCTGCCCGCTTCCCGCTCATGGTGAGCCTGTCGAACCAGAGCGGTCATTCAACAGCCTTGAGGCCCCCGCTCACACCCTTCGACAGGCTCAGGATGAGCGGTAAACGCCCTCTCCGTCATTCTGAGCCGAAGGCGAAGAATCCAAGGTCTTTGCCTACGGACATCGCAGCTCTGCGGACAGAGACCTTGGATTCCTCACTCCGCGGGGCTCCGTTCAGAATGACACCCCCGCCGACCATTCCTGCGGAGGCAGGAATCCAGGGGCGGGGCGTGGATTCCCGTCCCCGCATCAAGTGCGGGGCAAGCTTCACGGGAATGACGAGAAACGCGCGGCGCGCCCAGAAGTTGACAAGAGAATGGCAAATTGCTAATCTCCACAAGTTGATTGTGAAAAAGGAGACATATGACTGTTGCTGAAGTTATTCACAAGGCGCGCCAGGACGGCAGGACACTTCTGACTGAGGTTGAATCAAAGGAGCTGCTGAGCGAGTCCGGCATTCCGGTGATGGACACCCAGCTTGCCCGCACCAGGACCGAGGCGACGAAGGTGGCCCAGGAGATGGGGCTTCCCGTGGTGCTCAAGATCGTCTCTCCCGAGGTGACCCACAAGAGCGACGTTGGCGGCGTCAAGGTCGGCCTTGACAGCCTGCGGCAGGTCAGAGGCGCATTCGACTCCATAGTGACCTCCACGAAGGAGGCCGTGCCGTCGGCGACGATAGAGGGCGTCTCCGTGCAGAAGATGGCCGACCCCGGCGTGGAGATTATCATCGGCGCAAACAAGGACCCCCAGTTCGGCCACGTCATCATGTTCGGGCTTGGCGGAGTGCTTGTGGAGATGCTGAGGGACGTGTCGCTCCGGCTGGTGCCCCTCACCCCGCGGGACGCCCGGGAGATGGTGCGCGAGATCAAGAGCCTGCCCCTGCTCCAGGGCTATCGCCAGTACCCGGCCTGCAGCCTGGAGAGCATTGAAAAGGCCCTGCTTGACCTCTCCAGCTTCCTGGAGAAGCACGAAGAGGTGAGGGAGCTTGACCTCAACCCCATCTTCTGCTACTCCGACGGGCTGGTCGCTGTCGACGCCCGGGTGGTCCTGGAAGAAGAGGAGTAAGCAAGCACAAACCAACGCGAAGCCTTCGCTGGAGGGATCATGGGAATTGAGATAGACTACCTGTTCCACCCCCGCTCCATAGCCGTCGCGGGAGCCTCCGAATCGCCGGACAAGACCGGCCACACCTACTTCAAGAACGTACTTGAGAACTTCAACGGCAAGTCCTGGCCCATCAACTTCCGGGCCGACGAGGTCCTGGGAGTCCCCACCTACAAGTCGGTGCGAGACCTGCCGGAGGACGTGGACTACGTCATATCCGCCATCCCCAACCGGGACATCATAGACCTGGTGGAGTCCTGCATCAGCAAGAACGCCAAGGTGCTGCACCTGTTCACGGCCCGGTTCAGCGAGACGGGCTTTGAGAAGGAGACCCAGCTTGAGTACGAGATGCTGGAGAAGGCGCGTGCGGGCGGCCTGCGCATCATCGGCCCCAACTGCATGGGCCTCTACTACCCCAAGGAGGGGATTGCCTGGGGCCGGGACTTTCCAACGGAGTCCGGCAACGTGGGCATTATCTCCCAGAGCGGCGGCAACGGCGGCGAGATCATCTCGACAGGGGCCAGCCGCGGCCTCCGGTTCAGCAAGGTCATCAGCTACGGAAACGCCCTGGACCTGAACGAGGCGGACTTCATCGACTACTTTGCCGAAGACCCGGAGACGGACATCATCGGCGGCTACATAGAGGGCGTGAGGGACGGCAAGCGACTGGTCAAGGCGCTCCGCAACGCCTCCCGCAAAAAGCCGGTTGTCCTGCTGAAGGGCGGCAGGACCCAGGCCGGTACCCACATGGTCTCCTCCCACACGGCATCCATGGCCGGCACCCGAGAGGTGTGGGAGGCCATGTGCCGACAGACGGGAGTCACCAACGCGCAAAGCCTGGACGAGCTTCTGGACATGCTGGTGGCCTTCTCCACCATGCCGCCCGCCAAGGGCTTCAACCTGCTGGTCGGCGGCGGCGCAGGCGGAAGGAGCGTCCTCTCCGCGGACGAGTGCGAGGAGGAGGGCCTTCATCTCCAGCAAATCCCCGATGACGTGCGCAAGGAGTTGGAGAAGCAGGACCCCTTCTTCGGGGCCTGGGTGACCAACCCCGTGGACAGCTCGATAATGGGCGGCAGCAACCTGACGCCCTACGACGTGGTGCAGCTGATTGGCGAAAGCCCCGCATACGACGTTGTTGTCAACAACATTGGCGCCCGCCCGGACCCGGCAGGGCAGCAGAGGGCGACGCGGATGGTAGACCACACGGCGGACATAGCCGATAAGCTGGGCAAGCCCGTGGCGTTGGTTATTTCGGACATCACGCCGGAGGACCCGAGCCACTTCGAGGTCACGCAGCAGCTTCGCCGCCACTGCATTGAGCGGGGCTTCGCCATATTCCCCAACATGGGGCGCGCGTCCCGGGCCGTCAAGCGCCTGGTGGACTACCACCTCTGGCGAGAGGCTGAGGGGGCGTAGGGACCCACCCATCCCACCTGGATTCCTGCTTCCGCAGGAATGACTAAAATGTGTGCCTTGTAGGGGCGGTTCGCGAACCGCCCCTACATCTACCACAAGTAGCATGAACGGTAGATTCGAGAAGAGTTTCCACGGAAGGGCAAGTCCCTTAGTCTGACAGACAATGTTCCGCGTCAGCACATCTCATAGTTCTCATAGCAAGGTGAGACCGACATGACCCCAACGCGCCTGGCGCAGATATGCGTCGCGGAGGTGGTTGGCACTTACCTGCTGGTGCTCTTCGGCACGGGGTCGGTAGCTGCCGCTGTGCTGACCGGCGCGCAGGTGGGCCTGTGGCAGGTGGCGGTGGTCTGGGGCTTTGGCATAACCCTGGCAATCTATGCAACGGCAGCCATATCCGGGGCGCACCTGAACCCGGCCGTGTCCCTGGCCTTTGCCATCTTCCGCCGCCAGGAGTTTCCTGCCGTCAGGCTGGTCCCATACTGGATATCGCAGATGATTGGCGGAATACTTGGCGGACTCACCATACTGTGGCTGTTTGGCTCCTTCATCACGGAGTTCGAGGCAGCCCAAGGGCTGGTCAGGGGGGAACCGGGCAGCCAGCTATCGGCGATGGTGTTCGGGGAGTACTTCCCCAATCCCGCCGTCTTCGGCACGGACGAGGCCGCTCGCGCCCTCATCTCACCGGTAAAAGCCCTGGTTGTCGAGGCCTTTGGCACGGCCATCCTGGTGCTCATGATATTCTCCCTGATAGACCGCCACAACGCCGCCCTGCCCACCAAGCACCTGGCGCCCTTCTTCATCGGCTTCACCGTTGCGGTGCTCATCAGCCTGTTCGCGCCGCTGACACAGGCCGGCTGGAACCCGGCGCGGGACTTCGGGCCGCGGATAGTCGCTTTCTTCGCGGGCTGGGACGGGATAGCGATACCGGGGCCGTCCTCCGGCTTCTGGGTCTACATAGTGGGGCCGCTCATAGGCGGGCCGGTGGGCGCGGCCGTCCACGAGTTCATCCTTGGGCCGCTCCTGAAGCGACAGGCCGAGGAAGCGGAGTAGGAGGCAGTACGATGTC
This sequence comes from Dehalococcoidia bacterium, assembly GCA_034422115.1. Lineage (GTDB taxonomy): Bacteria > Chloroflexota > Dehalococcoidia > Lucifugimonadales > UBA2985 > DAOUJW01. The sequence continues at coordinate 44,849 of DAOUJW010000025.1, read as the reverse complement.
AGATGTGCTTTTTGTGTGCGTCCACAACGCAGGACGGAGCCAGATGGCCAAGGCGATGTTCAACCGGCTGGCGTCGGAGCGGGGCCTGGCGCTCCGAGCCGAGTCCGCCGGCACGGAGCCGGGTGAGGGTGTCCACGAAATAGTAGCCATCGCCATGCAGGAGGCGGGCTTCGACCTCCGGGCCGAGCGCCCCAAGCCGCTGACGGACGAAATGGTCGAGCAGGCACAGCGCGTCATCACTATGGGCTGCGCCATCGACGCCGAGGCCTGCCCAGCCATCTTCCTGAGAGACGTTGAGGACTGGGGCCTGCCCGACCCCAAGGGCCAGCCCATCGCTGAGGTCAGGGCCATAAGGGACGTGATTGGGCAGAAGGTGGAGGGCCTGCTGGGCGAGCTTTCGGCGTAGGGCTGAGAACCAGTCTCACTTGCAGCCTGGCGCCGCCTGAGGGCAGCCATGGGCCCGCTCACCCCCGTATCGAGTACAGGGAGCGGGAAGTATTGAGATTGCCAGTGCGTGCCAGCCACGCACAAAGCGGAGTTGTCCACCTCTTGCCCCTATGCTATCCTATGTGACGCCATGACTACAGGCACAGACCAGGCCAGGTACTGGGTGGCCTTCAATCGCATATCCACCATCGGCAGGGCCAGGTTCGCCATAATGGAGAGCTACTTTGGCGACCTGGAGACGGCCTGGCGCGCCGGTTCCTCTGACCTGGCGGCAGCAGGCCTGGACCAGCGCTCGGTGAGGGCCATCGTCTCCCGACGGCCTTCCATTTCGCCGGACGCCGAGTGGGAGCGACTTGAGAAGCTGGGGATAGACGCCTTCACCGCTAGAGACCACCGTTACCCAAGCCTCCTCAAGGAGGTCTACGACTACCCGCCCGTGCTGTACGTCAAGGGCCGCATCCTGCCGGAGGACATGCGCTCCGTGACGATTGTGGGCACTCGCAAGACCACGTCCTACGGCCGCGAGGTGACCCGCCAGCTTGCCGAGGACCTGTCGAAGAACAGCGTAACGATAGTCAGCGGCCTGGCCCGTGGCATAGACTCCATTGCCCACCGCGCCGCGCTGGACTGCGGAGGGCGCACCCTGGCGGTGCTGGCCAACGGCCTGGACACCGTGTATCCCCCGGAGCACGCCCAGATGGCCCGGGAGGTGTCCGAGAACGGCGCTCTGATAAGCGAACACCCGCCGGGCATCCGGCCGGAGGCCAAGAACTTCCCCCGCAGGAACCGCATCCTGAGCGGCCTCACGCCCGGCACGGTAGTGGTGGAGGCGGGTGAGGGGAGCGGCGCGCTGTGGACGGTTCGCCACGCCCTGGACCAGGACCGGGAGGTCATGGCGGTGCCCGGCAGCATCTTCTCGCCCGCCAGCAGGGAGGCCAACCGCCTCATCCAGCAGGGCGCGAAGATGGTGCTGGACTACACCGACATCCTGGAGGAGCTGAACTTCTCCGCGCTGGGCCAGCAGATAGAGCTGCTTCCCATCCTGCCCCAGAACGACGAGGAGGCGCAGTTGCTGCGATACATCACCTTTGAGCCGCTGCACATAGACGACATACAGAGGACATCCGGCCTGCCCGTGGCCTCGGTCAGCAGTTCCCTTGCTATGATGGAGATCAAGGGGCTGGTGAGGCAGGTGGGCGGAATGAGCTACATAAGGACGCGCGAGGCGCAAGCCGAATACCACGCCTCGCCCGCATGAGGTTAAATGCCTAAGAATCTTGTAATAGTAGAGTCACCGGCCAAGGCCCGCACCGTAGGCCGATATCTTGGCGACGACTACAACGTCGTCGCTTCCCTGGGCCACGTGCGCGACCTTCCCCAGAGGGAGCTTGGCGTGGACGTGGACGACGGCTTCGCGCCCAGCTATGAGGTGATGGAGGACAAGAAGAAGCTGGTGCGGGAGATACGCCGGGACTCCAAGGACGCGCCCAACATCTACCTGGCCACAGACCCCGACCGCGAGGGTGAGGCGATTGCCTGGCACCTGGTTCACTCCGCCGGGCTGGAGAAGAGGCCACTCAAGCGGGTGGTCTTCCACGAGATAACGGAGGACGCCCTCAAAGAGGCATTCCAACAGCCCAGGGACATCGACCTGAACCTGGTCAACGCCCAGCAGACGCGGCGCATCCTTGATCGCTTGGTGGGCTACAAGCTCAGCCCCGTCCTGTGGCGTAAGGTGGTCCACCACTACGCCAGGCGCAGGGCGCTGTCCGCGGGCCGCGTACAGTCGGTGGCCCTTCGCCTAATCGTTGACAGGGACCGGGAGATTCAGGCCTTTGTTCCCAAGGAGTACTGGACGATAGACGCAAACCTGGAGACCGCCGGCCGCGGCTTCAAGGCCGGCCTCCACTCCCTGCGAGGGCAGAAGGGCAGGCTGGAGATCCCGACGGAGGACGACGCCTCGAAGCTGGTCGCGGACCTGGACGGCGCGGCTTACAAGGTAGCCAGCGTCAGGACCCGGCAGGTGCGCCAGAGGCCCGCCGCTCCCTTCACCACAAGCTCGTTGCAGCAGGAGGCTTGGAGAAAGCTGCGCTTCTCCACCAGCAAGACCATGATGCTAGCCCAGCAACTCTACGAGGGGCTGGCCATCGGCAACGAGGGTTCGGTGGGACTAATCACCTATATGAGAACGGACTCCACCAATCTATCGTCCCAGGCGCTGCGGGAGGCCCAGGCCTACATTCGCAAGCAGTACGGAGCGGAGTACGCCCCCAAGTCGCCCAGGGTATACACCACCAGGAGCAAGTCCGCGCAGGAGGCCCACGAGGCCATACGGCCCACGTCCATCCCCAGAGACCCGGACAGCATCTCCAAGCAGCTGTCCCGCGACCAGCTCAGGCTGTACGACCTCATCTGGAAGCGCACACTGGCCAGCCAGATGGCAGACGCCCTTCTGGACTCCACGTCGGTGGACATCGACGCCGCCGCCAAGTCCGGCAAGACCTACGTGTTCAGGGCCACCGGGAGCGTCCTCAAGTTCCCCGGCTTCCGCAGGCTGTATCTTGAGGACGTGGACGACTCCTCGGACGACAGAGACCAGGCCCTGCTGCCAGAGATGAAGGAGGACGACGCGCTGAAGTGCCTGGGGCTTGACCCACGCCAGCACTTCACCCAGCCTCCTCCAATGTACACCGAGGCGTCCATTGTGAAGACCCTTGAGGAGCAGGGCATTGGCAGGCCAAGCACCTACGCGCCCACCATCTCCACCATCCAGAACAGGCACTACGTCAACAAGGAGGGTGGCCGCTTCAAGCCCACCGCCCTGGGCGTCACGGTGTGCGACCTGCTCAACCAGAACTTCCCGGACATCATGGACACGGGGTTCACCGCCCAGATGGAGGAGGACCTGGACAAGATAGCCCAAGGCGACCGCGAGTGGGTGCCCATGCTCGGCGATTTCTACCAGGGCTTCAGCAAGTCCGTTGAAGAGGCGATGGACATCCCCAGGATGAAGGTGGAGGACGAGCTGACGGACCAGTCGTGCGAGGAGTGCGAAAGGCCAATGGCCATCAAGATGGGCCGATTCGGGCCGTTCCTCTCCTGCACCGGCTTCCCGGAGTGCAGGAACAGCAAGCCCTACCGCATACCGACTGGCGCCACCTGCCCCCGCTGCGGCGGCGACCTGGTGCAGAGGCGCGGCGGCAAGCGCAACTCGACCTTCTACGGCTGCTCCAACTACCCCAACTGCGACTTCTCCGTGAGGCAGCGCCCCCTCCCACAGCCCTGCCCGGAGTGCGGAGACCTGCTGCTGGCATCCGGCAGGAACAGGGCGCGGTGCAACGCCTGCGACTTCAGAGGCGACGCCCCTGAGCCGGAGCCTGAGCAGGACAGGGTTGAGGTGGCCGTATGAGCACGCCCCAGGTGATGGAGCAGGACTACCTCCGGGAGTACAGGGACCACCTCAAGGGAGAGCGCAGCCTGTCCGAGTACACCGTTCGCAACTACATCAACGACCTGGCGCCGCTCTTCCAGTTCATGGAGGAGCAGGGCCTTGAGTCCCCGGCGCAGGTGGACCGCGGCTTCCTGAGGCGATACGTCGCCTGGCTCATGTCCAGTCGTCCCATAGAAACGGGACGCGGGCAGATGAAGCGCGGCCACGAGCGTGGAAGCGTCACAAGGTCGCTGGCCGCCCTTCGCTCCTTCTTCCGCTACCTGGTCAGACGAGGTGTTGTGCCGCCCAGCCCCCTGTGGAAGCGGGGCAGCCGCCAGTCACGGGCGCTCATCCCCAAGGCGGAGAAGACCCTTCCCCGCATTATGGGCAAGGAGGAGGTTGAGGGCCTGATTACCACGCCGGACGACCCCGACACCAAGGGCAAGCCCAAGGCCCCGGCCATGCAGCTGCGGGACAGGGCCATCCTTGAAGTGCTCTACGCCACAGGCCTCCGGGTGAGCGAGCTGTCGGGGCTGGACGTGAAGGACGTGGACATGGCGCGGCGACGGGTGAGGACGGTGGGCAAGGGGTCCAAGGAGCGCGAGGTGGTCTTCGGCAGGCCCGCCCACGAGGCCCTTGACCGCTACATCAACGAAGGTCGCCCCAAGCTGGGGGGTCGCAGGACCGACGCCCTTTTCCTGAACAAGTCCGGCGGCAGGCTCACCAAGCGCTCAGTTCAGGAGATGGTGAAGAAGTACAGCCTCCAGTCCACGGACACCAAGGTGCATCCCCACATGCTGAGGCACACCTTCGCCACGCACATGCTGGACGGAGGCGCAGACCTGCGCATCGTACAGGAGCTTCTGGGTCACTCCTCCCCGGCCACCACGCAGATTTACACCCACGTGAGCCTGGCGCAGTCCCGCAAGGAGTATCTCAAGGCTCACCCCAGGGCAGGAATGAGTCCAGAGAAAGCGCCGGAATCACAGTCAGAGTCCCAACCAGATTCCCAGGATGAGGCCGTTGCGTAGCTTGCGCCAGATCTCCACATCGTCGTCATTCCTGCTAAGGGATACCCTTATGAACTCCTCAGCACCCCCATCCCAACCTTCCCCCGCTTGCGGGGGAAGGGGTGTTCTCTCCCCCTCAAGGGGGAGAGGCAGAGAGGGGGCTGATTTACAGCCCGCGCAACCCGGAAGAGGCGACTGAATTGAGACTTCTGGTAATCAACGGGCCAAACCTGAACATGCTGGGGCAACGAGACCCCGCCATCTACGGCTCCATGTCCCTGCACGACATTGAGGAGGCGGTGAAGCGCCGCGCCGAGGAGCTTGGCACGGACGTGAGCTTCTTCCAGTCCAACAGCGAGGGATCAATCATAGACTACCTGCAGGCGCAGGCGCCCACCGCCAATGGTATAATCATCAACCCGGGCGCGCTCACCCACTACGGCCTCTCCCTCAGAGAGGCGCTGGTGGACACCTCGCTTCCCGTTGTGGAGGTGCACCTGTCCAACCTGTATGCAAGGGAGGAGTGGCGGCACCGCTCAGTGGTAGCGCCCGTGGCCGTGGGCCAGATAAGCGGCCTGAGCTGGCGGGGGTACATTGCCGCCCTGGAGATTCTGACGGCAAGAATAAACGAAGGAGCAACCGGATGAAAGCAAGGCTGGAAAAGATAAGGGCCAAGTTTGATGAGGCGGGCGTTGATGCCCTGATGGTCTCCTCGGGGGAGAACCGCCGCTACCTGTCGGGGTTCACCGGCTCAGCCGGGTACCTCTTCATAACCGCCACCGACGCCGTGCTCGCCACGGACTTCCGCTACATTGAGCAGGCGGGCAATCAGTGCCCGGACTTCCGCGTGCATCGAATGAGGGGCGGGCTTGACTGGCTGACCACCCTCCTGGGTGAGATGGGAGTCCGCAAGCTGGGCTTCGAGAGCCAGCACGTGACCGTGGCCTCCCACTCCGGCATAGTCAAGACCATCGACGAAGCCAGCCCCAGCCTGGACGTCTCCCTCATGGCGACCGGCGGCCTTGTGGAGGAGCTTCGCGCCGTGAAGGACGCCGACGAGATGGCCGTACTCACCAAGTCCATCGAGATCGCGGACGAGGCCTTTGCCCAGGTCGCCCCCACCATCCGCCCCGGCCACACGGAGGTGGAGGTGGCGTGGATGCTGGAGAAGGCCATGCGCGAGCTTGGAGCGGAGTCCGTATCCTTTGAGACCATTGTGGCCGCCGGGCCCAACGCCGCCCTGCCACACCACCGGGCCGCGGACGTGCCCATCCGCGATGGAGACTGCCTGATAATTGACATGGGCGCCAAGTACGAGGGCTATTGCAGCGACCTGAGCCGAACCCTCTGCATCGGCCAGCCGGACGACACCTTCCGCAAGGTGTACGACACCGTTCTGGGCGCGCAGCTCACCGCCATTGCCACCGTGGAGAAGGGCATGACCGCCGGGGAAGCCGACGGTCTGGCGCGAGCGGTTATCGAGGAGGCCGGCTACGGCGACAACTTCGGCCACAGCCTTGGGCACGGCGTCGGCTTGGCCGTCCACGAGATGCCCGGCGTGGGGCCCACCTCCACAATGGTGCTTGAGGACAACATGGCCTTCACCATCGAGCCGGGGATATACCTCACAGGGTGGGGAGGCGTTCGCATCGAGGACATAGTGTTTCTGGAGAACGGCAGAGCGCGTGTTATCAGCAAAGCCCCAAAGATGGACAGGATCGGAGTGTAGGATGACCATAAGCTACAGCGAACTGAGAAGAGGCACCGTAATCGAGCTGGAGGAGGAGCCTTGGCAAGTCCTGGACTGGAAGCACACCAAGATGCAACAGCGCGCTCCCGTGCTCACCCTGAAGCTGCGCGGCCTCCGCAACGGACGTACCATCGAGCGCAACGTGCCGGGGAACCAGAAGCTCACGCTCGCTGAGGTGGACACCCGTGAGGCCCAGTACCTTTACGGCGACGACGGCCTCTACTACTTCATGGACACCCGCAGCTTCGATCAGCACCCTCTCGACTCAGACAAGCTGGGCGACGCCCTCCTGTACATCAAGGAGCAGGACATGGTTGAACTGGTCTTCTACAGGGGAGACCCCATATCCCTGGAGTTGCCCACCTACGTGGAGCTGCGCGTGGATGACACCCCACCCGCTGTCCGCGGCAACACGGCCCAGGGCAGCACCAAGCCCGCCAAGCTGGAGACCGGGCTGGACGTGAACGTGCCCTTCTTCGTGAACGTGGGCGAGGTGGTGAGGGTGGACACTCGCTCAGGGGAGTACCTCGAAAGGGTGGGCTGAGGTGCCCGTCTACGCCGTCAGCCAGATAACGCGATACCTCAAGGACTCGCTGGAAGCCGACTCCCTGCTGAACGACCTGTGGATGCGCGGCGAGGTGTCTAACCTGACGCGCTCCGCGGCGGGCCACTACTACTTCACCCTCAAGGACGCCACCAGCCAAGTGCGGTGCGTCATGTTCCGACCCGGCTACGGCGGCGAGCACCTGGCCGAAGGCGCGGCCGTCATTGCCCACGGGCGCATATCCATCTACGAGGTGCGGGGAGACCTGCAGCTAATCGCAGACCTGGCCCAGCCGGAGGGCGTCGGGGAGCTGCACCTGGAGCTGGAGCGCCTCAAGATGAAGCTGGAGGCCGAGGGCCTGTTCCAGGTCTCCCGCAAGCGGCCCCTTCCAGACTTCCCAAAGCGCATTGGCGTTGCCACGTCCCCCACGGGCGCCGTCTGGCACGACATACAGAACATCCTGCGGCGTCGATACCCCCTGGTGGAGCTTGCATTCGCCCCGACCCCCGTTCAGGGCGACACGGCCGCCGCAGGCATCGTGGACGCCTTTGACGCCTTCAACGCGGAGGATGACCTTGACCTGGTCATCCTGGCACGCGGCGGAGGGTCGCTGGAGGACCTGTGGCCCTTCAACGAGGAGCCGGTGGCCCGGGCCATCTACGCCAGCCGCGCGCCCGTCATCAGCGCAGTGGGCCACGAGACGGACTACACCATCGCGGACATGGTGGCCGACTGCCGCGCGCCCACGCCATCCGCGGCGGCTGAGCTGGCCGCGCCGGACATGGACGAGCTTCTGGAGCGCATCCACTACCACCAGAGAGGCATATACCAGTGGATCTCAGGAGACCTGAGCGACAGGAGCCGTGACCTTGACCAGACCTATAGGCAGCTTGAGCGCCACGCCCCGGACGTACCCTCCTGGCGGCAGCGCATAGACGACCTCTCCCAGGGCAACGCCCGCGCTCTGGACTCCTACCTCAACCTCCGCGGCGAGAGGCTCAGCGCCCTGGAGTCGCGCATGGCCTCCCTCAACCCCGCAGGCGTGCTTGCCAGAGGCTACGCCGTAGTGCAGAGGCAGGACAGCCGGGAGCCGGTGACGTCGGTTGAGCAGGTCAGCCCCGGAGACGACCTTGACATCACCGTCGCGGGCGGCGGCTTCCCGGCCCGCGTGACAAGTCCATGAGCAACGAAGAACCCAAGAACGAGGAAATCACCTTCGAGGAGGCGTACACCAGCCTTGAGGAGACGGTGCGCGCCCTTGAAGAGGGCGGCCTGTCGCTGGCAGAGGCCACACGCCTGTTCGAAGAGGGCACGCGGCTGGCCCGCATATGCAACGAGCTTCTCAGCGCCGCCGAGCTTCGGATAACACGCCTGCAGACGGCCTACGGCGAGCAGATGCGTCTACTCACCGGCGAGAGGGAGCAGGACGCTGAGGACTGACCTCCACATGCACACCGGGTTCTCCCCCGACTCTGAGACTGAGTTGGAGGACTTTGTCGCCCGCTGCGTGAAGACCGGCCTCGACTGCATAGCCGTCACGGACCACAACACGATACAGGGGGCCTTGAAGGTGCAGGCAATGGCCCCGTTTCAGGTCATCATTGGAGAGGAGATCAAGACCGCAGGCGGAGAGATAATCGGCCTCTTCCTGAAGGAAGGCATACCACGCGGGCTTCCCGCGCTGGAGACGGTAAGGCTGATCAAGGAGCAGGGCGGACTGGTGTCCATACCCCACCCATTCGACCACTTCCGACGCTCCGTCATAAGCAAAGAGGCCCTGTACGAGGTGCTGCCCCACGTGGACATAATGGAGGCCTTCAACGCCCGCAACACCCTGCAGCGCGACAACCGCAAGGCAGAGGAGCTTGCCCTTGAGCACGGCATCCTCACCACCGCCGTCAGCGACTCCCACACCCTCGTGGAGATGGGGCGCACCTACGTGGAGATGCCGGACTTCGACGGCACGCCGGAGGGCTTCCGGCAGTCGCTGGCCCAGGCCACCCAGGTGCGCCGCCAGATAACGCCCCTGATCCACGTTCTCACCACCATCACCAAGAACAAGAAGAAGCTCGCCCGCCTCTGGCGCAGGCGGTCGGGAGTGGCCGTTCCATGATCGATATCGGGTGGTTCTCCACAGGGCGCGGCGAAGGCTCCCTGGGCCTTCTGCAGACGGCGCAGGAGGCCATACTGCGTGGAGAGCTTGACTCCCGGATACAGTTCATCTTCAGCAACCGCGAGCCGGGAGAGGCGGAGGGCAGCGACCGCTTCTTCCAGCAGGCCCAGGACTACGGCATTCCCCTGGTCACATTCTCGTCCCAGAGGTTCCGCAGCAGCAGGGGCGGCGGGCCATTCTCGCGGCACCGCCTGGAGTTCGACCGGGAGGTGATGAAGCGTCTGGAGGGCTACGAGCCGGACATTTGCGTGCTAGCCGGGTACATGCTCATCACGGACACGGAGCTGTGCAATCGCTACACCATGCTCAACTTCCACCCGGCCCCGCCCAACGGCCCCGTTGGCACGTGGCAGGATGTCGTATGGCAGCTTATTGAGGAGGGCGCGCAGGAGGCCGGTGGGTACATCCACCTTGCAACGGAGGACCTGGACCGCGGCCCCGTGCTCACCTGGTACTCCTTTCCCATCAAGGGCGGAGCCTTTGACGCCCTGTGGCAGCAGATAGAGGGGCGCACTGTGAAAGACTTGAAGGCCAACGAGGGCGAGAGCCCTCCCCTGTTCCAGCTCATCCGCGAAGAGGGAGTTAGACGGGAACGCCCGCACCTGCTGGAGACCCTCAAGGCATTTGCTCGTGGAGACATTCGCGTTGAGGGGCGCAAGGTGTTTGACGCCTCCGGCAGTCCCATAGACGGCCTCTGCCTGAACGAGGCCGTTGAGAGGGCGATTCAGGATAGCGGCTAGACGGGTTCGCTGAGACGGCAGTGAAGATAATAGACCTTCTTCCAGAGAATGAGGACGCCATCCTACAATGCGCCACGCTGCTGGTTGAGGTCTTCCGAGAGCACCACCCCAACGCCTGGCCAGACATGGACTCCGCCCTGGCGGAAGTCCGCGAGTGCTTTACAGACAACCGCATCAGCCGCATTGCCTTGGATGACGCGGGCCTTGTTCTGGGCTGGATCGGTGGAATCAGGCAGTATGACGGACATGTCTGGGAGCTGCATCCCATAGTCGTGCGCCTGGAGAATCAAAGGTACGGAATAGGCAGAGCGCTGGTGGCTGACCTGGAAGATCAGGTCAGGCAGCGAGGCGGCTCCACAATCTTCCTCGGCACGGACGACGAGAACAACCAGACTTCATTGGGCGGAGTTGACCTGTATACCAACGTCTTTGAGCACGTCGCCAACATCCGCAATCTCAACAACCACCCCTACGAGTTCTTTCAAAGGGTCGGCTTCACCATTGTAGGCGTGATGCCGGACGCCAACGGCTTTGGCAAGCCGGACATCTTCATGGCAAAGCGGGTGGCGAGTCGCAAACTGTAGGGGCGGTTCGCGAACCGCCCCTACAGAAGACACAGCTGTTTGTCATGCCCGTCTGCAAGGGGCTCCAAGGCGATTTGGGCATCCGCTCATCCTTCGACGACGCTCAGTGTGAGCAGTATTCTGTACTCTTGGATTTTCCCACACCGATCGGGAGGAAATGTATTTCCCACTCTTTCAGAGGGTTGACAGAAGTTAACATATTACCTATATTAGGTAGGTAGGTAGCAAATGGCTGGTGCCTCCGTAAGAAAGGAGTTCGACATGGTTGCAAAAAAATCGCGAGGGTTCTCAGCTTCCGCTCAGAAGCTAATCATACAACAGCCAGGGCTAACAGCAAAAGAGATTGTCACTCGATTATTGACCTCTGGAGAAGCCACGAGTTACGCCCAAAACCCCGTGGGGTCACTCATAGCTACGCTCCAGAAACACTATACGGACATCGGAGTAGATAGAAGAAGAGAAGGGGGTATCTATAGGTTCTATCCTAACAGTATTACCAACGCGGAAGACCACAGCGGCAGTAATCAGCCGAGTCAGCCATTGAGCACAGTTGTCTCTGCACCACCACAGCCTCCTCGTCCACCAAGTACCGACAACCAACCGGGACAACCATCTGGCACAGACGAAATAGAAGTAACTGTAAGGCTCTCAAGAGTCATTGTCGATATAATTGACAACGCAGTTGCATCCGGCAGATACAAACAGCGGAATGAAGCCATACAGCGGTTGCTACAGAGAGGAATCGGCGCTGGGGTATAGGTCGGATTGATGTGGGTATGGTCTTGGCATCGCGCCCCTACGCCGTCTTCTCTCTAGCAATGCCCAACCCCACGCGTTCACACATGGCTGTACGCGGCACGGTGACCGACGCGCACGCCGTATGTCACGGCTGTCGGTCTCCTCTTCAGCAAACGTCGCGTGGCTGTAGCGTCTCTGGCGTCGATCTCGTAGTCACCACTGTCAACGTCAATGACTACGAACGTCCCTTTCTCCACGTGACCAATCTGGGACTGTATCAACTCCTGATATATGGCTTCCCCCCGGGCCGCTATCTCGCCTGGGCCGTATGCGCGGTCTGCCATAGCATCATTCTTCTGGTAAGCCACGTCCGCGGGCCTCGCGCCTCTACGCCGTCTTCCCTTCGGTCAGGCCCGGTTGTATGTGCGTCCCGGCCCCCAGGTGGGGGGTGGCGTCGGCGTTTCTTGTCTCTATGGGCATCCCCGCGCCGTTCAGGAGAACGGGGGACTTGTTGCCGCGGATGACATCGGCGTCAATGGCGACTGTGCGCACGCCGGTCATCGAAGGAAGCTCGTACATCACGTCCAGCAGCGTCTGTTCGATGATGGCCCTCAGCCCCCGGGCGCCTGCCTTCCGCTCCATGGCCTCCTCCGCGGCGGCCTCAACGGCATCGTCGCTGAAGGTTAGCTCGACGTTGTCCAGGCTGAAGAGGCGTTGGTACTGCTTCACGACAGCGTTCTTTGGCTCCACCAGTATCTTCATGAGGGCGTCCTTGCCCAGCGGGTCAAGGCTCATCACCAGGGGAAGACGCCCCACGAACTCCGGGATAAAGCCAAAGGACAGCAGGTCTTCCGGTATGAGGTGTTGGAGCACGTTCTCCTGCTCATCCTCCCTGGCGGCCGTGCTGGATGACCGGAATCCAATGCCCTGCCGCTCCCTGGACATGCGCCCGCTGACTATCTTGTCCAGCCCCTCAAAGGTGCCGCCGCAGATGAAGAGTATGTGCTCCGTGTTAATCTGGAGAAGCTCCTGGTGCGGGTGTTTCCTCCCGCCCTGGGGCGGCACGTTGGCCGTGCACCCCTCAATTATCTTCAGGAGCGCCTGCTGCACGCCCTCGCCGGACACGTCCCGGGTGATGGACGGATTGGCAACCTTGCGCCCTATCTTGTCAACCTCGTCGATGTAGACGATGCCGCGTTCCGCCCTGGATATGTCGAAGTCCGCGGCCTGGATGAGCCTGAGCAGGATGTTCTCGACGTCTTCACCGACGTAGCCGGCCTCCGTGAGGGTGGTGGCGTCCGCGATGCAGAAGGGCACGTCAAGGGTCTTGGCCAGGGTCTGGGCCAGGAGCGTCTTGCCGCTCCCCGTAGGCCCGGCCAGGAGGATGTTGGTCTTTTGAAGATCTACGTCGTCATCGGTGGACTCGCCGGACCAGATGCGCTTGCAGTGGTTGTAGACCGCCACGCTCAGCACCTTCTTGGCCCGCTCCTGGCCGATGACGTACTCGTCCAGCTTCTCGTTGATGGTCTTGGGGTTCAGCTTGGGAGCTTCGGGAGAAGGGACAACGCGGGTCGGCGCCTCTTCGTCGATTATCTGCTGGCACAGGCCCACGCACTCGTTGCAGATGAAGGCCCTGCCGGGCCCGCTGATGAGTCGCTTGACCTGGACCTGATCCTTCCCGCAGAAGGAACAGACCACCCTTGGGGGAGTCTCAGTGTGATGTGGCACACACCCTCCTTGGAGGGGCCTAAGCCGTGGCCGCGGCCTCCTCGACCGGCGGCTTGGCCAGCACCTCGTCCACGATGCCGTACTCCATCGCCTGGTCGGCTGTGAGATAGTAGTCTCTATCGGTATCCGTGGCAACTTTGTCGTAGGGCTGTTCCGTGTGCCTGGATATGATGTTGCGCAGCGAGTCCTGCAAACGCAGAATCTCTCGTGCGGCTATCTCAATGTCCGAAGCCTGTCCCTGCGCGCCGCCCATAGGCTGGTGCATGTGTATGGTGGAGTTGGGAAGAGCGAACCGCTTGCCCTTGGCCCCGGCGCACAGCAACACCGTTCCCATGCTGGCCGCAAGGCCAACGCAAATGGTGGAGACGTCCGGCTTTATGAGCTGCATGGTGTCGTAGATAGCCAGCCCGGAGCTTACGACTCCTCCGGGGCTGTTGATGTACACGCTGATGTCCTTGTCCGGGTCCTCCCGTTCCAGGTAGAGCAGCTGCGCCACAATCAGGTTGGCAATGTGGTCGGATATGGGCGTGCCCAGGAACACAATGCGCTCCCTGAGCAGCAACGAGTAGATATCGAATGCACGCTCCCCCCTTGCGCCCGTCTCCACCACCATAGGTACCAGGTCTTCTGGGCGGTAAATCATTCTATGCACCTCTCTCAGTGTCCTCTTGACCCTCTTCCGCGGGAACTTCACTCGTCGACGGGGCAACCTCTATGGCCTCGCCCTTTGCTATTGTCACAAGACGCTCCAGCGTCTTCCGGTTGATTAGCATGTTCTCGATGTACCGCCTGCCCTCCTCGGATTCCAGAACGCTTCTGAGGGGGTTCTCGCCGGACACCGATTCCACAGTGACCTTACCCAACTCCTCCTCGATGTCCTCTGAAGTCACCTCCAGGCCCTCCTTCTCCCTGAACGCCTGGAGCACAAGGCTCCGAAGCAGGCGCTCCTCCGCCTGGGGCCGCGCCTCCTCCTGAAGCTCCTCCACGCTCTTGCCCACGGTGCTCAGGTAGTCCTCCATGCTCACCTGCTGCCTTCTCATGGCCTCCGCCTGGTCCGACAGCATCTGGTCGATCTCGTTCTCAACCAGCAGCGGGGGCAGCTCAACCTCGGAGAGGTCAACCAGGGCGCGTATGGCCAGGTCCTCGAAGCGATGGTCCGCGGCCAAGCGGCTCTGGTTGGTCATCTCCTCCTCAATCTTCTCCCGCAGCTCCTCCATGCTGTTGGTCTCCATCCCCATGCTCCTGGCAAACTCGTCGTCCAGCTCCGGCATCATCCTCTCCTTCACCTCCACCACAACAACGCCGAACTTGCACTCCTTCCCCACCTTCTCGCTGTCAAAGTAGTCGTCCGGGAAGGGCAGCGTGAACTCGCGGCTCTCGCCTATGGTGGCGCCCACCAGCGCCTCGGGGAAGCCCGGCAGAGGGTTGGGCGATCCCTCCACCAGGATGTAGTCCACTCCCGCTTCGTCCACCTCCGACCCGCCGTCCACTTCACCCGTAACGTCTATGGTGATCATGTCTCCCATCTCAACGGGGCGCTCCACTGGCTCCCAAGTGCCGCTCTCCCTCTGGAACAGGCTCAGCCGGTTGTCCACCTCTTCGGCTGTGACATTGACCGGCTCCTGCTCCAGGCGAATGTCATAGTAGTCTCCAAGCTGCACGTCCGGCCGCACCGGGACGGTGGCCTCAATAGTCAGGGGATCGTCCTGAATCACCTGGACCCTGGGAGTAGCCACAACGTCCAACTCCTGCTCCTCGATGGCCTTGGAGGTCATCTGGGGCAGCAGGGTCTCCATGGCGTCCTCCATCAACGCCTCCCGCCCCACGAACCTCTCCACCACCGAGCGGGGCGCCTTGCCCTTGCGGAAGCCGGGTATGTTGGCGCGCTGCACAACTCGCCGGTACACCCTGTCCAGGTGCTCCTCCAACTCCGGAGGCTCCACCTCAATGTTGAGCACAACCTGGCTCTGGTACAGTTCAGCCTGGGATACTTTCAAGCTACGCTCCTGAAGATGCTGTAAATTCCATTATAAGAGTTTGTGACAAAACCCTCAACTGCGTCGAAAGCTCTCTTTGATAGCCGGCAAGCTGATGTTACCCCAGCAGCTTTGGGTAAGCATAGAGCCTTGTGGCGGAAATGCCGCGTGTATAGTCTTTACTCCCCTAGTGCTGAGGAATTCAACAACAGGTACAAAATCTCTGTCTGAGGAGAGAAGGACAGCAACGTCGTAGCTGTCGGCCCAGGCCAGTTTAATCATGTCGGTTGCAATACGCGTGTCCACTCCCTTTTCTTCAGTACCTCTCATGTCTGCTCCACAGATAGGACAGTCGGACATCTCCTCATGACAACTGGGACATACGGGGCCACCGTGCTTGAGTTGTCTTGGAATCATTGTCACCTGTATTCCAGGCTGTCTACTGAGGAAGGTTGAGGCCCATCTACGTAATCCTTGATCTTTTTCACCAGACGAGTCATAAGATCCATATACGTTCATGCCCTGATAAGAGAGCAACGCTTCACCATCTACGATCCTTAGCGCCTCTTGTGCAATCACTCTTCCCAATTGTTGCCAGTCTGCCTGAAAGTCGCCTTCGAGATTGTTCAATGACAATTGAAAATTCCAAAAGTCAACAAACACCATAATACGAGTATGGCGCTGTTCCTTTGTGTCAGTCGACACCATACACCCTCACACAAAAATTCAGGGACGCTTCAAGCGTCCCTGGGGTGTTAATAATTGGGTGCCGTTACTCCCATATAGCTGGGCGACAACCCAATGGGTTCTAATAAACATATTGTGCTTCACATCATTGCTTTTGTCAACACCCACAAGACGAATGAGAGGTGTGTAAGAATCCTACCCACTCGCATCACAAAAGGATTCAATATCCAACAGAATGAATGCCCCCCAGCCCCAAGCAGCGGTGAGTTCGATTTCCGCCTTGAGTATGCTCTCCCTACTACCTCCATCTACACCCGAAATGTAAAGGGCTATATAGCTTTCAAGGGTTGTAGCTAATTCCAGCGCTTGGTTGTGTATGTGCTGAAGGGACGCCGGAGCATTCAAATTCCTGATTGCAACAACCAGTTCATTTATTCTTGCTAGAGTCTCTGCAGTTTCGACAATCCATTGCCTATCGATCAATAAAGAGGGATCTTGCTCTGCCCTAATAGTTTGGGAGTCCATGATACTGCTGGCATCCGGAAATTCAAGCATAATTCCGCCAAGGGCAAGAAAATAGGCCTCTTCTTGCTGGTTCGGGCATATTGGAGTTGGAGTGGGATGCGGAGTCCATGTGGGTTCTGGCGTCCACGTTGGCTCTGGGGTCCAAGTAGCTACGGGCGTTGAAGTGGGTTCTGGAGTTGAGGTGGCAGTTGGAGCGAGAGTTGGCGTAGCAGTAGGCATGGGCGTCGGTTCTGGAGTCCAGGTCGGAGTGGGAGACGGGGCTGTCTCCACGGTCGGCTGGACGTTTTCACAGCCAGAGAATACAAGCAGACAAGTGAAGATAGCAATGGTGGCGACACGGCTCAACAATTGGACCCCCCTTGCAATGAGCAGGACTTGAGCTACCGCCACAGCAGCTGGCCACAGGTCACGGCAAGGGGGCACGGAGTGCCCTTGTCCATGCTCGCGTGACCATTTTGTGGCTACCTCTGAGTTGAGGAATCTGCTGTGGCGCGTAGAATATACTTGCAGGGAATCAGTATTGTCAACGTAGGTTAATGGAATAATTGGCTCTGCCAAGGAGGTAAGATTGTGAACCCCAATAAACTCGTAAATTGGGCGTGGTCAAAAGTTTGTAATGGCATGAGAAATGGTGACACCTGTGGCCATCCCGCATGTATAGAAATCCAGCAGGCAGTTGAGTTTTTGCGGAGACTCGAGAGATTTGAAGGAATCAACAAGGATGGCGAGCCTGTTACTGGCTACATCATCAAAGACTAGGAATCGTAGACTTTCAATAAAACTCCGCTTAGTACCAGAACGCGCCGTAACCATGACCTACTACTGCGTTCAGGCGAGAGGCTACATTGTGAAGGTTTGCACCACGCGCTACTCGCCCACAAGCCGCAGGTGAAGCTCCCTAAGCTGGGATTGCTCCACGGGCGACGGCGCTCCGAAGAGGGGGTCGGTCGCGCTCTGGGTCTTGGGGAAGGCGATGACCTGCCGTATGTTGTCCTCGCCGCCTACCAGCATGACCACCCGGTCGATGCCGCTGGCGAACCCGCCGTGGGGAGGCGCACCGTACTCCAGGGCGTCCAGCAGCTGCCCGAACTGGGTCTGCATGGCCTCCGGGCTGTGGCCCAGAAGGCTGAAAATCTTCTCCTGGACGCTCCTAGTGTGGTTCCGCACGCTGCCTCCGGCTATCTCCAGCCCGTTGCACACCAGGTCGTACTGCTTGGCCAGCGCGCTGCCCGGGTCCGTGTCCATCAGCGCTATGTGCTCGTCCTTGGGAGACGAGAAGGGGTTGTGGGGGGAGTGCCACCGGTTCTCGTCCGGCATCCACTCCAGTAGAGGGAAGTCCACCACAATGCCAAAAGCCAGCAGGTCGGGGTCCGCCAGCTCCAGGCGCAGGCCCATCTCCCGGCGAAGCTGGCCCAGCACCAGCTCGGTCGTCTCTGTAGGCCCGGCGACTATCAGCAGCAGGTCTCCGCGCTTTGCCTCCAGGCGAGCGGCTATATTTTGCACCTCGTCCAGCGACAGATACCTCGCGGCCGGCGACCGCACGTCATCCTCAGTCAGATCATCCAGAGAGCTTTCCGGGTCGCCGTCCAGGGCTATGGTGACAAGTCCGGCAGCGCCGCGCTCCCGGGCAAAGGCCGTAAGCTCGTCTATCTGGCGGCGCGGGTATCCGGCGCAGCCCGGGGCCGCGATCCCCTTCACCGAGCCGCCGGACTCCGTTGCGCTTTTGAACACCTGGAACCCTGTCTCCGCGGCTATGTCCGTGATGTCGCCTATCTCCATGCCGAATCTCAGGTCGGGCTTGTCCGACCCGTACCTGGACATAGCCTCCTTGTACGGGAGCCTGGGGAATGGCGTGAGAACCCTCTTGTCAGGCGCTATGTCCTCCACAAGGGCGGTGAACAGCTCCTCCATCAGGCGAAGCACGTCGTCCTCTTCCACAAAGCCCATCTCCAAGTCAAGCTGGGTGAACTCCGGCTGGCGGTCGGCCCGCAGGTCCTCGTCCCGGAAACAGCGGGCTATCTGGAAGTATCGCTCCACGCCACCCATGACCAGAAGCTGCTTCATCTGCTGCGGCGACTGGGGCAGGGCGTAGAAGCTGCCGGGGTGCACCCTGCTGGGCACAAGGTAGTCCCGCGCGCCCTCCGGCGTGCTCTTGGTGAGAATTGGCGTCTCCACCTCTATGAAGTCGCGCTCGCTCAGGTAGTCCCGTATGAACTTCACGACGTTGTGCCTGAGAACAAGGTTGTCTCTTAGGGCTGCCCGCCTCAGGTCAAGCTGGCGGAACTTCATGCGCACCAGTTCGTCCGCCTCCGGCGCCTCGTCCTCAATGCCGAATGGCGGCACTCTGGACGGGTTGAGGATTTCAATCTCCTGGGCAATCACCTCCACCTCGCCCGTGGGGATGCGCGGGTTCTCCGTACCCTCGGGGCGCGGGGAGACGGTGCCCTTGACCTGGAGCACCCACTCGTTGCGGAGGCTCTGAGCCGTGTCGTGGATCTGGGGCGCGTTCTCCGGGTTGAACACAACCTGTACTATGCCCTTCCAGTCACGGAGGTCTATGAATATAAGGCCGCCGTGGTCTCGCCGGCGATGCACCCAGCCGGCCAGAGTTACCTCGCTGTCTACGTCATCTCGGCGAACGGCGCCGCAGTTGGTGGATTTGAACAAAGCGCCTCCCAATCCCGCCTATAGCGTCAATTCCGGCGCGGGAATCAGCTTATGGTGTGTGGTGTCTGCAATCAAGCCAAAAGTTTGAATCGTCACGGCGCCGAGAAGGAACCTGTCCTCAGGGCCAAAGACGACGAGGCTGGTACACTCCTCAACGTCATCCACGCCACTCTCGCCCGCCGCAGGGTCAATACGAAATCTGATCTCCCCGAGGCCCATCCGCTGCTTGCTGCCGTTCGCCAGGGTAAATTCCCTCTCTATGCTGGGTTCAACTCCCAACTCGCGCAGCAGAGTGGACGGCAGCATTGAGTATGTCGCCCCCGTATCTACCAACGCCGTCACTTCCCTGAAAGGCCCTGCCTGGTCCCGTCCCACCGCAACCCTGGTCTCAAAAGTGCCCACTCCATTACTCCTGCGCCTCTATCCTTCATGCAGATTATACTCCACGCTATCAAGCGAGTATAGCGCAGGCGCTTGCGGCCTCAAACCCCGGCTATTCTCACGCCGGAGCGGGCCTTGTACCGACGGTTGATGTTGATCAGCAACGCGGTGATGCCCTCAACATAGCGGGAGTTAGCCAGCGGCCCCCCGTCGACGGCCCGCAACGCGCGGATGCGCTCCACCAGGGACATCACGAGCGCCTTGGCCTCCTCGTCGTCGGCGCAGGTGATCACATCACCCTCGATGGCGGTCTCAGGCTCCAGCAGGCTGTGGGCGCTGACGGTCTGGAGAGCCGCCACTATCCTGGAGCCGGGGAGCAACGCCTGGGCCTGCTGCGCCGCCGACCCCTCCTCCACCGACAGCATACTCGCCTGGCCGCTAGAGAAGGCCAAGGGAGCCACCGTGCTCACCACTACCTTGCCCTCTAGCGCGTCCTTCAGTGGCTCCAGGAGCTCCCCCTGCGCTGAGAAGGGCACCGTTATGAATACAACGTCCGCCCTTCGCGCCGCGTCCTCGTTGAGGCCGCCGTACACCTCCAACAGGCCGTGAGCCTCCTTCAGCTCTCGGACAGCCTCCTCGGCCCTGGCCGCGTCCCGCGAGCCGATGATTACCGCCTCGCCCGCCAGCCCCAGTCTGAGGGCAATGCCCCGTCCCTCAGGCCCGGTGCCGCCCAGAATCCCCAGCATAGTCCTCCTCGCTCATAACTCGGAATACCCTGGGAATATACCACTGGCCCCATAAACGGAGCAATCTGGCGTGTTGAAGGGACTTGAGCACATCGCTACATGATGTACAATAGAGGCCGCTATGAATCGGGGGAATCGTTGGGTATATACACCAGCCTGGTAAGGCCCCTGGCGTTCACCTTGCCTCCGGAGAGGGCGCAGCGCGTCGCTGAAGTTGCCCTTTGGCCCAAGCCGCTCTGGTGGACCCTCAAGTCCCGCCTGCTGCTGAGGGATGCCCATCTCCAGACGAACATGGGCGGCATACAGCTGCCGAATCCGGTGGGTCTTGCCGCCGGATACGACAAGGACTGCAAGCGGACGGGAACTCTGTCCAACCTGGGATTCGGGTACATAGTCGGGGGCACGGTGGTCACCCAGCCGAGGGAGGGCAACCCCAAGCCCAGGATATTCCGCAACCCGGCCAACGGCTCGATGGTCAACGCCCTGGGCTTTCCCAGCAAGGGATTGGACGCGGCCGCCCGGAAGCTTCGCAAACCCACCACGGGAGACGTTCCGCTGCTGGCAAGCATCTCCGGTTTCTCGGTTGAGGACATAGCCCACTGCTTCAGCACCCTTCAGCCCCTGGTTGCGGGTATAGAGCTGAACATAAGCTCGCCCAACACCGAGGGCGTGCGCCTCTTCCAGGAGCCGGACAGGCTGAACGAGCTGCTTGCTGAGCTGAGGAGACAGAAGCAGAAGCCCATCTTCGTCAAGCTGCCTCCCCACTTCAGCGAGGCCGAGAGAAGCCTTACCACGAAGTTCATAGACCTTTGCATGAGACACTCCATAGAGGGAGTCACCGTGGCAAACACCTGGCTGGTGGAGGATGACCGCCTGGCGGTGGGAAGAGGCGGCTTGAGCGGCAAGCCCCTGTTCGTCCACATGCTGAATATGGTGAGAGAGGTGCGCCAGCACGCAGGGGATGGTCTCACCATCAACGCCTCAGGAGGCATATCCTCAGGCGAAGACGCCCTCCGGGCTCTCAGGGCCGGCGCGGACACGCTACAGGTCTACACAGGCTTCATCTACCAGGGGCCCGCCCTGATGCACAGCATCAACAGCCACCTGCTGAGCTTCATAATGCAGCGGGGGCTGCCCTCTGCGGAGGCCATACGCAAAGAGTTCCCGGACTTGCAGCAGAGGGACTAAGGCCGCCGGCGAAGCAGGGCCTACAGCGCTCGGACGGCGTCCTCTATGGCGTTGGTCGCGTCCTGGTAGGCCGTGGTGGGCGGGAATGTAATCGGCTCTCCGAAGCGTATCTCAACCGACCCGCGCCTGAGTACCGGGAACTTCGCAGGGGAGCCAAGCCGGTTGATGTGCAGTTTCATCGGGACCACGGGCAGACGGCCTTCCACCGCGACCATGCCAGTTCCGTTCATGAAAGACTTTATCGGCCCGCCGACGGTCAGCTCCCCCTCGGGGTAGATAAGCACCGACCAGCCGTTGTCCAGTATCTTGCCCATGTTCTCCAGGCTGGGCCTGACCGATCCCGACTGCGCGATGGGAAACCCGTTGCCCAGGAGCGGGTTCAACACCCAGAAGACGGGGTTCCTCCACAGGGCGGCGGCGCCGGCAATGGCCAAGCGCCTGCGCCAGGACGACGGAATCGCCTTGATGATGAGCGGGTTGTCCAGCCCCAGGCTGTGGTTGGACGCAAACAGCACGGGGCCTTTGACGCCCTCCAGCTTCTCCCTTCCCGTAATTCTCAGGCCGTAGGGCAGCCGCATGATGGGGAACACCAGCAGACGCTGAAGGAAATCCCGGGTCAACCGGCACCACCAGTCCATGCCCCAGTCCGGGAACTTGGTGACGGGCGGGTTGCTCGCGCCCTCCTCCAGGATCTGCCCAAGCTGCCGCAGGGTGGTCTCCGGCTCAATCTGGCTCTCATCCAGGTACACGCCAAGGTCCGCCTCAATTGCGGACAGCAACTCAACCCTGCCCAGGGAGTCCAGGTTTAGGTCGTCGCCCAGGGTCATGTCCGGCTCAACGGAGGCGGTGTCCAGCATGGCCACCTCCGCGACGATCTCCACCAGGCCCCTTGGCCCCTGCTGACCGCTGCCGGACTCCGTCGGACGGCTTGGGGCCGCCTCCACAGGGGTCATGTTGCCCAAGAGCCTCTCTATCAGCACGGGCTTCCTGACCTTCAGCGTGTGGGTGCGCGGGAAGTCCTCGTCCGGCCAGACGGTGAAGCCCCTGACCCTCTGCTGCTCCGCCAGCTGCGCGTTGGCCCAGGCGACAACCGGCTCGGCGTCCTCGGTGTCGTTGAGAATCAGGGCGGCGTGCACCTCCACGCCGCTGCCCCGAGGCAGGCCCACCACCGACGAGTCTGTGACGCTGGGGTGCCGGTTGAGCACGGCCTGGATGTCGTCGGGATAGACGTTCTGGCCGCTTGGCAGGACAATCATGTCCTTCACGCGGCCGCGGATGTGCAGGAACCCCTCGTCGTCGAAGTACCCCAGGTCGCCGGTCTTGTACCAGCCGTCCTGGAAGGTCGAGGCCGTCTGCTCCGGGGCGTTCCAGTAGCCGGGCGAGATATTGTCGCCCCTGGCCAGAATCTCACCCTCATCGCTTATCACCACCTCCACGTTGGGCAGAGGGCGGCCCACGGAGTCCGGCCTGCGCTCCCTGATGGTGTGGTTGCTGATGACGGGCGACGCCTCCGTTGCGCCGTAGCCCTGCACGATTTTGACGCCCATCAGCTCCCACTTCCTGCCTAGCTCCGGGTCCAGCGCCGCGCCGCCGGAGACGATGAAGTCCAGCTTCCCACCAAACTGCCTGTGAACCCGCCCGAAGAGCTTCCGACGCAGGCCGAATGGCGTCTTCTCTGCCACCTTCAGCAGCTTGCCCCAGAGGGCCTCCTTCCCTTGGCGTCTGACCTCCCGCTCGATGCCGTTCATCAGCAGCTCCAGCCCCTGGGGGACAAGCAGCATGGTGGTTATCCGACGCTCCTGCATGGTGCGGGCAAGCACCGTCGGCTGGCGGCTGGTGGGATACGTCACGCTGGCCCCGAAGTGCAGCACCGCAAGGAGGCCGCCCATCTGCTCGTACATGTGGCTCAGGGGCAGGATGGACAGGAGGCGGCTGGAGGTGTCGCAGGTGATGTACTGGGATATGCCCTCGATGTTGGCGGTCAGGTTCCGGTGGGTCAGCATCACGCCCTTGGGGTCGCCCGTTGTGCCGGATGTGAACATTATCTCCGCCAGGTCGTCCGGCTCAATGTCCACCAGGCTCGGCTCCGGCAGGCCGTGGATAGCGCCCTCCAGCTCCTCAAAGGCTATCTCAGGAACGCCAAGGTCGGCGTCGTTCTTGGGCGTAAAGCGGGACGTGAAGGCCAGCTTTGGGGTGATTCTGGAGATGACCCGCTCAACGTAGTCCGGCGCGCTGCGGAGGTCCAAGGGCACGGCGACGACACCCGCCCTGAGGCAGCCGAAGAGGATTAGCACCCACTGCGGCGAGTTCGGCCCCCAGAGAACGACCTGGTCGCCCTTGGCCAGCCCCCGACTCTGGAGGAGGGTCGCCACCTGCCCCGATTCGCGCCAGAGGCGGTCGTAGGACCAGCGCTGGTATCGAAAACCCGGCTTGAACAAAAGGGCGTCGCGAGGGCCGTGGGCATCGACGCTCTTGCGGAGGAACTCTACGAGGGTGCTGCGGGCCGATGCGCCGGCCTTTAGTGTCTGGTTCATGTAAGTATGCTGCTTCGCTAGGTGTGGACATTGTAGCGCAATCCGCAGGACTGCACCACGCCCTATTGCCTAGATGATGCTGTGCTGCCCTATCATGCTGCTCAACGCGCCCCGCGCGCCGCTGCGCATTGGCGAAAAGTGGCCGAAGCAGATGGCGTCAAAGTCCAGATCCAGGAGCTTCTTCAGCGACTGCATCGCCTGCTCCGGGTCCTCTGTCACACCCTGGGCCGGAGGGCTGAGCTTCAGTGAGAGCTTGTACTGGAGCGCGTCTCCAACGATGACCAGCCTTCTGTCTGGGAGGTACAGCGCAATGCTGCCTGCGGTGTGGCCGGGAAGGTGCACCACCTGCACCGGGAAGCCGAAGGGTATGAGATCGCCGTCCTCCAACTCCACGTCCACCTTGGTGGGACTGCCGTTCACCATCTCCATTACCGGGGCAGTGATGCGCGCCACTATCCTGTTCTGAATGGGGTTGGCAGGCTGCTCCCTGCCGGTCAGGACTCCCGCCTCAAGCCGGTGGGCCATCACGGAGATGTCCCTCCCGGCGACAAGCTCGGCCGCGCCGGCGGCGTGGTCCGGGTGCCGGTGGCTGATGACCAGGGTCTTCACCATGTCAATTGAAAGGCCGATGGCGTCCAGGCTGTCAATAATCAGCCCGGAGCTGCCCTTCATGCCCGCGTCCACCAGGATGACCTTTCTGCCATCGTCCAGCGCCGTGACCCTCGCGCCAATGGCGCGTATCTGGTAAACGCCCTCTGCTACGTGAATGGGGTTGCCCAGCTTCACAGAAACGCCTCCGCGTATGAAAAGAAGTCCGGGTTCACGTGCTGATCTCGTATGCCATCTATACTGGCAACGAGTGTTTAGATGTAACCCCTATGGGCGGGGTTAGTAGTATTGGCTCCCCGACACGACTATAGTTACGCACTTTAGCCCGGTCTGCCTTCGAGTTGCCAAGGCCAGTATACCACCAATCCCCGCCCAATTCAGCCCGAAAGCCATGCCGCAATCCGATAGCGCTCGCAAAATTACCCGGATGACTAGCGTCTGAACTGGTGCAAGGAATGGGACATGCCCACGTATAGCTATATGTATGGCGAACAGGAGGCAATCCATATTAGAATAGGCGGTGGTCATTATCGGCATAGTCCTTTGTTGGCCTCCCGCCCACGGGACGGCTACGTCAGCGGCCAACCGGAGAAGCATAAGGAAACAAGGAGGAATCAATGAAATTCGTGACGTACAACGACAACCGGCCGGGCATCCTTACAGATGCGGGCGTTATAGACATCAGTGACCTCTGCCCCGGAGGCGGCCAGGCCGCAATTGTCCATCTAATCACCAACTACGACGACCTGAAGTCCCAGCTAGAGACCCGCGCCGCCGAGGGCACTCCGGTCATCGGCGCGCAGCTGCAGGCGCCGCTGCCGCGCCCCAACAAGATCCTCTGCATGGGCGGCAACTTCCGGGAGTTTGGCGCACGGGAGCCCCAGCCAATGTGGGGCTTCACCAAGAGTCTTGACAGCATTCTGGGCCCGGGCGGCGTTGTGGTGCTCCCGGACATAGACGCCAACATCTTTCACCATGAGGCGGAGCTTGTGCTGGTCTTCGGCAAGGGCGGCAAGGACATCCCGGCGTCGGAGGCCATGGACTACGTCTTCGGCTACACGGCGGGCGTGGACGTCTCGGCGCGAATGCCGGCGGCCAGCCGCGACCGCGTGCCCAACACGCTGCCCATTGCGGAGCACAAGTCGCATCCCACCTTCTGCCCCCTTGGCCCCTGCATAGTGACCGGGGACGAAATCGCGGACCCGGAGAAGCTGCAGGTCACCCTGAGCGTCGACGGCGAGCTGCGCGTCAACTACAACACCGACGACCTGGCCCACTCCATTGCCGAATCGATTGAGTATGTGGCAGCTATCGAGGAGATCAGCCCTGGCGACGTGCTCTTCATCGGCACCAACCACCAGGGCCTCGGCGCGATGCAGGATGGCGACACAATCGACATGAGCATTGAGGGCGTGGGCAGACTCACCTTCACTGTCAGCGACCCACTCAAGCGCCGCTGGCCCAGGGGCGTCGACGAGACCACGGCCCAAGACGTGCGGGAGGGCGCAGGCGGCCCCGGACGCCGTGTCCGGCCTCTGCCGGCCGGATAGCGCGCGGCAACCGGGAAGTTTGCGACCAGAGCAGGATTAGCCCGCCGTCCAGGTGCCAGCAGGGCCTGGATTTCTTGCAACAAATCGTCTTCTCGATTCACTCTATAACCTCGTCAGGGCCAGGCAAAGGCGTATCCGCCGTGTGACACGGGCTTGGCAGGGACCGGATTCAGCCCGAGCGGTACAATCGCGCCAACTTGACACAAAGTTTACACCAATTGGCGGTAAGATGCCCATGTCTTCACGCCTGGATTACACGCGTCCGATATAATGGAGTTGGCCTGTTCGCGTGACCGCATTAGACTGGAAGCCAGCTGGGCCGAAGACAGCGCGACCGGCAGCGCTACGATTTCCGGTGAGACCCTAGTCGCGCGAACGTGGGCACACCGTGTGGCTACCAGCGCCAGCAGGGTGAGGCACTTAAGCTCAGAGCTCAGGCAACGTCAAAAACATCCGCTAGACAAAACCCGGATGACAAGCTCTCCCAACCGGCAAAGTCCAGGCATTGTTCCACATCCACACATGATGCGCCCCGCAGACAACAACGATTTGCTGCATGAGATAGAATCGCTGCGGACGCGGCTCTCGCAGCTCAGCGAGGCCAGTCGCCTGGTCAGCGAGAGCCTGGAACTTGACGTGGTTCTGCAGAAAGTCATAAGCGGCGCACGCTCCCTGACCGGCGCCCGGTACGGGGCCCTCCTGACCTACGAACAGTCAGGGGGCATACAGGATTTCATCACCTCCGGACTTTCTCCCGAGGAGATGGAGCGCCTCGACACATTGCCTCAAGGTCTGGGACTGCTCGGGTACATGAACGAGATACGGGAACCGCTGAGGCTCTCGAATATCTCCCGCCATTCCAGGTCCGTCGGATTCCCCGATGGCCACCCGCCTATGAAGACCTTTCTGGGAATGCCGATCCGCTATCGCGATGAGTACGTCGGCAACATCTACCTTACGGAGAAGGAAGGCGGCGAGGAGTTTACGAGCGAAGACGAAGACATCCTGGTGATGTTCGCCTCTCAGGCAGGCGCGGCAATCTCTAACGCACGAAGGTACCAGGAGGAGCGCCGGGCCAGGGCCGACCTGGAGGCGCTGGTCAACATCTCGCCCGTCGGCGTTGTGGTCTTTGACGCCAGGACAGGGGACCTGGTTTCGGCTAATGATGAGACAAGACGACTTGTCGGCAAGCTGCGTCCGTCGAGCCGTTCTCTTGCCGATCTTCTGAGGGTCATTCCCCTGCGCAGGGCGGACGGAACAGACATCCCGATAGAAGAGCTCCCCACCGTGAGGGCGCTGACGCGCGGTGAGACTATCATCGCCGACGAAGTGGTCATACATCCGCCGGACGGACGGAGGGCTATCACCGCCCTTGTCAACGCCAGGCCGATTCGCCAGGACGACGGCGACATCGTGGCGGTCGTGGCAACGATTCAGGACATAACCCCTTTGGAAGAGATGAAGAGGCAGCGGACAGAGTTCCTGCGCAACGTGAGCCACGAGCTGCGGACGCCGCTCAGCGCCATCAAGGGCTCGACGTCCACCCTGCTCAGCTCCACCTATCCGTTAGACCCAGCAGAAACCCGACAGTTCCTGAGAGTGATCGACGAGCAGTCTGATCACATGCGTGGTCTGATAAACAACCTGGTAGACATGACACAGATTGAATTCGGAACGCTGTCGGTCATTCCCGAACCCACGAAAGTGGCGGACCTGCTGCGCCGGGCCAGGGATGCGCACGTCCATGCGGCGGTGGAGGGCGACAGTATCGAGCTTGAACTTGCGCCGAACCTTCCCAGAGTGATGGCCGATGAGTCGAGAATGATGCAGGTTCTCGGCCATCTGATCGCAAGCGTATCAAGGTATGTTTCAGGTTCGTCCTCCGTCAGGATTACCGCGGCTCAGGGAGACATGTATGTTGCGGTCACAGTGGACAGCAAGGGCGACGGCGCGGCAATTCCCAGTTCGCCGCTCCAGTTGGGGAGGCTTGCCAGGGCCGCTGATGGGGCGCCTGAAGGGAGAAAGGGAAGGGACGACATTGGCATCGCAATCTCCGTGGGCATAGTCGAGGCGCACGGGGGTCGCTTATCTGTCGAGGATGGAAAAGAGGGGAGCGGCATCGGGTTCACCTTCACGATGCCGGTGGTCGACGAAGCCGCTTCAGTCACAGGGCCGGAAGAGTCTCGGTATCCGTCATCTCCCGGGTACCACGAGGGGCAGGCGCGAGTCCTGGGGTTTGTAACAGACCCGGAGACGCGCAGGTATGTGCGCGACACCCTCTCACAGGCTGACTTGTTCGTCGCGGTATCGGGAGACCTGGACGAGGCGGAGAGCATCATAGAGACGCAGAAGCCCCATGTAATCCTTTTGGAGCCGGCGCTGCCGTGGTCCCAGGGGCTTGAGACATTGGTGCGCATCTACAGAGTATCAGGTGTACCGGTGATTTTCGTGGCCGGGCACGGATGGGACCAATATATCGGCCGCGCCTTTGAGCTTGGCGCTTTCGACTACATTGCCAAGCCGTTCACATCGACGGAGCTACTGGCGAGAGTAGGCGCGGCCCTGCGAAGGAGGTCAGAAGCCGGGCAGAAAGAGCCGTCGGTACCCTACCTGCACGGCGACCTTGCCATTGACTACGTCGAACGCGAGGTGAGTGTCGCCGGAAGCCGCGTCAATCTGACTGCAACCGAGTACAAGCTCCTTGTCGAGCTCTCCGCCGCCGCAGGGCGCGTGTCGACCCACGAACAGCTGTTGAGGAGGGTCTGGGGGCCGCTCTACTCCAGCGACGCTCGGATAGTGCGTACGTACGTCAAGGAGCTGCGCCACAAGCTGGGCGACGATGCCGCGCGCCCCACGTACATCTTCACAGAACCCGGTGTCGGCTACCGCATGCCAAGGCCATCTAACCACCAGCAACCCTAGAGGAGGCGTCATGACCGTCAGGATAGTGACTGACAGCACCTCCAGCATCGACCGAGGTACGGCCGAGGAGCTGGGCATTACCGTCGTTGCGCAAAGCGTCCGCTTCGGCGCTCGCGCCTTCGAAGACGGCGTCACGATCACGCCGGACCAGTTCTACGAGATGCTGTCCCACAGCGCTGAGCTGCCTACAACATCTCAGGCGTCGCCTGGCCGCTTCAAGGAGGTGTATGAGGAGCTGGGCCGGGACGCCGACGGCATCGTGTCCATCCACATCTCATCCGGGTTAAGCGGCACCTGGAATTCAGCTCTACAAGGAGCCTCGGTTTCGTCCTCGGAATGCCCGATTGAGGTGATCGACTCCCGCCAAGCCTCCATGGGCCTGGGGCTGGTCGTACTGGCGGCCGCGGCCGCCGCCCGCCGGGGAGCTGACCTTGAAGAGGTCGTATCCCGTGCACAAAGCTCGGCGAGACGCGCCCAATGCATGTGCCTGCTTGAGACACTCGAGTATCTTCAGAAGGGCGGGAGAATTGGAAAGGCGCAGGCGCTAATGGGTTCAGCGCTGAAAATCAAGCCCATGATCATCGTTCGGGACGGAGCGGTACATCCGCTGGCAAAGGTCAGGACATTCCCGAAGGCCCTTTCCAAGCTGAAGGAGACCGCCCGGACGTTCGCGCCGATCGAGGCCCTGGCCGTTTCGCACAGCACCACTCCCGAGGTTGCCCGTGAGGTTGCCAACGATCTGAAGGACCTTTTGCCGGAGGGCGTTGAGCCTCACATCGCTCGCCTGGGACCGGCTTTGGGGGTATACGCCGGCCCCGGAGCTATTGAAGTCTCGCTAATCCAGGCCGAAGAGTAGGCCCCGGAGCCGGAATCCCGCCTGCAGGCCTGACGCTCCCCCGGTCGGCGTCATCCTCTTTTCCCCGTTTCCCCTTGCGATCCAATCCTCACAGAAACCCTCACGTGGATTTGATGGAATCCTCGCGGCATCCTCACACGGGATCTGTATCTTGTTTCCAGTAGCAATAGTTCCAACTCGTGTGGATTGGAATGGACTCCGCTGACTCGCTGAACACTTCTTTCGGCAAGGAAAACCTGGCAACGCCTACTGACCTGGGAACATGCGTGGCCGGCCTTATTAACGCCGTAGCCAGGGGCATGGCGCAGATAGTGGCTCCCCACGGGCTGACCCACATCGATTTTGCCATCCTCAGGCTATTCCTGGGGGTTGAGGAGTGGACCACCACCCAGTTGGCCCAGGCGCTGCCACTCGCCCTGTCAGGCATAAGTCGCTCGGCCGCCAAGCTGGTGGACATGGGACTGATTCAGAGGCGGCGCCTGCTCAGCGACAGGAGAATCGTCATCCTCACGTTGACCGAAGAGGGATTGAAGCTCACGCAGAATCTGCACGGCCACGTGCAGGCATTCGACTCCAGTCTCTGCGAGGGCGTAAGCGAGGAGGAAATGGCGATATTTGCCTCCGTATCCTCAAAAGTGATGACCAATTTCGAAGAGTTGCAACAGTCCCGGGGCCGTTAGAGACACAGCTCAAGCGAGAATCCGTCAATCAATGAACACGTCAATCGCCAACAGGAAATGGGTGTTGCTAGCCGACTGCTTGTGTAGGAGTCCTTGGCAGTGATCCATTACCCTAAGGCGGTCGCTGGCCTCCTCCGCACCGCCGCGGCCGCCTTGGGGTTGTCCGCTCTGTTTCTTGTTGCTTCCACGCCTCCGGCCCACGCGCAGACCCAGACACCCACCTTCAAGATTGAGGCTTCCTACTCCGGGCTCCCCGAAGTCTATGAAGGCGCACAGGTCTGGTTCGCGGTGACCCAGACATCCGGGACTTCCACGTCAGAAGTGGCCGTGGAGATTGAGACCTGGGAACCAAACCTGGACGACGGCAACGGCAACAACCCCAGTCTCCAGACGCACCATATCACGTTCCCCGGCGATCTGGTTCATTCTGCCAGGAGCTTCTCCGTTACCGCCTACGTCGATGGCGTTGATGAATCTGCTGCAGCCAGCCACATTCTCAAGGCCAGGCTGGTGGCAAGCAGCGACAACTCCTACGCCCTTGATGCCCAAAACGAAGTCGAGTTCACCATCCTGGACCCGCCGGCCACTGTGCCCCGCATCAGCATCGCGAACGACTCAACGGGCGTCGCAGAGGGCGACGCTGCGTCATTCACCCTGACTCGTACAGGCGCCAACGTGTTGCCACTGGCAGTAAAGGTCAGTGTCCAAGACCCCAGGGGCTTCACCCGGGGCGACTACTGGGACCCACCACCCACGCTGCCGGACAGCGTGACCTTCGGCGCAAACTCCGCCACCGCCACGGTCAGCCTGCAGACTCAGGACGACCACCGCGACCTCCCGAACGGCTTGATCACACTGAAAGTCGAGCCCGTTCGGATGCAGCAAACTGTCCCTTACCTCCTTGGACACACCGGGCTTAAGACCGAGGCAAGTACGACCGTCACCGACAACGACACCGCACAGGAGTTGGAGCTCAACTTCGGCAAGGAGGGCGTGAACGACGCCGACGTTGCCGAAGGCGACAAGCTGGCCTTCGTCGTCAAGCGCAGGCAGCAGGACGCGGACACCGGCAGCCCGGCGACCTTCACGGTCCGGATTGAGACCGACCGCAGCGGCGCCGACTGGAGGCTGGAGGACTGGACTGAAGATACCAGCACCGGCCGCCTGTACAAGGACTATCCGCTTCAGCTCACAGGCAGTGACCTTGAGGTCAAGGAGGAGTTCACCGTCACGGCCAACGGAGAGTCCGAATCCAACTGGGACTACTGGGCCTCCATCATACCGCTCCAGCATTTCGATGGGAGCGCATTGACATCCAGCCAGGAGGCAGAGTACTGGACCGTTAAGTCCGGGTTCCGTGAGACGACTATCGACGCCACCGATAGCGGCGCCAGCAACGGCACCATTTCAATCGACAGCGACGTGCTCACCGTGACGGAGGGGGAATCCGTCGTCTACACCCTGTACCGGGTTGATGGCCCAATGAGCAAACCCGTAACTGTCCGGGTCCGCACCAGGGAACCCAACCGGCGGAGCGGGTCGAACCCCAATCCGAGCGCCCAGAACCACGACGTGACCATTGAGGCCTGGAGGGGGCACGCCGAATTCACCGTGTATCCCTACGTGGACGGGGTCACCGAGGCAGGAGCTGACGAGCTGATTGCGGACATCCGCAGCATCAGCCAGGTGGACGGCGCCACCCGCTACACCGAGGGACTACCCAACGAAATTGACGTTGAGATCAACGACCCGCCCAGCGGCAGCACCCTGGTGACGGTGGCCGCCAACCCAACCTCCGTCGTGGAGGGCGGAAGCGCCACCGTCACCTTCACCCGGACAGGAGGTGACTCAGCCCAACCCCTGACCGTGAACATCCTGGTAGACGACCCTGAAGAAAGGCTCCGGGGCAACCACTGGGACCCGGCTCCCGTCATCCCCACCCAGGTGACATTCCCGGCCAATTCCACCACCCAGTCGGTCACCCTGACCTTCCCGGACGACCAGCGGGACCTGGAACTCGCCGGATTGGTCAAAGTCTACGTACTGCCCGGAACGGGTTACTACCTGGGACAGTCCGGAAATAGTGGCACGTTCACCACCCTGTCGGTCACAGACAATGACACCGCCCAGGAGCTCACCCTGAAGTGGGGGAGGATCAGCCCCGACAGTGAGCACTGGGAAGAGGGAGAGTCCTACCTGACCTGCGACGAGGTGCAGGGCACCTGTACCCCCGGCCCGGCGGAGGGGACTTTCCACTACGATGATGACCGCAGTTTCGTAGTCCGCCACGAGCTGGAGGAGCCCCATCCCGCCCACTTCCTGGTCAGCCGCCGCGCCTCGGACACCGGCAAGACCGCAACCTTCGTCGTCCGGGTGGAACACAACCGGGGTTGGGAGAGTCCTCGTCACGCCGATTGGCCCGTAGACCCAGAAACGGGAAATCGCTACCAGGAGTTCCCACTGACTCTGACGGGAAACCAGAGACAAGTGGTGGGCCGAATCGAGGTGCTCGACAACGGGTTCGCCGACCACAATTTGTGGCAATACTCCGCTGAGATTAAGCAGATAGAGGACACTGACACCGGAACCGCCCTCAGCCCCATCGACGAGGCCCAGTACTGGACAGTGAACGGAGACAGGAAGAAGACCATTTTGCCCAATCTTGTGTTGGGAACGCTTGTCAGGATCAAGTCGGTCACGCCTAAACAGGTATCCGAGGGACAGGCCGTCACCATCACGCTGGAGCGCAGATTCGGGAACCCCCTGGAGCCCTATCCGGTCCAGGTGCGCACCTGGGAGCCCAACCAGCTTATTGCCGACGGCACTAACCCTACAGACCAGGTCCACGACGTGGTCTTCCCCGCAGTCGCAATGACAGACCAGTTTGTGGAGTACGTTACCCAGACCGAGACGCTGACCGTATCCACCTGGGATGATTCCGCGTATGAGCCTCGGGATAGCTTTATGGCCAGCCTCATAGTTGTCTCAGCCGCTTCTGGTAGAACACTACTTATCTCAACCAAAAAGGCAACAATACTGGACGACGACCGGCCAACCATCACCCTCTCGGTGGACGACACCAGCATTACGGAGGGCGACACCGCCACCTTCACCCTGACGCGGGGCAACAACACCGCAAACGAGCTGCTTGTCGGCGTGTCCGTGGATGACCCCGGCGGGTTCCTGGAGGGCAATTTCGCCTCGGAAGCGGTTGCAGTCTCTTCAAGCGTCATGTTTGCGGCGGGGGAAACGACCAAGGAAGTCGCCATAACTGTGCCCGACGACTGGCGGGACATCTTCGATAACGCCATAACGTTTGCGGTGGCCGCGGAGCCGCATTATGACATAGTGGGATCAAGCTCGCTGACCGTGCAGGTGACGGACAACGACGTGGCGCCGCAGGTGTCGATCAGCTTCAACCACGCAGAGGTCGAGGAGGGCACTAACCTGGTACTGGAGATTACCCGTACGGGAGAGGACAAGAACCCGCTGGAAATCCCCGTCACGGCCGGGCCGGTGGGGGACGAGCAGTACCACGTGTTCGGCATGGACGCGGGAATGTCCCTGCTGCACTTCACGTACAGGCAACCGGACGACAGCTTCCGGGGGCCGGACCACCACTACACGGCAACGCTGCACCCTCTGAGAGCCGAGTTCTGGACTCCCACGGGCGCCGCCACCGTCAACGGCGCCATACTGGACAACGACTCGTACGTGGTGAGCGTGGAGGCCATAACCCCCAGGGTGGACGAAGGGAACCTGCTCTACTACCGGATCTCCCATAACGGGCATACAGGGGAGCCCCTCCGGGTCAAGGTAGACCACACAGAGACCGGCAATTCCGTGTACGACTCGACCCTGGGAAACCAGACTCACACCATTCCCGCAGGGTCTTCGTCCACCACCCGCGGCTACCTGACCCATCGCAACGACGGCTACGACGGGGATGCGGAGTTCACCGTCGAGCTGCTGGCTGACGACGCCTATGAGATAGACGGCAGCAGCTCATCCGCCTCCGTCATCGTCCGGAACAAGGACCCGCTGCCGGTGCTGGGGTTCCGCGACACAAGCACCGTCGTCGGTGAAGGCGATGGCACCGTCGACATCTGGGTGGATATACTCGCGGCCGTGCCCCCTCTCAAAACCGTAACCGTGGATTACAGCGCCCGGGACTGGTACTCCGGCGATGGCTTCAATATCACCGAGAGTACAGGAACACTCACCTTCGCCCCGGGGGATACCGCCGCCTCCATCACGGTGGAAGTCCTGCAGAACTCCATCGCCGGATACAAAGACCGCTTCTACGTCGTCCTGTCAAACCCCGTGAACGCCGCCCTCCAGGACGGCGTGGCCAACCTCATCCATGAGGGGGTTATCGAAGACGACGAGTCGGCGGTCACGCTGGAAGCCCAGGCGGAGGCCGTCGACGAGGGCAGCGACGTCATCCTGACTCTAACCCGCGACGGCGACACGACCGACGAGCTGACCGTGTGGCTTCAGGTCGCCAAATCAGCTCCTCACTCCGAGAACCGCCGCGACACCGTCGTGATTCCGGCTGGGGACGCCTCCGTGGAGCACACCATTACAACGACGGACGATGGCGTGAGGGCCGGTTCCCACACAGTAACCGCCACGCTCGTGGACCCGCCGACCATTGGCGAACCCAGGACCTACTGGGTGGGAAGGCCATCCAGCGATACCGTAACCGTCAGGGAGACCCACCTGGAGACCGTCAGCCTGCTCACCCCAGACCTGCGGGTGGCCGAGGGAGAATCAATAACCCTGGAACTGGCCAGGTCGGGTGCGACCCCCCTCACGGTGACCCTGGAGGTGACCGAGACCGGAGACTACACCACCGGCGCCCTGCCCGAGACCGTAAGCTTCGGGTTACGAGAAGGGACCGCCACAGTCACGATCCAGACCCAGAACGACACCACCGCCGAGGACATTGGCAAGCTGACTGTAACGCTGGTAGACGGCGCGAACTACCGGGCCGGCTGGCCCAATTCGCACACCTTCACCATCTATGACGACGACGGCGTCAAGCCGTCCGTCTCCGTCACCAGAGACCAGGCCTGGGTGAACGAGGGCCAGCCGGTGTCATTCACGGTTACCCGCAGCGCTCCCACGGACAACGCCCTGCAGGCCCGGCTTGAACTCAACCGGGTCAGGTACCGGGTGACCCAGGCGGACCTGGACGATCCCACCCGGGGCATCACTACGCCTCTGAACCACATCCACTTCGACACCGAGGAGATAACCGTAGACTTCCCGGCCGGGACCCAGAGCGTGACGGTCACCCGCCAGACCACCGACGACAGCCTGAACTACGGAAACAGCACCTACCACGCCACAGTCCTCAACGACGCGGACGACGACTACATCGCCCTGAGCAACGCATCGGCCAAGATATGGGTCCAGGACGACGACATACCCACGGTGACCGGTTCCTCAACAACGAGCGAGTTCTACGATGGGAGATACCAGGTCATTCTTCCCTTCACCCGCACCGGCGACGCGTCCGGCCGGCTGCCCCTGGACTACGACCGCTCCTATATCGGCCACCGGCCAGCGCCGCTTCAGGATGAGACAGAGACCACGACCTGGATCAAGGGACACGGATTCCAGCCTGGGGATGCAACAGGC
This sequence comes from Dehalococcoidia bacterium, assembly GCA_034422115.1. GTDB lineage: Bacteria > Chloroflexota > Dehalococcoidia > Lucifugimonadales > UBA2985 > DAOUJW01. The sequence goes on along the minus strand of DAOUJW010000025.1, from coordinate 8,738 downwards.
GTCAGCATCGGGGATTTGGGTTACACCAAAGCGCTGGGCCGATCCGGGACCCTGGAGCTGCAACCCTACTACTGCCCAGACAACCCGGCAGCCTGTGGCTACTACCCCCAGTACCAGGTAGGGACCCCGTCGAGCATCACCTACCGGTACTACAGCAACACCATGGGGGTGCGCATCAAGGCGGACCAGGCTTCCGTCGCAGAGGGAGATGCAGCAACCTTCACCCTGCACCGCCACGGGGGCAAGCCCGATGCCCTCACCCGGCCCCTGGAGGTCACGGTGAACGTGACCCAGGAGGGCGAGTACATCTCCGGCGCCGCTCCCCAGACGGTTACCTTCGCCGCCAACCAGTCAACCGTCACGCTCAGTGTGCCTACAACCGACGACGCAGTGGACGAGGCCGACGGGGTCATCACAGTGGAACTGGAGTACATGTGGAGCCGAGGTTGCGACGACGAGCACTGCTACCGCCAAAAGGAGTACGAGGGCTCCCGGTGGTACGTTCGCTCCGTGACCACGGCGGTAACCGATAACGATTACGTACTGCCCGACTTATCGGTATCCGACGCCTCTGCTGACGAGGCGGACGGGACCATCCAGTTCACCGTATCGCTGTCCCAGGCCAACATTGAACGGGCAGCCTCGGTGGACTGGGCCACGGCGGAGGACGGGTCCACAAACGCCGCAACCAGCAACGTGGACTTCACGGCGGCAAGCGGGACGCTGAACTTCGCCATCGGGGAGACCGAGAAGACCGTCACCATCACCCTGCTGGACGACCAGCTGGACGAGACCGACGAGACCTTCAACCTGGCGCTCAGCAACCCGTCGGAGCTGACGTTGGCGGACGACACCGGCGCCGGGACCATCCTGGACGACGACATTGGATACGGAATCGCCTTCAACTGGTCCACCTTCCATACCGAGGAGGGCGACGATGTGCTGGTGTCACTCCAGCGCCTGGTGCCACAAGAGTCCGTAGGTGGCGTTTGCTACGTCACCATTCAAGGCGAGTGCTTCAGTGTTGCGACGGAGGGAGACATAGCAAACAGGGCAATAGCCGTAAACCTGGACATCACCCAAGTGGGAGACTTTCTATCAGCCACACCGCCGACGACCGTGACATTCGCCCAGGGTGTTGCCGTGGTGGATCTGTCCCTGTCCACTGTGGACGACAGCGCTGTGGAGGCCGACGGCAGCCTGAGCTTCAATATACTGGAGGGTACAGGCTACTCGCCTGTGTATATCGGACCGCCGGACTCACAAAACCAGGGGGCCCCCTACAGGACGCTGTATCTCTACGACAACGACCTAGCCTTCTCAATAGACGACGCCCGGGCCAACGAGTCCGTTGGGCAGGTGGACTTCACCGTGAGTCTGAATGATCCTGCGCCGCAACAGGTCAGCATCGACGTTGCCACGGTGGACGGCGAAGCCACGTCCCACGCCAACGTGACCGCCACCAGCCTGGGGCAGGACTTCGAGGCCAGGACCGACACCCTGACATTCGACGTCGGGGAACAGACGAAGACCTTCTCCGTGGTCACTCTGGACGACACTATACATGAGAAGTCCGAGACCTTCACGGTACAGCTCAGCAAGCCCTCCCAGAACCTCAACAGGTACAACTCCTCCCAACGGTGGTCGCCCCTCACCAGCCTGGCCGACGACACCGCCATTGGCACCATCTCCGACGACGATCAAGACCTGATAGCCTCCGTGAGCCGGTCCTACTCAATGGTGAATGAGGACACCGCGGGCCCCGCGAGGTTCATGGTTGAGCTGTCCCATCCGTACACCACGGCGAGCGAGAGAAACCCGGCCGTTGGCTGGCGTACGGTCCCGGGCACCGCAGCCCTTGGCGCGGACTACCAGGACACAGACGGAAAACTCACGTTCATGCCCGGAGTAAACACAGGGTTCATCGACGTGGATATCATCGACGACTACCTGTTTGAGAGATCCCTGGAGACCTTCAGCGTAGAGCTGGTGGCCAGCGATTCGCGGTTCGTCACCATCTCCTCCACTGACGCGCTCTTCGAGGTTTCCATCAGGGACAACGAGACCCTGACCGCTTCAATCGCTGCCAATGCCGAAACAGTTGCAGAGGGTAACGACGTCACCTTCACCGTGACGCTAACCGGTGGAGTTCCCGCGGACGATGTGTACGTTCCCTTCGAGACCGCTGGCACCGCCACAGCCACGGACGACTATGCCGCGCCCAAAGGAGCGATTACGTTCCGGCCCGGAGTCACCGACGGCAAGGCCGGAATCCTGGAGATTTCCGCCGGCCATTCCAGGGGGACCATCACCTTCCCGGTACTGGCGGACGGCATTCAGGAAAACTCAGAAACCCTGAGCGTAGAGATATTCGGCGCTGCCACCGACCAGCGTGCAGGCTCAGTTTCAGCCACCGATAACGTAGCCACGGCAACAATCCTGGACCAGGGCAGCCTGACGGTGTCCATCAAGGGCGCTCCGAGCGTGACGGAAGGCGCCACTGCCACCTTCACCATCATCTTGTCCACGGCGTCCGACCGGGACATATCGGCGGGATGGGCCACGAAACAGGCCGGTGACGCCCTCGACGCGGGCGAAACGGCCATCCCGGACAAGGACTACGCGGCCGCCAGCGGCACCGTATCCATCCCCGCGGGCGACAGGTCGGCCACGTTCACTGTGACGACCACCGGAGACACCCTGGTCGAGGACGCCGAGACCTTCGTGGTTACGTTGGAAGAGGCCACCATTGGTAACTCCTCGCCACCCGAGATGGTCCCCCTGGGAGTGACCGAAGCCGAAGGGAAAATCATCGACGACGACGACGCCCCCACCGGACTGACCATCTCCTCCGTCTCACACTCCGCGGTTGACGAGGACGCGGGGGCAACCGACATCACGGTGACAGTGGCCCTGGACGGGACGACTCAGTTCACTGTGGACACGCCTGTGACCGTGGAGATGATCGACCGTCCCGGCGTCCGGAACAACGCGACCCTGGACGTGGACTACAAGGCCACCACCGCCAACGTGACGATCCCGGCCGGTCATTCCAGCGTGACCGCCACTATCACCCTGACCCCGGTGGACGACAGCCTTTCCGAGGACGACGAAGTCGCGCGCCTGTCGGTCAAGTCCACTGTCTTCGCCGATTCGGTGGGTCGGGGAGTGAGGATCAGGGACAATGACGTGGAGCCCGGGGAAGTAGCGCTGACCGTCAGTCCGGACGCCGTCGGCGAATCGGCGTCCTCCGTGCAGCTGACCGTAACCGGCGCCCTGGTGGGGCAGTCCTCCCGCGTGGAAGATACCGTTGTGAGTCTGGAGCTGGCGGACGATACCGCGACCGAGGGAGAAGACTACCAGGCCGCCACGGCCACCCTTACCATACCCGCAGGAGAGATGTCCGCAACAGCAGTGATAACGCTTACGGTGTTGGATGACAATATCGCTGAGGGCAACGAGACCCTGGAAGTCACCGGCACGGTCCCCGGGACAATCACGGCGCGTCCCGCCGAAGTGGTCATAGAGGATGACGATCAGGAACCCACCGGCATCTCGCTTGTGGTGACAAGCGCGCCCATCAGTGAGGCCAGCGGCGCAGTGACCATTCCGGTGCAGGCAACCCTCCTGGGAGGCGGGACCCGGTCCGAGGATACGGATGTTACGATGTCCGTTCACGACGTGTCCGCGACCGTTACCGACGACTATACGGCAGCCTGGGACTCCTCAACCCTGACCATCCCCGCCGGTGAGTTCTCCGCCACCGCCAATCTGACGTTGACGCCTGTGGACGACTCCGTCTACGAGGGCGACGAGCAGATCGCGGTTCGCGGGGCAAACACCGATCCTGGCTTGCCGGTCAATGGCGTACGGCTCACCATACTCGACAACGACCCGCAGCCGACTACCGTTATACTGTCTCTGGAAATGGATACCGTGTTGGAGGGTTCCGGCACTCACTTTCCCACCATCACTGCGACCCTGGAGGGGGCCAGTACGTTGACCTCCGACGTCAACTTCACCATCTCCCTCACCGGCGACACGCAAAGATCCCAGTCTTATACGGCCTACCTATCTACTCCTTTGCAGATTCCGGCGGGCCAGTCCTCCGGGACGGCGCAGATGTGGCTGATCGGCGCGGATGACGACGTCGAGGATGAGGACGAGACCGTAACGTTCGAAGGCACGGCGGATCACACCGATCTAATGGTAGTGTCCACCCGACTGACAATAGCCAACGACGACACCTCCGGAGTGAGAGTTTCCCACACGTCCCTCACCGTTCGGGAAGGTGAGCGCAAATTCTACTCCGTCTCCCTGACCTCTGAGCCAACCTCGACCGTCGTATTGACCGTCGATGTTCCCGCCAATGCCGGGTTCACCGTGAGCCCAGGAACGTTGACCTTCGGGCCCAAGAGCTGGGGCTGGAAGAGAATCTATGTTACTGGGACGGAAGACCCGGACGCAAACGACGAGCCTGCCGCGGAAATATCCCACTCTCTGAGCAGTACAGACACCAAGTACGCAGGAGCCGCCTCGGACAACGTCGCGGTTACCGTGAGGGATACTGTCTCCGCCTCCGTAGTGATAGCGCCCACTGAACTCAGCATCGGCGAAGGCGGAAGCGACGCCTACACAGTTGTGCTGGACACTCAGCCGACCGGGGACGTGGCCGTAACGATCTCGGGCTTCGCCGGGACCGCACTGACCCTTGACAAGACCACTCTCACTTTCACCACGTCCGACTGGAATGTGGAACAGACCGTCACGGTGACAGCGAACCAGGACGCCAACGCCGCCGAGGAGATCATCCCCCTTGCCAACACCGTGAGCGGCGGGGGCTACGACGGGATACTCGCCGACAGCGTAGTCGTAACCGTGACGGATGACGACACGGCGGGTGTCACCGTCAGGCCTACTGCCATCACCGTGGTGGGTGGCAGGAGCAACCGGTACTCGGTAGTCCTGGACACCGAGCCCGCCGGAGACGTGACGGTGACCGTTGCGGGGGTAACGGGCACGGACCTGTCACTGGACAAGACCACGCTGACGTTCACAGACCAGAACTGGGACACGGCACAGGCGGTAACGGTTTCTGCTGCCGCAAGTGCTTCCTCAGACACAGCAACACTCACCCACGCCGTCAGCTCAACCAATGACAGCAACTATGACGCTTCGACGGCGGAAAGCGTTGTCGTCACCGTTCTCCACGCGCCGGGCGGGCCATTGGTGCAGGTGGGAGTCACTGCATCGGACCATGCATTGACCGTGCCAGAGGGAGAAAGCAGGACGTACTCCATAGTCCTGGGGTCTCAGCCGGAGGGTGACGTAACGGTCGCAATTGCAGGGGTAACCGGCACCGATCTGACGCTTGGCGACTCGAGCCTCACGTTCACCACGACGAACTGGAATACCCCACAGACGGTGACCGTCACGGCGGCCCACGACGACGACGCGATAGACGATACCGAAACGCTCACTCACACCGTTTCCTCGACCGCCGACAGCAGCTACGACGGCTTGGGCGTCGAAGGCGTGCTGGTAACCGTCACCGACGACGAGACCGCAGGCGTGACGATATCGGAGACCTCCCTGGACATTGACGAGGGATACTTCGACACCTACACCGTGGTGCTGGACACCGAGCCTGCGGGCAACGTGACGGTCACCATCGGGGGCATTACCGGTACCGACCTTACTCTTGACAAGACCACGCTTACGTTCACATCGGGCAACTGGTCCACGACGCAGAGTGTGAGAGTAACGGCGGGGCAGGACGATGATGCCGTGGACGAAGAGGAGGTCACCATCACTCACACGGTGGCCTCCGCCGATGACACCGACTACGACGGTCTTCCCGCCGCCGACCTCCCGGTGACGGTGACGGACGACGACACCGCCGGGGTGACGATATCGGAGACCTCCCTGGCAATCAACGAGGGAGGCACCGACACCTACACCGTGGTACTGGACACAGAACCGGCAGGCGACGTCACGGTGACTCTAAGTGGCGTCACCGGCACAGACCTGACCCTCGACAAGGCCACGCTTACGTTCACATCCGGCAACTGGTCCACGACGCAGAGTGTGAGAGTAACGGCGGGGCAGGACGATGATGCCGTGGACGAGGAGGAGGTCGACATCACGCATACGGTATCCTCCGCCGATGACAGCGACTACGACGGCTTGGCCGCCGCGGACCTCCCGGTGACGGTGACGGACGACGACACCGCCGGAGTGACGATCTCCAAGGTCGCCCTCGATATTGAGGAGGGGGACTCCGACACCTACACCATTGCCTTCGACACGGAGCCCGCGGGCAGCGTGACCTTGACCATAGGTGGCGTCACTGGAACGGACGTATCCCTCGACAGGAACAGGATAACGTTCACGCCCGGCAACTGGCAGGTGGCGCGGACGGTGACCGTAACGGCCGAAGAGGACGACGACGCCGTGGATGAAGATGTGGTCACCATCACGCATACGCTGACCTCCGGCGACGACAGCGACTATGACGGTTTGGCCGTCGCCAGCGTCCCGGTGACGGTGACGGACGACGACACTGTCGGAGTGACGATCTCGGAGACCTCGCTGGATATCGACGAGGGGGACTCCGACATCTACACGGTGGTCCTGGACACCGAGCCTGGAGGCAACGTAACGGTGACTCTAGGTGGCATCACCGGGACCGACCTGACACTTGGCGACTCGAGCCTTACCTTCTCCACGTCGAATTGGAACACAGCCCAGACGGTGACCGTCACGGCGGCCCACGACGACGACGCGATAGACGACACCGAAACGCTCACGCACACCGTTGCCTCGACCGCCGACAGCAGCTACGACGGCCTGGCAGTCGAAAGCGTGCTGGTGACCGTCACAGACGACGAGACCGCAGGCGTGACGATATCGGAGACCTCTCTGGATCTTGACGAGGGATACTACGACACCTACACCGTGGTGCTGGACTCGGAACCCTCAGGCAACGTGACGGTGACTCTAGATGGTGTCACAGGCACAGACCTGACCCTCGACAAGCCCACGCTTACGTTCACTCCAGGCAACTGGGATACACCGCAGACGGTATCCGTGTCAGCCAGGCAGGACGCCGACGCCGTGGACGAAGAGGAGGTCACCATCACTCACACGGTGACCTCCGCCAATGACGCCGACTACGACGGAGTGGCCGCCGGCAGCGTGACCGTAACCGTGACGGACGACGATACTCCTTCCGCCGAGCTGACCTTGACGATGCCGGCCCCCACGCACGGGGACACCGACGGCGACGGTACGGTAAACCTGGGCGACACCCTGACGTACAGGGCAGTTGCAACCAACAGCGGGAACGTCCCACTGGAGAACGTCAGTGTAAGGGACGCCTTGATCAACACCAGTGGCACCGACTGCGCTTCCCTGCCCATAGGCGCAACCTGTACCTCCACAGTTACCTACACTATTGTCCAGGCGGACGTGGAGGCGGGTTCGGTATCCAACACCGCCACGGCCACAGCAACGGGAGTCGCGGCCAAGACGAAGACACGCGAGACGACGGTGGACCAGGTGAAGAGCCTGTCGTTGGACAAGACGACCACGGCCAGCGGATTCCCGGGGGTGGGCGAGAGCATCCCGTACAGCTACAAGGTAACAAACACCGGCACCGTCACCCTATCCGGATCACTGGAGATAAATGACGACAAGGTAGAGTCCGGCGACATCACCTGCCCGGCGGCGCCGGAGGACGGATTGGCGCCTGGGGCATTCCTGACGTGCACGGGTTCATATACCACTGACCAGGCGGACGTGGACGCCGGGAAGGTCACCAACAAGGCCACCGCATCCCTCGGCGGTGTGACCTCCGGCGAAGACATCGTCACGGTGAACTGGCTGGCGCCTCAGAACAGCGAACCCCAACTCTCGGTCAGCTCGGGAGAGGTTGGCGAGAACGCAGGCAGCTTCACCTTCACAGTGACCCTGACGCCATCGAGCCTGCAGACCGTGACGGTGGACTACGCTACTTCCAACGGAACAGCAACATCCGGTTCGGACTACACCTCGGCCAGCGGAACCCTCACGTTCTCACCCGGAGACACCACCAAGAGCGTGAACGTATCCGTTGCCTCGGACGATGTAGACGAAGACGACGAGAGCTTCACTCTCACTCTGACCAACGCCGTCAACGCCGGCATCCCGATCGCATCAGGGTCCGCAACCATCAGGGATGACGACACTGCCGGGGTGACCGTCTCCGCGCCCGGTACGGGTCTGGACATTGACGAAGGTGACGACAATACCTACACGGTGGTGCTGGATAGTCAACCGACTCACGGCGTCACCATCACGGTCAACGATCCATCCAACACCGACGTGACCGCCGAACCCGCAAGTCTGACCTTCACCACGACCAACTGGGACACGGCTCAGACCGTCACGGTCTCAGCGTCGCATGACGGCGGCCACGAGGATGAGAGCGCAACGGTCACACACACGGCCGCGAGTTCCGACACTAAATATGACGGTATATCCGTCGGCGACGTGCTGGTGAACGTCACGGATGACGACGACCCTCGGGTGACGGTCAGCTTTGAGCAGTCTTCCTACACCGTGGCGGAGGGCAACTCGGTCACTGTCAAGGTGGTACTCTCAGCCGATCCGGAGAGAACTGTGGAGGTGCCCATTACGGTCACCACCATTGACGGGGCCGCTGCCTCTGACTACTCCGGGGTGCCCCAAAGCGTAGT
>DAOUJW010000024.1:0-37935 GCA_034422115.1 Dehalococcoidia bacterium | reverse complement strand
TTATTATACTGAACTCCATGCTCAAGCATGGTCGACCCTGGAACCCTGTTCCAGCTCAACAAAATGCTTGACACTTAAGACAGTTGCTGAGCTTGTCGAAGGGAGTGAGCGGGTATTCACGACCGGCTTGTTCCCGCTCAGATGGTTCGACAGGCTCACCATGAGCGGGGATATCCTATTCGGACATCACTCCATTGTGAGAACTATCTTGCCGAAGTTGGCGTTGCTCTCCATGTAGCGGTGCGCCTCCGACACCTCCTCCAGAGGGTAGATAGTGTCGACCACGGGCCGTATACGGCCGTCCGCCAGCAGTGGCAGCACGTGGCGGACGAACTGCTGGTTCAGGGCAATCTTCTCCTCAATGGGCCGCGCCCTGAGCACCGTGCCGTTCACCCGAAGCCGCTTGCCCATGAGCGAGCCGATGTTCACCTCGTGGGTGGCTCCGCCCATAGTGCCCACAATGACCATGCGTCCCTTGACGGCCAGGGATGATATGTTCCTGTCCCAGTAGGGTGCGCCTATGACGTCGAGGATGACGTCCACGCCGCGGCCGCCTGAACGGTCGCGTACCACCTCCGCGAAGTCCTGCTCGTTATAGTTGATGCCTACGTCCAGCCCGAGGTCGGCGGCCTTTGCCACCTTCTCAGCCGACCCGACAGTGCCGTAGGTGGTTGCTCCGACGTGACGGGCCAGCTGTATGGCCGCCGTGCCCACGCCGCTGCCAGCGGCGTGTATCAGCGCCGACTCGCCCATGACCAGGTTGCAGTGGTTGAACAGGGCGTCGTAGGCGGTGAGGAACACCTCCGGGACAGACGCGGCGTCGGTGAAGCTCAGGTTGTCCGGGATGCGGGCCGTCATGCGATGGTGGGTCACCACGCGCTCGCCGTAGCCTCCGCCGTTCAGTAGGGCAAACACGCGGTCGCCGACGGCTACGGTGTCCACGCGCTCGCCAACGGCGGCCACGACGCCCGCCATCTCCAGGCCGGGCAGATCGTCACGGGTCCCCGGCGGGCCGGGATAGCGCCCTCGACGCTGCAGCAGGTCGGCGCGGTTGAGGGCAGTGGCCTTGACGTCCACCAGCACCTCCTCCGGGCCTGGCGTCGGCTCCTCTATGTCCTGGATGCGGAAGACCTCCGGGCCGCCCGGCTCGCTTACGACTGCTGCGCGCATGGTATGCTCCTTAATGGTCGGATTGAGTTGTGCTACGCTCGGAAGTATATCATCACGGGATAACAGCACAAAGCCCCCCGCCATTGGACAGGGGGCTTTGTTTCAGCGCAGAATCTCTGGTTGTCTCTACACGAACAGGGGCGCAAACACAAGGGCTACCACTGACATCAGCTTGATGAGGATGTTCAGCGACGGCCCGGAGGTGTCCTTGAAGGGGTCGCCGACGGTGTCGCCCACCACGGCGGCCTTGTGGGTCTCAGACCCCTTGCCGTCAAAGTGGCCGGCCTCAATGTACTTCTTGGCGTTGTCCCATGCACCGCCCGCGTTTGCCATCGTCACCGCCAGCAGGAAGCCCGCGGCGATGGCGCCGATGAGCATCCCGCCCAAGGGCTCAGGGCCGAGGATGAAGCCGACCGCAATGGGCGCGACCACCGCCATCGTCCCCGGAAGTATCATCGCCCTCAGCGACCCGCGGGTGCTGATGTCCACGCACCGGGCGTAGTCCGGCCTGCCCGTGCCCTCCATGATGCCGGGAATCTCCCGGAACTGGCGGCGCACCTCGTTCACAATGTCGTAGGCGGCGGTGCCAACGGCCTGCATGGTCAGGGCGGAGAAGACGAAGGGGAGCAGCGCCCCAATGAATAGGCCCACAAGCACGTTGGGGTCCAGAATGTTGAAGACCACCTCCCCCACGTCCGGGTTGAGCTCCTCTATAGTCAGGGCGTAGGCGGCCAGCAGAGCCAGGGACGTAAGCGCCGCGGAGCCGATGGCGAAGCCCTTGCCGGTGGCGGCTGTGGTGTTGCCCAGGGAGTCAAGGGCGTCGGTGCGCTCCCGGACCTCCGGGTCAAGGTGGGACTGCTCGGCAATGCCGCCGGCGTTGTCGGCCACGGGGCCGTAGGCGTCGGTGGCCAGGGTGATGCCAAGGGTGGAGAGCATGCCCACGGCTGCAATCGCCACGCCGTACAGGTCGGCGGCCCAGTAGGAGATGAGGATGGCCGCTACCACGGAAACGACCGGAATGAGGGTGCTCATCATCCCAGTCGCAAACCCGGTGATGATGGTCGTGCCCGCGCCGGTCTGGGAAGCCTCGGAAATGCGCCGGGTCGGGAAGTATTCGTAGGAGGTGTAGAACTCAGTCGCAAATCCAATGACGTTGCCGGCAATGAGTCCGGTGACGATGGCAAGGAAAACGCGGTTGCCGTCCTCTACGCCCAGCATCTGTATGACGGCGTAGGAGAGACCGATGACCAGTATGGAGGCGAAGTAAATGCCCTTTCGCAGCGCCCACAGCAGCTTGCTCATGGACGCCTCGCCGCCCGTGCGGACCAGGAAGGTGCCGAAGATAGAGCTTACTATGCCCATAGAAGCGATGAGGAAGGGCAGGACCAGCCTCGGCGCGAAGTCGCTTGAGCCCGCCGCGGCTACGGCGGCGGCAATGGCGATGGTGGCTATGATTGAAGATGAGTAGGACTCGAAGAGGTCTGCGCCCATGCCGGCCACGTCCCCCACGTTGTCGCCAACGTTGTCGGCGATTGTAGCGGGGTTGCGGGGGTCGTCCTCCGGGATGCCCGCCTCAACCTTGCCCACGATGTCGGAGCCAACGTCCGCGGCCTTGGTGAAGATGCCGCCGCCCACGCGGGCGAAGAGGGCGATGGAGGATGCGCCAAAGCCGAAGCCTGCCACCATTGTTATGTCCTGGAAGACCAGGTACAGGATTGAGATGCCGACGATGCTTATACCCACCACCGTGATCCCCATCACCGCGCCGCTGTTGAAGGCCACCCGGAGGCCGGGGTTGAGACCCCTCATTGCCGCGCTTGCGGTGCGGGTATTTGCCCGGACGGCTATGTTCATGCCTATGTAGCCGGTGCCGGCGGAGCAGATAGCGCCCACAATGTAGGCCACGGCCGTCTCAGGATCGATGAATACGCCCAAGACAACGGCCACTATCACGACGAAAATTGCAAGGGTCCTGTACTCGCGTCCCAGGAAGGCTGCGGCGCCCTCCTGGACAGCCTTGCCTATCTCCTGCATCCTTTCGTTGCCCTGGTCCTCACTCAGGACGCGCCGGGTCAGGAACAAAGCGAAGATTATGGCCAGGGCGCCAGTACCTATTGCTATGTATACGTTCTCCACTAATTACCTCCTAAGGACCCGGGAAGATAGCGGCAGGTCTCTTGTCTGTTCATACCCAATTGTGCAATCTATCACTACGAGTAATCCTAGTCAAGGCTTTCCCCCGCCACGCGGCCCCATAGCTGGGTGAGCCGCTCCTCCAGGCTCTGCTGTCTCAGGGCGGTGGTCAGGTCTCCGCGGGTGCGCTCCAGGATGCCGCGCATGGCGTCTGTGGTGCGCCGCAGCCCGCCGGTGATAGCCTCCGGGAAGTCCATGGTGAACAGCTCAGTGTAGACGTGGTCCATCAGGTCAAGAAGCTCCTCGCAGCGCGACACGTCCGCGCGGCGCAGGGAGTCCAGGAGGTAGCGGCGCATCTCCCCAATGGTCTCCCCAAGGCCGTTGAGGTACGCGCCGTAGGAGATGCCAAGCTCCTCAGGGTAGGGCAGAGGCGCGCCCGTAATGAAGGCAAAGGTCGCATTGGCCTCCACGTACTCCTTCTGGGCGTCCTGCACAAAGCCCGTGTAGTAGATGTCCGGGTGGTTTTCCTGGATGTCCTTCATCTCAGCCACGCGGTCTTTGGCCGACTCGATGAGGCCGCGGGCCTCGTCGTACTCGTTGCGATGGACGGCGCGTATGGCGGTCGAGGATAGCTGCGTGGTGCTGCGGGACAGCTGCAAGGCCCGCTCCCGGGCGGCGTGCTTCTGGCTGAAGAAGACCCGGGCCTGCTCGGCAAGGGTCTTCAACTCCGATGGCCGGTCTGTCAAATGATCCTCCTCATCATAAGAGACTTGTACAAATACATTCTATTTCCCGCTCACCCTGAGCTTGTCGAAGGGTGTGAGCGGGAGCCACATGATTGCTGCATGCCCGCTCAAATGGTTCGACAGGCTCACCATGAGCGGGCAAGAGGCGCTGTTCTCACTGGGTGTAGCAATGACCAATGTACCAGGAAATATCTACTCATTCTCTCGGAAGTCGGCGGAAGCGCCCCGCTCAGCGGCGGCGGGCTGTGTTCCCACGCCGTTGCCGTATCCGTCTCTATCGTCGCTGCGCATGAAGTCCCGGAGGCCGAAGGCCATGTCCCGCAGCTGCCTGTACACTCTCTGGTTCACCGACCCCTCCTCAAAGGAGCCGTCCGGCAGCTGGTCGCCGGCCTTCATCCCGGTGAGTATCTCTATGCCCTCGTCGATGGTGCTGATGCTGTAGACGTGGAAACTGCCGTCCCGCACTGCCTGCACCACGTCCTCCCGCAGCATCAGGTTCTGGACGTTGGACGCCGGTATCATCACCCCCTGGCTTCCGGTCAGCCCCTTGGCTTGGCACACGTCGAAGAAGCCCTCCACCTTCTGGTTGACGCCGCCTATCGCCTGCACCTGGCCCTTCTGGTTCACCGACCCCGTGACGGCCACCTCCTGCCTTACGGGCGCGTCCGCGAGGCGGGAGAGGAGGGCGTACAGCTCCGCGCTGGAGGCGCTGTCACCCTCAATCTCCTCATAGCTCTGCTCCATAGTCAGGCGGGCCACCAGGGACAGGGGGATGTCCTGGGCGTGCTTGTCCGCGAGGTAGCCGCTCAGGATCATAACGCCCTTGGTGTGGAGCCTCCCGCCCAGGCGCGCCTCTCGCTCGATGTCTATCAGGCCCTCTCTGCCCGGAGACACGCTCACGGTGATGCGCCCCGGCCGCCCAAAGGAGAAGTCGCCCAGGCTCAGGACGGCCAGGCCGTTCACCTGGCCCACGGCCTCGCCCTCCGTGTCGATGGCGATGGTCCCCCTTCTGATCATCTCCACAATCTTGTCCCGTATCAGGTCTGACCTGTGCACCTTCTCGTCAACGGCGCGGGCCATGTGCTTTGCCGTGATGAAGGCCGCCCCGTCCTTCTTCGCCCAGTAGTTCGCCTCGCGGATGATGTCGCTTATCTCGGAGAAGCGGGTGGACAGCTTGGTCTGGTCGTCCGCCAGCCGGGAGCTGTGTTCCACCAGCTTGCTCACGCCCGGCCGGTCCACCGGCAGCAGGCCCTCCTTCTCGCCGAGGGCGCACACGAAAGCGGCGTAGTCCAGGACGTTATCCTCGGTGCGGTCCATGGTGCTGTCGAAGTCCACCTTCACCTTGAACAGCTCCACGAAGTCGGGGTCGTAGGTGTACAGCGTCTGGTAGACCGCGGGGCTGCCGATGAGGACGGCCTTGATGTCCAGGGGTATGGGCTCAGGGGCAAGGCCCTTGGTCGCCATAAAGCCCATTCGCTCCGCCGTCTCCTCAATGGTGATGCTGCCGTCCTTGAGGCACCGCTTGAGGCCCTCCCATGCGAGGGGGTTGCGCAGCACCTCCTCTATCCTGACGATGTAGTAGCCGCCGTTGGCGCGGTGCAGCGAGCCGGGGCGAATCATGGTGAGGTCCGTCTGAAGGGCGCCGAACTGGGCCTCGCGCTCCACGCGCCCCATGATGTTGTAGGGCGTGGGGCTGAACTCCGACACGACAGGCGCCTCCGTGAGGTCGGAGTTGTCCACGATGACGTTGACCTCGTATCTGCGAAGGCTGTTCTGGTTGTCTACAGGCGACTCCAGGGGGTCGGGGCGGCGCTCCTCCCTGGGCTTCGGCCTCAGCAGGTCGACGTTCTCCGCCATGTCATGCTCAACCTCCTCCAGGTAGGAAACTACCTGTGGAAGAGCGTCGTACTTATCCTGCAGCTCCCTTGCCAGAAAGTCCATGGCGGTTCCCACTATGTCCTTGTCCATCTCCTGGATGCTCTCGTTCAAGCGCCGCTCAACGGAGCGCACGTGGGAGAGTACCTGCTTAAGGTCGGACTCCAGCTTCTGACGGCCCTGCCCGATCTGCGCCCTCTGCTCCGGCGTGAGAGACGACATCTCCTCTTCAGTCAGGGGTCTGCCTTCTCGATGGGGAACCAGAGCCAGACCGGTAGGGGAGGACTGGAGAGCAAAGCCGTCCCGCCTGGCGCGCTCGTCAAGCTGCTTGAAAAGCTCGTCGCGGTCCCGCCTGAAGCCCTGGGCCAGCTCTTCCCTGCGATTTGAATACTCGTTGCTTTCAAAGATCCGGGTAATGTCCCTTCCGGCCTCTGTAACCAGTGTCCTCATGTCCCGCTGGAACTCCCTGGCCTTGCCCGGGGGCAGGCTGAGGGCCCTGGGGCTGTTGGGATTCCTGAAGTTGTAGACGTAGCACCAGTCGGGCGGGACCTCCCTGGCCCTGGCCCGCTCATTCAGGAAGCTGGTGATGGCGGCTGCCTTGCCCGTGCCGGAGGGCCCGGCGGCGAAGATGTTGAACCCCTTATCCTCTATCTCCAGGCCGAACTCCAGCGCCTGCACGGCCCTGTCCTGCCCTATTATGGCCTGCAGGGGCGGCAGGTCTGCCGTGGTCCGGAAGTCCAGGCACTGGTTATCGCACACCCTGAACAGGGCGTCAGCCGACAGCTCCGGCACTGATGTCCTCCCATTTGAAGGAGTCTTCTCAAAGCTGGAACCATTGTAACACATACCTGAGCGTGGGATTATCCAACTTCGCTGGCCTCAGCGCCTGGCCAAGCTCCTTGAATCGACTCCCCAATTGCTCTACAATCGGTCGTGGTGTTGGCCTCCACCGTGAGGCCGCAAAGATAGCTGCAATGCCACTCGACGACCGTTCCCAATCCCGCTAGGAGAAGTGTATGAGCAAGCTGATTGAACGCTTGGAGAAGGTAGACGCCGCCGCTACTCCGCCACTGGGCTTTGGCGCAAGCAGGACCCAGGCCAAGCCCGCATCCATGCTGCTGATAGCCCTTGCCGGCGCAGAGCCATCCGACGCTGCGCAGAAGCTCCAGGCTGACCTGTGCATCCTGTCCGCGCCATCCGTCGGCGAGGCCGAGGTCAAGGCCGCCAAGAACGCCCTGGGCGACGTGCTGTGGGGCGCGTGGCCCGACGTTCTCTCCAGGGAGTCCCTGGACGGCCTCAAGGAGCAGGGCGGCGACTTCTTCATCTTCTCAGAGACCGACACCCCCGCGGAGGCGCTGGCTGAGGAGGAGTTGGGACGGCTGATAGCCATTCCGTCGGACTTCCCGGAGGAGCTGGGCCGGTCACTTGAGGAGCTGCCGGTGGACGCGGTGCTCCTTACCGGTCTGGAGGACGCAGCACCCCTGTCCGTCAAGAACCTGATGCAGGTCCGCTCCATCAGGGACCTCATCTCCAAGCCGCTTCTGCTGCTGAGGTCGCGCCCGCTGAGCCAGGGCGAGTTGACCGTGCTCCAGGACACCGGCGTCCAGGCCATTGTCCTGGACTCAAGGCCAATGGCAACGGAGGATGCTCTCCAGCTCAAAGAGGCCATCGACACCCTGCCACCGCGCAAGACGAAGCGAGACCAGCCCGCTCCCATTGTGCCCCGGCTGGCTTCAAGACAGGCTGACCATCAGCACGAGGAGGACCCGGACGACAGGGGCGTGTAGAGATGGAGAGACCCGTTAGAACGCAATACCACATTCTCGAGGTTGAGCCATCCGCTTCACAAGAGGAGATAGAGCAAGCGTATCTCCGCAGGATCAAGCAGGTGTCCAATTCCAAGGACCCAAAAAGGTTGACTAGGGATGTAAATCGGGCGTATGAGGTCTTGTCCGATAGCGCCAATCGCGCAAGGTATGACGAAAATTTGGCGGCTCGAGGGGTTTCTGCTGAGGGAGCTTCTTCAAGCCGTCGGGATTCTAGACGTCAAGCGGAACCCCGGCCACAAGAGGAGAACCCCAGACCTGAAGTGACCACCCAACAGGCATCCGATACGGGGAGACCATACGAATACCGCGATGGAGAGGACGACGCGAAGGCCAAAGACAAGGAGTACTGGTTCGATATGCAGGATAACGGAGTCTGCAACTACTGCGGCAACCGGTATCTGTACCACCAACTCGAAATGGAGCATATTATTCCGAGAGAACTGGGCGGCCCGGACCACCGGCGCAACATGCAGTTGACATGCAAAGACTGCAACAGTTTGAAGGGAACCTCCACAGACATCGAGTTTAGGCGGTTGAACGCTCACCTGATACCCACTGAGAGAAGAACACCCCCTAGAAGGCCGGTAGACCCCTGGGAGTTGAAGCCAGGAATACAGGGCGCACGCTACAGGGAGTGACCAATGCCGAGGGCGGCCCTGGGGAGGCCGGCCACCGCCATGAGGAAGACCCGGGCGACCGCTTGCCCTAAAGCCACCCCGCGAAGGGAGGGGGACCATCAGCAAGCCCAACGCCTTGCGCCACCTCGCGGAGATCAGGGAGGCGCTGTCCCTCGCGCCCGCCGGCCTCATCACGGACATCGACGGCACAATATCGCCCACGGCTCCCACTCCTGAAGAGGCTGCGCTGTCTCCCGTATGCCGCGCTGCCTTGGAGACGCTGTGCTCAAGACTGGCTCTCGTGGCGGCCGTCTCCGGCAGAGACGCTCTGAAGGCACGGGAGATGGTCGGGCTGGACGGGATGGTGTACGTGGGCAATCACGGCCTGGAGCGGTGGCAGGACGGCGGAATACGGATAGCTGATGAGGCCAGCCAATATGTCCCTGTAGTTAGAGAGGTTGTTGAGGCCCTGCGCCGCGGCCTGGACGCGCCGGGGCTGATAGTGGAGGACAAAGGGATCACGGCCAGCGTCCACTACCGCCTTTCGCCAAGTCCCGACGAGGCGCGTGAGGCCATTCTGAGCTTTCTGGCCGCCCTCCCGTCTGCCAGAGACCTGCGCGTCACCGAGGGCAAGAAGGTGGTGGAGATACGGCCCCCGGTCGCCATTAACAAGGGCACGTCGCTTGAGCAACTGGTGGAGCAGGGTGGTCTCAGGGGCGTGATCTACATTGGGGACGACGCCACGGACGTTGACGCCTTCAGGTCCATTCACGCCCTCTCGTCAGCAGGGCGCTGCCGGGGGCTGGCCCTGGGCGTGGTGGGCGCGGAGACGCCGTCTGAGGTAGAACGGGAGGCAGACTTTACTCTGCGGGGAGTGCCGGAGGTTGAGGAGCTTCTGCGGAGCCTTGCGGAGGGCTAGACCAGGGTTTTCAGGTCCTGTATCTGGGAGTCCATCCAGTTGATCACGTCCTCCCGCTCAATCTCCTGGGTGAGTATGCTGGCCCGCCGCTCCCGGTCCTCAACGGACGCGGTAATGGCCTGGTACATCGCCTGAACCGTGCCCTCTATGTCCGCCGGAGACACCGCCAGCACGCCGTCCTTCATCTGGTTGTACGCCCCGGCAGTCTCGGAGAGGATGACAATGCCGCCGCGGGTGTTCACAACCGGCCCCTCCTTGGCAACCAGGTTCATCCCGTCGATAATGGAGTTGACCAGCAGGACGTCGTACAGCTTCATGGCTGCCATAGCCTGGGTGTAGTTGTTCTCGTAGAACACCGTTATCGGCTGCCACTCCTCCGTGCCAAAGGCCTGGTTTATCTCCGACACCAGGGCGTCCACCTCCTGGAGGTATCTCTGGTACTGGCGTATGTGGGTACGGGAGGGGACGAGGAAGGCCAGGAACTTCACCTTGCCGATGAAATCCGGGTTGCGCTCCAGCAGCAGGCGATAGGCGCGGAAGCCCCTGACGATGTTCTTGCTCGGCTCCACGCGGTCGACCCTGATGATGGTCTTTTCGCCAAGGAGCGGCCTCAGCCGTCTCTCGTAGTCCAGCGCCCTGGGGGAGCTGGCGATCCGCCGAAGCTCCTCAACGTCGATGGAGATGGGGTAGCATCGCACCGCGGTCTCGTGGCCGTTCAGCTTCACGCTGTAGTTCTCGTGGTCGACCTTGGCGCCCTCTAGGAACATCTCGCAGCTCTGGAGGAAGCTGCGCACGTCCCGGTGGGTCTGGAATCCCACAATGTCGCTGGCGCACAGGCTGCCGCAGATGGCGCTTCGCATAAAGCCCGGAAGCATCTGCCAGTAGGTGGCGTCCGGCCAGGGTATGTGGAGGAAGTGCTGGATTACGGCGTCCGGCAGGGCCTCCCGCACCATGCCCGGCGCGAGGTACAGGTGGTAGTCGTGGAGCATGACGAAGGGAGGCGAAGGGCTGTACTGGGCCTCCTGCACCACGGCCTCCGCGAAGGACCTGTTGACGGGGATGTAGCCCGTCTCCCAGGCGTCGTAGACGGACTCGTCCACGTTGGGCGTGAAGGGGGAGCTCCACATGTAGTGCTGGAGGAACCACAGTAGGGGGTTGCAGAAGATGTTGTAGAACTTGTGGTACACCCGCCGGGGGGTCACCACGTACCTGAGGTAGAGGCTCTGGCCGGGCAGGGGAGAGCGAATCCTCCCGCTTTCCGCCTGCTGCGCGATGCGACGGTCGCCCTCGCCCATGGCGCTGGCGACCCACGTGAAATCGACGTAGTTGGTGAGGGTGCTGAGGGCGGTAACGACGCCGCCGCTGCCGCGACGGGCCTGCAGCTGGCCCTCTGAGGAGACGTGGTACTCCACCGGCCCCCGGTTGCTGGCCAGGATGAGCCGGCGGTCCTTGAGCATCTCCGTGCACTGCTCAATGAACCTGGCGCTTCTTCTCTCACCGCTGGAGACGGATCTAGTCATATCATAGACCTGAGGTGCATTCCGGCGCTTCGCTGAATCACCTCAATCCCCCTCTCTGGTGAGATGGTTGCCGTTTTATGAACGGTCGCACTACGAGCTTGAGTTGCTAAGGAAGATGACTCTTGCGCGGTGACGGCAAGGCTCTCGAAAGCAAATGCACTGACCTGAAATTTAGCATAGCCCTCAGGGGTTGTCAATGATGAATGCTCCCAAAGCGTCATCGACAGACGCCTCTCCATCATTGGTTTGAGGGCGTGGGCGGTGCGAATATCGCCGTTCTGAGAAGGAGAAGAGCGCCTTCCTGACCGGACGACGCTCCAGGACGGCGACGTATCGTAGTGTTTGCCAGCGTGCCGAGGGCCAGAGTCGAACTGGCGACACCGGCATTTTCAGTGCCGTGCTCTACCACCTGAGCTACCTCGGCGCGCAGCAAATGGTAATCTACCCCTCTATGGCTGTCAAGGCGGGTCAGCCTGGGACAGCCATTGCCCGGCCTGCCCGCCCTGCTTATAATCCCTGTATCCGGCCAGAGAAAGGCGATACGTCTATGCAGAGCAGCGATTTCCAAGACCTCAGCACCTACCAGTCCCTTGAACGGGTGGTCGACAAGCTGCTGAGTCCCGGCGGCTGCCCCTGGGACAGGGAGCAGACCCACCACTCCCTCAAACAGCACCTGCTGGAGGAGTGCTACGAGCTTATGGAGGCCATCGACAGCGAGGAGCCGAAGGGCATGGCGGAGGAGCTTGGCGACATTTTGGTGCAGGTGGTGTTCCACATTCGCCTGGCCCAGGAGGAGGGGACTTTCACCGCCGCCGACGTGTTCAGGTCAATCAACGAGAAGCTGATCCGTCGCCATCCCCACGTCTTCGGAGGCGAGGAGGCGCGCACGGCCGACGAGGTGATGTCCAACTGGGAGTCGATCAAGCAGAAGGAGCGGGAGGGCGCATCTCGACTGGGTGAGGTGCCCAAGGCGCTCCCGGCCCTGGCCCACTCGCAGCTTGTGCAGCGCAGGGCCGGGCTGGCCGGATTCGACTGGGACAACATAGAGGGCGTGTGGGAGAAGCTGGAGGAGGAGATGCAGGAGCTGCGGGAGGCCGCAACCGACGAGGAGCGTGAACTGGAGCTGGGCGATGTGCTCTTCTGCCTGGTGAATGTGGGCAAGTGGATGAACGTGCAGTCGGAGGAATCCCTGCGGCGGGCCAACGGCCGGTTTCAGAGCCGCTTCATGTGCATGGAGGACATCTGCAAAGAGCGGGGCGTGGACTTCACGGACCTTTCGATGGACGAGAAGGAGGCCTTGTGGCAGGAGGCCAAGAGGAGGGTGGGGTAGAGAGGGGAGGACTAGCGCAGGAATCCCATTATGGCGGCGACGGCAGCCAGGCCAGCCAGATGCAATCCGGCAATTCGCCAGGTGAGTTCCGCTTTCAGGTTGGCGACGCTGGCTTCCACCCTCTCAACGTCGGCCTTGGTGGCCAGGTGCTCGTAGGCCCCCTCAAGATGGCTGACGCGTTCTTCTATACTAGCCATGTTCCTCTTAGCTCCCCAGTCTTATTCTCATCCTAATATTGTAATGTGAGAGTGTCAACACTCCTCAACCCCACGCCTGGTAGTACACCCTCTCCATCAACCTGCGCTCCGTCTCTTCAACCACAGTCTCCGCCAGGGAAGCGCCGAATCCACCCAGAAGCCTCGACCTGAATGGACGCCTGGGCCGTATGTATTGGGGCCGGCGGCGCGCCGATACCCCGCCCATCTGGGCGGCCAAAGCCACTGCCCTGTCCAGGTCTCCCAGCTCGTCCACCAGCCCCAGCTCATGCGCCTTCCTGCCGGTGAACACCTCGCCGGTGGCATGGGTCCTGACCCGGTCTTCGTCCATGCGTCTTGCCAGGGCCACCTTGGCCACAAAGGAGTCGTAGAGTTCGTCCACCAGGGCCTGCATCTTGGACTCCTCCTCAGCGGTGGGCCGCCGGTAGAATGCGCCCATGTCCTTCAGCTCGGCGCTCTTGTTGACAGAGAAGGATATGCCGACTCTCTCCAACAGGTCCTGGAGCATTGGCCGGGCTGATATGACCCCAATGGAGCCAACGAGGGAGCCGGGCAGGGCCACGATCCTCTGAGCGGCGCAGCTCAGCATATAGCCGCCTGAGGCGCCCGTGCCCCGGATGAACGCCACCACCGGCTTGCTCTCGGCCAACTTGGACAGGCTGTTGTGCAGGTATTCGGAGGCGACGGCGGACCCGCCGGGCGAGTCCACGTCCAGCACCACCGCCTTCACCGAGCGGTTGCGCCTGACGTCATCCAGCAGCCGGCCGTAGGCGGGGCTGCGTATGGCTCCTCCAATGACACCGAAGAACTCTATCACCGCAACGCGGCCTTTTCTTCTGAATGGGAACATAGCTGCTTACTCCCTTCTTGGCCGATCCAGCACGAACACCCTAGCGGATCTTCCGATGCTCGGATGCACTCAGGACGGCCTTCTCATATAGCCAGAGAGAAGTATGGCCGCGATACTAGTTAGCACGATGGAGGAAAACTGAGCGTTTCCCAATGAAATGCCTAGGTGAGCCCTCAACAAGAAGGCAAGAAAAACTAGGAAGTTCATACCGGCTAGTCCTCCGAGCGTGACCACTCCCAGCCGTAATCGTTGCTCTAGGCAAGATACAATAGAGCCAACTGACGTGAGAAACGCGATTACGCCTGTTATACCCGTCAGGAGGTTGGGATCGCCTGCGACAATGTAGGGATCAGTAGTTCTATAGTGGCCTCCAGAACTGAGCATAAATACAGCTGACGATAGTACGGATATAGCGGTTAGCGTAAGTGCGCCCCACCCAGCCCAGTCACTGAGGGTTATTCTATACAGGAATAGACTGACCCCAATCATTGATAGCGATAGGGCTAGCGATGCCAGCCATATTCCTGGATTCGAGAAAAGCAACCAAGTTTTTCTTAGGGAAGAGAAATCTGAGGGCTCGTAGTGCCCAACTGCATATGGAGTCCACCGACCGTCAGGTGTGCCCACCAATACTCCCTGGATTCCCAATGCGACTATCAGATTACCGGTAGGCTCGTCATAGATGATGGCCCGTGGCCGTGTTTCCAGCACCCTTAAACCAAGGTCTGTGGTCTGCTGTGCCTGCGCCCACAGGTTTCCCCATTCTGCCAAGTACCCTGTTGAGTAGGCAACCTGACTATACCCGTCATCACCAACCTGTAGGATGTCCTGTCCCTCAATCGAGAATGTTCCCCTGGGTGTTTCAACGCTGATGTAGCCCCACTCAACAGTAGACGGATCTATTCCAGATACATTCTCCCATGTATTCTCCCATGTTACCCCGCCGTCGTCGCTCCTACGCCAATTTCCGGTGACAACTACGCTACCATCTCCCGTACGAATCACACCGAGGCTCCGTATCCCGTGGTCCGGCTCTGGCTCACTCGTAGCTATACTGGCCAGCACCGCGATCCCTGCCACCAGCAGGCCCCAGCGCAGGCGTAGTGCGTCACTGCTAAGAGCTGGCCGCCGCCACACCCAGACGGCTATGGCCCAGCCAAGGGGTATGACTATGGAGTCGGTGGCGTCCAGGGGCGTGCGGCCCATGCCTCCGGAGGCCAGGGCAATCCCCCGCAGTATCCAGTAGTGGACCGGCTCAAAGGTGTTGAACGCGGCGTAGAGCAGCGGCAGCCCCGCGTAGGCCGTGAGGAACGCCGCCCGCGCCCCTATGATGCTGCCGCGTGTGAACAGTGAGAGTAGGAACGCCAGGAGTGGCAGTGCAAAGACCACCCATGCGAGGTCGCTGAGCTTGCCGGTGATCCAAGCGTCGGGCCAGAGGGCCTTGAACAGCAGGTCGTTTAAGAGCAGGGTTGCCAGCGCGACGACTGTTATTGGGTGGGTGAGGGCGGAGGCGCAGCGCTGCCGGAAGCCGGTGTCCGTGCCCGGGGCCCACCAGGGCTCATGGCTGTTTGGCGGGCTGCGCATGGCTAGCCTCCGGCGGGGCCGTCCCGGTCAGGACTGACGCAAGTGGCCGCCGCTCGCACCCTTGCGGTCTCACAGTATTCAGGGTCGGTGTCGTAACCCACGTAGGAACGTCCCGTCTCGACCGCCCCAACCGCCGTTGTGCCGCTGCCCATGAACGGGTCCAGTACCACGTCGCCCTCAAAGGTGTAAAGCTGGATGAACCTGCGGGGCAGCTCCACCGGGAATGGGGCGGGGTGGCCCACCCTACGGGCGGACTCCGCCGGAAATGTCCAGACGCTCCTGGTGAACTCCAGGAACTCCTCCCTGGATATGGTGCTGGGGCGCTTGTCCGGGTTCTTGCGGCCAAAGACGTCCTTGGAGAACACCAGGACGTACTCGTGGGTGTCCCGGAGGACGGGATTTGCCGCCGACATCCAGCTGCCCCACGCCGTCGACGGGCTGGCGCTGGTGGACTTGTCCCAGATGACCTCGCCGCGCATCAGGAAGCCCAGGTCAAGCATGTCCTGGGTCACGTAGATGTGCAGGGGAATGTATGGCTTCCTGCCCAGGTTGGCGACGTTGACGCAGGCCCTGCCGCCCGGCACCAGCACACGGTGAGTCTCCGCCATTACCCGCTTGAGGAGGGACAGGTACTCCTCCAGGGACAGGTCCTCGTCGTACTCCTTGCCGACGTTGTAGGGCGGCGAGGTGACCATCAGGTGGACGCTGCAGTCCGGCAGCTCCTCCATGCTCTCGCTGCTCTTGCAGAAGATGCGGTTGACTACTTCCGGGGGCAGCGGGTTCTCCACGTAGGGTACGGCCTTATCAGGCTTGAGGTCGGAGTAGAGCCGGCTGCCGTAGAAGGACGTGGAGTCGTGGCCTATGCGACCGGGCGCGCCAAAGGCGCTGGTCTCGGTGCGCCTTCTGCCTCGCCTGGGTCCCCGTGCGCTGGATGAGGACACGCTCAACCCCTATGTCCCTTCCCTCGCTTGCGGGGGAAGGTTGTCTCCATCCATTAACCCCCATCTCAATCTTCCCCCTTCAAGGGGGAAGAGGTTCGCTATGAGCCTGAGGACGGCTGGTCCGGCGTGGCCGACTCCACCAGGAGCTCCAGCAGGTCCTTCACCTGCTTCTGGTCCTGTATTCCCTTGGTCTGGATACCCGCCTCAAGCTGCTGGATGCAGAAGGGGCAGGACACCCCAAGGGTCTCAGCGCCGGTCTCCACAAAGTGGTCGGTGCGGATGTCGCTCACGCGCGTGCCAGTCTCGTCCATCCACATTCGCCCGCCGCCTGCGCCGCAGCAGAAGCCGCGCTCCCTGCATCGCCAGCCCATCTCCATCACCTGAACGCCGGGTATCGAATTGGCGATCTCCCTCGGCTCGTCGTAGATGCCGTTGTGCCTGCCCAGGTAGCAGGAATCGTGGTAGGCCAGGGTCGTGTCGATGGTCTTGAGGGGCCTTATCCTGCCCTGCTTGATGAGCTCGTTGACGAACTGGGTGTAGTGGACAACCTCGTAGTCGCCCCCGAACTGCGGGTACTCGTTCTTCAGGGTGTTGAAGCAGTGGGGGCAGATGGTCACAATCTTCTTGACGTTGTAGCTGTTCAGGGTCTCAATGTTCTGCTCCACCATGGTGAGGAAGAGGTACTCGTTGCCCATGCGACGGGCCGGGTCTCCGGTGCACTGCTCCTCCATGCCAAGAATGGCGAAGTTGACGCCCGCCAGCTTCAGGGTGGCCGCCATAGCCTTGGCCATCTTCTGGCTGCGCTCCTCCAGGGACGGGGTGCAGCCGACCCAGAACAGCACCTCCACGTCGCTGTCCTCTGCCATGGTCTTGACGTCCAGCCCCTCGATCCAGTCGGTGCGGGTGTACTGAGCGCCTCTCCAGGGGTGGCCGCGCTGCTCCATGCTCACGAGGGCGTTCATCGCCGTGTCCGGCAGGCTCGCCTCCTCCATGACCAGGTATCGGCGCATGTCCACAATGCTGTCGATGTGCTCAATGAACACGGGGCACGCCTCCATGCAGGCGCGGCAGGTGGTGCAGGACCAGAGCACGTCTTCGGTCACGTGCTCAATCATCGTCACCTCCGGCGCAGGGGCCTGGTCGCCGTCCTCCACGCTCACCAGGACGGGGGCGCGCTGCTCCATGTAGCCGCGCAGGTCCTGGATGATCTTGCGGGGCGACAGGGGTTTGCCGCTGGCCCAGGCCGGGCACTGGTCCTGGCAGCGTCCGCAGTTGGTGCAGGCGTCAAAGTCGATGAGCTGCTTCCAGGTGAAGTCCTTTATGTCGCTTGCGCCAAAGCTCTCCGCCGTCTCGAAGTCCGGCATGGGCCTGAGCGCGCCCTTGGGCCGGTCGGAGCGAAGGAAGGCGTTGGCGGGGCCCATGATCATGTGTGTCAGCTTGTTGAAGGCGGCGGCCCCGTAGGCGAAGGCCAGCGCCACGAACGCGGCGTGTATCCACCACATAGCCCTGTGGACGGCCTCCATGTTGGAGGGCGTGAGGCCGATGCCGCTGAAGGTCTTGGCGAACACCCAGCCTATCGGCGACCAGAGGGCGTCGCTGGGGGCGTACTTGTCGCTGAGCGGGTTGAGCTCAGTTGCGCCGATTCGCAGGCCCTCGGCGGCGAAGCCGGTGAAGATGAGGGCCACAATCAGGCCCAGGATGATCGGGTCGTCGAACAGGGTGTTCAGGCGCGGCGGCCTGATGACGTACCTTCGATAGATGGCCATGAAGACGCCGATTGTGGCAAGCCCTCCGCCGAAGACGTCCCACAGGAAGGCCATCTCCACCCTGTAGTAGCGGGTGATGAAGTTGTAGTGCAGCCACTGCTTGAGGTTCTCCTCAATGGCGGAGGTGGTGGTGGCTATGAGCAGGAACATTGCGCCCCAGAAGAGGCAGAAGTGCATGATGCCGGGGTAGAGGTCCTTCTTGAGGAAGCGTCGGTGCAGAAGGATGTCGCCCGAGGCCAGGGCCAGGAAGCGCTTCACCCTGGGCTGCCAGGGGCCAAGGTCGGGCATTGGCTTGCCCAGTCGCCAGAAGCGGAAGCGCATAAAAAGGCCGTATGCGATGGATATTGTGGCGACGGCCAGTATGGTGTAAACGAATACTCCGAAGAGCGGGAAACCGATATTCCAGAAGTCTTCTCTACCTGCCAGCACCTTAACCTCCTGACTGAGGGCTGTGATCCGGTTAGCGGCCAGCCGAGAAAATGCTTGAGCTAGTGTAACAGGTAACGTGCTCTAAGCCAAGTGCCTGTGCTGGCCCCTACCAAAACGGCGTAGACGTAGGAGTAGGTGTGGACGTAGGTGCAGGTATCTTACTGACGTATCCGCAGTCAGTCATTATAGCTCTCACCGTATCCTCACCAATTACCACCCGCTTCTCCATTCCTAACCACTCCTTACCCTCTCTAGCTTCTACCCAATTACGAGCCTCTATGACCTGATTCTCCCACTGACCTACCACGCTACACATGAAGTCATACTCAGAGCGGTCTACCACATTATCAGTGAACATGTCATTGAAAGACCGCCGAATTCTAAAGAGATAGTCATCTAACCTGCTGTACTCCCTTTGTAATTCATCGGACAACTTATTCTTCGCATCAAGAGTATCCAACACCGAATCAAACTCAGCCTCGTCGCACGCTTCGCGCTCATCACCAGTAAACTGATTGCAGTACGCCAACTCTCTGGCTGTCCACTCCCTATCCTTAAATTGAGAAAGAGGAGACGGTGTAAAATCAGAAGAACATGTCCTTGGCAGCACTACAATCACGAAGATGATTCCCAGCACTCCGACAAGAACAACATACTTCCACTGCATTGAGTCTCTCTCCTTGTAACTAGGACGCTAGGACTAAACCACCCAAAGTCAACAGTGATACGGTGTGAGTCCTAGGGAGTAACCCACGCTGTATTTCTAGTTCCCTGCATCTTCACACCTCATGCTAAATGACGCGGTCTAACCCTTGGACGGGAAGGCAGATTCCATTATAAGCACGATGCCAAAACTAGACCACTTCTGCGAAAGCAAGAGAGAGGTGCATATCTTCACTTACCCAGGCGCAGACTAGGCTTAAAATTCTCGCATCAAGCCAAAATCAGGGAGCGGCCATCAACAGGGATAGGACTTTTGGACCGTAATAACTAATGCGGGGCAAGCCTAAGTGAAGTCAAAGGTGTCTGCCAACAGCAGTCCGTTACGACGCCTATCGCGGGCATCGATGCACAGGACCTCGCACGACATGGCTTGAGCCAGGAGTCCCTCCATTAGCGATAGCGACAGAGCATCATCTAGCATAGCCCCATGTCGGTTGGGAGAGAGTATGGCAACCCGGATTCGTTCCGGCTCAAATCGCGACTCAAGAGCCGCGACAACGTCTAGTATGCCTGGCATACTACCGCCAGCTTCAATTTGTGATGCCCTCGCTACGTTCCAACGGTGATGGGAGTCAGTATGTTGCTCAATATCTTCCAAGAACTGCTCTAGGGTTTCGCCGTGTTCGTGAGGCGACATCAGCCGCAAGTACAAGCTCCTGAAGGGTGACAGAGGATACCTGCCTTGATTAGGAAGTGCCCCGCGCTCTGGAATATGGCCTCCAGTCCCGAGTCGTGGATCTTGGAACATCGATCGAAGCTGTACGCTCTTGCCGGTGTTCTGCGCTCCAGCAACGAGAAGTATCCTTTCTACAACGCGTGGCTCTGACACATCGCTCCACTTCGGTGTTTATTGGGCTTATTATAACAAATGCCGGGTATGTAAAGAATGAAGGGATTTTTAGATATTCTCTACAGGCGTTGGTTATGGTGAACGACACCGCTCATGGTGAGCTTTGTCGAACCATATGAGCGGGAAGTGAATGGCGCCCCAACTGACGTAGGCGTTACCAACACGTATAGAGAATACCTACTGGCCCTGTTAGTGCAACGAGGTGTTGACAATCCTATGCTGTAACGATAGAGTGATATTGTAAGTGCGGAGTGCCCGGGTAACGTCGTCCCGCTTAAGGGATGGACGCCGGCCATAGCCGCACTATACTTTTTGTATCACCATTCCCGCTTCCACACTGTGAGGACAGAACCCCCTATGCTGGACACCAATCACCCTTTACGGCTATGATTACGGGCAGAGGCAAAGGGTCGGGAGACCTTGCGCGCCTCGTAATCTGTCAGGCCGGAGAGAAGCTTATGAAGATCCACGAGTATCAGGCCAAGGCGATACTCTCTGAGTTTGGAATACCGGTGCCCAAGGGGGGCGTAGCCTCCACGCCCCAGGAGGCCGCACGCATAGCCGGGGAGCTGGGCGAGAGCGTGGTGGTGAAGGCGCAGGTCCACGCCGGTGGCAGGGGGCTGGCGGGCGGCGTCAAGGTGGTTGGATCGCCGCAGGAGGCGGAGGAGGTGTCCGGCGGGCTGCTGGGCAAGCGGCTGGTCACACACCAGACGGGGCCGGACGGGGTGCCCGTGAACCAGGTGTTGCTGGAGGAGCCGGCCCAGATATCCAAGGAGTACTACCTGGCGGTGGTCATCGACAGCGCCTCACGAGGCCCGGTGGTCATGGCCAGCGAGGCCGGGGGCATGGACATCGAGGAGGTGGCCGAGACCGCGCCGGAGAAGATACTGCGGGCCAACGTGGACATGGTCGTGGGCCTTCAGCCGCACCAGTGCCGCTACCTGGCCTACGGCATGAACCTGCCCGCGGACCTCATACGCCCGGCGTCGGCGCTCATTGCCAACCTGTACAGGCTCTTTGAGGCAAAGGACTGCTCCCTGGCGGAGATTAACCCCTTGGCCCTGACCGCGGACGGCCAGCTTGTGGCCCTGGACGCCAAGCTCAACTTTGAGGACGACGCCCTGTCGCGCCACGCCGACCTCCAGGGGCTGAGGGACACGGAGCAGGAAGACCCCCTGGAGCTGGAGGCCAGCAAGTTCGACATCTCCTACGTGAAGCTGGACGGCGACGTGGGGTGCATGGTCAACGGCGCGGGGCTGGCTATGGCGACAATGGACTCAATCACAATGGCGGAAGCCATGCCCGCCAACTTCCTTGACGTGGGCGGCGGCGCAAGCGAGGAGCAGGTGGCCCAGGCCTTCCGCCTCCTGCTGTCGGACCCCCAGGTGAAGCGCATCCTGGTGAACGTCTTCGGCGGCATCCTTCGGTGCGACGTGGCGGCCCGGGGCATAGTGCAGGCCGCCGAGGAGACGGAGGCCCGTGTGCCCATCGTCGTGAGGATGCTTGGCACCAACGCAGACGAGGGCAAGGAGATACTTGCCGAGTCCAACCTTGAGATAAGCCTGGTCAACGACCTGAACGAGGCGGCCGCAGCCATCAGGGCGGCGTCGGCCTAGCGACAAAAGGAGGTGTCCCAGTGAGCATTCTGGTCGATGAGAACACCCGCCTTCTGGTACAGGGAATCACAGGCAGGGAGGGAACGTTCCACGCCCTGCGCTGTATGGAGTACGGGACCAACCTGGTGGCAGGCGTGACCCCGGGCAGGGGCGGCACGACGTGGGAGGAGAAGGCGCCCGTTTTTAACAGCATCAGCCAGGCCGTGGACGAAACCGGGGCGAACGTGGGCCTCATCTTCGTGCCCGCGGCCTTTGCAGTAGACGCCATTCTGGAGTCCGCCGACGCCGGCGTGCCCCTGGTCGCCTGCATCACCGAGGGCATCCCGGTGATGGACATGGTGCGGGTGGCGAAATACCTGGAGGACAAGCCGACTCGACTCATAGGGCCCAACTGCCCCGGGCTCATATCGCCGGGGGGTAAGGCCAAGGTGGGCATTATGCCGGGCAACATACACATGCCGGGCAGGGTAGGAGTCATATCCCGCAGCGGCACCCTGACCTATGAGGCGGTGAACCAGCTGACGGCCCTGGGCATAGGGCAGTCCAGCTGTGTCGGCATCGGCGGCGACCCCATAGTCGGCACGTCATTTGTGGACCTGCTGGAGCTTTTCCAGAACGACCCGGACACGGACGCGGTGGTGCTCATCGGGGAGATCGGTGGCACCAAGGAGCAGGAGGCGGCGGAGTACATCCGCGACCACTTCACCAAGCCTGTGGTTGCCCTGATTGTGGGCACAACGGCTCCCCCCGGAAAGCGGATGGGTCACGCCGGGGCCATCATCACCGGCAGCGCCGCCCGCGCCGAGGAGAAGGTGAGGGCGTTGCAGGAGGCCGGGGCGCACGTTGCGCCATCCCCCGCGGACATAGGCAACACGATGAAGGCTGCCCTGGGGCTGTAGGGACGCGCCCTTCCGTCATTCTCGTGAAAACGGGAATCCAGCAGTGGCGGAGTGTGGACTCACCCCCTCCGTAACCACCCCCGCGAAGGCGGGGGTCTATCCCACCTTGTCCTGTATCGCTTCTGGATTCCTGCCTTCGCAGGAATGGTCAAAGGTGTGTCGGATTGCTCCAGGTCACCCCCGCATCAAGTGCGGGGCAGGAATCTATGCCTTCCCGCTACAGGCTCCTGGATTCCGGCCCCCGTGTCTGAGCACGAGGGCATGCTTTCGCAGGAATGACGGAACGGGACTAACAGTTAGTCGTCATGCCCGCGCAGACGGGCATCCATCCCCACCTCCCCTGGATTCCCGCTCGGGGGCGGGAATGACGAAGTTGGTACGGCCCTTTGGCCTCAATAATGTATCGCGCGCCCTGTGCCGCCGGCCGCGGCAATGACGTCTCCGTTGATGGCTACGGCGCGGGGCGACGCCAGAAACGCGACCACGTACGCAATGTCCCGCGCGTCGATGATCCGCCGCACGCTGTTGCCCTGGGCCATCCGCTGCTCGGCCTCCTCAACGGTGATGCCCTGTCGCTGCGCCTGCTCCTCCAGGGCTCGGGGCGTCCTCTCCGTGCGGGTCATGCCCGGATGAACCACCGTTACGTTTATCCCCCTGGGGCCAAGCTCCTCCGCCAGGTTCTTGGTCATGGCCACCACCGACACGTTGCGAATACTGCCAATGGTGTTCCCGGCGTTCCTGGCGGCCATCCCGCTTATGTTGATGATGCGCCCCCAGCCCTGCTGCGCCATGTGGGGAGCGGCCTCTCGTGCGCAACGCAGATAGCCCAGCACCTTCACGTTCATGTCCGGCCAGAAGTCGTCTGAGGTGATGTCAGTGAGCGAAGCGGGAGGCGCGGCGCCTCCGGGCTGCGCCGCGCAGTTCACCAGGATGTCCAGGCGACCAAGGGCCTCGACCGCCGCGCTGACCATGCCCTTCACCGAATCGTCGTCACCGGTGTCCACCTGTAGCGGGACGATTCGCCTGCCGGACTCCGCAGCCAGCTCACGCGCCGCCGCCTCCAGACGCTCCGGGTTGCGGGCCGCGATTGCCACGTCAACGCCCTCCATCGCCAGCTCCCGGGCAATGGCCTTGCCAATGCCTCGGCTGCCTCCGGTGACAATGGCGGTTTTGCCGTTTAGTTCAAGGTCCATAACTGCTCCTTACAATGAGTTGCCCCCTCTCTGACTTTCCCCCTGAAGGGGGAGAGAATGTCCCTTCCCCCACGCAAGCGTGGGGAGGTCGGGATGGGGGCATAGAGATCGCCGTCAGGGGACGTCCATGCGGCTGAGGCGGCGCACCGAGAGGAAGAAGAACAGCGCCGTCACAATGGCCGCGCCGCCCAGGGCGTATGAAAGGTCTATGGCCACCGCCTCGTTGAAAGTGGCCTCGTCCAGGCCGTGCATGGTGCCCTGCGCGTAGCTGCGGACGCTCAGGTACCGGGCACCCTCCAGGAAGCTGGTGATGACCGCCTCCCAGAGCAGCACGTAGATGAGGGCAAAGCCCAGGGCGCGGGTCGTAAGCAGCCCGGCCCACATGAAGGCCGACGCATAGGTGACAACGCCCACCAGCGTGCCGGCCGCCGCCGCGGTCGCTGCCTTGCTGCTGCCGCCGGGGTCCATCACCGTCACGACCACCGATACCGCAGCCATCAGCGGCGCGGCCACGATGATCGTCGCCGCCAGCTTGGCCAGCACAATGCTCCATCGAGGCACGGGCTTGGTGGTCAACAAGCTCAGGGTGCGGTCCTCCACCTCGTTGCCAAAGGCGCTGGTCGCCAGCACCATTACCACCAGGGGCAGCACTACGTTGATGACCAGGGCCTCCAGCATACCGGCTATCAGGTCGCCGCCGTCCGGGTTGCCCAGAGTGCGAATCAGGGCTGTTAGTCCCACGGGCAACAGGGCTATCAGGACCAGCAACAAGGCCCTTCGCGGCGAGGCCGCCTGCCTCAACGCCAGCTTGAAGAGGGGGCCAATCACCGCTGCACCACGTAGGAAAACACGCTCTCCAGGGACTCGTCCAGGGGCTCAATGCGGTACAGTCGGCTGTCAATCTCCTTGGCCAGCCTGGGGGCCATGCGCTGGAGCTCCGCCAGGTTGTGGGTCAGCACCTCAATGGCGTCGCCGTCCAGGGAGACGGATTCTATTGCGTCAAGCTTCACCAGCGCCGCCGCCATCTCCCGCTGTTTGGAGGCGGCGATGCGCACCTGGAACGGGCGCTCGTCCAGCTTCTCCCGAATGGCGCGGTAGTTGCCCGTGGCCGCCAGCTTCCCGCTGACCACCAGCAGGATGCGGTCCGCCAGGGACTCCACCTCTTCCAGGATGTGCGAGGAGATAAGAATAGTCTTGCCCTCCGCAGCCAGTTGCGAAACGAAATCGGAGAACTCAACGCGCTGGCGCGGGTCTGTGCCGTTGAGCGGCTCGTCCAGGATGAGCACCTGGGGGTCGTGGACGATGGAGGCGGCCAGCCGAATGCGCTGCCGCATCCCGCGAGAGTAGGTGCCAGTCGCCCTGTCCTGGGCGTCCTGCAGGTTGACGGCTTCAATGGCGCGATCGATGAGCTCCGGTCTGTCCGCTCCCTGGAGCCTGGCGGCCAGCCGCACGAAGTCGCGGCCTGTCATGAAGGGGTAGAGGGAGTCGTGCTCCAGCATAACGCCAATGCGCCGGTACAGCCCGATGTTGCCGGCCACGTCCTCTCCCAGGACGCGCACGCGGCCGCGGGACGGGCGGGTGAGGCCGCACATCATGTTGAGCAGGGTGGTCTTGCCCGCGCCGTTTGGCCCCAGGAGGCCCGTCACGCCGGGGAAGACCTGGAATGAGGCGTCGTTGACGGCAACAACGCTGCCAAACCACTTGGAGACGCCCGCCACCTCTATGGGAGCCGCCTGGGTCGTCATAGCCGTATCCTCCTGTAGCGGTTCCACAGCAGCAGCGCCGGAATGCCGGTGAAGGCCAGGTATGCGCCGATGGGCCAGGCGTCGTCCAGCTCTGCAACGGCCATCATCGCCGGCCCCTCCGGTTCGGTGTCGAACACCATGACGGTGATGTGGTCGGTGACGCTCCCGGCGTCCAGCAGCCCGACGTAGGGCGCCAGATCACCTATCAGGTAGTCGCAATCCTCCGCTCTGGACAACGTCCCGTCGCTTTGTGACGAGCTAAAGGTGGTGCACTCCTCTATGGTCAGGGAGTTGACCGTGATTGTTGAAATGAGCCAGATGGCTATGACGAATGCGGCGGCGTAGGCGCGCCGGGTCGTGAAGGCGGCCACGGACATGGGAGCAACGGATATGAACAGCGCAACGAGGACCCCCACGAACAGGATACGCAGCACGTCCGACCAGTTGTCCTTTATGTAGTCTATCTGAGACTCCGCGGTGAGGATGAGTCCGGCCTGCAGCACTATCTGCCCGGCGTAGACCAGAACAAGGGCAATGAAGAAGAAGGCCAGGAACCGCGCAAGGATGTAGTCGGTGGAGGTGAGAGGGCGCACCAGGTAGAGGGGAAGCACGTTGTCCCGGCGGTCCGGGCCCAGGAGCTCCGGGGCCATGATGGCGGAGAATATTATCAGCACCACGCCCACTATCCCGTAGTAGTCGGCGGGCCCGGGGATGAAGTCCGCCCCGGCCTCGCCGATGAAGGAGAGTATTATTACGAAGACCACCGCAGGGCTCATCACGCCGAAGAAGAGCAGGGCAGGGAGTATCTTGGCTCTCCCTCCGCGCCCTATGCCCAGCACGGTGCGGACGCCGTTCTGGAAGAGGGCCAGGCGGGCGCGGTTGCGCCCCTCCCGAGGGCCGGTGTAGCGCTGGTAGCCAAGGTCAAAGACCTCCGCGTCTCGCTCTATCACTCCGGCCTGCTCCTGAATATGTCCGTCAGGTCGCGGCGCTCCGGCGAGAGCCGCCGCAGCCGCGCGCCGGTGTCCACAGCGGCGTCGCGGATGATGTCGTAGTCGTCCTCCCGCGCCTGCTCCACCACCAGCATGGGGCCATTGCTCTTCGCCTGCACGCCGCGCTCCGCCAGGGCCGCGGAGAACTCCTCCAGGTGGTCGGCAACCTCAATCAGGAGCGTCTCCGTCTCCTCCGTGAGCTTGGCGACGGCCCCCTGCTGCGCCAGGGTCCCCGACTCCAGCACTATCACCGAGTCCGCCGTGCGCTCAACGTCCCCCATGAGGTGGGTGGAGATCATCACGCTTATGCCAAAGGCGTTGGCCGTGCGGCTGATGAGGCGCAGCATCTCCAGCCGGCCGTCCGGGTCAAGGCCGGCGGTGGGCTCGTCCAGCAGCGCCAGGACGGGGTCGTGGACAATGGCCTGGGCCAGCTTCACCCGCTGCTTCATGCCGGTGGAGTACTCGCCCATTGGCCTGTAGCGCTCCTCGTCAAGGCCCACGTGTCGGAGCACGTCCGCGGCGCGGGTGCGCGCCTGGCCGGGCGGGATGCCGCTCATCTGCGCCATGTGCATGAGGAACTCGGAGGCGGTCATGCTCTTTGGCAGCGCCTCGTGCTCCGGCATGTAGCCTATGCGGGCGCGCACCTCCACGGAGCGGTACGGCTCCTCGCCCAGAATGGAGGCCGTGCCGGAGGTGGGCTGGATGAGGCCCAGGAAGAGCTTCATGGCGGTGCTCTTGCCCGCGCCGTTGGGGCCCAGCAGCGCCGTCACGCCCTCGCCTACGTCAAAGGACACACCATCGAGAGCAACGGTGCGTCCGTAGTGCTTGGTCAGTTCTCTCGCTTCCAGCAGCGCAGCCATGTTTTCAGCATAGCATATACGTCAGTCCAAATCTATTGACCCTCGTATAACGCTATGCTAACATCCCCTTGAGCCTGTGGCAGGACGTACGGCGCAGGCGGGGGATGAAACGGGAAACAATAAATCCTACCTGAGGAGGTAGCCGGATAATGACCTACATCATTGCTGAGCCATGTGTCGACGTAAAGGACGGCGCCTGTGTTGATGTCTGTCCCGTAGACTGTATCTACGGCATGGACAACGACGACGACAGGATGCTCTACATCTCCCCGGACGAGTGCATCGACTGCGCCGCGTGCGAGCCGGTGTGCCCCGTGACGGCCATCTTTGTGGAGGAGGACACGCCGGAGGAGTGGAAGGACTGGATCCCCGTCAACTACGACTTCTTCACCGACCCGGATGGCGCGCGGGCCAAGGTTGACCAGTTGAAGCCCCGGGCCTAGCCCAACGGTCATCGCCTGACAGGGCGACTACCAACCGCGTAGCTCAAAAACAGGAAGCCCCCTGAGAGGGCTTCCTGTTTTGCGTTTATCCGGGCGCTACCCCCCGCCGACCATTCCTGCGGAGGCAGGAATCCAGGAGGGGCGGAGTGGAGGCACCCGCTCACTCCCTTCGACAGGCTCAGAGCCTGCCCCGTACTTGATACGGGGGTGAGCGGTACTTGGTACGGGGATGAGCGGAGTCCGGGCACTAGCTCCGCCGTCACTCCATCTGCACAATGGAGGCCTCCGCCTCTCTCCCGTTCACCTCCAGGAAGCCGATGGTGCCCAGCGCCGCTATCTGGTTGGGTAGGGTAGGGCTGCCCGGGTTGATTATCAGGATGCCCGCCTGCCGGTCGATGCGCGCCTCGTGCGTGTCTCCGCACACGACCACGTCCACCTGCTCCCCGAAGTAGAAGTCCAGCATCTCCTCCGGGGTGCGCCAGGGTATGTCATAGGGCAGGGGGAAGCCGTGTATCAGCCCAACCCTGAGCTCCTCAATCTGGATTACCTGGGCCTCCTTCACGCGGGGGTCGTCCGGCACTCCCGGCCTGTTCTTGGTGTACGCGGAAGGATAGTCGCCGTTGCCGCGGGCGCCAAGCACGGGCGCAATGGACTCAAGCCAGTCCAGCACGTCAATGATGTGCATGTCCCCGGCGTGGAGGATGAGGTCAACGCCGCGGAAGGCCTCGTACACCTGCGGTGGCATATCGGGGCCGGCCTCCGGTATGTGGGTGTCTGATATCAGTCCAATGCGCATGGGCAGGCCCTTTACCTCCATCCCCGTATCAAGTACGGGGCAGGCTCTGACCTTCCCCCTCTCAGGGGGAAGGGACATTTCTCTCCCCCTCGAGGGGGAGAGTCAGAGAGGGGGTGAAATCTGTAATCAAAGTTGTTCAAGCTCTCAGGCTGCGAGTGTCCCAAGGCGCTACGCAGCCTCCAACACCTGCAGCAGGCCCTCCTCCAGCTCTTCAGCAGAGGTGAAGCCCTCGTATTTGAACCGGACGCGGTCGTCCAGACCCATGATGAACACCCAGGACTCGTTGAAGTAGTCCTCTATCCTGGTCAGCCCCCAAGCCTCGATGACGGGGGAGTATACCGCCTTGCTCAGGTCTCCCTGGATCTCGTCCGGGTTGTCGTACACCTCCACGTGGATGAAGCTGGCCTGGCCCTTGAAGCGGTCCTTGACCTCCTGCA
Source organism: Dehalococcoidia bacterium (assembly GCA_034422115.1). GTDB lineage: Bacteria > Chloroflexota > Dehalococcoidia > Lucifugimonadales > UBA2985 > DAOUJW01. Next base: position 9,460 of record DAOUJW010000024.1, on the reverse strand, counting down.
CGGCCTCAATCTGGGGGCCGCACGTGGGGCTGGTGCACAGCGACGGGCTGGAGAACACCACAAGCACCGGCACGTCCTTTGCCAGGGCGTCCGGGATGCTCTCCACGTAAAGGTCCGGGTCCGGTGTCGACCAGCTTGTCAGCTGTCCCAGGTGTATCACGTCGTCAAGGGTCCTGTTTGCAATCATGGGAGGCTCGGAGCCGACTGCGGGCGTGAAGCTGGTCTCCTTCACCTCAAGCGGTATGCGAGCGGCGCTCACCGAGCCGTCCTCGTTGGTCACCTCCACGTCCAGCTCCCACTCCCCCGGCTGGTCAAAGGTGAAGCTGGTGACGTAGCTGCCCCGTGTGCCGAAGGGCCACAGGCGGAAGGATGCGTCTGCCTGCTCCTTCACGTCCATAGACGAGCCCCCGGCTGAGACGTTCCTGGAGGCCACGCTGGCCTCCGGCGCGGTGATGATGGAGTCCTCTCCCACAAGCAGGAAGGAGATGCGGTTGTCGCCCACGCCCAGGTCGGTTGTGGCCAGAAGCGCCGACAGCGCCGGGGCGTCCGGGGTGTCGGTGGGCGCGGCCGTGGGCGTGGCGGTAGGCGGGGGTGTTGGGGTGGGGTCAATGGCGCAGGCCTGAGCCAGCAGCGCCGCTATGGCCGCGACCGCGGCCATAGCGGCTACCACACCCTTATGTCTTGAACGAGTCTGAGTACGCATCGGCCCTGCTTTCCCTACGGCCCCTCGACGTATGAGCCGAAGGTGAAGGTGAAGAGGCTGAACCTGTCGGAGTTGGAGGAGAGCCTCAGCTCGGTTCCGCCGTAGTTAGGCAGCTCCACCACCCTGTACATCCGCGGCTCGTCTACCATGAAGTAGGCCTTCCCGTCATCCTCCCACTGTATGTCGGCGCCGCTGTACTCCTGGGGGATAGGCTCGCCGGCCAGGGTCACGTACACCTTGTACGGCTCTCCGCCATCAAAGTCCACCACCGTGTTCACGGTTGTGCCCAGGAAGTTGATGGCTATGTAGTCCTCCAGGTTCTCCGTCTCACGGGCGTGGGTCACGCTCTCCGAGCCGTTGTTCCACAGGCCGTGGAGGTACAGGCGGTGGTTCATGTGGCCGCCCGGGTCGGTGTAGTTGATGGGCGTGTTCGGCGGAATCTCGTAGTACTCCGGGTTGGCGATGTAGGGCAGGTCGTTGTCGATGTTCCGATAGCGACCGGCGTACAGCTCGCGGGTCTGCCCGTTGCTTGCCTGGGGGTCGTAGTTGGGCCTCTTGACCGTGCCGACCGGTATGTTCGACACGCAGACCCCGGTCTCCTCCAGCAGGTCCTGGATCCACTGCTCAGTTTCCCCGTAAGCGCCCTCTCCCACGTGGGCGTATCTAACGACACCGTCCTTATCCACCAGGTACTTGGACGGCCACGCCCGGTTGCTGTAGGCCCTCCAGGTCTTGAAGTCGTTGTCCTGGGCTATGCGCCAACCCAGGTCGTGCTCCACGGACGCCTCCTCCACGTTCTCCTTGACCTTCTCAAACTCGAACTCCGGGGCGTGCACCCCCACAATCTCAAGGCCGTGGTCGGCGTACTTCTGGTGCCAGTCTCTCAGGAACGGGAAGGTGCGGATGCAGTTCACGCAGGTGTACGTCCAGAAGTCCACCAGGACAACCTTGCCCCTCAGGTCCTGCATGGTGAAAGGCTCCGTGTTGATCCATCCGGTGATGCCGGCCAGCTCCGGTGCGACAGGCCCGTCTGCGACTGTGCCGTCGCCCGGCTTGGGCGTGGGGCACGGCTCCTCGGTGGGTTCGGGCGTGTCGGTTGGCTCCGTTGTGGCCGTGGGGTCTTCCATCGACTTGCCGCTGTCCGCCGTCGACGTGGGGTCGGCTGCCGACCCACTTGCGGGCGCGGTCGTGGCCGCCGGCTGCGATTCGGTCGCCGCGGGGCCGGTGATCGGCTCAGGCGCGGGGTCGCTGCCACAGGCGACGATTGCCGTCGCCGCGATTGCGATAATGACTACCAGGATGATTTTTGTGAGGCGCTTTGTGTTTTTCATAGTATCTCTAGTGTAGCTGAAAATCCTTAAGAAATTCTTACATAAGCAACGATGCCCTTAATCTCCCGGATTTTGGCCTCCATATCTAGCGTACCAGACGGCGGGCAGACTGCATATCCCCGCGAGTGGCCCAGGACGTACATGTCATGGCCACGTGTGCCATAACACATATGAGTGGGTCTAGGAACTACCTTCCTGGTATCAGTATCAGAAAGTTTCAGGCCTGTCCCGACTTGAGAAACCAGATAGATTCGGTTGTAAACATCACCACATTACCTAACGCCTTGGCCGCCTAAGCCAAACCCTATGAACCAAGCTACGAAAGCAAACATGAATGATACCGCCAACAGAATAAATGGCATCAAGTATTGTGGGCTAGGCATTGGCGATTCTCTTGAGGGACCAGACGGTCTACTATTTCTTGCTCCAGCGCGGAGTACCGTCCACAACGATGCAATCCACAATGCCGAACTGACAGTTGGTATTGACACGAGCAGAAATACCTGTAAGTTCCAGTAGCCAAGGCTCTTAACCCATTCCAGAGTCGCCTCATCAACAAAAGTAAGCTCCTCCCTTGCATAAGATATACCACCTGGGATCGGCCCCAAAAGCCACGCCGCAAACACAAAAACATAAGTGGCGACTACGACCTTTCTGGGTATTGGGATTCCAAGAAGCCGCCCCAGGAAGTATATGCCGGGCAACCAAAACAGTAGAGAAGCCCCGAAACCTGACCATGCTATTCCGGATACATCCAGATTCTTCTTATAGGCCGCTATTGCACAAATTATCATGGAGAAAGGCGACCAAACCACTCCCAGGGCTCCAAGCAGAAGGGTTGTGCCGAGAGCGTATACGGAAAGCCAAAACATCCACGCGTACGGAAATGGATCGTATATCATTTCATCTTGTCCGACTATTCTACAAGTGGAGCGACTCAGGCTATACTTTCTGGCCTATTTCCTGCTCATTATAATCCCTGGGTTGGGATGTCAGAGTGCTACTTGCCTAATCGTCAGAAGAGCCTCGGGGCTTAGGAAACGTCGATACACTGTTATCTACTCCGACACAAGGCATAATAAAGTTGTGGCCTCCAATATGATTCAGGACACTGCGCATAGCGGAGCCAGCATCCCTTCGATACGCGACTGCCGTGTGCTATACTCTACCCAGTCGCAAGTCCCAGAATCTTCGTACAGGAGGGAAATCGCTGTGTATCAGGGTATGTTAGCGGAAACCGTCCACATCCGGGGACACAACGGAGACGATGTTCAGAGCTATGCTGCCCGCCCGCTTGGGGCCGGCCTATTTCCGGGCGTGGTGGTCATTCACCACATGCCGGGCTGGGATGAGGGCAGCAAGGAGATAACCCGCAAGTTCGCCTATAACGGGTATGCGGCCATCTGCCCGAACCTCCACTACCGAGAGGCGCCGGGAGCCAGCAGCGACGATGCCGCCGCAGCCGTCCGCGCCGCCGGTGGCGTTCCCGACGCCCGCTGCATCGGCGACGTGGAGGCCGCCGCCGAATACCTTCGATCCCTGCCTTACACCAACGGCAAGGTGGGCGTCATCGGCTACTGCTCCGGCGGTCGGCAGGTGTACCTGGTCGCATGCAACATCCCAAGCCTGGACGCCGCCGTGGACTGCTACGGAGGGCGCGTGGTCGCCGATGCCGACCAGCTTACGCCTGCTACGCCCGTCGCCCCAATTGACATGACGGCGGACATGCACTGCCCGCTCCTGGGGCTGTTTGGCGTTGAGGACGCTAACCCGGACCCGGCGCAGGTGGCACGGATGGAGGAGGAGTTGAAGAAGCACGGCAAGACCTACGAGTTCCACAGCTACGAGGGGGCCGGCCACGGCTTCTTCGCCGTCGACCGGGCCAGCTACCGGCCGGAGGCCGCGACGGAGGGCTGGCAGCGGGTGTTCGAGTTCTACGGCAAGCACCTGAGCTAACAAAAATCTGAACAAGTAAAGCGCCATTTCACCATCCAGTCACTCCTGCGGAAGCAGGAATCTAAAAGGGGAGGGTGGAGGTTCCTGCTTTCGCAGGAACGACGATTATAAGGAGAGCGGATATGTGCACGTACATCATCGAGAAGGCGGAGATAACGGGAAGCGGCAAGGGGCCGCAGGGCTGGTTTGCGCTGAACCAGGCCAACGTCTACTACGACCACCCCGTCCATGCGCCCATGGACCATGCCCTGACCATAGACTTTGTCAACGAGGCCAAGGGCCCCGGGGCGCGGGTTGCCGTGGAGCTGAGCCCGGAGTCAGCGAGGCAGCTCATAGAGAAGATACAGGCTGCGCTGGAGGCGGGCTACCAGGAGCTGGGATACCAGTAGCCCTTACCCAATTTGACCAGGACTTTGATAGGGGCTGCTCATGCGGCCCCTTCCGTTTTCAGCCGCCGGAGATGGCGCAGCCCGGGGTGAGGGTCTCCGGGAAGTCGCGGCAGCGCTGGGGACGGTCCTCGTAGATGCGGCACCTGGACGTGGAGTCCTCCAGCATGGGGCAGCGCTCCCCCTCGTGCTCTGAGAATCGCACCCATCCCTCGCCTGCGGGCGTCCGGGTGACGGTGGCGGCCACGCCCAGGGCGGCGGCCTGCCGCTCAAAGACCGCGATCTCCGAGGCGGAGAGGTGGAGTATCAGGGAACCGCGGCAGCACATGGCCCTGCATTGGTTCATGCAGATGTCGCTGGCGGCTTCAGGCGTAAGGCCGGCTATGATGTGGGGCATGAGCGTCCTCTGTGATTGCGTCTGGCGGAGGGGATGGGATTCGAACCCATGAACCCGTGAGGGTTAGCGGTTTTCAAGACCGCCGCCATCGTCCACTCGGCCACCCCTCCCGAAACTGATTCTATCTTATTTCCTGGGAAATTGCTCCCGTAGATTCGTCCCAGGCGATTCGATCCTTCTACGTGTCGCTGAACAGGATATCTATGCTGGTATCAAGCGCTGCGGCGATTGAAGACAGCGCCGCAGCTGACCCTCTTTTAACGCCTCTTTCTATCTCCGAAAGGTAGCTGGCTGTTACGCCGGTCCTTCTGGAAAGCTCGCGCAGCGTAACGCCTCGGTGAGCGCGAAAAGCCGCCATTGGGCTCCCCCCATTCATCATGGCGAGGGCCACCTGGTGGGGAACGCGATTGCCCTTATCGGCCTCTCGCGCCGCCAGAAGGTCCTCAAGCTCTTCATTGCGAGCAACAAGGGCGTCATACTCCACCCTGGATAGCGTGACTGTTTCAGCCTCAGCCATAGGCTTCCCTCCTGTGTCTAACTCGCAATATCACCATAACGGCTATGGTATCCGACTCAACATTGAATATTACCCGGTAGCCACCGACTCTCATGCGCCTGTATGGGCTGCCTGCCAGTGCAATCACCTGATTGGCGAGAGTTGCCGGGTCGTCGGCGTATTGTTCAACCTTGGCAATAATTCGGTTTCGTACTCGCGCTGTAAGGCGTCGCATATCTCTTACTGCGCTCGCCTCCCACTCGACTTGCAGGCCAGACTCCATGTGACGATATGTTCACATATAGCGAACAAACTGTCAAGGCGCGGTTTTGTTTCAATAAGGAGCCTGGCAAGAGGAAGCGAGACCGATGAATGGTCGCGAGGATGGGGTTAGTAAGGGTTTGTCCCGGCAAATAGGGTCTTGTGGCCGATTCTTATCTCTGCACCTAGACTAACGCCCCAACTTTCGGTAAGCTCTTGGTAGTTGCCAACGCAGGCGGCAATCTTCCATAGGCGCACCAAATCATTGATGAGGAGGGAGTCTCCATGACCATTACCGCAGATAAAGAGGGCGCAAGCCAGGGTTCCTTCAAAGTAGTCGGCACCAGGCCGGTTCGACACGACGGCGTTGACAAGGTGACCGGTCGCGCCAGGTACGGCGCAGACATCAATCTGGCCGGGATGCTGCACGGCAAGATACTTCGCAGCCGCCACGCCCACGCCCGCATCCGCTCCATCGACACCAGCAGGGCGGAGGCGCTGCCCGGCGTGAAGGCGGTGCTCACGGCAAAGGACTTCCCCATCGTGGAGGACGCCGTTCTGGACTACTTCGAGACCCGCGGCAGCATCCGCACGGTGGCCGAGAACGTAATGGCCAGCGACAAGGCGCTGTACAAGGGCCACGCCATCGCCGCCGTAGCCGCGGAAAGCCCCCACGTAGCCGAGGAGGCCCTTGACCTTATTGAGGTGGACTACGAGGTGCTCAAGCCAATCCTCGACGTGCGCGAGGCCATGAGGGAGGACGCGCCCCTGCTCCTGGACAACATGACCACCAGGTTCCGCGTGGAGCGGCTGGGCCTGGGCCAGGACACGGGCGTCAAGAGCAACATTGCCGACCACGTCCAGTTCAAGCGTGGAGACCTTGAGCAGGGCTTCAAGGAGGCGGACGTCATCGTGGAGCGGGAGTTCACCACCCAGTCCGTCCACCAGGGCTACATTGAGCCTCAGACCTCAACGGGAATCTGGTCCTCCGACGGGCATATAACCATCTGGACGGCCACCCAGGGGACGTTCCCAATCCGCACCTCCACCGCCGCGATTCTTGGCATACCCGAGTCCATGGTCAAGGTCATTCCCATGGAGATTGGCGGAGGCTTTGGCGGCAAGCAGGCCCCTTATCTGGATCCTGTAGTGGCGCTGCTCTCCAAGAAGACGGGCAGGCCGGTCAAAATCGCCATGTCCCGCAAGGAGGTCTTCGAGGGCACGGGGCCTACGTCGGGCACGTACATGAGGTGCAAGATTGGCGCGGACAAGAGCGGGAAGATAACGGCAGCCGAGATCTACCTGGCGTACGAAGCGGGCGCATTCCCCGGCTCGCCGGTGGCCGGCGGCGCCATGAGCGCCTTCGGGCCGTACAAGGTGGACAACCTGCTGGTGGACGGCTACGACGTTGTGGTCAACAAGCAGAAGACCTCAGCATACCGGGCGCCCGGGCAGCCCCAGTCCGTCTACGCGGCTGAGACGGTCATCGACGAGCTGGCGGAGAAGCTGGGCATGGACTCAATGGACTTCCGCATCAAGAACGCAGTGCACGAGGGTGACAGGACTCCCAGCGGCGTGCTCCACACCCACTTCGGCTGTGAGGAGGTTGAGCTGGCGATGAAGAACCATCCACACTACAGCGCTCCTCTGGAAGGCCCCAACCAGGGCCGGGGCGTGGCGGTGGGCTACCGGCTGAACGGCGGAGGCAGCGGCTCATCGGCCACCATCAACGTCAACGCCAACGGCACAATCAACCTCATCACAGGCTCTGTGGACATCGGCGGAACGCGGTCGTCCATCGCCATGCAGGCCGCAGAGGTGCTGGGGATAGGCTTCGATGACGTGAACCCCACCGTCGTTGACACGGACTCCGTGGGCTACACGGGAGGCACCAACGGCAGCCGGATAACCTTCGACACCGGGCGAGCAGCCATCAACGCAGCCGAACTGGTCATCGGCGAGATGAGCAGGCGGGCCGCTCTCCTGTGGGAGGTGCAGCCCGAGGACGTGGACTTCGCCGACGGCGTGTTTGTATGCAGCAAGAACCCGGAGGACAGGTTCACATTCAGGGAGCTTGCGCCCAAGCTGATGGACACAGGCGGCCCTGTGACCTGCTCAGCGTCCGACCGTCAGGGTGGCGTAGGACCTCAGCTGGCCGGAACCATCGTGGACGTTGAGGTGGACCCGGAGACGGGGAAGGTGGACATACTTCGCTGCACTGCGTTCCTGGACTGCGGCAAGGCGGTGTATCCGAGCTACGTGGAAGGCCAGATGCAGGGCGGTGCGCTCCAGGGATTCGGCTGGGCGCTGCACGAGGAGTACTACATGACGGAGGACGGCACGATGGCCAACTCCAGCTTCCTGGACTACCGGATGCCCACCAGCCTTGACCTGCCCATGATCGACTGCGTGATCATCGAGGTGCCCAACAACCGCCACCCGTTTGGTGTGCGGGCGGTAGGGGAGACCGTGCTGGTGCCACCCATTCCGGCCATGGCCAACGCCATCTACAACGCCGTGGGCGTGCGGATGCAGAGGCTGCCCATGTCTCCCGGGGCCATTCTTGAGGCCCTGGAGGAGAAGAAGGCGGGGTAGGGCGAAGGCAGGGGAAAAGCCCTAAAGTCCAGTTCTCCCGGATTCCGGTTTGCACCGGAATGACGGAAGGGTGAGAGTAGAAAGCGAAGGCGGTAGCCGCAATCAGCGTGGCTACCGCCTCACTTATTGTCTCCCGTTTTCTCCCTGGTCTCCATCGTTATCAAGCACAACCGCCTTGATTATACCCAGGTCTGCGCTGTGCTCAATGAGCATCCTGGTTTGTTCCCTTAGTATGGCGGAGTGCTCCCTTAGTATCTCAGAGTGCTCCCTCAGCATGGCGGAGTGTTCCCTTAGTATACCAGAGTGTTCTCTCAGTATCTCGGAGTGTTCTCTCAGTATCTCGGAGTGCTCCCTCAGCAGCCTGGTGTGCTCCTCAAGGACCTCCCTCATGGATATTACCACGTTTGTTAAGGCCGCCAGGGCCTGGGTATTGCTCTCCAAGGACTGGACTATCTGCTCGTAGCCTCTTTCCAGGCGGTCCAGCCTCTCTTCCGTTGTAGCCATGCTATGCCTCTTCTTTGGCTCTGGTGATGTGCCGACGGGACATGGTATACCTTACGGCACGTGGGGCGCGAAGTCCATACCTATGTGCCCAAGCTCTTTCAGGTGGTCGTACTCCTCCTCCGTGAGGCCCAGAACCTCCCTGTAGACGTAGTCGTTGTCCTCGCCCAGCCTGACGGGAGGCTTGCGCACCCTGAAGGGCGCGCCGGATATCTTGAAGGTGCAGCCGGGGTACATGTGAGTGCCTACCTCCGGCGCATTGATCTCCACAAAGAACCCGCGTTCCTTCAGCTGTGGGTCTGCGTAGGCGTGGGCCTCGTGCATCATGGGGCCGGCGGTAATGCCAACGCCCTGCAGCTTGTGGAACAGGTCGTAGTTGTCCTTGTCGGCCGTCCACTCGGAGACGATGCGATCAAAGTCGTTGTGGTTGGCCCACAGCCCGGCCATGTCTGCGAAGCGCTCGTCTGAGGCCAGTTCCGGCTTGCCCATCAGCTCGCACAGGGCGCGCCACTGCTCGATCTTGCCTATGGATACGGCGAGCCACTCTTCGTCTCCTGCGCACCGGTATACGCCCTGCACAGCGTGACCCAGGTGGTCCCTGTTGCCCGGAGTGCCCGGCACGCGGCCGGTCATGGTGTACTCCATGAACAGCTCGCCCAGGTGGGGGAGGAAGTTCTCCGCCAGCGACAAGTCCACGAACATCCCCCTGCCGGTCTTCTCGCGCTGCTTCAGCGCCATTATGGCGGCAATGGCTATGGTGACCCCGGTGGAAGCGTCCGTCGCCACGGAACCCGGCGAGCCTTCGAAGTCCATGTCCGGGTAGCCCATGACCGA
>DAOUJW010000023.1:0-60697 GCA_034422115.1 Dehalococcoidia bacterium | reverse complement strand
AATGCCCTGATGCGCTACACGGTGCCCATGCCGGAGGATAGCCTCGCCCCCGGCATGAGCGCCGAGGATATGGCTCTGAATGGCTCGGTGCTATCTACCGTGCCGGTTGGTGGAGCTGGGGGGACTCGAACCCCCTACCTCTTCAATGCCATTGAAGCGCTCTCCCAGCTGAGCTACAGCCCCACGCCCGCACAATATAGCAAAGGCCGGACATACGCGCAAGCGCAGCGCGTGTGACGCCTATCTCACCCGGCCCGCGGCCACAAACACCGCTATCACCAGCGACAGAAGGAAGAACAGGTTGGGAAAGGTGAAGACAAAGACCAGTGGGCTGACAAACCCCGCTACAACATAGCTGAGCACCATGCACACCCCGGCTATGCACTGCAGGTCTCGTCCCCGCTTGCGGTTCACCGATGCGCTTATGCCCTCTCCAATCAGGTAGCCGACCCCGATGGTGGCTATCCACGGCAGGAACGGGATGCGGAGTATCTCGAAGAAGAGGAATCCCCACACGGCGCCTATAACCGCCGCAAGTACGACTCCCACACCCACCGCCTTGAGATAGGTCGATGTGCCGCGCTCGTAGGTGGGCAGCTTTCGGACGTTGGCGCATTCGGGGCACCGGGCGCCTACGGGGGTGTGCACCAGGCATTCGGGGCAGATGAAGTCGCCGCATTTCCCGCAGGCCAGGCGCGTCTCCACCCTGGGGTGCCGGGCGCAGAAGGTAGGCTCTCTCTCAACCATCCTCTTGCACCTCGCCGGGCGTTCTGTGAACCCACTCGTCCCGTGTGGAAACGTCCCTATCGTAGAGCAGGCGATTAAGGTAAACCCTCCAACCGCCATCGCCAAGGGCGGGCAGGTCCCTGTTGGACACAAGCCTCTTGAGCGCCACCAGGACAATCAGACCGATGCACAGCACAGTGACGTGCTCAGTGGACCCGAAAACGACGCTCCAAATGGGGAGAGTGGCCACGCCGATGCCCACCCAAAGAGCTGAGCTGCGGAAGACAATCCATCCGGCAACGACCACAAGCGCGGCGGCCACCAGCTCCTTGAACGCCAGGACCAGCAGCACTCCCACGACCACCGATATGCCCCTTCCGCCGGTAAACTTGATGAATACCGACCAGTTATGGCCGGCCAGGGCGGCAAGCCCCGCTATCGCCGGAGTCCACTGGTCGGTGGTAAACTGCTGGGAGATATAGACGCTGAGTGACCCTTTCACCAAGAAATCGAATACGGTCACGGGCGCCACCGTCCACTTGCCCACGTGCTGCCATGCGTTGGACGCCCCCACGTTTCCGCTACCGAATCGACGGATATCGATGTCTTTGAAGACTCTTCCCAGGATGTACGACACGGGAACTGAGCCGACAAGATAGGCCGTAAGAACTATTGCCGCTTCCTTCATTGAATAGCGCTTCTCAGGTTGGACTCTTGGAGGCTGACTCAACTCTAATCGAAAATGCACGGACTGCAAAGGTGGGGCAGGGGAGAGGACAAGGTGTTGGTTGGGCTCGCACGATCGCTAGAGGCTGATGCCGGCCTCTAGCCCTGCAAGAGAGAAAAGCCTCTTTGCGGTCTCCACAGGAGGCCCCACGCTGCCCGGTACCACCTCGTCCGACGTGCCGAGGGCGTGGTAGTCGCTGCCACCCGTGGGGATAAGGTCGTACTTCCGGCAGAGGCCGAGGAGGTCCTCGATCTCTCCGGGCGTGTAGTCCTTGTAGTAGACCTCCATGCCCACCAGGCCCGCCCCTTTAAGGACCGGCAGCTGCCCTTCGGGGTTCTGCACGTACCGAGCCGGATGTGCAAGGACGGGCAGGCCGCCCACCTCCAGTATCATGCGGACGGCGTCGTCAGGAGCGAGCTTGGGCCTTTCGGCGTAAGCAGGCCCGTTGCGACCTATGTACTTATCAAAGGCCTCCTGCGGATAGGTGATGTACCCCTTCTCCACCATAGCCTGGGCGATGTGGGGACGCCCCACGGCGCCGCCGTCGGATAGCTCAAGCACACGCTCCCAGTCGATGCTGAGGCCCAGCTTCTCCAGGTTGTCCACCATTCGACGCCCCCGGTCCAGCCTGCCCTCCCGGAACTCCGCCAGCGTCTGCTGAAAGCCGGGGTTGAAGTAGTCTATGAAGTAGCCCAGAACGTGAATCTCGTTGCCAGGAATGTCCGTGCTCAGCTCAATGCCCGGAATGATGGTGAGCTGCGGGTGCTTCTCGGCGGCCTCAAAGGCTTCCGCGAGGCCTTCTGTGGAGTCGTGGTCCGTGACGGCCACGACTCGAAGGCCGCGCTCGGCCACCAGGTCCACCAGCTGCGTCGGGGTCAAACGGCCGTCGGAGTAGGTGGTGTGCAGATGAAGGTCTACTTCCGCCATCGCTAGTCCACCTGCCTGTCGACGCGAGTCACCGCGGTTGCCTTGCCGGTGTCGTCGTCAATCTCAACCATCACGGAGTTGAACTGAAGGGGCCCGCCGGCCACCGTGAGCCGCCTGGGGGTCTGGTCCAGAAATCGCACCAGCACGTCCTCCACCTCGCTGCCGATAACCGAGTTCCTGGGGCCGACCATGCCCACGTCCGAAACGTACCCGGTGCCCTTGGGGAATATGCGGTTGTCCACGGTGCCCACGTGGGTGTGGGTGCCGGTGACGGCCGTGACCCTGCCGTCCAGATACCAGCCCAGGGCCATCTTCTCAGACGTGGCCTCTGCGTGAAAGTCCACCAGCACCACCCTGTGGCTGTCTCCGACCCGCTCCAGCAGGCTGTCCATAGCCCTGAAGGGGCAGTCAAAGTTGCCCACGAACACGCGGCCAATCAGGCTTACCACCAGGACGTTGCCCACGCTGACACAGCCTCTGCCGGGCGTGGAAGGGGGGTAGTTGAGGGGCCGCAGTATGGGGATGTCCTCGTCCAGGTAGGGGATGATGGCCTTCTGGTCCCAGATGTGATTGCCGGAGGTTATGACGTCCACGCCAAGCTCAAATAGCTCCTGGGCAACGTCTATGGTGATTCCAAAGCCGCCGGCAGAGTTCTCGCCGTTTGCCACCACCAGGTCTATGCCGTACTCGTCGCGTAAACCCGGAAGAAGGGCTTTGACGGCCCTCCTTCCGGGTTTGCCAACAATGTCTCCAACCATTAAGACTCGCACTTGGCTATCTCCGGCACAACGCCTCAATAGGGCAGAGCACACCCATTGGCCCCCAGCCGGTGGAGAGGGGAGTCCTCTCCTATCGGGCGTACTCCACCGAGCGGGTCTCTCGGATAACCGTGACCTTTATCAGGCCGGGGTAGACCAGGGTTTCCTCTATCTTCTTCACAACGTCCCGCGCCAGCTTGGATGCGGTCACATCGTCCACCTCCCCGGACTTCACCATTATACGCACCTCGCGGCCGGCCTGTATGGCGTAGCACTTCTCCACGCCGGGGAAGCTCTGGGCCACCTCCTCAAGGGCCTCCAGCCTCTTGGCGTAGTGTTCCAGGGTGTCCTTGCGAGCGCCCGGACGTGCGGCGCTGATGGCGTCTGCGGCGGCGACTATGAACGCCTCCTCAGACCCGCGCTCCTCGTCATGGTGCTCCATGATTGCCCGCTCCACCTCCGGCGGGATGCCGTACCTGCGGGCCACGTCCGCGCCGATCTCGGCGTGGGTCCCCTCGACCTCGTGGGTGAGGGCCTTGCCAATGTCGTGCAGCAGGCCGCCCGCCTTGGCTACCTCCACGTTGATTCCAACTTCCGCGGCGAGCATCCCGGAAAGAAGGGAGACCTCCACACTGTGCTGGAGGATGTTCTCTCCGTAGCTGTACCGGTACTTGAGCCTGCCAAGGAGCTTGACAAGCTCCGGGTTCAGCCCGCGAACCCCGGCGTCGAATACCGCCTTCTCCCCCTCCTCCCGGATGTTGTCCTCCACCTCCTCGCGGGTCTTCTCCACCACGTCCTCAATTCGAGCGGGGTGTATCCGGCCGTCGGAGATGAGCTTGGTTATGGCCTGTCTCGCCACCTCCCGCCGGATGGGGTCGAAGCAGGAGACCGTGACGGCCTCCGGTGTGTCGTCGATTATGAGATCGACACCTGTCGCGCTCTCTATAGCGCGTATGTTGCGTCCCTCGCGCCCTATGAGACGTCCCTTCATGTCGTCGTTGGGTAGGGGAATTACCTTAACCGAGTTCTCAGAGACTACGTCGGAGGCCAAGCGGTGAATGGCCAGCGTCACGTGCTTGCGGGCTTTCTGGTCAGCCTCTTCTCTTGCGTGCTGCTCAATGTCCCGGTAGCGACGCGCCACCTCGTACTGGATTTCATCCTCCGCCTTTCGCAGAAGAAGGTCCTTGGCGTCGTTCATGGAGAGAGCCGAGATGTTCTCCAGGACTTCCATTTCCTGGCGCTTCATCTCCTCTATTTCAGCCTCTTTCTTCTCAAGGCCATTCTCTCGGTCCGCCTGAGCCTTCTCCCTGCGATCCAGATTGTCCGCACGTCGCTCAGCGTTCTCCTCGCGGTTGGAGAGCCTTCTCTCCTGTCGTTGGAGCTCCGAGCGACGATCCCTCAGGTCTGCCTCCACCGAGGTGCGATACTGCAGGGCCTCCTCCTTGGCCTCAAGTAGAATGCCCTTCTTATCCTCCTCAGCTTCCTCCAGTATGCGGGAAGCCTCTTCACCTGCATACTTCACACGCCTGCCAGCGACACCAGCTCTGACAAGGAACCCGGTTGCTGCCCCTATCCCCAGGGCGGCCAGGACGGCAAGGACAAGTATGAGCGCTTCCACTGTCCTTCACCTTCCTTTCTGTCCAGGCCCGCAAAAGGCCTGGAAAATTAACATGCCCGCAAAGCCAGGGCACAAGGGAATGGTAATCCTCCCGCTACGGAGTGTCAAGGACGGGCAGGGGAGTTCTCTTACAATAACAGATAGGGCGTTGCTCTATCCTTAATCACTACCGTTGCTGCTGCTTGATTAACCGAGGCCCTTCCCCAACCTCTCGTAGACCTCCACGGAGAAATGCCACCACGTGTACTTCTGGCCAGTGTTGCTCACCCTCTCACCGCCGTTGTAACAACGAATGAGCACTGGGACATCCAGCAGGGACCTACCCTTCTCAGGGGCAACCTCAGTTCTCGGGATGGCGACAGGTAGGGTGAACCGGGGGTTGTCCAACTTGCGGAGTATCCATCGATGCCACGCGCCTTCGGCCGGAGGGTTTTGCACTTTAACGAGTCTGCCAATAGCGTACTCGTCATCCTTGAGACGGACGGGTTGCGCTTCCATTGACACCCCACCGGGTAGGTCTATCCACTCCTTTTCGTAGGACCGCGCCATGAGGTCTAACGCCCGGCGTCGCTGTTCCTCTTCCAACCGCTCCTGCTCCAGTTCCTCAACCGCCCGGCGTCGCTGTTCCTCTTCTACCCGGTGCTGCCGTTTCTTTTCCGCTTCCGCTCGGCGTCGCTTACAAGACGCGCAAAGCGTGTCCTCAATGTTCAGGGTAGACGTCGCTATGACCCTTTCACGGAGTGAGGGAAGTATATCCCAATCAGACACCTTGAGTGTCATTACTGGTAACCCCGACTTCTCGTATAACTCCCGCGTCTTTTCTTCGAATCCGTGGGTGACCTCTATCTCTACAATGACACGGGGGCTACCATCAGGATTCGTGAACACCAAGTCAGATGTCGTGCCCTTTACCACACTCTGTTCACGGTCGACATCCGTGCCGGGGTTCGCGACATTACCACTTCTAACCGCCCCACATTGCGAACAACAATAACCCAACGAATACCCTCCGCCCGATTCCACCGCTTCGCGAAATCCCTCCTGTATGTTCCTCTTTGCCGCCTTGTGTAATGCGGATTCGGGGGAGCATTGCACGACGTTAACCTTAGCCTTGTGAGCGAAATGGCGTCTCCGCTTGTCTTCTTTTAGTCTGGCAATCATCCGCTCATTACAGCCAAAGCAGTAATACGGTTCTCCCCGTTGAGCGTCGCTTATATGCACCCTGCGATATGGAGAGGTCCACGCCTCTGGGTATTGTACGTCCTTCTCCATCGGAATCATCTTCTCCTTGCTCAATATCGCCTACCCCGCGAATGCAGCAGAACCACATCAACTACGGGGCAGGCTTCACGGAAATGCCCATGGCCCTTGCCAGCGCCAGATGAGCGGATGAAAATGGGCTGTCGGCAGATATTGTAGGGGCGGTTCGCGAACCGCCCTTACGACCCCGCGCCCCCTGGATTCCTGCCTTCTCAGGAATGGTCATTCCTATTTTCATAGCAATGACGTGTAAATGACGCGCCGAGATGACGCCCTACCCCTCGCCGGCGTAGCACTCAGCGCAACGACACAGCCTGCGAAGCAGCTCAAAGGGGTATATGCCAGAGTCGTGGGTGTCGCTCCAGAGGAACTGCAGGGCGTAGCGACCGACCTGCATCCAGTCCAGGGCCTCAACGTCAACGGGTATGTCATTTTCAGAAACCATGCGTCTTCCGGTCATCTCCTCCACGCAGGCGGCGCAGCAGCACTGGCCCCTCAAGTACCTGTGGGGGTACTCGCTGGCATGGCCGTCGTCCCACACAACGTGGATCTTGTCCTCCAGCCTGACCTCTTTAGCCTGCATCGCTCAGCCCTCCGCCCCAAGCGGGCGGCCGCCCAGCACGTGCAGGTGCAGATGCGGCACCAGCTGCCCCGAGTCCGGGCCCTGGTTTATCGACAGCCTGTAGCCGCTCTCAATCACGCCCTCCGACCGCGCCACGTCCTTTCCCACAAGGAGCATGTGGCCCAGGAGCGTCTCATTTTCAGGAGGGACGGTGTCCAGGTAGGTGACGTGCTCCAGGGGTATGACCAGCACGTGGGTGGGCGCCCTGGGATTTATGTCCCGAATGGCGATCACGCTGTCGTCGCGTTGCAGGGTATCGCTTGGAATCTCCCCGCGGATGATCTTGCAGAAGATGCAGTCTTCGGCCATGCCTTGAGTCTCCTGGAGCGGCAGCCCCGGGCTAGCCCATGTTCACCGACAGGTAGGTTGTCGTGCGCTGTATGCCGCCGATGGTGTGGATGCTGCCCGTCACCAGCTCTCCGATGTGGTTGAGGCTGTCCGCCTCCACCACGGCCACGATGTCGTACTCGCCGGTCACGGCGTCCGCCTCTCTAACGCCGTCTATGCCGCGAAGGGCGTCAAGCACGTCCTTGGTCTTGCCTACTGCTGTCTCTATCAGTACGTAAGCCTTGGTCCCCATTGCATTGCCTCCTTGCATTCAGCCCTCAGGTAGATCAGCTCGCGCCTACCGGTTGTCTAAATCCGCCGTGTTCCAGAGAAAGCGCCCGGTTGAGAGGGCCACTATCACAAACAGGGTGTCCATCAGCGGGAAGTAAATTATATGTGAGGTTACGGCTTCCCCGGTCTCGCTGTCCGGGTTCAGGTTCCAGAACCACTCCCAGAAGAACAGCATGGCCAGCGCGATTGAAGCGAAGTAGGTGGTGCTGATGAGCAGGTTCTCAAGGTCGCTGTACCGCCAGTCGCCTATGGCGAACCTGCGCCTGAAGTTGACCACCAGGCACAGGATTACCGCGCCGGCCATGAACCAGTTGAGAATCTCCCAGACCGGGTAGTCGGGGGAGCCGTCGTGGTACACCGGCGTCAGTATGAAGTTGAAGAACACGGCAAACGCCGTAACTACGAGATAGGCCGCCAGAAGCCGTTTAACCAGGGGCATAGTCTGTACCTCCTCAACATAGAATCACAGCCGCGGCTGTGGTGAAAGGCTCCCTAACGGGATGTCTCCTGCAATTGTCCTCTATTTGAGTTCACCCTGTCAAAGAGTTCCAGCACCTCATCGGACGGCTGGGGCGTCAGGCGTGAGACGACCACGGCTACCACCATAGCCGCCAAGAAGCCCGGCGTTGCGGGCTGTATGTCCCATATGCCGGAGGGTCCGCCGTCCATCAAGTACCATATCGAGGCCAGCGTCGTGCCCGCCGCGATGGACGCGGCCGCTCCCTGGAAGTTGAACCTGCGCCAGTACAGGGCCAGTATCACGGTAGGGCCGAAGGCCGCGCCCATCCCGCCCCATGCGTAGCTCACCAGGTCGAAAATCGACTCCGGCCATATTATCGATACCGCCACGGCAATCCAGCCTATGACCACCAGCAGCAGGCGGCCCAGCCAGACCCTGCCGTTGGCCGAGAGCCCGTAGGCCACTCTCTTGATGAATGGCATGTCGTCTGTGGCGACGGCGGAGGCCAGGAGCAGCTGCGAGTCGGCGGTGCTCATCACCGCGGCAATGACCGCCGTCAGCAGTATGCCGGTCACCACGGGATGGAAGAACACCTCCGAGACCAGCAGGTAGATGCGCTCGGCGTCGGCCAACACTGTAGTCGTGCCCGCGTGGGCCAGGGAGGTGTGGGCAAACAGGCCAACCGTCACTGCAAGGCCGTAAACCGACACCAGCCAAATCATGGACATGTTGCGGCTCTGGGGAATCCTGTCCTCTCGCTCAATGGCCATGAAGCGCTGCAAAATGCGCTGAGCGCCGAATGCCCCGAATGCCCACCCCGTCGTGGAGAGCATAAAGACCAGGGTTGCGGCCGCGCCCCTTTCGCCTGTCAAGGGGTTGAAAAAGCTGCCGGCGTGACCTGCCGCGTCTGTTAAGGGGCCGTCGATATGGCCGGTCAGAACGACGACGATCAGCAGAAGGCTGGCCAGCATCAGCAGCGCCTGGAACACGTCCGTCCTGGACACGGCCAGGAACCCGCCGATGAGGGTGTATGAGGCGACGGCGAAGAAGGTCAGCAGGACGCCGGTGTTGGCCTCGATGCCGAATATCGTATCCAGCAGCTTGGAGCCGCCCACCAGCCCGGAGCTTACGTAGAAGACCACGAAGAAGACGGTTATGAACGACGTGAGGGCCCGCAGGATCCCGGTCGTGTCTCCGAACCGCACCTCAAAGAACTCCGGGATGGTGAGGACGTTGTTGGCCTCAATGGTGTAGCGGCGCAGCCTCCTGGCTATGAGCAGCCAGCTCAGAAGGAGTCCGGTTGCGGCGGCTACAGGAGTCCACATCGAGACTGCGCCGTCAGTGAAGGCCAGGGCGGGAAGGGCAAGCATGGTCCAGGCGCTGGTAGTCGAAGAACCGGCGCTGAGCGCGGCGGTGAAGCTGCTCAGCCTCCGGCCGCCCAGCACGTACTCCGACATGTTCCGCATCCGGCGGGCTCCCACCAACGCAATGCCGATAAGCAGGGTGAAGTAGGTGCTGAAACCCAGTATCAACCAGGGGCTATCCATTGCGCTCCCGATGCCTGAGGTGCACTGGCTCTAAGCTCCTGTGGCAACTTCCGCCTGAGGCGCGGCAACGTCCATAAGCGCCCTGGCAAGCTTCTGCGGGTCGTGGCGCGTCCGCACGTCCTCGTCCACCACGTCGGCGAGGACCACTGCGCCTCCAAAGCCGTCGATGCGCTGGACAGGCTCAACGGCCTTCTGGCGCGATTCCACGGGCAGCCCCTCAACATTGCCGTTCACCAGCACGTGGGTCACAGCCACCCCCGAATGGCTCTGGAACGCCCTCAAGTGCTCCTGGACGCCGTAGCCGTCGGTCTCATGGGGCTGGGTGGCGACGTTGCACACAAAGACCTTGGGCGCGCGGGATGCGGCGACGGCCTCACTGACGCCCTGAAGCAGGAAGCAGGGGATGAGGCTGGTGTAGAGGCTCCCCGGCCCAATGACGATAAGCTCGGCGCGGCTTATGGCTTCCAGAGCGGCCTCTCCGGCAGCGGCGCCATCAGGCTCCAGCCAGACCCGCTCCAGGGGATCGGGCGCGTGGCCGACGGAAGACTCGCCTTGGAGCACATGGCCCGAGAGCGTCCTGCCCATGAGCACAAGGCCCGTGTCATCGGACACCGGGACAACCCGCCCGGACAGATCAAGCAGCTTGGCTGCCGCCTCTATACCCTGGCTGAAGCCCCCGGCCTGCTCGTAGAGAGCCGCCAGGAGCAGGTTGCCCAGGCTGTGGCCGTCCAGCGACGAGTTGCCGTTGAAGCGGTGGTTGAACAGATCCTCCAGCACAGGCTCTCCCTCGGAGAGGGCGACCAGGCAGCTGCGAGCGTCGCCCGGAGGAGGCATCTGGAAGTCCTGCCGCAGTCGCCCGGAGCTGCCGCCGTCGTCGGAGACGGGGACTATCGCCGTGAGGTTATCCGTCTCGCGCTTCAGGCCCCGCAGCACAGTCGATTGCCCGGTGCCTCCGCCGATTGTGACTATACGCAGTCCGCTATTCTTGTCCTTGGTCATGTCAGTGGTGGTCGCACGGCTTCGTCAGATAAGCCGGCGCAGCCCGATGCTGATGTATTATAGATAGTATGACTTGAAGGAGGCAATTTTGCCATACGCAAAGCTGGAAGATGTGGAGCTTTACTACGAGGAAGCGGGCGAAGGGTACCCTATTGTGCTGGGACACGGCGGCTTCAGCGACATTACGGAGTGGGACCCGCAGGTGGAGGCGCTGGCCCAGCGCTACCGTGTCATTCGCTACGACCGCCGGGGATGCGGCCGGTCCCGGCCCAAGGACGCGCCGCAGCTTGCGGAGCTGTGGGTGGAGGACCTGCGGCAGTTCATGGTGAGCCTGGGGCTGGAGCGCGCCTACCTGGGCGGCGTGTCATACGGCGGGATGCTGCTCATCGAGTTCCTGCTGAAGCGCCAGGAGATGTGCAGGGCGGCGTTCATTGTCAGCGCGACGGCCCGTGGCAGGGAGAAGACCTCAGAGCGGTCGATGTACTTCCCCAACAGGGTTGAGGAGCTGTCCACCATCAAAACCCCCACGCTGGTGGTCCAGGCCACGGACGACTCCACGTTCCCGCCGGTCCACGGCGAGGAGATGGCGGCCCGGATGCCCAACGCGGAGTTGGTGGTGCTGGAAGGCGGACACACCATCAACAACTTGAACCCGACAGAGTTCAACCGCGCAATGCTGGAGTTTCTGGATAGGCAGGAGAGAGTAGCTGGCTAGGGCCAGCGGCCACCAGTTTCAGATGTTTCGCCTCTGGCCGTGTTAGAATGGACAGAAGCATGCCAAAGGTCAGGGACGCCATAAGAATGGTGGAACAAGACGGCTGGATACTGACCCGAACACGGGGCAGCCACCGCATCTACAAACACCCTGACAAAAGAGGCATTGTCGTTGTCGCGGGGCATCCCGGTTTGGATATGCCTCCCGGCACATGGAACGCCGTTCGGAAGCAGGCGCAGTTAAATTGAGGTAAGGCACAAATGAAGTATGCAGTAATCATCGAAAAAGGACCGACCAGCTACGGAGCGCAAGTGCCGGACCTTCCTGGGTGCGTGGCTGTCGCAGAAACGCGGGACGAGGTGTGTAAGCTGATTCAGGAGGCCATTGAGCTCTATGTTGAGACCCTGCAAGAAGAGGGCCTGCCTGTCCCACAACCCCAGTCCTACGAGCTGGTGGAGCTGCCGGCTTAAGCGGTTTGCCTCCCTTCAGCCGAGCAATGACGGAGTACTTAACAGGCAGGCTTGAGAAATAGACGGCAACGTGAGTAGAGACCACGGGCCCCACAATCGAAGGCCGGACGACAGGGATAGAAGCCTTCTGGATGAGGTCGCGGCATTCGCCTTATACGTATGGTACGCCTTTCTGATTGGATTGCTGACCGCCCAGCTTGTCCTGATGCGGCAGTACCTGATTATCCTCAGGTGGCTGGCGGTTGGGAGAAGGTTTCTATGGGCACAGATCATATTCTCGCTAGTGATTGGAAGTATAATAGGCACAATGCTGGGCTTGCTCATTGTCAGGTACTTCTTCGAGTAGCCCTGTCCGGCGCAGCCACGGCCAGGAATATGACGCGGAGGACGCGATGCAGAAGATAAGACTATGGGAGATCACTCCCGACAAGAAGCTAGCTGAAATGACAGGTAACCAGATTTCCTTGGAGGAGCGACTTGAAGACTGGTTGGAGAGTGATATTTCAGTGCTGGATTCCAATCTTTTTGTCATTGGGAGACAGGTACCCACGGATTATGGCGGGACAGTAGACTTGCTATGCCTGGACAGTGCCGGAGACACTGTAGTAGTCGAGCTGAAGAAAGGTAAGACACCGCGTGAGGTGACCGCCCAAGCTCTCGATTACGCCTCCTGGGTGAAGGATCTGTCTTTCGAACAGCTAAACGAGATAGCCGAAGGATACCTCGGAGACGAAGGCTCACTTGCCTCAAAATACCAGGAGAGATTTGGGGAGGAACTGCCGGGCGAGCTTAATCTTGGCCATCGCTCTCTCGTGGTCGCTGAGGAGATCGACGCCAGCACCGAGAGGATTGTCCATTACTTGTCAGATATGAATGTGCCCATCAACGTAGCCACCGTGCAGTATTTCAAGGATAAAGATGGCCGCGAGATACTGGCACAGGTGTACCTGATAGAGCCTGAAGTAGCGGTAGCGAAATCTCTGTCCAGATCAAAACGGACTGCTCCCAGCACGCTGACCGGGCTTCAACAGATGGCTGACGACAATGGTATTGGTCACTTGTACAGTCGGATCAGGGAAGGAGTTCGCGGCGTTCTCTCCGCCAAGGGACTCACCAAGAGAAACGTTGGATACACAGTGAAGCTTAGCGGCGGCAGTTTCCGGACATTATTGGTTATTCCGGATGTCCCAGATGAGAATGGTACTGGGTTATCGTTTACTGTTCACGCTTCCCGTTTTGAGGAGCATTTGGGCGTGAATTTGGAGGAATTGCAGGCTTGGCTTCCCCAGAGCACAGGTACATCTTATGCAGTGCGTGGATGGAGTGGGAGTTCTCCTCAGGAAAGAGAGAACGCGGTTGGCTTGACGGGGTCTTTTCAAAACACCGCTGAGGTGGACAAGTTTATTGACGGGCTAAGGACGTGGGTTCAGAGAAATGAGTAGACGCCCTTGCGCGCTCACTCCGCCAAGGCCAGCATACGCGCCACGAACTGCTGGACTATCTCGGCGTCGTTTTCCCATTCCTCAGGCTCCATGAAGCCGTGATAGAAGTTGGCGTGAAACTTCTGCGCCGTAGAAATCCCCGCTCGCAGCAAGATGTCGTCCTGCTCCCGGGCTATCTGTCGAGCTGCACTTACCATCTTGCGGTGTGTCCCACAATCCTGGCCCCGCTGCATGGCAACGGCCATGATCGCGCGGGACGCCGCGCCCCACATCTTCTCCGACGCCTGAAGCGCATCGCCCGCCGCGAACTCGCGGTCGGCTTCATCCAGGAAGGCCCTGGCCGTCTGGGCGTGCTCTTGAGTTAGCAAGTCATCGCCTCCACTCTCGCATACGCGGATTATAGCAATTCGGCAGGAGATTGGGAAAGGTATGCGTCATCGCACTCAGAGCCCGTCATTGAACCCCCGCGCTTCGTGTAGTAACATAGCCGAGACCCATCACCACTCAGCCCCCATAAAGAGGACTGCTATGAACAGCTACAGGTATTCCCAGTGGGACGGCTCCCAGCAGGTCTTTGAGCCAACGGAAGACGACCTCATGGAGGAGATGGCCGACGACCTGATGAACCACGGCGACGTGATGCGGTCTCTGCGAAACCTCTTCCAGCGCGGGATGCAGGGCGAGTTCGGGCAGCGCATGCAGGGGATGAGGGACATGCTTGAGCGACTCAGGTCCCGTCGCCAGGAGCGTCTTGAGCAGTACAACCTGGACTCGGTGATGGACGAGCTCAAGGAGCGGCTGGACAAGGTCGTCGACACGGAGCGGCAGGGCATAGACCGGCGGCTGGACGAGGCTCGACAGCAGATGGCCGAGTCCACCCCGGAGGAGGCCGCCGATCGGCAGCAGCTGATGAAGATGCTGGAGGACCGGGCGCAGCGCAACCGGGAGACGCTGGACAACCTGCCGCCAAACCTGGGCGGGGCCATCAAGGAGCTGACCGAGTACGACTTCATGGACCCGGAGGCCCAGAGCCAGTTCCAGGAGCTTCTGGACATGCTGAAGCAGCAGATGATGGAGAACACCTTCCAGAACATGCGCCAGCAGCTACAGGACATGACGCCCCAGGACATGGCCGCCCTCCGGGAGATGCTCCGTGACCTCAACCAGATGCTCAGGGACCGGATGCAGGGCCAGGAGCCGGACTTCCAGAGCTTCATGGACAAGTACGGCGAGATGTTCGGGGACAACCCGCCGCAGGACCTGGACGAGCTTATGGAGCGACTCCAGCAGCAGATGGCCCAGGCGCAGTCGCTGATGAACAGCATGTCGCCGGAGATGAGCCAGGAGCTGCAGGAGATGATGCAGTCGGCGATGGACCAGGAGACTATGGAGGAGATGATGCAGCTGTCGGCGATGATGAACCAGCTGTACCCCCCGGACGACCTGGCGAACCGCTACCCCTTCATGGGCGAGGACCCCCTGACCTACGACGAGGCTATGGAGCTTATGGGACAGCTCCAGGACATGGACGAGCTTGAGCGCCAGATTCAGCAGGCGATGCAACGCGGCAACATCCAGGACCTTGACCCGGAGACCATGGAGAACTTGGTGGACGAGGAGAGCCGTCGCAGCCTTGAGCAGCTTCAGCGCTTGGCCAAGATGCTGGAGGACGCCGGGTACGTGACGCGCAAGGGCGACCGGCTGGAACTGACGCCCAAGGGCATTCGCAAGATAGGGCAGAAGGCCATGAGGGACGTCTTCTCCCAGCTGAAGCGGGACCGCCTGGGCAGCCACCAGCTATACCTGCGGGGAGCCGGCGGAGAGCACACGGGCGAGACCAAGACCTACGAGTTCGGGGACAACTTTGACATACACCTGGAGCGCACCGTGCGAAACGCCCTGCTGAGGGACGGCGGCGGCGTGCCCATCCAGCTGACGCCGGCGGACTTTGAGGTGCATCGCACGGAGCACATGACCCAGGCGTCCACCGTGCTGCTCCTTGACCAGAGCCGCTCCATGGGGCTTTACGGCAGCTTCCAGTCGGCCAAGAAGGTGGCGATGGCGCTGGCCTCCCTCATTCGCTCCCAGTTCCCCAGGGACAGGTTCTACATTGTGGGCTTCTCGGACTACGCCATTGAGCTGAAGGAGGAGGAGCTTCCTCAGGTGTCGTGGAACGACTGGGTCTCAGGGACGAACATGCACCACGCCTTTCTGCTGTCCCGGAAACTGCTTTCCAAGGACAAGACGGGCACACGGCAGATCATCATGGTCACCGACGGCGAGCCGACCACCCACCTTGAGGGCGACCGCGCCTACTTCAGCTATCCGCCCAGCTATCGCACCATCCAGGAGACGCTGAAGGAGGTGAAGCGCTGCACCCAGGACGGCATCACCATCAACACCTTCATGCTGGAGAGCAGCTCCTACCTCATCGACTTTGTGGACAAGATGATGCGCATAAACAAGGGCAGGGCGTTCTACTCCACGCCGCAGAAGCTGGGGGAGTACGTGCTGGTGGACTACGTCTCCAACCGCAAGCGGCGGATTGCGTGAGTTGGCTCACACAAACCTTGGTTAGGCCATCATAAGAAACATTAAGAATGTCGGTGACCGTTGACCGCTAATCGGGGTATCTAGGCACTTGGCACTGGAGTGCGTGAAATAGGGCTCAAAGGGTAGTCTGCGTAAATCCAACACCAACAGCAAGATCTCCCGTCCAGTTGGGCGAGGCTGAGAGGTTCTTATGACTCTACGAAATAGACCAGCAATTTCTGGGACGACGTTAGCGGAGGTGGGTCTCAGAAACTTCAAGGCATTTGGGAATGATGCTCAAATAGCGCCTATGTCGCGAATCACCCTGCTTTACGGTCCCAATTCGGGAGGCAAGAGTTCTGTTATTCAGGCATTGTTGCTCCTTAAGCAGTCAGAAGGTAGCCTCCCACGAGGTGCTGTGCTTGCTCCTCAGGGTGAATACGTGGACTTGGCTGGCTTTAGGGCTATGGCCCACAAGCATGATGAAGGCCAAATAGTCGAAATCAGTGTCAAACTCAAGAGTGTTAGGCGTGGGTTGTTTGAGGATGTGAGCATTGAGCTAAGATTTGGCAGAGACGAGCAGCATGGAACTGATTTGCCTGTACTACATCGGGTCGGGTATGAGGTTAAGCACAGCGATGAAACCGATCTAAAAATGCAGTTGGGAGTAGTTCCGACTAGCTCAACACTAAGCGAGGAAGCGGCAAGTTTTTCCTGGGCAGATAATGACTCCTCTGCCCGGTCCTACCTTAGGTATCTTTCGATGTTGCGCCATCGGGCATTCGACTCCCGGCTCAGTCGAACCTCATCGATGAGGTCCAACGAATGGGAGGACCTCACCGAAGATAAGGCCGAAGTGCTGGGGCACCTAATTTTCCAAGCAAGGTCATCGGTTCTACCTTTGGTAGCGGGCTTGAATGAAATAGGAGAAAATAAACGCGAAGAGAGGGAAAGAGAACTTAGGTCGTGGGAACGAAAGCTCATTGAATCGGAGATGGAATTCCGTGAATTGGAAGTGGCACTCGAACCACGGGGACATCCGGTACGGCTCAGAGAACCCAGAAGACGAGGCGAAGACCCCAGTGATCAGCTAAGGGAGCTTGTGGCTCATGGAATTGATCCTGTTCAGAGACTCGAGGAACTGCGGGAGAAGGCGCGCGCAATTCGCGAACAGGAACCTGAGGGTCTGAAGGATTTGAGAGAATTCACCGACCATCTGCTTAATCACCCAATTGGTATGGAACCTATAGCCCGTCCATACCAACGGTTCATTGAGGGAATGTCCTATCTGGGACCAATACTGGATGACCCCCGGAGGTTTTATGTGAGTTGGGGAGGACGTAGGTCCACTGTCGGCAAGCGAGGAGAGTACACGGTTGATATCATCTCGTATGACGATGGTGTAAGAAATAGCGTAAATGAATGGTTCACCAGGTTTGGTATCCCGTACAGAATAGTTGATGTCCGGAATGTGGCGGACACTGAATTCACC
The DNA here is from genome assembly GCA_034422115.1 of Dehalococcoidia bacterium. Classification (GTDB taxonomy): domain Bacteria; phylum Chloroflexota; class Dehalococcoidia; order Lucifugimonadales; family UBA2985; genus DAOUJW01. The sequence continues at coordinate 43,784 of DAOUJW010000023.1, read as the reverse complement.
GGAACTCTCAGCGCAATGGTTTTGGAGGATACCAGAACAGGTACGATCGTAACCCCGGTAGACGTCGGCTTCGGGATAAGCCAAATTCTTCCCGTGATTGTCGAGGGTGTAGCGGGGTCATCTGACATAGTGTGTGTAGATCAACCCGAAGTCCACCTTCACCCCAAGTTGCAGGCGGAAATTGCTGATCTTATGGTCCAATGCAAGAACAAACAATGGGTCGTTGAGACACATAGCGAGTTACTTGTCCGCCGCATCCTGAGGCGAATCGCTGAAGGCGAAATAAAATCCAGTGACGTTTCCGTGCTTTACGTTGATCCACCTAAGCTGCCTGATGCGGGTGCAGGCAGCACAATTGAAGTCTTGGACATCGAAGAAGGTGGCAAATTCTCCAGTGCTACGCCATGGCCAGATGGTTTCTTCGAAGACGGGTATCGAGAAATGATGGCTACAATCCACGCGGGAGGCTAGACAAATGCTGTTGCGGTTTGTTGTAGAACCTGAAGCATTGAAAGACCTTGCGCACAGTGGGAACTGGGATTCCTTCTTAGGAGGGCTAGAATTGTTCTGGCCAGCCCATGGAATTTTCATAATGCCCGAAGATTTCGACGGTATTCTTGACCAGTCGGGATTGGACAGCCACCGTATCAGCCAATGGAGACAATTCATGCTGGCTGGTCAGAAGAGGACCTTTCCCCACAATACTCGGGGGATTGATTGGGCCGAGAAACAGTCTTGGCACGATCTCGAAGAGGTCAACGGGCAATTTGATTTAGCACTTCTTCAACAGACCACTGTTGCCCGATTCAGATCTTCGAACGATACCGAATACTGCGCTCACGATCCAAAGAATCAGGTGCTCATTGAGATAACACGTGGTGATCACATATTGTATACTTGCCGATCGCGGAGGGTGCAGGATCTTGGTAGCAAATCTGTTACTCCTGAGGAGCCGCCAAGGCAGGTGTGGGAAGAACGTCTCCGAGACCATGCCAAACACTCGACCTCTGTGTTGTTAGTAGACATTTATGCTGCCCGTAATTGGGGTGGATTGCGGTTGTTTCTGGAGAAGCTAGTCACAGACGGGCGCAAACCCGGCGAGGATCTGCAAACTGTTCATATTTACTCCACATACGAATCATTCAGTGGTATGGGGAATAACACCGCTGCCAATGTAAAGAACTCAATCAACGACGGTGTCAGGCAATTGCGTAAAGAGTTTAGATCGGCAGTACCAAACTTGGAAGTCCAAGTTCATCTGTTTCACACTAGTAATTTTCCGAATGATAGGTGGATGCGTTTTGACGACAATGTAATTGAGTTAGGGCATGGGCTAGAGGTTCTTGAACCTGGACGATCGCAAGCATTTAGCTTTAGTCTCTCCGCGCGAGACGAGGGTCGACAAACCCAAGAGGCAAGACTCCGCTCTATTTGCAAGATGCACAAAAATGATGATGCTATTTCATACGGCACGTTCAAACTAAGTGTATGCACCCGTCCCCCTCCGAACTGGCGCTAAGAGACCCCAAAAAGTAAGAAGAGTTCCTAACCTCAGGTGCATTGAAGTCTCGATATGAGACTACGCGTATCTTCACCCGCTCTCATAATGGCGAAAATAGCGCGTGGTCGTTGGCAGTGGCTACAACCTGTTAAGAGGTTTGTATTTATGTCCCGCTTGGCTCCATCATCAGATATTGAATCGCATATACAAGATTCTAGCACTCTGTCGACCTATTCAGGGTTTCCTAATACACGGTGATCAAGTCGTCTTCGGGGCATAACTAAATGTTTCTGACAGAGGGTGGGGCCGGGCATATTGACTTTCAGAGCAACCAGTTCCAGTAATTTCATTCGCCAGCGCACGGTAGACAAGTCTTTGTTTGACCAGGTGTTGCCATACGCGCCGGCGCGCCGATTCTGCATAACGACGCGGACTTTGACGTGCTTGCCCGCCACACGGAATTGAAGGTCTATGAGGACGGCGGATAGCCTGTGCGCCTTCTGTCCCTCACCCCGTACAGGCCAGCAGGGTTGGCTGACACCTGTGAACCCTCTATAATTTAGGCTGTACACCATCCCCAGGGAGATTAAGTGACATGACACAAGCCGATACTCAGATCAATATCCAACCCGTTCTGCAGAGAGTGGCACAGGCCGCGGAGAGGGCGGGGCGCGACCCCTCGGAGGTTTCCATTATGGGGGCCTCAAAGACTGTCGACCCGGAGCGGGTGCTGCAGGTCATTGCCCAGGGCATCGGCCACGTGGGAGAGAACCAGGTGCAGGAGGCGGAGGGGAAGTTCAGCCACCCCGGGCTCTCGGAGAGCGGCGTTACCCGCCACCTGATTGGTCACCTCCAGAGCAACAAGGCGCGCCGGGCGGTCGAGCTCTTCGACGTAATACAGTCGGTTGACAGCCCCAGGCTTGCAAAGAGGCTCAACCAGATAGCCGGGGAGATGGGCCGCGTGCTCCCGGTGTACATCGAGGTCAACATTGGGCTGGAGGAGTCCAAGAACGGCGTAGCGCCGGACAAGCTGACGGAGTTCGCCATCCTCGTCGCCGAGTGCGAGCACCTGGAGCTTGAGGGGCTGATGACCGTCCCGCCGGAGGCGGAAGACCCTGAGGACGTGAGGCCATACTTCAGGATGCTCAGGGAGCTGCGGGACGGCCTTGAGCAGCTAGCGCCATTCCGGGGCCGCAGCCTCAAGCTGTCAATGGGCATGAGCCACGACTTTGAGGTGGCGGTGGAGGAGGGAGCGACGATGGTCAGGCTAGGCCGTGTGCTCTGGGGCAGCAGACCCGTATAGGGCCGGCGCCTCTCCGTAGAACTCGACCTGCTTCTTGTTGAACCCGTAGCAGGGGGTGAAGGCCCTCGCCCTCAGCGCCTCCATAAGGTCCTTCTCGTTTCTGATGTCCCCGTGGAACATGGTGCTGCCCAGGCCGATACCCTGCCTGGAGTGGGCATCGCTTCCCCCTGTGCCCTTGAGGCCCAGGACGGCGGCCACCTCCTGGGCAAACCTGTTCTCGGCGGCATTGTTGGCCCCGTTGACCACCTCAATCTCATCCACCAGCTTGAAGATATAGTGCTCGGCGGCTTCCTCCGCCGTTGATGGTATGGCGTTGGGGTCTTCGTAGAGGACGTTTCTTGTCATGACGCCGGATGGCTCGAACAGGTACCGATAGGGGTGGGCGATGATCATGAAGCCGCCCACGTCGTCCACAGCCTTGCGCAGGTCATCTACGCTGGTGACCATCCCCTGGAACTTGTCTTGGCCCAGGGTGATCACGTGGCCCATGTTGGTGTAGACCTCGTTGGCGCGAATGACCAAAACGTCCAGGTCCCGGGCAAAGTTATCGAAGTCGTGCTTGGGCCAGCCGTTGTGCTCGGTGACCACCACGCCGGTAAGCCCAATGCGGCGAATCTCAGACACCAGCTCCATCGGCGACAGGGAGCTGTCGGGGCTGCCTGCGGTGGTGTGTATGTGCATGTCAATGAAAGAGTCCACTACGTAGCTCCTGCGGGCGTTCGGTCAAGGGCGGTATAGTCACACTATTATATGTAATGTTATTTGACCTTTGCGTCAAGGGCAGTCCCGCTCAGCACGCGCGGGGCAATCCGATGGTGAGGTTTCCCCAACGCGCGCTGGGGACGCCAACGCCGGTTGGAATACATGTAGATTCCCGCTCTGGTTCGACAGGCTCACCATGAGCGGGAACTCAGAGGGTGTGTGGCCCCGCTCACCCTTCGACAAGCTCAGGATGAGCGGGCGCATCCGACAACACCAAAGCCTGTTGGGAATACCCATACGGGGACTGGTTCAGAGTGTCTCGTTGCACTATACTCACACCACCTCTCCATGAGAGGAGGAGATATGCAGGATGCGGAAGCCAAAGACGAGTTGGACTTCGATAGAAGCGTGCTGGGCGTTGAGGTGGACATAGGCGATTATCACGTGACCAAAGAGGAGATAATCGCCTACGCCAGGGCCCTGGGCGAGACCAACCCCCTCTACGTGGATGAGGAGGCCGCCAAGGCCGGGCCATACGGCGCCGTAATTGCGCCCGCGGGCTTCTACACCTACATGAAGTTCAGGCCCGGGCCCAATCCAAGGCTGAGAGTGCACGAGGGCCGGCTGGGCTACATGGCCGGCCAGAACATCCAGTACTACGAGCCTATCCGCGCCGGCGACACCATATCCGCTAGGGCCAGCATCGACCAAGTCTACTCCAAGACCGGGCGCACCGGGAGGTTGGTCTTTGTGGTGACGCGCACCACCTACATCAACCAGCACGGGCGCACCGTGATGGTGGTGGAAAGCTCCAACGTGCGCAGCGAAACGATGAAATGAGCCAGGTATACTTTGAGGACGTTGAGATGGGCGACCAGATTGGCCCGCTTGTAAAGCAGCCCAGCGTGGAGGAGACGCGGGTCTTCGCGGAGCTGTCACGGCTGTCCGGGCGCTTCGTCAGCGAGGACGGCGCACGGCAGGAGGGCGCGGACATTATGCTGGTCTCAAGCTGGCAGAGCATGGGCTACCTGGCCCAGCTGCTCACCAACTGGATGGGGGAGATGGGGTTCCTCTCCAGATACGACGTTTACTTCCGGCGCAGGGTGGAGCCGGAGGACCGCCTGGAGTGCCAGGCCATCGTGACGGACACCCATGTAGAGGGCGAGCGCGGCATCGTGACGCTGGACGCCTTCATCGTCAACCAGAGGGGAGAGCGCCCGCTCCAGGCCACCGCGGAGGTGGTGCTGCCGCTGAGGAGGTAACTGCCGAATGAAGGAGCAAAGGGGCTACATTCCAAGGATTCCCTAGGCGGTAGTCTGTGGCTGGTAGCGCTCGACCCGTATCCTGTCTTCAGCCTTGCGCGCTTGGGCCAGGTCATAAGAGGACTGCCGGCGCAGCCAGAAATCCGCGTTGGACCACCCGGCCTTCTCAAGTCGAATGGCCATATCCGGCGAGATCGCCGCGTGGCCGTTCAAAACTCGCGAAAGAGTGTGACGGGCAACGCCGAGAACCTTCGCCGCCTCTGTGACACTTAGGCCAAGGGGTTCCAAGCAGTTTTCCCTGATGCTGCGGCCAGGGTGTGGTGGGGTCTTCATAGTCATGGTATTTCCCTCGCTCTAGTGGTAATCGACCAGATCTACGTCGTAGACGTTGCCATCCTCAAACCGGAACGTGATCCGCCAGTTGCCTGAAATCGAAATGCTCCATGCTCCTTTCATGTCACCCCTAAGTGGATGCAGTCTATACCCCGGCAGGTCGATATCGCTTGGATGGCTGGCGGCATCAAGGTCTGCCAGCGCGAGGGTGATCCGATCTAATATGTCCGAACTCAATCTGCTGGGATCACCTCGCTCATAGAGTCGCCTCAGTCCTCGATGGAGAAACGACCGTATCATAGAAGAATTATACCGCGTACCGATACACCTATCAATCTCTCTAATACTGAATACAGCTACTCATTCCGATTTGCCTCAAGACTCTTCCCAATCACTTGCCGGTTGGCTGGCAACCACTCATAGCAACGGCATAGGTGGCGCTGCCGCGCAGGGCCACCTGTCGTCCGTGAAGTCGGTGGTAGTCGCGGAATTGCAAGGACGCTGATACCTGACTATAATCACCCTGAGGTAAGCTATTCGGGCCAGGGAAGCAGCGGGTTACATCGACGCGCGTTCTGTCCCATCGATCCACTAGCGTAACCCGTGCATAATGGCTTGACGCCACAATGAAGAAACGAGGTGAGACGGAATGAAGGGATGTGTTTTCCACGGCCCCGGAGACCTTAGGGTCGAAGATAGAGACGTGCGGGCGCCCGGCCCGGGAGAGGTGCTTTTCAAGACCCAGGCGGCGTCTCTGTGCTTCTCAGACATCCGGGTCTACAAGGGCGAGAAGTACGCCCAGAGCGGGGTGATTTTGGGCCACGAGATGGCCGGCGAGATTGTAGAGCTGGGGGAGGGCGTATCTGAGGTGGAGGTGGGAGACGGCGTCGCCATATGCCCGATAATGGCCTGCGGCTCCTGCCACTTCTGCATTCGAGGCAAGCGCAACCGGTGCCTGAACCGTCAGACCCTGGGCTACGACGGCGACGGCGGGCTGGCGGAGTACGTCCTTGTGCCTCAGCGGCTGGTCTCCCTGGGCCACCTGCTGAAGCTGCCCAAGGGCCTGCCCTGGGAGATAGCCTGCCAGGTTGAGCCCTTCGCCTGCGCCCTCTACTCCATGCTGGTCTGCGGCGTGGGGCCGGGGACGTCCCTGACCATCGTGGGCGCGGGGCCTATGGGCCTGACTCACCTGCTCATAGCCAGGTCCATGGGCTGCGGAGCGATCATCGTTGCCGACCCGGTTGAGGAGCGTCTGGCGGTCGCCGACGAGCTGGGGGCGACTGCGGTGGTCAACCCCCAGAGGCAGAACGTGAAGGAAGTGGCGCTCAGCCTCACCGACGGCCTGGGGACCGATGCGTCGGTGGCGAGCGTCGGCAACATCGACGCCATACAGACCAGCGTGGACACCGTGCGCAAGCAGGGCATCGTCAACATATTCGGCGGCTGTCCCCCGGGGAGCGTCCTGCCGGTAGACCCCAACCGCGTCCACTACGACGAGCTGTGGATCACGGGCACGCAGAACGCCAACCCTGAGCACTACCAGAAGGCGCTGGAGCTTCTGAACCACATACCCCACGCGCAGAACCTGACAACCCACCGCTTCTCCATAGAGGAAGCGCCCCTGGCCTTTGAGGCCCGCGGCCAGATGGACGGCCTCAAGGCGGTGCTGAACTTCTAGGGACGCTCTGAATAAGTCCTTAGGCGTACCCCAATCCGCTCGCCCTGAGCTTGTCGAAGGGTCTAACCGAGCGGATTGGGGCGCACTTCTGCAAGACCCCCTACTTGTTCAGAGGTTTCCTAGGTATTCTTTGTAGGCGCTGGTACTTGCCAACGTTGCTGAGATAATACTCCATTCCCGCTCGTGGTGAGCTTGGTCGAACCATGAGCGGGTGTAAAGGCGGTTGTTTAAGTTCCGCTTGCCCTTCGACAAGCTCAGATCCTGCCCCGCACTTGATGCGGGGGTGACAACGAAAACCCGTGCGCCGCGCCCACTGCGCTTGACAAGAGAAAACCCCTGTCATAAGATAGCGAATGGCTTGTTCAGAATGGCACAATCGCCCAATGCGGGGCGTACGGCCATATCCACCCGCAAGCTCAGGGCTAACCAGGGGATGGGGTCAACGAGCCGTCGAGATACGCCGCACTTAAAGCCGGTTGCGGCGTAGGGGATACACAAGGCGAAAGGAGAGGACCGTACTTGAAGATTTTGCTGAGTTTTGACATTGACGGCACCCTGGAGACGGGTGACCCCCCGGGGCCCGTGTCCCTGGAAATGGTCAGGAAGGCCCAGGAGTTGGGCTGCATAATCGGGAGCGCCTCAGACCGCGCATTGAACGCCCAGAAGACCATGTGGGAGAGGGCGCAAATCGAGGTGGACTTTGTAGCCCAGAAGCACCTGCTGACGGACATCAAGGAGAGGTTTGAGGCAGACTACTACCTTCACATGGGTGACAGGGACCTGGACAGGCAGTTTGCCCTGGAGGCGGGATTCGAGTTCATGTGGATGGACGACGTCCCGGCAGCCGAGCCCTGGAACGGAAGGCCTGAGTAAGTCTAAAATCGACAACCCATTTGGGCTGTGTTAGCTCCTCGCTGAAATGATTTTGAGTACCTTCTTGAACATCTGCTGTTGTACGGGAGGGCCATAGGGGGCTGAACACAGTCGTCGCACGCCAACGCGCGCCCCTTTCAACGTGTTTGAAAGGGGCGTTTTTGTTTTGCCCAAAAGAAAGCGCCCGCCGGAACCAAACACACAAACATGGAAATACAGCCGCTTATAATATTCGCCGGACTCTTCATAGGGGTGCTCGTCGGCCTCACCGGAATGGGAGGCGGCGCCCTCATGACGCCCTTCCTCATCCTTGTTGGAGTCCGCCCCTCGGTGGCAGTGGGCACAGACCTCTTCCAGATGATGTTCACCAAGTCCTTCGGGGCCTGGCAGCACCACAGGCAGGGTGCGGTGGACTATCGACTGGTGGTGTGGCTGGCCCTGGGCAGCCTGCCGGGCGCCCTCTCCGGGGTGATACTCCTGGTGGTACTCCGAGACCACTTCAACGTCTCCACGGACGTCCTGCTCACTCGACTTCTGGGCGTAGTGCTGACCATCGTGGGCCTGGCCCTCATCTTCCGGCTGGTTCTCATCAAGAGGTTTGCCCATCGCCAGTTGTCCTGGGAGGGGCAGTCGCTGAGAGGCGGGAAGACGTTGGGGATTGCGGCCCTGGGCTTCTTCGTGGGGCTGCTTGTGGGGCTAACGTCCGTGGGCAGCGGGACGCTATTCATCGTGCTGCTCACCGCCCTGTTCCCAATGTCCATGCGCACCATCGTGGGCACGGACGTGGCTCATTCGGCGCTCATCACGGCGGGCGCGGGCGTGCTGCACATGGCCGTGGGCAACGTTGACCTGGCGCTAGCGGCCAACATCCTCATTGGCTCCGTACCGGGCGTGCTGGTGGGAAGCCGCATGACAGTAAACGTGCCGGAGAGAGCGCTGAGGGGAGTGGTGGCGATTGTGCTCATGGGCGTAGGGCTCAATCTGCTATAATCTTGGGAAGCCAAGACTTCGGAGGCATGAATTGCTGGAACCAACGGAAAAGACCCTGACTGCTGAAGAGGTGAAGGTCGCCAGCCGGGAGCTGGAAAGCAGGTCGCCCCAGGAGGTCCTTGAGTGGGCGCTGAGGGAGTTTCACCCAAGACTGGGGCTGTCGTCCAGCTTTGGCGCTGAGGACGTGGTGCTCATCGACATGCTGTACCGCATAAACCCGGAGGCCCGCGTATTCACCCTGGAGACCCTGCGCCTTCCCACCGAGACTTACACCCTTATTGACCAGATAAGGATGCGATACGGAAGCCTGGTCTTCGAGCCGTACTATCCCGACCTGCAGCAGGTGACCGACATGGTGGCGGAGCACGGCTTCAACCTGTTCTACAAGTCGGAGGAACTGCGAAAGCTGTGCTGCGGCATTCGCAAGGTGGAGCCCCTGGAGCGGGCGCTGAACGGCCTGGACGCGTGGATAAGCGGCCTGCGCCGCGACCAGGCGGTGTCCCGGACGTACATAGACAAAGTGGAGATGGACGAAGCTCACGGCAACCGCGTGAAGCTGAACCCACTGGCAGACTGGACGTGGGAGCAGGTGTGGGACTACATCCGCGAGTACAACGTGCCCTACAACGAGCTCCACGACAACGGCTTCCCCAGCATCGGGTGCGACCCCTGCACCCGCGCCGTAAGCCCCGACGAGGACCCCAGGGCCGGCAGGTGGTGGTGGGAGCTTGACCCCAACTCCAAGGAGTGCGGCCTGCACCTGATCGACTCCCTGGACAGCATCAAGGCGGCGGCGGAGAAGAGCAAGTGATAACGCCTCACGGGGGCGCGCTGGTAAACCGGTACCTTGATGGGGAACAGGCGGAGTCGCTGAAGGAGGAGGCCAGGGGCCTGCCCGTAGTCCCCCTCAACCCCAGACAGCTTTCCGACGCGCATCTGATAGCCCAGGGCGCATTCAGCCCCCTGGATGGCTTCCTTGGGCACGAAGACTACATGTCCGTGGTCAACGAAATGCGCCTCTCCAACGGGGTGCCCTGGACCATACCCGTGACCCTGGCGTCGGACACGCTCACAACCTCCGACCTCAGAGAGGGCGCGAAGGTCGCCCTTGCCGACGGCTCCGGGGAGATAGCGGGCGTTCTGACCCTGGAGGGCAAGTTCAGGCGCGACCGGGAGGAGGAGGCGCAGAAGGTGTACCGCACGACGGAGGACAGGCACCCCGGCGTCGCCGGCGTGTACAGGGACGGAGACGTTCTCCTTGCGGGGAAGATAGTCATGTTCCAGGCCCTCACGAGGTTGGAGGAGGGCGTAGCGTCCCGCCACTGCACTCCTTCCCAGACCAGGGAGTACATAGAGGGCCAGGGTTGGAGCAGCGTTGTTGGATTCCAGACGCGCAACCCCGTGCACAGGGCCCACGAGTACATCCACAAATGCGCCCTGGAGGTTGCCGACGGCCTTCTGCTGCATCCCCTGGTGGGGGAGACCCGGGAGGGCGACTTTCCCGCGGCGGTCAGAATGCGCTGCTACGAGGCGCTGCTGGAGGCGTACTACCCCAGGAACAGGGTACTCCTCTCGGGGCTACACACGTACATGCGCTACGCCGGTCCCAGGGAGGCCGTCTTCCACGCCCTGGTGAGGAAGAATTTCGGCTGCACCCACTTCATCGTGGGGAGAGACCACGCAGGAGTCGGCAGCTACTACGGCGCCTACGACGCCCAGCACATATTCAGCGAGTTCGACCCGGAGGCGCTGGACATAAGGCCCATGTTCTTCGAGAACTCCTTCTACTGCCGTCGCTGCAACGGCATGGCGACGGAGAGGACGTGCCCCCACGGCCCAGGCGAGAGGGTCAGCCTGACGGGGACCCAGTTCAGGGAGATGCTGAGGCAGGGCCAGATGCCGCCGGAGGAGTTCACCCGACCGGAGGTTGCCCGGATCCTCATCGACGCAACCCTGGCTGCGCAGACAACCTAGAGCGGGCAGCCTCGCCACCATGACCCTAAAGCTGGTCTTCCGCGAGGTTACGCCAGAACGGTGGCCGGACATGGAGCGCCTGTTCGAGGCCCCGGGCGGGCCAAAGTACTGCTGGTGCATGGTGTGGCGCGACATGCCCGGCGTAAGGCGCAGGGACCGCTCCAACAAGAAGGCGGCGATGCAGGGCCGCGTGCTGGGCGGGGAGCCGGTGGGCATCCTTGGCTACGACAACGACCAGCCGGTGGCCTGGTGCTCCATTGCGCCCCGTCCCACCTACCGCAAACTCGGCGGGGTGCAAGACCCGGAGGAGCCTCCCGACTCGGTCTGGTCTCTGGTGTGTATGTTCATTCCAAGACGCCTCAGAGGGCAGGGGATAGCCAAACAGCTTGTGTCCGCGGCGGTGGAGCAGGCCCGCGGCAGGGGAGCGTCGGTTGTGGAGGCTTACCCGGTTGACCCGGACTCGCCAAGCTACAAGTTCATGGGTGTCATCCCGACCTTCGCCGGGCTGGGGTTCGAGGAGGTGGGCAGAGCGGGCACAAGGCGGCACGTCATGCGGCTGCGGCTGTAGGCAAAGAGACCGCTTGTCTATACCTGGTATCTCATAGCAAAATGAGGAGCACAGTAAATCCCTAAACAAAGTGCCCGACTCGAACAGGGGGTGACGCCATGGGCATAAGCCGGAAGAAGGCCCAGGAGTACGCAGACCAGTTGCTGGAACAGCCGTCGGCCCACATTGTGCTGACCGTGCAGATGGGCAAAAGCGGGCTGTCGGTGCTACACAAGGGACGTGCCGTCACCAAGTGCCACGCGTCCAGGGTGGGCACGTGGACAGCCGCGTTCGTGGCGCAGGCCCTTGGCGTGGAGCTGCCGGCAGTAGGGGAGTCCGTGCGCGCCAGGGTCTCGACCGGCGCGCTGTGGCGGGCCGTGGGCATATCCGGCCTTGACCTGCGGAAGCGGGAGGCGCGGGTGCTGCTTCGCCGCTGGCTGGAGGAGGCGGAGATGCAGAGGGCCACGGGCACCGGGACGGACGTGGACTAGGGCGGTAGATTAAGGACACGCGTAGGGGCGGTTCGCGAACCGCCCCTACGTAATTGCAATCACAACCCCAGGTTCCGCCTTGCGAACTCCCGCACGTGGTCTTGGTGCCCTGACCAGGCCTGCCAAACGTCCTCGGCCCACGCACGCACCAAACCCTGATGCTCTTCCATGTCCCGCGCTGCGGCCACGTCAAGGACTGTCATCGTGCCGTTGGGGACCGGCGGCTCAAGCCACACGAACTGGGACGCGGCCCTGAGCGATCTCCTGATGGCGTTCATGACTTCGCGCCAACCCTGGCCGTGCTCCAGGAGCAGATATAGGCTCACCAGGTGTACGTTCATCGACTGGATGGTCTGCCGGCCGGGTGTTCCGGGATGCTGCACGGCATAGGCGTCCACCGTGAGCCTGTGGGTCACGCCAAGGCCGTTATTGAAGGCCGCGCCGTACTCCTTTGCCAGCGCCTGCCCGAACACCTCCCAGCACCCCCAGACGGTGCCAAGGTACTTGTGCGGCTTGCCCGGCGCGTCATCGACCAGTGCGCCACAGCCGTAGCACGCTATTCTGTTGCACACGGCGTCACGATGAGCGGGACATGCCGCCGCCTACCATAGCGCCAATGGAACCCATGACGACGGTGAGCGCCGGAATCCCAAAGCCCAGCGCCCTCAGAATGAAGTCGTCAACCGACAGGACTACCCCTGCAAAGATCACCGCAATCGCAACCGGGATTACAATCAGCACGCCCATAAAGACGCCTATGCCTATGGCCGCGTCCGGCTTGGCCTTTGCGTTGTACCCGGCGGTCCAGCCGCCAATCAGGGGGGACAGGGGCACCGTGATGAAGTGGACTATGGGGATGACAATGGTGATAAGACAAAGAAGGGTTATGCCGAAGCCCAGGAAAGCGTACTTGAACATATCTAGAGGTGCTCCTTCACTTTCTGCGCCAGGTTCCTGGTCATACCCGGAATGGCGGTCAGCTCCTCCAAGGAGGCTTCCTTGACGCCCCTGGCAGACCCAAACCGCCGCAGCAGCGTCCTCTTGCGCTTGGGGCCAATGCCCGGCACCGCGTCCAGCGCGGACTGCATCCCCTTCTTCGTGCGGCTCCGCTGGTGATATGTGACGGCAAAGCGGTGTGCCTCGTCCCGCAGGCGCTGCACCATGTACAGGGCAGGGGAGTTGCGGGGAAGCATAATCGACTCAGGGGTGTCGCGGACGAATATCTCTTCGTTCTCCTTGGCCAGGCTTGCCAACGGCACGTCGTCGATGCCCAGCTCCAGCATAACCTCCACCACGGCGTTCAGGTGCCCCTTGCCTCCGTCTATGAGCACCAGGTCCGGGATGACGCCCCAGGACTGCGACTGCCGCCCGCCTCTCTCCGTCGGCGCATCGGAGTCCGCGTTGTCGTCGCCACGCTGGCGGCCCAGGCGTCGGAACCGGCGGCGCAGCATCTCCTGCATCATGGCGTAGTCGTCGATACCCTCCACCGTCTTTATGCTGAACCGCCTGTAGTGGGACGACTTGGGTCGCCCGTCTTCGAATACCACCATGCTGCCCACGGGCGTTGTGCCCTGGATGTTGGAGATGTCGTAGCACTCCATGCGAAGGGGTGGACGGGGCAGGTTGAGACGCTCCTGAAGCTCCTCCATAGCCGACCTGAGCGCGTCCGAGTTGGAGACCCACTTGGCCTTGAGCTGCTCCAGGCCCTGGGCGGCGTTCTCCGCCACCATCTGCACCAGCCGGCGCTTCTCGCCGCGCTCCGGGACGCGTATCTCCACCCTCTTGCCGCGCTTCGACTCCAGCCACTCCCGGATCAGGTCGCCGTCTTCAAGGGGGTGGTGTAGCAGCAGGCGCGGCGGTATCTGGGGCACGGAGTCGTAGTACTGCTTCACAAAGTCCGACAGGATGCGACTGGGTTCGTCGTCCTGCACGCCGTCCATAATGAAGTGCTCACGGCCAATGAGCTTGCCCCTGCGGACAAAGAACACCTCCACCCAGGCCTCGTCGGCTGTGCGGGACATGGCGATGACGTCCTGGTCGTCCTCGGACATGGACACCACCTTCTGCCCCTCGGTGACCCGCTCGATGGCCCGGAGCTGGTCTCTCACGACGGCCGCCCTCTCGAACTCCATGCGCTCGGCGGCGTCCTCCATCTTGCGGCGCAGGTCTCTCACCACCGTCTCCGTGCGGCCCTCCATGAACATGACCACCTGGTCGATTACCCTGCGGTACTCCTCCTTGTCCGAGACCCCTATGCAGGGCGCGACGCACCTGTTGATGAAGTACTCCAGGCACGGGCGGGCGTCGTTGCCGGTGATGACCCTGGTGCAGGAGCGGTAGGGGAAGAGCTTCTTGAGCAGGTCCATAGTCCTGCGCACGGAGCCGGCGCTGGCGTAGGGGCCAAAGTAGCGTGCGCCGTCGTTGGACACCCGCCGGGTGATGTACACCTGGGGGAACTCCTCGTTAAGGCCAATCTTGAGGTACGGGTAGGTCTTGTCGTCCTTCAGGCGGGCGTTGTACCTGGGCCGCTGCTTCTTGATGAGGGTGTTCTCAAGGATGAGGGCCTCCGCCTCGGACTCCGTGACGATGAACTCGAAGTCCGCGATCCTGCTGGCCAGGTGGTGTATCTTCGGCTCCAGGTTGGAGAGCGACCCGAAGTAGGACTGGAGCCGGTTGCGAAGGCTGGCGGCCTTGCCTACGTACAGCACCTCTCCGTGCCCGCCCTTGAGCAGATAGACGCCGGGCTTGGTGGGCGTGGCCTTCAGCTGCTCCGATAGCCTGCTGGTAGTCATAGTGCTACAAGTTTAGCATAGCGGGGCGCGTGGGTGTATGAGGGGATGTGGCCATGTGGACATGAAGGCATACCAAGAGCCTACCTGAGGTTGGAGCGAAAATCACCGTAATCTTTTTGCAGGCCGTCCAGTATCGCCTTCAGAGTTGCCTTGGGAACCTCTCTTCTGCCCAACACTACCGGGGTTGTGACAACCACGCCATCGGGCAGCCGTCTGCGATATGTCTGGTGGCTGCCCCGGCCTGCTCGCCCGGGATAACAGCCGAGGCGTTCAAGAGCGTTGACCAACTGACGGCTGGAGCAGAGAGGCAAGTCCTGATAGGACACGACCTTACACTGGCAGGGCAACACGAAGACTGGATACGTCTTCCTCAAGCCTTACGCTTTCAGTCGCCTGCTCTTCCATGGTGAAGGCCTGAACCCCCTTCTCATGCAGCACCCGCTCCATCTCCCCAAGATCAAGCAGGTCCTCCAAATACAGTTCAACAGCCTCTTTTATGTTCGCCATGGCCTCCTGCCTGGTATCGCCGCAACTGGCTACTTCAAGCTCAAGGCACTTGGAAACAAACTGTGCTCCCTCTTGCCACGTAGTCATTGTCAGTTGCAAAAATCTATCGGTCGTCATTTGAACCCCCAGTCTGCTTTCGGGGCCTTTTGGCATGGGTTTAACACCTATTGCCGATTTGGAATATCCCGGATTTCAACTTGCCGTCGCAGGTCAGCGTAGCCTTGCAGGTGACGCTCTGTCAAGGACTTCTCTCCGGCGGGCTGACCGCAGACAAATCATTTTGACCCATTATTCGGTATGACACAAGTTGACAGTACGCAACTAATGTTCTATGCTTAAACTATCTGGGCTAGGCTTGGCATGGCAGTGCTAGGCGCGGCTCGGCCTGGCATCGCTAGGTGGGGCTTGGCAGGGCGAGGCAGGGAACCCCTTTTGGAGGTGATGAGACGTATAACTACAACCATCCCCGATACCGCCTGGCGCGACAGCAGGCCATCGAGCGCTCAGGAGGCAAGTGCCAGCTGTGCGGCCAAGCCGAGGCGGTTGAGGCTCATCACTGGCCTGTCAACTATCCAAGGGAAGAGGACACCACAGCGGAGCATCTCACGGCCCTCTGCACCGGTTGTCACGAGATAGCCACCACCATGCGGAGGTTCACCCGCTACGGCGCGGACAGATGGCATTTCATGCACAAATTCAGGGAGGTAGTCGCGGAATGCTTTACAGGATCGTCATTGAAGGAGTCTCTCCAATCATCCACCACAGCGCAGCAGGAATTGACCCCAGTGCGGCCATCAACATTGAAAAAGCGGAGATCACCCGTAAACGTGGCTCCAACCGAACAGAGTCAGACGACGCCAGACTCCGAGAGCTCGAAACCGTCGGAAGCCTCTGGCTCAACGCCGCCAATGAGCCTACCATCCCGGGAGCGGCCCTCCGCGCCGTCATTGAGACGGGAGCCAGAAAGCTGAAGCAGGGGCCACAGGTCCGGGAGGGCCTTGTGGTAATTGATACATCGTTTGACTACGACAAAGAGCGGTATGGCGTGGACCTGGATGTGCTTCAGACAAGCGTCCAGTTCACCACGTCCGTCGTGGTGCAACGCAGTAGAGTGATTCGCACCAGAGCCAAGTTTGACCTTCCCTGGTCATGCACCTTTGAGGTGGACGTAGACGATGAGTTGGTGGACGAGTCAAAGCTGCGACAATGGCTGGACATTGGGGGAAGACGCATCGGCCTGGGAGACTGGAGGCCGGAGAAGAGCGGGGAGTACGGCCGCTTTAAGCTGGTCTCCATAGAAGCAACCGAGTAAATCAAGGCGAGACTGGGCACGGCTAGGCAGTGTACGGCTAGGCGTGGCAAGGTCTGGCAGGGCACGTCGTGGCCAGGCGAGGAAATCAGGGTATGGCTTGGCGAGGTTGGGCCAGGCACGGAGAGGCGGGGCAAGGTGAGGCTAGGCTTGTCGGGGCGGGGCGAGGCAGGGAAATCAAGGCGGGCCAGGGCTCGGCATGGTGCGGCACCGCTGGGCGGGGTTTGGCAGGTCTAGGCATGGCAAGGGAATCTGGGCAGGGCCCGGCTCGGCATGGCAGGACGCGGCTTGGCTAGGCCCGGCATGGTAGGGCAGCGCTTGGCTCGGTTAGGTTCGGCATGGCGAGGCGAGGAACATCATGGCGCGGTTGGGCTAGGCGCGGTGTGGCTCGGCAGAGCAAGGCGGGGTATGGCAGTGTCTGGCTTGGCAGGGCACGGCGAGGAACTCATAGCAGGGTCAGGCTAGGCGTGGCAGTGCGCGGCTTGCCATGGCATTGTTGGGCTTGGCTGGGCAAGGGACTTTGAGGGAGGTCAGGGTATCCTGGCCTCCCAGCATTTTCAGGTTACTAGGATAGCCCTTTGGCGTTTCAATAAAATCGGTTCAAGCCGTGTATTCTTGACGCTCCATGCGCCCCGTGCAACAATGACGGCATTAAGGGTGGGTGTAACTGAAATGACGACGACTGTTGAGGTGCAAGCCCTTTTCGACGATGCAGGCGCCATGCACAGCGCGGCGTTGTCGCAAATGGCGGAGGGCGACATCCGGGACGCTGCGGAGAAGGCGTGGTGCGCCACTCTGCAAGCCACCAACGCCGTGATTCTGGCGCAGACCGGCGTAGCGCCGGAGAGGACTCCGGCTACAAGCCTGGAGTTGAACAGGCTCCGCACGGCTTCCAATCGCTTTGAATCCCTGGTGAGACGCTACTATACGCGCCAGGGGCTTCTGCACGGGGAGTGCTTCTACCTTGGCCTGTGCGACCCGCAAGAGGAGGTGGAGAGGCGCATTCGCGAGACCGGAGACTATATCGCGGACGCCAGGGAGCTTGCCGATACTGCTATCTAGGTGACTATCCACCACCAATTTGCGTATAATGCTATAAGAGGTATTCATGGAAGTATTGCTGTCAGCGCCAAGGGGATTCTGCGCCGGGGTCATCCGGGCCGTCGACGTCGTTGACCTGTGCCTGGAGCGGTTCGGCAGCCCCGTATACGTCCGCCGCGAGATTGTCCACAACCCCTACGTGGTCTCTGAGCTTCGGGACAAGGGCGCCATCTTCGTTGAGGAGCTTGACGAAGTCCCGGAGGGCCAGATGGTGGTGTTCAGCGCCCACGGGGTGTCTCCCGCCGTGTGGCAGCACAGCAAGGAGCGCGGGCTGAAGGTGGTCGACGCCACGTGCCCCCTCGTCACCAAGGTGCACCTGGAGGCGCTGAAGTACGCCAAGGACGGCTACTCCATTCTTCTGATAGGCCACAAGGGCCACGACGAGGTGATTGGCACCATCGGGGAGGCCCCGGAGGTCTCCCAGCTTGTGGAGGACGTGGAGCGCGCCCATGCGGTCCAGGTGCCGGATCCCGACAAAGTGGTGGCCCTGACTCAGACCACCCTCAGCGTGGACGACACTCAGGAGATAGTAAGCGTGCTGGAGGAGCGGTTCCCCAACATACTGACCCGCAACGACATCTGCTACGCCACCAGCAACCGGCAGGAGGCGGTCAAGGCCATCTGCAGCGACGTTGACATTATGCTGGTAATCGGCGCGCAGAACTCCTCCAACTGCAACCGGCTGCGAGAGGTGGCGGAGGGCGAAGGGGTGCCATCCTACCTGGTAAACGGGCCGGAGGAGATTGACGACGCCTGGCTGGAGGGCGTAGAGCGGGTGGGCATCACCTCCGGGGCCTCAACGCCGGAGCTGCTGGTGAACAGGGTGGTGGACTACCTGAAGCCCACCAGGGTCCGCAACGTGGAAGTGATGGAGGAGAACGTCAGCTTCCTGCTTCCCAAGTCCCTGCGCTAGTCGCCCGCCCGCCTGACCATTCCTGCGAAAGCAGGAATCCAGAGCGCCCGTGACAGCAAGTGGCAGCCCCCTGCGAAACGAGACATTTGCGTAACTAAGGTGTGGTCTCGAAGTCAGTACGTTTCTCGTCATTCCCGCGAAAGCGGGAATCTATTCCTGTTTTTCACAGGCATCCTGGATTCCGGCTTCCGCCGGAATGACGGTGAGAAATGCTCCCTTCGGGACAACCCTGGAGTTAGTCAAAGGTCTCCGAAAGAAGGGGTGGTCTACACAAAGCACGCTCGGGGCTAGCCCCGCTGGACGCCCAGGAACCTGGGTTCAGTAATCCCGCTCTTGAGATCGTCCCAGAACTCGTCTTTCAGCTGCTCCGGGTACACCGTCAGGTCCGCCATCTCCTCCCGGGACAGAAAGGCCGCCTCCAGAACATCGAACTCGTCCGGCAGTCCAAAGTTGTTCTCAGTCGTCGGCTCGCCTGAGAAGGAGCCGCACAGGATGTACACCTCAAAGTTGTGGACGTAGTTGTGCTCATCGATGAACTGGCCCCAGTAGGCAACTCTGCCGACCTCTACGGAGACGCCCGCCTCCTCAAAGGCCTCCCGCCTGGCGCACTCGAAGATCGACTCCTCGCCCAGGACGCCTCCGCCGGGCGGCACCCAGCAGATACCGCCGGTATGGGGAATGCGCGACTTCACCAGAAGCAGGCGGTCTTCATGGACGACAAGGGCCGCGGCCCTAATCCTGTGCTTCATACCGCTCAGGGGTTATAGGAGCAACACCAGCAAACAGGCGCTATCTCAGTACGGCGGTGAGCACGGCCAGGATGACCAGCATCAGGGCCGCGATCATCCCTATACGCCTCAGCTCCGGCATCATGTAGGGAGCGGCCGGGCGCGGGGCAGCGGCTGCTGCGGCCGCCGGCTGCGGAACGGCTCTGGGCGCTTCAGGAGCGGGGGCTGCCGCCGGCTGTGGGGCCGCCGCGGCCTCCATCGTTGCGGTTGCCGGCTCCGGGCTCTCAACGGTGGGGGCGCTGACCTGCGCCGCAGGGCCCTGGGCCGCGGGCTGCGCGCCGCCGGACCTGTGTGATCTTCGCTTTCTTTGTCCCAGTTCAGCCTGTCTCACGGCTACTCGCCGCGATTTCTTGGGCATTGGATTGTCCTCCAGTTCGTCGCTTCTAGCGGTTGGGTCTCCCGTATACTCTCAGCATATATGCGAGCGCGCAATAATGGAAGAGACAACGGGCAAAATTTGCGCTATTTTCCTAAGTCAGGCTTCTTTCAGCCGATCTGTAAGATTTGTCGATGGCCTCCAGCCGGCCCACAAGCTCGGCCTTCTCTCCGTCGCCCGGGGGCGTGGAGAACCAGGCGTCGAGCATCTCCAGCGCCACCTCCGGCGAGGTGAGCCGCAGGCCCATGACCAGGATGTTGGCGTGATTCCATATCCTGGCCCCGGCTGCGGTGGAGGCGTCGGTGCACAGGGCGGCTCGCACGCCTGGGACCTTGTTCGCCGCTATGCTGACGCCCGTCCCGGTCCAGCAGAAGAGAATCCCCTGGTCGGCCTCGCCGCTGGACACCCTTTCGGCCACGCTGCGGCCTACTGCGGGCCACGCGGGGTCGTCGCCCTCCTCAAGGGCGCCCATCAGCTCCACCGTAATCCCCTTGGCCCTCAGCTCATCCACCACCGCGTCGGTCAGGGTGGTCCTCTCGTCGCTTCCAACAGCGATCTTCATAGTCCCTCTCCGTCAGGCCCTTGGATGGGCCAGGTCGTAGTCTCTCTCCACCTGGTCTTCCGCCAGGTGCGTGTACACCTGGGTTGTGGCTATGTTGGCGTGACCCAGAAGCTCCTGGAGGTAGCGCAGGGGCGCGCCTCCCCTGAGCATGTGGGTGGCGAAGCTGTGCCTCAGGGTGTGGGGCGTGATGGGTGTGCGAATCCCGGCCCTCTTGCCGTAGCCCTTCAGGATGAGCCAGAAGCCCTGGCGGGTGAGACGCTCTCCTCGATGGTTGAGGAACAGGGCGTCCTCCCTCTCCCCCTCCTTGCCGCGGGGCGACAGCATCTCCGGCCTGATGTCAGAAAGGTACACCTCCACCGTCTCCACGGCCTGGTCGTGGAGGTTCACCAGCCGCTCCTTGTAGCCCTTGCCCAGGCAGCGCACGAACTTGTCCTTGAGGTTCAGGTCGCCCACGGCAAGCGAGACAAGCTCGCTGACCCTCATGCCCGTGGCGTACATAAGCTCGATCATTGCCACGTCACGCCGTGCCTCAACCGTGTCGCCGCTGTACGCCTCCCGGAGCAGCAGGGCCATCTCCTCTTCGCTCAGGGCCTTGGGCAGCGCCCGGCCAATGCGGGGAGAGGAGAGGGACTCGGTCGGGTCCTCCTCGACTATGCCCTCCTCCACAAGGAAGTTGAACATGGACTTCAGCGAGGCTATCTTGCGGGCGCGGGTCGTGGCCGAGTAGCCGCGCTCCTGGAGGTCCAGGGCGTAGTTGGTGAGCATGTCGCTGTCCACAGACTCCCAGCCGCCCTTGTAGCCGCGCTCCTCCAGCAGGTCCACAAGCTGGTTCAGGTCGCTGCCATAAGCGGCGACGGTGTTGCCGGACAGACCTCTCTCAGAGGTGAGGTAGTCCAGGAATGCCCTTACCATGTCTCTCATAATGCTCCCGTCCGGCAGGCCGCCTGTCGCATATTCTATCACATTGTTCTCAGATTCAATCAAGGGAGCGCCGGCGGCCCGTATTTCCTTGACAGCCCTATGGCCCAAAGGTAGAATCTGGCCTATTGAATCCGCGGGGGAAAGGTTGGCGACTGGATGTTCCACATTGGCATAGACCCCAACATCTTCCAGGCCGGGAACTTCATACTGACCTGGCACGGCTTCTTCTCGTTCGTGGCCGTAGTCATAGCGGTGATACTGGCGGCCCGCTGGGCGCGGTCCCAGGACGTGGAGCCGGACATCGTCTACTCCACGGCCATCTGGGCCATCATCGGCGGCATCCTGGGCGCGCGGCTCTTCCACGTCATCGACAGGTGGGAGATCTACAGCGAGAACCCTGCGGAGATACTGGCCATCTGGAATGGAGGCATAGCCCTCTTCGGAGCCATACTCATGGGCCTGCTGTCGGGAGCCGTGTACGCCAGGATACAGGGCTATCCCATTGGGAAGCTGGCCGACATAGCCGCGCCGGCCGTGCTTGTGGGCCAGACAGTCGGCAGGATAGGCGACATCATCAACGGGGAGCACGTCGCCAAGGCAACGGAGCTGCCCTGGGGGTTCGTGTACAGCCACCCGGACAGCCTGTCCAACAAGGTCCACGCCACCCTCGCCTCCCACCCCGTCATCGCCTACGAGATGATATGGAACATGGTGGTGCTAGGCATAATCTGGGCGATGCGCGGGCGCATAAAGCCGGACGGAATGCTCTTTGCCCTCTACCTGCTGCTGTACTCCTTTGGGCGGTTCTTCATCAGCTTCCTGCGGGAGGACAAGATCTGGATTGCCGGCCTCCAGGAGGCGCACCTGATAGCGATAGGCGTGGTGGTCATTACGCTGCCGCTCCTGGCGTTCCGGGGGAATCTTGTGCCCAGGGACGAGATGGAGCACACGTCGATGGGCGGCAGATGGCGACCCTGGCGCTAGGCGACGACTACGTTCGTCTTACTCGCCGCGGCTTTCCTGAAAGTCCTCGATTACCAGCCTGAGGGTCCTCGACCCTCCCCACGTGTCGACGCTGAGGGTGTAGACGACGTCCAGCACGTCCGACTCCCCGCTCCAGTCTCCGCCGCGGCCAAAGGCGATTGCGTCCCAGACCACCCCTTCGTGTTGCAGCTTGAGTCGCAGATGGTTCCCCTGCGCTCCCACCAGCTGGGCGTCCAGCGCCTTCACCCCCTTGGTCAGGAACACGGGCTTGGGGTTGCCCTCCCCGTAGGGCGCAAGGCTCTGGAGGAAGCGGAAGTTGTCACCCATAAGCGACGATATGCGGACGTGGGCGTCGATGTCTATGGCGGGCTGCAGGTCGGCGCCGTCCAGTTCCCGGCGGGCTATGACCTCCAGCCGCTCCCGCAGGGCGGGGAGCCTCTCCCCAGGTATCAGGAAGCCCGCCGCCCTTGGATGGCCGCCAAATCGGTCGAAGAGGTCGCGGCACTCAGTCAGCGCAGACGCCAGGTCAAACTCCGGGATGCTTCGCCCGCTGCCTCTTCCCATGTCTCCGTCAATCGCGACCACCACCGCCGGCCGCCAGCGCTCCTCCACAAGGCGGCTTGCCAGCAGGCCCGCTATGCCCGGCGAAAACTCGTCGCTCCAGATGACCGTTACCGGCGCGCCGGGAGGGACGGCATCCATGTGCCGCTTTGCCGCCTCCACAGCCTTTTGAGTGAGTCCCTGGCGCTCCCTGTTCATCCGCTCAAGGTCGCCGGCCAGGGGCGCCGCTTCCTCCGTAGACGCGGCGCGAAGCAGGTCATATCCGGCGCTTGCGTGCTCCAGCCTGCCCGGGGCGTTGAGCCGCGGCCCCAGGGTGTAGGCTATGGTCTCCGTGTCCAGCTCTCCGGCCTCCAGCCCGGCCAGCCTAAGCAGCTCCTTCAGCCCCGGCCTGGGGTTGGCGTTGAGGGAGCGGAGGCCCGCGGCCACAATGTAGCGGTTCTCGCCGACAAGGGGCGTAACGTCGGTCACGGTGCCCAGGGCCGCAAGCTGCAACAGGGACTCATCCCACGACCTGTCCGCGTGGGCGTACAGAGCCGTCACCAGCTTGAAGGCGAGACCAACGCCGGCCAGGTGCGGAAAGGGGTACGAGGAGTCGTCCAGCTTGGGGTTCACAATGGCGCAGGCGTCGGGAAGCTGGGGCAGGGGAGTATGGTGGTCCGTGATGACGGTGTCCATCCCCAGGGAAGCGGCCTCGCTGACCTCATCCACCGAGGTGACGCCGCAGTCCACGGTGACGAGCAGGGTGACTCCCCGCTCATGGAGGGCGCGGACGGCCTGGGAGTTCAGCCCGTGGCCCTCCGTCACGCGGTGAGGCAGGTAGGGGATGACCTTGCCGCCCAGCTTGGACAGGCCCTCCACCAGTAGCGCCGTGCCCGTCACGCCGTCGGCGTCAAAGTCGCCGAATACGCCGATGGTCTCGCCGTCGCGCAGGGCGCGGTGAATCCTGGAAACGGCGGGTTCGATGTTGGGAAGCAGGAATGGGTCCTCCAGCAAGCTCTCGTCCCTGGAGAGAAAGGCTTTGGCTGAAGCGAGATCAGTCACGCCACGGTTGTAGAGGAGCTGCGCCGCCAACGGGGAGAAGTCCGACAGCCTGGCGTTCACGTCGGCGGGAGCGCGGGACGCCTCCCGCCACAGCTTACGGCCGGTCACGGGTTGCCAATCCATTGCGTGATTTCCGAAACGCAGTTCGCCCGCTCATGGTGAGCCTGTCGAACCATATGAGCGGGCGAATCTTGGCCGTGTGCATCCTGCTCACTCCCTTCGACAAGCTCAGAGCCTGCCCCGTACTTGATACGGGGGTGAGCGGGGTCATGCGCCATGACCAACGCGTGTTGAGAATACCTCAAGATTCCTCAGTTGCTCCAATAAAGCGGCCAGTCCCGCTCCTCCCATGTTTCCCGTATTGCTTCAGCAGTCGCCGCAGGAGTGGGGGTGCTGTTAGGATGATTCAACGTAAGTGGGGTGTCAATTGGAATCCACCGCCCTGTGAACATTTGCGGGTAAAAGTACACGCACGAATCTGCATCACCATTGCCGTAATTCCGTAACTCAAATTCGTTGTATCGCGGCCACGCCTCTAAAATCTTGTACCATTCATCTTCATTGGTGGTCCTGTGTCCTTGACGCTGCCGCTCATATTCGGCTACCACGTAATCAATAGGGCGCGTCTCCAACGCCAACAAATCCCGTCCCGGCATATCAATCCAATTGGCTATGCGCGCGTATTGGTCAACTACCCCGCCATTTGACCCCTCTCGTCGGTACTCGCGTTGGCTGGTCAAATCCCAGTAGCAAGCAAACCGAAATGATTCATTCCTCTTGTCGGCGTTCTCTAGGGACAAGGATTCGCTCCAGTAGTCGAGACAAAAATAGCTTTCGTCAACTTCCCTCCAAAGCACCCGTTCCAGGTCGCTCATATTGTCGGGGTCCAACTCCCTGAACTCAGAGTAAGTCATGGCATCTTCGGTATCCCTCACCAGGTGCAAACATCGCGCCCGCATCTCAGCCTCAAGTGCACTGATAGGCTCGCTTCCCTCGTCTCCTCTCGGCGTAATCATCAACTCTGGGGTAGGCGTCGGGGTAGGAGTGGTTAGCTCTCCCATAGCATCAGCCAACGTGATTGGCGTAGGGGTCGGCGTTGCGGTATCGCCATTGTTGTCTGCAGGGGCTGTTGCAGTAGCAACCTGGCCTGTAGCGGCCGGGGTATTCTCCGAGACGCCCGATTCACCGCAGGCCGCGATAGCCAGGAGCGCGCTAACGCACACCAAAAGACCGCCGACTCGCCTCTTATTCACTAACAGTCCTAGACACCCCCAAGCAGTGCCCTCTACTCCTCGTAGCTCCTGAAGGCCAGGCAGGTGTTGTGCCCGCCAAAGCCCAGGGAGTTGGATATGGCGGCGGACACCTTGCCACGGCGCGGCGTGTAGGGCGTGTAGTCCAGGTCGCAGTCCGGGTCCGGCTCCTCCAGGTTGATGGTGGGCGGAATGGCGCCCTTGCAGATGGACAGGACGGCTATGGCGGCCTCCAGCGCGCCAGCTGCCCCCAGCAGGTGGCCTGTCATGGACTTGGTGGAG
Source organism: Dehalococcoidia bacterium (assembly GCA_034422115.1). Lineage (GTDB taxonomy): Bacteria > Chloroflexota > Dehalococcoidia > Lucifugimonadales > UBA2985 > DAOUJW01. The sequence continues at coordinate 18,743 of DAOUJW010000023.1, read as the reverse complement.
CTTACTGGTATCTTGTACGCCTCCTCACCGAAGACGGACTTGATTGCCATGGTCTCAAACTTGTCGTTCATTGGAGTGGACGTACCGTGGGCGTTGATGTAGTCCACGTCCTTGGGGCTGAGGCCTGCCTTTTGCAGGGCGATGCGCATTGCCCTCGCGCCGCCTTCGCCCTCCGGCGCGGGCTGGGTGATATGGTGGGCGTCGGCGGTTGCGCCATAGCCGATAAGCTCTGCCAATGGAGTTGCGCCCCGATCCAGGGCGTGCTCAAGGCTCTCAAGGATGAGGATACCGGAGCCTTCACCCATCACGAAGCCGTCGCGCTTGGCGTCGAAGGGGCGGGAGGCCCGCTGGGGGTCGTCGTTTCTGCTGGAGAGGGCGTTGCAGGCGTTGAAACCCGCAATCCCGATGGGGCAAATCGCCGCCTCGCTGCCTCCGGTGATGGCGATGTCGGCGTCGCCCCTCTGGATGACCAGCATGGCCTCGCCGATGGTGTCCGCGCCTGTGGAGCAGGAGGAGAGGGCGCTGTAGTTGGGGCCTTTCGCGCCCATGAGCATGGACACCCGCCCGGATGCCATGTCTCCCAGCATCATGGGAATGAGGAAGGGGTTGACCTTAGTCGGGCCCTTCTCGAAGAGCGTGCCGAAGCCCTCGGACAGGGTGCGTATGCCGCCGATCCCGCTGCCAATCATCACCGAAACTCGCTCGGCGGGTTCCTTCTCCAGGTCCAGGCCGGCGTGGGCAACGGCCTCCTGGGAGGCCACCGCCGCGAACTGCACGAACCTGTCCATTCGTCGGGCCTCCTTGCGGTCCAGGAAGTCCGTTGGCTCAAAGCCCTTGACCTCGGCCGCTATCTTCGTCTCAAAGGGCTCGGGGTCGAAATCGCTTATGTAGTCCACGCCGGACACTCCCGCCAGCAGGGACTCCCAGGTGGTGACGGCGCTCAGTCCAACGGGGCTGATTATGCCCAGTCCTGTAACTACTATTCGTTTTGTCACTTGTCCGGTTCCTTTCAAAAAAGCAGCGCAACTGCTTGAGGATGCTGCCCGCCTGGGCAAGATATTTGGTGTATTTTACCAGACCTGTTGCGCATTTTGTAAATACTTTCACAGAACGCAAGCCGAATTTTCCGGCAATGGCGTTGTCCGTAGAGCAGGTTGTCACTATAATGCGACTGCCATGACTCAAACCGAGACTTTGCCCACCGTAGCCATCGAGACCCAGGGCTGCAAGCTGAACCAGGCCGACTCCCAGGCCCTGGCCCGGCGCTTCGCCGCCGCCGGATACACGGTGGTTGACGCCGACCGGCCCGCGGACGTGTACGTGCTGAACACCTGCACCGTGACCCACGTCGCAGACCGCAAGGCGCGTCGATCGCTCAGGGCGGCGCGGCGCAGCAACCCGGCGTCGCTCATCGTGGCCACGGGCTGCTACGCCCAGCGTTCGCCCGGGGAGCTGGAGTCGCTGCAAGAGGTCGACCTGGTGCTGGGCAATACGGATAAGGGCGCGCTGGTGCAGCGGGTGACGGAGCTTCGCAGAGACGCCGAAACCCCCTGCGCCACGGGAGACGCGGTAGAGACGCAGAGCGTGGTACATCGAACAAGAGCTATGGTCAAGATTCAGGAGGGGTGCAACCAGGTTTGCGCCTACTGCATAGTGCCCAGGGTGCGGGGCAGGGAGCGGAGCATCCCGCCGGAAGACCTGGTAGCGCAGATCAACGCGCTGGAGGCCGAGGGGTTCAAGGAGGTGGTGCTAACGGGCACCCAGCTTGGCTCCTACGGCTTCGACATTCCCGGCGCAAGCCTTGAGCGACTGGTGGAGAGCGTTCTGGCCGAGACCGCCATTCCCCGCATTAGAGTTTCATCCCTTCAGCCCCAGGAGGTAGGGGAGGAACTGTTAAGATTGTGGGAGGACCCCCGACTTTGCTCCCACTTTCACCTGCCCCTTCAGAGCGGAAGCGACGGCGTTCTGAGCCGCATGAGGCGGCGTTATACGGCGGAGCGCTACGCTCGGACAGTCGAGCTTATCCGCGCCAGGGCGCCCGGGGCTTCAATCACCACGGACGTGCTGACGGGCTTCCCGGGTGAGAGCGATGAGGAGTTCCAGGAGACCTATGACTTCTGCCGTGAGATTCGCTTCTCAGACATGCACGTCTTCCCGTACTCCGTGAGGCCCGGCACCACCGCGGCGCATCTCGGAGGCAAGGTGGACCCGGTGGCCAAGGGCGAGAGGGCAGACCTGCTGCTGGCGCTGGCCCGTGAACACGCCTCCGGCTACCTGCGAAGTCTCGTGGGGCAGACGCGCCCCGTGCTATGGGAAGAGCGGGTGCAAGACGACGGAGCGTGGCGCTGGTCGGGGCTGACGGACAACTACGTCCGGGTGTACGCGAACGACCCGCGGCCCCTGGCCAACACCATCACGGACACAAGGCTCCTTGAGGAGCGAGAGGTTTCCCTCATCGGCGCGCCGGTCTAGCCACCTAAGAATCGTCTGAACAAGTCCAATCCACTCCCGCGAAGGCGGGAGTCCACGCCCCGCCCCTCCTGGATTCCTGCCTGCGCAGGAATGGTACGGGAACTACAGGCTCACGGAGCGGAGGGTTATGCCGCCGTTGCGCCGCTCCAGGTAGCCCGCCCTCTCGTCGCAGCCGTGCCCGAAGATCACCAGCCACCCCTCTTTGGCAGCCTGCTCCACCAGTTCCCGCTTCACCTCCAGGGTGTCTTCCGGGTACTGGTCGTGGGCGGCGATGTAGGGCAATGACAGATGGTGGGGAGTGGGAATGACATCTCCCAGGAAGACCACCTTTTCGCTGCCGTAGTTCACCTTCACCATCTGGTGCCCCTGGCAGTGTCCTCCCGTCTCCTTGACCCACAGCCCCGGCAGTATCTCCGCGTCGCCGTCCACCAGCTCAAGCTGGCCGGAGTCCTTCAGGCATGAGTAGTCCTCCATGTGGTAGGAGGACTTGCCGCGCTCGTTGGGGGACATTGCGTCCTCCCAGCAGGCCTTTTGAACGTAGTAGGTCGCCTTGGGGAATACGGGGATGCACCCGCCGGACCGGTCTATCTTGGTGCAGCCGCCTGAGTGGTCGAAGTGCAGATGGGTCAGAATGACCTTGTCAATGTCCTTGGCGGAGAGTCCCACCTCCTTAAGCCCTTTTGCCAGCTTGCTGGAGGAGAGGCCGTAAACCTCCCTCAGTTTGCTGGTCTCCTTCTTGCCAACGCCCGTATCGACCAGAACGTTCTCGTTCTCGGTGCGTATGAGAAGGCAGTTCAGCCCCAGGCTAACCCGGTTCCACCTGTCCGGCTTCACCTGCTGCTCCCAAAGCACTTTCGGCACCTGTCCGAAAACGGACCCACCGTCGTACTTGATGATTCCATCGCTGAGAAGGTGGATGGTAGAAGCGCCCGCTTTTACCATAGACTTTCCCCCCTTTGGTGCTGGTAAGCACAAAAAAATAGAAAAAACAAACCGCTAACCGGGGTACTCTGATACAAGAGGCCGTGGTCTCGAAAGAGGCCTCAAAAACGCCAAAAGCCAGCGCCAAAGGTGGCCTTGGATGTCTTGGGGAGGAAGCCCTCCTCCTCGGAAAAAGTCGCTGTATGGATGATATTGCCTCCCACGATTGGTGTGTCAAGAGGGAAGTTGGTCGGTTTCTGGACAATTTTTTTGACGGGCCTTACGGAGGGCGGAAATTACTTGAGCGTGCGGCCCTCCGAGCAGCGCCCAATGTTGCGCTGCGACTGCAGTTCACCTACAATTAGCGATGCAGCAAGGCCTCAGACCTGCCTTGCAACTCGACTACCGAGGTGCGAAATGTCAAGCAAAGAAGAGTTCATGGCCAATATGCGGGCCAAGCACGACGACCTGGTCAAGCGGCTGATGTCGGTGCCGGAGGAGCAGATGGGTGAGGTGGCGGCGTGGGGCCAGCGCCAGTTGCCCCTGCGTTCAATGTTCTACCAGCTCATCAACCACGAGATAGAGCACACGGTGCACGCGGCAAAGACCCTGCGAGACCTGGGCCTTGCCCAGACGGAGGCCGAGGCCATTCTGGGCCGGCTGGAGGAGGCCCGCGGCCGGCTGGAGGGGCTGCTTGTCGGCCTCTCAGACGAGGACTTTGACATGGCGCCGGAAGGGGAGTGGTCCATGCGCCAGGTGCTGGAGCACATTATGGAGACGGAGGACTCCTACGGCGGCCGGCTGGAGCAGATTATCAAGGACACCGCGGCCGGTTAGGCCGTCATCGGTCAAAGACATAACCAGGAGGACGCACATGCAGATAACACCTCACGTATATGCGTGCCACGTGGAAGACGGCGCTGTTGGACACCCGGGAGGGAGCACCAACTACTTCGTCGGGGATCCGGCCGAGGAGATGATTCTAATCGACACGGGGGAGCACGACCGCTCCTGGACACAGCAGATACTTGACTACTACGACAGCCTTGGCAAGCCAAAGATAACCGGCATAGCCATTACCCACGGCCACGCTGACCACTACGGAGGCGTAGACAAGATCTACGACGCCATGGAGGCCCCTGTCCGCTGTCATCCCAAGCTGGTAAAGACCCTGGAGACCCTGGTGCCCAAGGAGTCCATAGTGCCCATACGCTCCCGGGAGGTGCTCAGGTCGGGCGGCGGCGTTGCGCTGCGGGCCATCTTCACCCCCGGCCACTCCGTCGACCACGTGTGCTTCCACTTCGCCAAGGAGCGGGTGCTGTTCACGGGCGACACCATTCTTGGGTCGTCGTCGGCTACGGTAAGCGACCTCTTCGCCTACATGAAGTCGCTACAGCTGCTGACCAGGTTTCGCCACGATGTTATCTGCCCGGCCCACGGCGCGGTGGTGCCCGCGCCCCGAGGCAGGCGGCTGGTGCAGTGGTACATCAACCACCGGAACCAGAGGGAAGAGGAGGTGCTGTCCTCCCTGGGGAAGGGGATTGCCAAGGTGGATGAGATGGTGAAGGACATCTACCCCAAGAACCTCAAGAAGGGCCTCCGGGCCGGCGCGGCGCGCAACGTCCGCACCCACCTGGACAAGCTCAAGAAGGAGGGGCGGGTGGAAGAGGTGGAGCCGTCCTACAAGCTGAAGAGCTAGAATAGCACGACTTCACGGCGCGCCCGACATGGCCGACGAGCCCAGACTGACCTACGAAGAGTTCCTTGTGCTGGCCCAGTTGCTTGGCCTGGCAATGGACGACGAAGACCACCTGCAAGCGCTATTCGGAGAGGTGGAGCCGATGTATGAGCGCATTGCCCTGCTCCGCAGCGTCGATGGTCCGCCTGACGCGCCCCTGGCAGCGCCGGAAGCCACATCAGAAGGCTAGACATGCCCGACGACCTGACCCGGCTCACCGTCTCTCAGCTTGCCCAGCGTATTCGCGGCAGAGAGGTTTCCCCGGTGGAGGTGGCCGACGCCTTCCTGCGCCGTATTTCGACCGTGGAGCCAAGGCTCAACGCCTTCATCACCCGCCTGGACGACCACGCCCGCCGCGCGGCCGCGGCCGCCGAGGCCGGGATAATGGCCGGGGAGTACAGAGGGCCTTTCCACGGCATCCCCGTCGGCCTCAAGGACATCTTCTGGACGAAGGACGTACGCACCACGTCCGGCTCCGTGCTGGACGCAGATTTCGTTCCGCCAGTGGACTCTGCGGTAGCCTCTCGCTTTGAGGTTGCCGGAGCCTACTGCATCGGTAAGCTGCACATGACAGAGTTCGCCTTCGACGGCACCAGCCGCAACCACCACTACGGACCGGCGCGCAACCCGTGGGACACTGCGCGGATGGCGGGCGGCTCAAGCAGCGGGTCGGGCGTGGCAGCGGCAAGCGGGGAAGCGCCCATAGCCCTGGGCACGGACACCGGCGGCTCAGTGCGAGTGCCCGCCGCCCTGTGCGGCATCACCGGCCACAAGCCCACCTACGGCCTCATCAGCCGATACGGGGTCACGCCGTTGTCCTGGTCGATGGACCACGTGGGGCCAATGGCGCGGACGGTGGAAGACGCGGCCCTGGCCTTGAACGTGCTGGCCGGCCACGATCCCAGGGATCGCGCGTCCCTGGACACACCGCCGCAAGACTACACACAGGGCCTGGACAGGGGAGTGAATGGGCTACGAGTCGGGGTGCCGCGTGAGTACGTATGGGACATGGTGGAGCCGGAGGTGCGCCGGGCCTTTGAAGATGCTATGGCCGTGCTGGAGTCCCTGGGCGCAGTGGTGGAGGAGGTGTCCATACCGGACCTGGAGCTGATAAACCCGGCGGGAAGCGTTGTGCAGACCTCGGAGGCCGCCACCATACACCGCTCAAGGCTGCTGGCGTACGGCGACCGCTACGACCCTGTCATCCGCAGGCGGTTCGAGAGCGGGCTGTTCATACCGGCGGAGGCGTACCTGGCCGCCCAACGGGTGCGGGCCAGGTGCAGGCAGAGCATCCTGGACACCCTGGAGCGGGTCGATCTGCTGGCAACGCCCACCACCTCCATTGCCGCGCCGTTCATAGAGCAGGAGCGCATCGTCATCAACGGGCAGGAGGTGTCCACGCGAGAGGCCGTGCTGCGCATAACGCGTATATTCAGCGCGGCGGGCCTGCCGGCCATCTCGGTGCCGTGCGGCTTCACCCAGGAGCGTCTGCCCATTGGCCTGCAGCTTGTGGGCAAGCCCCTGGCGGATGCGCTGGTCTTGCAGGCGGCCCACGCGTATCAGACGGCAACCGCGTGGCACACTGAGCGGCCGGAGTTGTAGGGAGGCTAGTTCCGCAGTAGAGACCCTTACGTAATCTGCCCCAAAGTTCCATTTTGCGTCATTCCGAGCGAAGCGAGGAATCTAGGATGTCTTATGCTAGACAACGCAGCTTTGCAGATATAGATTTTAGATTCCTCACTGCGCTCCGCTCCGTTCGGAATGACATTTAGCCTCCCCTGAGCAGAGACGCCGGACTTCTACAAAAGTCTCTACCTGAGGCTACGAAATTACCCCTGGCCGACTTCCCCACAGGCGCGAGACGCGTCAATCTTCGTCTGACGTGGAAGAAAGGGTTACATTATTGGGCTGAAATTGCGTAAAATAGAGTCCTAATCCAGACGACGCTCAGGAGTGAAGGGCGCTGCGGATGACTCCCCGGGGAGAGATGGAGGGACAGGTCTCCTGGCTGGCCGTCAATCAAGGGGGTGAAAATGGCAGATGGTGCGCTATCCGGGCTGAAGGTTGTGGAGCTGGGCGACTTCATCGCCGCTCCGTACTGCACCAAGCTCATGGCCGACCTGGGCGCGGAGGTAATCAAGATCGAGCCGCCCGCCGGCGACTCCGCCAGACGCTACGGCCCCTTCCCAAACGACGAACCCCATCCGGAGAAGAGCCTGCTCTTCGCTTACCTGAACACCAGCAAGAGGGGCATAACCCTGGACGTGAAGACGCCCCTGGGCAGGAAGGCGCTCAAGGAGCTTCTGAAGGACACCGACGTGCTGGTGGAGGCCAACCCGCCCAGGTTGATGGATGAGCTGGGGCTGGGCTACGACTCCATCAGGGACGTCAACCCGGAGCTGATTGTCACGTCTATCACCCCGTTCGGGCAGACGGGGCCGTACAGGGACTACAAGGCAACGGAGCTTGTCTCCTTCCACACAGGCGGGCTGGGCTACGGGACGCCGGGCGAGATCGAGGAGCCTGACACCCATCCGCCGCTCAAGGCGGCTGGTCACCAGGGCAACTTCCAGGCCGGGATAACCGCCGCCTCGTCCACAATGTGCGCCCTATTCGCCAGGGAGTTCTCAGGCGAGGGCCAGCACATCGACGTGTCGATACAGGAGCCACTGCTGTCGGCGATTGCGTCCGACATCATCGCCCACACCAACAGGAGCGAGACGCCGACCAGGATAGCGGCGCTGGCCCTGCGAGTGCCAGGTCGCAAGCCCTTCATCGCCAAGGACGGATACGTGACCCTGACGATGGTGCAGGACCACTTCTGGGAGTCCCTCAAGGAGGTGCTGGGCCACCCTGAGTGGACTGAGTTGGACATCTTCAACGAGCGAGAGTCCCGCCGCGATAACATGGACGCCCTCTACCCGCTGGTGGAGGAGTGGACGCAGCAGTACACAATGGAGGAGTTGTACCAGAAGCTCCAGGTGGAGGGCCACATCCCGTCGTCTCCGGTCCACGCCGTGGAGGACGTGGTCAACCATCCCCACTTCGTGGAGCGAGGCACTTTTGTGGACATGGAGCACCCGGAGATAGGCGAGTTCAAGTCGCCCGGGCCGGCATACCGCTTCACAGAAACGCCCTGGCAGGTGTCGTCGCCGGCGCCTTCGCTGGGGCAGCACAACGAAGAGGTGCTCTGCGGCAAGCTGGGGTACTCAAAGGACGACGTGGCGCGGATGCGTCAGATGGGCGTCATCTAATCCTTAAGCAGAAGTCACACGGGAGGCGCGAAATGAGCCGACTGCCTTTGGACGGAATAAGAATAGCCGACTTCACCCAGGTGGTGCAGGGCCCCTACGCCACAATGCAGATGGCGATGATGGGCGCGGAGGTCATCAAGATAGAGACCGCCAGCCGCCACCCGGGGGAGACCCGCACCCAGGGCCCCTTTGTGCGGAACAACATAAGCAAGAAGAGCATCACCCTTGACCTGAAAGACCCCAGGGGCGTGGAGGTCGCCAAGAAGCTGGTGAAGGTGAGCGACCTGGTGGTGGAGAACTTCGGGACGGGCGTCATCGAGCGGCTGGGCCTGGGGTACGAAGACCTGAAGAAGGTCAAGCCGGACGTCATCATGCTGTGCAGCACCGGCCTGGGCCGCCGGGGGCCGTACCGGCACGCCATCGGCTACTACGCGGAGGTCGCCAACTTCGCGGGGCTGTCCTACCTCACGGGGTACAAGGACGGCAGGCCGGGGCAGGTGGCCGGGATATGGGCCGACCACCTTACGGGGATGCTCATCGTGTTTGCGGTGCTCGCCGCCCTGCGCCATCATCGCCGCACGGGGCAGGGCCAGTACATCGAGATGTGCATGGCCGAAAACGTCATCGCCGCGCTGCCGGAGCGGTTCCTGGACTACACCGTCAACGGAAGGCTTCAGCCCCCAATGGAGAACCGCGACCTGGCTATGGCGCCCCACGGCGTCTACAAGTGCGACGGGTTCGACAAGTGGGTTGCGATTGCCGTTGGCAGCGAGGAGGAGTGGGCCTCCTTCTGCCAGGCCACGGGCCACCCGGAGTGGGCCGAAGACCCGCGCTTCGCCGACGCCCTGAGCCGGTGGAACAACCAGGACGAGCTGGACAAGCTGGTCACGGAGTGGACGTTGCAGCGCACCAACTACGAGGTCATGCACACCCTGCAGGCGGCGGGAGTGGCCGCCGGGCCGTCGCTGAACGCCGAGGGCCTCGTGAACGACCCGCACCTGATTGACCGGGGCCGCTTTGTTCCGATGGGGATAGTGGAAGGGAATCCCTACACTCACGTGGCGCAGCCCTGGCACATGAGCGCCGCGCCTGAGCCGAACTACAGCCGCGCGCCGGACCTGGGCGAGCACAACATGGAGGTGCTGAGGGACATGCTGGGCATGTCAGAGGAGGAGATTGCCAGCCTGACCCAGGAGGGCGTGCTGGTCTGAGGCGGGATATTCCCAGGGTGCCTTGAGAGTGGCAAATCACCCCGCTCATCCTGAGCCTGTCGAAGGGTGAGCGGTGGCAAGGACAACCGTAGCCTCACCGCTCTGGTTAGACAAGCTCACCATGAGCGGTAAGTGTGCTGACTCCCAACGGAAGATAGCAGTCCGGGAACAGCTAGACAGCCGCGCCGGTAGCTACAGCTGCGGCCTTCTCTCAAACCAGCCTGCGTGCTGCTGGTAGGCGTAGGCCGCGTTCATCACGGTGGACTCGTCAAAGGGCTTGCCGGCGATCTGCAACCCTATGGGCAGACCGGCGCTTGTGAAGCCGCAGGGCACGGAGATGGCTGGCAAGCCGGTCTGGTTGAAGGGCGCCGAGTAGCTGGGACGCCCCAGGGCCGCCAGCGGGTCAACGTCCTCGAACCTGGACGCAGGCGTGACCGACGTGGGGCACGCTATCACGTCCACCCTCTGCAGCGTCTCGGCGAACTCCCGCTTGAGGAGGCTGCGGGCCCTCTGCGCCTGGATGTAGTCGTGGGCCGTGAAGAGTGCGCCCTGGTAGAACCTTGTCCGCACCATGTCCCCGAAGTTCTGGGGCTGGGACACCATGTTGTCCCTGTGGTAAGCAAAGGCCTCGCTCAGCATGATCACGGTGTTGGATATTCCGGCGTAGGCCAGGCTTGGTATCTCCACCTCCTCAAGCCGCGCGCCCAGGGACTCCAGGTCGGACAGCGCCCTGTCCACGGCCTCCAGGGTCTCCTGGTCGAGGCCGGATTCGGTGTCGAAGAAGTAGTGGCGGGGCATACCGATGACCATGCCCTTGACGTCGCCCCGCAGCTGGCCGAAGTAGTCGGGAACCGGCGCCTGGCTCGCGGAGGGGTCCTTGGGGTCAGGCCCGGCGATTACCTGGAGCATGAGGGCGGTGTCCTCCACGGTCCACGTCATGGGGCCGCAGTGGTCCAGGGACCAGCTAAGGGGTATCACTCCGTAGCGGCTCACGCGGCCGTAGGTGGGCTTCAGGCCCACGATGCCGCACAGGGACGACGGCCCTCTTATGGAGCCTCCGGTGTCGGAGCCCAGGGATCCCATGCAGGTGGCGGCGGCCACGGCCGCGCCGGAGCCGCTGCTGGAGCCTCCCGTCACGTGGTCAAGGTTCCAGGGGTTGCGGGCCTGCTCAAAGAGGCTGGTCTTGGGGCCGCCCAGGGCGAACTCGTGCATGGCGAGCTTGCCCAGCAGCACGCTGCCGCCCTCCTTCAGCCTGGCGGTGGTGGTGGCGTCCTCCGTCGGGACGCGATGCTCATGCACCTTGGACTGGCCGGTGGTGCGGACGCCCCTGGTGTCGTACAGGTCCTTGAGGGCGATTGGTATGCCGTGCAAAGGGCCGCGATACAGCCCTTGCAGCACCTCGGCCTCGGCGACGCGCGCCTGGGCAAGGGCTTCTTCAGGCAGGACGGTCACGTAGGACTGGACTCTGGAGTCCACCTCATCTATGCGCTCAAGGAAGGCCTTGGTCAGCTCAACGGGGGACAGCTGGCCGGAGGATATAAGCAGGCCGGCCTCGCGGATGGTAAGGGCACAGAGTTCGTTTCGGTCCTGGCTCATAGCGCTACTCCCTGGTCCGCGCTCCACTGGGGCGGGAAGATACCTGCGACCTCGTCGTGGGTCAGGTCGGCGGAGTGGAGCGTTTCCAGTCGCTCCTTGTTCCTCTGGTAATAGGGGACCAGCTTCTCTATCTCCTCGTCGGAAAGTGAGAGGCCCGCTCTCTCCGACAGCAGGCGTATGGCATCGGTTACGTTCTCTTCCATAATCGCGGCCTTTCAGGTTTCATTTGCGCTGGTTGTAGTGTAGGGGAGCGGGCATTGCGGGTCAATAAGCGATTAGGGGTTGGTTATTGCAGCCCGTATGTGGTAAATTATCCCTTGGATTCCTGAAGTTTCGACAGGAGGTAGTATGCTCGACTATAAGCCAAACATAGTCTTATCGAACACGGAGTACAAGGTCGTTGGCACTAGGCCCATACGACACGATGGGGTGGACAAGGTGACAGGCCGCGCTCGCTACGCCGCCGACAACCAGCTGCCCGGTATGCTGTGGGGCAAGGTCCTGCGCAGCCCCCACGCTCACGCCAGGATCAAGAGCATCGACTACAGCAAGGCCCTGAAGCTGCCCGGTGTCATGGCCGTGGTCACGTCTGAGGACATGCCGGACATCTCCCCCAGGCTGGCTGACCTGGAGGAGGGTTCCACCACCAACTACGGCTTCATCACCCGGAACATCATCGCCAGGGAGAAGGCGCTGTACAAGGGCCACGCGGTTGCCGCCGTGGCAGCCACCAGCCCTCACGTCGCCGAGGAGGCCCTGGACCTGATTGAGGTGGAGTACGAGGTGCTGAAGCCGACGCTGACGGCCCTTGACGCCATGAAGGACGATGCGCCAATTCTCCACGAATCCCTGGTGCAGCAGTCCAGCGCCACGCTGAGAGCGGGCGGCTGGGGCGAGACGCCCCCCGAAAAGGGCACCAACATCGCCAACCACTTCGAGCATCGATTGGGAGACGTCGACCAGGGCTTCGCCGAGGCCGACGTGGTCATCGAGCGGGAGTTCTCCACCAAGCGCGTCCACCAGGGCTACATTGAGCCTCACGCCGCAACGGCCATGTGGGGCCAGGACGACTACGTGACCATCTGGACGAGCACCCAGCAGCTTTTCGGCGTCCGCGACAACGCCTCTGCGGTCCTGGGGCTGCCCACCTCTCACGTCAAGACCATTGCAATGGAGATTGGCGGCGGTTTCGGAGGCAAGGGTGTGGGCGGGATGTACCTGGAGCCCGTGGCGGCCGTGCTCTCCAAGAAGACCGGCAAACCCGTCAAGATCCAGATGAACAGGACTGAGGTGTTCGTTGCAAGCGGACCCACCTCCAGCGCCGACCTCAGGGTCAAGATTGGCGCCAACAAGGACGGCAAGCTCATCGCTGGAGAGGCCCACCTGGTATACGAGGCGGGGGCATTCCCCGGCTCGCCCGTCGGCGGAGGCGCGCGCTGCATGTTCGCCCCCTACGACATCCCCAACGGCTACATCGAGGCCTATGACGTCCTGGTCAACACGCCCAAGACCACGGCCTACCGCGCGCCCGGCGCTCCCATAGGCGCATTCGCCGTGGAGACCATCCTGGACGAGATTGCCGAGAAGATCGGGATGGACCCCATGGAGCTACGGCTGCTCAACGCCTCCAAGGAGGGCACTAGGCAGATCACCGGCCCCGTGTTCGGGAAGATTGGCTGCGTGGAGACCTTTGAGGCGGCCAAGGACCATCCCCACTACTCCGCTCCGCTGGACGGCAAGTTCCGCGGCCGCGGCGTAGCGGCGGGCTTCTGGGGCAACGGCTCCGGCCCGGCCAGCGCCATCGCCAGCGTCAACCCGGACGGCACGGTCAGCCTTGTGGGCGGCGCTCCGGACATCGGAGGCACCCGCGTGGTCATGGCCATGCACTTGGCGGAGGCCCTGGGCCTGGAGGCCGAGGACGTGAGGCCGTCCATCGGTGACACGGACTCCATCGGCTACAGCACCGGCGCAGGTGGAAGCGGCGTTGCGCAGAAGATTGGCTACGCCGTCTACGAATCGGCGCAGGACGTAAAGCGACAGATGGTTGCGCGGGCCGCGAGCATCTGGGAGGTCCCGGCTGAAGAGGTGGAGTACGACGACGGAGTCATACAGAGCAAGTCCGACCCGGAGCTGAAGCTGACCTTCAAGCAGCTGGCTTCCCGGCTCAACGCCACCGGCGGCCCCATAACCGGTCGAGCCAACCTGAACCCGGGCGGCGCGGGCAACGCCTTCGGCGTGCACATAGCGGACGTTGAGGTTGACCCGGAGACGGGCAAGGTTGACGTTGTCCGCTACACGGCCGTACAGGACTGCGGCAAGGCTATCCATCCCGGATACGTGGAGGGCCAGATTCAGGGCGGAGCGGTGCAGGGCATCGGCTGGGCGCTGAACGAGGAGTACTTCTACAACGACGAGGGTCAGATGATGAACTCCAGCTTCCTGGACTACAGGATGCCCATCAGCCTTGACCTGCCCATGATCGACACGGTGATTGTGGAAGTGCCCAATCCGGGCCATCCGTACGGCCTGCGGGGCGTGGCGGAACTGCCCCTGGTGCCGCCCATGGCCGCCGTGGCCAACGCCGTATACGACGCCATAGGCATCAGGATGGAGAAGCTGCCCATGTCCCCGGGCGCCATACTGGAAGCCCTGTGGGACAAGGAGGAGAACGGCGGCTAAAGCCGTCGACCCAACTGGTGACCCATCTGCGGACGGCTCCCTGGTGCGAATCGGGGAGCCGTCCCAACACAAAACAAAGGACGCCGCGCTTCAGAACGCCGGCGTTGTCCGGGGATGACCAATGACTACTGAACCGCAGTTGAACGAGCAGCCCGACAAGCCTTGGCTTGCATACAAGCGCGCCATGATAGTGGTCGCCCACCCGGACGATGCGGAGTTCGGGTTTGGCGGCACGCTTTGCAAGCTGGTGAAGGAGGGCATGGAGCTGGCCTACGTCCTGTGCACCAGCGGCGACAAGGGCAGCGGAGACCCGACCATGACCTCCGACCGCCTGGCCCCAATTCGCGAGGCCGAGCAGCGGGAGGCGAGCGCCATCACCGGCACCACCGACGTCACGTTCCTCCGATACGGCGACGGAGAGCTGGAGGCGACCCGCGAGGTCATCGGCAAAATAGTCAGGGAGATACGACGCTTCAAGCCGGAGATCATCTTCTGCCAGGACCCTAACTGGCGCGGCCGCCACAACCACCGCGACCACCGGATGGCGGGCCAGGCCACCTTCGACGCCTGCTACCCCTACGCCAGGGACCACCTGCACTTTCCGGAGCACCTGCAAGAGGGATTCGAGACTCACAAGGTGACGGAGATCTACACGACGATGGGCGAAGACCCGGAGATTGTGATAGACGTATCCGACGTGATAGACACCCGGATAGAGGCGCTGAAGGCCCACCGCAGCCAGATTGCAGACCCGGACGGCATCGAGGAGCGCATCAAGGGCCGCACGTCGGAGTTTGCGGAGAGGTACGGCTACAAGTACGCGGAGGGCTTCCGGCGTCACGTCTTCGGCTTCCGCCCGCCGCCCACGCGCAGGGACTAGCCGGGCGCGTTCCTCCTTTTCGCTGTAATCCCCGTCTCAGGAGAGGCATTTGGGTAACCTCTTTGCCCCCATCCTAACCTTCCCCCGCAGAGCGGGGGAAGGAATTTCTCTCCCCCTGAAGGGGGAGAGTCAGAGAGGGGGAACTGGATTCCGGCTTCCGCCGGAATGACTGAGAAACCGCGCAGGACTAAAGCGGCAAGTAAACAGTCTGCCGCGCCTGGGCGCTCCGAGTCACGGCCTCCGTGAACTCCATGTAGGCCACGCCGTCCTGAAAGCTGGTGCGGGTCACCGGCTCAAGACCGCGGATGGCGTTGACGAACTCCTCCTCCACTCGCCAGCCGGCCTCCTTCTCAGGGTCGATGGGTATCTCCGACAGGGAGCGGTCGCCCCGCTTGCCGCCGGACAGGGTCATGGAGCGGCCGTCCAGGTGGATTGTGCCCTCAGTGCCGAAGAGCCAGAGGTCGCTCGCGCCCCCCAGGCCGGTCACCGCGCTGAAGGCCAGGTGCGCCTGCGCCCCGCCTATCGTGCAGAGGATGTCCAGGTGGTCGGGGATGGTGACAGGGATGACCTGCCCGTCATCGTTGAGGCGCTGGGGCACGACCACCCTGCTCATCGCGAAGACCTCCGTGGCGGGACCAACCCATCGCATAAGGGCCTCGTACCAGATGCCCATAGTCAGGATGTTGTAGCCACTCACGACCCGGTCCTGGCGCCAGTGGAGAGGGCCGCGGAAGTCCGGGAAGCTGTTCTGGGTCACGCGGGCCTCAATGGCCACGAGGTCTCCCAGGTAGCCCTCCGCGATGAGGTCCTGGACGGTGCGATCCACCTTGAAGGTGAAGGGGGAGGGCACAACCTGGGTGACGAGGCCGGGGCTGCTACGGGACGCCTGGAGCATCTCCCTGGCCTCCGCCGCGTCCATTGCCATGCGCGCTTCCGTGAGGACATGCTTGCCGGCGTCCAGGGCCGCCAGGGTGATGGGGCAGTGCATGTATGGCCACGTGCCGATGCAGACGGCGTCCACGTCCGGGGTGTTGACAAGGTCCACCCAGTTGTCGAAGACCTGCGGTATACCGAACTCCTCGGCTACGCGCTGGCCGGAGGCCACGCTGCGATTGGCGACAGCCACGACCTCAACGCCTTCGATGGCCTGGAAGCCCGGTATGTGCCGCAGGCGGGTGTTGGCCCCGGCTCCCACAAGCCCGATTCTGATGCTCTCATTTGCGCTCATGCTCACTCTCCGTAGATGGGTTTAAGATTACTGACATACTAAACCAAGGAAGCCACTTAGCCAACGCCCTGCCGGCAATGCCGTCTGACAGAGCCACCGGAATATTGCTATCATTGGAGGATGAAACGAAGGCGGGTATTGCGTTGGGGTCTCCTGACTGTGGCGCTTCTACTGCTGCTGGCGTACGCCGGCACATCCTGCATGATTGCGTCCGGCGTCACCAGCGACGAGCGCGGCCCCCTGGACGACCACCCGGACAACTACGGCCTGGAATACCTGGACGTGGAGTTCCCGTCCAGAGTTGACAAGATACCGCTGAAGGGCTGGTGGATTCCCGGGCGGGAGTCTGGACCAACCGTCATAATGGTGCACGGGATAACGTCTAATCGCGCAAGCGACAACGCGCTGGGCGTCGCCAAGAGGCTCAGGGAGCATGGCTACAACCTCTTGCTGTTCGACCAGCGGGCCCACGGCGAGTCCGGCGGAGAGAGAATATCGGGAGGCTATCACGAGCGCCGAGACCTCGGCGGAGCTATTGACTTCCTCAAATCCCGGGGAGTGCCGGAGTCGTCCATGGGCGTTTTAGGGGTATCCATGGGCGCGGGCACCACGCTACTGACTCTGCCCGGAGAGCCCGGGATAAGGGCGGCCGTCCTGGACAGCCCCTATGCCACCGCGGACGACCTCATCGCATTTGAAATTGCTCGCGCCACCTTCTGCCCCCAGTGGGCGGCGCCAATCTTCATACCCGGCGCCAAGGTCTTCACCAGAACCCTGTATGACATAAACGTGGACGCCTTGACGCCGGAGCGGTCGGCTGCGGAGCTGGACTACCCGGTGCTGATCATCCACGGAACCGCAGACACCCGCGTGCCATACCAACACGGCCTGCGGGTTCACGCCGCTGCGCCCGAGGGGAGCGTCCTGTGGAGCCTGGATGGAGTGGATCACGCGGACGCATTCGCCGAAGAACCCGATGAGTACATCAGGCGCGTGCACAGCTACTTCTCTCAGAGGTTCAGGTAACCTCTGAACAAGTCAGAAACATGGCCATCCCGCCTAAATTACACCTTCATCACCATTCCTGCGTAGGCAGGAATCCAGAAGGGCGGGGCGTGGACTCCCGCCCCCGTATCGGAGTACGGGGCATGCTTCGCGGGAGTGGACTGGACTAGTTCAGGCTTTTCTCAGGTAAGGATGGGGCGCGCCGCGCATTGACACCACGCTCGCCCGTTGCTATCCTCCGCGTACTTCGTTCCCAGGGGTGACTCATGGGCATTGAGCTTGACTACGTATTCCATCCCCGCTCCGTCGCGGTCGTGGGGGCGTCCACAACGCCCAACCAGGGCAACGACTTCTTTCGCTTCAACCTGAATCACCCCTTCAGGGGCGCGCTGTATCCCATAAACCCCAACGCGGAGGAGATTGAGGGCGTCTCCTGTTTTCCCTCGGTGGAGGACGTCCCGGGGCCTGTGGACTACGTAATCTCCGCCATCCCGGCCACTCGCGCCCTCCAGCTCGTCGACCAGTGCGCACGAAAGGGAGTGAAGGTTATCCACTTCTACACGGCCAGGATGAAGGAGACGGGCAGCGACGAGGGCATAAAGCTGGAGGAGGAGCTGCTGCGCCGGGCCAGGGGCGCCGGCATCCGGCTGATTGGCCCCAACTGCATGGGGATGTACTACCCGAAGGAGGGCATTACCTTCAAGCCCGGCTTCCCTTCGGAGTCCGGGCCGGTGGCGGCCATCTCCCAGAGCGGCGGGAACAGCGCCCAGATAGTCAACCTGGCGGCGGCGCGCGGCGTCCGTTTCAGCAAGGTGCTGAGCTACGGCAACGCCACCGACCTGGACGAGTCCGACCTTCTGGACTACCTGGCCGAGGACCCGGAGACGGAGATTATCGCAGCCTACATGGAGGGCGTGAAGGACGGAAGGCGATTCTTCGAGGTGCTCCGGCGCACGGCGCAGAGCAAGCCGGTTGTCATCCTCAAGGGAGGCCGCACCCAGGCCGGGGCGAAGGCAATCGCGTCTCATACCGCCTCCCTGGCAAGCTCCGGCGAGGTGTGGGAGGCCATGTGCCGGCAGGCGGGCGCGCTGTCCGTTTCCAGCATGGACGAGCTTATTGACCTGACGGTGGCCTTCCGCTTCATGCGGCCTGCCCAGGGCACGCGGGTGGGGCTTGGCGGTGGGGGAGGGGGCATGAGCGTGCAGTCGGCGGACGCGTTTGAGGAGGCCGGCCTGCGGGTCATCCCTCTGCCCCCGGATATCCAGGAAAAGCTGCGAGAGCGCGACCCCGTGAACTGGGAGTGGATTGGCAACCCCATCGACGTGTCCATTCTGGGCGCAGGGCCCTTCAGCTTCCGAGACATACTGCAACTGATGGCGGACCACCCGGACTTCGACCTGCTGGTGTGCGGCATAGACGAGCAGTTCAACCTGAACCGGCCCGAGGACGTGCCCAGGACCAGGCAGACGGTGGAGATGTTCGTGGAGGCCAGCCGTCAGACCTCCAAGCCCATGGCCGTTGTGCTGGGCGGCGACCTGCCCAAGGCGGAGTGGAAGCAGCAGGCGATAGCGGAGTTCAGGGAGTCGTGCGTGCAGGCGGGCTTGCCCGTCTTCCCCACGACGGGGCGCGCGGCCCGCGCGATTCGGCGGTTCGTGGACTACCATGAGAGGCGGGAGAATTTAGGGTAGCTGCTGCTTCGTCTCAGTTTACCCCCATCCCTACCTCCCCCCCCCCCCCCCCCCCCCCCCCCGGGGGGGGG
>DAOUJW010000022.1:0-134486 GCA_034422115.1 Dehalococcoidia bacterium | reverse complement strand
GTGGCCGCTGGCGTCGGCCTGGCCCGAAGGCCAGAAACCGATCGCCAGGGCCAGCGCTATTATAGCTGCTATCAGCAAGAGCGGTGGCAGTATCGCTATGTTCTTTACCAAGGTTTTCCTCCTAATCTAGGGGCCATGTGCAACTCTCCGCTCTTGCGCGTTAGCTTCCAAGACCCTCAAAGAACAGGTCTATGAGGTCCAGCACCTCTTCGCGAGTAGCCGTCGGAGGGGTGGCGAAGAAGTGATCAATGCCAGTAAGAACCTCATCCCTGTCAATCTTGCCGTTCTCGTTTTCGTCATACCTGTCTAGCAGGGTGCCAGCCGACTCCTCCACGTCCGTCACCGTCACCGTCACGTCATGGGTGTCCGTGTACGTCCCGTCTTCCGCCTTCAGCGTCACCATGTAGACGTTGTCCGTGTCCGCGTCCGCCGGCCTCTCGTAGTCCGGCGATCCCTTGAACTTGAGCATAACGCTCGCGCCGGAACCATCCAACTCGAAGTCCTCCCTGTCAGCGCCCTCAAGCGCCCACGTGGCCGAGGCCGCGTTCGGCCCCGACGCCGTGTACGTCTCCACCGCGTCCGTCCCGCGCTCAGCGTAATCCAAGCTGCTCCGACCAGATATCGCCAGGCCGCCCACCATGATCGTCGGCACCTCGTCCACCTCGGTGACCTTGATGGTCACGTTGACTATATCGCTGAGGCCGCCCGGGTCAGTGGCGGTGACCGTGACCATGTAGGTGTCCTTCATCTCCTTATCCAAAGCCGCCTTCACCGTCAGCTGGCCTGAACTCCGGACGATGTTGAACGACGCCGCGTCAGTCCCGCCGAGCGAGTATGTCAGCGTGTCCGCAGTCGCAGTGCCGTCGGGCGCCAGAGTGTTGTCCACTTCAGCAGCGACGGGAGCGCCGATGTTCGGGTGAGTGAAATCAGTACCATCTGTGCCGCCATATGTATCTGTCGCTGCGTAGTTCTCCGGGACCTCACGCTCCTGGTCCGTCTGTCTACCCTCCATCTCAGCGTCCTGGTCCGGGAAGCGCGGAGGCTTGTTGTCCGTGTCTGCAACGACAGCAGGCGTAGCCGTCGATGTCAGCGTGATGGGGTCCGCGGAGGCCGAAAGTGAACCGTCCCTGTAGGTTGCGGTCACGGTCAGCGTTTTGCCAATGTTGGCTGCAACCGGTGTGTAGGTGGCGGACGTCGCATCCTCAATCTCCTCGTCATCAGTAGCATTCGTCCACTGCCACATGAGGTTCGTGACGCCGCCGTCAGGGTCGTCGAGCTCCGCCGTCAGCGGGATGCCTGCCTTCGGCTGCAGAGACGAGTAGGTTATCGTTCCTGTTTCCGCCACGTTAGTCACCGTTACCCGCACGGACAGCTCATCACTGTTCCTAGCAGGGTCGGACACCACCACCGTGAACTCGTATACGTTGTCCTGGTTCGCGTCTCCGGGAGACTCAAAGTCCGGCTGGGCCTTGAAGGTCAGCTCGCCAGGAGTGGCTCCTCCTCCTTGGTTGCCAATGTTGAACTGCTCGGCGTCAGCCCCCGACAAGCTCCAGGTCATCGCTTCACTCTCGGGCTCCGTGGCGGTATAGGCCGCCAGAGCCGTGGCTAGGGTGAGAGGAGTGGTAGTAGTGCCCTCAGGGGAGCTTATGCCCCTGAATGCCGCACCAGTAGTGCCTATCGACGGGTCTTCATCTACGTTGGTCACCGTGATGGTCACTACGGCTGATCCATTAGCGCCGGAAGCCCCCCATGGGTCCGTAGCGGTGACTGTTACCGTGTGGGAGTCTCCGCCGGTTGCCTCGCGGTTCAGCGCTTCCTTAGTCTTCAACTGGCCCGTTGCACGATCGATGTCGAACAACGCCATATCATCACCGCTCAACGAATAGGTCAGCACGTCACCGGGGTCAGAGGCGCTCACCGGAGCTCCGATGTTCCGCCCAGACGGAGTGTTTTCCGCCACCATTCGGGTCTGCGCCGTTTCCACAGCTTCAGTTGATGGGTTCTGGTCTGGGAAAGCAGGTTCGGTGTTCCCGCCAGAGGGCTCGCTGCGTACTCTATGTGAGGAACGGCCTTCCGCGGTCTTGTCGCTATCCGTGTCCTCAGCGTCCCTGTAGGTCGCCTTCGCTCTCAGCACTGAACCGACATCGCCCGCCACGGGCTCGTACATGTCGGTAGTCGCGCCCACGATGACGCTGCTACCCCGGAACCACATCCAAGTGGGAGTACTGGTAGTGCCGCCTCCGTCGGGGTCGTCCAGCCTGGCGGTGACGCTGACTCCCACCTGCGGTTGCAGGGTGGACAACGTGACCACGCCGGGCTCTTCAACGTTGGTCACAGCGATGGTGACATCCTCCATGGAGCTGTTAGTTCCGTCAGAGGCATTGATTATAACCGCGCAGGATGCGCTGTCGTCGGCTGAGCCGCACGGTGGAGACTCAAAGTTGGGGGAACTCCTGAACTGAAGCACACCACCGACAATCGTGAAGTCACCCATATCTGTGCCAGTCAGAGTCCAAACAATGTCCTCCCCTTCAGGGTCGGACGCTCTGAAAGTGGCCACCGGCGTCGTGCCATTCTCCGCGTATTCTGCCGGCGCCTCTCCGGTCAGCACCGGGTCTTCGTTGACGTTCTGCACCTTGATTGTGACGTTGACGGTTGCGCTGAGGTTGCCCGGGTCGGTGGCTGTGACCGTCACCTGGTAGGTCTGCTTGGTCTCGTAGTCCAGAGCCGCCTTGGTGCTCAGCTGGCCAGAGTCTCGGGCGAGGGAGAACGACCCCGCGTCCGTCCCGCCCAGCGTGTACGTCAGTCTGTCCGGAGTTGCAGTGCCGTCGGAGGCTAGCGAGTTGTCCACTTCAGCAGCGACCGGATTGCCGATGGCTGTGCCAGAAGGGGTGGGGTCACCTGCAACGGTGCGTTCGGAGACCATCCGCTCCTGGTCTGTCTGTCGACCATCCATCTCAGAGTCCTGGTCCGGGAAGCGCGGAGCCTTGTTGTCCGTGTCTGCAACAACCGTCGCGGAATGCGCCTGCGTAAGCGTGATGGCGGTGGCGCCGGCCGCGAGGGAGTTGTCCTTGTAGGTCGCAGTCACGGTCAGCGTGTCGCCAATGTCGCCTGCAACCGGTGTGTAGGTGGCGGACGTCGCATCCTCAATGTCGGTAGTACCGTCGCTCCACTGCCACGTGAGATCCGTTACGCCGCCGTCAGGGTCGTCGAGCTCCGCCGTCAGTGGGGTGCCCACCTTCGGACGCAACGATGAGAAGGTTATATTTCCCGTCTCCGCCGCGTTGGTCACCGTTACCAGTACGTCCAATTTATCACTGTTCCCGGCGGGGTCAGATGCCACCACAGTGACCTCGTATACGTTGTCCTCATCCGCGTCTCCAGGAGATTCGAAGTTCGGCGAGGGGGATTTGAAGCTCAGCTGGCCTGTGGTTTCGCCGATCGAGAATTTCCCGCTGTCAGGCCCTGAAACGCTCCACGTTACCGCCTCACTCTCCGGCTCGGTCGCCCCGTAAACATCTCCCAGCGTCAACGTGGTTTCGTTCTCCTCGAGGCTCCGCGTCGGAACCGCGTCCGACGCGATTGCCGGGGCCTCGTCCACGTTCGTGACCGTGATAGTCACCTCAGACGTAGCTGAAGCCCCCCATGGGTCCGTAGCGGTGACTGTGACTGTTTGGGTAAAGGGAGTACCTATGGCCTCCCGGTCCAACATACCCTTGGTCCTCAACTGGCCCGTTGCACGGTCGATATCGAACACCGACGCATTAGTGCCGCCCAATGAGTAGGTCAGCACGTCACCAGAGTCGGTTGCTACAACCGGCGCTCCGATGTTCTGCCCAGACGGCGTGTTTTCCGGCACCGTCCGCGTCCGCGCGGTGCTGCCACTGATTAGCGGGTATAGAGGTGGGGTATTCGTAGTAGGCTTCGCACGAACCACGTGCGCCGATTGAACCTCGGCAGTCTTTTCCTTGTCCGCGTCCTGGTCGTCCTTGTAGGTCGCCTTCGCTGTCAGCACAGAGCCGACATCCGCGACCATGGGCGTATACGTCGAGGCAGTCGCGCCTGCGATAACGGTCTGGCCCCGCATCCATTCCCACACCAAGTCCGTAACTGGGGTGGTGGTCAGGTCGGGGTTGTCGGGATCGCTTAGAGTGGCGGTAATCGTTATTTCCACCTGCGGCTGCAACGTGGAGAGCATGATCGAGCCGGGCTCGTCGACGTTCGTGATGGTGACAGTGACTACATGTGTGGCCGTCTTGACCGCGGCATCGGTCGAAGTTCCCGCAGAGGCCTCGACAGTGACCGTACAGGAGGCACTGTCGTTGCCCGTGCCGCACGGTGGATCCTCAAAGTTCGGTGACTTCGCGAAGGTGAGCACACCGTTGTCGATTTTGAAGTCCCCAGCGTCGTCTCCGCTTAGATCCCAGTCAATGTCCTTCCCTTCGGGGTCCACCGCCGTGAAGGTGGCCACCGGGTCGGTCCTGTTCTCAGGGTACTCAATCGGCCCGTTGCCATCTTGACCATGGACCAGGCCGCCGTTCGTTAGTAAGAGCAGGCTGAGACACAAAGCCGCGAATATCGCAAAACAGAGAACAGGCAGACCCCCTCGCCTCCTTACACTCAGCGAGGGAGAGTCGAGACCCCCTGAATGGGAGTAATCGCCGGGAGACCCCCGGCCAAGCGCGCTTACGTGCGGTGTTGCTTTGTCGGCCGCCGGGGCCTTCCAGGGCGCTTCTGAATGGTGAGACATACGCGTTTTCCTACCTTTCGGCAATTTTCATGCCATTATTAATGGTGTCCCCCAAGAGACACATAATTACTGCCCAGCCACCTTCCGGGCACGGCTACAGAACAATCTACCAAAGGTGTATAATTTTGGTGTGACTTTACGGCCAATTTTCTATAACCTCTTGTAACTTTTTGCCAGGTGGGGCATAATTGCCCGCGTCGGCCCAAGATTCTGCCGCGGCCGGCGCAGGGGCGTTGGGTGTCTGGAGTTCTATAGAGGAGGTTACGAATTGAACCAACCTGACGAGCGAGACCGGGAGATAGCGAGTCTGCGGGACCGCCTCTCCCGGCTCAGCCAGGCAAGTCTTCGCATCACCGAAGACCTTGACTACAACGCTGTGCTGCAGGGGGTTCTGGACTCCGCCCGGTCCCTCACAGGGGCCCGCTACGGCGTGATTGCTACCTTCGACGACGCGGGCCAGGTGCAGGACTACCTGTCATCGGGGCTGATTCCCCAGGAGGAGGAATCGCTCTGGGCCATGCCGGAGGGGTTGCGGATCTTGGAGTCCCTGATCGACATCTCAGAACCCCTTGTCGTCCCCGACCTGGTAGAGTACATCATGTCCCTGGGCTTCACCGGGTTCAGCCTCCCCCTGTCTATGGATCGGGCCTTTACATGCCTGGCGGTGCCGATGTTCCACCGCGGCGGTCGGGTGGGCCACTTCTTCTTGGGCGACAAGGACGGCGGCGAGGAGTTCAGCATGATTGACCAGGAGATCCTGGTGATGTTCGCCTCCCAGGCGGCGCTGGTCCTCGCAAACGCCCGCAGGCACCGGGAGGAGCGGCGGGCCAGGGCGGACCTGGAGACGCTGGTCAAGACCTCGCCGGTGGGTGTCGTCGTCCTCGACGCCCAAAGCGGAGCGCCGATTTTGATCAACCGGGAGGCCATGCGCATCGTGGACAGCCTGCAGGATGAGGGCCTGCCGACTCAGGACGTCCTGGAGGTGATGACCTGCGTACGAAGCGACGGAAGGGAGATATCCCTGAGGGAGTTCACCATTGCTGAGCTGATCAGCCCGGGCGAGACGGTGCGGTCCGAGGAGATCGTCCTTCGGGTCCCCCCCCCCGGACGTAGCGTCAGCGTCCTCCTGAACGCCACCCCCATCCACTCGGAGGAGGGCCAGCTCGCTTCCTTCGTCGTCACTCTACAGGACATGACGCCGCTGGAGGAGCAGGAGCGCATGCGGACCGAGTTCCTGGCCATGGTTAGCCACGAGCTCAGGGCGCCGCTAACCTCCATCAAGGGCTCCGCCGCCACGGCCCTCGGTTCGACGTCGGAGATCGACCCCTCCGTGATCCGCCAGTTCTTCCGCATCATAGAGGACCAGGCGGACCGCATGCACAACCTGGTCTCCGACCTTATGGACGTCGCCCGCATCGAAATGGGCAATCTCCCTGTGAGCCCCGAACCCGCAGAGGTGGCCATGCTGGTGGACCGGGCAAGAAGCTCATTTCTCAGCAGCGGCGCCAGCAACCATCTCGACATCGATATGGAGCCCGCCCTGCCCCTGGTATTGGCGGACCGACAGCGCATCGTCCAGGTGCTGGGCAACCTGCTGTCCAACGCGGCCCGGTCCTCTCCGGAGTCGTCCACTATCAGAGTGACCGCCTCCCTGCAGGAGTTTCACGTTGCAATCTCGGTGATCGACGTGGGACAGGGCATCACGGAGGAGAGGCTGCCCCAACTGTTTCGCAAGTTCTCCAGGGTGCAGTCCGAGGAGTATGGCGGGGACACGGGCCTGGGCCTGGCAATCTGCAAAGGAATAGTGGAGGCCCACGGGGGCCGCATATGGGCCGAGAGCGAAGGTCCCGGGCTTGGCGCGCGCTTCACCTTCACCCTTCCCACAGTCGAGGAGGCCGGCCTCCACGCTGCCGGCCCAAACCCTCCGGCGTCGGAGCGCTCCCGGCAGCTAGGGCAAAGGGGGAGCGAGGAACGCGTGCGGGTACTTGCGGTGGACGACGACCCGCAGACCCTGTGGTACGTGCGCGACACCCTGTCGCAATCGGGGTACGTCCCTATCTTGACGGGCGAGCCTGACGACGTGCTCCGCCTCGTAGAAGATGAGCGGCCCCAGTTGGTGCTGCTGGACCTTATGTTTCCTGGCGTCGACGGCATTGATCTGATGGGGGATATCCTCAAGTTGACGGACGTGCCGATAATCTTCCTGTCCGCCTACGGGCGGGACGAGATCGTCGCGAAGGCCTTCGATATGGGGGCAGTCGACTACATAGTCAAACCGTTTTCGCCGACGGAGCTGGTGGCGAGAATCAGGGCAGCCCTCCGCAGACGTAGAGCGCCTGAGCCGTCGGAACCGTACGTTTTGGAGGATCTGATTATCGATTACTCCGAACGCATAGTGACCCTCGCCGGGCGCCGGATAGATCTGGTGGCGATGGAGTACAGGGTGCTCGCCGAGCTGTCGGCAAACGGGGGACGCGTGTTGACCTACGAGCAACTGTTGGACCGGGTGTGGGGAGACAAGAGCACCGGGGATGTGAGACCCATGCGTACCATAATAACCAAGCTGCGACGCAAGCTGCGAGACGACGCAAGCAGTCCCTCCTATATCTTCACAGAGCTTCGCGTCGGATACTGGATGCCAAGGAGCGAGGGGCGGGCCGTCGGATACTGGATCCCAAAGGGCGAGACGCGGACCGAGGATCCGCCTGCTACCGCCTGATTGAGAAGCGCGTTCGCCCGGGACTCCGAGGACCGTGACCGCGAGTAGTCGCGACGAGGCTTTCGCGATCTGAGCGTCCAGCTACACTTACGGTTCCGCGGCGACGCGACCGGTGGGCGAGGACTCTGCCGTTATCTGAAGATGCCGGGTCCAGCAGTACCGAACTGCAAATTTTTCGGTGGGAGGTTCGAATATAGTGTAGTGGACCAGTTGAAGTAGACGAAACCTACATCGGAGGCAAGGAGATGAACAAGCACTCCGACAAGAAGCTCAAGTCTGGACGGGGAACCGTCGGCAAGACTCCCGTAGTTGGAGCTAAGGACCGGGCAACTAACAAGGTGATTGCAATGCCGATAACGAATCCCGATAAGCCTACCCTTCATCGCTTCATCAATACTCATATCGGAACTGGTATTCAGATATACACTGATGAAGCTCTCGCATACAAGGGACTCACTAACCATCCCCACCAGGCCGTCAAGCATAGTCAGGGTCAGTATGTTGATGGCGATGCTCACACCAACGGGATTGAGAGTCTTTGGTCGATGCTCAAAAGGGGTATAATAGGAGTGTACCATCATGTCAGTGATAAGCATCTGCACAGGTACACAGCAGAGTTTTCTGGACGGCATGGTGACAGGACTGAGGACACAATGGCTCAGGTAAAGGGTGTGATAAACGGGATGCATGGCAAGCGTTTGCGATATGAAGATCTGGTAGCGTGGAAACGGAGGCCAAGCGTGTCAACCGAAAAGCGCAAGAAGAGACCTAGAGGGCGTCCACCAGAGTCAGAAGAAGTCAATTTCATCCCGCTACCGGCTTCCTTTGACGAGATACTGCAAGCAGTTGTTAGGACTCGGACGCCGGAAGAGATAGAGCAGATGTTGGCGGAGGAGAGAGATGAAAATAGACGAAGAGATAAGAGCACCGAGAGTTGAGGCAGAGCGCAAAGAGCCTTGGGATGAGAAGGACGAAAAGCCTGACGGGATAAGCGGCCTCATCAAGGAAATCAAGGAGATATTCAAGAAGGCGGACAGGGAAGCGGCAAGAGAGGCATGAGAGTACCAGTGTTCATAGCTGGCCTGCTCATAGGACTTGCCTGTGGCTTAGTGATGGGCTGGATTCTCGGAATCATCTTCGGTCCGTACCTGCTCGTGATATTCGACTGAGCTACCTATTAGGGATATACTGGTGGGAGTAGAAGTAAGAAGGAGGGCGGATATGCCCACAGAGCAAGACTACCGGGAAGTATTGCAGGAACTTGGATTTGATGCTGTAGAGCCTAACACGTCATACTTTGATGCACCAGCCTTGCGCCATCGGGTCCGTCGGTTTGTCGGTGTTCCGAGACGGCGTGGGGTTGCTCGTGATAAGTTTTGGCCTACTCTGTACTGGATGAGTAACAACAACTACAACTACTTCTCGACTCCTGAGCGGGACCGTCCCTACTTTGGTGCAATGCTCTGGTTGCCTGCCTCGCCTGATAATATCCTTGATGAACATAGAAACAGGGGTGAGCCCTGTTTTGTTCCTCGTCACAACTCTCGTCTTGGGCTGAGGGTAGCATTGGAGAGTCTGTTTCTAGCTATACCTGATTGGCTTTAGTCTCGGTAGTAAGGGGAAAGAAAGGAGTAGGATGCACGTTACGATTGACGGTAAGTTGAACAAACACATAATTTGGATTGAAGGTAATGAGTTAATCAGCCTAACTCAAGAGAATGCCTACGCTGGCGGAGAGGAAGAGGCGCAAAAGGCTGAGGAAGAGAGAATATGGAATGCCGCATGGAAACTCTTAGCAGATGGGCAGCCTGTCAACAACGAGACAATAGCTAGAGTACTTAATGAGGGGTGAAGGATGAGCGAAGAAGATACTACGATTGTTGAGAAGCGAGACGTCGGAGATAGCAAGCCAGGTCGGTGTAATACCTGCGGAATGCCGCAACCTCCTGAGTGGTTAGATCCGGAGTTGCTTC
Organism: Dehalococcoidia bacterium; assembly: GCA_034422115.1. Taxonomy (GTDB): domain Bacteria; phylum Chloroflexota; class Dehalococcoidia; order Lucifugimonadales; family UBA2985; genus DAOUJW01. The sequence goes on along the minus strand of DAOUJW010000022.1, from coordinate 125,044 downwards.
AATTCGACTTTCCAGCGACTCGAGAAGAATTTGAGGAACTTTCTCGTTGGAAAGAGTTTGATCCCGAGCAATTCGAGAAATTACATCCCCCCCAGAGTAGAAGGCGTGTCTCAGTAACACGATGACGTTCATAGGCTAGGTCTACCATTTGGCGTATTCTAGCACAGGAAAGTAAGAGGAACAAGAACGGAACCAAAACTATAAGCCGTCTGAACGGAGGGCAAAAGCTCTCAGGGGAAATGCCCCCAAGAGCCGAAAGGCTCGCTAGCAATATGGCTAGCCGCCCGGCTTTTTTTCATTGGGCTTCCCCGCCTTGAGCTGCCCTCCGTTCAGGCGGCTTAGTCAAATCCCCTCAGTCAAAAGCCGACCGAAAGGAGTCCACGATGGAAGCAGTGGAAACAAGTCTGTGGTCTCTCATCACTACTTGGCAAGGGATTACGTTGGTAGTGTTGCTGGCTCTCACCTGCGCAGTGTTGAGCGGGCGGCCAAGAGCATCGGGGCGATGGCGGTGACTCTGGACTCAATTTGAGATACTGCTTAAAATCCCCTCCGTCAGTCCGGCAGAGGGGATTTTACTATTCTGTGGTATCCTGGAAGCAGGATAAGAGACAAGAAAGGAGCACTATGCCTCGTGGAGAACGCAGATATACTAAAAATCGGCGGACAGGGAATCGGGGTTATAACCCCTTAGAGCAGGGTATAGAGCGCGGGGATGCAGTAGTGTTAGGCATCGCTGCGGTAGTAACAGCCATTGTTTTCTTCTGGATTCGTTTCCTTGGTTGGCTATAAAGAGAAATCCAGCTCTCGGAGTATAATGAACCTAGAGACTGAAAATACGGCGGGAAGTTGAGCACTAGGGCTGTTTACAAATCTGGCTAAGATTCGATGTAATTGCCAATCGAATCATAGGCTATGTTGATCTTCGAGCGCTGGCCATTTGATTTGGTTCGATCCCTCCGTCAAAGTCGTCCAACATCGTCCGTCTTGAATCCCATGCAGAATGCCTTTGGCACTCGCTCGCAGGGCGAATGAGGTAAATGGGATGGGTATCAGTAGAGACCTCGATTGTTCGGGTAGAAATGGTACATGTGTGGCCAATGGTACTCGCCTCCATACCTCTTCAATGTCAATAGTGGGCGCAAGCGTAGGTACGACCTTGCCCTCTTCGCATAGCTCAGAAACGACAATTCCTACTGTGCGTTACCACTGAGCGCCTACCCGGAAGGATTCCGTCGTGCCTGTCCTGGCCTATCCTGCTGGCTCAATGACCTCTGGCCTATTGTTAGCAACGGTGTTTATCAGTGTCGACACTTCGTAAGCCTGTATGTCGTCGGTAGGGGACAAGAACGGTTCCAAGCCCGGATGGGTCTTGCACGCTGTGGTCCAGCCGGAGATCCTCGGCCCATTGTGGCAAGATGACCGGCATCCGGTCGCGGATAGATCCTAGTAAGCTGTTGGCCGACGTGGCAATGATGGTGCAGGACATGATTAACTCACCCACTGGGATTCGCCAGGATTCCCAAAGGCCAGAGAAAGCGAAGGGACCGCCTGAATCCAGGGTTATCCTGAGGGGAGTATTCTTTGGGCCATTCCTTAGCCACTAGTAGTGGCCGTCGGCGAGCACCAGGCATCGCCTGCACCTGAACGCGGCTCGAAACGCAGGTCTCTCCGCAACGGTCTCGGCCCGGGCGTTGATCAACGGCCTGCCCGCCGGTGGGATCCTGGTGCAAGAGGAAGTAGACTCCATCTCATCTGTTGGACCTGCCTGCCTTCACCGTTGGTCACGGCCAGCACCGATTGCGTGGGCGCGATGTTGTAGCTCAGAGCGTATGTAACGTGACCGCCATCTATCTCGAATCGCCCCTGCAGTTCCGACATGTCCGCGGTCAGTGTGAATCGTCCGCACATTTTGTTGGTCTTCCGTACTGCTCTCTTGTGGAGTTTCCTATGCGCAGAGTCTCTAAAGGGAGTTTCTGGATTATCCCATCTCAGCGCCTCCGTTGTTACTCCGTAGTGCTCAGCCTCGGTTCGCTCCGCGCCGCCTCCGTTCAGTGCCAGTCGTGGCCGTCCGGCATTGGGACGCCGGTGTCCACCCGCCGCAGCTCGGAGACGACTAAGTTTGTTGTGCCGTCCCACCGTGACACCACGCCCTTTGCCAGGAGCACGTTGCTCCTAAGCTCCCCGCGATGCCTTGCGAAGACCCTGGGCCACAGAATTAGCTGCACGTCCCCGGTCTCGTCTTCCAAGGTCACGAAGACCGTCCCCTCCTTGCCCCTGGGGTGCTGCCTGGCGACGGGCCAGCCCGCCACCAGAATCTCGCGGCCTTCCTCCACGTCCTCCACAGCGGACGCCGGCAGCACGTCCGCGCTCAATCCCGGTCTCACGAACTCCATCAGGTGACCCTTGGGATAGACGCCCATTACCCTGTACTCGCCAGCCATTCTATCGAAGGGGGTGAAGTCCGTGAGGTCCGGCACGCCGTCCTCCACCGATACGGGAAAGGCCCTCTGTCCCCTCCTAGTGGGCCTTGTGGAGAGCCCCGCCTCCCACAGCGCCTCGCGACGGTTGGGGTTGAGGCCGTCCAGGGCCCCGGCCAGCGCCAGGGACAGCACCGCCCGGGGTTTCAGGCCGGTGCGCCTCACCAGGTCCGCCGGGCAGGTGTAGAGGCCGTGCATCTCCCTCTCATCGACCATCGCTCTAGCCGACTCCTCGCCCACGTCCTTGATGATGCCGAGGCCCAGCAGGAGAAAGCCGTCATCGGGGATGCACCTCACGTGGCTGCGATTGACGCAGGGGTTGAGGAAGGTCACGCCGAATCGCCGCGCGTCCTCCTTGATGGTCTCCAGAGGGTAGAAGCCCATTGGCTGGTTGTTCACCAGGGTCACGAAGAACTCCAGAGGGTGGTATCGCTTGAGCCACGCGGCCTGGTAAGCGGTGACTGCAAAGGCGTGGGAGTGGGACTCCGGGAACATATAGTGGCCGTTGATCTTGTCGAATATCTTTAGTGCAACCTCCTCCGGCACGCCGTTTCCCAGCGCTCCTTCCAGGAACCTCTGCCTGTGCATGGCGATGAGGTGGTCGGCGTTGGGCTTGGCGAAGGCCCGTCGCACCTCGTCGGCCTGAGCCGCCGTCATATCCGCCACGTCCATTATGAGCTGCACCACCTGCTCTTGCCACACGATGATGCCGCAGCCCCGCTCCAAGGCGCGCTTCTCCAGGGGGTGATCGTACTCCCAGGGGACGCCGTGCCTGTACCGCTCCACGAACTGGGAGACGGCGCTGCCCTGCACGCCGACACCGGGTCGTATGAGGGCCACCTGGTAGGCCAGGTCCAGGAGGCATCGGGACCTGAGGCGCTGGGCCATCTTCAGCTGAGCGGGGGACTGGAGCAGGAACACGCCTTTGGAGCGGCCCTCGTTTATCATGTCGTAGACGTTGGGGTCTTCAGGGTCCAGCCTGGACAGGTCCGGCCTGACACCCTCTCGCATCTCTATGAGGTCAAGGGCCTCCTCAAGCTGGTCGAGCACGGGCAGGGAGAGGAGGTCTATCTTAGCGAAGTTGGCGTCGGCTACACTGTCCTTGTTCCAATCCATAATGTACCGCCCATCCATAGCGCCTTCACGCACTGGCGTCATGCCGGAGATGGGGGCCTGGCTCAGAATCATCCCGCCGACGTGCTGCCCCAAGCTCTTGGGAGCGTGCATTAGCTGGGGCGCCATCTCCAGGAGGTCCCGCCAGCCTGGGGCGTCCACTCGCTCTCTGAAGGCGGGAAGGCCAAGCATCTCTTCTCGCAGGTCTGCGCCGTCGTGGGAATGGAGTTGCTTCGAGAGCAGCCGGAGGTCATCCTTCGGCAGTCCCAGGGCCTTGCCCAGGTCCTGGATGATGCCCTTGGCTGAGTAGGTAGCTATGGCCCCGGCGAGGACGGCGTTGTCCGGCCCGAAGTGCTGGTGCACCCTCTGTATCAGTTCATCTCTGAGGTTGCGTGGGAAGTCTAGGTCGATGTCCGGCAGGATGGAGGTGTCCTCGGAGATGAACCGCTCCAGGGTGAGGTCCCACCTGAGGGGGTCCACGTGGCTTATGCCGATGAGGTATCCCACCAGCATCGCCACCGATGAGCCGCGTCCCCTGCCCGGCGGCCTCTCCTCCAGGGGAGTCTCCGGGTGCGCCAGCCCCCTCTCCCCCATGATGCCCTGGGCTATGAGGGCTATCTCCCGGTAGAGGAGGAGGAAGCCGGCCATGCCGTGTCGGGCAATCAGGTTGAACTCCTCCTCCAGGCGCTCCTCCACCCGCCTGGAGATGGAGCCGTATCGCCTCACGGCGGCCTCCATGCAGAGCCGCCTCAGGTAGCCGTCGGCGGTGTACCCCTCCGGCACGGCGGGATCCGGCAGGGTGTAGCCCAGGTCCGTCGCGAGGTTGAAGGCGCACCTATCGGCTATCTTGAGGGTGTTCGCGACGGCCTCCGAGCAGTCCCTGAAGAGATGGGCGATCTGCTCCGGCGACTTCAGGTGCAGGTGATGGTTGGGGTTTATGAACGGTAGCGCTTGGTCAACGGTGGTGTTGAGACTGGCGGCGACCAAGGCGTGCTGCAGCCTGTACCTCTCCGAGGAGTGGTAGAGGACGTCGTTGGTTGCCACAACCGGAACATCAACCTCCTTCGCAAGCCTTACCGACTCCCGATTGCGCTCGGTGTCCCCCCGGAGGAAGTTCTGTTGCAACTCCACGTACACCGACTCCACGCCGTACCAGTCCAGATAGTCCCTGAGCAGCGCCCTGGCCTCCTCACGGCGGCCGTCCGACAGGAGTTTGGCGAATGGCCCGCCGCGCCCTCCAGTGAGCAGGACAACGCCGTCGGCGTACTCCCGCAAGAGGGCGGGGTCCAGCCTGGGTTTTCTGCGATCTACGGAGTTGGCGAGGGTGAAGAGGCGGGATATGTTGGCGTACCCCTCCCTTGTCTTCGCCAGCAGGACAAGGCGGGAGCCGTCCAGCAGGGTCAGCTCGCCGCCGGTTACGGGCTGTACCCCCAGGCTGTCGCCGAGGCGCGCGAACTCCAGCGCGCCGCACAGGTTCATATCGGTGAGGGCCAGAGCGGGATACCCCAACTCCACTGCCTTGGACAGAAGCTCGTGGACGTGGGATGCCCCCATCCCGAAGGAGTAGAAGCTCCTGGCGTGCAGCTCGACGTAGCCGTCGGTCACGGCGATGTCCTGGGTCGCTAGGCGGGCTGCCTGTACCAGCAGCCGTCCCGGTGGTCCAGGAATATGGTGAGCTGCCGTCCGTCCTCGCGGCTCACCCGGTAGTAGGTGCGGGTGATGGGACGGGGCATCCACCACAGATCGAAGCTCCAGGTGTCCTCTACGCGAACAACCCTGTGCCATAGATTGCCGGCGCGCACTTCTAGAGGCCCGCCATCCGGCCCTCCGCGCGCCTCGATTGCAACGGGGGTGGACACGGGTCGTAACCCTTCTCTCCCACGTGAGTCTACGGGGACCTGCACGGAGCGCATCTCCGGTGCGGGGTGACCGGGCGCGACCTCCGCCACGCGGTGCAGGACGCTGACGCCCCCTGTGCGGGACTGGAGCTGCCTCTCCACCTCCACCAGCCGACGCTCCCTGCCTTCCCAGACGCCCAGCAGCAGGCCCATCTGGACCCCAGACTCTCCGGTGAGGTCGGCGAGGGTCAGAGCGACCTCCTCCACCGGGGCCTGTGGACGGTCTATCTCCAACCTGCTCCTGATTACGAAGGACGCCCGCTCAGGGCTGCCCGCGCCCTGCTTGAAGTGGACACTCCTCTCCCAGGTATGGGCCTCGTTGAGAGCGCACCGCAGGTCGGCCCTGCCCGCGTACCTGCCCCGCATCTCAGGCCGTGCGTAGGCCCTCTTCAGCAGCGCGTCCACCGCCGTCAGGAGGAAGTCCAGGGAGTTGGAGATCCAGGGCATCGAAATGCGCTCCTCTATGGACTCCTCGTTCTTCATGGGGGTCAGCGGGCTGTCGTCGACGCCCAGGCAGAGGTTCCACGCGGTCCTCCCCGCAAGGCCAAACTGGTCAACGAGTGTAACCTCCTTCATGGCGACCACCTCGCCCATCGCGTGGAGTCCGAAGCGGTGCATGGAGGCTTTCACAGCGGTGTCAACAGGCAGCAGGTTGATGGAGTGGGGCGCGAGGAAGGAGGCGGCATCTTCAGGAACCCTGGTCGCTCCGAGAGGCGCGCTGGACATGGCCGCCACAAGGGACGGGAATTTGGCGTGAGCAACCCCCACACGCGGCGCAAGGTCCTGTGGCGCGGCGTTGAGCAGGGAGTTCACCAGCCGTGCCTCGCCGCCGTACATGTCCTCCAGGCCGTCCAGTCCAACGTATGCCACGCCCAGGTCCGCCCTCTCCACGCGGTCGCTGATTCCCTGTAGGGAGGAGAGCATCCGGCTGAACACCCTCCGGTAGTACTGCTCGTCCGCTTCCAGGACCACGGCGTCGTCCTGGCGGGAGAGGGCCTGCTCCAGGGTCATTCCCGGGGCGATACCCCTGCACGCTGGCAGGTGGTCGACGACGACGGGCTTGGGGAGGGAGCGGTCGACGATGACGACGGAGCTGTCCTTCAGGCGTGGATGTCGCCGCATCTCCACCTTGGCCCTCAGGTGGGTGACGAGGACACAGGCTATCTTCAAGGCTCCTCCTGAAGTTGCGGTCTGGGGGCACACAATTTAGAAAAGCATCATACAGAACGCACGTTCTGTCTGTCAACAACGGAGGCTGGAAATCGCGGAGAAATGCAGCTCACTCCAGGCAACAAAAAAGACCGATACAAATGGACGGATTTGGGTGTCAAGGAGCTTGATTAGTTGTCAAGCCGGACGCGCTCTCAGAGGGAGAGGTTATTCTGGAAGTCCATTAGCGCCGCGCCAAGCGGTCCCAAATTGTCCCAAAAACCAGGGGTTAGCGTGCGTCCTCTTGGATAGCCGTATGAACCTCTGGCAGCCTTGGTCAGTCGCTTGGTTCGGGTTGTGGCTCGGGCCTGTTCCGTTCAGTCAGGACTATCCCGCGGGCTATGCCGGGTATGCGATTCAGATACCCCTTCTCCTCCAGGCACAGCAGGTTGTAGTCCGCGACCGAGGTGCTGCTGAGGTCGCATCCTCCCGTGATTTCTCGGATGGTGGGCGGGTACGAGTTGCGGGCGGTGAAGTCCCGGATATAGGCTAACATGTCGGACTGCCGCCTGCTGGGGGGCCGCGCGGCCATGGTGTTTGAAAGGGGCAGATTATGGACGCGCGCTATGTGCCCGACCCGGGCGCGGCCGATACCCAGCCGCTTGCCTATCTCGCTTGGAGAGAGGCCCTGCTCCACAAGGCTTGCAATGGCCTCCGTCTGGCCAGGCCCTTTCGGGTTTTGATCCAGGGTGATCTTCGACATGCTCTGCTCCTCCAAGACGGGTTATTCCAGCCTTTGAACCGCCTCTCTCGGGACGTCAATAGCGGCCGTCATCCTCAAGGCTATTCCAGGCAGGAAATTCCGACCGTGGTCGGCGTCGGGTATGGTAGAGAGCATTCGTCACCTTGGCAATAGCCACATGGCACGATCTGTGCGGTCGGGTTCAAAAGCAAAAAGTCCGCATACATGGCCGTGCACGGGAGGACGCCGCTATGGTGCGGCGTCCTCCCGTGTGTTTGCCCTCCAGCGCCCGGCGCCGACCGTCCCCTCATCTCGTTCCAGCTCCACGCCGAGCGCCCACCCGATTGGGGCCGGGGACGTGGCATCTGGCCTGCGGCTGCGGCCCTCAGAAGAGCCTCAGAGCCCCCGGTTCCTCCTGGTCTGCCTCCTCCTCGGCCGTTGAAGCCTGCGCCGGCTCCTGCTGACGCCGGTTCCGGCGCTTGGCCGGAGGAGCGGGTTTCTCGTGTGCCGGGTGCTTTGGCTCGTCCTCCCACCTGGCCCTCGCCCTTTCGGTCACAGCCAGGACCTCCTGCGCCAGCCCGGTCAGTTCCGGGTTATCGAACGACTCGATGTGAGGGTCAGCCGAGGGCCGCTGCACCCCTATAGTGGCCCTGCCACCCTTGATGGACACGACGACCTTCAGGTCGTCGGACGGGCCGTCCTGACTCTCGGCGTCGTCGGAGCCCTGCTGGTCCTGCGCGGTCTTACCCTCGGAATCGTCCTCCTCGACAGCCGCTGCACCCGAGTCGTCTGCCATGTCTCCGAAGAGACTATCGTCAACGCTTACGGAGTCCGGGCGAGATGCCTCTGTTCCAACTTCGTCAGGCATGGTTTCTCCTCTCCTTGTATCCTCTCTCGCTTACCACTCTCTTAGCTGTGCCTCTCAACGCGCCTGCCCCCTGATCTCGCCGATGGTCTTCGGCTCCCAGTACAGGTCGCGCTCCACGGCTGGGACGCCGCCGAACGCGGTCGTCTCAGCCAGCTCGGTGAGATCGAAGTATCCCAGCTCCGTCTCGAACCCCTCGACGAGGCCGAAGCAGAGTCCCGTCTCGGCGTCCCACTCGGTGACGTACCAGGTCCAGCCGCTGTAGGGGCTGAACAGCTTGGCCGGGGCGAGGACGGCGTCGTAGTCCTCGACGTCCTCGTTGGCGCCCAGGGCGGGGATCTTCTCCCCCAACTCCTGGGTCATCAGCTTGTGCCTGCGAATCCCGCTGTGGTTGTCCTGCCATATTGTCGTGGTCATGGTGTCTCCTCTCTTGTCTCTTCTCCCGATTGTGTTCAACGGCGCCGCTCACTCACGGCGTGCGCTCACCCGGTCTCCGGCCCGGAGCCGGCCCCCATGATTCGCTCCACCGCCTCCGGCGTGGCGTAGGTCGGGGTGACCGTTCCCAGGTCCATGTCCAGGTAGAGGCCCATGAAGGGGCAGGTTCCCGCCGCCATGCGGCGGACCACCTGTAGCGCCAGGGACGCCATCATCTGGTTGATGGTGGGGTCCTGGTCGGTGAGGTCGAGGGCGGCTGCGCAGTCCACGTCCGGCGGCCTGGTCGAGACCGCCGTCAGCAGGTCGGGCCGCTGGAGCGTGGGCGCGGGCAGCAGGTGACAGGTCTCGCCTGCGAAGGCGGGCTCGTCCCAGTCCAGCTGGCCGGAGACGTTGCCGACCAGCACCTGCCCCCAGTTGGTGTCGTTGCCCGCGTCGATGAGCCAACGGGCCGGGTGCCCAGGCAGGCACTCGGCCATCACCCTGCGCGCCTCGGCGTTGTCGGCGCAGCCGATGAGCAGGTTGCTGCCGTAGGTGGGCATACCGGGGTAGCGGGGTTCCTCATCCCGGAAGGGGTAGACCGAGTAGCCGATGGGACGGTTGTACGCCCTCGCCAGCCGGTCGGCCAGGGCCTGGCTCTTGAACCTCCCCACGTCCTCGGCGTAGAAGTTCTGGCGCAGCAGGTTGTGGGGCTCCACCCTGTCGTGGTCGACCAGGACGATGGTGGCCTCCCGTCCCTGGAATAGGCGGCAGAGGCCCTCGGCCACGAAGCCGCCGGTCCCGCCGCATCCCACCACCGTTATCCAGGGCTTGTCCAGCAGGAACGCGTTGTCCAGGTAGTAGGGCATTGGTCGTTTACCTCCTTTTCGCTGGTGTCTTCGCCCGTGAGCCGGAGGCCCGGCGGCGGCCCCTCGAACACCTGCGGCCAGTCCACCGGGGCGAAGTGGCCGTAGACCCCGACCCGCAGGCTCAGCTCGGGTTGAATCGCGTCGAGGCGTCCCACGACGCCGTAGACTCTGAACCCCTGCTCGTCCCGGTCGTCGGTGGCCGAGAAGAAGGCCCGCGAGCCACCGTGGGAGTGGAACTCGGCGACCACCCCTGGGGGCGGAACGTACTTGAGTCTTGTGCCGGTCCCGGCCTGCGGGGGCGCCACCAGCCGGTAGGAGCGCCCGTCCCAGACCACGGCGAAGAACCGCTCGGTGGACGGGTCGTCCTGGAACCAGCGCAGCCCCACCTCAAAGAGGCGGGCCGGGATGGGGCCGTGGGTGAGCTGCACCTTCTCGGTCACGGGAGCGAGGCCGCGCACCTCGCAGGGCGCAACCGCTATCCGCGCCGTCAGGTGTGCGCTCTCGGACTGGACGTAGACGCCCCCCGATCCGAGAACGTAGTCGTAGCCGATGCCCTGGACTCCTGCGAGCCCCCGGGGGTGATTGACGAGGTAGCCCACCGGTCCCGGTCCGGCGTTGGCGGGCCTAGCGGTAGCCGCGCCGTCCCTCGGAGACCGCCATCGCCTGGGCCACCGTACACTGGGGAACAAGGTCCTCCACCGGGTATTCGTCTTTTCCATCCAACTCCTCCCATAGCGCTTGCAGGTTTTCGGGGTGCTTCTTCGAGCGGTCCCTGGAGTCTCCGGTAAGGGAGAAGAAGGACTGGAAGAAGGACTCCGGTATCAGTCCCACCTCCTCAGGGAACCGGTGGCTTCCGGGGCAGACCCGCCCGTCCCGGAAGACGTTGAAGGCGGGCGCCCGGAAGAGCTGCTGCTCGGGGCCGTTGGGCCGCTCCAGGGCCGCGTAGACCCAGGGCGCACGGCCTGGCGAGCAGACGAAGACCAGCCCCGGCATGGGAAGCCGGAGCCGGGCGGGAGGCTTGAACGCCTCCCGTTGCAGGGATACCCGCCACACCTGCGGGGGTCTCCAGAGGGCCACCGTCCTGCCGGTCTCCCCCTGGCCCCACCAGAGGGCCTCCCTGGGCAGCAGCCCCGAGGAGAAGCCCAGGTGCTGGGTGAGGGCGCTTGCGATCTCGTCCGCCGAGACGGTCCTCACCCAGTTGGTGTCGCCCTCGAAGCCCCGCAGCAGGATGGTCTCGCTGTAGACCTCCATCTGCATCTGCAGGTCGTCCCTGGCCGCCTCCGCAGGACCCGGCAGGGACCACTCGGTCGCATTGGCGTCACTCGTCATCGTTCACCTCCTTGTCTTGGTCTTGTTCGGATAGCCGGGCCAGGACGAAGTCCAGCATCTCGGCGAAGCGGCCCGGAAGGTCCTCCTCCAGCCAGTCGGCCAGATCGGAAACCGCGTCCATGAGGGCGCTGGCCCTCCGCCACTCCTCCGTGCCCTGGGCGATGATCTCGTCCTCCCAGGGGTCGGCGAACCCCTCGTACATTCCGTCTTCGTAGTTGTGGTCGAGGAAGAAGTTGCCCGTCTCGGCCCAGACCCATGAGCAGGCCAGCGCCGCCCCTTCGAACCGGGTCCCCTTCAGCATCCCGGTCAGGTCCTCCAGGGGTGCGCCTCCTTCGGGTATCCTTAGCAGGGTCTCCTTCGGGATGCGCTGGGAGGCCGACTCCAGCCAGGCCACCCTCATCCCCTCTGGTCCTTCGTAGAATACGTCGGGGGGACTGACCAGGAGGGCCATCGCCGAGACGCCGTCGCGGTAGCCGTCCCACATCTCGTGGAGGCCGTCGTAGCCGAACCCCGCCAACTCGAATGGAACGCCCCTCCGCAGCCAGGTCCAGGGCGGCTCGTCTCCCTCGTCCATGTACACGTCCAGGAACGGCGCGTAGAGGGGGAAGTGCCGCTCCTGGAAGAGGTGTGTGAACCGCTCCAACCTCTGACGCACGTCGGGGGCCGAAAGCGTCGCCTCCGCCTCACAGGGGAATAGGCGGCGCACCAGCCCCGCGAACCAGGCGTAGTCGTCGGCGTGGCCGATAATGGTGACCAGCTCCCGCAGCGACGGCGGACGCCGCAGGAGCAGTCCCGCAAGCCCGCTCAGGAGCGCCGGGGCCGCAGCTTCCATCTCATCACCTCCAGGAGTCTTCCAGTGGCCGCGGCGTAGTCCTGAGCCTGGACGCAGGCCAACTCAACTTCGTGCTGTCTTGCGGCCGCGGCGTCCAGGTCGAAGGAGCCATCGGGCCGTGTGAGCTCCGCCGCAAGCTCGATCAGTCTCAGGTCCGCCGGCGGCGTTGCCGCCAGCAGACCCGCGAATGTCGGGTTATCCATGGGACTCCCTTCACCAGCTCCTGGCGTGGGTGAAAGCGCCCTTGGTGCCCACCCGCCGCTGGAACTCGTAGATCGTGTCGTCGCCGCGCTTGGTCTCCTTGACCGAGGCGTTGGCTATCTCCCCGTAGAAGTCGGCGAGGGTCGCCTTCACCTGGTCGACGCTCATCTCGGGGTCCGGGTCCGGGAACTCTCTGTCGTCGTATACGAATACTCGCGCCATGTCTCATCTCCTTCTGATCTTTGCTGTCCGTTCACATTCCTACCTGGCGGCGTCCCTTTCAGGACACCGTTTGGGCCTCCCTCTCCTCCTCAACGCCGAGGGCCCACTCGAAGAGGGACGTGGAAGCGGGCTTGGGTTTCTGACCCCGGCTCTCCGTCCGCTCCTCGGCCATGAACTCCGCCCATGAGAAGAGGGTCCGCCGCGCCTCCTGCTCCTCTGAGGACTGGTCCGCAGCCTCGTCGCCGCGTCCGTTGCCCACGAACACCTCCAAGACGGACCCGTCCCCGCCTCTCCACCTCCGACGCGCGTCCACCTCGCCAGGCTCGACATCCACCTCCCTCCAGCCTTCGTCCACCAGCATCTCCTCAGCCTCGGCCTCCGACTCCCTGACCCTGGCGAACACCGCCTCCACCGGCTCCTGGTCCTCCTCCTCCCCATTGACTATCCTCCTCGCCAGCGCCATCATCAGGTCGTCCCCGTCGTCTCCGTAGGCGGCCAGTCCGTCCTCCGGCAGCTCCCCCTCCACCGCCAGGGAGCTCTGCAGCTTCTTCGCCACCAGCTTCAGGGCCTCAGCCTGCATGGAGTTCCTGTAGGCCATGAACACCACCTTCACCGGCCTGGTCTGCCCGATGCGCCACGACCTCCTGGACGCCTGCCTCATTGTATATACAGAATAGTCGGTCTCGTACCAGCAGATGGTGGGGAAGTCCACCAGGTCCAGGCCCGTCTGCACCAGCCTTGGGTGGCAGACCAGCGCGTCCACCCCCTGCTTCACCTTCTCGGCCACCCACGCCTCCCTGCGCTCCGGGGCCACGGCCTCCGCCTTCATCACCGCCACCCTGAACCCGTGCCGAGTCAGGATGTTCTCCATCCTCTCCGTGATGTCCCTTGTCCCGGTGTGGGTGGCGTACACCAGCACCCTCCGCCCCTCCATCCTCTCCGCCGCCACCAGGTCGACCAGAGCCCTCTCCTTGGGGTACAGCCTCTCCTCCGACAGAGGAGGCACCTGCACGATGGGCACGCCAGTCCTGGGGTCGAACACCGTCTCGCCCCTGGTGCAGCCGTCGGGATATGCCAGGAGGGTCTGCAGGTAGGTGGCCAGGAGCCTCTTGGAACCCCTGGCGAGGGCCTGGGCCAGGGCCTGCTTCAGGTGGGTGAACACACTGTCGTAGGCGCTCCTCTGGGAGAAACCCGTGTGGTCCTTCTCCCGGTCCATTGCCGAAAGCAGCACCTGCTCCTCGTATGGAGGCAGCCCCGACGCCACGTCGGAGAGCCGGAGGAACACGGAGTTGCCTATGAGGTGGAAGAGGGCGGATGGGGCCAGTCCCGGCCTCTCCCTCACCACCCTCCTGTACTTCCTCCTGCGGCTGTTGCGCCCGTCCTCCACGGAGTCGTCGTCGTCCTTGCCGATGGTGTGCTCCTCGAAGCCGTACCTCTGCACCCACCTGTGCTCCTCGGAGCGTCCGAACTCCGACCTGATCGCCGGGGAGAACCTGTAGAGGAGGTGGAAGAGGGTGGAGGAGTAGCCTCCCAGGAGGGTTCCCGTGAGGGTCAGCGACCTGCCGCAGACGTCGGCGAGGATGCCGGCGGCGATGCCCTGGGCCGAGCCTCGGCCCTTGTACTCGTGCACCTCGTCCCCGATGAGGAGGTCGAAGAAGCCCTTCATCCTGAGCTTCACGTAGTCCGCCAGGGGGTACCTCCTGGGACCCGTGTTGTCCGCCCTCCAGAGGGGAGAGCCGCAGGCCGCGCAGGACCTCCTCTTTCGGGACAGGTCCACGGCCGTGAGTGGAGCGCCCTCCCTGTCCACCACCTGGGCCGTGCAGTCGGGGCAGGTGGGAACCCTGAAGGGCTCCCCGGTGTCCTCGGCGCGCATGAGCCTGCCGTCGGCGACGGCCCATCGCTCCACGGTGGCGGGAAGCCACCGATAGGAGAGCTTGGCCCTCTCCCTGGACATCACGGCGAAGAGGGGGCCTGAGCCGGTGAGCATCCTGAGCCGCTCCAGGTCGGTGATGGAGGAGACTATGGCCGTCCTTGCGTAGGGTATCGTCTCCTCAACCTCTCGCTTCCACTTGCGGGTCAGGTGGGGAGGGCAGACCACCAGCACCCGTCTGAATCCCGCGGCGTGGGCCGCGGCGGTCGCTATGAAGGTCTTGCCAGTGCCCATCTCCCCCACGACGGTCGTCCCCCGGTTGGCCTGCAGGGAGAGGGCCGCGCCCCGTATGGCGTCGCCCTGTGCCCCCAGTGGAGAGCGGAGCAGCCCGGGCAGCCTGATGATGGTCTCCGACGGCCTGTAGAGGGGAGGGTATGACTCCACCACCCTTTGGGCAATGGAGTCTCTGTATGTATCGATGAACTCTCCGAGGTTCATGTCGTCTTTCCTTCCTTTCGATGGGAATGTGCGATAGCCGACGGCTCTGATGCCGGCCGGCGTCCAGAAATGGGAGAGGCCCCGCAGCCCGTCGTGGGCACAGGCGGGGCCTCGTGATGCGGCTATCCCTGCGCCCTTCCGGCCAGGGCAAGCCCGCCCCGAATCCGGGGCGTTCAGGCGGACTAGGCGGCGATGTCCGTCACGTTGCCGTCGTCCAGGTCCAGGGCGACCACGGTGGTGCGCAGCCTCTCCCGGTACACCTCGGCCTCCTCCGTCTCCTCAACCTGCACCATCTCCTTGGACGTCCTGCCTTTGACCAGGATGCGAGTGCCCTCCGCCTCCAGCTGCAGGTTGTCCAGGAAGCCCGCCGCCACCAGCATGGCCATGTGCCCCCGTCGCAGGGGCATCAGGGGGCGGGTCCTGGGAACCCGGGCGGGCCACAGGGAGTCGGTGACCTCGGAGCTGACCCAGAGACCCGACCTACGGGCCTCAAGGGCCGCAGCCGCCGGGTCCACCGTCCTGGTGGTGAAGAGCACCTCCCCGGCGGGCGTTGCGGGAGGGGCGTAGACGGGACGGTCGTGCCGGTACAGCGTCTCCGGCTCCCCCGCCGCCCACTCCAGCACCTGGAACTCGGCCGCCGGGTCCGGGAACGGCTCCGCCTTGCGGCGTCCCACCAGCGCCACCTGGTCGAAGGCATCCCGCTCCGGCTGCGGGAATGCCCAGCACCGTATCCTCCCGTAGTGGGAGGCCAGGTATCGGGCCGATACCGCCAGCCTGATCCTTGGCACGATGAACACCAGGAGACCGTCCATCGCAAGGTACCGGGTGCAGTGGGTGAGAAAGGCGTGCTCGGCCCGTTTCTTTTCAGCATCGTAATCATAGGGCGGGTTGAGGAACAGGATGCTGAAGACCCCGTTGGCAATGGAGGTCTGGAACAGGTCGGAGGCCAGTGAGTGGTCCAACACCTTCGATGCCTCCTCAGCCCGGTCTCCGTGAAGCTCCACGCCGAAGGTCTCCACCGGAACGCTGGATGGGCTTGCCAGCTTCTCTGCAAACTGAGCGACGGCCTCACCGGCGCCGCAGCAGGGGTCCAGTATGCGCAGGGCCGGCCTGTTCCGATTGAAGTAACCCGGTGTACCAACCAGGCTGGCTATCATGTCCACAACCCTCTCCGGCGTGGGGTAGAAGCCCCCCTTCGCCTGTGCCGAAAGTCTCATGTCGATTCTCCCTTCGTTGTCTCTTCGTTTGTTGCCTTCAAACCGACCACCTCGCCCGTCCCCAGGGTCCGCTTGAAGCAGAGCACCTGCGGTGTGTCCATCTCCAGGGCGCAGGCCGTGCAGAAGGCCGTGATTATCTCCGCCTCGCGGGACACCGTAATCCGCCTCACCAGAATCTTGCCACCACCGGATAGGCGGTGGGTGTAGAGCATGACCGAGGTGTCGGAGATCTCCTCAGGTGTCGCGGGCCTGTAGAAGTGGGGCTGTCCTGAAGTGCTCAGGTGGGTGGTGTTGTCGTGGGGGCAGAAGGGGCAGGTCTTCCCGTCGGGACAGAACCGCTTCCACGCCCTGAAGTTGCGGCTCTGCTTCCGCTTGTTTCCCCGCTTGGGCCGGTTCAGCATCCTATCCACCATGGTCCGCCTCCGTAGGCATGGAAAGCCTGCCCGACGCCACCGCCAGGGAGAGGTCCTCCCTGAGGCTCTCCCCGTCGGGGCTGCAACTGAAGGCCGAGATGCCCGCCGACTGGAGGGGGACTATCTCCCCCGCGTCCAGGCCCCGCCTCCAGAGCCACTCCGCCCAGGAGCCGTGCAGCGGCAGGGGACTCCTCCTGTCCAGGAAGCGGTGGTGCAGCTCGGGGGCCCTCGCCTCCTCCTGGACCAGTAGGAGGAAGGAGTCGTGTTCGAAGGCGTACTCGGCCCTCCTGGTGTAGACCAGGGCGTGCCAGCCGCCCGAGACCGGGAGGCGGGCGATCTTCGTCGTCCACGTCCCGATGGTCTGGTGGGGAATGACGCACCTGAGGTAGCCGCCCGATAGGGCCATGCCGTCCGCGCCTTGGATGAGGTGGGCGGCCTCCGGAGGCTGCTTGAGGAGGGAGGCCCAGATGGCCTTGAGAGCGGTCTGGGACCCCACCATCGAGAGGAACCAGAGACCCTCCGCATCGGGGTCCCTGGCGAAGGCGTCTACTGTGGCGGAGAACCCCCCGGCCGTTATGGTGTAGAGGTCCTGACTCGTGTCTTCGCCGTGGCCTTCCTGGGCCTCCTCGCTCATGTGGTCGGTCTCCAGTGTGTCCGTGTCTTCCGTCCGTTGTAGGACTTGAGCAGATGTCATTTCATGTCTCCTCGTTCTGTTCTGTGGTTGTGTGAATTTGCCGTGGCCTGGGGTAGGAGCGGGGAACAGGTCGTCGCGGCGGCATGGCCTCCCGTCCCGTAGGGAGGGAGGTACACCGCGGAGCGGCCTCGCTGACGGGCGTACACGCCAGCGGGCGCCGAGGTGACCCGTCGCTCCCTTGTGGCCAGGCGGGATGTGTGCATAGCCGGGCCGGAGGCGCATCCGATGAGAGCACCCCACAGGGCCTTCCCACCTACCTGGACAGGAGGCCCGCTTCCTTCATGCTGAATATCCCCTGGAAGCCGATGACCACGTGGTCCATTAGATCTATGTCCAGGAGCTCCCCGGCCTCCACTATGGTCCGGGTTATGGCGATGTCCTCAGGGCTGGGCTCCGGCAGGCCGGAGGGGTGGTTGTGCACCAGGATTATGGCGGGCGCCGACTCTATCACGGCCGGCCTGTACACCTCCGCGGCCCTTATCACGCAGGAGTAGACGTTGCCGTGGTAGACCACCCTCTGTCCCAGTAGCCTGTTCCTCCTGTCCAGAAGCAGCACTCGCACCTGCTCCTGCGCCAGGCGCTCCATCTCCTCCTGAACGAGATTCCTCACGTCCTCAGGGCCCGAGACGTACAGGGACTCCGAGGAGCGTCCGGGCTGGGTGTCGACCCCGTACCTGGCAGCCAGATCTCCCAGGATGCGCTGGTTCCGCCTCAGGGCGGTGAGCAGCGCCCTGCCGGGCTCACCCTGAGGGTCTGGGGGGGTGTTGTCCTGGTCTGATTCCTTCTTCATGGCAAGCCTCCGTGTATTCAGTTGTGTCCAAAACAAGAGGCGGGGCCGATTCCGAATGTGGAGTCGGCCCCGCGAAGCGCCCGGGCGTTGGGCGTCTATGATGTGTTCACGCCCAGCTAGAAGGGTGAGGCGTCCGTCTCCTCCTCGGCGTCCCCGCCGTCGCTCTGGCTATTCCCGTTGCGGGAGTCCAGGAACACCACCTCCTGGGCGTGTATCTCCGTGCGGTACTTCCGCTGCCCATCCTCCCCCTCGTAGCTGCTGTTCACCAGCCTCCCCGACACGTACAGCCGGTCCCCCTTGCCCACGTACTGGTGCACCGCCTCGGCCAGCTTTCCCCAGCAGACTACGCTGTGCCAGTCGGCGACTGTCTCCTCGTTCTGCCGCCTGCGGTCCGTAGCCAGCCTCAGCTGGGTTACAGGGGTGTCACCCTTGGTGTAGCGCATCTCCGGGTCCGCCCCGGTCCGTCCAAGCAGTTCGACTCTGTTGATGGTTCTCGGCATATCCTTCCTCCATGCGTGTGATGTGCTGTCTTGTCCAGGCCGACTTCCGGCCTGTATAGATGAAAGCGGGGCCGCGTCTCCCGGTGAGACGCGGCCCCGTTTTGCGCCTGCGCGTCGGGCGTCGATGGCGTTCACGCCCAGTTAGAGGGGTGGGGGGAGTCCGGATCGTACTCGTCGCCGCCGCCGTCGCTCTCCCTGCTCCCGTTGCGGGAGTCCAGGAACACCACCTCCTGGGCGTGTATCTCCGTGCGGTACTTCCGCTGCCCGTCCTCGGTTTCGTAGCTGCTCTGCACCAGCCTCCCCGACACGTACAGCCGGTCCCCCTTGCCCACGTACTGGTGTACCGCCTCGGCCAGCTTCCCCCAGCAGACTACGCTGTGCCAGTCGGCGACTGTCTCCTCGTTCTGCCGCCTGCGGTCCGTCGCCAGCCTCAGCTGGGTGACGGGTGTGTCATTCTGGGTGTAGCGCATCTCCGGGTCCGCCCCGGTCCGTCCCAAAAGCTCGACTCTGTTAATGGTTCTCGGCATTTCCTTCCTCCATGCGTGTGATGTGCTGTCTTGCCTAGGCCGACCCTACGGCCTGTAGGGGTGAAAGCGGGGCCGAGCCTCAGTTGAGAGACCCAACCCCGTTGAGCGCTCCGTGTTGGAGAGCGACTATGGCCTGCCCCGTACCCGTTACGGGGTGACCCGTACGTGCTCGGAGGACTGCTCCGTAACTATGCCTGCACGGGTCTTGGGGTCCAGCAGGGCGTTCAGCTTCTTGTGGTCCACCGAGTAACGGGTTGTCCTCACGAGGCTTACCTTGTGCCCGTCCAGTTCGGCCCTGTCCTGCCCGCGCCCTCGCATCCAGGCCAGCAGGGTGTCCAGCGCCTGGCGCCTGGCCTGCTCTGGCTCCCTGAGGGCATCCCTGGCCTTGGCGTAGGCGTGCGCGGCCGCCCTGGCCTCCTCCATGCTCACCTCCTTTCTCTCGTCATCTGCGGGTTCACCAGCGCCGCCCTCCGTCTCCTGCATCCCCGGGAGGCAGGTGTTGAGGTATGGGCAGGAGTTGCAGCGCCAGTGTCCTGCGGTGAAATCCCTGTCGGGCAGAGCCTCTGGGTCCGCCCCGTGTAGGGCGTAGTTCTCGGATAGGGCATAGAGCCTCGCCTTGGCCCCGTGAAAGGCGTCCCCGATCCTGGACGCTGGGACTATCTCGTAGTCCCAGGTCCTTGTGGCCGTGTCCATGACCGCCATCACGGCGTCCCTTGGCTCACCGAAAGTCCCGTAGGTGTAGAGGGCCGCCTGGGCCACCGACTCCGGGTGGCTGCGTTCCGCTCCCAGCACCTGCCACCGTTTGTGTGCCTCCGGCCCCCTGGTCTTCACCTCCACCACCATCTCCTCACCCTCGAAGAGGGGCATCCTCCCGGTGGCGTCGGGGTGGCCCGTCACCCTCAGGTTGTGGGCTATCTGGAGGGATACACGTTCGGGGTCTTCGGAGTCGGCGGGAGCCAGCTCCCAGCCCGACCTCCCCATGGCCCGGAGCACCACCGGCTCCAGGGCGTTGCCCGCCTCCAGCAGGGTGAGGGTTTCCCCGGTCGGCGGGTTGCTGACCTCCCTCTCCGTGGCCTCGTACCACAGGGCCCGCCGGCAGTCCCCGGCGGCGGAGGCCCGCACCTCCAGCACCCCCTCCCCGTCGAACCTGGCCTTGGGGCGGGAGTACCCGTCATCCCCACCGCTCGTTTGGTCCACTCCATTCCGGTTCATGTTCTGTCCTCCTTGCTTAATGTTCGATGTGCGTTTCTGCGGATAAGAGGGAGCCGCTAAGGAACGGCCCCGCTGTGTTGGTTGCGGTCGCCCGTCTCAGTCCTCAGGCCGCAGTCTCTGCATTGGCCCCAACTCCGGCATCCGCATCGCTTCCACTGCCGACCTGGCCCTGGCCTGCCATGCTCCTGAGCGCGTGGGCTATGCCGTCTCCCAAGCCGAGCACCCACGCCGTGGTCCCGTCAGGCATCACGTTAGGCCAGGGCTGCATCTCCTGGATGCCCGCGCACTGGCGGATGACCTCCTCCAGGGGGGTGCCCCTCCTCATGTGAAGGGAGATGAGCCGGCATGCCAGCTCAGTCACCCCGTACTCGAAGCTGCCCCCCTTGCCCAGTCTCCCGAACACCTCGAATGGGCGGCCCTCCTCGTCCACGGACACCGTGACGTAGAGGCTGCCGTGGGCCGTTTCCAGCCTGGTCGTGGTCCCCGGAAGGGACCTGGGCCTGCTCCTAGTCTCCGTCACGTCACTCCCTCCTGTCCGGCGGGATGCAGTGGGGGCACCCAACGGGCTCCATTCCCATGCGTCCCAGTACCTCCGCCGGATACTCCCGGCGCACGCGCCGGAAGATGTCGTGGGCCCTCTCCAATACCCGCCGTCCCTCTGGGCTGTCCTCCTGAACCGGGAACAGGTCGCTGACCTCCTCGATCTCCTGCTGGAAGCGGGAGTTTCCGAGCCTGTCCATCTGGAACCAGAGGATGGCGAGGTCCTCCTCAACCCGCTCGGTCATCGGCTGTGTCTTTGCTGTCATGTGTCGTCTCCTAATCTGAGTTTGTGTGTGCTCTGTTGAACGAGAACGGGGCCGTCCGGCTAGGGACGGCCCCGTTGCTGCTGGCGTGCATGGCTCCTGAGCCAGGGTCATGCCGCTTCGCTTGCTTCCCCGGGGGCCTGCTGCATCTTGCCGACCGCCGCCTCCAGCAGGGTCGTCAGATCCTCGGCGGACAGCCTCTCTATGTCCTTGCCCATCTTCCTCTTGACGGCCACCCTCACCTGATTCTCGTCGAAGCCCTGGGACTTCCCGAGGTCCACAATCGTCTTGCGGAGGGAGGGCGCCAGTGCCTTGCCCTCCCTCGATGCACGGGGCTGACCCGCGCCCGCCGCGGGGGAGTCGGTGCTGTCGCCGTAAAGGGAGTTGCCGAACTGGTCTCCGAAGCTCCGAAGAGCCCTCTTCATCCCGTCGGTCACGGCCCCCTTGTAGGCGGTCTCGTGGCCCTCGGCGGTGTCCTCCACCACCGCGTGGAAACCCACGTCCGTCCTGGGCAGCGCCCCTGGAACGTTGACCCTGACCTTGGCGCAGTAGACCCGGATGCTCTGGACCTCTCCCGTCCTCTTGTCCGTGTTCTCTACCTCCCTCAGGGCCACCTCTCCCACGAGCTCGTAGCCCCACCCGCCGTACCCGAATATCCTGTTGGCCTGGTCTATGGCGGAGTGGCCCTCGATGTAGGAGTAGGAGCGGCCCGCCCGCCCCTTGCGCTCTGAAACCAGGCCGGGGTCCAGGGGCTGTGAGAGGGTCTCCGTCACCGCGGGTGGGAGGCTGTCCCAGAAGAGGGACATCTCCTTGCCGGACATGGTCTCCATCTCCGTGGACCGATTCTCCTTGTGAGCTTCGCTGCCGTTAACTGACTGCATCATGTCGTCTCTCCTTCATAGTTCTTATTTGTAGTGACTGTCATCTGGTGGCTATTCGGGCTTGCCAAGCGGAAAGCCCGTGTGCGTTGCCCGTCAGCGCGGACTTGCTCTGGCCGGCAACGGCGGTTTACGGGCATACCTCACCTCCTAGTTGAGCTAGTTGAGATGTCTAGGGATTGAAAACCCAGGGGGTTCCAGGCGGTTCGAGAGCGCCTGGTAGTCGGGGATTGGTGGGGGTCCCGCCGGGGCGGGCGGATTCGAAAGCGGCGCTAGCGGGAGGCCACCTGACGTGCGCTTAAGGAAGCCTCCCTAATGGAGCGCAAGAATAGGGACCGACCCCGTGGAGTGGCGGCCAGGTCAGCCACGTCGCCGTGGCCTAGGGGCAGTTTAACGACCGCCGCCCTGCGTCCGAGCAGGGTTGCCAGCCGGGCCGTCGCAGCCCGGCCGGGCTCATCAGAGTCCAGGGCGATGAACACCCTGGGGCAGGCCCTCAGGGAGTCGGCGATGCGTTCCATCCTCTGGGTTCCCAGGGAGGCGCAGCCCGGAATTCCCCAGCCGGCGAGGGTTAGCCAGTCGAACACCCCCTCTGTGAGCACAGTCCAGGGTGGATAAGGGCGGAGTCTTCCGATGCCCAGGACGGGTTTGTAACCAGGCAGCGCCTGGAACCTGGGAGACCTCCCTGGGCCAACCGCCCGCCCCGTGAGCCAAGCTACCCGGCCCTGCACGACCTCCGGGACCACAACCATGCCGGCGAAACGCTCGCTTCCACCTTCCAGGAGCAGCCCCGACGCCCTTATCCTGGACTCGTCGAAACCGTCGGTTTCCAGTACCTCGCCGATGCCCCGACCGGGAGCGTATCCAAGCCCCAGCCTAGCTGCGGCGTCCCTCGAGACCCCCCTAGATGCCAAGTACTCCAGCGCCGGTGGGCTGCGCTTCAACTGCCCTGCGTAGTACCGCGCCGCCGTCGTGAGCAGCGCCGAGTCCGGCCTTTCCATGGCCGCACCCGCCGTGCGGCGGGGCCGGGCCGTCCTACCGGGCCGGGCATGGAGCGTGGGGAGCGCCGCGGGGCGCCCGCCCAATCGCTGTATGGCCTCCGGGAGTGTCAGCCCCTCGGTGCGCTGCACGAAGTCAAGCACGTCGCCTGAAGCCCCGCAACCGAAGCAGTAGAACCTCTCCGTGTCAGCGTACACGGTGAAGCTTCCCTCCGTCTCCTCGTGAAAGGGACACTGGCCCTGACGGACCCTGCCCCCGCCTCTCAGGCGCACGCCGGCCGCCTCCACCACGTCCCCCAGGGAGTGGCGGGCCTTCAGCTCGTCCAGGTCCACCTGGACGCCGCCCGCTAGCATGACGGGTTGCCCTCCAGGGGTCGCAACCCGCGCAGGCTGCGTCGGGACAGTACCTTTCCCAGGCGCCAGCGCATCCCCAGCGTCGCCGCAACCTCCAGTGTCCCGTCGCCCCTCCTCAGCAGCACGGCCGCCCGCCCCGGGCCCTGGGAGTAGAGCAGGGCGTTGCAGCCTCGGAAGCGTCGCCTGGCTATGTCCAGCCACTCGGTGTAGGCCCAGCGCACCTCGCCCCTGGACGCATCCGTCACATCCAGCTCGGCCATGGCCCTCAGCGCTCCGTCAAGGTCGCCGGACTGTCGCCGCTTGCGCGCATCGTGAACAGACCTCGCCACCTGCCGAATCCCAGACTGCCTGATGTACAGGCACTCCAATACCCTGTCCACCAGCTGCTCCAGCCGCCGGTCGTGGCAGTCTTCCCGGGCCAGTGTCTCGTTGCTCTTTGCCAGTGTGGTCATCGTATCCTCCTTGCCAATCTATGTTTGGTAGCCTCCGATGGTTCCGTTTGTCCCCCTTGTGTGTTCTCGTCCTTTCGTAAAGTCGCACCTCCTAGTTGAGTGATATGTCGCCCAATACCGGATCCCCGGACCGGGCATGAAGTGGGTAGCGAAACGCGCGCGCCTATCCCAGGATCAAGAGCCTGACAGCAGGTGGGGGAGTCCTGGGAAAGGGGGATCGAATCGATGGGAAACGGACGCAGCCCGGCCCAGTCTCGGTGAAGACGAAGGGACCGTGGCAAGCTGCGTGGCGTGAGGCGGCCGGCCTGCTTCAGGTGGGCAGTCCAGCGCACGTTGAAGCTGCGGGCAGGATTCAGAAGGCCCGTCCGCAGTCATGTTGAACCCGTCGAAGCGCGGCTGGCACTCCGACCTGTACCTTTCCCGTATCGAGTACGGGACATCCCGGCTTTCGAGGCGGCACTCGGGGGAGCAGCGCTCAACCCCTACACCGCATCACGCAGCCGAAAGCGCCTGTCCCTCATGGGAGACCGTTCGGAGAGCAACGCTCGATCCAATGCGGCCTGTCCCGGGTCGGGGACCGGACCCTCCAGGTTTCTCGGCAGGAATCCCTGGAAAAAGCCTAACAATGGAGTCAATTATTGCGGGGCCGCAAGCCTCTGGCAAGGGTTCGGCGGCGATTCCTTACTCCAGAGCGACAACAGTACGACTCCAGTTCGACAGGGCCACCGAAACGCCTTCCAGTGTGCTCGCTCCGACGCACCTTGGGAACCTATCCACTGGCGAGGACTCTCCTCAGCCATCCTATAACCTGCTCACCGATCCCCCCTCTACAACTCTCTTCCATGGCACGGGTTCGCCTCTCCAGTTCATCCCTTTTCTGAAACCGGTCCCAGGGATGAAGCGCCGGAGGCAGGGTGAGTCCAAAATCCCCGATCAATGCGATCTCCAGCTCCCGCAGGCGTTCCACGGCCTGCTTGGCGCTTCTTAAGCCACCACTGGCCAGGACTTCCTTTCGGACAAGCCTCCACTCCACCACCAGTGACGCCGCCTCGCCATACACATCCTCCTCGCCTGCCTCAGCCTCCAGCGTCACGAGCTCCCGGTAGATCCTTGAAGACGGCCCCGTCGGTCGCACGCCCACCTCCGGGGCGCTTGACGCCTCCGCTCCCCGTCCGGCTTCACGCCGGCTCGTTCTCCGCTCCAAGAGGCTGATGGCTTCCGACTGCTCCTGCAGGGCCTCACGCAGTTGCCTCAGTTCGTCCTGAATAGTCTCCACGAGGCCATCGACTCTGCTCTCCGCTCCTCCCATCTTCGATTCCAGGGCATCCAGGCGTTGCTGAAGGGTCTGGACAATCTCTCTCTGCCTGGCTGCAGCCGCTCCTCCTCCCATGAGAAGGTGCATCGCCAGGGCATCCCTGAGCCTCCGGTTTGGCCGTCCGGCCTCGAACGCCCTTGATACGCTCCGGTAGCTGACCTCCAGCAGCTCGGCTGTCCTCTGTCCCCCGTGCTCGTCGACCAACTCCCTCAGCATCGTCATGAACGTCATGTCACGCTTTCCCTCCAGTCCCCGGCTGCTCTCCTCCACCAGATCCTCCTCCACCTTGGGCGTCCTCCCCCGGGCCGGCGTTTTGTCCACTTTCCTAGCTGACACTGTCCACCTCCATACGGCATACCAACCGGCGTTTTGTCCACTTTCGTATCTAGGTTTGTCCTCCGCGACATGAACCCGCTGTGGAATCGCCTACTTACTCGGATATGACTCCGGTGCGACTCCCAGCCTTCGACCACCTGCGACTCAGCTATGAAACAACCCGTCCATACTGCTCCACCACCGGCGCATTTCTCTGTACAGCCCCATGACACCATGAAAGACCGTCCGGTGTGAACGCCCTCTGAGGGGGGCCTCCGCGCAGCCCCCCTCACAAGCCATAGGCACGGTTTCTCCCAGCCGTCAAACTCCACTGCCGAAATCCGAACTCCCTCGACAGGGGAAAGGAGTGCCATGGAACGCCGGAATCCAACCCATATCGCTCCCGCCCACCAAGCGCCGCTGACGAGCGCGGCAAGGCTGGCCCCGCTGGCAATGGCCTTGCTGCTGACCGTCCTGGCTACCGTATCCGCTGGAGGGGCGGTCTTGGCGCAGACACCTCCCCCTGGCCAGGTGGCTCTGGTCAACCGGGACGAGGGCTTCGTCGAGCGCAAGGGCGACGGCCTCTTCATTGCCAGGCCGGTCTTCGACCGTCAGCTGGACACCCTCTACTACGGCGTCCGGGACGCCGACACCGGCGACTGGCTCACCCCCGTCTACCGGGTTCAGGGAGGGGAGAGGAAGCTCCGAGACGGATGGCAATACACCTGGGAGTACCCCTTCAGCGGCCAGGATCTCCTGGACCCGGAGAGGCCCTTCCTGCTGGTCGTGCTGGTCCCCGACCCGAGCGGAGACGGGGTCCACACCTTCCACGCCGTCATCCCAGTGCATCAGCCCGGCAACATCTGGGACAAGGTGCTGGCCGCCCTGGAGCCCAGCCGGTGGGCAAGGGCCCTGGCCGGTTGGGTCGTGGAGGGCGTACACGGGACCCTCTGCGGAGTGGTGGAGAGGGCCTCCGGCCAGGACGCGGACAACTGCTAGGAGGTATGCACAGCCATGAACGACGTCATTACGGGAACCCCGCCCGGACTCACCTACGGACATCCCCTCGTGATGCAGGCCTGGGCCGCAGTCTGGGCCGTGGCATCCGGCGCCCTGGTGGTGATCCTGGGGTGGATGGGACTGAACCTGGTGGTGCAGGAGCACCTGGGAAGATCCCAGGCAGGCTGGAGGGAGATGGTCCCCAGGCTGGTCCTGGGACTTGTGGCCGCAGCCGCGTCCCTCTGGTGGTGCGCCCTGGTCATCGACATTGCCGACGCCGTATCGGGATTCATTGCCTCATCCCTGGGAGTCACCCCCGGTGACCTGGTGAGGTCCACCCTGGAGACCCTGAGCACCGCGGTTGTGACCGGCAACGCTGGAATGGCCCTGCTGGTGGCAGTGCTCTACCTCATCTACGGATTCTTCGTCCTGTACGTCCTGGTCCAGATGGTGCTTAGGCTGGCGCTGATAGACATCCTGCTAGCCCTGGCCCCCGTGGCGCTGGGGTTGTGGATACTGCCCCACACGGCGGGATGGGGGAGGCACTGGCTCAGGCTCTTTATGACGACGGTGTTCCAGCAGGCCATACAGCTCATCGCCCTGGCGCTGGGGCTGGGATTCTTGGAGGAGTTCGCCGGGATAGCGACCTTCGAGCCGTCACAGGACCTGGTTTGGAAACTGTTCCTCTCCATCGCCTTCGTATACATGGCCACGAGGGTTCCATCCATGCTGGGCAACGCAGGCACATTCGACTCGTGGCTCCACACCCTCTACTTCGGCATGTCACTGCCCGCGAATCTTATGCGGTCGGCCAGGACCCTGGGGATGGTGGCGGGTGGCGGAGCAGCTGGAGGTCCCGTGGGCATGGCGGCCGCGGCGGTGGGGGGCGGAGCGGGACTGGGGACAGCGGCATCCGTAGCCCGCTCCATGGCCGGCATGGCGACGGGGTCGGGACAGGGGGGAGGAACGCCGAGGAGCGGCGGCGAGTAGGGACCGAGGAACCGGCTCCCAACTCGGATGTGTATTGAGGGCGGTTTTGTGAAATATGCATGTGGGAGATAACTGCAGCATTCTGGGAATCACAAGTGAAGCGAGAGAGGAGAGACGAAAGTGGAACAGCTGACACAGACGATATCCAACCTGGTGGGATTGCTTCTGGGACTGGTAGGGACCGTGGGGGTGGGCTTCTTCATATACGGCGCGTACCTCTACCTGACGGCCTCGGGAGCGCCCCACCAGATGGAGCGCGGCAAGAGCGCCATGATGACCGCCCTCGCGGGGATCATCCTGGCCATGGTGGCCTACGGAGTGGTGGAGCTGGTGATCAACCAGGTGGTAGACCCCAGCGTTACCCCAGAACTGCCCAGCCCGGCGACCCCGACGCCCACGCCCGATGGCAACTAGGCAGTACGGAGCAAGATAGAAGGAGGAAAGCGTTATGAGAGAGCACGAAGTGCCGACACACCTGCAGGCCGAGGACCGGGTGCTGCTGTGGTTCACATTTCCCCAGATAGTGGCCGTGACAGCGGTGTGCGCCCTGGCATACGGCGCATACCGCTACGCCCCGGGGCCCTCCGAGCTGCGGGTTGTGCTGGCGGTCGCCATCGGGGTCCTCGGCATCGCCTCCACCGTAGGAAGGATCGGGGGCCGGGGGCTTCCTGCGGTGCTGGCCGACCTGCTGAGGTTTGGCCTGGCCCCCCGGCGCTACTCAGGGACAGTAGCGGACCTGCTTCGCGGCGAGGCACCCGCCCTGCCGCAGAGGGAGTCCCGGCAACTGAAGATCGCGGCCAGGATAGGCAGGAGGGCGCTGCGCAGACTGCGAAGAAGGAAGGGTAAGGAGGAGCGGAAGATTGGGCGCATTCCGTTCCGTCCCCACAGGTGGTTCGGGAACCGGAAGAAGGGGCCGAAGGACAAGGGTGGAAGAGAGGCGAAGAAACGAAGGAGGCAGTGGCGCATGGCCCTGGGGCTCGCGGCCATATTGGCGCTCCTCCTCACGCCCGGAACGGTGCTGGCCGAGGAGGACTGGCTGGACGAGATCGACTACAGGCCCCCGGAGCAGGTCCCGGGGAGGAGACTGTTCGTCGAGGAGCTACACGTATCGGGAGACTCGGCTAGGGTGACCCTAACCGCTGCCGCAGACCTGGATCTATGGGTCAGGTCCGACGGCGGCGTGCAGGGACTTCAGATGCTCTTCTTCGGCTTCTCCCGCCTGGAACAGGGTGAGAGCGTAGTCTACGACCTCCCGCTATCGGGCTACTCTCCCTCCCTCACGTTCTCGTGGGAGGACGGACTGGGACAAGCCGGCGCGCTGTCCTTCGAAAAGGACCGTCTGCCGTATCCGCTTCCATCAGTGGAGGGGGATGTGTGTGACCTCCGGGTAACATCCCTGGGATGGAGGGCCGGAGTGGTGGAAGGCACGTTGGAATCAGAGTGCGTGTCTGAGCTGGAGGAGAAGATGGGTCTGCAGACGGTGACAGGGCACGAGAGCGTCACCGAGACGGCCTTCATGGAGGCCACGGTGATTGCAATCTCCGGCAGAGTCACTGTCACAGCGGGCAGAATCTCGACCAGCTCCAACTTCGCGCCGGACGGCGAGACCAGGTTCAGCGTGCCTGTGTCGCAGGACGGAGGCGTTCACTTCCTTGACCTGGAGACCCAGGTGCATGCGGCACTCAAGGTGGAGGTACCGCCCCTGGTGCGCCTCACCCACCACCCTGAGAGGACCGAGCGACGCATACAGACGGTGAGCATGGAGCGTACCGGAACCGGTCGATGGGTCAGCGAGTGGGTCACGGTGACCCATGACGACGGCACGACTACCAGCCGCAAGGTATCGGCATACCTCTCCATACCCGCCGAGACCGTCCAGCAGGACGTGGTTCTGACCATAGTTCACCCGGAGCACATCAGCGCTGAGGTTGAGGAGCGGAACCCGCAGGCGAGGGGCCGGATCGAGACCCTGCCAATGGCTCTGAGCATAGGCTCCGACGACCCATTCGAGACCCTGGAGCTGCCGGAGCAGGAGGAGGAGCCGGACCCCGCGGAGCAGACCCCTCTGACCGACGACGAGGCATCCGACCTCCTGGGTTACGTCCTAGGCTTCATCGGGTGGAGGCCGTGGTGAAAGACTTCGCCGCGGCCATCCTCCTCTTCAGCGCCGCCCTGGCTCTCCTCGGCGCCACGCCAGAGGAGACGGCAATGCTGGAGGCATTTGACGGGGCGCTCACGGCTATGGCATACGCCGCCGCGGGGATGTGTCTCTTCGCCATAGTGTGGGCGGGCTTCGTCCTCATGGCCGAGGGAAGCGAGGAGCGGGGAGGAGGCAGGGCCAGGACCGCCGTCCTGGGAGCCGTGCTTGGCCTCGTTCTAATCCTGTCGGCCAAGATAGCGGCCCTGGCGCTCCTGAGCGGCATCGTACCCATTCCCTGATCCCACACCGGAAAGGAGGTTGCAGAATTGAAGAAACTGCCTCAAATCAGCAGACTCAGACTCCCGTCCCCCCTCCGAGGAGGGAGGAAGACCCTGGAGAACCCGGGCCCGCCGGAATCCAGGCCTCCGCTTCCCCTTCCCCAACTCTTCGTTCTCTCCCACCTTGAGGAGGACGGCCCAGTGAGACTGGACGGGGTGAAACTATCCGTATGCGAGCTCATGGGACTGGAGCTCGACGAACCCAAGATAGGGGCCTTCGCCGGAGCCCTCAACGCCCTGGACTTCCCGGTCCAGCTGCTGGTGCGCCAGCACCCTCCCGTACTGGGACGGTTGGCCGAGACCCTGAGGGAAAACGAGCCCGGAGGTCTGCCCCCGCAGACCAGGGAGGCCTCGGAGTCCCTAAGGAGGCTGCTCGCGGAGATGGAATCCAGGGACGGCGTCCTTGACCGGCGCTTCTACGCCGTCTGCGACCACGAGAAGGCCGAGGACCTGTGCGGACTGCTGGCCAGGGCAGGACTCTCCGTCCACCCCCTCGCGGGTCGACAACTCCGAATGTTCGTCACGGCCTCCACCCTGGGAGGATCCCCAATGGAGATCGAGGGAGAGGACCGTGTGGAGGCGGAGGTCAACCGTAGGGACGTGAGGATCGGGGGACACCTGACCCGGTCCCTGCACCTGGGAAAGTGGCCCAGGTCCCTGGCCCCCGGCTTCCTCCAGCGCCTCATGGCGGCGGGCGCGCCTATGGACGTCTCCCTCCACCTGGGACCGATTCCCGCGGAGCAGGCCTCCCGCACCCTCGAGTGGCAGAAGGTGCGCTTCGAGTCCGCCCAGTCCCTGTCCCTTCACAGGGGACGCACCATGTCCCCGGAGGCGGAGATAGCCCTGGAGGACGTCTCAAGGCTCAGGGACGAGGTGCAGAGGGGAAGGGAGAGGCTCTTTCACTCCTCCCTGTCCATCACGCTCCACGCCAGGGACAATAGAACCCTGGACGAAATGACCCGCAGGGCCAGGGGCCACTTCGCCGCCACCCTGGGCAAGCTGGACACCCTATCCTTCCGGCAGAGGGAGGGACTGCTCTCCACCCTACCCCTGGCCCTCAACGTACTTGGAACCTGGCGGACCCTGGACACCTCCAGCCTTGCCAGGCTGTTCCCCTTCTCTCCACCTGACCTGGACACCCGAAGCGGAACTCTATACGGAATAGACCTGCGGGCCTGCTCCCCAGTGGTGTACGACCCCTGGGACGGGACGCACCTCAACGCCAACACCGCCGTCCTCGCGAGGTCCGGGTCGGGCAAATCCTTCGCCACGAAACTGGGAGTGCTCAGGGGGGTCTGCCGCGGTGTGAGGGCCTACGTGATAGATCCTGAGGGGGAGTACGCCGACATGGCCAGGGCCGCAGGGGGCAGGGTGCTGTCTCCGGGTGTCCCGGGGCAGGGGATGAACCCCTTCGTCATCGACCGGCGGGACGGAGAGGAGGTGCTGCAGCGAATAGGCAGCCTGCGCAGGCTGATTGAGGTGATGGTGGGTGAGAGCCTGGGAGCGCAGAAGCGGGCGTCCCTGGACCACGCCCTGGCAGCCTTCTACTCGGAGACCAGAGAGAGGACCGGTTTCGGAGAATTCTTCAGCCACCTGCAAGAGGGCGGTGACGAGGACCTCTCAAGGCTGCTTCGTCCCTTCGCCACGGGCAGCCTCAGGCACATCCTATCCGACGAGGGGGACGACTTGTTGTCCAACGAGGCCCTGGTCACCGTATTCGACCTGAGGCTTCTGGAGCCGGAGCTGCGTCCCGCCGCGGCTATGGTGTGCACCGAGACCGTGTGGGCGGCGGCTGCAAGGGACCCCAGGCCGAGGCTGCTGGTGGTGGACGAGGTGTGGAGCATCATGCAGCACCCGGAGGGGGCCGCCTTCATGGTGAGCATGGCGAAGCGGGCCAGGAAGCACCGCCTGGGGCTTCAGTTCATCACCCAGGACGTCCAGGACCTCCTGAGCGAGGACTCCTCCAGGACCATAACAGGACACTCCGGCAGGGCGCTGCTCCAGAACGCGGCCTTCAAGCTGCTCCTCCAGCAGGACGCTGCGGCCATCTCCACGGTGGGCGAGGCCTTCGACCTGCCGCCGGACCTGCAGCGATGGCTCCTCTCCTGCTCCAGGGGCGACGGGCTACTGCTGGCCAGGGGAGGAAGGTTCCCGGTCCGGATCGAGGCCACCACCGAGGAGACGGAGATCATCGAGTGGAAACCCGGGACACACAGCGGGCAAAACTGAAATCTCTGTCGACCCTAATAATCTACTCAATCAGGTTTTTGGCAAGGAGCAAACCCATGAGATCGAAACTCGCAAACATAATCTTTGGAGAAACCAAGACCAAGCCCCCCACGCTGCTATCGGTAACTCCACCGAGGACGGGTGAACGCACCATGCTGGGCGTGGAGAACATGTTGCAGTCCATAGCCGTCCCGGAGCCCTTCTCCCTGGAACTGGCGGGCGATTCCGAGGGAGTGACCCTGCTGGCCCGGTGCCTGGACGGGGAGGTGGTACGAGGACAGATCTCGGCCCACTATCCCCAGGCCCGCGTCAGCGAGATTCACCCAATGGACGACCCACTCCTTATTGCTGAGAACGAGGTTGCATGGAGCATGTCCCTGCGGGCGGGAGGCCCGGAGTACGTGCCTTTGAGGGCGTTCAGGGACGACGACCTGCTGGACCCCGGATCCGACCCCCTCATCGCGCTGCTGGGGGCCCTCTCCAACCTGAAGTACGGAGAGCGCATAGTTACCCGGTTGCTGCTGCGCTCCCTCGGACCTGACTGGTCCCAGCCCCACATGGTCAGGGCCCACATGCGGCCCGCGACCGAGCCGAGGGACCCCTCATACACGTACCAGACAAGGCCCCTGCAGGTTGACGGCATTACCATGGCCGCGCTGGGTCTGGGCGCACTGGCCGCATTGAGGGGATACCTCTGGGTGCAGGCGGGGGAGGCGTGGAAGGCCGGTCTGCTGGGCGCGGGCGCGTTTGCCGGACTGGTCTTGGCTGCGTGGGGCTGGTGGCGCTGGAAGAAGGCCCGCTCCCGGGTCTACGATCCCCTGCTGATTAGGGAGAAGGTCTCCCGCATCGCCTTTGACGCCGAGGTACAGGTCACCGCCATACTTCCCGGGGTCGACCTGAAGGCTGCCGGGGATCGGGCGGAGCAGCTACTGGCCCCCGTCGCGACGGCCTACCGGCACTACGACCACCCGGCGGGGGCGAGCTTTGAGGTGAGCGGGGTGCGGAGGGTGGTCCCCAACCCCCCGAAGATGCACCCGTCACGAGCGGGACTCTTCGGCAGGCGAAGTGTCCTGGGGGTGAGGGAGGTCGCATCGCTGTGGCACCCACCCGGAGCCAGGGAAGACACGCCCCTCGTGGAACGCTCCGGGGCGAGGGTGCTCATGCCGTCGGCCAAGGGTGTCCGGGACGGAGCCGTCGTGGGCGACACCACAGCGGGCAGGCCCAAGCCCATCAGCTTCCCTGACGACCTGCTCCGCCGCCACCACCTGTACGTGGCCCGAACGCGCATGGGCAAGTCCACCCTGATGCACCACATCGTCGCCCACAAGATGAAGGAGAAGGCGGCGGGCAGGGACGGGGACGCCATCGTGGTCGTCGACCCCCACGCCGATCTGGTGGGCGGGCTGCTCGAGCATGTGCCCTTGTCCCTGGCGAAGAGGGTCCGACTCATAGACCTCTCCGACGAGGCTCACTCCCCTGGCATCAATCTGCTGGACACCCGAATCTTCGCAGACCGGGACCGCACCGCGGACTCCGTGGTGCGTGTGGCCAAGGGGCTGTGGGACCAGTGGGGTCCCAGGATGCAGTCCATTCTGGAGCAGGCCATCAAGACCCTCCACGAGGCCAACGCGCACCCGACCACGGACGAGCACGAGCAGTTCACCATCTTGGACGCACTCCCTCTGCTCTCCAACGACCCCTTCCGCAACACCGTTCTGAAGAAGGTGAGCGATCCCTACCTGCTAGAGTGGTGGGCCAGGGACTTCGGCGGCTGGCGCCAGGACTACAGGGCAGAGGCCCTGGCCCCGGTGCAGACCCGGCTCTCCTACTACGCATCATCCAAGCGGGCTAGGGCCATCCTGGGACAGCCCCGCTCCACCATCGATCTTAGGGCAACCATCCTGGACGGCGGCATCCTGATGGTGTCAACCGCGCAGGGGGTGGTCGGCAGAGACGTGGCGGCCCTGGTGGGTTCCTCCCTGCTAAACCTGGTGGACTCGGTGATTAGAGAGCAGGGTGGCATGCTCCCTCAGCAGAGGAGGGGCGCCCTTGTGGTGGTGGACGAGATGCAGTCCATGCCCGGCGTAGACTACGAGTCGATGCTCAGCGAGCTGGGTAAATTTGGGGCGTCCTTCATTCTGGCCACCCAGAGCCTGGCGAAGCTGGAGGACCTGTCCCGCACCATGCGGGACACCATTCTGGCCAACGTCAGTTGTCTAGCCGTATTCCAGGTTTCCGGGTCCGACGCCCGTCATCTGGTGTGGGAACTGGGCAAGGACCGAGTGACCGAGGACGACATCACGTCCCTCCCCGTGCACCACTGCTACGTCCGGGCTACCGTTGGCACGGAGCGATTGCCGGCGTTCTCCATGGAGGTGAGGAAGCCCGAGGAGGGAGACCCCGACATGGCGGACCACATCCGTGCGGGCACGTCGTCCTACGTCCTGGGAGCCGACGAGATAAGGAGCCAGCAGGCGGAGGGGTTCGAGAAGGTGGCAGAATTCCGTAGGAGGGCCGAGAGCGAGAAGAACGAAGACAAGGCTCCCAAGACCCCGAAGGGCGGGAACGCCGACGACTCCGATAGGCGCAGGCAACGCACCAAACACAACTCGTCCGAGGGCGGCGACAGCGCACATCAGGACCAGAGCCGGGAGGCAGCTGCTACGGAGGGGACAACCAGCGAGGAGAAGCAGTCGTGAGGTCCCCCGCGAGGTGCAGGGCGGAGCTGCTGAAGCTCCTCTCCGAAATGCCCTTTCTAGACCGGCTGGAGATGGTCTACATCTCCGGTTGGTCCAGGGGAGCCGTATATCCCGCAGTCGAGAAGTTGGAGGCCGATGGGTTAGTGGGCTTCTTGCATCACGCCTCCGACCTCTTCCCTACGACTAGGCGATACTACCTGACCTCCGGTGGCATAGCACATCTTGCCCAGTATTCGGAATCCACCGTTGACTCCCTCCTTCACTCCCACCCCGTATCCTCCCAGTGGAGACGAATCCTAATGGAGCGGCTGGATGCCTTGGCTGTAATCTACCGGGTGGCCTCGGCAGTCTCCAACGTCGAGCATCCCATACGGTTCCGGTGGTTCAGAGCGAAGCCGATGGACGCCGTCATCACCCTTCGGGACGGCAGGACGGTCGCTGTGGTCAGGCAGGGTCCCACGTCGGACAGGACGGCCTTCTCCAAGCGGGCTTGGCGACTGAAGCAGGGGAACCGGCCATCCGCCGTTCTGGTGGTTGCCCCCGACGAGGCCAGGCTCAGGTACGCCCGCAGGATTCTGTCGTGGTCCCGCTCCCTGGTCCTCGTTGCCTTGGAACGGAAAGTCGCCCGCTACGGTCCCGACTCTCCAATCTGGTGTACCACATCCAGCTCGGCGCTGTTTGACCTTCGCAACGCGCTATCCTATGCGGGCAGCAGTTACGGACCGGTCGAGGAGGAGCCCATGAACAGAGCGACATCGCCGGAGGATCTCCAAGTCCACGCGGCTCATGTGGACGCACCCGCCTGGTTGCTCCCCGCGATCCTGAAACCCGCCGAGAAGCGGGCCCTCGAACTGGTTTCCGACTGGCCCTGGATCAGCACTCCCCACCTGGGAGCCTTGATGGTTGTGAAGAGATCGATGCTCGCCCGCATCCTGTCTCGCCTGCTGAAGCTAGATCTTGTCGTCAACCCTGATGTGGATGGGGCGCGACGGCTGGCCCTCACGGACCGAGGAATAGCGCTCCTAGCCCGGAGGGATCGCGCCTCCGTTGGAGCGGCAAGGCGGAGGTGGAGCTCAGCCACTCAGAACGGGGAACTGGGACTGTCATGGCGGAACGTCTCAGGGCGCAGGAGCCGGCAGCTCCTGAGAAACCTGGAGCATACCAGTGCGGTGCACTGGTTCCTGGCGGCTCTTAACAGCCAGGCCCAGGCTCTGGTCTGGGAGGTACTGCAGCTGGACCCCCCGCGGCGCGCCTCCCGACACTTCCGTCACGGCGAGGTGGTGCGCTCAATCAATCCCGACGCATTCGGCCTTCTGAAGAGGCACGGCCGTAGAGCGTCGTTCTTCCTGGAATGGGAACGCCGGGCAGTTCGTCCCGTGACCATGACCGACCGCATCGCGCCGTACCTTCGATACTTCTCCTCCCAGCGGCCCACCGATGATAACGGTTCCCCGCCTTTGGTGCTGGTCGTATTCGAGGAGGAGATTCCTCAGGTCCACTTCCTGAGAGTCGCCAGAGAGGCGATGAAACGGTCCGGTGTAAATGTACCACTGCGGGTTTCCCACAGGGGATTGCTTGAGCGGGTAGGGCCGCTAGGTCCCGCGTGGCTGCACGTGGATGCGCGGGAGCCCGCGGCGCCGTTCAACGGTCACTAAGGACCGGGGGGCGCCTCCCGCGTCTACCTCAACGAAAACGCTTGAGGCCTATCGGGGGTGAAGTTGGTCAGCCGTGATCCCTTCCGCCGCATCGCGTTCCCCGAATTCGTGTGCGTCTCCTTCAGGGGACATCAGGAGGTCCATCAAACCCATCCGGTCGGCAAGCGCCAGGAGGTGGAACAGGTGAGTGGAACCGGGCACTACGCCGTTTCGCCATGCCCGGAGGAGTTTAGGCTGCACGCCCAGCTTGTGAGCCAGGGACCGCCAAGAGAGCCCCGAGCGCTCCTTGAATGTCACCAGTCTCGCCGGGAAATCCTCCGGGAATGAGTTCCTCACTTGGCGGTACACTCGACGCTGACGTCCCACGGGACTAATCCTCCAGGCCGAACGTTGCCGTCACACCAGGAAACAGCACGTCCATACCACCCGGAACGCGCCTGGCCAGCCTCATCAGGTCGGACAGGGCGGAGCCCCTGGGCTCGGCTCCCTTCCGCCACGACATCACCCTCTCGTACTGAACTCCCAAACACGCCGCAAGCTCCCCCCAAGACATGCCAGTCAGCTCCAGGAAGCTCTCCAGACGCTCAGGGAAGCCTGGGGGAAACTCCTCCAAAGCGCAGTCCTTCTTTTCTATCTCGGTATTCATGCCATAGGCTCCTTCCTGTAGTTGTCGTTATGTAGTTCGAGAAAAGCCGCTACCTCTCAATTGGCTGGGGGAGGTCCTCCGGCAGCAGGAGTCGAAGGCCTCCTGGGACACGCGCCGCCAGCCGGAACAGCATGAACATCGCGTCCCCGCATGGCGCCGTTCCCCGCCGCCACCTCTCCACCTGCCTCGGATCCACGCCCAGACACCATGCCAGTCCCTGCCAGGTGAGCCCCGCGCTCTCCTTGAGCAGCCTGAGCCGCAGAGGGAAATCCTCCGGCAGCAGGCACTGCTCCATGGTCAGGTGGGGCGGAATCAGATTCCTAGCGGGCACAGCAATCCTCCATTTCAAAGAGCACGTCGAAGTCCTCCACACCCAGGGCATCCTGCAGCCTTTGCCTGAGTGCGGCAGACGGGCTTCGCCGACCGCATACGAGCAGAGAGAGGTACCCAGGCGTAATCCCCACCCTGCGAGCCAACTCGCTCTGGGTCATGTTCAGCCTGTCGAGGATTTCCCATAGAGCCTGGGCCTTGAGCCTCACACGTCGGCGGGAGTTTCTGCTATTCATCGGTTTCCTCCGACGGAGGTATCGACTGGCCGTGGGCGAACTCACCGTCCTCTTCCTTCACCCTTGGAGCGGGGTGTCCGCCCACAGGCCCAAAGGCATCGTCATTCTCTGCTCTCATCAGTGCCAGGTGACGACGGGCAATCAACCTGGCCAGTATCCTCAGGCCGTGAATCCTTGTCTCCTCCTGCTCCGGAGTGAGTTTCTTACTCTTGCTCACATCAAATACCCCCTTGCGCAAACCGGAGGTGGCGCGCCGGCCGGTTCCGGTAGTATAATAGCCCCCGAACCATTGTTCGATGTGCCAATGCAGTGTATCAACATAGTGGAACAAATCGCAATAGCCAACGGGTCGAAATCGACCTCCACTTGACAATTGATTACTACGATGTGACAATGATTTGACAGAAGTTAACTCGGCTGCATGTCCTATAGCATTAGGACGGCATAGATACACGATAGGGGAACGGCATGAATGAGGACACCGGCTTCAGAGAAATGCAAATAGGGCCTCTGCTGAAAGGGCTCAGAGGCGACACCAGCCTTAGGGAGGTGCGCCGCTTGACCGGAATATCCAACTCCTACCTTTCGGAGATCGAGCGGGGAGAGCGCAGACCCGGAATCAACGTTCTGAGAAGGCTGGCCGCACTCTACGGCGTCGACGTGAAGCGCCTAATGAGGAGCGCAGGCTATCTGGACAACGAGGATGGGCAAACGAACAACGACCCTCTGGACGTTGACAGGGCCTATAGGTTTGTGTTGGAGGATCCGGAGTTCAGGTTCGGAACGCGTCCCAGGGGACCATTGGACATAGAGGCCAAGCGATTCATAGTCGAGATGTACGAGCGTCTGACGGGAAAGAGGTTGCTGGATTGAGCGGTGACCTGATGGACGATTTCTGCAGGCAGCTGATGGACGAGGCGCGTTCCACCACCATACCCGAGCCGGTCTCGACGGCCCGGTTCTTCGTGGAGTTCTTCTCGCTTTCCGGAATCCCCAGTCTGCACGACCTCAAGGAGTTGCTATCTAGGACCGGTGTCGGCGTAGCAGTCGCCACAAAACTGCCAGGAAGCTACAGAGGCTTCCACGCTGGCCATGCCCGCGGGCCGTATATGATACAGTACGACGCCTCCGAGTGGAGCGGCGCCCAGGAGCATACGGTACTGCATGAAACCTACGAAATCATCATCGAGAGACTCCAGGACATCCAGCCCTCGCCCTCTTATCCCGCTGGCAAGAGGCTGTGCAGGGACGCGGACAGGTTCGCTGCATCCGTACTGGTGCAGCCTGGACTATTCGCCATCGTGGCGGAGACCACGGGGTTCGACATCGTTGCACTGCAACGCCTCTACCGGCGCTCGTACGCCTCCATATCGCTGCGTCTGGCTGAGGTTATGCTCCACCAGCCTCTCCTGGCCGTGCTTTACGAGCGAAGGGAGGAGAAGGCGAGTCCGAGACGTGCGGAATCGGTCGAGCACACAGGACTCAAGGCCACCGTTGTGGCGAGAACCCCAGGGTTCAGACTGAGGACGAACAGAAGGCCCCTGTCCAGCCTGAGGGGTCTACTGCCAAGGCGCGGCAGTCCGCCTGCACCCGGTTCCATTGGGGACACCGTATTCGGGACAGGCTCGCCGCTCTATGTGGAGAGGGTCAGCGGGTACGACCTGTGGAAGTCGGACGACATCGCAGTAGCGGCAAAGCCCGTGCTCTGGAGAGAAAGCGTGGCCAAGGTCGCCCTAGTCGCGGTCCCCTACAGAGACCGGTCGGTCCTGAGACCCCAAATTGAGGGAGGTGCCTTCCAGCGCATACCGGAGGCATACCAGGTCATTTGAGGGGCTAGCGATGACAGCCAATGGTCGCCGAGATTTGGAGGCCCTGGCTAATCAAGAAAAAACCTTGAAATACACAGCGTTTAACCATTCGAGAAGGAGGTCCTATGAGAGTAGCAATATACGCGCGCGTCTCTTCGGAAAGGCAGGCTGAGAAGGATCTCTCAATCCCTGCCCAACTCAAAGCCCTAAGGAGCTATGCCATTAAGCGTGAGTGGGATGTAGTGGCTGAGTATATGGACGAAGCCGAGAGTGCAAGGTCCGTTAACAGGCCCGCGTTTAAGCAGATGATTACCGCCGCCAAGGGAAAGGTAAAGCCCTTCGACGCGATCCTCGTGTGGAAGCTTTCGAGGTTCGCTCGGAATAGAGAGGACTCAGTCATATACAAGTCCCTGCTTAAGCGCAGACAGATCTCAGTAATGTCCATAAATGAGCAGGTGGATGAGAGTCCAGCGGGGTCTTTGCTCGAAGGCATCATTGAAGTGATTGACGAGTTCTACTCGGCAAACTTGTCTCAGGACACAGTGAGAGGGATGAAAGAAAACGCTCTGAGAGGATTCCGTAATGGTGGTACAGCCCCATTTGGTTATAGGCGACATACGCAGACTTACGGATCGGTGACAAAGCACAGAATCGTTCCAAATGAGAGTGAGGCGCCCATTGTCACAAGGATGTTCGACATGGCGTTTCACGGAGAGGGTGCAAAAGCGATTGCAGATACCCTAAACTCAGAGGGATTGAGAACGCGCAGCGGAAGGCTATTTGGGGCAACCGGTATCAACCATATTCTGAGGAATGAAGCCTACGTTGGGACCCTTGTTTGGAACAAGTACAGTCGGAATACGGCTGGCAGGCAGAGGAGGGCTGACGGGGAGGTCATTCGCGTTCCTGATTGCCACTCACCTCTAGTAGACAGGCACACCTTTGAACGAGTGCAGGCCTTGCTGACTTCAAGGCGACCATTGATGAAGCACCCCATGAGGGTAGCCAGTCAATACCTTCTAAGCGGAATGGCTCGATGCGCCAGATGTGGATCAGTTGCAGTAGGAACCAATGGGAAATCCGGCAAGTACCTCTACTACAGTTGCAACAACCGGATTATGAAGGGTCGCACTGCTTGTGATGCTCCGGCAACGAACGCCAGAAAGTTAGAATCCTTCGTTGTTGACCGAGTCAGAGAGAACGTACTGACCAAGGAAAACCTCAGGCAGTTGGTAAGGTTGACCAACGAAGAGCTGAAGGTAGACAGACGACGCTCCGAGAGAGAGCTTGAGAGTCTGGAACAGGAGTCCATATCCGTTGCTCAGAAACTGGCAAATCTGTACGCCGCTTTGGAGAGCGGAAAGGTAGAAATAGACGATTTAGCCCCAAGATTAAAGGAATTGAGGGAACAACAGAGAGACTTGAACGAGAGGAAAGAGGAGGCGAAGGAACAGAATAGCTTACATGGCATTAGAGCTCTTGACCCTTCAGCAATAGAAAAGACAGCATCAGACCTGCAGGACCTCCTGAGTAGTGCGTCATTCCTCGAGTCCAAGTCATTTCTCTCTTCGTTTGTTAGGACAGTGGAGTTTGATAGGCAAAGCGTCAGCATTGAGTATACGATGCCGGTCGAACTGAGCAGGGTGTTAACCAACGAGGAAGAAGTACCTAATGTCGGAAGCGTTGGCTCCCCGAGTAGGATTCGAACCTACGACCTAGCGGTTAACAGCCGCCCGCTCTACCGCTGAGCTATCGGGGAATGAGACCTGTGAAGGACTGGCAGCCCAAAGGCTCCAGTCCTTGTCGGATATTGTAGCACCAGGACGGGCGGCCAACAAGCGGCATTCAGCCAGGGTCTATCGGAAGCGGGATTGACCTGATTGAGAAGCCTGATATAATCCAATGAGTCCAAAAACTCAGAGTCGTCTGGGTGTGTAGTCGTGATACGCCGTATCACCATTGCGCACTGAGTGAGCTTGCAGCTCAGCCTCCATCAACAATCACTATAGCTGAGGTGTGCCCCTTGGCCTCATCCCATGTAAACGAGTCCGTCCGCTACGAGCCAAACGATATCCCTCCGCATCCTGTGACCATTGGCGCCGGGTTCCAGGCGGCAATGCTCATTGTGGCCCCGGTGGTCCTGACCGTGGTCATTGTTTCCCGGATAGCCGACCAGCCGGACTCATACATAGCCTGGGGCGCGTTTGCGGCGCTGCTCGTCAGCGGGATCACCACCACGCTCCAGGCCGTGCGGCTGGGGCGGATAGGCTCCGGCCACGTGCTGATAATGGGCACGTCCGGGGCCTTCATCGCGGTGTGCGTTGCGGCGCTGGTGGTGGGCGGCCCCTCCACAATGGCGAGCCTCGTCGTCATATCGTCGCTGTTCCAGTTCCTGCTTGCGGCGCGCCTCTCGCTGCTCCGGCGCATATTCACGCCCGTGGTCTCCGGCACCGTGATCATGCTGATAGCTGCCACGGTCATGCCGATAGTATTCGAAACGATGCATGACGTGCCTGAAGGCTCCTCCGATGCCGCCGCTCCGGCAGCCGCCATTGCAACCCTTGCAACCGTGACAGCGCTTATCCTCCGCGCGCCACCCGCCTGGCGGCTGTGGTCGCCGGTCATTGGCATAGCCGTGGGCTGCGCCGTATCCGCGTTCTACGGCCTGTACGACGTGCAGCAGATACTGGACGCTCCCTGGGTCGGCGTGCCCCTTGGCTCCTGGCCGGGGTTCGACGTGACGCCCAGCGTGGAGTTCTGGGCGCTGCTGCCGGCCTTCATAGTCGTCACCCTGGTGGGCGCCATAGAGACCATTGGCGACGGCGTAGCCATTCAGAGGGTCTCCCAGCGCAGACCCCGGGCGACCGACTTCCGAGTGGTGCAGGGCGCTCTCAACGCCGACGGCGTGGGCAACCTGCTGTCCGGCGTCATGGGGACGCTTCCCAACACCACCTACTCATCCAGCATCTCCCTTGCTGAGGTCACCGGCATTGGCGCACGGCGTGTGGGCGTAGTCATAGGCGTTGTCTTTGTGGCGGTGGCCTTCTTCCCCAAGTTCGCGGCCCTGCTGATAGCCATTCCCTCCCCTGTAGCCGCCGCCTACGTCATTGTCCTCATTGGAATGCTCTTTGTGCAGGGGATGAAGATAGTCATCCAGGACGGCGTGGACCACCGCAAGGCCGTAGTCGTCGGGCTGTCCTTCTGGATAGGCGCAGGCTTCCAGAACGGCTGGATATTCCCCGATCTTCTGGGCGACGGGTTCGTAAGCGTGCTGCTGGGCAACGGCATGACCTCGGGGGCGATTGTCGCGGTCATCCTGATGGTGCTGATAGAGCTGACAAGCCCCCGGCGCAGGCGACTGGAGGTTACGCTGGACTCGGACGCTCTGCCCGGCCTGACCGAGTTCCTTCGCGGGTTCGCGTCCAGGGCCGGATGGACTGCCGCTTCGACGGAACGACTGGTGCTGGTGGCGGAGGAGACGGTCCTGAGCCTGCTGTCGGCGGAGGAAGACGACCCGGAGAGGGGCAGGCCGCGGCGGCTGGTTGTCACGGCCCGCGCGGGCGCGGGCGGCGCGGAGTTGGAGTTCGTGTCGGCGTCCGAGGGGGAGAACCTGGAGGACCGGATGGCGTACCTGGGAGAAGCCCCGGACGTATCGGACGGCCGTGACATATCCTTCCGCCTGTTGCGCCACTACGCCTCGTCTGTGCGCCACCAGAAGTATCACGGCGTGGACATCATTTCCGTCAGCGTCGTTGGGTCGCGCCAGGGCCCGGACGCCTAGCCGACCTCTCCGCCAAACCCACTGGTCGCAATGGCGCGGGTCAGCAGGCAGGGGTATAATTGCCAGACCTGAGGCACGCAATGACCCGCCAATCGACAACAAGAAGTTTCCTGGAAGACCTGCTGGAGACCATTGCCCTTGCCCTGCTGATGTTCCTGGTGCTCCAGGTCAGCGTGCGCAACTACAGGGTAGAGCTGTCCAGCATGGAGGCCACCCTTTTTCCCAAGGACAGGCTTGTGGTGAACAAGCTCGTCTACGCGCGCCTTGACACTGAGACCATTGATGGCCTGGTGCCCTTTGTGGACATCTGGGACGACGAAACCGAGCTGTTTCCCTTCCACCCGCCCAAGCGCGGCGACGTAATCGTCTTCCGGTACCCACAGGACCCCAGCCGTGACTTTGTGAAACGGGTCATCGCTCTGCCCGGTGAGACCATATCGATGGACAGGGGCCGCGTCTCCATAGACGGCGAGGCGCTTGAGGAGCCCTACCTGGAAGAGCTTGACTTCAGCAGACTGCCGCCCACCCTTGTGCCGCCCCGCAGCTACTTTGTCATGGGCGACAACCGCAACGGCAGCAGCGACTCCCGTCACTGGGGCCCTGTCCC
Source organism: Dehalococcoidia bacterium (assembly GCA_034422115.1). Taxonomy (GTDB): domain Bacteria; phylum Chloroflexota; class Dehalococcoidia; order Lucifugimonadales; family UBA2985; genus DAOUJW01. The sequence continues at coordinate 81,645 of DAOUJW010000022.1, read as the reverse complement.
GTTGGATAACGTGGTTGGGAAGGTCTTTGTAAGGTACTGGCCCCCCTTTGACTTCTCCTTCCAGGCTCCAACAACAAGGGAGTCTGTTGATAATCCACCATAGCTAATATAGAATCGGCCTACACCGCCTGGGCCGTTAGCTCAGTGGCAGAGCTCCGGACTTTTAATCCGGGAGTCCAGGGTTCGAATCCCTGACGGCCCACATTTTTCGGCCATAACTGACTGAAGGCAGTACCCCGCGCAGTCCGGGACGGTCTTTGCCCCTCGCGCCCTGGCCGTCGGAGTCTGGTGTTTGGGTTGATGTTCCTAAGCGCTCCAAGTCCAGGTATGGTTTGCGTGCTACTGCTTCGGCTGTTTCCAAATGGGGTGTCGCCGCGCCTGCCTCTGAGCGGTCTGCCCCGTTTAGAGAGCCGCCCTCTCCTCCACTCTCACGGGTTTTTCGGCTCCCTTCAGAAATCCCCCTACCGCTGACGGCCTTAAGAATCCACTCATACCTGACGCGCCCCGTTTCGATGAGTCCTCTTTGCCGCCGTCGCTTGTACGACAAAGTGGGACCAGAGCCGCTCGCGTAACAATCTCGTAACGTCTCAGTAACAATAGTGAGACATTTCACCATTACTATGCTTTGCATCTACTCCTATCCCGTAAGGAAATCCAGCTATGATTACTGTCCCCTGGCGCAACAGAATCGATGTAGACCAGACCGATATTCTTCCAGAAACGGACCGGGAAAGCGCTGTGGACACTTCGGCGCCCTGCGTCGGTGAGGAGGCAGGAACGCCGCTGCTATCCCTGCGTGGCGTCACGAAGCGCTTTCCGAGCGTGACGGCCAACGATGGCATTGATCTGGAAGTCAGGCCCGGTGAGGTGCACGCAATACTCGGCGAGAACGGGGCCGGCAAGAGCACCCTGATGAAGATCATCTACGGGTACTACCAGCCTGACGAGGGCGCTATCCGGATGAACGGCAAGGAGACCAGGTTCCGGTCGCCCCAGGAAAGCAGGCGCGCAGGAGTGGGCATGGTGTTCCAGAACTTCACCCTGGTTCCCGCCATGACCGTGGTGGAAAACGTGGCCCTGTTCTGGCCGGACCAGGGAATGGTGCTGAACCACAAGGCCCTGGCGGCGCGGATACAGGAGGTCTCGGACCGGTACGCGCTGGAAATAGACCCCGGCGCAAGAGTCTGGTCTCTTTCAATGGGCCAGAGGCAGAAGGTGGAGCTGATAAAGCTCATCGTAGCGAACGCCCGACTGCTTATATGCGACGAGCCCACCAGCGTCCTTGCGCCCCATGAGGTCGAAGGGCTGTTCAAGGTCTTTGACGAGCTCAAGGCCGATGGCTACGCAATCCTCTTCATCACTCACAAGCTTCGCGAGGTTATGGCGACGGCAGACAGGATTACGGTACTGAGACATGGCGCGGTGGTGGGGACCGTTTCGCCGGAGGATACGACGATTGACGAGCTGGTTTCCATGATGATTGGCGACACGCTACCTCAGGGCATTCGCACTGAGGATAATCAAGCCGAGTGCGTGGATGCTGAGCCTGCGCTGGAGTTCAACAACGTTTCCACTGAGAACGGGAACCAGGGAGTCAGCCTCAAGGAGGTCAGCTTTAGCGTGCAAGCCGGCGAAATTCTGGGCGTCGCGGGCGTGTCCGGCAACGGACAGGAGAAGATCGGTGAGGTCCTTCTGGGTCTGCATCGCAAACAGTCCGGCGACGTGAAGCTGAGTGGCAGTGACGTAGAGGGATGGTCGGTTTCCACCATCCTCAACGCGGGCGTCGGATACATACCGGAAGACGCTATCGGCATGGCGCTTGTGCCGGAGATGCGGGTGGAGGAGAACATGGTGCTGGGAGAGGTCCACAGCTTCGCCAATCGCAAGGTATTGCTGGACTGGGGGGCCATTCGGGAGCGTATTGGGGACTCGTTTTCGACCTTTCCGATAGCCATGCCGGAGCCCGGCCTGGAGGTCGGCACGCTTTCCGGCGGGAATATGCAGCGCGTGGTGCTCAACAGGGAGCTGACCCGAGACCCGCGTGTCCTCGTCGCATACTATCCGACCCGCGGCCTGGATGTGAGGACTGCAGAGCTGACCCGCGCCCTTCTCCTGAAGGCCAGGGAAGCCGGATCAGCGATTGTCCTGGTCTCCGAAGACCTGGATGAGCTGTTTGCCATCAGCGACAGGCTCATGGTGATGCACCGTGGAGAGGTTGTTGGTGAGTCCCGTCCGGCTGACATCTCCGCGCACCAGGTGGGGATGTTGATGACTGGCCACTTGGACTGAGATTACGACTGAGATGATACAGCCTGTCCTCCAGTCACCGGTCCTGTGGCTCAACAGCGGGGGCGCCCTTCCCACGCTGGCCCGCAACATTGGCCTGGTTCTTGTTGCCATTGGCCTGTTCGGCCTGTTCCTGGCGGTCATGGGCCGCGACGCCCTGGACGCCTATGGCAAGGTCTTTGACGGCACCCTCGGGAGCAGGATAGGGCTGGGCGAGATAGGCGTGAGGATGATCCCCTTCGTGCTTGCGGGGCTTGCCACGGCGCTTCCTGCCCGCGTGGGCCTGATCAACGTGGGCGGCGAAGGCCAGCTTCACATTGGAGCGTGGTTCGCGACAGGCGTGGCGCTCTTCGCTTCCGGCGGGCCCTGGGTGGTAACAATTCCTTTCATGATTCTCGCTGGATTCATCGGTGGAGGGGCTTGGGCCGGCGTGGCTATCCTGCTCCGGTACTGGCGCGGCGTTAACGAGGTCATTTCAACGCTGCTGCTCAACTTTGTAGCCATACTGCTCGTCAACGTGTTTGTGTTTGGCCCCTGGAAGAACCCGGATGGGTTCGGCTACCCGTACACCGCCAACTTCGACCCTACCGCCATCCTGCCAGCAATCGGCGGCACGCGGTTCCACTGGGGATTTGTTCTGCCTGCCATTGCCGTCGTTGTTCTGTACTTCGTGATCGCCAAGACTCGCTGGGGGTACAACATCCGGGCCATTGGCGGCAACCCTGACGCAGCGGAGAGAAGGGGCATCCCCGTGGGCCGTTACCTGATGTTGGCCATGCTGGTCGGCGGCGGCATAGCCGGCATCGCGGGCATGATTGAGGTTTCCGGCGTGCAGCATCACCTTCGGCCCGAGATTTCCAACAACCTGGGATTCCTGGGATTCCTGGCAAGCTGGCTCGCTCGACACAACCCCATCGCTCTGATCGGCTCAAGTTTCCTTCTTGCGCTCGTGGTTGTTGGTGGAGACCTGCTTCAGTTCAGCGCCGATGTCCCGTCCGGCGCGTCTAACATTCTCATCGCGTTGATCCTGTTCATGGTCCTGGGGTTCGGTCAGCGCTCGGCGGCCAGGCAGTGACCACGTTTTGGTTGGTCATCAAGGGAGTGCTCACCGGCGCCGTTGGTCCGGGAATCTCGGTCATGTACGCCACTTACGGAGAGGTCATCACCGAGCGGTCCGGCAAGATCAACCTTGGGGTTGAGGGAGCAATGCTCATGGGCGCCTGCTTTGCCTTCATCGCGGCGGCTGAGACCCAGAGCGAGGCCATCGGGGTGCTGGCCGGAGGGTTGGCGGGCGGCGCTCTGAGCCTGTTTTTCGCGTTTATGGTTATCACTCGCAGGGCAAATCAGCTGGCAACGGGGCTGGCCATCACCATGCTCGGAATCGGGATTACGTCATGGGCCGGACGGTCGTACGTTGGAGTCAGCATAGCAGGGCTGGACCCGATAGCCATTCCAGTCCTGTCCGGCGTTCCCATCCTTGGCGAGGCGCTCTTTCATCAGGACATACTTGCCTACATCGCCTATGCCCTGGGGCCTACGCTGTGGTTCGTGCTCTTCCGGTCGCGCTGGGGTCTGAGCCTGAGGGCGGTGGGAGAGAGCGTGGAGGTGGCCTATGCGGCCGGGCGTAACGCCGCTGTGGTGCAGTATGGGGCCATTGCGATTGGCGGAATCCTGGCCGGCATAGGAGGCGCGCAGCTTTCCCTGGCCTTCACCCAGTCCTGGTCTGAGGGGATGACGGCCGGAAGGGGATTCATCGCCGTGGCTCTGGTTATATTCGGGATGTGGACGCCGCTCAGGGCGATGGCCGGATCGCTCCTCTTCGGCGCGGCCATTGGCCTGGAGTTGCAGCTGCAGACCGTCGATGCGCCGGTGTCGCCGTTCTATCTCCAGATGTTGCCCTACATAACAACCCTGGTCGTGCTGGCTATCTGGACCGGCGCGACCTTCAGAGCCATGCCGGAGGGTCTCAAACGCGTTCTGAAGGAAGGAGGGTGATTCGATATCGTATCCTGTTGAAGTTGCTCACCGACGAGAAAAGTTCTGAAAATCATCTGACGTTAGGAGGATTCAGCTTGTACCGCAAACTCAAAACCAAGGTTCCCATGCTTCTGGTAGCGATGATTTCAGTCATGGCGCTGGCTATTGCGTGCGGAGAGGAAGCTCCCACCGCCACACCCACGTCTGCCCCAACAGCCGCCCCAGCCGCCACGTCCACGCCGGTCGCCATGATGACTAAAGCTGCCTATGTTCCCACCGCCGACGACCTGGGCGGAGGCTCGCCCGCTGCGTTCGCCAAGGTGTTCGAGAACTCCATCGACACCAGCACGAACCAGGCCGCATCTGAGTATGCAGACGCCGCCAAGCCCCTGGATGACGGAGAGAAGCTGAAGATCGGTTTCATCTTTGTCGGTTCCCAGCAGGACCTGGGATACAACCAGGCCGCCTACGAGGGTAGCCAGTACCTTCTCAAGCAGCACCCGGACGTGGAGATTCTCTACGCTGAGAACATCCCGGAGACTGCACAGGTGAAGTCGGTCATGGAAGGGATGATTCAGCAGGGAGCCAAGGTGATATTCGCCACCAGCTTCGGGTACTCGGATGCGACCAAGGAGCTTGCGAAGCAGCATCCCGGGATCATCTTCCTGCACCAGGGTGACCTGGAGAGCACGCCCAACTACGGGGCATATTTCGGCAACATCTGGCAGCTGGAGTACGCTATGGGACAAGCTGCAGGGCGCACCACCAAGACCAACGAGCTTGGCTTCGTTGCTGCCTTCCCCATCCCTCAGACGCTGCTGAACGTAAATGCGTTCCACCTGGGCGCCGCGTCCGTGAACCCGGACGTCAGCACAACCTTCGTGCTGCTTGGCGACTGGTGTGACCCGGCCAAGCAGGCCGCGGCCGCCCAGACGATGCTGGACGCCGGGGTGGACGTGATCACCCAGCACCAGGATTGCACGGGCACCATCACCACGGCGGCGGAGCGCGCCAACATCCACGTTACAGGCTACCACCAGGATGCCAGCCCGGCAGCGCCGAACGGGTGGCTGTCCGGCGCAGTCTGGAACTGGGGCCCGGTCTACACCGAGCTGGTGACCGAGATCAAGAATGGCACCTACAAGACCAACGTCTTCTTCGGCGGCCTTGAAGAGGGGTTCGTCAAGCTGGCGCCCTTTGGCGCAAACGTCCCCATGGAGGTCCAGGAGGAGGTGCTGGCCACCGTAGAGGGTCTGCGGGACGGAAGCATACAGCCGTTCCTTGGACCGATAGCCGACCAGAGCGGCGCTGTGCGCATTGCCGACGGGGAGTCGCCCCCCGACGCAGAGCTGCAGACCATCGACTGGCTCGTCGAGGGAGTCTCAGGAAGCACAAATTAGCAGGTGAATCTTAGGGCGCTCGCCGTGTCAGTCCTTCATTCAGGGCTGGCACGGCGAATTGCCGACGAAGGAGGGCGCCTATGGCGCAGGTAATTGGCTCTGATCCCTACCTCTGGCCGTATGACGGAAACATCAACCCGGCAAAGACGGCGCTGCTGCTCATTGACTGGCAGCACGACTTTTGCGGCCCCGGCGGATACGTTGACACCATGGGCTACGACATAAACGCCACCCGTCGCGGCGTTGCTCCAACCCGGAAAGTGCTTGAGGCCTGCCGCGCAACACAGGGCTTCACCATAATCCACACTCGGGAGGGCCACAAGCCGGACCTGTCCGACTGCCCGCCCAACAAGCTCTGGCGGTCGAAGCAGATTGGCGCAGGTATTGGCGACCCGGGCCCGTGTGGACGGATCCTGATTCGGGGAGAAGAGGGCTGGGAGATTATCGAAGAACTTGCCCCTGCGGAAGGAGAGATGGTTATCGACAAGCCCACAAAGGGCGCATTCACCGCCACGGACCTGGATCTGGTGCTGCGGAATCGCGGCATTACCCACCTGGTGCTGACGGGAATCACCACAGACGTCTGCGTCCACACCACAATGCGGGAGGGGAACGACCGCGGCTACGAGTGTCTCCTTCTCTCCGATTGTACCGGCGCTACCGACGAAGGGAACTATGAATCGGCGCTGAAGATGATCAAGATGCAGGGTGGGGTCTTTGGCGCGGTAGCTGAATCCGGGCAGTTCCTGGCTGCCCTGGGCAAAACGACGTAGGGAGCATCTGATGTCCGCACGAGACGACTTTCAAGCCGCGCTGGCCGATCTTCAGGCCTATCAGGTCGATGGCCTCTCGCGAAGACCTGCCTTCATCTACTCCCTGGCGAGGAATGAGGACGCGAACCGCCGTGACGTTCGGGCCCTGCCTGGAGTTACGCCAGGTCCTGCCCAAGAGGGGACGCTGGCCGAAGCCGCGGAGCGCATGGCAAGGGGTACAACCTCTGCGTCGGAGCTGGTCCAGGAGGCGCTGGCTGCAATTGAGTCCAGGGACAAGGAGCTCAACGCCTTTGTCCACGTAGCCCCTTCCGAGGAATTGCTGGAGCAGGCAGGCTCCCTTGACCGTGAGCGGGAGAGGGGAAACCTGCGTGGGCCCTTGCACGGCATCCCGGTTTCCATCAAGGACATTGTGCACGTGAAGGGAATGCCCACAACGGCCAGCTCAAAGGTCCTTGCGGGATACATGCCGGAGGATGACGGCACTCCGGTTCGGCTGCTCAAGGAGGCCGGGGCAATTGTGATGGGCAAGGTGCATACACACGAATTCGCTCTGGGCGTGACAACCTCCCAGAGCCGCAACCCTTGGGATACAACCAGAGACCCCGGCGGTTCCAGCGGCGGCTCCGCCATATCCATTGCAACCGGGATGAGCATGCTGAGCCTTGGCTCCGATACAAGGGCGTCGATTCGCGTCCCGGCGGCGCTGTGTGGCATAGTGGGTTACAAGCCGACCTTCGGGCTGGTGTCCACGGACGGCATAGTAACGCTTTCCTGGAGCATGGACCACGCCGGCCTGCAGGGGAAGACCGCCCAGGACGTTGCGCACATGATGAACGCGCTCCAGGGCGTTGACCCCAGGGACCCCGCTTCCCTGGACCGGCCCAGTGACGACTACACGGACTATCTGCACCGGGACGTACGCGGGCTGCGAGTGGGTCTGGCGGTCAACGGCCTGAATGACGTCGACCCCGACGTTCTTGCGGCCTTCAGCAAGACCGTAGAAGCGCTGACCTCGTTGGGAGTGGAGGTGACCGAAACCGAGACGCCGTCGGCAGAGGACTATCGCCTGGCAACGTCTCTCGGTCTCATCGTCAGTCGGAGTGAGGCCGCCGCCTACCATCGCTCATTCTCGGATGCAGGGTCTCAGTACACTCGACCGGTCTTCGAGCAGTTGGATGAGGCGTCCAGGGTCAGGGCCATGGACTACATTAACGCGCAACGCTTCCGCTCCGAGTTTCAGGAGCGAATGCTTTCGCACCTGGCGGGGTTTGACGCTCTCATCATGCCCACCACCAAGGTCGCGGCTCCAAAGCTGGAAGAGGCGGACTCCTACCTGATTATCCTCTCCACTAACTGCATTCCCTGGAGCTTCATTGGAGTGCCTGCGATGTCGGTGCCCAGCGGCCTTACGCCGGGGGGACTGCCGGTTGGCGCCCAGTTTGTGGCCTCGCCCTTCGACGACGGCATTCTGTTTGCCCTTGCGTCCGCCCTTGAGTCCCGGAGTGACGGTTCATAGGATTCTGAGGACTGGAGGTACGGTGGAATGACTGTGCAAGACAGGATAGAACAGGCAAACCGCGAAGCGGTTGACCGGATCAACCGGGCGGACCCGGTCCTGGTTGACGTTTGCCCTGCAGGTGACGTTGTGCCCGGGCTGACCGACCGGATGGTACTGCACTCTGGACCTCCGGTTGACTGGGATCACATGAGCGGAGCCCAGAAGGGCGCCTGCATTGCGATGGCCCTGTTCGAAGGCTGGGCCTCCTCCAGGGAGGAGGCTGAACGGCAGCTGAGCACCGGAGAAATCGCTCTCGATTGCAATCACCAACATTCAGCAGTCGGCCCCATGGCAGGCACCATCTCCAAGTCACTGCCTGTCTATGTCGTGGAGAACCGGGCCTTTGGGAACAGGGCCTACTGCCGGCTTGTGGAGGACAGGCAGCAGTTCGGCGCGTTCGATGAGAAGGCCATCAACGAGCTGTGCATGTGGAGAGAGATATGGGCGCCCTCAATCGCCAGGGGCGTCAGGCAAATGGGCGGTCTGGAACTGAAGCCGTTGACGACAAAGGCGCTGCAGATGGGCGATGAGCTGCACAACCGAACCACTGCAGCGACCTCTATGTTTGCGAATGCAATTGTTCCTCCCATGATAAAGGCGGGAGTTTCCCAGGACGACCTGCTCAGCACGTTGGAATTCTTCTCCAGCCACGAGTTGTCGTACATGGGGCTTGTGATGGCTTCCTGCAAGGCCGCGACAGACGCTGCGAATGGGATTCCGTACTCCACGGTGGTGACGGTAATGTCGAGGAACGGTTATCAGGTCGGCATACAGGTCAGCGGCCTGGACTCTGAGTGGTTTGTCGCTGCCGCGAAGGCGCTAGACGGGATCTTTCTGCCCGGGTACGGCCCAAGTGACGCCGGCCGGGATATGGGCGACTCCGCAATCATCGAGACGGTGGGGTTGGGCGGGTTTCTGCTGGCCAGCGCCCCGGCGATTCTCAACCTGGTCGGTGGGACCCTTGAGGAGGCTATTAGCTACACCCAGTCCATGTACGATATCACCGTGGGCGAGAGTCCGGAGTTCCCGATACCGGCCCTTGGCAACAGAGGCCCGGCGCTGGGGATAGATATCCGGAAAGTGGTTCAGACGGGTGTTCTCCCAGTGGTGGACACGGCAATAGCGCACAAAGAGCTTGGACATCCCATCATTGGCGGAGGAATCTCACGCCCACCAATTGAATGCTTCCGCGAGGCTATGCGGGCGTTTGACGAAAGGTACGGCACAGGGTAGTAAGTAAGTAATCATGCTGAATTCGTACGGCAGTGTTATAGCGCTTGGTCGGGGTAATGCCTGACGAATATTGCCCTACCTACTGAGTGAACCTCGGCCGGTGCTGATGAGAGAGTCATCTCTCGCCTGTGGAATCTTCCTGTCTTCAGGCTGGAAGGGATTCCTCAAGTAGCTTGGTTCAAAGAGCCACCACCAACTCAAACGTGGTACTGCTTTCAGTCAGCCCTGGCCCACCAAGTGCCTGACAGACTAGGCTGCGTCCGCGACCCAAATAGGGCAGTCTGGTCGATCGTAGTTACGTCTGCATTATCTGGATCAGGTTGCCGCAGGTGTCGTCAAAGACTGCAATAGTGACGTTGGCCAATTCTGTTGGCTCCATAGTAAAAGCTACGCCCAGTGACCTCAGTTTCTCATACTCTGCACGGATGTCCATAACGCTAAAGGACGCCGCTGGGATGCCTTGGTCAAATAGCCCTTTCTGATATTCTTGTGCTACCGGGTTTTCATTTGGTTCAAGCAGAAGCTCGGTCCCATCCGGGTCATCGGGCGAGACGACGGTAAGCCACTTGAATTCCCCCACAGGGACGTCATGCTTCTTCACAAAGCCGAGGGTCTCGGTGTAGAACCTCAGAGCCTCGTCCTGGTCACTTACGAAAACGCCGGTGAGTGTAATTCGCATATCTGGCCTCCTTTTCTTCTCATAGTGTCATTTGAGCCATCGATCCATGACAGCCCTGAGGGGTTCATCGTTGAAGACAAGCATCCGATACTTGCCACGCTTCTCTGAGCTTACGAGCCCTGCTTTTTCCAGGAGATCAATGTGCTTGGCCAGGGCCTGTCGGGATATGGCGACTTCATGCCGCATGATCAAGCGCGCTGTGAGCTCGTAGAGCGTCTGCTCGTTGCGCTCAGAGAGCTCGTCCAGCATCAACCTTCGTGTTGGGTCCGCGAGTGCATTGAAGACTAGGTCTGTGTGCATACACACAGATAATACGCAACCATAGGATTGCATGTCAAGAGGCAATTCCCCAGGCTGGCAGGGACCACATCCCCAGCCATTTGCAGGAGTGCATAAAGCGAACTCCCAGCCAAAAGTTTGCAGTACAGGACACGTTGGCCCACCTGAAGAGAGTCTCGGACTCTCGGTCATGGTGGTGGTCCCGAGGCTCACAACCCGCCTAGCCAAAGTCAAAGATGGTTCTGTCTATTGGCAAAATCGGCCCACTTAATGTTGCCAACAGTCCAATGAAGGATGCAACTTGACCACCAACGCTGCGGTGTGCGATAAATGCAGAGGTCTACTTTAGTTTAGTGGCTCCGAACTCGGTTATTGGGAATGTGACAAGAGGGAGGCGACCTGTGAAGTTTGACGACATTACTAGAAGCATCGCGGACATATTGAAGGACTTTGACGCAGAGTGCCCTATTGATCAGAGTAGATATAGACCTGGCATAGGACCCTTCCGCGAGAGTCAACTGGTCAGACAAGTGGCGGAGCGACTAACCGGGCGAGGGGTTTCTGGTGAAAGCGTGGTTGCTAAGACCCACATGACCCCCGACATGTCCATAAGATCTCCGGAGCAACAATCAGGTTTGGATTCGTGGGCCATAGAGTTCAAGATTGTCCGTCCTTTTGGCGACAATGGCAACGAAGCTGAAGATTGGAGTCAGAATCTTCTACACCCGTATAGAGGGAACGTAAGTCTGATGGGTGACGCGCTGAAGATAATGGAACTAGATGATTATCAGTGTAAGGGGCTCGTGGCTATCTGCTACCAACACGGGCCGCCGCAAATTGACCTCGAGCCGCTTATTGCCTCATTCGAACTGATTTCTCGAAATGTGGTGTATACCATTGGGCGAAAGGATAGAGGAGAAGAGAATTGACTTGGTGCATCCGATTCATCAAGTGGTGCGCTGTTTAGGTTGGCAATTAGGAGAAGGAAGCCCCTAGCTCGCTTATAGTGTTTTTGCAAGTACTGTAACTGGGAATAGAGAAGTTCAACTCAACTGCCAACGCTGCACTAGCCATCGTGTTCTAGTGTCTGCCCACAAACGTCTTATTTCCCCCGCCAAGCGCAGATTGAAGTAAACCTAATGCCCAGCAAGACGCCCAAGAAACCAGCTAAGGCCGCAAGGAAGGAGCTTCCCAGGAGCGCCGACGGCAGCCCCGTGCTCCTGTCGGGCGGCAACCCGCAGATCCCCAAGGCGGACGGCGACGCGCCTGTGCAGGCCTACATCGCGGCCATGCCCGGCTGGAAGAGCGACGCCGGTCGCCGCCTGGACCAGCTCATCGTGCGCACTCTCCCCGAGGTGCGCAAGGCTGTGAGGTGGAACTCGCCATTTTACGGCATGGAGGGTGAGGGCTGGTTCCTCAGCTACCACTGCTTTGAGAAGTACATCAAGGTGTGTTTCCTCTACGGCAAGCAGCTGGACCCCCTGCCCCCCGTCGACTCTAGGGACAAGGACGCCCGCTATCTCCACATCTACGAGGACGGCGAGATTGACGAGGAGCAGGTTGCGAGCTGGCTGCGGCAGGCGGCGGCCATTGGCGGCTGGCACGGGTTCTGATAAATCGCGAAGCCCGGTCCCGACCGTCGCCCCTCCCGTCCGCTGTCGCTGTCGCCTTTCGGCTATATTGACGGCCAGGAACGATATATCGCATAATCTAGCCAGAACGTCTAGCTGGAGATTCTTATGAGTGAATGGCCTCTGCAAGATGCAAAGAACAAGTTCAGCGCCGTAGTCAACGCTGCGCTGGCCGGTGAACCACAGAGAGTAACCCGGCGCGGGCATCCCACTGTGGTTGTCCTGGCGGCGGCGGAGTACGACCGGCTCTGCCGTTTGGAAAAGTCACACGCTCCAACATTGGGTGAACTGCTTCTTGAAATCCCGCAGGATGGCCAGGAGTTCGAGCGATTGTCCCTTCCTGAACGGCAGTTGGACTTTTGATGTTTCTGCTCGACACCGACGTGCTTTCTGCCCTGCGGAGGCGTGACCGAGATCCCAGGGTTGTTCGTTGGGCAGAGTCACAACGGACATCGGACTTGTACCTGAGCGTTGTCACGGTGGGGGAGGTAGAGCGGGGCATCACGCAGCAGAGACAGCGCAACCCGTCTTTTGCCCGGGAGTTGGCTACCTGGCTGGACCGGGTGCTCACTTGGTACAGCGACCGAATCCTCCCCGTAGACACAGCTACGGCGCGGAGATGGGGACAACTCTCAGCCACCCTTGGCCACGACGGCGCAGACCTGCTCATCGCCGCCACTGCCCTGGAGCACGGCCTGACCGTAGTTACCCGCAACGTCCGCCACTTTGAGCAGACGGGTGTTCTTGTGTTAGACCCTATTGGGTAGAAAACAAGGAGAAGCCATGAGCATTGATGCAGAAACTCACCTCCGCGCCGTGCAACGCTCCGTGTCGTCGGCGGAGCGCGACGGGCAGCCCGCTATCGCAGTCACCTTGTCACGGGGCTTTGAAACGACCGTCGAGGACCTGTGGGACGCCGTGACCAACGCCGAGCGCATTCCGCGCTGGGCCATGCCGGTCACCGGCGACCTCCGGCTCGGCGGCCGCTACCAGCTGGAGGGTAACGCGGGCGGCACGATCACGGTGTGCGAGCAGCGTTCACACTTCGCGCTGACGTGGGAGTTTGCAGGAGACGTGAGCTGGGTGGAGGCGCAGGTCTCGGCGGAGGGGGTCGGGGGCGCGCGGTTCACCGTGGGCCACATCCAGCGCCACTCTGAGCACTGGGACACCTTCGGGCCCGGGGCCACCGGCGTTGGCTGGGAGATGGCCTTCCTGGGACTCGCGCTGCACATTGCCCAGCCGGACGAGCCGATGCCGGACGAGATGGCCTTTGTCACCTCTGCGGAGGGCAGGGCACTAATCACCGGCAGCAGCGAGGCGTGGGGCTGGGCGGCGGTCGATGCCGGGGCGGACGCCGAAGCTGCGGACGAGGCGGCGAGGCGCACGGCTGCGTTCTACACCGGCGAGCCGGGAGAGCCTGCCTGAGGCGCGGCCAGCTACCTCAACCACTCCGGTGTTCTCGGGGCGTGTTGGCAATGGCGAGGCCCGTTGTGAGACCGTCTCCGCCTCTAGCTTTCTCCCATAGCGGCCACCCTCTTCATGAGCTCGTCCGGGTCCACATCCTCGACGTGGCTGGCAATGAACCACTGATTGCCAAAGGGGTCGGTGACTCGCGCAATGCGGTCGCCGTAGAACTCGTCGGCGGGCTCGGTGATGGTGGTTGCGCCGGCGTGCAAGGCGCGGGCGTAGGCGCTGTCTACGTCCTTGACGTAGAGGTGGATCAGCGTGCTGTTGGCGGGGAAGTCGGGCGGCATGGCGTCGGCGAGCATGAGCTTTGCGCCATTGATCTCAACCTCAGCGTGGCCTATGCCGCCTTGGGGCATCGGGATGCGCCGATGCTCGACCACGCCGAACGCCTGCGTGAGGAAGTCGATGAATCCGGCTGCGTTCTCAACGATGAGGTAGGGCGTGATGGCGGTGTAGCCGTCGGGGATAGGTTTGACGTCGGTCATGGCGGCTCCTGTTGGCTGTTGGGGTTCGGTGGCATCGTGTGGGTGAGTCCAAATGAGCGGGAGGCCAAGGGCCATGGCGTAGTAAGCGGCCTCGCGCGCGTATGCCGCATTGGCGACCTCAAGCACATTCACAACAATGGCATATGCATACCACCAGTGTCAACAAGGAGACCGACAAGATACGGGCCTGGCTTCTCTCGTAGCCTCGTTTGCACACTCAACGCTCCAATGGTAAACTCCAGATAGCCATCGGTCACCTCAAACCTCACCACTATGTACAACTACGGACTGATAGGCGACATGGCGTCTGCGGCGCTCGTTGGTACGGACGGCTCTGTGGACTGGTGTTGCTTCCCGCGTTTTGACTCCCCCAGCGTCTTTGCTGCTATTCTTGACCAGGAGGTCGGAGGGCGTTTCCGCATTGGCCCCGTCGATCCCAACTTTGACTCCCAGCAGGAGTATCTGCCTGACACCAACATCCTGGAGACCACATTCACCACGGCCACGGGCATAGTAACCGTCACCGACTTCATGCCCGTCAGCGACCACGACGAAGATCCGGATACTTCCTTTGCGGCCTCCCACGAAATCCACCGCATAGTCACCTGCATTTCCGGCAGGGTTGAGATGCGCTGCGATTTCCAGCCCATACACGACTACGCACGCTCTGTCCCGGAGTTTCGTGCGCTGCGCAGCGGCGCCGTCGAAGCCAGGGGCGGTCGGCAGACCATGACCCTGGTGGCCAGCATCCCTCTGCCCTTCGACGACCGGGGAGTCGGCTGCAACTTCACCCTCAACGAGGGACACACCGCCACCTTTGTCCTTGTGTACGGCCACGGACGTCCAACCAGCCTGGAGCGGCTTCGCACTCCCCTGAAGCTCAGCCAGACGAGGCACTACTGGCAGGGGCTGGTGGCCGGGATGAACTACGACGGCCTCTGGCGGGACGCCGTTGTCCGCTCATTCCTTGTGCTTCACCTGATGATGTACAGGCGCACGGGGGCCATTGTCGCCGCGCCTACCACGAGCCTGCCGGAGACCATCGGCGGCTCCCGCAACTGGGACTATCGCTACTCCTGGCTGCGCGACTCCGCGTTCACCGTCGACATCCTGTATCGCCTGGGAGACGTGTACGGCGCCGACCGGTATCTCCACTGGCTCCTGGAGCAGTGCCAGCTGACGCGCCGGAAGACCAGAATCCTCTACGGGATCAGCCCCAACTCGTCGCTCAAGGAGTTCACCCTGGACCACCTGAGCGGGTACGAGGACTCGCGCCCTGTCCGCATCGGCAACGGGGCCGCGAGACACCTCCAGCTGGACGTCTTTGGAGAGGTCATTATCGCCGTCCACTCCCTCTACCTTCTTGAGGGCGACATCCTGCCGGAGGCCTGGGAGCTGGTCTACTCAATGGCCGAGGTCATAATGGCAAACTGGCATCGAAGGGACCGGGGCGTCTGGGAGGTGCGTGGCGAGATGCAGCACTTTGTCTACTCCAAGGTGCTGTGCTGGGTGGGACTCCACCGCGCCGCCTACATTGCCGCCGCCAGGGACGAAAGGAACCTGTCTTATAGATGGGCAGAGACCGCCGAAAGAATCAGGGCTGAGATCCTGGACGAAGGATGGACTCCCAACAAGCAGGCCTTCCGCCAGAGATACGGCCACGACGCCCTGGACGCCTCTAATTTGATCATACCCTTCCTGGGTCTGGTCCCGCGGGACGACCCCCGGATAAGGCAGAACGTGGATGCTATTGAACGGGAGCTGACCGACGGCCCGCTGGTCTGGAGATACCTCCCTGAGGAGACGGACGACGGGCTGGGCGGCCAGGAGGAGGGCGCCTTCAGCCTGCTCAGCTTCTGGCTGATTGGCAACCTGATCTACACCGGCCAGACTGATCGGGGTTTCGACTACTTCCACGAGGTTATCACCAAGCACACCAACCACGTGGGGCTGATCGCAGAGATGTTCGACACCTCCGCCAACCGGCAGATTGGCAATTTCCCCCAGGCCTACTCCCACATTGGCCTGATTCACACCGCCCTGAACCTCTCCAGCTTCATCGCCGACACCGCCACCAGGCGCACCAATCGCCCCCGGTAGACGGCCGCTTTGTCCATATGGACATGCCATTTGGCGTCTAACGCGCTTGCATAATGCGGGCAGGGATGCTATAATGCAACCATGCCAGTACAGATAACAATAAGAGACGTACCGGAAGAGGTCAGGGACCAGCTTGCCGCCCGCGCCGCTCTCCAGCGCCAGTCCATGCAGGAGTTCCTGCGCGGAGAGTTGGAGCGCATAGCCTCGCGGCCTTCTATTGAGGCGTGGCTACGGGGAGTCCGGGAGCGCAAGGCGGTGGCGGAGACCAGGGTGCAGCCTTACCGCATACTTGACGCGCGTGACGCAGACCGCAAGTGACGCTGGTCATAGATGCCTCCGTGCTGGTGGCGGCCCTGGTGAACTCCGGGGATGAGGGCAGGTGGGCGGAGTACGCGGTTGCCGGGGATGTCATTGCAAGCCCTGAGCTGGCCCTGGCAGAGACCACCAACATCCTGCGGCGGCTGGAGCTGGCCGGAGAGATATCCCGCTTTGAGGCCGCTGCAGCGCAAGCCGACCTGATGAAGTTGGACATTGTGCTGTTTCCCTTCGCTCCCTTCGCCGAGCGGGTGTGGGCGCTACGAAGCAACCTGACCAGCTACGACGCCTGGTACGTGGCGCTGGCCGAGGCGCTGGGCTGCCCGCTGCTGACCCTGGACCGAAAGCTGAGCAACGCCAGCGGCCCAACGTGCGAGGTTGTCACTCCTATGGGCTCCTGGGTGCGGTATTAGAGCGGGGCTACCCTAACGGCCAGTTATTTGGGCGCTTCCGTCTCGTACCGTTCCACGTGCTCCCGGAGGGCGCGGTTTATGTCCGTCTGATAACCTCTGCCTTGATGGGCGTGCATCTTGAACCACGCCACTACGTCAGCGTCCAGCCGCAGGGTTATCTGCTGCTTCACGGGCCGGTAGAAGACACCCCTCCGGGCATCCGACCAATCAAGAATTTCAGGAATATCAGTGGTGTCAATCTGGTCGTCGGTCAGACTCTCCAAGGCCCGTACCTCAGCCGCCTGCTCCTTCGTGAGATTAAGGTCTCTCTTCTTCATAAGCTTTCCTCTCGTGGCTGGTGGCTTTGCGGGCACTGATGATACGCCCAACCTCATCGCCTGTCTCCGAGTCGATTCCGGCCAAGTGTGAACCACCAAAACCACCACTGTGCCTATCATGCC
Source organism: Dehalococcoidia bacterium (assembly GCA_034422115.1). Lineage (GTDB taxonomy): Bacteria > Chloroflexota > Dehalococcoidia > Lucifugimonadales > UBA2985 > DAOUJW01. Next base: position 64,609 of record DAOUJW010000022.1, on the reverse strand, counting down.
CATTGTGCGCCATCGCTGTTCGTGTGGATATGGGTCCTCACGAGTTGCAGAAACGGGGTCATCAAATACGAGTGCGGCGGTTTCAAAGCTGATGCCATGCGCTTGGCGGTTTGCTTCATTCTTGATCGTATCCCACGTCCAGCGCAAAGTTTCGCCCTCGCGTAGTTATAGCATTGTAGCTACATTGGAATACAATGTCAAGCCCCATGGCTTTGTTCCTATGTACCAGCCGACACTCATTATACCAACCCGCGTCTCCCTCTGAGGCTATCGCGCCTCAATCTCGCTTGACCGCCGTTTCATTACTATGTAATACTAGGTACGCACTAACGAATTTCGCAACGGCCTTCAGTCGTTGGCGGAATGCATGGGGGGTCTTATGAGACATTCGATTAGAAGGTTCGCATTGATTGGACTGGTGGGTCTACTGGCTGTCGCTCTGGTGGCCGCGTGCGGCGACGATGAACAGCCTGAGCCCACAGACTCGCCCACCAGTACGCCGGCCTCAACCAGTACGCCCGCGCCCACGGCCGTCCCGCCGACAGCCACACACGCGCCTACGGCCACTCCCACCACCGCGCCCACCGTCGCTCCAACCCCGGAGCCGGACGCCATGCCCTCGATGCCCGCGCTTGAAATCAGCCCGGACATGCGCTGGGGTGACCTTATCGATGCGCTCAGCGAGCCGGAGCAGGCGTGCATTAGCAGCGAACTGGGAGACGACCTCCTGACAACCGTGCGGGGGACTCCTTTAATCGTTCCGAACCAGACCCATGACTGGGAGGCGTCGGTTATCGGCTGCCTCTCCCAGGAGACGGCCACCGAAATATTCATGGCCTCCTTCACTGCGCAATTGCCGGAGCTGGCGCCGGAGTCTGAAGAGTGCGTCCGAGGCCTGCTGATGCAAGTGGACCTGGCGGCCCTTGTCACTTCCCAGACACCGGATACGAACCCTGCCGCAGAGGGGGCGGCCATGCAGTTTGGCTTTGGGCTGCTGGCTTGTCTGCCGCCGGATATGCTGGCCGCGCTCGTGGAAGGGACTGATCCTGGAACCTCCACGGACCCCGGCCCTACGCCTACGGACGATGGGTCGCTCTGGCGATTTGAGACGGGCGGCTTTGTCGTCAACGCGCCCGCTGTGGCAGACGGCGTCGTGTACGTCGGCTCCGACGACAACAACGTGTACGCTCTGGACGCCGCCACCGGCGCGATGCTCTGGAGCTTTGGGACCGGCGACATCGTGCGGTCTACCCCGGTCGTGGTCGACGGGGTGGTGTACGTCGGCTCCGACGACAACAACGTGTACGCTCTGGACTCCGCGACAGGCGCGCTGCTTTGGGAATACGACACCGGCGGCAGCGTGCAATACTCGCCTTTCGTGAGCGGCGGGCTGGTCTACGTCGGCGCGATGGGTGATGGAGGCTACGGCGTCCACGCCCTGGACGCAACGTCGGGCGAGCAGGCGTGGGTTGCCGGCGTGTACTATCCCTACGGCGCAGAGTTCGCCGTCACCGTTGCCAACGGCAGGCTCTACGCCCCGGGCGCGTCCGGCGAGTTCTACGCCCTGGACGCCTCGACGGGAGAGCTGCTCTGGATACTCAGAGTTGGCATGGGATCAGAGTCTCCGCCCGCAGTCGTAGATGGAGTGGTGTACCTGACGGCCGTCAACACAGCCTACGCCATTGACGAGGCCACCGGCGAGGAGATATGGAGCTACGGCACGGAGATGCTCCCCGCCATCGACCATCCGGCGGTGGTCGTGGACGGCGTCTACTACTTCGCCCCGGACAACAACCTGTACGCCCTGAGCACGGATACGGGGAGTTTTGTCTGGTACTATCCGTTGGACAGCCTCATCACTGACACGCCCGTTGTTGCTGAGGGCATGGTGTACGTGAGGACGGAGTCCGAAGCGCTGCACGCCCTGGACGTGGCCACCGGCGCTCCCGTCTGGAGCTGGGAGGACACGGACTCTGCGCTGCGCTCTCCGACGGTGGTCGGCGGCTTCCTCATTGCGGAGTCGGCCGATGGCAACCTGAGAGTGCTGGTGGCTGCCACCGGCGACGAGGTCTGGTCCTTCCAAAAGGGCTACTTCGATGGCGTCCCGTCCTACACCGTCGCCGACGGCGTGTTGTACGTGGGGACTCTGAACGGCAGCGTCCACGCCTTCGCCGTCCCGCAGGCAGAGGCGGGATAGTCATTCTGGACGACAGCAGGTTGAGGGCCGACGTGTGCCTTGTGTACTTTGCGGGCGGATGTGGGTAGAATCGATCTGTATCTTGCACTCTTCCTGAAAGGAGGCATGATGACCGCTACGGACGACGTGCTCAAGAACAACGCCCAGTATGCCCAGGGCTTTGACAAGGCTGCCCTTGGCGCGCCGCCGGCGCTCGGCATGGCGGTTGTGGCCTGCATGGACGCGCGCCTGGACACCCACAAGCTGCTGGGGCTTGAGGAGGGTGACGCCCACGTGATACGCAACGCCGGTGGCGTGGTCACGGACGACGTGATTCGCTCTCTGGTCATCTCACAGCGGCTGTTGGGCACCCGCGAGATTGTGCTGGTGCACCACTCCGACTGCGGCATGATGACCTTCCGGGACGACGACGTGAAGGACGACATCCAGGCAGACACCGGCCTCAGGCCGTCCTTTGCGATGGAGGCCTTTGGCGACCTGGAGGGAGACGTGCGACAGTCCATTGCCCGCATTCAGGCCAGCCCCTTCATACCCGTCAAGGATCAGATACGCGGCTTCGTCTACGACTGCGCCACCGGCCGCCTCAACGAGGTCTCGTAGGGCCTGACCATTAGCGGCAACTCCCTAACTCATACCGGCTGTATGCGGGCGTACACCTCGTGACAAAGACAATCTACCTGGCCAACCCCTACGGGTTCTCCGCCCAGCAGCGGGCCACTTTGCTTCCCCCGATAGTGGAGGCCCTGGAGGAGCTTGGGCTGGAGGTTTGGGAGCCATTCGCTCGGAACAACCAGGTGGACTTCCTCGCGGAGGGCTGGGCCTACCGCGTTGGGCAGGGGGACCTCCGTGACGTAGTGGAATCGGACGCCATCTTTGCCGTGGTCAACGGCGTCCCTCCCGACGAGGGCGTTATGGTGGAGCTGGGCATGGCCATTGCCCTGGGCAAACCCACCTTTTTATTCAGAGACGACTTCCGCCGCGTTGTGGAAAGCGAGCAGTACCCCCTGAACCTGATGCTGTTCACCGGCTTGCCTGAGCACGGCTGGCAGGACTTCTACTACACGTCCTTGGACGAGATAACGTCGCCGGAGAAGGCGCTGGCGCGCTGGGCCAGGGGTGCAGGATTGTAGGGAGCCTCAGTCTTTGGGTGAGGTGACCAGCTTGAAGTGCGGGTGTGGGAATCGGGGTTGTTTCTTGAACCAGCACGTCTTCTTCTCAAACTCCTTTAGAGTGCCATAAATTTCCGACTTGTGCTGTTCTTGAGCGACAATGAAGTAGACCCTACCTGTTCCCCGGCGATATCGTAATGCCCAAGGCAAATACGGCAGGTCTAGAAGCTCTTGTAGTTCCTCGGCAAGGCCATTTATTAGATTGTCAGCATCGGTACGCGCCAAGTGATGGTAGATGATCAGACTCTGACCGCGCTCATAGAATTGCTCAAGCTCGTAAGGGAGCACGTGCTTTGGGCTACCGACGGGAGTATTTGGGGAGGCTATGCCATTATCAGGGTCAACGAATACGACTGCCGCATCTTTAGTTGCTTCCAGAGCGTCCTTGAACCATCTGATTCGCGTGCCGCTGGAAATGGGAACACTGTGGTACAGGTTGGTTGGTAAGATGTTGCTCTGCTCAACTTCGGAGACTCTTCGCTTACGAGAATCTACCAAATCTTGAAGGAAGTCGTAGAGATGAGAATCACAACCCTTTAGCTTGGGATACTTTGTCTTATTGCCATCGGAACCACCATCGTCCTCTTTGAGATACCACGCGACTCCCAGGCGCAGCCCGCAGCCTGTCCCCGGCTCTTCAGGTCGCCCGAATATCTCCCGTAGCAGCCCGTACTTGCCAAAGTCCCCAATGTCGCCGACGTACTTGTTCTGCATTGCGCCTCCGGCTGGGGTCGTTTCGTACCTGGATTATAGGGCTTGGTCGTATTTGGCAACAGGGCAAAAACGTCCTGAGTACGATGTCGGCAACCGCGAATTGTGCTAGAATCCTCCCAGGAGGCGGAGTATGAAGCTGCTCCCTGCCCGGAAAATCTACTACGGCTGGTACATCCTCGGCGGCGTCATTCTGGCGCAGTTCATGGCCACCAGCACGGGCCAGATGGTCTCCGGCGTCTTCCTCGACCCCCTTGTCGATGCTCTGCAGATCCAGGTGTGGCAGTTCGCCGCCGCCATATCCCTTGCCACGGCCCTGGGCGGGATAGCCATGGTCTTCATCGGCCCGATGGTGGACCGCATTGGCCCCAGGCGACTCATGCTGGCCGGGGCCATGTTCAGCGCCATTGGCCTGGTTGGGCTGTCAGTGCAGAACGCCTTCCTCGTCTTCTTCCTGTTCCAGGCCATAAACCGCGCCTTGGGCCCCAACCTCTACGGAGGGCCTGTGCTAAACGCCACCGTGACCAAGTGGTTTGTTGTGAACCGGGGGTGGGCCCTTGCCATCGGCTCAATAGGCGTCTCCCTTGGCGGCATCATCGCGCCCATTTCCATGACGGCCGTGGTCGACAACTACGGGTGGCGCACGGGCTACGTGACCATGGCCGGGGTGGTCCTCCTGATCATCGTTCCCATAGCCTTCATAATGCGCCGGCAGCCGGAGGACGTGGGCCTGCTGCCGGACGGCATCAGTCGATCCAGTGGCGCCGGCGCGGAGCGCGCCAGGGCCGCCGTAGCCAGCGACGACCGCCAGACCCACACACGCGGCCAGGCGATACGCACGCCAGGCTTCTGGCTTCTCACCGTGGGGTACGGACTGAACGCCATAGCCCTGGGCACCGTGTCCTTCTATGCCATCCCCTTTGCCAGCAGCGTCGGCTTCACCCGCCTCATTGGTGCGACGGGCATGACGATAAACGGCTTTGGCAACCTCACCGCCAAGGCGGTTTGGGGCTATGGCCTGCAGAAGATCGACCCCCGGAGGCTTGCAGGTACGGCCTTCTGTACGTCTGCAACGGGCGTACTGCTCATGGTGCTGTCGTCCAACATGGATAGCGTCCCGGTTCTGTGGATGGGCTTTTTCCTGTATGGCCTGGGCTTTGGCGGGACTATTCCCATCAGCGAGTTCCTTTGGGCTCGGTACTTCGGGCGCAGAAATATCGGAGCGATACGCGGTGTTGGACGGCCAATATCCATGGTGTTCAGCATGGGCGGTCCGGTGGCCGCAGGGATAATGTTCGACGTCACCGGGTCCTACGTTGGGGTGTACCTCATCCTGGCGTGTATCTACGTTCTGGGGGCAATTGTCATAAACGCCTCCAAGCGGCCCCAGCCGCCGGTGGCGGAGGAGCAGCCGGCTTCCTAGAGTGGGGATCCATGCTAGGAACTTATTCCAGACGCGTGGTTGCTATCCTGTAGGATACCGCTCATCCCCGTATCAAGTACGGGGCAGGCTCTGAGCTTGTCGAAGGGTGAGCGGGGCAAGACTACTCCCGCTGGCTACCGGCTCTGGTTCGACCTGGCTCACCATGAGCGGGAATAGGGCGACTGGGATACATCGGGCAAGCGCTGCTGGACAATGCTCCTCACACTCACTATTATGTGCCAAGACCCCTTGCTAGCGTCGTATGATGCTATGCCACAGGTGCTGCCGTGGACTTCAACGACTACAGCATAGACCCCGCCATATACGACGAGATGTTCCTGCCGGACGGCGCTCCTCGTGAGCACTCCCGGCAGCTTCACCAGGCGCTCATGGACTTCACCTCTGAGGCGATGGTCAGCATCCAGGAGCGCGTCAACCGCTCCTTCTCCAACGAGGGCATCTCCTTCACCGTCTATGGAGACGAGGAGGAGGAGGAGCGCATCATCCCGGTCGACAGCATCCCCCGCATCGTCTCAGCCGACGACTGGCGCGTGCTGGAGTCGGGGCTGACCCAGCGGCTCAGGGCCCTCAACCTCTTCATCGAGGACGTTTACAACAGAGGCCAGATTATCAAGGACGGCGTCATCCCGGAGGACGTGGTGATGGAGTGCCCACAGTACCGCCCGGAGATGCGCGGCTTCTCCGCGCCCCATGGCGCGTGGGCGGTTGTCTGCGGCACGGACGTGGTTCGCACCAACGACGGCTTTCGCGTCCTTGAGGACAACCTGCGCGTCCCCTCCGGCGTCTCCTACATGATAGCCAACCGCAAGGCGGTCAAGACCAGCCTGCGCCGTCTGTACAGGAGCTCCCGCGTGCGGGAGGTGGAGCACTACGGCTCGACGCTGCTGGCCACCCTGCGGGAGCTTGCCCCCGGCGGAAAGCGTGACCCATCCATCGCCCTGCTCACCCCCGGCGTCTACAACTCCGCCTTCTACGAGCACATCTTCCTGGCCCGTGAGCTTGGCGCGGAGCTTGTCGAAGGCCGAGACCTGCTGGTGGACAACGGCATCGTCTACATGCGCACGACTGAGGGACTGCGGCGGGTCGATGTCGTGTACCGCCGCGTGGACGACGACTTCATCGACCCCCAGGTCTTCCGCTCCGACTCCATGCTGGGCGCGCCCGGCCTGCTGGACGCCTACAAGAGCGGCAACGTGGCCCTGGCCAACGCCCCTGGCACCGGCGTGGCCGACGACAAGAGCGTCTACGCCTACGTGCCGGACATGGTGCGCTACTACCTCAGCGAGGAGCCGATTCTGGCCAACGTGGAGACGTACCTATGCCGGCGGCCCCGGGACCTGGAGTACACCCTGGACAACCTGCACAACCTGGTGGTGAAGCGAGTGGGCGAATCGGGGGGATACGGGATGATAATAGGGCCTCACGCTACGCCACAGGAGCGCGACGACTACGCTAGGGTGCTGCGCGCCGAGCCCGCGGGCTTCATATCCCAGCCCGTGCTGTCCCTCTCCCGCTCGCCGTGCCTCGTCGACGGGCGGTTCGAGCCGCGCCACGTGGACCTGCGGCCCTTTGTGCTCCAAGGCCGCGAGAACAGGCTGGTACCCGGCGCCTTCTGCCGCGTGGCCCTTCGCAGGGGCAGCCTTGTGGTCAACTCAAGCCAGGGCGGCGGCGGCAAGGACGTGTGGGTGCTGAGGGACTGAGCCATGCTTGCGCGCACCGCAGAGGGCCTCTACTGGATGGGTCGATACCTGGAGCGGGCGGAGCACCTGTGCCGCCTGCTGCGCCTCCAGACTGAGGCGCTGGTGGACCGGCCCCTGCCGGAGATTCACTTCGGCTGGGCGCGCATATACGAGAGCATAGACCGGCAGCCGCCCAGGGGCAGCCTGGAGATGGTTGGCAGCGACGAGTACACCCTGGCCGACTCCTATATGCTCGCCGACGACCTCACCTTTGAGGCCTCCAACCCCAACTCAATACGCCGTTGCTTCCACCTCGGTCGGGAGAACGCCCGCCAGATGCGCCACTGCATCAGCGGGGAGATGTGGATTCTCCTCAACCTGGCGTACCTTCGCATTCAGAAGCTGGACATCAATGACATCTGGCGCACGTCGCCGGAGAGCTTCTACGCTGAGACCTCGGCGGAGATAAACACCTTCATGGGCACGGCCGCCACCACCATGTACCGCGACCTTGGCTGGAGCTTCATGCAGCTTGGCCGCTACATAGAGCGGGCGCAGCTTTGCGTTGGCTTGCTCCTCACCCAGATTGCCCTGGACGTCAAGGACAGCGAGCACCAGGAGGCCGAATGGACGAGCCTTCTGCGAATCCAGCACGCCGTTGAGGTGTACATCCGCGGCTACGGCGTGGAGGTGCAGCCACGCCGGGTGCTGGACCTCCTGGTAGCCGATCCGCTTCTGCCCAACTCCGTGGGTTACACCATCGACAGGGCGATGGCGGAGCTGGCCGCCATAGGCCCCGGCATAGACGAGCGTGCCGTGGCGTCGGCGCAGCGCCTGATAGGGCGCACGAGCACACTGATACGCTACGGGTGGCCCGATACGGAGGACAGGGAGGGACTCCTGCGACGCGTCAGCGAGGACACCCAGGACCTCCACGACGTGGTTTCCGCGGGGTATTTTCACTACCCGGTCACACCCTAGTACGGCAGTTGCGTTTCCGGGTTGTCCCGCATGTAGTTGGCCTGCCGCACGCCGAAGTCCTCCTGGAGCTGGATGGTCAGCCCGCCGTCCACAACCAGCGAGTGGCCGGTGATGAATGACGCCTCGTCGGAGGAGAGGAACACAATGGCGTTGGCAACATCCACGGGCAGCCCGAACTTCCTCAGAGGGTACTGGTCCTCAAAGAACTTCTCGCCCGTGGGGTTCTCGCGCCACTGGGCCTGGATGCGCTCCGTGGCTATGTGCCCTGGGCAGATGGCGTTGACCCGTATGCCCATCGGCCCGTAGTCGATGGCCATCTGGCGCGTCATGCCTATCACCGCCGACTTGCCCGCCTCGTAGACCAGCTTGCCCTCCGCCATAAGCAGCCCGTGCACTGAGGAGATGTTCACAATGCTGCCGGCCCCCGTCTTCCGCATCTCAGGGACGGCGTACTTGACACCCAGGAAGATGGACTTCACCAGCAGCCCCATGCCGGCGTCCCACGCCTCCTCCGTGACCTCCAGCGCGCCGCCTTGCCCACCGCCGTGCGCTGGGCTGTAGGCGTTGTTGACCAGGATGTCCAGCCTGCCCCAAAGCTGCGTAGCCCTGTCGATCATGGCCTTGATGTCGTCGTGGACGCCCAGGTCGGCCCGCAGGCTCTCGGCGACGCCGCCCGCGGCGCGTATGGTCTCGACGTTGGCCTCCGACGCGCTCACGTCTATGTCGGCGATGAGCACCTTCGCCCCCTCCTCAGCCAGCCGCCTCGACGCCGCGCCCCCGATGCCCTGCGCTCCGCCTGTGACGATGGCCACCTGGCCTTCAAGTCGACCCATAGCTCACCTCCGCGCTGTGCTTTTGGGAATGGCCGCTCCACGACATTGTGGTCAGCCCATTGTAACCCATTGGGCAAGAGGAGGAGCGGTTGTGTTAGCCCCCATCCTGACCTTCCCCCGCTAGCTGGGGAAGGGATATTGCGCGAACAGTTTGCTAAGCTCCAAAACCTCTTCCCCCTCGAGGGGGAAGATTGAGATGGGGGTGCATTGAACCCGCCCTGCTACAGCCCCAGGATGTTGCCCCCGTCGTCAACGTCCAGGGCGCGAGGGGAGTTGGGCAGGCCGGGCATTGTCACTATGGAGCCGGAGACGGGGTATATGAAGCCCGCGCCCACAGATGCCCTTACGTCGGTAACGTCAAACACGTAGCCGGACGGCTTGCCCTTGAGAGCGGGGTCGTCCGAGATGGACAGGTGGGTCTTGGCCATGCACACCGGCAGGCTGCCCCAGCCGTGACTGGCGAAGGTCCGCATACGACGCCTGGCCTCCGGCGTCCAGACAACCTCGTCGGTGCAGTACACGTTCCGCGCCAGGGCCAGCACCTTCTCCTCGATGGTTGCCTCAAGGGGGTAGAGGTAGCTCACCCTGGGCTTGGGGCCGCCGGTCGCTTCCATGACAGCGTGCGCCAGATCGATGCCGCCCTCACCGCCGCGCCCGAAGACGTCGCTCTCCACAGCCGCCTGCGCGCCCGCGGCCTCCGAGCGCGCCTTCACTATCGACACCTCGCCGGGCGTATCGGTGGGGAATCGGTTTATCGCAACCACAACGGGCAACCCGAAGGAGCGGATGACGCCCACCAGGTGCTCCACGTTTGCCATGCCCTCCTCCACCGCCTCCTCATTGGGGCTGTCCAGCTCCCTGAGCCGCACGCCGCCGTGGGACTTGACGGCCCGCACGGTGGTCACCAGCACCACCGCGTCCGGCTCCAGGTTGTTGAAGCGGGCCTTGATGTGCATGAACTTCTCGAAGCCCAGGTCGGCGCCGAAACCGGCCTCCGTGATGACGTAGTCGCTGTGGACAAGGGCGAGTCGGTCGGCGACCACGGAGTTGCAGCCGTGAGCGATGTTGCCGAAGGGGCCCGCATGCACCAGCACCGGCTGTCCCTCCAGCGTCTGTACGAGGTTCGGCTGGATGGCGTGGCGGAGCAGCGACATCATGGAGCCGACGGCTCCCACGTCCTCCGCGGTCACGGGCCGCCCGTCCAGGGTGAAGCCAACGACTATCCTGGACAGCCGCTGCCTGAGGTCGTCCAGGCCGGAGGCGAGGGCAAGGATTGCCATGACCTCCGACGCGGTAACGATGTCAAAGCCGGACTCCCTGAGGGGCGCGTTTGCGCCACCCCCCAGGCCGATGACTACGGAGCGCAGCGCCCGGTCCTCCACGTCCACCACCCGCCTCCAGGTGATGCCGCGGGGCAGGAGGCCGTCTACCCTGCCGGTGCGGGAGGCGTTGTCCGTCAAGGCTGCCAGCAGGTTGTGCGCGGAAGCCACGGCGTGGGCGTCTCCGGTGAAGTGGATGTTGATCTCATCCTCAGGCACAACCTGGGCCGCGCCGCCGCCGGTGCCGCCGCCCTTTATGCCGAATATGGGGCCAAGGGAAGGCTCCCTGAGGGTGGCCGTCACCCGGCGTCCCAGGCGGCCAAGGGCCTGGGTTAGTCCCACGGTGGTGGTCGTCTTGCCCTCGCCTGCCGGTGTCGGGGTCATGCCTGTAACAACAATCAGCTTGCCTCTTTGCCCGTTGGGCGGGATCGCATCCAGGCTGACCTTGGCCTTGTAACTTCCGTAGGGTATTACGTATTCCTCATCCAGCCCCATGTTCCGGGCCACTTCCGCAATCGGCAGCATTTAGGGTGTCCTCCCGGTTTCTTGTAGTTCTGATTTAATTGTAGCACGAGGGACGATGGCGCAGCCGACTCTCCATCCTCTACCGATTCACACGGGTATGACGCACAGGAAGGAGCGGTCGCTCTCGGCGAGCAGCCCTTCCAGGCTCGCGTCCAGGGTGGCCAGCTGTCCGTCGTGCTGCATGGCGGCGGCCAGCAATACGGCGTCCGTAATCTGGCGATACCCCTGGATGCGCGCGCCGATGGCCTCCGGCATTTGGACAACGGATCGGTCCAGGGGCCAAAAGGAGTGGCACTTCAGCCCTGTCAGCCTTTCCAGGACGGCAATTGCGTCAAGAGGGGTGACGGTGTGCCGCACTACGGCCGGGTTGCAGGAAAGTCGGATGAAGCCGGCCTCCGTCAGGGTGCAGGTTGCCCAGCCGTCCCGTCGATGCACCTCAAACCAGGCCCTGGCCGCAGCATGATGTACGTGGTTGGGCCAGGCGAGGGCTATCAGGACGTTGATGTCCAGCAGGGCGGTCAAGGCCAGTCGCCCAGCGCCTTGTATACGTCTTCACTGGTGATTGGCTCGGCGTCAGGAGCGATGGCAAACGTGGTTCCGTCTCCGTTGTCTCCGACTGCGTCGTTGCTTCTAAAACCGCGCCGCGCCAGCTCCGACAAGGCCCTGCCAAGACTGGTCCCGTTCCGCTCCGCCAGTGCCCGCGCCACCGCGAGCACGTCGTCGTCGATGGTCAGTGTGGTGCGCATATTGACATCATTACATCATCACATCAGCCCGTCAAGTCTCTAGGTTGCACTGAGCCGTATACCTGATGGGATACGCGTTGCGGAAAGCAGGCCAAGGGCTGTATAATTCGGCCATTGGAGACGCTGGATGTGGCGTCAATTTGCCCGGGGAGGTGAACAGAATGGTTACTTTCTCTATCCCGATTGTATACACAATTCAGGGATGCGACGCGTGCGTGAAGCTCACAAACAAGTGGAACGCAGAGGGTATTGAGTACGACGAGCGCCGCGCCGACCTCAGCCAGGAGATTATGGACGAGGCCAGGAGCTACGGCGACGTGGTACCCATCATCCGCTACCCGGACGGGCGGGTGGAGGAGGGCTTTGAGGGCGGTATCGGCTGCTTTATTGGCTAGCAATTCGGCAGAAGCAAGAGTTTCAAGACTTGAGAAAAGGAGACATATGGCAGAGAAGACAACGGTGGTAAATGCTGAGAGGTACGGCCAAGGGTTTACCTACGCCGACTATCTGGCGCAGATCAAGGTCAACCAGGACCGGTTTGCCCAGTGCTACGAGACGGCGACCGACGCCGTAACCGACGATGACGCCTCCTTCTTCAAGAAGGCCGTGGAGAGCGGGTGCTCCCGCGTGATGGTCATTGGCGAGGACTGGTGCCCGGACGTGTATCGCGGTATGCCGGTGATTGGGCGCATCGCCGAGGTGTCCGGCATGGACATGCGCGTCTTTCCCAGGGACGAGAACCTGGACATTGCAGACGAGTTCCTGAACAGGGGCGAGTTCAGGTCGATTCCCGTCTTTGTCTTCTACAACGCTGACCAGGGGTACCTGTGCCACTGGATAGAGCGGCCGGAGTCGGTCACCAAGGAGATGGCCGAGCTGAACGCAGCCATCGACAAGGAGACGGAGGGCCAGGACGAGCAGGCCGTTCGCCAGGTCCGCAGGGAGCGGACCAACGCCAAGTTCCCGGACTGGCAGAAGGAGACTGTCCGCGACCTGCGAGATCTCCTGTCCAAGACGCTGGGTGTGTAGGCCTTGCCCTAAAGGTAGATGCTCAACGGCCGCGTTAGATTCTTAGCCTAACGCGGCCGCTTTCCTTTAATCACGTACAAGTTGGCGTGCAGTTGCCCGCGGAATGAGGCTTCCTAAGTCGGATTGACTACGCCCAGAGGTTCCCCGCCTCTAGCCACCCGCGCCATGTTCTCAATAGCGAAAGCGGCGCTCCGCCGAACGCTCTCGAGGGACATGCCAGCCAAGTGGGGAGTGACTGCCACGTTGTCCATCGAGAGCAGTGGGTTGTTGCTCCGGGGTGGCTCCTCCTCCAGGACGTCCAGGCCGGCGCCGGCAATCGCTCCGTCATGCAGCGCCTGTATCAGCGCCGCCTCGTCCACGACAGGGCCCCGGCAGGTGTTGATGAGAATAGCCGTCCACTTCATCAACCCCAATTCCCGCGCGCCGATCATCCCCCGCGTCTGTGGAGTCAGTGGGACGTGCAAGCTGACAATGTCCGACTCTCGCAGCAGCTCATCCATAGAGACCGAACGCAGCCTCAGCTCGGCGGCTTGTTCGGCAGGTGGGTGAAGTGTGTCGTGGTAGACGATGGAGCAGCCCCATCCCTGGAGCCTCCGGGCGACCTCCCGGCCGATAGTCGCTATCCCAACCAGACCGACGGTCTGCCCGGCTATCTCGTAGGCTTGTGGCTGCCAGTCCCGCAGGATGCCCTCGTACCATTCGCCGCGCCTGATGGCCTCGAACTGCAGCCTGAGCTTGCGGCGCACGGCGAGCATGAGCCCAACGGTGTGCTCGGCGACGGCGGTGGCGTTGCTTCCCTGGTTGTTGGCAACCTGTACCCCCATCTCGGCGAGGGCGGCCAGGTTGAGTTCATCGACGCCGGCGTAGGCCAGTTGGATAAGTCTCAGCCGCGGGCACCGCCGCACCAGGTCCATGTCTACAGACAAATCGGTGGTGAAAAATGCCACGGCGTCGCTCATCTGCTGCGCCTGAAGGTCTACCGGCTGGGTAGAGTCGACCCACTTCACCTCCACGTCGTCCGGGGCAAAGGGCAGCAGGGCCTGGAGCGCGGAGGCGTCCGGGGCGACTATGGCAATGGAACCCTTCACACTCATCTTAAAGGCACGCGCCCCTTGGCCCTGTGGCCCGTTTCAGGGAGCGCTATGGCTGCGATTAGCGCCGTGACGGGAAGTATGGCCAGCACGGACAGGCTCGGCACGTAGGACCCAATCATGTCCGTGATCACGCCCACCAGGAAGGGCGCGACCACGGTGGAGGCGTTGCCGATGGTGAGGGCAGCGGCGGTCACAAGGGCCACCTTCTCCATAGTCACGCCGGGCAGCTCCATTGCGACGGTCAAGGCGGTGGGCAGGAATATCCAGAAGCAGAACCCCAGCAGCAGAATGGCGCCGATGATTATGGGGATGCTGTTGAAGTAGAATGCCCCGAATGCGCCAATGGGGAACAGCAGGCCCGGCGCCATCATTAGCGGCCTGTGCAGCCCCAGGCGCGCCAGCAGGAACCCTGAGAGTACGTTCACCACAACCCCCATGAGGGGCAGGAGGGCCAGTATGGCGCTCGCCTGCTGGAGGGGCATATCGAACTCCTCGTTGTAGTACGTAGGCAGCCACGAGCTGTAGCCGATGAACAGGGCGAAGGGCCCAACGAAGGCCAGGGACAGCAGCAGGGTGTTGCGCTCTCTCAGTACGCCGAATATCGCTTTCACGGACGTCTGACTCTCAGCGGCAGCGTCCGTCCGGACGGCGCGCCCTAGGAGGAGCCATATTATATTGCTCATGGACGCGAAGATACCGTATACCACCAGGACGTTTTTCCACCCCAGGGCCTCCGCCAGCGGCACGCTCAGGAACATGGCCGTGGCAACGCCCGTCCCCTGGGCCGCGAGGTTGACGGCGTTCATTATGGGACGCTCGCTGGTCTTGAACCACTGCACGATGACGGCGGCTGTGGCAGGCAGGAGGATGGCGTTGCCCATGGCAAAGGCCACCCTCAGGGGCAGGATGGCCGGGAGGTTGGACGTAACCGGCGCAAGGACGCCGGCGGTCATTAGAACCCCGCTCACCAGGACGGCCTCCTTTGTGCCCAGCCTGGTGGATATAATGCCGCCCGGTATCAGGAAGATGGTGAAAACCAGGAACGCCGTCACCATCAGGAGGCTGACGCTGCCCCTGCTCAGGTCATAGTCCTCCATGATGAGGGGGAACATGGGCGCGGGTGCAAAGAGGTTCAGGCCCATGGCGAACTGGAGGGGCAGTATAGCTCCCTCAATCACCCAACGATAGCGGCTGACCTGTTGTATCTGGATGTCGAACTCTCCCGGCTGCGGCCCTAGCCCGCCAGCAGCTCTGTGGAGGCGAGGTCGGAGATGGCGGCGTCGAAGCGGGCGAGGGTGTTGTGCAGGTACACGGTGGCCCGCTCGCCCTCGTAGTTGCAGTAGCCACCGGAGACTATCCAGAAGACGAATATCTCCAGCATCGATAGCCGGTAGTCGTCCAGGCACTCTTCAAAGGAGTAGCCGCTTACGTCGTTGTCCACCAGCGTCGAGTGGTACATGCGCAGGAGGTCCATCTCCACCTCCCTTCGCTGGGGGGTGGTGAACGCCTCGCTGATGAAGGTGGCGACGTCGTACGCCCCTCTTGCGCGTACGCAGAACTCCCAATCGAAGACCACAGGCAGCTGGGGGTCGTCGGCTGTGGAGAAGAAGCAGTTGTCCAAGCGATAGTCTCCGTGGACGATGGTCCGTGGAGGCTCGGTGAGCCTGGCCTTTATCTTCGGGACCTCATCTATCAGGCGGTCTCCAAGGGTTAGCAGGCCCTGGGGCATACCGACACCGGCCTTCTCTGCCAGGGACCTCCACGCGTCCGTGTATATGTACTGGTAGGACTGGGCCTCGGAGTCCTTCGTGGGCATCCAGCCCAGCGCGTCCAGCCGTGGGCTGTCCCACCAAGAGGCGTGGAATCGGGCCATCTGGCTCAATGCGCCGCGGGCCTCCGCCATGGAGCAGCCTGCGACGCTGTCGCCCTGCCTTGCGTCGCTCATGTCCTCCAGCATCAGAACGGTATCGCCGGTCGCCAGGTCAATTGCGGAGTAGTAGCTACGAGGCGTCTGCAGCAGGCCGTCCGACGCCAGCTCCTGGTAGAACCTGACCTCCCGCAGGTTCTGCCCCAGCCTGCCAAAGACCCGCCTCAGCAGGGGGTCTGTGGATGGGAGCTTGACCATCAACGTCCGTGGCAGGTCGTGGGTATCCGAGTCGTAGTCGAGGCTCAGGCGGAACAGCTGGTTCATAAACCCCTTGCCTTCGGAAATGGTCTCAGCCGAGATCCCGGTCACGGAAGCGCCGCCGGACGCTCCAGCGCCCTGAAGCGCCTCGGTCAGCCAGGCGGGCGTGATCTCCCCAAGGCCGCTGGGGACGGTTAATTCGGTCATCTCTGTCCTGCCAACGCCAATCCGGTCCAAGTGGCAATGAGCCGCCTCCTTCATCCCGCCTTGCGCGCGAAGAGGACGCAGTGGTCCATAGGCTTGGGGTCCTTGAAGTACATCAGCCCCCCCAGCTTGTCGCCCTCCGCTGGTATCACGCTCAAGCCCCGGTCGGCCAGCAGGCCCACGACCTCGTCCGCGCCGTACAGTTGGAAGGTCCTGTCCGCGCCGTAGTCCCTGTCGAATATAGTCGCGACGCCGCTGCCTACCTTGAACATGAGCTGCAGAACGCCGCCGGGCCTGAGAACCCGGGCGAACTCCGGCAGCGTGACGCCCAGGGCCGTCTCCGGGGCTATGTGCTGGATGACCGCGTTGCAGAGGAGGAAGTCGAAGGAGGCGTCCGGGTGGCTTAGCGGCTCCCGGAGGTCGGCTACCGCCACCCGCTCGGCGATCTCCGGGTGCAACTTGCGCGCCTCCAGAATGTTCTCCTCAACCGCGTCAACGCCCAGGATGTCGTACCCATTCTGCCAGTAGAAGAAGACGTCCCGCGCGCCTGAACCACAGCCGGCGTCGAAGCCCCGGGACCCGGCGGGGACAAGCTCCCGGAGGCGCGCCATCAGGTCGGTATCGCTCTGGAGGCCGGGGTGGGAGGTGTCCGTGTAGACGGACTGGATGAAGTTGTGGCTAACCTCTGCATAGCGCTCTGCGTGGTCTTTGTAGAAGGACTCGGAGAAATCCGGTTGCTGGCTCATTGCTCAAACACTCCTTATTGGATTGATGGCTCGCCGCCGAACATATCTATGAACTGCCCGGTCATGAGCTTGGGGGCGTGGGCCGCCAGGTACAGGGCGGCCTGCGCTATCTGCTCGCCGGTTATCCAGTCCGGGTGCCCGTCGGGGTCGAAGGCCCTTGCCATGTCGGTGTCCACCCAGTCAGGGTTGATGCCGTTGACGCGGATACCGTGGTGGCGAAGGGAGTGGGCGAGAGACGCCGTGTAGCCCACAACGCCGTACTTCGACGCCACGTACGCTCCGTAGTCGCCCTCCGGCATCCGGCCGGAAGACGACCCGATGTTGATTATAACGCCCTGCTCCCTTTTTTTCATGTGAGGCACAACCGCGCTGGTGACCAGGAACATCCCCCGCAGGTTGGTGTTCATCACCTCGTCCCACTGCTCAACGCTGGTGGCCCAGACGGGTGTGTGGTAGCTGATGACCCCGGAGTTGTTGACGAGTATGTCGATTTGGCCCCAGGCCTCGATGACCTTCTCCGTGACCTTGGGCGCATCCTCGTCGCGGGTCACGTCAAGGGCGAAGGCGTTCGCCTCTCCGCCGCCGGCGCGGATCTCCTCGACCACCTGCGCCAGGCGCTCCGCGTTGCGCCCGGTGACGGCGATCCGCGCGCCTTCCCCCGCAAAGCACAGGGCAATGGCCCGGCCTATGCCGCGTCCGGCTCCGGTAATCAGCGCTACCTTGTCCTTGAGGACCATTTGCTGCCTGCTATCACCAATTATTGCGTTGCTGTTCAGAGTCAAACTAGCTTTGTGGAGGTAATATGATGGTGTGCCAATTATGGAAGAGAGCGTCGTTCCCGCTCATCCTGAGCTTGTCGAAGGAAATGAGCGGGCTATCTACGCTCGCAATCTTCCCGCTCATATGGTTCGACAGGCTCACCATGAGCGGGAATGGGGCCACTATTCTGAGATGTCTATCTTATAATAAACGGAGTCTAATCTCCAACGGAACTAAATCCGCAGCTCCAACCTGGGCTTCAGCAGGCGCTCAGGCACCTTGGTCTCGTGCATGAACTTCACCAGCAGCTTGTGCAGATCTCCGGCAACGTCCTTGCGGCTGCCTATCACGTTCTGTTGCTGAGTCGGATCTGAGGTCAGGTTGTAGAGTTCCGATACCCCCTCCAGGGGGCTGTACAGCAGGCTCCACTCCCCGGAGGTGACGGTGGTCACGGGAGGGTCCACCAGGGGGCGGAGCAGGTTGTCCACGGACTGTACGGGGTCGCCGGGGTTGGCGAAGGGGATGCTGCTGACCACGAACTCCCTGCCCGGCGCTGAGCCGTCCCGCATACCCTGAGCAAGCGACCTGCCCTGCACGAAGTCCGGTATCTCCATTCCCAGCAGGTCCAGCACGGTCGGCATGACGTCTATAGCGGAGCTGAGGCCTTTGTACACCCCCGCGCCCACTCCGGGCGCGTGTATCAGGAGCGGGATGTGGACAAGCTCCTCGAAGAGGGGAGAGTGCGTCCACATGGATCCCGGCTCCCCGTAGGGCCGGAGGGTTCCGTCCGGGTACTTGTCCCCGCTCATCTTGCCGAAGAGGCCGCCGTGCTCCCCGAAGTAGAAGCCGTGGTCAGTGGTGAAGATGACGGCCGTCTTGTCCGTCAGCCCCATGTTCTCCACGGACTTCAGCAGGTGGCCCAGCCACGTGTCCACCATGGTGATCTCGCCGCAGTAGGCGGCGTGCCCCTTGCGCATCGTCTCCTCCCGGTAGCCGGGCACGTCGCGCCAGTTGCCGTACAGAGGGAGCACCTGCTCGCCGTCGTAATCGGGCCAGTAGAGCTCCGTGTAGTAGGCCGGCGCGTCCCAGGGCTCGTGGGGGTCCCAGGTGTCGACCAGGAGGAAGAAGTCGTCCTTGTAGTGCTGCTCCAGCCACCGGATGGCCGTGGTGAAGGTACGCGGGGCGTTTCGGTCAGACTCGTATCGCCACGCGGCGCGGGCGTCCAGGGCCTCGTTGTGGTAGCCGGGCTGAGGGATCAGAGACCAGAGGGTATCCTGCCCGCGGTTCATGAAGAAGGACTGGAAGCCCCGGTCATAGTTCATCCCGTCCCGCAGGTAGTATGGGGTGTCCACCGACGCCGCCGTGTGAAAGCCGCGCCCGGCAAGCATCTCCGCCAGGGTGGTCACGCCATCCGGCAGGGGCGCCCAGCCCATGAAGGACATAGTCCAGCGGCCAGTCTGGTGGTCAGCCCTGGTGGGCATGGTGGGGAATCCGCCGGAGTAGTGCCTGTCGAAACGGGTTGACCGGGCCGCCAGCGCGTCGAGGTTGGGCGTGCGAATGGTCTGATTGCCGTATGCGCCGATGTGGTCTCTGCGGAAGGTGTCGGCGACTACCCAGATGACGTTCATTCTCGCGCTCCTGTGGTGAGTAAGAAGTCTAATGTATCACAGGAACGCGTGGCTACGGAAGGGTGGTATAGGCTGACATCCCTATTCCATTCCTGCGAAGGGAGAGCTTTGCGTAACTTGTAGCCAGGCCCCGTCCCTGTGTCATTCTGAGCGTAGCGAAGAATCCAAAGACGTTCACCAAATACATCGTAGCTTTGCAGAGGAAGACTTTAGATTCTTCACTCCGCTGCGCTCCGTTCAGAATGACGGTTAGCGCGCTTCTTTTTGGGACAACGCTAGAGTTACGCAAAGGTCTGCGAAGGCAGGGATCCAGAATCCCTGTAGCAGTGGGGGATGGCCCCCTGCTTTCGCAGGGGTGGTCTGGTACTTGGATTTAGTTGGCTCCGCTCGCTCCCTTCGACAGGCTCAGGGCGAGCGGAAGATGTAAAAGGCTTCCCGGCGGGTGTCCCGCCTACCTCTGCGTGAACCGCGCCGCCTCCTCCGAGCCACCTGTGGCGTTGCCCTCGGTGTAGGAGTGGATGCCCGTACCCGCCAGCCCGCCGCCCTGTACAATCAGGTACTCGTCACGGATGGGCCGACCCTCCAGCCAGCACTCCAGTATCTCCCGGACGCCCGCGGCGTAGCGCGCCTGGGCCGAGAGGGAGGTGCCGGAGGTGTGGGGGGTCATGGCGTGGTTGGGCATGGTCCTCCAGGGGTGGTCGTTGGGCGGTGGCTGGGGGAACCAGACGTCGCCGGCGTAGCCCGCCAACTGGCCGCTCTCCAGCGCCCTCACAATGGCGTCCTGGTCGCAGATCTTGCCCCTGGCCGTGTTCACGATGTACGACCCGCGCTTCATCCTGCTTATCAGTTCGTCGTTGAACATGTGCTCCGTCTCAGGGTGCAGAGGGCAGTGGATGCTCACCACGTCACAGACGCTGACAAGGGATTCCACGTTTTCGTGGAAGGTCAGGCCAAGCTCCTGCTCCACTTCGGGGCTGAGCCGGTGCCTGTCGGTGTAGTGGAGGTTCACGTCAAAGGGCTTCATTCGCTTAAGTACGGCCAGCCCTATCCTGCCTGCCGCCACAACGCCCACGTCCATCCCCTCGATGTCGTAGGACCTGGACACGGCGTCCGCGATGTTCCAGCCGCTCCTGACCACCCAGCCGTACTGGGGGATGAAGTCCCTGACCAGAGCCAGCATCTGCATAACGGCGTGCTCCGCAACGCTGATGCTGTTGCACCAGGTAACCTCGCACACGGTGATGTTCCGGGCAATGGCCGACTGGAGGTCAACGTGGTCAGAGCCGATTCCGGCGGTGATGGCCAACTTGAGGTTGGGGGCCTTGGCAATGCGCTCGGCGGTGAGGTAGCCGGGCCAGAAGGGCTGTGAGATAACGACATCGGCGTCGCTCAGCTCCCTCTCGAACACGGAGTCCGGGCCGTCCTTGTCAGACGTGACCACGAACCGGTGCCCCCGTCCGGTCAGGAAGCTCTCCAGCCCCAGGCCGCCGGAGACGGACCCCAGCAGGTGGCCCCGGGTGAAGTCGATGGAGGTCGGCGTCGGGAGCGTCTGGCCGTCCGGGTAGTGGGTGAGCGTCGGAATATCATTGCGGGAGTAGTTGGGAGGGAAGCCCGTCAACGGGTCAGGGTAGAGAACACAAAGCACTTTCTGAGCGGAAGAGGTGGTCATATCACCGTCCTTAGACAAGATTTTTGTGGCGCGTTTCTAGTATATATCAAATCGAATTGCGCGGTAACTTGACGGCCTAGTAAGCGGAGGGATTGATTTGGCTCACGCGATTCATTAAGCTTTCTTGCCGCGAGGAATGTCGATTAGGGCGTCCGCTGTAACCGGACGCCTGGAGCAACAAGACACAGGAGCAGGTGCATGGAGAACGGAAGTCAGGACCCGGTCATAGTTGCCAGGGGGGTGTGCAAGACCTACCACACAGGCCGGATTACCGTGGAGGCCCTCCGGGGCGTGGACGTGTCCGTGGACGCGGGGGAGATGGTGGCGGTGATGGGGCCCAGCGGCTGCGGCAAGACCACCCTTTTGAACTGCCTCTCAGGGCTGGACGACATCGACTCCGGCTCCATAAAGATTGGGGGCGTTGAGCTGGGGGAGATGTCGGATAACAGGAAGACCAGGTATCGCGCCACGCGCATGGGCTTCATATTCCAGCACTACAACCTGCTGCCGGTGCTCACGGCCCAGGAGAACGTGGAGCTTCCCCTGCTGGTGTCCGGCACGGGGCTGGCCGAGGCCCGGAGGAAGTCGCTGGCGGCGCTTGAGGCCGTTGGCCTCTCGGAACGGGTGAAGCACTACCCCACCGAGCTTTCCGGCGGCCAGCAGCAGCGGGTCACCATCGCCAGGGCGCTGGTCAACGACCCCGAAATCGTCTGGGCGGACGAGCCCACCGGCAACCTGGACAGCGCAAACGCCGCCGAGATCATGGAGCTTCTGACCGCGCTCAACAGGGAGAACCGCCAGACCTTTGTGATTGTCACCCACTCCGACGAGGTGGCCGCTCTGGCCCACCGGATCATCCACATGAGGGACGGCCTTATAGATGACAGCGGCCTATCGGGCGGTCAAGCGTAGATGGACGAGCTGTTCGGCATCCCGATGTGGAGGGTCGTCGCCGTGCTGGCGATTGGCTTCCTCCTGGTAGCGGCGTACCTGGTGTTCATCGCCGTCAGAAGCCCCATCCTCGTGCGGATGGCGTTCAGGAGCGCCGTCCGGCGTCCCGGGAGGAGCGGCCTCATAGTCGTCGGGTTGATGCTTGGGACGGCAATCATCTCCTCCTCGTTCACCACCGGGGACTCTGTTACCTACAGCATAGAGCGGCAGGTTGTCGACCTGCTGAGGGGAGCAGACGAGGTCATCCGTCTTGACGAGGACTCGGACGTCTGGGAAGGGGAGTCGCTTCCTGAGGACTTCCCAGAATCCGTGTTCCACGAAATCGCGCCCGTGCTGGACGCCTCGCCCGACCTGGACGCCGTTGTGCCCCTGCATATGCAGAGCACTGCGGTCATGAACTTCCGGTCGCAGCAGTTCGAGGTGCAGGCCATCTACACCGGCCTTGAGCCGGAGCGAGCCGCCGTGTTCGAGCCGCTGCGGGACGTGGAGGGCAACCTGATCGACCTGGCGACCCTGGGACCCAACGAGGTCTACATCGACCAGGAGGGCGCTGAGAGCATAGAGGCCCAGGTCGGCGACGAGCTGGGAGTCGTCACCGGGCCGGGCCGGCTGACGCAGGTGACGGTGAAGGGCGTGGCGGAAGGCTGGTACTTCAAGACCTCCGGCGACGACAATCTTGTGCTCATGGCGCCCCTTGCGCAGGTACAGGAGCAGTTGGGCAAGGAGGGGCGACTTACGCACATAATCCTGTCCAATACCGGCGACTACCTGGGCGGTGTCGCCCTGACGGACTCCGTGCTGGAGGCCTTCGGCGACCTTCCCGCCATCACCGAGTCCGGCCTGGAGATCGATGACTTCAAGCAGGACGCCATCGACACGGCCAACCAGGTCGGCAGCCTGTTCGTGTCCATGTTCACCACCTTTGGGATGTTCTCCATTGGAGTGGGCATCCTGCTCATCTTCCTCATATTCTCCATGCTGTCCGCGGAGCGGAGGAGCGAGATGGGGATGGCGCGGGCGGTTGGAATGCAGCGGGGCCACCTGGTGCGGCAGTTTGTGGCCGAGGGGGCAATCTACGGGCTGGGGTCTACCGCAGTGGGCGCGGTGGCGGGTATAGGGTTGGGCTACGTGCTCATTGCGGCCACTGGCAGCGCCTTTGCCAGTGGGGCGGCAGGTCCGGAACTGGTCTTCGTAACCCACGTGGAGCCGAGAAGCGTTCTGGCGTCCTTCCTGGTGGGGAGCATGGTTACCTTTGTGACCATCCTGCTCGCAGCCAGGCAGAACAGCCGCTTGAACATCGTGCGGGCGGTTCGCGGCATCGCCGAGCCGCCGGGCGCAGCAGGCAGGGGGACGCTCATCTGGGGAGTCATAGTCCTGCTGATTGGATCCCTCATCGCGTTCTCCGGGTACCAGTCCGCCCAGTCAACCTCTTTTGGACTTGGAATGTCGCTTATACCAATCGGCATCGCGCTGATACTGCGCTGGCTGGGGGTTGCCCAGCGATGGGCGCTGACAGGGACAGGAGCTTACTTGCTGGTCCTCTGGCTTATGCCCACAAGCGTCTGGGACGCAATACGCGACGATTGGAGGTCTGACCTGTCCGGCTTCTTCGTCTCCGGATTCATGATAGTGGCGGGCGCGGTGCTGGTCACCATCAACAACTCGCCGACGGTCCTGGGCCTCATGACCAACACCCTGGGCCGGATCAGGCCCCTGACTCCCATCATAAAGTCGGCAGTGGCGTATCCGCTGCGCTTCGGGTTCAGAACGGGCATGTCCGTGGCAATGTTCGCGGTGGTGGTCTTCTCCGTCGTGGTGATGTCGGTTCTCATAGAGGGATTCGGCAAGCTGCTTGATGACCAGCACAGGCTGGGCGGCGGCTACGAGGTGGTGGGCTTTGCCCAGAGCGACCTGAGTCCCATCACGGACCTGGGCGTTGCGGTGGATCTGGCCCCTGACCTGGCTTTTGTCACCCGTGAGGATGGATCGCCATCCGTCGGCGCGCTCAGGACAATCTGGACGGCCGAAGGCAGGCTGTCGGGCGAGACGGACGACGACTACCGGGATACGGCCATCAGCGGCCTGGACGACAACTTCCTTGAGACCAACGAGTTCCGCATAAGGCTGGCAACCTCCGAGTACCTGCAAGGCTCGGAGTTCGACGCCGAGAGGATATGGAGAGACCTCCGGGAGAACCCCGGCCTGGCCGTGGTCAACGCGACTATGGTGCCCACACGGGACAGCGGCGCATTTCAGATAGCCTCAGACGCCTTCATGCTGGACGGCGTAGAGGGCCTGTTCCTAGACAACGACGTGATGGATCCCGTGGACGTAACCGTGCACGACCTGGAGAGCGCGTCAGCCTTTGATCTGAAGGTCGTGGCCGTGCTGGACGACCTGGCGTCCCAGGGCATCATGCCGCCGGGCGTGTATACCTCAACCCGGACTCTGGCGGCGGAGGCGCCGAGAGACGTGAACGCCACCCGGTTCTTCTTCAACATTGACCCCGATGCAGAGGACGCCGCAGACCGGATTGAGGCCGCCCTGATTAGCCACGCCATTGAGACCATTGACATATCCGAGACCGTTGAAGAGCTCCAGGCCTTCAACCGGGCCATCTTTGACCTGCTCATCGGCTTCATGATGCTTGGTCTGGTGGTTGGCATAGCGGCGCTGGGCGTCATCAGCGCCAGGGCCGTGGTGGAGAGGCGGCAGCAGATAGGCGTCATGCGCTCCATTGGCTTCTCGCGGCGGATGGTGCTGCTCAGCTTCCTGTCAGAGTCCTCCTTCATCTCCATACTGGGGATCGCGTGGGGAGTCGCCCTGGGCATCCTGACCTCGATCAACTTCATTGCCGACGTGCGCAACGACGAGCCGAACATTGAGCTGGTCATCCCCTGGGCAAGGCTCGGCCTCATTGTGCTGGCGGCCTACGTCCTGTCGCTTATGACGACGGTGCTGCCGGCTCGACAAGCGGGCCGCACGGCGCCCGCCGAGGCCCTGCGGTACGAGTAGACGACAGGTGTGGCGCGCCCTGCCGCCGTGGGCTGACGGCTCAGCCCAGGCGCTGAATGCCGGGGCAGGCGTCGAAGCCGTTGTCGAAGCTGAGGATGCGGCTGGCTCCGGCCTTGCGCATTACGGCCACATGCAAAGCGTCCCTGGCGGAAAGGCCGTCCACAGAGCCGATTAGCGCTCTGGCGGCGCGAACCTCGGCAATTCCGAAGGTGAGGACATCGTCTGCAATAGCGTCAAGGCTCTCAAACGCGGCGTCGATAGCATCTGGTCGGTTTATTGCGGTGTACCTGTGGAGTATCTCCTGGTACACTTCTACGTCGGTCACAAGCTGCTCACCGTCTCCCACTAACTGCGCAAGCACTGCCAGGGCGCGGTCCTTGTTGGCGTGAGGAGCGCCCACCAGGTACATGGGTATATTAGAGTCGATGAAGATCACGGGAGGCGCTGCTGCCCGGCCGCTATCTCGCCGAGCATTGTCTCTATGTCAGCCGTGGGAAAGGTGTGTAGGGACGCGGCGGCGATGGCGCGCAGCTTGGCTTCAGCGGTACCCGGGTGATCAGTCCTTGCCTGTCGCAGCGCTTGGCGCACCCACTCCGCAACAGTCATCCGCTGCCTCCGAGCAACACCCTGTATTTCCTGATACTCGTCTTCGTCCAGCAGGACTTGTAGTCTCTTTACCATGTATGTAGTCTAATCTACTCATTATGGATTAGTCAAGCTGCGTGTATAGACAGGGACTTGCAGCGTCTGACATTGGCGCTCGGCGTCCAAACCACTCCCGCGCTTGAAAAGGCGTTGGGCTGGCCTTACAATCTGATATGCCATCTCAGTGAAAGGACTTCTTGACTCCGCAACATGTACACTTACCTGAAAACGGCGCTCTGCCTTGCGGCCCTATTGCTCCTGGTTGCCTGCACCTCCTCCGAAGAGGAAACACCCACAGCTGCCCCGACGCCTTCACCTACTCCAGCAGATACCCCGACGACGCAGCCGCCTACGGCCACCCCAATGCCCTCGCCAACTGCCACGTCCACCCCGGCGCCGACAGCCACAATGCTCCCGACCGAGGCCCCGCCCACGGCCACCCCCGCGCCTACACCAACCCCCACGGAGGTCCCGGTTGATGAGAAAGTCCTGACCATCCTCTACTGGCAGGCCCCATCCCTGCCCGGCCCGTACCTGACGGCCGGCTACAAGGACCGGGACGCCGGCGCGATTACCTTGGAGCCACTGGCCAAGTACACCCCGGACGGCGACCTTGTTCCGTCCCTGGCCGCGGAGATACCCACCATTGAGAACGGCGGCGTCTCCGAAGACCTTATGTCCATCACATGGAAGCTGAAAGAGGGGCTGAAGTGGTCCAACGGCAGCGCTATGACGGCCTCAGACGCCGTCTTCACCTGGCGTTACTGCACAGACCCGGATACCGGCTGTACGGTTGAAAGCTCCTTTGACGGCATATCCTCGGTGGAGGCCGTCGACGACCTGACCATCAAGATCACCTTTGACGCGCCCACTCCCTACCCGTACACAGCCTTTGTGGGCACCGGCGCGCCCATCATCAGCGGGGCGCAGTTCGCCAACTGCGTGGGCGCGGCCGCGGCAGGGTGCGAAGCGCAGAACCTCGCGCCGCTGGGCACGGGGCCATATCGGATCATCGACTTCAAGCCCAACGAAGACGCCCTCTACGAGCGCAACCCGCACTACCGCGGCCCTGAGCCCTACTTCGACCGCGTGGTGATCGAGGGCGGCGGAGAGGCCATCACCGCGGCCCGCTCCGTTCTGGAAAACGGAGAGGCCGACTACGCCTCGAACCTGCAGATTGACCCGGAGATTCTGGCTGAGATGGAGGGGGCAGGACACGGCCAGGTGGTCGTGGCCTTCTCCAGCCTGGTGGAGCGGATAGTGGTCAACCAGACCAACCCGGACCCGACGCTGGGCGACGACCGCTCCGAATACCTGGACGGACGGAATCCCCATCCCTTCCTGACATTCACCCCCATTCCCAGGGCTATGTCCATGGCCATTGACCGCAGCCGCCTATCGGAGGAGCTTTACGGCTTTGCGGGAGAGCCGGCCTGCAACTTGATTACGGGGCCTCCCAGCTACGTTTCCGACGCGAACGACGGTTGTCTGACCCATAACATAGCGGGCGCCAACCAGCTGCTGGACGACAGCGGCGTCCTTGACACGAATGGCGACGGCATTCGCGAGTACAACGGCATGCCCCTGCGCATCACCTACCAGACCTCCACAAACGCCGTACGCCAGGAGACCCAGAAGCTCATCCGCGAATGGTGGAGCCAGATAGGTATCCAGACGGAGCTTGTAGACCACGACGCCAGCGTCTACTTCGGCGGAGACCCGGTAGTGGACTCGGGGTCTACGTATCGCAGGTTCTTTGCGGACGTGCAGATGTACGCGACCAGCCCGGATATAGACCCGCAGCAGTACCTGGCTGACTCTCTCTGCAGCCACATCCCAACGCGTGAGGATAACTGGGCCGGCGGCAACGTCGCCCGCTCCTGCAACCCTGAGTACGACGCGCTGTATGCGACGCTTGCGCAGACGCCCGCCGGGCCGGAGCGGGACGGGCTGATAATGCAGTTGAACGACATCCACGTTCAGAGCTACCACGAGATTCCCCTGGTGAACCGCGGATTCGTATCCGGACATCTGAACAGCCTCCAGGGCGTTCAGATCAACGGATGGGACAGCGAGCTGTGGAACATAGCCGAGTGGCGTCGCCAGTAGCCATGTGCCGATGACGACGCACTGCCGATATCGAAGGGAGACCCCGCAATGACCGAACAGCCACAAGAGTACACAATGGGGTACGACGAGAACTTTCAGCAGCTTCTCCGCCTGCGGAGCGCGGAGAGCCACGCCGCTTACCTGCTCCCGCATCTCAAGGCGGGCCACCGCGTGCTGGACTTCGGCTGCGGGCCGGGCACTATATCAGTCGGCTTGGCAAAGGCAATAGAGCCGGGTGAGCTGCACGGCATCGACATGGAGGAGTCGCAGATAGGCATTGCCAGGGCGGCAGCACAGGCGGGCGGACATACCAACGCGACCTTCCACGTCGGCGACGTGACCGCCCTGCCATTCGAGGACAACTCCTTCGACGCCGCCCACTGCCACGCGGTGCTCATGCACGTCCCGGACACCCCCAAGGTGCTGTCAGAGATAAAGCGTGTCCTGAAGCCGGGCGGCATCATAGGCAGCCGCGAGATGTTCGTTTCATCATCCTTCCTGGAGCCTGGGAATGAGGACGTGGACGCTGCGTGGACCACCTTCGCGAGGCTGCTCCAGGGCAACGGCGGCCATCCGCAGATGGGCAAGGAGCTCAAGAACACCTTCCTAGAGGCCGGCTTCACCAGCATCCGGGCAACCGCCTCCTTTGACTCCTTTAGCACAGCGGAAGAGGTTGCCTTCCTCCGCGCCTTCATAGACGACTGGTTCTACTCGCCGCGGGTCATAGAGGCGGCGGTGCAGTTCGGGCTGGCGACCCGGGAGCAGTTCGACCAGTGGCGGCAGGGCCTGGACGAATGGAGCGACCACCCCGGCGCATTCGGCGGATTCGCCTTTGGCGAGGCGATAGGGGTCAAGCCGTAGTCGTTGGCGGGAGTCGCAGACGTCATTCCGTATCGGGGAAGAGCTCCGTGAGCCTCTCCCTGCGGTAGTCAAAGATTCTCCTCAGCTCCCCGGCAACAAAGAGCCGGTTGACCAGCGCGCCGCCAAGAACGCCGTAGTCCACGTGGTCGGTCACCAGCGTGCCCTCCGGCCTCTCCTCAAAGGTGTGCCGGTGTATCCAGAAGCGGTAGGGGCCGCGGCGCTGCTCGTCGCAGAAGGCGTAGGGCGGGTCCCACTCCGTGATCTCGCTGCGCCACTTTACGGGCACACCCCGGAGCCTGATGCGGTACTCGATGATGGCGCCAACGGCCATCTCAACGGGCAGAGGTGAGAGGATTGAGAACCTGACCCAGGGTGGCGTAAGCAGGTTGAGGTTCTCCGCCTGTGCAAAGAAGGCGAAGACCTGCTCAATGGGGTGCTTTAGAAGCTGCTCCTGGTGGACCTGAAAGGCCATGGTAGCTTGTGTTTCAATGGCGCTATACCTGCGTCTGTATTGAATGTCAATTCTATACTACATCGGCCTGCGGGAGCCAGACCGGGGGCGGCCCGTAATACCTCGCAATACATTTAATGGCTGACCACTTGGCTGTATGCTATACTTGGTTGTCATTTCGATATGATGGAGTAGCTTTTTGACTGAGTATCTGGCCCGCGTCAGCGCGAAGAGGCCCGTGCTGACCATTTTCCTCTGGCTCCTGGTAGCCCTCATAGGAGGCGCGCTCAGCCAGCAGCTTCTGGACAGCGCTACCACCACCGAGCTGAAGCTGGGAGGCGGCGCGGAGTCCCAGCGCGCGGCAAATCTGCTGGAGGACAGGCTCAGGGGCCCAAAGCCCGTAACGGAGTGGGTCATCGTGCAGTCGGAGTCCATGACCGTCGATGATCCGGCCTTCCAGGAGAGGGTGGAATCCCTCTACGAAGAGATTATCGCCCTCGGAAGCGACCAGGTAACCCTGGGCCAGCACTACTACCAGCTGGGCAACCAGGCCCTGGTGTCCCAGGACCGCACGAGCACCATCATCGCGCTGGTGCTGGCCGGAGACCTGGAACAGGCCGAGGGCAACGTTGAGCACATTCTGGAGATTGTGGAGAACGCCGATGCGTCCGGCGACTTCAACGTGCTCATGGTGGGATCCGCCAGCATCTCCTATGACCAGAACGAGCTCGCGAGGCACGACCTGGAGCAGGGCGAGCGGGTTGGCGTGCCGGTGGCGCTCCTCATACTGCTGGTGCTCTTTGGCACAGTCGTGGCGGCCCTGCTGCCGATAGGTCTGTCCGTCATCTGCATCATCGCCGCGCTGGGGCTGGCTGCGCTCATAGGCCAGGCGTTTGAGCTGGTGTTCTTCGTCACGCTGATGATCACCATGATCGGCCTAGCGGTGGGCATCGATTACTCGCTGCTGATAGTATCCCGCTTCAGGGACGAGATGGCCCGGGGCCTGGACAAGCACGAGGCCACTGCCAGGGCGGGCGCGACGGCCGGCCGCACGGTGCTGTTCAGCGGCACGACCGTGGTCATCGCCCTGTGCGGCATGTTCCTGGTCCCATTCCTGTTCTTCCAGTCCCTGGCCCTGGGCGCCATTTTGGTTGTGCTGGTTGCCATGGCCGCTACCCTCACGCTGCTCCCGGCCGTGCTTGGGCTGATGGGGCCAAAGGTCAATCTCCTGCCTGTGCCGTTCTTTGGCAAGGCCAAGGTCCAGCAGACGGAGACTCCCCAGCACGGGTTCTGGGAGTACATAACCGTCAAGGTGATGAGGCTGCCCATTATCAGCGCCCTTGCCGTGGCCATCCCTATGCTTGTCGCCACCTACTACTACTTCGACATCAAGACGGGCCTCAATGGAGTTGACGTATTCCCCGAAGGCGCCCAGACCAGAGAGGCCTTCTTCGTCCTGGAGGAGAAGTTCCCCTTCGGGTTCGGGGCCGTCAACCCGACTGAGGTAGTAGTGGATGGGGATGTCAACGACCCGCAGGTGTTCGGAGCAATGCAGAGTCTGGCTCTGGCCCTTCACGAAGCACCTGTATTCCAGGTTGTTCCGCCCGATCCTATAGGCAACCCCCAGGCGCTGTGGCTGCCCAACCAGGCGGGCGACCTGGCTCTGCTGACCGTGGTGATTCCGGGGGAGTCCAGCAGCAAGGCGGCGGTGGACGCCCTGAACGTGCTGCGAGACGACCACGTCCCCGCGGCCTTTGACGGTGTGCCCGCGGAGGTGCTGGTTGGCGGCGTGACGGCAACCACGGCGGACGTCTTTGAGATTACGGACCGCTACACCCCCATCGTCTTCGCGTTTGTGCTGGGCTTCAGCTTCATCATCCTGATGCTGGTCTTCCGCTCTATAGTCATTCCCATCAAGGCCGTTGTGATGAACCTGCTCTCCGTTGGCACCGCGTACGGGCTGCTGGTGCTGGTTTTCCAGAAGGGGCTGGGCACGGACCTGCTGGGCTTCCAGCACGCGGAGGTCATCGACGTGTGGATACCCTTGTTCCTGTTCTCCATCCTCTTTGGGCTGTCGATGGACTACCACGTGTTCCTGCTGAGCCGCATCCGCGAGCGCTACGACCAGACGGGCGACAACGCGGAGGCGGTGGCCTACGGCCTAAGGTCGACGGCGGGGATCATTACCGGCGCCGCGCTCATAATGGTGGCGGTGTTCGGCGCATTTGCATCGGGGAAGACCATCATCAACCAGCAGGTGGGCTTTGGTCTCTCCGTGGCCGTATTTCTGGATGCGACGCTGGTGCGCTCCGTGCTGGTTCCTGCTACTATGGAGATGTTGGGCGCGCGGAACTGGTATCTGCCGCCGTTCCTTCGCTGGCTCCCGGACCTGCGCGTGGAGCCTGTCGAGGAGGAAGAAGCCCGCAGCACTCAGGCTGTGTAGTGTTGAGGTAGAAGGTCGATGGAAATACCAACTGCTTACATCCCCGGCTATGAGAGAGCCTGTGCTTTGGACCCAAAGCTGGCCTCCAACTACATCGCCCACACCACTATGGGAGACCCGGAGGCGGACGCTCTGATGGAGGAGCTATCCACTCTCCCGCCGCGAGAAGCATCAGACATAATCCAGGCCGGCATGGACAACGAACAGGACGTTCTGCGCGATGCGCCGCCGACGGTCAGGGCCTTCTTCGAAAAGCTGGACAACCCCCCGGACTGGGTGGACTACTCGGCGTTCATACCGGGCATCAGGATGTTCCACCGGAACTCCAAGCTGATTCTTGGCGCATTCGTGGGAGGCACGCTGGTAGAGGGCTTCTCCACGAATATCAGCAAGTCCTTCTTCATTTCCGGACGCCTGCGTGACCAGGGCGTGAGACGCCTGAAGCAGAACAACCGGCACATGATAGAGATATTCATGCCCAACGGCCTGGAGAGGGACGGAGACGGGCTGAAGCTGTCCGTTCGCGTCAGGCTGATCCACGCGCAGCTCAGGTGCCTGTTGAAGAACTCCGACGACTGGGATTTGGAGGCGTGGGGTCTACCCATAAGCTCTGCCCACGTAGGCTTTGCCATCACTGCATTCTCGGCGCGGCTGCTCATGCACATGAAGAATCTGGGCGCCATCATCCGCAGTGACGAAGAGCGCAGGGGCTTTATGGCCGTATGGCGCTACTCTGGATATCTGATGGGAATCCCCGAAAGCATCCTCTTCAAAACTGAGGGAGACGCCCAGCGGCTCTTCCGGGTTGGTGGCATGTGCGAGCCACGGCCGGAGCTTGAGTCCATAGCGATGGCAAACGCGCTGGTCAACTCTGCTCCTCTTGTCATAGGCATTGAAGACCCTGCGGAACGCCGCAACCTGGCAAAGTACGTGTTCAGCGTCTCTCGCGCCCTCATAGGCAATGAGCTTGCCAATGAGCTGATGTATCCCCCCGGCAATACGCTGGGCATTCTGAGGATATTCAGGATGCAGGAGCGATACCAACGCCTTCTGGGCAGGCTGTTCCCAAAGAAGTCTCAGAACAGCAACTTCGCCAGGTTCACGTCCCTGCTTGAGGCCTCCGCCTTCGACGAGGCGGGCATAAGCTACAGAATGCCGGACCACGTGTACGCGGAAGAGTCCAGCAGGTGGTGAGGCTGTAGGCTGTCTGTACCGTAGCTAAGCTTCTAAGCACAACTGTATTGACTTAAGACGTCCAGACGTCTATAATGCCGGCCAAGATGTCGGAGAGCCAAGGCAGGTATGCGCCGGGACAGATCAGAGACGGTATCCTGCAGGTGATGTCGCTCACCTCCAGGCCGTTGTCTGTCAAAGAGATAAGTGGGCGCGTCTCCCAGGTGGTTGGGCCTACTAAAGAGTCCTCCATTAGGTCTTACCTCAGGCTGAACACACCGGATACGTTCATCCGCGAAGAGCGCGGGGTTTACACGCTAAACCCGGCATTCTCCACAGGCGTTCAACGCGAGATGTCGCATCCCGAAGCCTTTAGCCCGGCCTTTTCATTCGGGCGGGCAAAGCTTTACCACGCGGACTGCTTCGACTGGCTTGAGCAGCAAGAGGACAATAGCATTCACGCCGTGGTGACCGATCCACCCTATGGGCTTCACGAGTACACCGGCGACCAGCAAGCCAAGCTCCGCAGAGGAGAAGGCGGAGTGTGGCGAATACCTCCGTCTTTCGACGGCCATGCCAGATCGCCCCTGCCGAGGTTTACAACACTGACCGCAGACCAACTCAACTACCTCAGGTCCTTTTTCTTTGTCTGGGCCCGTCTGCTATTGCCGAAACTGGTTCCCGGAGCGCACGTATTAGTGGCATCCAACCCGCTGGTGTCCTACCTGGTCTCAACTGCGCTGGCAGACGCTGGCCTGGAGCGTCGCGGGGAGGTTGTGAGGCTCACCATGACCATGAGGGGTGGAGACCGACCCAAGGCCGCTCACGACGAGTTCTCGGAAGTCAGCGTAATGCCCCGCTCCATGTGGGAGCCCTGGCTCGTATACAGAAAGCCCATTGAAGGGAGAGTCCAGGACAATCTGAGAAAATGGGGCGCCGGCGGATTCCGCCGGCCGTATATCGACAAGCCCTTTGGCGACGTTATCTCCTCGTCGCCTACCCGGAAGTCTGAGAGGAAGTTAGCTTCCCACCCCAGCCTGAAGCCGCAGGCATTCCTGCGCCATCTGGTGCGCTCTGCGCTGCCTTTGGGAGAGGGAGTTATACTAGACCCCTTCGCGGGTTCAGGATCGACCTTGGCGGCGGCAGAGGCTGTGGGCTACGCCAGCGTTGGGATTGAGAAAGACAAGATCTATTTTGATATGGCCACGGATGCAATCCCTAAGCTGGCGCGGTTCTCCCCGCGCTAGGGTCAGCCAGGGCGATAGACCCAGCTCTCCCGGAACCTCTGAATGCCCTCCCTGTGCAGCGTAGCCGTGCGCGTGCCAAGCTCGCCGCGAGGATTCCGCCGGAAATCTTGAGTCGTCACGTTGCCAAGGTACACCTCGGTGAAAGCCAAGGAGCTTCTGTCGCGCGCAGGCTCGGAAGTGTTGTCTACCTGATAGACAAAGACGCACAGCCACTGGTCGCGAGCCCCGTGTGTGTCCACGGCTCCGCCGGCCTTTCTGGTTGTCTTCACCTCAACGCCCTCCATACCGGCCCTGACGGAGTTTTCCGGGTAGACGCCCTGCACGACCAGGTCAGGATGCCCGTTGTGGTATCGGTTTTCGGTCAGGACTCGGGAATGCCGCGCCAGGCTTGCCGTAAGCATATCCGACAGGACGCCGGACATTATAGCCGGGCGCAGCATGTCATCAAGCCTCTCTAGCCCTCTGCCTGTCAGGTGAGAGTTGACGTCGTAGAAAAAGTCGTAGACGTCCTGCATAGCCATTTGAAGGTCCTGCAGGCGCAGCTGGTAGGGAAGCTCAATCTTGTTGTTGAACCCGGTTGTCGAAACTTCTTGTCTGGTTATCGGCATGGCTAATCCTCTGGTTCAATTCTAGGCGCGCAACATACGCAGAACAAGGCATTCCCTCTCACTTGCTATAACGCCCCAAGAGTGTTAGTGTAGCACCATATTTTTTGAACCCTGAGAGTTTTCTGACCGGCTGAAGCCATCCGACGGCATACAGAGCAAAGTGAAGGGATCAGACCTATGATGGAGAAGAGGGAACCTGTAGAGGAATCAGAGCCGGAAGGACCGGGGCCGGAAGTCGGACAAATCAAGCGGCACCGCTGGACCGCCATGTGGAACGGCGTGGTCATCGGCATGGGCGCATTCATGCTCATAGGTGGCTTCGTGCTGGGCATTGTACCCCTGATCATGGGCATTGGGCTTGAGGTATTGCATCGGAAGCGGCTGGACAAGCAGCAGGCCCCTCCCGTCTAGCTGCCCGCACGCCCAGGTCGCCGCTCGCCCGAGGGCAGTCCTATCGACTTGGAAGGCAAAAAGTGATATGCTCAAACGGCAAATC
Organism: Dehalococcoidia bacterium; assembly: GCA_034422115.1. GTDB lineage: Bacteria > Chloroflexota > Dehalococcoidia > Lucifugimonadales > UBA2985 > DAOUJW01. Next base: position 29,752 of record DAOUJW010000022.1, on the reverse strand, counting down.
GGCTGGGCAATCACGGCTGAATTCGCAACTAGCGTAGTGTAAGGAGTCAACGGTGTCTAATATCAACGTAGCCATTATCGGCGCTGGCAACTGCGCCTCCTCCCTGGTGCAGGGAGTGTACAAGTACCAGGAAGCCCCAGAAGACGAGTTCATCCCCGGCCTGATGCACCCGGTGCTTGGCGGCTATCATATATCGGACATCAACTTTGTAGCGGCCTTTGACATAGACAAGAACAAGGTTGGCAAGGATCTGTCCCAGGCCATCTTTGAGCCGCCCAACAACACCATGAAGTTCGCGGACGTGCCCTTCATGGGCGTGCCCGTGGAGCGCGGCATGACCCACGACGGCCTTGGCAAGTACCTGTCCCAGGTCATAGTCAAGGCCCCCGGCTCCACCGCCGACATAGTGAACATCCTCAAGGAGAGGAAGACGGACGTGGTCATCAACTACCTCCCCGTCGGCAGCGAGTCGGCCACCAAGTGGTACGTGGAGCAGATTCTTGAGGCGGGCTGCGGCTTCGTCAACTGCATCCCGGTGTTCATTGGGCGGGAGGACTTCTGGCAGAAGCGCTTCAAGGAGAAGAACCTGCCCGTCATCGGAGACGACATCAAGTCCCAGGTGGGAGCGACCATCACCCATCGTGTGCTGACCCGCCTGATGAGGGAGCGCGGCATCAAGCTGGAGCGCACCTACCAGCTGAACTTCGGCGGCAACACCGACTTCTACAACATGCTGGAGCGTGACCGCCTGGAGTCCAAGAAGATTTCCAAGACCAACTCCGTGACATCCCAGCTTGACTACGACCTGGGGGAGGACAACGTGCACGTTGGCCCCAGCGACTACGTGCCCTGGCTGGGAGACCGCAAGTGGTGTCACATACGCATGGAGGGACGCACCTTTGGGGACGTCCCCATAAACCTGGAGATGAAGCTGGAGGTTTGGGACAGCCCCAACTCCGCGGGAGTGGTGGTGGACGCCATCCGATGCTGCAAGCTGGCGCTGGACAGGGGCATCGGAGGCACCCTCAAGGGGCCGTCGGCCTACTTCATGAAGTCCCCGCCCATTCAGTACTCCGACGACGAAGCGCGCCGAATGGTCGAGTCGTTCATAGAGGAGAGCTAGACGCAGCCGGCTTCCGGACAGGGAACGGGCGACATAAATGAAAATAGCCCTGGTATCCCCTTACGATTACGCCTACCCCGGTGGCGTGATGGCCCACATATCCCATCTGGGCCAGCACCTCATGAAGGCAGGCCACCATGTAAACGTCATCGCGCCCCTCTCAGGCACTCCCAGCATCCTTGATACGGAGCTGATACGGCTGGGCAGGTCCGTCCCGGTCCCAAGCGGTGGCACTACAGCCAGAATCTCCCTTTCGGTTTGGCTTGAGCCGCGCATCAAGCGAATGCTGCGGGAGGAGAACTTCGACGTTATACACCTCCATGAGCCACTGACGCCAATGCTGCCGTTGTTCGTGCTCCAGCAGTCCCGCTCCGTGAACGTGGGCACCTTCCACGCCTTCAACGGCAGCGGGCATATCTACTGGGTGGGCAAGCACATTCTGGGCCGGTGGTTCGACAAGCTGGATGGCCGCATCGCCGTGTCAAACCCGGCCCTGAGCTACGTCAGCAGGCACTTCCCCGGCGACTACAGGGTCATCCCCAACGGCATTGAGGTGTCGCGCTTTGCGACTCCCGCGCCGCCCATTGAGGAGCTCCGGGACGGAAAGCTGAACATCCTCTTCGTGGGACGCCTGGAGAAGCGGAAGGGCCTAAAGTACCTGCTTGGGGCGTTCAGCAAGCTCAAGTGGAACCACCCCAACACGCGGCTGGTGGTGGTGGGTCCGGGCAACGTCGAAAAGGAGGCCTTCCGGTTCATCGCCGAGCGACACATCGAAGACGTGGTGTTCACGGGCCCCGTGTCGCACCAGGACCTGCCCCGCTACTACCAGACGGCGGACATCTACTGCTCCCCGGCCACGGGCAAGGAGAGCTTCGGCATTGTGCTGCTGGAGGCGATGGCCGCCGGCAAGCCCATCGTCGCCACAAGCATAGAGGGCTACTCGTCCGTGATGACCGACGGACGGGAGGGCCTGATGGTTCCGCCGAAGGACGAGGAGGCGCTGCAGGCGGCCCTTGAGACCCTGATGGAAGACCCCGCCCTGCGGGAGGAGATGGGCAGCCGGGGGAGGCAGACGGCGGTGCAGTACGACTGGGAGGTGGTGACGGCCCGCATCACCGAGTACTACGACTACCTGATGGCCCAACGCAACGGGTCAATCTCCTCCAACGGCGGCCTGGAGCATCCGGCAGAGGTCTGAAGACCACTCGTGGTAGTCTGTCCGCACCATACGAGAATACCTTTGCATATCTTGGACTGGTCGCACCCCCTCTCTAACTCTCCCCCTCAAGGGGGAGAGAAGCGCCCCTTCCCCCTTGAGGGGGAAGGTTGGGATGGGGGAGCACGAAAAGCGCTGGAGAGCTGCGCAAAGTCCCCCCTGTGAGTGAGTAAGACTACACCCATGTCCTCCTGGCAAGACCTCAGAGTGCGGGTACGTGTTTTCTCCACCCGCTACCTGGAGAACCCCCTGGTCGTCGCGCTGGCTAAGGTTGGCCTCTCCCCCAACAAGGTTACGTTTCTGGGCCTCATCATCAGCGGCGCGACCGCTTGGTGGCTCAGCACGGGTGACTTCCTTGTGGGCGGCATACTGCTGCTGGTGGCCGCGGTCATGGACATGGCCGACGGCGCGCTGGCGCGGCGCTTTGGCACGGCCTCGCCAAGGGGCGCGCTGCTGGACTCTGCCATAGACCGTTTGGCAGAGGCGGTGGTGTTCCTGGGGCTACTGGTCTACTACGTTGACCCTCTGTCCGTCCCGGAGGTGCTGCTGATAAACGCGGCGCTGGTCGGCTCATTCATGGTCAGCTACCTGCGCGCCCGGGGCGAGGGGCTGGGGGTCGATTGCAAGGTAGGGATAATGACCAGGCCGGAGCGGGTGCTGGTGCTTGCGGCTGGGCTGCTCCTGGACCAGGTTCTCGCGGCCCTGATAATCATAGCCGTGCTGGCGGCCTTTACCACACTGCACCGCTTCTGGCACATCCATCGGGAGCTTGGCGAGGGGTAGGGCTCCGTCATGCCCGTGCAGACGGGCATCCATTCCCCCACTCCCCTGGATTCCCGCTCGGAGGCGGGAATGACGACTGGGGCTGCCAAACTAAATGGTTGCCAGCGTTGGGCTGAGGTGCTATGCTCGCTTCATCGGAGACGGGAACTTACGGCCTACCGGCTACACAGAAACGTAGAACAGGGAGGTAGACATGGCAAATATCAGTAGAGCGGCGGCTATAGTGGGAGCGGCGGAATCCGACGAGTTGGGCTACCTGGAGAACAGGAAGTCAGACCTCCAGCTTCTGGTGGAGGCCGCCTCCAACGCCCTTGATGACGCCGGGCTGAAGAAGAGCGACGTTGACGCCATCTTCTCGTCCGGCAACACCATGGGTTTCGCGGAGCACATGGGCATTATCCCAAGGTTCACGGACGGCACCTCCGTCGGCGGCTCCTCCTTCGTGATACACGCGGGGCACGCGCTGGCGGCCATTGCCGCCGGCTACTGTGAGACGGCCCTGGTCGTACACGGCTCGGCGGGCCACTCGCGGCGGTTCTTCGGAGGCGGAGGCGGTATCGAAGGCGGCGGGCCGGCGTCCCCGGGCGGCCAGTTCGAGACGCCCTACGGCTACATCGGCGCTCCCATCAACTACTCAATGGCCTGCGCCCGCTACATGCACGAGTTTGGCGAAGACCGTGCCCGCGAGGCGATGTCGGAGATTGCGGTGTCCACCCGCAAGTGGGCGGCCCTCAACCCAAAGGCCCTCATCCACGACCCGGCGGCGGAGATTCCTCTGACCATGTCCTTTGACGACTACCACAACTCTCGCTGGATCTCCTGGCCCTTCCACCTGCTGGACTGCTGCCTTGTGACGGACGCGGGCGGCGCCTACGTCATCACCACGCCGGAGCGGGCGCGTGACCTGCCGAAGCCCCCCGTCTGGATACTTGGCGCAGGCGAAGGCCACGACCACGGCATGATAAGCCAGATGCCCAGCCTCACGTCCCTCATCGCCAGGGAGACGGGGCCCAGGGCGTTTGAGATGGCCGGAGTCACCCACGACGACTTTGACCTGGCCCTGATTTACGACTCCTTCACCTACACCGTGCTCCTCACCCTGGAGAGCCTGGGCTTCTGCGCCCGCGGCGAGGCGGCGGACTTCGTGCGAGGACAGCGCACCGCACCGGGCGGCGACTTCCCGCTGAACACGGCAGGCGGCGGCCTCTCCTACACCCACCCGGGCGCCTACGGCATCTTCCTGGTCATCGAGGCCGTTCGGCAGCTCAGGGGCGAGTGCGGAGCCAGGCAGGTGCCGGACGCCAAGCTGACCTTCTGCCACGGCACAGGCGGGTCGCTTTCGTCAGGCGGCACGGCGGTCCTGGCGGTAGACTAGCCTAGCCTTCGGCCAACCATCACTTCAACATATCAGGAGGGAGTTATGACACAGCAACGCCCACCGGCAGCCAAGCCAGCGCCCATCCCCAACCAGGAGACCCAGTTCTACTGGGACAAGTGCAATGAGGGGGAGCTCTGGGTGCGCAAGTGCAACGAACCCGACTGCGACCTGGGGGCCTACTTCTATCCCCGTGACTTCTGCCCGGAATGCCTCTCCCGCAACACGGAGTGGATCAAGTGCTCCGGCAAGGGCACTCTGCACACCTTCGGCGTGGTGGTCCGACCGCCTCACCGGGGCTGGGTGGACGACGTGCCCTTTGTGGTGGCGATGGTTGACCTGGAGGAGGGCTGCCGTATGCCCACCAATCTCGTGCAGGTGGAAATCGACCCGGCGGACCTGAGCAAGAACATCAAGATCGGGATGCCTGTTGAGGTGGTCTTTGAGCAGCGGACGGAGACCATCTCCGTTCCGGTGTTCAAGCCCGCTTAAGGTCGGATTCTGTTATGAGACAGTAAGCTCCGTTCACCCTGAGCTTGTCGAAGGGTATGAGCGGAGCGCCCGATGCGCCTCCCGCTCATTTGGTTCGACAGGCTCACCATGAGCGGGGAGGCTGGCGACCATTCCTGCGGAGGCAGGAATCCAGGACTCCGGCGTAAATGGGATAGACCCCTGCTTCCGCAGGGGTGGTTCGTGCTTGCAGCCGCCGGACGGCGGAGGTATCGCTATGGACATGGCGCTGTCGGACATAAGAGTGCTGGACCTCACCCACGGCATAGCCGGCCCATACTGCACCAAGATGCTGGCCGACTACGGCGCGGACGTGGTAAAGGTCGAGCGCCCGGACGGGGGCGACTTCGCCCGCAAGCTGGGCCCCTTCCCCGACGACGCTCCACACCCGGAGAAGAGCGGCCTCTTCCTGATGCTCAACATCAACAAGCGGGGCGTGACCCTCAACCTCAAGACCGCCGTGGGCCGGAGGCTCCTGGCGGAGCTTGTGAAGGGCGTGGACGTGCTGGTGGAGAGCTTCGCCCCTCGCGTAATGCCGGCCCTCGGCCTCTCCTACGAGACGCTGGCGGAGGTCAACCCCGGGCTGATCGTGGTGTCCATCTCCAACTTCGGGCAGACGGGGCCGTACCGCGACTACAAGGCCAGCGAGATGGTGCTGTACGGCATGGGCGGAGCCATGCACTCCAGGGGGCTGCCCGGCCGGGAGCCGGTCAAGTACGGCACAAACGTCGTGTTGCACCAGGCCGGTCTGATAGGCGCGCTGGCGACGATGACCGCTCTCTTCGCCCGGCGCAGGCGGGGCGGGGGCGGCGAGCACGTGGACATATCCATCTTTGAGACCGCGGCCCACAGCAGGGACGGCCGCTCCCCCGACATCATCTCGGCGCAGTTCATCAACCAGGTGCGGCCACGCCGCACGCCCGGCTCCACCATCGCCTCCGGCACGTTTCCGTGCAAGGACGGCTACATCGTAATGGGCGCGGGCGGCGCGCGCTTTCCCCAGGCCCTGGCAATGCTGGGCAGGCCGGAGCTTGCGGACGATCCTCGCTTCGCCACAAGGGAGGCTCAACTCAATCCTGAGAACGTGGTGGCCTTCAACGAGGGCATCATGCTGCCTTGGACGATGCAGCACACCATGCGGGAGGCGTGGGCCAGGGCGCAGGAGCACCACATCATCTCCGGCGCAATTTTCACCTCCGAGGACCTGCTGGCCGACGACCACTTCCGTGACCGGGGCATGTGGGTGGAGATAGACCACCCGGTGGCGGGCCGCTACGAGTACCCGGGGCGGCCCATCATCATGGGGGAGACGCCGTGGCAGCTTCGCAGGCCCGCGCCGCAGCTGGGGGAGCACAACCGGGAGGTGTTCTGCGACGCCCTGGGCTACTCGCCAGAGGAGCTTGCGCGGCTGGCTGGTCAGGGGGTGGTGTGAGAGTGTCTGATGTGAGATACTTGCGCCCCCATCCTAACCTTCCCCCGCATGCAGTGGAAGGGATCCCTCTCCCCCTTCAGGGGGAGAGTCAGAGAGGGGGGTGTCCTCCTTTGCCGCTATGCAGAAACCTCAACATAGTAAAGGAGGGCCGGAGCAATGGCAGAGCTTCCCCTTGAGGGCATACGCATCATCGAGCTGACGCAGATAGCCGCCGGGCCCTACTCCACCCAGTTCCTGGGCGACTGGGGAGCGGAGGTCATCCGGCTGGAGAACCTCCAGACCATGAGGCCCGGGACGCGCGGCCAGTACGCCAAAGTCTCCCAGACGCTGGTCGACCAGGCCAGGGCCTCCAACGCGCCGGGCATGGTCTTCCCCAACTGGGAGGCAGGCCCGCGGCCCTGGAACAGGTACACCCAGTTCACCGCCACTCTCAGGAGCAGGAAGAGCATGACTGTGGACCTGCTCAGGCCGGAGGGTAGGGAGATTCTGGGCGAGCTGGTCAAGACGGCGGACGTGTTCATCGAGAACAACGTGCCTGAGACCGTGGACAGGCTGGGCATAAGCTACGAGTGGCTCACGGAGCTGAAACCGGACATCGTTATGATACGAATGCCGGCCTTCGGGCTGACGGGGCCTTACGCCAACTACCGCTGCCTGGGGCTGCACGTCGATGGCGTGGTCGGCCACCACCACATCAAGGGCTACCCGGACGTCGATCCCTCCATGCGCGGGGACACAGTCGCCGCGGATGCCGCCGCGGGCGCGTCGGCCGCCTTCGCCGTGCTGTCGGCCCTCTGGTATCGCGACCGCACGGGCAAGGGGCAGATGGTTGAGATGTGCCTGTCAGAGAACTTCATTCCCGTCATGGCTGACCCCATCATGGACTACACGATGAACGGGCGGGTGCGCGGCACCATCGGCAACCGTGACTACCACATGGCGCCCCACGGCGCTTACAGGTGCAAGGGCGAGGAGAAGTGGGCGACGATTGCGGTTGGCAGTGACCGGGAGTGGCATAGCCTTTGCGAAGCGATGGGCAGACCTGAGCTTGTGGCCGATCCGCGCTTCGCCGACGCCGCCTCTCGCTGGAACAACCAGGACGACCTGGACGCCATCATCAACGACTGGACAAGCCAACTAGAGCCTAGAGAGGTCTTCGACACGCTCCAGAGCGCGGGCGTGCCGTCTGGCCCGGTGTTGGACGACCTGGAGATCCTGGACGACCCGCAGATGATCGACCGTGGCTTCTACCAGACCCTCGACCACGAGGAGGTTGGGACTCTCCAGTACCACGGCCCGGGCTGGTCCATGTCCAGGACCCCCAACCGCTTGCGGGAGGCCGCTCCACTCCTTGGTGAGCACAACGAGTACGTCTACAAAGAGATACTGGGCGTCTCGGACGAGGAGTACGCCCGGCTGGAGTCGGAGGGGCACGTCGGCATGGACATGATGCCGGACGTGCCGTAGGCTTGCCACTAGATTTAGGACCGTATTCCGAGCACACCCCCTCTCTAACTCTCCCTCTCAAGGGGGAGATAAACGCCCCTTCCCCCGCAGGCGGGGGAAGGCTGGGATGGGGGCAAGATAGAAGGAGAACAGCCATGGACCTGACAGCGTCCTTTCGATACCTCAGCCCGTCGGCCCGGCTCTACGCCGGCGTGGACGCGCTGTCCAACCTGTACAGGGAGGCGCAGAGGCTGGAGGCAAAGCGGGCCTTTGTGGTGTGCAGCGAGACCGTGGCCCGCGCCACCAACCTGCTGGAGCGCACCCGCGAGGCGCTGGGCGACCTCTACGCCGGCTCCTACGACGGCGCAAAGCGGGAGTCGCCCATTCCCCTGGTCATGGCCGGGGTTGAGGCCGCCAGGGACGTGCAGGCTGACATGATTGTCTCGGTGGGCGGGGGCAGCGCGGTGGTCACGGCCCGGGCCATAACCATCCTCATGGCGGAGAACGGGACGCCCCAGGAGCTTTGCACCAAGTACCCGCCGGGACAGCCGCCGGTCAGCCCTCGGCTCCTTGAACCCAAGGTCCCCAACATCCTGGTGCTCACCACCCCCACCAACGGCGCGAACCGCGGAGGGGCCGCCGTCATGGACGACAAGCCGCCCTACCGCCTGGAGCTTTTCGACCCCAAGGCGCGGCCTGCCTGCATCATCCTTGACGGCGAGGCGCTGCTCACTGCGCCGCTGCCCCTGTTCCTGGACACGGCCGCCAACACCTTCACCGCCGTCGTGGGCGGCTTGCAGTCGCCGAACCTCAACCCCTTTGCATACGCCGACTTACGGCAGGCTCTGGAGCTTTCGCTGGACTACCTGCCCAGGCTGGTGGCCAGCCCGGACGACCCGGAGCCGCGCATCCAGCTTGGAGCGGCGGCGATAATCTCCAACCGCGCCGCCGATGCGCCCTCCCAGGGAATACGGGGCGTCGCCACCACTCTGGACCGCCAGATAAGGTATCGCTACTCACACGTGGGACAGGGCGCGTCCAACGCGGTGCTGCTCACAACGGCCATGCGCCGCAACCGGGAGGTTGCGCTGGAGGGCCAGGCGCGCCTGGCGGAGCTCATGGGCGTCAGAAAGAGCGGCTCCTCCGATGCCGAGGCCGCAGAGGAGGCCACCCAGGCGGTGGACAGCTTCCTGCGCTCCATTGGCGTGGCGTCCCGCATAAGAGACCTGGACGTGCCGGAGGCCGACCTTGAGGCCATCGCTCGTGACGATGCTGCCCAGCCGTCCTTCGGCGAGGCCTCCCGCCGCATCACGGACGTGGCGGAGCTGACGAAGTTCCTGCAAGAGGCGTGGTAGGTGGTTGGGGCTTGGGCCTTCCCGCTCATACCCTTCGACTGGCTCAGGGTGAGCGGGAACCTACCGGATGGTTGACCAGCCACGTTCCCGCTCGTGGTGAGCTTGTCGAACCATTCGAGCGGGGTTTGCTCCCGCCGGGTTGATCGGCCGCTAGACTGAACACATGCCCCGGCAGTGAGAACAGCGCACAGGCGACCGAGGGTCATTGGCGTTAGCCTCGTTGTTTCCGGTTCTCCCCAGACCCACCAGGCGCAGAAAGTTGCCGACAAGGCTTGGCCGCTGCGCATCAAGCACACATACGCGGCAGCTGGTACCTGGCATATCTCCCAGTGTGCACATCCCTGTGCTATTGCAGTGCTGGCACGGGAGACGGGTTCTGGCTGAGTGCATAGTGATCCTTATTGGTCTTAGTGTAGCAGACTCAAAGAATCACTGTGCAGTGTCCAAGGACTTCTCGGAGCTAACCCGCCTCTTGGAAGAGGCGCTGTAGGGAGTGGAGGTTGTGCTGACGGCAGGGACTTCAACGATTACGGCGTTGGAAGAACAAGGGGTTCATTAAAGTCAAAATACTCTACCCGTTGCATGTACTCGAATTGTAGCAGTTCGCCGAAGGCCGGGTAAGCCCCATGAAGCTCATAGGCATAGAGTAGACCATCGTTGATTCCGACCCAACCCGTAAACTCCTCAGATCCAGCTAGAAATTGGCCTCGGGGATCTTCTGTTCCCGCATTGAACTCAGTGCTCTGAGTATCAGGGTTCCCCCATATCTTCTCTACTTTGGATTGCATATTGATGTTACCTCGAATCTTGGTGGCTGGAACTCCGTTCACCTCTTCCTCTCCTAAAACACTGGCATCAATTAAATCGCTGAACAAGTTCAAATTCCCTTGAGGTTCCAGTGGCGATATGGCGCTAGGATTTGAACCGGAGTAAACAGTTTGCCAGGCTTCATCCGGCCCGTTGCGGAAGTGCTGAACGCCGTCAAGCAGTAAGGATTCATGGTATCCGCCCCCATCCAATCGAGAAATGACGAGCATACCTTTGCCGGACACTACCGTAAATTCCGAAAAAGTCTTATAGTCGGTGTCACCCTCTACTTGTGGCGTCTGGAAGGCGTCTATTGTGAATCTGTAAGTCGACACCTGCGTCGTCGCAGCTTCTGCGCTCCTCAAGATCTCCAAGGGAGTGGCGGTTGGAGCCAGCGTGGATTCCTCTGGCGGCGTGTATGTCGGCGCTGGCGCGGAGGAACAGCTCGTTGCTAGCGCTGCAAAGAACATAAAAGCACATAGAAGCACTAAGTTTACCCGATAAGGATATAATAATGACACCTGATTGTAGCGTTTAGAAAGGGCTCGGCGCCCTACACCCGTACGCTGGGGAGGCTGGTGTGGCCCATGAGGTACTTGTCTATGCCGTGGGCCGCCTGTCGGCCTTCGGCTATGGCCCACACCACAAGAGAAGCGCCGCGGACGGAGTCGCCGGCGGCGAAGACGCCGGGCACGCTGGCCATGCGGTCGGTGTTGGTGGCAATGTTGCCCCGGCCGTCAAGCTCCAGGCCCAGGTCGGTCACAATGCCCGGGTGCTCCGGGTGGATGAACCCCATCGCCAGCAGCACCAGGTCAACGCCGATGGAGAACTCGCTGCCCTCAACCTCGCGCATGGCCGGGCGGCCTGAGGCGTCGGGCGGGCCCCAGTCCACGCGGACGGCGTTGAGCTCCTCCACCTTGCCGTTGCGGCCTGAGAAGCTCTTGGTCAGGACGTTGTAGTCGCGGATGCCGCCCTCCTCGTGGGCGGCGGAGGTCCTGAGGATGACGGGCCACTGGGGCCAGGGGTTGTTGGCACGTCGGTGCTCCGGCGGCTCCGGGAGAAGCTCAAGCTGGTAGACCACCTCCGCGCCCTGTCGATGGGCCGTGCCTAGGCAGTCTGCGCCCGTGTCGCCGCCTCCAAGGATGATTACCCGCTTGCCCTCGGCGGTGATGACGTCCTGTGGGTTGATGGACTGGCCGGCAATGCGGCGGTTCTGCTGTGTAAGGTAGTCCATAGCCAGGTGAACGCCGTCCAGGTCGCGGCCCGGCACGGGAAGCTCCCTGGCCTCGCATGCGCCGATGGTGAGGCATACGGCGTCGAAGTCCCGCTTCAGGTCGGCGGCGGTGATATCGTACCCCACGTTCACGCCCGCCTGGAAGACTACGCCCTCCTCCGACATGATGTCCACACGGCGCTGGACGACGTGCTTCTCCATCTTGAAGTCGGGGATGCCCAGCCGCAGCATCCCGCCGATGTACTCGTCACGCTCGAACAGGGTGACCAGGTGGCCGGCGCGGTTGAGTTGCTGGGCAACGGCCATGCCAGCCGGCCCTGAGCCGACGACCGCCACCCGCTTGCCCGTGCGGTGCGCCGGAGGCTGGGGCGTAATCCACCCCTCTTGGAAGCCGCGGTCGGCAATGGCCTTCTCAATGTACTCGATGGTTACGGGGTCCTCGTTGATGGAGAGGACGCAGGCCGGCTCGCAGGGGGCTGGGCAGATGCGCCCGGTGAACTCAGGGAAGTTGTTGGTGGCGTGGAGCTTCGCCAGCGCGCTCTGCCACTCGCCCTTGTAGACAAGGTCGTTCCACTCAGGGATGAGGTTGCCCAGGGGGCACCCCGTGTGGCAGAAGGGGACGGCGCAGTTCATGCAGCGCGCGCCCTGGTCCCGGGCGTCCTGCTCCGACCACTCCAGATAGAACTCGCGGGAGTCCTTCAAGCGGTCCTGAACGGAGCGCCGTGGTGGAGGCTTCCGCGCGAACTCCATGAATCCGGTCGGTTTACCCACCGGCCGTTGCTCCAACCGCGAGTCCACTCTGTCTCCGCTCCTCCAGGACCCGCCTGTAGTCGTGGGGGAACACCTTGACGAACCTGGGCAGCATGGCCTCCCAAGACTCCAGGACTCTGCGGGCCTTCGCGCTATCGGTGTAGCGGACGTGCTCCTCGATGAGGTTGCGCAGGGTCGCCCTGTCCTCCTCGTCGATTACAGGCTCCAGGCCCACCATGTCGGTGTTGCAGCGACTCTCAAAGCCGCCGTCTTCGTCCAGGACGTAGGCGTATCCGCCGCTCATGCCCGCCGCGAAGTTGCGGCCCGTGGGCCCCAGCACCACCACCATCCCGCCCGTCATGTACTCGCAGCCGTGGTCTCCGACGCCCTCCACCACCGTGTGCGCGCCGCTGTTGCGGACGGCGAAGCGCTCACCCGCCACGCCGCGGATGAAGACCTTGCCGCCGGTTGCGCCGTAGAGCACCACGTTGCCGACAATGATGTTCTCCTCAGGCACAAAGGTTGACCCCTCCGGCGGGAAGACCGCAATGCGGCCGCCAGAGATGCCCTTGGCAAAGTAGTCGTTGGAGTCACCCTCCAGGGTCATGGAGACGCCCCGGGCCATGAACGCGCCGAAGCTCTGTCCTGCTGACCCCTTGAAGGAGATGTTGATTGTGTCGTCCGGCAGGCCGTCCTCGCCGTAGCGCTTGGCGACTTCGCCGCTGAGCATGGTGCCCACCACGCGGTTTGAGTTGCTGATGGGGAGCTTGATGTCAACAGGCTCCTTACTCTCAAGCGCCCTTCTGGAAAGCTCAATCAGCTTGTGGTCAAGGGCAAGCTCCAGGCCGTGGTCCTGGGTCTGACTGCAGAAGGTGGCGACGCTCTCCGGCACGTCCGGAAGCTCAAGCATGGGCGTGAGGTCAAGGCCCCTGGCCTTCCAGTGGTCGATTGCCTTGCCCGGCTCCAGCCTGTCCATGCGGCCAACCATCTCGTTGACCGTGCGGAACCCCATCTCCGCCATTATCTCCCGCAGGTGCTCCGCCACAAAGAAGAAGTAGTTGATCACCGCCTCCGGCTGGCCCGCGAACCGCTTGCGAAGCTCCGGGTTCTGGGTGGCAATGCCGACGGAGCAGGTGTTCAGGTGGCACTTGCGCAGCATGATGCAGCCCAGGGTTATCAGTGGCGCGGTGGAGAACCCGAACTCCTCCGCCCCAAGCAGGCAGGCGATAGCCACGTCCCTGCCCGTCTTGATCTGGCCGTCCGTCTGCACCACGATGCGGCCTCGGAGGTCGTTCATCAGCAGCACCTGGTGGGTCTCCGCAAGGCCAAGCTCCCAAGGGAGGCCGGCGTGCTTGATGGAGGACTCCGGCGATGCGCCGGTGCCGCCGCTGTCGCCGCTTATCAGCACCACGTCGCCGTGTCCCTTGGAGACGCCCGCCGCAATGATGCCCACGCCAACCTCCGCCACCAGCTTCACGTGTACCCTGGCAGTGGGGTTGACGTTCTTCAGGTCATGGATGAGCTGCGCCAGGTCCTCAATGGAGTAGATGTCGTGGTGAGGCGGCGGCGAAATCAGCTCCACGCCGGGGGTGGTATGGCGTATCCAGCCAATGTACTCGTCCACCTTGTGGCCGGGAAGCTGCCCGCCCTCGCCGGGCTTGGATCCCTGGGCCATCTTGATCTGCAGGTCGTCTGCGTTGACCAGGTAGTTGGTGGTCACTCCGAAGCGACCCGACGCCACCTGCTTCATCGCGCTGTTGCGTGAATCGCCGTTCGCGTCGGGCGTGAAGCGGCGATAGTCCTCGCCGCCCTCGCCGGTGTTGCTCTTGGCCCCGATGCGGTTGGTGGCGATGGCGAGGGTCTCGTGGGCCTCGCGGCTGATTGCGCCAAGGGAGATTGCGCCGGTGGCGAACCGCTTGACTATCTCCTCTGCCGGCTCCACCTCGTCTATGGGGATCGGCTCGTCCAGGGTCTTGAAGTCCAGCAGACCACGCAGCGTAGAAAGCTGCCGCTCGCGCTCGTCTATCAGGGCCGCGAACCGCTTGTAGGTGTCGTAGTCGTTGCTACCCGTGGACTCCTGCAGGAGGCTTATCGACTCCGGGTTGTACATGTGGTACTCGCCGTTCCGCCGCCACAGATATTGGCCGCCCTCATCCAGGTCAAGCTCGCTCGTCACCCTTCCGTTGGCATAGCTGAAGCCGTGCCGCTGCTTGGCCTCCTGCTCTATGGCGTCCAGGCCAATGCCCTCAATCCTGGAGGGCGTCCAGGTGAAGTAGCGGTCAATCAGTTCCTGGTTGAGACCCACAGCCTCGAAAATCTGCGCGCCCCTGTAGCTGTGAATGGTGGAGATGCCCATCTTGGACATGACCTTGAGGACGCCCTTGTTGATGGCCTTGATGTAGTTCTTCTCGGCGGTGTAGGCGTCAACGCTGTCGGGAAGAATGCCGCGCTGGGACAGGTCGTGGAGCGTCTCAAAGGCCAGGTACGGATTGACGGCCCCGGCGCCGTAGCCGATGAGCAGGGCGAAGTGCATGACCTCGCGCGGCTCGCCGGACTCCACCACAAGGCCCACCTTGCCGCGGGTCCCCTCACGAATCAGATGGTGGTGCACTGCGGACGTCGCCAGAAGGCTGGGGATGGGTGCGTAGCGGGCGTCCACGCCCCTGTCCGATAGCACTATTATGCTCACGCCCTTCTTCACGGCCTCCGACGCCTGGCGGCAGATGTCGTCCACGGCCTTCTCCAGAGAGCCTGGCCCCGCCTGGGTATCGAAGAGGGTAGAGCAGGTGGTCGCCCTGATGTTGCCGTAGGAGATGTTGCGCACCTTCTCAAGCTCCGCGTTGGTGAGAACCGGCTGCTGGAGCCTCAGCTGGTGGCAGTGCTCCGGCGTCTCCTCGAACAGGTTCTGCTCAGAGCCAATGAAGGCCTCAAGGGAGGTGACAAGCTCCTCGCGGATGGCGTCCAGGGGCGGGTTGGAGACCTGGGCGAACAGCTGCTTGAAGTAGTTGAACAGCAGATTGGGCCTGTCTGACAGCACGGCCAGGGGCGTGTCGTTGCCCATGGAGCCGACTGGCTCCTGGCCGTTGACGGCCATTGGCTCCATGAGGATGTTCAGGTCCTCGTTGGTGTAGCCGAAGGCGCGCTGCCGCTTGATCAGGGTATCCATGTCCGGCTTTTCCACCCTTGCAGGCTCCGGCAGCATATCCAGTGTGACCCGGTTGTCGGCGAGCCACTGGCCGTAGGGCTTCCGGGTGGACAGACTCGCCTTCAGCTCCGCGTCTCCGATTATGCGGGCCTCGTCGGTGTCCAGCAGGAACATTCTCCCCGGCCGTATTCTCTCCTTGAACCTGATCTTCTCCGGCGGGACCTCCAGTACGCCGGTCTCGGAGGCCATCACCAGGAGGTCGTCTGTGGTGACCAGGTAGCGGCAGGGACGCAGCCCGTTGCGGTCCAGCACTACGCCGATCCTGTGGCCGTCGGTGGCGGCGATGAGCGCCGGGCCGTCCCACGGCTCCATGAATGAGGAGTGGTACTCGTAGAAGTCGCGCTTCACCTGGTCTATCTCCACGTGCTCCCCGGTGGCCTCCGGGATCATCATCATCAGGGCGTGGGGCAGTGAGCGGCCGGTGGCCAGCAGCAGCTCAAGGGCGTTGTCGAAGATTGCCGTGTCACTGGCGCCGGGAGTGGTTATGGGGAACAGCTTTGACATGTCGTCGCCAAAGTCCGGCGATGAGAACATGGCCTCCCGGGCGGTCATCCAGTTGATGTTGCCCCGCAGGGTGTTGATCTCACCGTTGTGGCAGATGAGGCGGTACGGGTGGGCCAGCCGCCAGGAGCCCAGGGTGTTGGTGCTGAAGCGGGCGTGAACCATTGCAAAGGCGCTGACCACCCTGGGGTCCGTCAGGTCAGTGTAGAAGCCCTCAAGCTGGGTGCCCATGAGTAGGCCCTTGTACACAATGCGGTTGCTGTACAGGCTGGGAATGTAGAAGTGACGCCTGGACTCGGCGTCAAGGTCGTTCACGGCGCGCTCGATGACCTTGCGAATGACGTACAGCTTGCGCTCGAAGTGGGGTTCATCCTTGACCTCATTGCCGCGGGCCACGAAGACCTGGCGGATGCGAGGCTGGGAGTCCCGGGCAATGTAGCCAATCTCCGAGTCGTCAACTGGGACGTCCCTCCAGCCCAAGAGCCGCTGGCCCTCGTCGGCAACGGCCTTCTCAACGATGGCCTCGCAGGCCTTGCGCCGCTCGGCGTCCGGGGGCAGGAACACCATGCCGACGCCGTACTCGCCCGGCGCGGGCAGGGTGAATCCCAGCTTGGCGCACTCCTCCGAGAGGAAGGCGTGGGGTATCTGTATCAGCGCGCCGGCGCCGTCGCCCGTGGCCGGGTCGCAGCCGCACGCGCCCCGGTGCGCCAGGTTGACCAGTATCTTCAGGCCGTTCTTGAGGACCTCGTGGGACTTAGCGCCGCTGATGTTGGCGGCCAAGCCAACTCCACAAGCGTCTCTTTCAAATCTTGGGTCGTACAGCCCGAATTTGTCCTGTGCCATCGGTAGCTTCTCCTCTGAGTAAACTCCGCATCTAGAGGATGGGAAGGTATCGCCGAATCTCGTAGTCGGTCACCTTGGACTTGTAATCGCCCCATTCCCTCTTCTTGTTCTGAATGAAGGTGTTGAACACGAACTCCCCCAGGGACTCCTTCACCAGATTGCTCTTTTCCGTAAGGGAAACGGCCTCCCAGAGATTGTCGGGCAGCATCCCGATGTTTCTCCGGGCCCGCTCCTCGTCGGACATCATGTATACGTTCTCCTCAACGGCGTCCGGGGCCTCGTACTCCTTCTCGATGCCATCCAGGCCCGCAGCCAGCATCACGGAGAAGGCCAGGTACGGGTTGCAGGCGGGGTCCGGAGCGCGGTACTCGATTCGCACCGCCTCGTCTCGCCCCTCCTTGTAGGACGGCACGCGTATCAGGTCTCCACGGTTTATGCGCGCCCAGGAGATGTACACCGGCGCCTCGTAGCCCGGAATCAGCCGCTTGTAGGAGTTGACCCACTGGTTGGTCACGGCGGTTATCTGCGGAGCGTTGCGCATCAGCCCCGCAACGAACTGCCTGGCCACGTGGGACAGACGGTCGTCCGCGTTGGGGTCGTAGAAGGCGTTCTGCCCGCCTTTGAACAGCGACTGGTTGACGTGCATTCCGCTGCCGTTCTCACTGGAGATGGGTTTTGGCATGAAGGTGGCATACACCCCATGGCTCATGGCCACCTCTTTGACCACCAGTCTGTGGGTCATCACATTGTCTGCCATGGTCAGGGCGTCGGAGTAGCCCAGGTCTATCTCGTGCTGGCTGATGGCCGCCTCGTGGTGGAGGAATTCCACACCTATTCCCATCTCCTCCAGCGTCAGAATGGTCTCCCGTCTGAGATCCGTGGAGAGATCCATGGGAGTCTGGTCAAAGTAGCCCGCCTGGTCCAGCACATCAGTGGAATCGGAGCTCTTGAAGTAGAAGTACTCCATCTCCGGGCCCACGTAGTAGGTGAAGCCGAGAGCGGCGGCCCGCGCCAGGTTTCGCTTGAGCACGTACCTGGGATCACCCTGGAAGGGCTCGTACTTGGGCGTGAGGATGTCGCACATCATCCGGGCCACGGCGTTCTGTCTTGGTCGCCAGGGGAGTATACGGAATGTGGTGGGGTCCGGCATGGCAACCATGTCGCTCTCGTCGATGCGGGCGAAGCCCTGTATCGACGCGCCGTCAAATCCCACACCCTCCTCAAGGGCCTTCTCCAGCTGCTGGGACGTTATGGCAAATCCCTTGAGCGCGCCGAGGATGTCCGTGAACCACAGGCGGATGAACTTTACGTCGTTCTCCCGCACCATACTCAGCACGTATTCTCTGGCCTGTTCCAGGTCCTGGGACGTTTCCTTCAGCATCAAGTCCTCTGTTGCACCAGTTTCAATAACCACGAAATGTGCGAAGTTTGATACAAACTTCACACATAGAGCCTAATTGTACTTTTCCTGCGCCCCTTTGTAAAGTCGCGCTAGGAAAAAGCCCGTCCAACGGGAATAAGGAAGGGGTTAAGTCGCACTGGACACCTTGCCAGGTACGAATTAACCCCTTCAGCCTTCTATTTAGGCATCGAAGTACAGGAAGTACTCGTAGGGGTGAGGCCGCAGCCGGACGGCGTCCAGCTCGTTCTCGCGCTTGAAGTCCAGCCACGTCTGAATCAGGTCCGGCGTGAAAACGCCTCCCCTCAGCATGAACTCGTGGTCAGCCTCTAGGGCGTCCAGGGACTCGCCCAGGCTGCCGGGCACCTGCTTCACCTTGGCTGCCTCCTCCGGGCTCAGGTCGTAGAGGTTCTGATCCAGCGGGTCGCCGGGGTCGATCTGGTTGATGATGCCGTCGATGCCCGCCATGAGCATTGCGGCAAAGGCCAGGTACGGGTTGGCCGTGGGGTCCGGGCAGCGGAACTCGATGCGCTTGGCGTGCGCGTGGCCGAAGTACATGGGAATGCGGCAGCAGGCGCTGCGGTTTCGCTGGGAGTACGCCAGGTTGACCGGAGCCTCGTAGCCCGGCACCAGCCGGCGGTAGGAGTTGGTGGTGGGCGCGGCCAGGGCCAGCAGCGCCGGGGCGTGCTTCAGCAGCCCGCCGATGTAGTGCAGTCCCATCTGGCTGAACCCGGCATAGCCGTTCGGGTCGGAGAAGAGGTTCTCTCCATTCTTCCAGAGGCTCTGATGGGTGTGCATACCGGTCCCGTTGTCGCCGAAGAGTGGCTTGGGCATGAAGGTGGCCGTCTTGCCGTGGTTGCGGGCCACGTTCTTGAGCACGTACTTGTAGTTCATCACCATGTCCGCCATCTTGGTCAGGGAGTCAAAGACAATGTCAATCTCACCCTGGCCTGCGGTGGCCACCTCGTGGTGGTGCTTCTCTACCGTGATGCCGAATCCGTTCATAAGGAGTGTCGCCTCTGAGCGGATGTCCTGGTACGTGTCAACGGGAGGGGCCGGGAAGTAGCCGCCCTTGAGCTTAGGCTTGTATGCCAGGTTGAGGCTGCCGTCCGAGTTCCTCTCTGCGCCGGAGTTCCAGACACCCTCGTCAGAGTTGATGAAGTAATAGCCGCTATGGGTGTTCTGGTCAAAATTCACGGAGTCGAAGATGAAGAACTCCAGCTCAGGGCCCCAGTTGCTGACGTCTCCAAGGCCGGAGGACTGCAGGAAGGCCTCCGCCTTCTTGGCGATGTAGCGCGGGTCCCGGGAGTATTCCGCCCCGGCCGAGTCCGGGTCCTTGATGTCGCAGATAATGCTGAGGGTGGGTACCTTGAAGAACGGGTCCATTGTCCCGGTCGTGGCGTCCGGCACCAGGAGCATGTCGCTCTCCTCAATGGTCTGGAAGCCGCGAATGCTGGAACCGTCGAAGCCGGTGCCCTCTACAAACAAGTCCGGTTTGAGCTCGGATATCGGAATCGACACGTGCTGGAAAGTACCCGGCATGTCGGTGAACCTCAGGTCCACCATCTCAATGCCGTTGTCTGCGCAGAACTTGATTACCTCATCAGGGTTGTTGAACCCCGGAAAGTTGCCTGGTGTGGTCATGCTCATCCTCCTCTAAACGATTTGCAAACTTGGCGTCTTGTGCGACCGCCCCAAAAGCAAAGGAGAGCGGACGTCCAGCGTCCTCTCTTCCACTGCAGGCAGGGTAAATGTCACGCAGCTAATAAGTATAGCGGATTGCGCCGTGCACAGAGCGCCCGCTTGTTAAATCTGTGTAAACTTTCGCGGGCAATGTGGGTCGTTAGGTGTGCTATAATCGCCTTGGAGGAACGGCATAGTGCTGAGATTTGCTGAAGAGATAGTCCTGCTCCTGCTCAATGACGAGGACGGGAAGTTCGCCGAAGTCCCCGCCTGGTCCCTGAACTGCGCCCTGGCCGGGGGCGTCCTGATGGACCTGGCCTTGGAGAACCGCATCGACAGCGACCTTGAGAGCCTTGTCCTGGTTGACCCCACGCCCGTCGGTGACAGCCTGCTTGACGACACCCTGGCCGACATTGCGGAGGGCGAGGAGCGCGACGCCCGCTACTGGGTGCAGCGCATCGCCAACCGCGGCCCGGCCATACGCGAAGAGGCCCTCTCCCGGCTGGTTGCAGGCGGGGTGCTGGAGGCCAGAGACGACCGCTTTCTGTGGGTCTTCCGCTCCAGGCGCTACCCCGCCATAGACGGCGAGCCGGAGCGGGAGGTGAAGCTGCGCATCATGGACGTGATCTTTGGCAGTGGGATCCCTGCCCCGCGCGACGTGGTGATCATCAATCTGGCCCACGCCTGCGGCATCTTCGAGCAGCTGCTGTCCGGGGCGGAAATGGAAAGGCTGCACGAGCGGATAGAGCAGGTGCGCAAGCTGGACCTGATTGGTCAGGCCATGTCCCAGGCCATCCACGCCATCGAGCGGTCAATTGCCTCTTCAGTGAGTCCGGACATGTACTGGGTCGGCGCAGACACCCGCCCGGTCATGCGCGACCCGATGGGACCGTAGTCCTCAGCTGGGAGCCTTTCCGGCATCTAGGGCGAGTGCGTCACGACCTTACTCAGCCTCTCCGACAGGCGGTCCTCCGCGGTTTCCAGGTCGTACTGGCTTTGTAGCCCCATCCAGAAGCCCGCGGAGTTCCCAAAGAAGCGGGACAACAGCAGGGCGGTCTCAGGCGTGATGGAGCGCTCTCCGTGCACAATGGAGTGAATCCGGCGCGCGTCTACGCCAATGGCCTTGGCAAGGCGGTACTGGGTGACGTTCATCGGCTGCAGAAACTCCTCGTTAAGGATCTGCCCCGGATGAATGGGTGGCAGCCTCTCCTCATCGCCTATTATAGTCTGATTGGTCACAGAAACCTCTCTCTCAGGCTTATCACGCCACGCGGAAGCGGTATCCCACGTTGCGAACCGTCTCTATGAACAGGTGGGTGGCATCCTCCACCTTGCTCCGCAGGCGGCGGATGTGGACGTCCACGGTGCGGGTGCCGCCGAAGTAGTCGTAGCCCCACACGCGGCTCAGGAGCGCCTCCCGGGAGTAGACGCGGCCCGGGTTCGTTGCCAGGAGGCACAGGAGCTGGTACTCCTTGAAGGTCAGAATCACACGCCTTCCGGCCACGGCGATCTCGTATCGCTCCTGGTCGATCACCAGGTCTCCTATGCGTATCACCTGGCCGCTGTCCCAGCTGCCGGTCTTCCACAGTATGCGACGCACCCTGGTTCGCAGCTCCGCGTCTCCAAGGGGGCTGAATATGAAGTCCTCAACAGTCAGGGTGGGGTCCAGCAGTGAGCGGTGCTCCTGGGAGACCACGGCAAGGACGGGAAGCTGCACCTCCTTGCATCGCTGGAGGAATGCGCTCAGATCCTCCGTCGGCATCGATGCAAGGTCCAACACCACCAGGTCAGGGGACTCTTCCAGGGGAATGTCCTCTACAATCAGAGGCTCCTGGTACAGGGACAGGATGAACCCCTCCTCCTCCAGAGGCCGGTAGCTACCCCTCTCGTCCTGGGGGGCCAGCAAAAGGATTCGTCTGCCCGATACCATAAACGCTTGTGACGACCCTCACTAATGCGATGTCACCAATACTACTTCAAAAGCCTATGTGTGTCGAGTGGAGCGCGCACCCGGCGTCCGTATGGATTCCCAGTAACGAGAGCGTCGCTCTGCGCTTGTGCGTTCCCGCTCTGAAATGGCTGTGTATTGTATAATGAGAGCCGGAGGGAGACTGGAGTGACAACGGATTCTGAGCAGGTCAACCTGTTCCTGTCCGGTTTGACGCCGCCACTGAACGATGTGGCCGCGCGGCTGAGGGCGCTGGTCAGGGAGCTTGCCCCGGAGGCAGTGGAGTCTATCAAGTGGCGGAACCTCCACTATGAACTGAATGGCGGTCTGTGTATGGTGGCCTCAGCCAGGGGCTACCTCAGGCTTGAGTTCTTCAAAGGCTCCAGCCTGCCCGACCCACAACGCATCCTTGAAGGCTCCGGCAAGGCCGGTGGCAGGCACGTCAAGCTCTCGAACCCTGAGGACGCCGGGCGCAGTGCGATAGCTGACCTCATTGCGGCCGCCGCCAAGCTGAATACAGCCCCCTAGTGTCTATAGGCGTCGCGCGCCTGCGCCGGTAGACCAGCGCTCTGCGCTATCCGGAGACCTGGTACACCCAGACCCGGTGCGTTACCTCCGGCTCACCCTTGGGCATGGGCTGGAACTCGTCCGTCACTTCAGCCAGCTTCCACTTGCCCTGGGCCTCAAGCTCGTTCTGCCTCTCCCTGAAACCGTTGCCCTCGTACACGTCCGGCCGCAGCGAAAAGACTATGTGGCCGCCGGGCCTGGTGACGCGCACCAACTCGTCCAGGGAGCTTGCGGGCGCGTGGCCCACCGTCAGCACTCCGACCGTGATAACGGCGTCGAAGGAGTCCGTGTCATAGTCCAGGGTCTCTCCCATGACCATCACGTGAAAGTCCTGGTACACCTGCTTCTTGCGGGCCTCGTCCAGCATACCCTGGGACAGGTCCATAGCCACCATCTGGCCGTAGCCCATCTCCGCCAGAATCACGCCCACCAGCCCCGTGCCCGCGCCGGCGTCCAGTATCCGGGCGTCCTTGGGCACGTGCTTGGCGAAGACCTCTGATGTCTTCTGAGGCGCCAGGTACACGAAGTCCTCGGCAAGGTCGCTCTCGTAGTCCTTAGACCACTGGTCGTACCGCTCTGCCAGTTCCTGGTTGTCTTTTGAGGAGTATACCCACTGCACCCTGTTCTGGCTTGACATAGTGGTCTCCTTGGGATTGGGGATTGTTCAGATTACTTCTCGCACAGGTAGAAAGCCCAGCCGAGCTCGCTGTTCTCCTGGGCCTTCACCATCTGCCCGTAAGCGTAGGATAGTTCGGCGTACTTCTTGTCGCGCTCCGCCAGCTCCCCGGTGACGTTGGCCAGATGCGTGTAGCTGGCGTGCAGGTGCTCGCCCAGGTCCACCGCCTCCACCACTCGAAAGCCCGTCTCCTTGAGGGCGTCCTGGTAGGACTGGAAGCTGAAGTCGGTATCGAAGTAGAGGCGGTCGTAGACGTAGGTGCGCGCCGCTTCGCTGATGTCCGGCTTGGGCTTGATCAGGTCATCGAAGATGAACAGCCCGCCCTTGGCCAGCACCCTGTAGGCCTCCTGAAGCGTGGCCTCCTTGTCCGGTATGTGGTAGATGGTGGCCTGGCTCCACACGTGGCTGAAAGAGCCGTCCTCGAATGGGAGGGCGGTGGCCGACGCCTTCTCGAAACTCACGCGATCTCTGAGGGGCGCCGGCGCTCCTTCCAGGTCACGGTTGGCGTTGTTGATGCGCACCCCGCTGAGGTCCACGCCCACAACGCTGCACTCCCGGGTGCTGCTGAGCCACATGGCGGTGTTGCCGTTGCCGCACCCTATGTCCAGCAGCCTGGAGTTGGGGAGCAGCCTGGCCTTGTTGGCCATGAACTCGTTGAGGTTGGCACACGCCTTGAGGAAGTCCTGGCCGGTGGTCTCGTCAAAGAGGCCCCAGTGCAGACTGCCCTCGGTGTCCCAGAAGGAGCGATACAGCTCGTCTTCGGAGTCGTAGAAGGACTCCGTGACGTCCTCAGTGAACCTTCTCATACTCGGGGATGCCTTCCAGGTACTCAACGAACTTGTTGTCCTGGTCCACCAGGATCATCTTGGGTTCCACCGGCTCGTGGGTGACGTCAAAAGCAAGGATGATAACGCAGTCGCCCTTCTCGGCCAGACGCGCGCCCGCGCCCTGCACCGATACAGTGCCGGAACCGTAGTCGCCTGCCAGCGCGTAGGTCTCCCACCGGGCGCCGTTGTTGACGTTGCAGATGAGGACCTTCTCGTACTCCCACAGGTCAACCTTGTCCATCAGCGCCTTGTCTATGATTATGCTGCCTACGTAGTCGGGGTTGGTATCCGTGATCCACGCTCTGTGTATTTTGGAATTGAGCACGATCTTCATATTCACCTCCTTTGGCTGTTAGGATCATCGCTCTCATGCGCTTGGTGGGTTCGCATGAGGCTTTCTTGGCCCTGGACGGCAGACGACGTGGAGATACTCCGAATGGTCCAATCGGTACGCGGGTCTGTTCGTGAGGTGTCCGGCTTTGGGGGACATGGGGCGCGACCTAGCGTCCGCGCGGGGCCTGTCTCTACCGGCCAGGGAAATCTACGAAAGGAATATCCAGTTGTTGAGGGGGGCTGCTAAGGGTCGCAGGGGAGGGAATGCCTGTGGCGTCGGGCTATGAACGGGGGCCACGCCAGATAGTAGGAAGAGCAGGTGGACATGTAGTTGCGAACGTTGCCGCGCTCTACCTGGTGGAATCTGTTACTTCTTAAGCCTGAAGGGCTTGGGAGCACCATTGCGACTCCTTGAGTGAGTTGGAGTGGTCTTTCGGAGGGGTTCCGGTGCGATCCTTTTCTCACAGGGCATATTATCAGCGCAGCAATGGCCTGTCAATGAGAGGAAAACGGACGTAAGGCCCCGCGTGGGCGAGGAAAGCGGCATAATTTGTTGTGTGCGCTGTTGATTCGGCCATGCAGCAAAGGGGCGCATTGCACGATTTGTGAATACTACGAATTGCGCTAATCTGGTATCCGTCTGGCGCGGGTATCGCACTTTGTGACTGGATCTGCCGGGGACGGGTGTACACGGGTGTACAATGGAGGCTAAGGGGGTTGCCGCCATGATACGTTTCAAGTCGTCTTTTTGAGTATCTCATTTCTTGAGGAGACATACCATAGAATTGCTGCTTACATTGGACTGCCGCAGGATGGACAGAGTTAGGAGGACTGAGTTTAGGTGAGGCCCGTGCCCTTCATAATGCTGTTGGTTCTCGTCTCGGTCGTTGTGGTTGGGACGTTTAGTGCGGGGCGTTTTCTCTTCAAGCCGAGCGCCCAACAGGAGTTCCGGGATAGACTGAGACTCCCGCAATACATTCCGGAGTACCTCAGACGATACGGCTCGTCCGAAGCATTAACAACTGGAGGATACGATGACCGCGTGAAGCCGGGCGTTGAGATCTCGTGGGAGGGACGAGAGCACACCCCCCTGGATCGCTCTGGCTATGCCTCTCCAGGTGTCATGATGATCCAGGTAGGCTTGGAGTTCGACTTTGACATTGGCGGCGAACGAGAGTCCGTGGAGGTTGACGGCGTACAGGGGTGGCTAATTCGACTAAGCTCTGACGACTTCCGCCCGCCGCTGGACGGAACTCCCGTCTATACTCTTGCTAAGGGCTGGCCAGAGGGCGCTGGAAGGGGAGTCAGCTACAATAGAGTCATTGATCAGCGAGATGTGCCTGGGCCCAGGGAACTGCCGCCAACAAGCGATGAAGCTTCGGCAGTATTGGAGGAAGAAGTCGTCCGTAAGCCGCTTGTATACATCACACCGACGTGGAGGCCTTGGCAGAATTACATTGAAGATAGGGTCGTGCGTGTAGAGGTCCCCGAGGGAGAGAGATGGAGATGGTCCGACTCTTTGCTCTGGGGCCCGGCCATAGCCCTTCAGTGGAACAGGGACGGCGTTCACCATTTTCTGATAGCCCAGGACATAGAACCGATGAATGAAGACGAGCTATTCAGGATGGCCAACAGCATGGCGCCGTCCAAGTATTCCAGTAGATAGTAGCTATCAGACAAACACTATGCGGTTCAAGCGCTCATTACGGGTATAATGATTCTGAGGCAGTTGCCATGATTCGCTACAGGCTAGCCGTGTTGGGAATCGCGATTCTGGTGTGGATTACGGGCTGCTTTGAGCCAAACGACCAGCAGGTATGGAGAGACCGACTTCGGCTTCCGACCTACATGCCCGACTACCTTCGGCTTACAGGGGTTTCCGAGAAGTCCCTTGCCGAGGAAAGTGGCATGAGTCCAGGGGCCAAATGGGATTGGGAGGGGGTTCACCACGGCCCAGTACCGCCTGGGACCGTAGACTCCATTAAGTCCCCTGGGGTCATCATGGTTCAATTCGGCGCGGAGTTTGATTTGGATATGGGCGGAGAGCGGGTAACAGTTGAAGTGGACGGCGTGACGGGATGGTTTACCAGGCTAGATGCTAAGGATTTCTACCCTCCAGACGATAGCCCTTCCCTCAGCATCAGGAACAGTTGGCCGCAAGAGGCAAGGGAGCAATCGGGGTATAATATCGTACTAGGTGAACGAAGGACGCCCGCCTTTGAGGTGCCGTGCCCTAAAATGATGCCTGGCGGTGAAGTGGAGTGTCTTCCGCCAGAGTGGAACGACTCTCTTCTGTGGGGTGAGGCCATCGCCTTGCAGTGGAACCGGGACGGGACACACCACTTGCTCATAGCCCAGGACATAGAGCCGATGAACGAAAGTGAGTTGTTCAAGATGGCGAACAGCATGGCCCCGTCTGACTCATTGACTCCCTCTTCATAAGGTATAATGTCACTGAGGTTACCACCGTGAATGACCCCAGACTATCCTTGTTGGGTATCGTGTTTCTTTTGGTGTGCCTGTTGGTGGTTGCTGGAGCCTGTACGCAGCAGGCCGAACCCACTCCCACCGCCCAGCCAACAGATACGCCGGAGGCTACTCCCACACTGGAGCCAACTGACAGGTCCGCGCCTCCTCCCACAGTTCAGCCAACGGATACGCCAACTCCCGCTCCAACTGTGCGGCCTACCGACACGCCGGAGGCCGTGCCCACTCCCCCGCCAGCGGATACGCCGGAAGCCTCCCCTGCAACCCAGCCAACCACTGCTCCGTTCGAATGTGCTGGTCTCTTTCCCACCAACACCCCGGACCCAAGCCGCCCTGAGGGCATTCGCAACTTTGGTTCGCAGGTCTGGCCCGTCTGCTCATTCGAGGAGGCGGAGTGCATAACAGGCTACCCAATCTACGTCCCCACGAATCTCCCCGACGGCTTCAACAGAGCCGAGCAAATCATAGTCTCCAAAATGGGATCTGACCACTTCGAAAGCAGATGGGTGGAGCACGGCTGGTACATCCCAGGGGATCCGGGCCACGGATTCAGGCTGTCTCAGCACTCAAGTCCCTTTGGAATAGACGGGGAGCCGTTCACAGTCAACGGCCGTCCGGGAGAGCGCGAGGTGAGTCATCCAAGTAACGACCTCCCTCCTTTGCTCTCGTTCCTATGGGAAGAAGATGGTTACTGGTTCTCCATATATGGTTTCCTTAGCGGCCCAATAACGGAGGAGTTTCTGCTGGAGGTGGCCGCTTCCCTGGAGTCGCGCGGGACGGACCCCACACCACAGCCAACCCCCGTACCGCCGGAGTGCATGGGCCTCTTTCCCACCAACACCCCGGACCCGAATCGTCCGGAGGGCATTCGCAATATGGGCACACAGCTCTGGGACGTCTTCACATACCAAGAGGCTGAGTGCATAACCGGCTACCCAATTGCCGTACCCGCTAACCTGCCTGAGGGTTTCGTCCGAGGCGAGAAGATCACGGCCGGCAGGAGAGGTTCGGACCACTTCGAGGACCGATGGGTAGGTCAGAGCTGGTACATCCCGGGCGATACATCCTATGGCTTCACCCTGGAGCAGCACTCATCGAAGTTCAGCTTGGGCAATGGAGAGCCGGCCGTGATCAATGGCTTTCCAGGAGAGCGCGAATTGCTCCCGGAACGCCCTCCAGACTTGCCTCCTCTGCTGTCTTTGTTATGGGAAGAGGATGGCTACTGGTACTCCATCTATGGATTTCTGGGTGGCCCCATCACGGAGGAGTTTTTGCTGGAGGTGGCGGCATCTTTGGAATTTCGGGAGGACGGTTCGGGCTAGCCTAGACTGCATGGGCGGGTATATGAGAAACATCCAGGGGCGGTTCGCGAACCGCCCCTACATTTGCCTTGGTTTCTGATTGTGCCGGGAGACCTATTACGTGCGCAGGAAGTCGTGGATGGCGGCGGTGAAGGCGTCCGGGTCCTCCAGGTTGGAGAGGTGGCCCGCGCCCGCAATCTCCACCAGCTTGGCGTTGGGTATGGTGGAGGCCATCATCTGGGACTCCGCCGGTGGCGTGATGACGTCCTGGTCGCCCACAACCACCAGCGTGGGGACGCTTATGCCGGCCAGCAGGTCCGTGGAGTCGCCGCGCAGGGCCATTCCACGCAGGTCTCCCGCAATTGCCTCCGCGGGGCAGGCGGCAATCATCGCCGCCACCCTGTCCACAACGTCCTGGCGGTTGGCCACGGTGTCCTCAGCCAGCAGCCTGGAGACCAGCCCGGCAACGGCCGATGCGCCATCACTCTCCACAGCCTGGGCCGTCCTCTCGCGGCCCTCTTTGGCCTCGTCGGAGTCGGGCTGCGGCCTGGTGTCCAGCAGCAGAAGCGAGGAGACTCTGTCCGCGTACTTGCGCAGGAAGGAGAAGACAACGTAGCCGCCCATGGAGAAGCCGCCCAGGACCACCTTGTCCAGGCTCAGGGCGTCCAGCAGACCCTTCAGGTCGTCGGCCAGTAGCTCCATTGTGTAGGGCCCGGGGGTGACCTGGGACTCGCCGTGGCCCCTCAGGTCCGGGGTGATGACGCGGTAATCCCCGGACAGGGACGCGGCCTGGGCGTCCCACATGCTCTTGTCCAGGGGGAAGCCGTGTACAAGGACGACGGTGGTGTCGCCGCTTCCCTGGTCGTTGTAGGCTATCTCCACGCCGTTTGCGGTTACTTTGGGCATACTATCCTCCTTAGTCTTGTATGAGTGCGCTCGATTCCAAGAGCCCTTCCCGTCCGGGAAGAGGCGACTACATTGTAAACCATACTTCAGGATTAGGGAAACGACCTGGCCGCTATAAGCCAAGGCCCGTTTCCGCTCATGGTGAGCTTGTCGAACCAGAGCGGGAAGACACCGGGCTTAGTCTTGCTCCGCTCACCCTTCGACATGCTCAGGATGAGCGGGAAGTAAAGCATTTTCGATACACGTTGGCTTGGCCCGCCTACATCCACGCTTGACACAGCATGTCTTGCCAAAATAGTCTCTTGGTAAGGAGAATTGCTATGTTGGTCAGAATAACTTCCAAACGTCAGGTCACACTTCCTGCCCACGTCCTGGAGGCCCTTGGTGTGGGGCCGGGCGACCAGTTGGAACTGCTGGAGGGGTCGGAAGGCTACACCCTGCGAGCCAAGAGGATTGACTTGTCCATGCTAGGGGGGCTGCGCGACAAGATAGCTCCCGGGACTCCGCCGTTCGACATCCGCAAGTTCCGGGACGAGGGATATGATCCGGCGAAGTACAGGGATTGACACGTCGGTGCTGGTGCGGCTGGTTACAGGCCAGCCCACCAGACTTGATAAAATCAAGAACCTTCACGTTGAGACTGGTTCTGTTCCTCTAGCCAGCGACCGACCCCACCGCCTCGGGTCTCATTGACCACACTTGATAAGGGCAAGCACTTTTGCCTTGCAACCAAAGCTGACTGTCCAGTAGACTGTCGATACAGTGAATATCGCGGGGATGGCCAACGAGAACGGACCGGGGCGAAACAATGTCGGCAAAATAAACTAATGCACCCACGAAACACAGATTCACCTAGAGAGCTGCTGGAAGAGGCAATGAGGCCGGTGGGCGAGGCACGTTCTCTTCCCTTCGCTGCCTACCGTGACGAAGCGTTCTTTGCGCTGGAGATGGAGCGGATTTACCGCCGTGATTGGGTGGCAGTATGTGCCGAGGCGTCGCTGTCCGCCCCCGGCGACTACCTCGCCATCGACATCGGCGGCGAGCC
>DAOUJW010000021.1:0-137500 GCA_034422115.1 Dehalococcoidia bacterium | reverse complement strand
CGTCACCCAGAACGGCACCTGGCGGCGGCACAGGGTCTCCGACGCTGTACCCAATAAAAGTGTCGCCATCCCTGTCTATCTCGTAAGAATAGGTGATAAAGTGGTCGCCACCAGCACTCAGTTTTGCCTCAGCCTTGCAGCGTAACAGCTTAGTTGTGCGCTCCATTTCCTCTAGCTTGTCATCGTACAGCTTTAGAATACGAGGCGAGAAGGTACTCTCCCTTTCTTCCGATAATTCCAGAATCCCATCTATCAACCACTCGTCATCACAACCTATTGTTGGGTCTATAGTTGGCTCAGGGGTTGGTGTCGGGGTCTGGGTTGGCGTAGCGGTTGGTGTGGGTGTAGGGATTTGAGTCGGTGTGGCAGTTGGCGCGGGTGTCGGCGTTTGAGTTGGTGTAGCAGTTGGCCCGGGCGTTGGAGTTGGGCGCGGAGTAGAGGCCGGCTCAGGGGTTGGTGTTGGGAGTGGAGTAGCAGTGGGAGAAGTAGTCAATGGAGCGTTAGAGGTTGGCGGCGGCTCTGGAGCGGGGGTTTCAGATGTGCATCCAACCGCCAAAACCAGAATGGCAATGAGCAGTGCGGCGGTGGACGCAGGGTTGATGAGAGGTCCCAATGAGATTCTTAAGCGGTTCATGTCGGCTCCTTTCAAGGTCGGATTCTTCTCCGGCCCGGCGAAAGGAACCGCGCTTGTTGGAAATGCAACTCTCCAACAGGTCGCCCCCTCGTGACGGGCAGGATTCCTGCGACAGATACCGCTGCCAACACCAAGGACACAAGGGGGCATGGAGGAATCCATGCCTGCACCTTGGCACTGGCAATACCCCGGTATCTGTCGCAAAAAGGAGTCTAGCACACGCGCTTTTAGATGTATACTCCAGAGCCCCCACACAGTCGCCCCCAGTGGTCAAACGCTACAAAAAACGTGAAACCACAACCAGCCAGCCCCCCTCACCCACGCGCGACGGGCGGTCGCGTCATGCCCCAGAGGGGCGCGCCGTTGGGCAGCGACAGCTCCGCCGTGACCCTGAAGCCGAAACGCTCGTAGTAGCCAAGGTTGTCCGGCTGGGACGTGTCCAGGAACGCGGGCAGGGAGTCGGCGTCTATGCGGGGGAGCACGTTGTTGATGAGGGCCGTGCCCACGCCAGAGCGCTGGGTGGAGGGGTCGACGCCTATGCTGTTCAGGTGCCAGCACGGGTGGGGCGGCCCCAGGGCGGCCAGCAGAGGGCCAAGAGCCCTGCGCCGTTGCCAGGCCGGGACGCCGAGCCGGAGGGGCAGCGCCCACAGGCCGGACCGCAGCAGGGTCAGGACGCCGTTCTTGCGCCGCTCCGGTGGACTCCAGATGGTGACGCCCAGCACCGTGCTGTTAGTCGAGTCATGGGCCACGTGCACGACTCCGCCGGAGTGGAGGGCGGCGCGGATGGTCGCCTGCCAGTACCAGGGCAGTTGCGCGTGGCGCTGCGTGGCGTCGGGCAGCAGGTAGGTGTAGCGGGGAGCGTTCGCGAAGGCGTCGGCCATTACGCGCGCGGCATCGGTGACCTGGTCCGGGCGTATTGGGTTGACGAGCGGCTCATTCATGGCGCGATAGAAAACGGGATTATATACCAATCTGCCTTCCGCGGGCAAAGGGCGTACACCTCGCGGTCGCACCAGGGGGGCAAATGCCATATAATGCGTGAAGCCACAACTATTCAGGAAGGAGCGCTAACATGGAGTACCGCCAGCTTGGTTCGTCGGGGCTTAAGGTGTCCACCGTCGGCCTTGGGACCAACAACTTCGGGGGCAGGATCGACGCCGAGCAGTCGGCGGCCGTCCTTCGCCAGTGCATGGACGAGGGAATCAACTTCATCGACACCGCCAACATCTACGGCAGGAGCGTGTCTGAGCAGCACATCGGTGAGACCCTCAAGGGGATTCGCAGCCAGGCGCTCATCGCCACCAAGGTCTCCGGCGCTATGGGCGACGGCCCCAACGACAAGGGCAACTCCCGCCACCACATCATGGAGCAGGTGGAGGCCAGCCTGCGCCGACTCCAGACCGACTACATTGACCTGTACCAGATTCACTTCACCGATCCTACCACGCCCATTGAGGAAACGCTGCGGGCCCTGGACGACCTGGTGCGCCAGGGCAAGGTGCGATACGTCGGGTGCTCCAACTTTGCCGCCTGGCAGGTGTGCGAGGCGTACTGGACGTCGAAGGCGCTGAACCTCAACTCCTTTGTCAGCGTCCAGCCGGAGTACAGCTTGCTGAACCGGGAGGTGGAGCGGGAGCTGCTGCCCTTCTGCGAGGCGTACAACGTGGGGGTCATCCCCTACTTCCCCCTGGCAAGCGGCTTCCTGACGGGCAAGTACCGCCAGGGCGAGCCTGTGCCGGAGGGCACCCGTTTCGCCGGCAACGAGAGGGCGCAGCAGCGCACGCTGACGGAGAGGAACTTTGCGCTGCTCTCCCGTCTTGAGAACTTCGCCGAGGAGCGGGGCCACCCCATAGTGGAGCTGGCAATCGCCTGGCTGCTGGGCAGGTCCGCCGTAAGCTCGGTAATCGCCGGGGCCACACGCCCGGAGCAGGTGACCGCCAACGCAAAGGCCGCCGACTGGCATCTCACGCCGGAGGACATGGAGGAGGTGGCTCAGATACTCCGGGACAGCGCGTAGCAGAGAGAGCGTATTGAGGCCTTGATTCCTTTGAGAGCTGTCTAACTTGCGGCTGATCTCATTGGAGGTGTAGCTCGACCATAGCCGCCATCATCTCCCCAGCAGACGACGGTGCCATCTACCTTTAATCCACAGCTGTAGAAGGCACCACAGCTAACCGCGGTGAATTTCCCTTCAGGAGGCGTGGTCTCACCAGAGTAATTGGTGCCCCAGCAAGCAATTGTGCCGTCAGTTCTCACGCCGCAGTTGTGCTCCGCCCCGGCGCTGACAGAGATGAATGATCCAACCGGCGGCGAGGATTGGTCAAGCCAGTTATCCCCCCAGCAGGCGACGGCGCTGTCGGTCGTTATCCCGCATGAGTGCGCCTCCCCAACGCTGACGGAGGTAAAGGACATGTCTGGCGGAGAAGACTGGCCGGCTTCGTATGCACCCCAGCAGAAGACGGTACTGTCGGGTCGCACCCCACAACCATGATTGCGTCCAATACTGAATGAGGTGAAGGTTCCTTGGAAAGACGAGGAACGGGGCATAGGAGCAAAACTCTCGTTGGACCAGCAGATTACCTTGCTGTCGTTCCTTATCCCACAGGTGCTATCGCGCCCGGCACTGACAGAAATAAAGAAGCCGCCGGGCGGGGTACGAAGGCCTTCAGTGTAGTATCTTCCCCAGCAGACTATGGTATTCTCGACAGTTATACCACAAGTGTGATACCCTCCGGCGCTGACGGAGGTAAAGGAACCGTCTGGCGGGGTGGCTCGGCTGAACCCATCATAACCCCAGCATACTACAGTGCCCTCTGCAGTTATACCACAAGCGTGATCCTCGCCGGCGCTGATGGAAGTAAAGGTTGGGGTTTCGAATTCTGTTGTGTCACCCAAGCCGTCATCTGGCGTTCCTGAGAGTGAATCGATTACTGTGGATGTGACCTCTACTGGAGGGAGAGTTGGTTCAGACGTCGCTGTAGCTGTGGCAATTACACGAGGCAGTGTTGGTTCAGGCGTAGCCGTTAGGACCGCCACAGGCCTGGCTAGTGGAGGTGGTAGTGTTGGCGCCGGCGTAGTAGTTGGCGCAGCCGTGGGCGATACCTCAACAGGCGGCAACGTTGGTTCAGTTGTTGTCGTAGGTGTGGCCTCTATGGGCGGAGAGGTGTATGCAGCCGTGCCATCTACTGACTCTGGCTCATCATCTCCACATGCAGCCAAGAAGGCAACAATTAGGAGTGACACAGTGATTACCAGTTTAGCACGAGAAGAAACTGGCACTTAACATACCTCATGCGCGATAGGATGCTTCAAAGTATGCATTCACCAACCACACAATACTTTGGCATTACATCGATGCAGACTCAAATTAAAGTGCCCAGCAGATGGCAGTACCTTCTGCTGCCCGCATTCTAGCAGGAGGAAATCTTTACATTGGTGCAGAATGCCCCCACCTGATACAGCTATCCCTCCCCCTGCTCGAAGTTGAACTGCCAGTTGATGCCGAACTTGTCGGTGCAGGAGCCGAAGTAGGACCCCCAGAACATGTCCTGCAGGGGCATAGTGACATTGCCGCCTTCGGATATCTTCGCAAAGAGGTCGTCAGTCTGTTCCTTGGACTCGGTGGAGTAGGAGACGGAGAAGTTGTTGCCCGTCACCGTTGGGGGGCCGAAGGCGGACGGCGTGTCGCTGCCCATCAGCACGCTGGAGCCAATGGGGTAGGACACGTGCATTATGTTGTCCATCTCCTCGTCGGTAATCCCCATGCCCTCCGGGCCCTCCCTGAAGGTAAGCATGAAGGCGAACTCCCCGCCGAAAACCGAGCGGTAGAACTCGAACGCCTCCCGGCAGTTGCCGTTGAAGTGAAGATAGGTGTTGAGGGTCATGTATCTCTCCTTTGCATTTTTGGATTGAGATTGTACCACATCGAGCCATACTGATGCGTGTCCAACCCGCTTTGTTGTGCCTGCTCCGTCGGTTGTGTATAATTACCTCGTTATAAGAGGGTTGCACAGGTTTGGGGAACCAAAAGTCCACCCACGCTGTTACAGGAGAACGCCAATGATGAGTTTGCTTAGAGACCAGAGCCGTGTGTTTGCACTAGTTCTAACAATGCTTATTGCGACTGCCCTTGTCGCCTGCACCGGGCCTGCGGGTCCGGCCGGCCCTCCGGGAGCAGCGGGACCTGCAGGGCCCGCCGGAGCTCAGGGGCCAGCCGGCCCGGCCGGTCCGCCGGGTGTGGCGGGACCTGCCGGAGCCACGGGCGCATCCGGCCCTGCGGGGCCACAGGGCCCCGCAGGCGCAGCCGATCTCCAAATGCCGGCTGACAAAGACACGGAGATGACCGCCGACAAGGACAAAATGATGACTGACAAGGACGCCATGGACTCCATGGAGGGGCCCCTGGGAGTCGTGAAGGTCGCGTCCGGCGACGCCATCCAGATACGCTCTATGGCAGTGCTTACTGGTCTCGCTGACCTGGGCGTACCCACCCGGCGCGGCGTGGAGATGGCGGTGGCGGACTACGGGCCCATCAAGGGCTACACGGTATCGATGGGCGCCGGGCTGGATTCCCAGTGCACCGCGGAAGGCGGACGGCTGGCGGCCGAGACCGTCATCGGCGATCCGCGAGTCGTTGGCGCTATCGGCACGTCCTGCTCGGTCGCCGCCACAGCCGCATCGCCGATCCTCAGCGGGGCCGGGCTTGTCATGATCTCGCCCACCAACACCGCTCCGTCCCTCACATCCGACCTCATGGGGAACGCAGGTTCCGGCTACAATCCCGGCTACTACAGGACATCCAGCAACGACCTTCACGAAGGCGGCGCGGTAGCCAAGTTCGCCTACAATGAGCTGGAACTGCGCAACGTGGCCGCCATTCACGACGGCGACCCCTACACAAGCGGCCTGGTCAACGCTTTTGCCGGTGAATTCAAGGAGCTTGGCGGATCAGTGGCAATATCCACCGTTGAGAGGGACCAGACGGACATGGTCCCGCTGCTGACTGAGATAGCGGCCGATCCACCGGACGGCCTCTTCTTCCCGCTTTTTGAGAAGGAGGGCGCGCACATAGTCCGCCAGATTGGGGAGGTGGAGGGGCTTGAGGACGTGGAGTTGATAGGCGGCGCGGCGCTGCTGGTCTCCGCTTTCCTTGCCATCCCGGAGTCGGAGGGCATGTACTTCCCGGGCCCGGACCTGGACTTCGGCGACAACGCCAGCGAGGCGACGGGCAAGAGCAGCGAAGAGCTTGTTGCTGAATACGAGGAGCGGTACGGCGAAGCGCCCACGTCCACCTACCTTGCCCACTCCTACGACGCCGCCACCGTCCTCCTCCGGGCCATTGAGGAGGTTGCTGAGGTCTACGACGACACCCTGGTAATTGACCGGGCCAAGCTGCGAGAGGCTTTGACCAACACCGCCGGTTTCAACGGCATCATTGGCACCATCTCCTGCGACGAGTTCGGGGATTGCGGGACGGGCCGCGTGGTCATCTCTCACCACACGGACTCCGGCGTCACCGACGTAGCGGCGCTGCCGGTGGTCTACCGCTCCGCGCCTGAGTAGCATCCCCGAGTGCCCGTCGTTACGGGCATGACCTAGCCCCGCTCATCCTGAGCCTGTCGAAGGAAATGAGCGGGGCTAGTTATTCTCTCAACCTTCCCGCTCATATGGTTCGACAAGCTCACCATGAGCGGGAATGCCAGTGCGCTCCCTGCCGTTGACCCTGCTCTGCCAAGGCATTACACTTTTGCCATGACGGAGCAGACGAGCATAGGAGCCGCAGACGCAGCCCGCCGCGTGGTGGACATGGCCTCGGAGAAGCTGGCCACGGACATCGTGATGCTGGACATGCGCGGCCCCTACTCCTTCACCGACTACTTCGTCATTCTCACCGGCGAGACCCGCCGCCAGATGCGGGCGCTGCTGGAGGACATTGAGCAGACCCTGGAGGAGACTGGGATGTACCTCCACCATCGAGAGGGCACTGCGGACGGCGGATGGGTGCTGCTGGACTACGGCGACCTGGTTGTGCACGTCTTTGGGCCGGAGGAGCGGGAGTTCTATCAGATAGAGTCGCTCTGGGCCCAGGCCCCGGTGCTCTTCAGGGTCCAGTGACCCACCTGTCCACGTCCCTCCGGTAGCTCACTATCTCATCCGGCGAGAAGAAGAGGGCTATCTCCCTGGCCGCAGACTCAAGGGAGTCCGAGCCGTGGACCAGGTTCTGCTGGATGTCCACCGCCAGGTCTCCCCGGATTGTCCCCGGGTTGGCGTTGAGCGGGTTGGTGGCCCCCATCGTGTTGCGCACCATCTCCACGGCGTTCGGCCCCTCCAGCACCATAGCGATGATGGGGCTGGCGGTGATGAAGTCCACCAGGTCGTTGAAGAACGGCCTTTCAACGTGGGCCGAGTAGTGCTGCGACGCCATCTCCCGGGACATCTGCAGCATCTTCATAGCTACGATTCTCAGGCCGCGGCCCTCCAGCCGGGATATGACGCTGCCGGCCAGGGCGCGCTGCACACCGTCGGGTTTGACCAGGACCAGGGTTTGCTCTGTGCTCAATGGTTCCTCCTGTGATCTGATTGTTTAGTATCTCTATTCCCCTCATCCCCGTATCAAGTACGGGGCAGGCTCCGACCTTCCCCCGCAAGCGGGGGAAGGGGTTTTCTCGCCCCCTTCAGGGGGAGAGTCAGAGAGGGGGTGTGCCTAAAGACTTGCTCAAATGTCTCCTACGCCGGGCGTCGCGGCGTCGATATGGACGGCTTTCTGAGGTAGAATGGCTCCAGGGTGGACGTGTCCGCCACGTCACCACTGGCGAACCGCTCGTGGCCCATGCGGGCCAGTGTGCCGGGCCTGCGTGTGGGCGGCGTGTGCTCTGCCAGCACCGAGCCATCACCATGGCGCTTCGAGAGCGCCGGCTCAAGGAGAGACGACCCCTCTCCACAGAAGAGGACTGCGCCTTCGATGCCGGAGCACACCTCCTCCGGTGATGCAATCCAGGCGTCCCGCGCCGTTCTCCAAATGCCGCCTTCCTCGGCGTAGACGGCTGCCGCCACCTCGCCCCGCCCAGCGTCCAGCGCGGCGCAGACCGGCAGCCCCAGGCCGCGGAAGGGGTCGGCCTCTATCTCCAGGGTGTTCAGCGCTACCAGCGGAATGCCCAGGGAGATGGCCAGGCCCTTGGCCGTGCTCAGCCCAACACGCAGGGCGCTGAACCCCCCGGGGCCAATGGCCACGAAGACGCAGGTGAGGTCTTTGGGCAAAGCGCCGTTGGTCTTCAGAAGGTGGTCGACGGCGGGGAGAAGCTCAACAGAGTGGTTCTGGCGAGACACCCAGGAGTACTCCGCCAGCAGCAGCCCCCCTTCGGAGAGGCCCGCCCCGGCGTACCTTGTCGAAGTGTCTATGGATAGCTCCATGCTATGCCTGGCTCCCTCTCCGGCGTGACGCTGTCCGGCTCAGCCGCTTCTCAACCTGAGCGAGCAGCCTCTCGTACCGCTCTCCCCTCGGCTCCAGTTGGATGACCCGCTCGCTCTCGCCCTCGTACTCCAGGGTCACCAGCAAGTACGGCTGCGGGAACACATCCAGCGCCTTGCTGGCCCACTCTATCACGGACACGCCGTCGCCCGCCAGGTACTCCTCCAGTCCCAGGTCCACCACCTCCGCGACCTCGTCCAGGCGATATATGTCTATATGATACAGGGGCAGTCTTCCCTGATGGATGGTGACCAGCACAAAGGTGGGGCTTCGAACGTAATCATTGATGCCCAGTCCCTTGGCGATGCCCTGGGTCAGGCACGTCTTGCCGGTGCCCAGGTCCCCGGACAGAAGGAAGACGTCGCCGGGTTCGGCGAGCTGCCCCAGGACTCGACCGATACGCGCGGTCTCCCTTGCGCTGCGGCTGTTGAGAACAAGCGGAGTCATCTTACGCGAAGTGGTCCCATCCGCGCCTGGCGATTTCAAGCTCTGTGCCGTTGTCGTCCAGCACGCGGGCCTGGCCGGGGTGGTCGGCCACAAGGCGGCCTATGATTGAGGCGGATGCGTCCAGTCCCGCCAACGCCCTGTCTACTACATCCTGGCTGCCCGCGAAGAGCAGCTCGTAGTCCTCTCCGCCGTTGAGGGCCATCTGCAGGTGGTCTTTGGGAAAGGCGCTCTTTAGGCGGGGGTCTACGGGCACCCGCGAGGCGCAGACCACCGCCCCCACACCGCTTGCGGCGGCCAGCTTTGAGAGGTCGTCTACCAGGCCGTCGCTTATGTCCATTGCCGTCTGCACCTCCTCTCGCACCAGTACCTGCCCCTCCCGGATCCTGGGCAGGGGACGGTTGTGGGCGTTGCTCAGGCGCTGCTTTAGCTCCGGGTCAAGTACCATACCCTCCAGGTGAGCCTTCAGACCCCCGGCGGAGGAGCCCAGCGGCCCCGTGACGGCGACCACGTCTCCCGGCCGCCCTGCGCTGCGGGTCAGCAGATGGCCGGTGGCTGTGCCAACGACGGTCATGGTGACAAAGGTCACGGGCGAGCGCACAATGTCGCCGCCGGCTATCGTGCAGCCGTACTCGCGGCAGGCGGACAGCAGACCATCGTACATGGCCTTCACGTCGTCCACTTCAGTGTCGGGCTTGAGGCCCAGGGTGACCAGGGCGTGCAGGGGCAGCCCGCCCATGGCGGCGATGTCGCTCAGGTTGACGGCAAGGGCCTTCCACCCCAGGTCGTTCCACGATAACCCATCGTGGAGGAAGTGGACGCCCTCAACCATCGTATCAGTGGTGGTCAGCTCCGTGGAGTCCGGG
Source organism: Dehalococcoidia bacterium (assembly GCA_034422115.1). Taxonomy (GTDB): domain Bacteria; phylum Chloroflexota; class Dehalococcoidia; order Lucifugimonadales; family UBA2985; genus DAOUJW01. The sequence goes on along the minus strand of DAOUJW010000021.1, from coordinate 128,088 downwards.
TTGCGCCAGGCGGCAGCATCGTCGCCAATGCCAAGGGTCATGGGAGAGGGCAGGCCACTGGCGCAGACCATCTCCTGGAGGACGCGTATGAGGGCGAACTCGCCTAGCTCCGACACTTTCACGGAAGGCATTATAGCTTTCCGCAATCCGTGCCACAAGGCGAGTGTGCTATGATTGGTAGCTGGACGCGGCGGGCGCGCCTGCCCTGGCCGTGTCAGTCAGTCCATATCACGTTTAGCCGGAGGTGAATCATGCCCATTGTCAAGATTGAGCTGTTTGAGGGGAGGAGCAAGGAGCAGAAGGCGGAGCTGGCCAAGGCCATCACCGACGCGGTGGTCGACATAGCCAAAACCACCGCAGATGACACCATTGTCATATTCCATGACGTTGCAAGGGAGAACTGGGCCAAGGGCGGCACGCTGGCGTCTGAGCGGTGATAGGCTGACTGTGGCGATTGCCATTGGCCGGATGTTCCCGCTCATGGTGAGCCTGTCGAACGATATGAGCGGGTAAATTGTGGGTGTAGTTGTCCCGCTCATTTCCTTCGACATGCTCAGGATGAGCGGGAGTGAGGGTCAGCCACAATCACCAGACCACCCCCGCCTTCGCGGGGGTCTAGCCGTGCGCTACAGGGAGTCCTGGATTCCTGCCTCCGCAGGAACGGGAGATGCAGCCCGCTCCACGCTCTTCGCCCGCTTCTCCAAGGCCCGCCGCTCCAGCAGCACCCGGCGGCCGCACTGGACGCACCGGAGGCCTATGTCCGCGCCCAGCCTGGTCACCCGCCACTGGTAGCTGCCGCATGGGTGCGGCTTGCGCATGGTGACCACGTCCCCTATTCCCCACTCCATTATCATCGTCGCGCCTCTTCCTTGGCCCTGTTTATGGCCTGGCGAAGCTCCTGGGCCGCCTTTCGGGCGGCGTCTGCGAAGTCGGCCGCGTCCCTTGAGGCGAAGATGATGCCGCGGGAGGAGTTGATTATCAGCCCCTCGCCGTCGGCGTTGACGCCGTACTTGACGGTGTTCTCTAGATCGCCACCCTGCGCGCCCACGCCCGGCGCAAGTATCACCATGTCAGGGCAGATTTGGCGCACCGATTGCAGCTGCTGCGGATAGGTTGCTCCCACCACCAGCCCGGCGTTTCCCCTGGTGTTCCACCCACGCGCCTTGACCGCGAGCTCCTCGAACAGCTGTCGCTCGCCCACCGACAGCTCCTGGAAGTCGGCTGCGCCGGGGTTGGACGTGTGGCACAGTACCAGGACGCCCCTGTCGGCGTACTCCAGGAACGGCTCCAGGGAGTCGGCACCCAGGTACGGGCTGACCGTCACGGCGTCGAAGCCCCACTGCTCGAAGACAGCTTTGGCATAAGCCTTGGCAGTAGAGCCGATGTCCCCCCGCTTGGCGTCGCCTATGACGGGTATGTCATCCGGGACGTGCTCCAGTGTGCGCTTGAGAGCCTCCAGGCCGGGAAAGCCCAGGGCCTCGTAAAAGGCCACGTTGGGCTTGTAGCAGCATACCTGGTCCGCCGTGGCGTCGATGATGGCCTTGTTGAACTCCGCAACGTCGTCGATGGGCATGAGTGCCGGATCCGGGTCCAGTCCCACGCACACCAGCGACTGGTTCCTGCGGGCGGCTGCGGTCAGCTTTTCCTGGAAGGAGGTCATGGGGCCTCTCACTCTGTGGACTTCCTGAATAGTGTAACCGCCTTCAAACTGGCAGGCAAGCAGCGGCCCAAGGCCCTCGGACTTCCCCGTATCGTATCAGGAGTATTATACTGAGTCCATCGAGAGCATGAGAGGAACACCTTGAGAGTAAACGTGCGCTTCTTCGCCCTGTATCGTGAGAGGGCGGGCACAGCCGAGGCCGAGATCGACCTGCCGGAGGGAGCCACGGCGGAGGAGCTGCTGGGGCGGCTTCGCATAGTCTACCCCGCGCTGCCCTCTTCCAACTCCGTGCTCATAGCTGTAAACTCGGAATACGTTGGCCCCGCCGATCCCCTTCACGAGGGGGACGAGGTGGCCTTCATACCACCGGTAAGTGGAGGGTAGACATGATCAAGATTACCAGTGAGCCCCTGAACCCGGAGGAGATAACCGCCCAGGTCCGCAGCAACAGCAATGGGGCCGTGATCACCTTCCTGGGCACCACGCGGGACTTCTCCGAGGGGCGGAACGTGGAGTACCTGGAGTACGAGGCGTATCAGCCAATGGCGGAGAACATGCTCCAGCAGATAGCGGATGAGCTGCGGGAGAAGTGGGACATCGACGACTTTGCCGTCGCTCACCGGGTGGGTCGGGTGGACATCGGGGAGATAAGCCTTGTGGTGGCGCTGGCCTCACCCCACAGGCAGCAGGCCTTTGAGGCCGGCGGGTACATTGTGGACAGGATCAAGCAGATTGTGCCTATCTGGAAGAAGGAGGTGTTCGAGGGCGGAGAGGTCTGGGTGGGCAGCGAGGAGGAGAGCGCAACGACTGCGCCCACTTCCTGAGCTAGGGAACCTCTGAGTAAGTAATCGTCATTCCTGCGGAAGCAGGAATCTAAATGTGTGGGGACAGAGGTTCCTGCCCCCGTGTCGGAGCACGAGGGCATGCTTTCGCAGGAACGACGGCCTTTAACGGTCTTCCTAGATCCCCAGCGACTGGTACACGGCGTCCCAGCTTCCGTGCCGGGACATAAGCTCCATGAACTGGCCCTGCTTGAGCGGGTGGTCGAAGAGGGCTTTCTCCTGTAGCGACTCCAGGGCCTCGGCGGTGGCCAGGGTGTCCGTGTCCACCTGTATCAGAGGCACCTCCTCCTGTCCCGCCTCGTACTGGACGTACTGAATGGGCGGCTGCCCGGCGGTGAGCACAATGCAGCTTGTGGGGGTACCCAGGGCCGCCATCTGGATGTCCGGCTTGTCGCCCCTGACGATGACCGCCTTGTTCTCCAATCGCTCGAAGTACAGCACTCCCCAGTCCAGCACAAGGCCGCCGATGAGGAAGTGCTCCACAAAGTTGTCCTTCTTCTCCTCCCAGCTGAGGAAACGACCGCCAAGGTGGTCCGCCAGCTGTTCCACGGTGGTGCCCAGAAGCCGCCTGTCCTCAGGGATGGACGCCAGCACCCTGACGCCCCCGGCCTCTATCCTGGGAGCCACGTTGCTCTCCACCTCCCGCATCTTGTAGCGGGTCACGCCGTTGACTATGACACCCGCCAGCCTGTCGCCAAAGAGTTCCTTTGCCGCGGCAGCTTCACCGGCGACTGCGCCGGACCCGTAGCCCAGCACAACGACGACCTGGGAGTCCAGCCTTTCGGCAAGCGCCTGCGAGTTGGCCCCGGCCGCTCCCTGCAAGCCGCTCAAGCCCTCGACAATGGTGATGTCGCCGCCGGCCTGCCGGGCCGTCTCCACCGCCCGGTCCAGGGCTGCTCCATCCAGGGCCTGCTCCGGGGACATCGCCACGGGCCAATCGCCGGATGTGCCTGCCGCCTGCCTGAGCGTCCGGGCGTCCGGGGCTGCGTCTCCCGAGGCTGAGCTGAAGGGCTTGAAGAGGGCCACCTGCCTGCCGTCCTGGGACAGCTTGCGGGCGAGGGTGACTGCTACGGCGGTCTTGCCCGCTCGAGGCTGGTTGGAAGCTACGTAAAGTACCGGCATACTGTCTATTCCTGATGGCTCATGTGCTGTTGGGTCAGCGTGAATTATAGCACAAAAGGCTTGGCGGTGTATGCACCGCCTCCGATGGTGATATAATGCCTCAGGTTTGCAGCAATGACGCGCTTTGAGCAGAAGGGACAGTGACGAAAGTGGAGGCGCTCCTTGAGGAGACCGCATTCCCGGAGTTGGGTCTTGGAGAGGAGAAGACCATCCTCTTCCGGCGATACTTCCGCGAACTGGTGGATTGGAACAGGGCCGTAAACCTCACCGCCATAGTCGACCCGCATGAGGTGGCGGCCAGGCACTTCCTGGACTCTCTTTCAGTGGCCAGGGTCATCCCCAATGAGACGCTGGCCGGAGGCAGCCTGCTGGACGTGGGCAGCGGCGCGGGGTTCCCGGGCCTGCCCCTCAAGATAGCCTGGCCCGGCCTGAACGTGACTCTCCTGGAGTCCGTGGGCAAGAAGACGGCCTTCCTCCGTCACGTTGTGGATGTCCTGGGACTTGACAGGGTAGAGATAGAGAACGGCCGCGCCGAGACCCTTGCCCACGAACCGCGTCTTCGTGAGAGCTTCGACGTTGTGGTGTCCCGGGCTGTGGCGCACATGGCGGCCCTGGCCGAGCTGACTCTGCCCTTCTGCAAGACGGGCGGCATTGTCGTGGCACAGAAGAAGGCGGGCATAGATGACGAGCTGCGAGAGGCGGAGCGGGCCATCGGGTTGCTGGGCGGTTCGCTGGAGTGCATCGAGGTTGTGGACGACGTGAATCCGGAAGACCCTCGATGGCTGGTGGCGCTGAGGAAGACCGCTTCGTCGCCGGACCGCTATCCGCGGAGGCCGGGCATCCCGGCAAAGCGCCCGCTTTAGGTCAGTGTTGAACGCCCCAATGGAGGTGACGCCATTCCCGGCATGAACGGGCCAGACGACCAGGGCGGCAGGGCAATATCCCTGAAGCGGCGGGTGTTCTCCATTCCCACCCTCATATCATTCTCCATTGCCGCTATGTTCCTGCTGCTGCTGGCAACTCGCTTCAACATAGACTGGAGCGAGACGGCGGACATTCTCGCCACCAGCGACGTCTCCCTCTACCTGCTGGCCTTCGCCTCCTACTACTTCGGGTTCCTGCTCAGAGGTCTGCGGTGGCGGATTATGCTGAGCAACGCCAACGTCATAGGGCCGGATACGCGCAACGCGCCCTCCGCCCTGACGTGCGGGGTGTACGTGTTCATGGGGTGGTTCGCCAACGCCGTGACGTGGTTTCGACTGGGAGACGCCTACCGCGCCTACGTCTTCACCGAGGACACAGGCGCCAGCTTTCCCCGCACGATAGGCACCGTTCTGGCTGAGCGAGTGCTGGACGTTGTGATGGTGTTTATCCTGCTTGTCCTGGCGGCCTCCGCCGTCTACAGCGGCGGCAACGTGAGCGGCATACCGCTGTTCCTGGGCATAGCGGCAGTGCTGGTGTTCGTTGGACTGGGGATGCTGGTGGCCATGAAGCAGTTTGGCATGCACCTGGCCAGATTCCTTCCGGTTCGCTTCCGGGAGACCTACGACCGGTTTCACCAGGGCACAATGGAGAGCTTCAAGCAGCTCCCTATCCTGTTCGTCCTGAGCCTTCTGGTGTGGTTCACGGAGGTGGGTCGCCTCTACTTTGTGATACAGGCCCTGGACCTCTCAGGTGACGTCACTTTTGCCCTCGTGCTCTTTGTGACGCTGGCCAACGCCATGCTGACCACCGTGCCGATAACCCCCGGCGGGCTGGGCATTGTGGAGCCGGGCATCCTGGGGCTGCTCGCCCTGAGCCTGCCCCGCAGCGAGGCCCTCTCCGTGGCGCTCCTGGACCGCTCCATAAGCTACCTGAGCATTGTGATACTCGGCGGTGTGGTGTTCCTCCTGTTCCATCTGAGCCGCTCCTGGAGGCGGAAGAGGGTTTCCGGCGGCCCAACCCGGGCGGGAGAGCTGCCGACGGAGTGACGCCTACGCCATCGATTTCGGGCGGGGAAGGGAACTTACATGAGAGGAGAATGCAATGGAATCTCCAATGGATAGACTGATGGAGAGTTTTCGGACGCACTCTGACGCCAGCGAGGCCGGCCTGGAAGCCCTGGTGGGGCTAATAGCCATTGTAGCTCATCACGCGGGGCTGGACCCTAACGATGGTCTGATTGAAGAACTGGTGGAGAGCGGCCCCGGGTTTGACCCTGAGGCAAGTCGAGCAAGACAAGCGGGATTCGAGCAGGTCATCAAGTTGTTTAAGACGAACCTTGCCAACATGTAGTCCACATTCCTCTACAGGCTGGATTGGGTTTCAAAAGCAAAAAGGCCTCGCGGCGCCACATTTTCATAGTAATGGCAGCCGATGCGTCATTCCCGTGATGACGGTGGGGATTATGCAGAGGTCTCGCTGAGCATGGAGGTTGAGAGGAGACACCGGCTACTTCCGCGGTATGACGGATGGATGTTGCGCAAGGCAGACTTGGGGGGAGGCGTTAGGACGAGATTCTAAACATCCAGAACACAAATAAGGCGATAGCTCCTATGAACACTGCGAAATACAGGACTGTGCAGCCTATGGTGGCAATCGGCTGCGTCCGCATCGCCTCTGAGCGCAATTCGCTCGCTAATTCATCGAGTGCAGATCCGACTTCTTTTTCCCTTCTCCGCGCCTCCGACCAATACTTTGGCGATCTGTATGTTATAACCGCGCCAACCATAGAGCCGACAAACAGGCCCAACCAAAAAGAACCGGGGTAAATGCCCAGGAACTCCACGACCATTCCCACCATTGACCCCAGGATCGCACAGACCGCAAAGAAGATAGTGCCTTTGAAGTTCCACGGCCACGGCCTCCCATAACCCATGCGCTCTCCTTTATCGCTGAGAGGGGTCAGCCCGGAATACCGGGCTGACCCCTCTCCACTCTACTATGCGGTGGAGCCTAGTACTCCATTGGAGGCATAGCGGGGGGCGTGTTCTTGTCGGGGAGGTCCGTGACCAGGGATTCGGTGGTGAGGATCATGGTGGCTACGCTTGCCCCGTTCTCCACCGCCGCGCGGGTCACCTTGGCCGGGTCCATAATGCCCTTCTCCAGCAGGGGCCCGTACTCCTCGGAGTCCGCGTCAAAGCCCCAGTCTCCCTCGGCCTCGCGCACCCTGCTCAGAACGACCGAGCCCTCGTAGCCGGAGTTCTCGGAGATGAGCCTGATGGGCTCCTCCATGGCCCTCTGAAGGATGCGCACGCCCGTGGCCTCGTCGCCCGAGACGTCCACGGTCTTCAGAGCCTCCAGCGCCCTTATCAGAGCGACTCCGCCTCCGGGCACAATGCCCTCTTCCACTGCGGCCCGGGTCGCTGAGAGAGCGTCCTCCACGCGCGCCTTCTTCTCCTTCAGCTCAATCTCCGTAGCGGCTCCCACCTTGACGATGGCTACGCCGCCGGCCAGCTTGGCCATTCGCTCCTGGAGCTTCTCCCGGTCGTAGTCGGAGGTGGACTCCTCAATCTGGCCCTTGATGGAGTTTATGCGGGCCTGGATGTCGTCGTCCGACCCGGCGCCGCCTACGATGGTGGTCTCCTCCTTGCTGGCAACCACCCGGCGGGCGCGACCCAAGTCCTCCGCCGTAACGGAGTCGAACCTGCGGCCCGTCTCTTCGCTGATGATCTGAGCGCCGGTCAGGATGGCCATATCCTCAAGCATGGACTTGCGGCGGTCGCCAAAGCCCGGGGCCTTCACGGCCAGGGGGCTGAGGGTGCCGCGCAGCTTGTTCACAACCAGAGTCGCCAGGGCCTCGCCCTCCACGTCCTCGGCAATGACCACAACGTTCTTGGTCACCTTCAGGGCGTTCTCCAGGGCCGGCAGCATGTCGGACACCGCAGTGACCTTCTTGTCCGTGATGAGGATGTAGGGGTCCTCAATGACGGACTCCATGCGGTCGGCGTTGGTGATGAAGTAGGGGCTGATGTAGCCGCGGTCGAACTGCATCCCCTCCACGTACTCCTTCTCGTACTGGAGGCCACGGGACTCCTCTACGGTGATGACGCCGTCCTTGCCAACCTTCTCCATGACCTCGGCAATCAGCTCGCCGATCTCGTTCTCGTGGGCCGAAAGCGACGCCACCTGGGCGATCTGCTCCCTGCCCTCAACGGGCGTGGCCATCTTGCCAATGGCGTCCCTCACGGCCAACACGCCCTTGTCGATGCCCCGCTTGAGGGACATGGGGTCTGCCCCGGCCGTAACGTTCTTGAAGCCCTCCTGGATAATGGCCTGGGCCAGCACCGTAGCGGTGGTGGTGCCGTCTCCGGCCACGTCGTTGGTCTTGCTGGCCGCCTCTTTGATGAGCTGCGCGCCCATGTTCTCAAAGGGGTCCTCAAGAGAGATCTCCTTAGCGATGGTCACGCCGTCGCTGCACACCAGGGGAGCGCCAAAGGCCTTGTCCAGAATGACGTTGCGGCCCCTGGGCCCCAGGGTTACCTTGACGGTCGCCGCCAGATGGTCGGCTCCCGCCTTGAGAAGCTTCCGAGCCTCCTCGGAGTAGGATAGTTGCTTCGCCATGATTCTCTACCTCCCAGATTTAATGATAACGATATCGATTAGGTGATCTTCGCCAGGATGTCGCTCTCCCTGAGGACCAGGAAGTCCTCCCCGTCCTCCCGGAACTCGCTGCCGGCGTACCTGGAGTAGATGACAATGTCGCCCACCTTGGACTCCATCTCTATCACCTTTCCATCGTCGGCAACCCGGCCCTTGCCCACGGCCATCACCTCTCCCTCCTGGGGCTTCTCTTTGGCGGTGTCCGGTAGGACGATGCCGCCGGCGGAGACCTCTTCCCGCTCTATGGGCCTCACCACTACGCGGTCACCCAAGGGTTGGAAATTCCGTGCCACCTGCATACCTCCTTTTCTACTTGCGTATTTAGTTTTCGCGCAGACTTAGCAGTCGCAGACTCCGACTGCTAAATCCTGCCGTAGTATAAGAAATGGCGGGAAAGGTTGTCAAGCGCGCGAGGCAGAGGGACCTCAGATGTTATGGACTGGTACTGCAAGTAAACAAGAGGGTGTAACAGGCGTCTGCACTGGGATTAGCAGTTTTGCCAGCCCTACTTGCATTTTTCTAGGGCGTGCGTAAGGTAGCCGAAACCCATGCACCACCGCAATTATGAACTGCTGGACAACCCGCCCGCCTCCTGATAGAGTCAACACGCGACAGGAGGCGTCATGTACCAGCCCATAGACTACTCACCCCTGGACCACCCGCTTATGAGCCAGGCCATGTTCTACCCCCAGCGGATATGGTCGCAGCCGCCCGCCGGCGCCACCGACCACCTCATCCCCGTGGGCACCGGCGTGTCACTGTCCGCCAGGTTCTACCCCCTTGAGCCGAATTCGCCCAACATCCTCTTCTTCCACGGCAACGGGGAGGTGGCCTGCCAGTACGACACCCTGGTCCCCTCGTACCACCGGGCGGGCATGAGCTTCTTTGTGGCCGACTTCCGGGGCTACGGCCAGAGCAGCGGGCTGCCAACCTTCTCCACAATGACCTCCGACGCCGCGGAGGTGTTCACGTACTTCAAGCGGATGCTGGCGTCCGAGGGGTTCACCGGCCCCATCTTCGTGAAGGGGCGCTCAATGGGCTGCCACTCTGCGCTGGAGATCACCGCCCGCTTCCAGGACGAGATAGCCGGGCTGATAATGGAGAGCGGCTCCGCCAGCATTGGGCGCACGATAGAGCGATGGGGCCTGCCTCCGGATGAGCCGGTTATCGCCGAGATGCTCCGCCTGCACGAGGAGAAGGTGCGCTCCGTCACCCTGCCCCTGCTGGTCATTCACGGCGAGCGGGACGACCTGATACTCGTTGAGAGGGCCTTTGAGTTCTACGAGTCTGTCAGCTCCGAGGACAAGGCCATTGAGGTAATCCCGATGGCGGGCCACAACGACCTCCTGCTTCGTGGCCGTGAGCAGTACTTCGACGCCATGCGCACCTTCGTCGAAACCCACTCCTGACTAATGGGCACCCATTCCCGCTCACCCTGAGCCTGTCGAAGGGTATGAGCGGGTGCAACAGCGTTTTGCATAGGCTCTTTCTGGACGCAGCCCTGCCTGTACTGCTAAGCTGAGGGCGTGATTCCCGCAAGCGAAGGCCGCATGGACAACGCCACCATCGACGCACCCGAAGATGACCTCCGTGAGAGGGCCCTGGAGCTTCTTGAGTTCCACCAGGTGACGGAGCGCCTGGCGGGCCACACTCAAACGCCGATGGCCAGGGAGCTGGCCCTGGGCCTGCGGCCGTCCTACGCACGCCAGGACGTGCAGCGCCGCCAGCAGGAGACATCGGAGGCGGTGCGCCTCCTTGAGCGCAGCAGGGACGTGGAGTTCAGCGCCGCCCGGGACGTGCGCCAGCCGGTGGAGAGCGCCGCGCTGGGGGGCACACTGCCCGGCGCAGACCTCAGGGACGTCGCCGGCACTGCCAGAGCCCTTGGAAGCGCGCGGTCGGTAGTCGGTTCTCAGAGCGACCTCGGCATCCTGTCCCATCTCGCACGGCAGATACCAGACTTCCGAGACCTGGAACGGCAGCTGTCCCGCGCCATCGGCCGGGACGGCGAAGTGCTGGACGGCGCATCGCCACAGCTTGCGGAGATGCGCATCCGCTCCCGGGAGACCTTCAACGCGCTGGAGCGGTCCCTGCAGAGGATGATGCGGGGGCTGTACGGCAGGGGCGTCCTGCAGGAGGCGCTCATAACCCAGCGCCAGGGCCGCATGGTGCTGCTGGTGAAGGCGGAGATGCGCCACAACGTCCAGGGCATTGTCCACGACGTGTCCGACAGCGGCGCGACCCTGTTTGTGGAGCCAATGCAGACCATTCCCGCGGGCAACCAGTGGCAGGAGCTGCGACTGGCGGCCGTGCGTGAGGAGGAGCGCGTCCTGCGGGAGCTGTCCGGCGCGGTGGGCGACCGGAAGGACGATCTGCTTCTGGGCATGGACATGCTGGCGCGCATAGACCTGGCAATGGCCAAGGCCAGATACTCGGCGTCGATTAGGGGCGCGCCCGTCTCGCTGGCGCAGTCCGATAAGCCGTACATCCTCCTGTCGGAGGCGCGCCACCCGCTGCTGGCCGGAGACGTCGTGCCCAACACCATCCAGCTTGGCGACGACTCATCAATCATCCTCATCACCGGCCCCAACGCCGGAGGCAAGACGGTGTCGCTGAAGATGGCCGGCCTGCTGACGGCTATGGCCCAGGCGGGTCTGCACGTCCCGGCTACAGAGGCGGTCGTCAGCGTCTTCGACGGCTTCTACGCAGACATAGGCGATCAGCAGAGCATCCAGCGCTCCCTCTCCACCTTCAGCTCCCACGTGCAGAACCTGAGCAGGTTCCTGGACCACGCCACGCGCCGGTCGCTGGTGCTGATAGACGAGCTGGGAACCAGCACCGACCCGGAGGAGGGCGCGGCCCTTGCCAAGTCCATCCTCATGGAGCTTAACCGGCGGGGCATTCCGGTGGTCGCCACCTCCCACCACCGGGACCTTGCGGCCTTTGTGCAGGAGAGGCCGGGGATGGTCAACGCAAGCGTGGAGCTTGACCCGGACACCCTCGCGCCCACCTACAGGCTCAACATCGGCCTGCCGGAGAGGAGCTACGCCCTCACCATCGCCACCAGGCTGGGTATGCCCCAGAACGTTATCGACGACGCCCGCGCCCTGCTGTCGGGCGCCTTCAGGCAGACGGAGAGCCTGTTGAACGACCTCCAGCGAGAGCGTCACCAGGCCGTGGAGAGGCACAGGGAAATCCGTGAGGAGCTGGACCGAGCGCAGGGGCTGCGGCAGGAGCTTGAGACGAGGCTGGCAGACCTGGAGCGGGAGAAGGAAGCGATGATGGTGGAGGCGCGCCGGGAGCTCCAGGCGAGGGTGGAGGAGGTGTGGCGGCGGCTGCGCCAGGCTGAGCGGTCGCTTCCGGCGTCGGGGCCGGCCCAGGACTCCCGGGAGATACAGAGGCGCAGGCAGGAGGTCTCGCGCGTCAGGAGAGACCTGCAATCGCCTGCGTGGAGGGGAGACGATGCGCGCCTGGGTTGGACCAGGCAGCTGAAGCCCGGAGACATGGTGCAGGTGCGGGGCATCGGCCAGCCCCTTGAGGTGCTCTCGGAGCCCAGGCAAGAGTCCGACGTGGAGCTTGGGCTGGGCTCCGTGAGACTCAGAGTGTCCCTGGACGAGATAGAGCAGAGGGTGGCCGCCGCGCCTGGGCAGCGAGCCGCGTCCGCCGCCAGACCCCCCGCCGCCGAGACGCCCGCGGAGCGCGATCTTGACCTTCGCGGCGTGCGGGTGGTGGACGCGCTGGACAGGCTGGATCGCTTCCTGGACAGGGCGGCTCTGGCGGGTCTCTCGTCGGTGCGCCTGGTGCATGGCGTGGGCACGGGCGCGCTGCGAGACGCCCTGCGTCAGCATCTCACCGGACACACGCTGGTGAACTCCTTTGCCTCGGAGGAGGGCAACCGCACCGACGGCGCTACCGTGGTGGAGCTGGCGTAAGGGCCATTTCCGAACCGGAGCCTGACATGGAACAACAGGACTTACCCTCTGGAGCATTACGCCGCCTGGCCGATGGCTGGCACAATCCGGCCAAAAGCGGTCGCACGCTCTGCATTCCGCCCTCCGGCGGTCTCCCCAGCTCTGTTCCATTGGACGAATATTTGGCGGAGGCTGTCCGGGACTCCGGTACGGGTGCCTTCCTCTTCTGGAGCCCAGAGGAGTCACAGGCTGTGCTACCGCCCTTTCCCGTGGAGACTCAGGCGGAGCATTCCGGCTGGAACACCGGCCCTCTGCGCGATCTCCTGGACAAACAGCGAACTGTACTGGTCGTGCTGCTGCGTCTCAGCGGCTACGCCGTCGGGGTCTTCGAGGGGGAGCGTCTGGCCCAGTCCAAGGTCGGCAGCCGCTTCGTCAAGGGGAGACACAAGAAGGGCGGCAGCTCCTCCGGGCGCTTTGCCCGCCGTCGTGAGGAGCAGGCCCGGGCGCTCATGGACAAGGCCGCTGAGACGCTCCAGGCGCAGGTGGAGGCTTGGGAGGGGCCTCTGGACCACATGCTGCTCGGCGGCGACAGGCACACGCTGCTGGCCTTTGAGAAGCGCTGCCCCTACATGGAGCGGTTAGAGGGCATCCGACTGCCGCGCCTCCTGAACGTAGACCGCCCAAACCTGGAGGCGCTGAAGGCGTTGCCCCGCCTGATGTACACCAGCCGCGTCATAACCATTACCGGGCCGGCAGGCTGAAGGCCCAGGTCATCGCACAGATTAACCTGTTGAACAGTCTGAACGCATTGTAGGGGCGGTTCGCGAACCGCCCTACATCCTCCCCCATTCCTGCGGAGTGAGACCTCTGAATAATCCTAACTCCCTTCCCCCGCTTGCGGGGGAAGGTCAGGATGGGGGTAAAAAGAGGCGTGTCCCCGCACGGCTCACCCCCATCTCAATCTTCCCCCTTGAAGGGGGAAGAGGTTTTGCAAAGGTCTCCGTAGGCAGGAATCCAGGGGTGGTGGAGAGGTGTGTGCCCCCGCCCGTGCTGCCTCGCATTACGAGTCTGGCTTTGGCCCAGTGCGCGTGTGCTATACTTAAGGTGTATTAGTGTCCGTTTTTGGACCGGATTATTTGGTTCTCCCTGGAGGAGGCGGAAGGAGATGGCTATATGGGTATTCAATGGTGGCTGCGCCTGGTGGGGCTGGCGCTCGCCGGGCTGGGCGGATGGGTTCTGGGGCTGTGGGTTGGGTCGATGATGGATGAAGAGGCTCCCGTCCCGTGGGGCCTGGGCGGAATGCTGACCGGCGGTGTTTTCGGTCTGGCTGTTGCTCCCTATCTGGTTCTCACCCCAATCCAGTGGACTCGCAGGGTCTTTCAGGACATGAGCTTCAGCACGCTGGTTTCGGGGACTCTTGGCCTGATACTGGGCCTGGTTGTTGCGGCGCTGATTTCCACAAGTCTTTCCAGGCTCTCAGGCTGGCCGGGGCTGGCCGTTCCCGTCGGCCTGAGCCTTGTACTCGGCTCCCTGGGGATGGCGATTATGTTGACCAGGGAACGGGACTTTGCCCAGTTCCTACCGGACCGCTCCCGTCGAGGCGGGCAGGCCGGGCGGTATAACGCCAACAGCCGCGTCCTCATGGACACCAGCGCCATAATCGACGGCAGGATTGCCGACATCAGCAAGACGGGTTTCGTGGCGGGCACGATGGTCATCCCCCGCTTTGTTCTGGACGAGCTGCGGCACATCGCAGACTCCAGCGACTCCCTCAGACGCACTCGGGGTCGCAGAGGGCTGGAGATGCTCAACAAGCTGCGCAAGGAGAAGGACGTGCCCATCCAGATCCTGGACGAGGACGTGCGGGACGTGCCGGAGGTGGACGGCAAGCTGGTGATGATGGCCAAGACCATGAGAGCGCCCATCCTCACCACAGACTTCAACCTGAACCGCGTGGCGGAGCTTCAGGGCGTGAGGGTGCTCAACATCAACGAGCTTGCCAACGCCCTCAAGCCCGTGGTCATTCCCGGCGAGGAGATGATGGTGAGGGTTATCCAGGAGGGCAGGGAGATCGGCCAGGGCGTGGCCTTCCTGGACGACGGCACAATGGTGGTGATAGAGGGCGGCAAGAAGTACATCAACTCCCACCTGGACGTGTCCATAACCAGGGTGCTCCAGACGGCCGCGGGCCGCATCATCTTCGCTCAGCCCAGCGCGACCTAGGGCGCGGCCGTGACGCCGGACTCATCGCCGGAAACAGGCGTGGTCATTGTCGCCGCGGGTGTCAGCCGGCGGATGGGCGACGTGGACAAGGTGTTCGCGGCTCTGCTGGATAAGCCCCTGATTTCCCACACCGTCGCGGCATTCGAGGAGTTCCCGCAGGTGGGCGAGATAGTCCTGGTGCTGCACCGCGACAACCTTGAACGGGGCCGCGCGCTGGCGGCGGAGGAGGGCTGGCGTAAGGTTAGCCGGGTGTGCGCCGGCGGCGAGAGGCGGCAGGACTCGGTCAAGGCGGGCCTGGACTGCCTGTCTACCTGCCGGTGGGTCATGGTGCACGACGGCGCGCGTCCATGTGTTACCCCAGACATACTGGAGCGGTGCATACAGGAGGCGGCGCGCACCGGGGCCGCCATCCCAACCGTGCCCGTCAACGATACCATCAAGAGCGTGGACGCGGAGGGTGTGGTGCTCAGGACGGTGCCCAGGGATGAGCTGCGGGCCGTCCAGACGCCCCAGGTGTTCAGCTACGACCTACTGCGGAAGGCGTACCAGGGCAACTTGGACGAGGTTACTGACGACGCTTCTCTGGTGGAGATGCTGGGCCACGAGGTGAGGGTGTTCCAGGGCTCTCCGGACAACATCAAGATAACCACCAAGACCGACCTGCTGCTGGCGGAGGCCATCCTCCGGGACAGGGCTAGGCGGTAGCCACAGCCATCCATGTCCACCCGCGCCGGAATAGGGTACGACGTGCACAGGCTGGAGCCGGGCATTCCGCTGTGGCTCGGCGGCGTCCTTGTTGAATACGAGTCGGGGCTGGCGGGGCACAGCGACGGCGACGTACTGGTGCACGCCATTGTGGACGCCATGCTGGGGGCCGCGGGCCTGGGGGACATCGGCGCGCACTTCCCGTCGTCGGACCCGCAGTATCGCGGCGCGTCCAGCCTGATATTCCTGAAGACGGTTGCTGACCTCCTGGCGCGGGAAGGGTGGCAGGTGGTAAATCTGGATGCTACAATAGTCGCCGAACGCCCAAGGCTTGCTCCCTACGTACAGAACATGCGTGAAACGATTGCCGAAACAGCGGGGTTGTCCCCCGGCCAGGTCAACATCAAGTGCACCACCACCGACGGCTTGGGGTTTCCGGGCCGCGGCGAGGGCATAGGGGCAATGGCCGTCGCCACCGTCGAGGCGCGCGCATGAAGCTGCACGACACCCTCACCGGCGAGAAGCGCGACTTCGCTCCCCAGGGCGAAAAGGTGACCATGTACGTGTGCGGCCCCAACCTGTACGGCCCGTGCCACATCGGCCACGCCCTCTCCTACATCGTGTTTGACGTGCTGCGCCGCTACCTGGAGCACCGCGAGTACAAGGTGCATCACGTCCAGAACTTCACAGACATTGAGGACCGCATCATCGAGGTGTCCCAGAGGGACGACACCAGCATAGGCGAGCTGGCGGAGCGCTACATCCAGCGCTTTCACCAGGAGATGGACGCCCTGGGCATCAAGCGCGCCCACGACTACCCGCGGGCTACCCAGTACATCGACCGCATGATTGAGATGGTGCAGCGCATGATCGCCAACGGCAACGCCTACGAGATGGACGGAGACGTCTACTTCCGCGTCCGCGCCTTCGAGACCTACGGGCGGCTCTCCAAGCGCCCCCTGGACGAGATGATGTCCGGCACGCGCGTGGATGTGGACGAGCGCAAGGAAGACGCCATGGACTTTGCCCTCTGGAAGGCGTCCAAGGACGGGGAGCCCTCATGGCCCAGCCCCTGGGGGCCCGGTCGCCCGGGCTGGCACATCGAGTGCTCGGCCATGTCCCTGAGCCTGCTGGGTGACCACGTGGACATACACGGCGGCGGGCAGGACGTCATCTTCCCGCACCACGAGAACGAGATTGCCCAGTCGGAGGTGTACACCGGCAAGTCGCCCTTCGTCCGCTTCTGGATTCACAACGGCCTGCTGCGCCTCCAGGAGGGCGACGAGGAGAAGATGACCCGCCACCGGGGGAACATCGTCAGCTGCCAGCAGATACTTGAGCAGTACGACCCCGACGCCATACGCCTCTTCCTGCTCTCCTCCCACTACAGAAGCCCCATCACCTACACCGACGAGGGGATTGCCTCCGCCGAAAGGGCGCTGGAGCGTCTGATCAACGCCCTCCGCGCGGACTCGACGGCTTCAGGGGAAGCGATGGACGCGGCACCCTTCCGCGACCGCTTCCACGCCGCAATGGACGACGACCTGAACACGCCCCAGGCCATCGCAACCCTCTTCGACATGGCGCGGGAGATAAACAGAGGCCGGGAGTCTGGCATGGCCGTGGGCAACGCTCAGGACGCCCTGCGGGAGATGGCCTCCGTCCTGGGGCTGTCCCTGGAGCAGCGGCGCGGCTCCGGTGGCGCGGAGGTGGACGGCTTTATTCAGCTGCTGGTGGAGACCCGCGCCCAGCTTCGCGCCGAGCGAAACTGGAAGATGGCGGACTCCATCCGCGACCGCCTGGAGGAGCTTGGCGTCTCCCTTGAGGACTCCGCCGACGGCACCCAGTGGCGCTTCAGAGGCCACCAGTGATTCCGGCGACAACTTCCCCCTCAATACCCGAACCTCTCAGCGACTCCCATCGGGTTCTGGTAGTCCCTTCCCCCGCTCGCGGGGGAAGGTCAGGATGGGGGTAAACGGAGCCATGCGGTGATATTGCAGTCTGTGGAGACAGACCTCAAACGCATTGTTGGGCCGGACAACGTACTCCTTGACGAGCCTTCCCTGGCGGCCTACTCAATGGACGCCTTTGGCCGGTGGCGTGGCGAGCCTGTAGACCCCAACGCGCCGCGGGTGTTCGCGGTCGCGCGCCCCGGCTCCGCCGAGGAGGTCGCGGAGACTGTCAGGCTGGCCTGCCGCGAGAGCATACCAATCGTGCCCTACGGCGGCGGCACGGGCGTTGCGGGCGCACTAACTCCCCTTAAGGGCGGCATAGCCGTCGACCTGAAGCGGATGAACCGCATACTGGAGATAAGCCCCCAGGACAGGACGGTCACCGTAGAGGCGGGCGTTATCCTGGGAGACCTGAACGACGCCTTGGGCGCGGAGGGCTTCATGCTGGGCCACGACCCCTACAGCGTGCCCATAGCCACCATCGGAGGCGCGATCTCCACCAACGGCGTGGGGTACAGGGCCGCCAGGTACGGCTCAATGGGGGAGCAGGTGCTTGGCCTGGAGGTGGCGCTTCCCAACGGTGATATGCTCAAGACAAAGGCCGTGCCCAAGATGTCGGCGGGCCCCTCGCTGCATCCCTTGTTCATAGGCGCAGAGGGCGTCCTGGGCATCATAACCAGGGCCACCCTCAGGGTCTTCCGGCTGCCTGAGAGCCGGGTCTTCAAGTCCTTCACCTTTCCCCAATTCGAGGACGGGTTTGCCGCCATGCTGGAGATGTTCTCCCTGGGCCTCAGGCCCGCGCTGATCGACCTCAGCGAGGAGCCTGTCTACAGCCCGGACGGCTCCGACGAGTCGTCCACGGTGGTGATGTACCTGGTATTCGAGGGGTACGCCGAGGAGGTGGAGGCGCAGGTGGCGCGGACGCTGAAGGTGTGCCTGGCCTCTAGCGGGAGTGACGTTGGCCCGCAGCCGGCCCAGCGCTACTGGGACACCCGCCACGACTCCGCCTACAGCTACAAGGAGCGTTTCCTGAGCGGCAAGCCCGCGGAGCGGCCGACCCGCGGCTGGCCCAGGACCACGGACTACCCCCACGTTGCCCTTCCCGCGTCCAGGGTGCTGGAGTACCGGCGTCGCTGCCGGCAGCTTGCGGCGGAGCGCGGCCTGCACGTGAGGGAATACTCCCTCTGGACGCAGCCTGAGCTCTTCTCCATGATACTTGTGGACGTGGGTATGGAGGAGCGAGGCGAACCCGGCCAGCTGCCTGGCGCGTCGGACGAGGTGCTTTCGCTGGCCCAGGACATGGGAGGCTCGATGGAGTACGTCCACGGCATCGGGACGAAGCTGGTCCACCTGATGCCCCGTGAGCTTGGAAGCAACCTGGAGGCGCTGCGCAGCATAAAGTCGGCGCTGGACCCCAACAACATTATGAACCCCGGGAAGCTGGGGCTTTAGGAGGCCGAAATGCAACCGACGCTTCTGCGAACGGCGACGGTCCTCATAATTGGGGCGGGACTTGTCCTGGGCGGAAACCTCATCTACAACTTCTTCCTGAACATCTTTGAGGCCAATAACATCCCCCTGATAATAAGGCTGGCCGTGGTTGCAGGCGGTCTGGGCTTCGTGCTCCTGTTTCTCTACGTTGTCTGGGACAGGATTCGACAGCTCAAGGGAGAGAACTTCCAGGACAGGGACTAGACAGGGACTAATGATAATCGTAACCACAGACGAGATAGAGGGCGCACAGATCACAAGGGTGGTTGGCCTTGTGCGGGGCAGCACCGTTCGCGCCAGGCACGTTGGGCGGGACATCATGGCCGGCCTGCGCAACATGGTAGGCGGGGAGATAGAGGAGTACACGCGCCTGCTGGCGGAGGCCAGGGAGGAGGCCGTGCGCCGCATGACAGCACGCGCGGCAGAGATGGGCGCGAACGCCATAGTGGGCACGCGTTTCATGACCTCCGCCATCATGGGCAATGCGTCGGAGATACTGGCCTACGGCACGGCCGTGGTCATAGAGCCGAGCTAGCCAACTACTCCTAACGCGTGTTGAAAGTAGTTCATGACACCGCTCACCCTGAGCTTGTCGAAGGGTATGAGCGGGAGCCGTACAGTTTTTGTCTTCCCGCTCTGGTTCGACCAGGCTCACTATGAGCGGGAAAGGAAGGCGACTAGCGCAGCTCCACTACTACCTCGTCTCCGACTTCAGCGCCAAGCTCCTGCGCCGCGCTGCCGTTCCTGACGGCCACCTCAAGGCTGCCGTGGCTCCCCACGATAGCAAGGACCGCCGCGCCCTCCTGGTACGACCGGCTTAGGCCGCGTATCCTGCGACCCTTCACCAGCACCTCAACGTCCCTCTGCCGCAGCGCCCTGTCGTCTATGGTCGTTATCAGGTTGCCGTAGCCGTCCACGTGTACGATGAAGCCGGCCACGCTGCTCCCCCGCTCCTCCGGCTTGGGGATGCAAAGGCACATCATGGACTCCAGCCTCTCGCCCACCTCTTCCAGCGGCAGGCCCAGGGACAGGTGCGCCGCCGCGGGCGCAAAGACGTCGCGGCCGTGGAAGGTGTCGCTCAGGGGAGACAGCCTGAGGCTCTCGTTGGACAGCTCATAGGCGGCGCATCCGGCGGGTATGGGCACTTCCACAGGCTCTGCAAAGCCTCTGCCGCGAGTGGCCGCCTCGTACTCGGCGCTCTCTCTGACGGCGTAGGTCAGCAGGCCGTTGTCCGGCGCCAGGAATCGGCCCTCGGTTGTGGTCAGCGCAATCGCCCTGCGCGACGTGCCCACACCCGGGTCCACCACGGCAACGTGAATGGCGTCCGGCGGGAAGTAGCGGTAGGCGGATCCCAGGACATACGCGCCCTCCAGCACGTTCTGTGGCGCAACGTGGTGGGAGATGTCCACGAAGGTCGCGTGCGGGTTGATGCCCAGGGCCACGGCCTTCATCTCCGCGACGTAGGGGTCGCGAGTGCCGAAGTCGGTGGTGAGGGTGATCAAGGGGGCCGCTTCTATAGACGTTAGGGCGTCTGAGTCGTCAGAAAGGCCCTACGGCGCTCACTATGGCAATCACCGTGAACACCACGGCCAGGACAATGGTTAGCTGGAACAGCGTCTTCTCCACCCCGCGCCGTGTGCGGAATGACGCCTGCGCTGAGCCGAAGAACCCCGACCCCTGCCCTCGAACCTGCACCAGGATGACTCCTATGAGCAGGACGGATACCAGGATCATGGCAAACTGGAAAAATGACTCCACTATCCACCTCCCTTGGACGCCAGCTTCTCCTCAAGCATCTGGTTGACCAGCGCGGGGCTGGCCCGGCCCCGCGTCTCCTTCATCACCTGTCCCACCAGGAACTTGAGGGCGGTCTCCTTGCCTCCAAGGTAGTCCTGCACCGCCTGCTCGTTCCTCTCCAGGATTTCTGCGACTGTGCCGTCAAGCTCACCGGCGTCGCTTATCTGGGTCAGGCCCTGCTCCTGGGCAATGGCCTGGGCCTGCTTGCCCGACTTGAACATCTCCTCAAGCACCGTCTTGGCCGCGGGCCCGCTGATGGTCCCGGCGTCGATGAGGTCCGTGAACTCCCGCAGGTGGCCGGGCGTGATATTCGACTCTGCCAGGTCTGCGCCCGATGCGTTCACGAGACCGGCCAGGTCTCCCAGCATCCAGTTGCCGACGGCCTTGGCCTTGGCCGCCAGCGCCGATGGCTGGGTCTCCTTCGCCTTGAGCGACTCCTCGAAGAAGTCCGCCGTGGCCTTGGACGACGTCAGCTGGGAGGCGTCGTACGCGGGCAGCTCGTACATCGAGATGAACCGGTCCCGGCGAGCGCCGGGCAGCTCCGGGAGCCGCGCCCTGATGTCGTCCACCCACTGCCTGCTTATGGACAGGGGCGGCAGGTCCGGCTCCGGGAAGTATCGATAGTCGTGGGCGAACTCCTTGGTGCGCTGGGAGAAGGTGACGCCCCGGTCCTCCACCCATCCCCGGGTCTCCTGCACCACCTGGCCGCCCTCCTCAACCACCTGAATCTGCCGCTCCTCCTCGTACTGGAGGGCGCGGTAGACGGCTCGCAGGCTGTTCATGTTCTTCACCTCAACCTTGGGGAAGAGCTCCTGGCTGTTGGCGGGCCTTATGCTGATGTTGGCGTCGCACCGGAAGCTGCCGTCCTCCATGTTGCCGGTGGACACGCCCAGGTACTGGAGAATGGCCCGCAGGTTCACCAGGTACTGGCGGGCCTCCTCCGGGGAGCGCATGTCCGGCTCGCTCACCGTCTCCATGAGCGGCGACCCGGAGCGATTGACGTCGACAAGGCTGTAGTCCTCGCCGTCGGCCGCCTGTCGATGTTGCAGCTTCGCCACGTCCTCCTCCAGGTGCACCCGCGTTATCTGGATACGCCTCGGCGCGCCGTCGACCTCAATGTCCAGCCACCCGCCGTTGGCGATTGGCCCGTCGTACTGGGATATCTGGTAGCCCTTCATCAGGTCCGGGTAGGGGTAGTTCTTGCGATGGAACTGGGTGGCCTCCGCGATCTCGGAGTTGAGGGCCAGGCCCGTCATGATGACGAACTCCACGGCCTTGCTGTTGATGACGGGGAGGGTTCCGGGCATACCCAGGCACACGGGGCAGACCACGGTGTTGGGCGCGGCCTGGATGTAGTCCGATGGGCAGGAGCAGAACATCTTGCTCCTGGTGAGGAGCTGAGCGTGCACCTCCAGGCCAATGACGGCCTCGTATTTCTTGCTGGCTTCAGCCATAGCGCCGTTAGTATAGCAAAGGGTGATTGGGGCTACAAGGAATGCGGGCGCGATGGTACTCTACAGGCGTTGGTTATGGCGAACGGCGCCGCTCATACTGAGCTTGTCGAAGTATGGGCGGTACAGCTACAACCGCTGTTTTCCCGCTCATGGTGAGCTTGTCGAACCAGAGCGGTCATTCAACAGCCTTGAGGCTCCCGCTCACTCCCTTCGACAGGCTCAGGGTGAGCGGGAAGAGGGTGGCACTCCAACCGACGTAGGCGTTACCAACGCGTGCTGTTGCTTGACTTGAACAAGGGGGTGTGTAACGATGTTACACACCCCCCTTTGAATTGGCTGGAGAGGGATATGGCCCGAGTGCAGTTGGTGATTCCAGACGACGACCGGGAGCGGTTCGTAGACCAGGCCCGTCGGGAGGGTATGAGCCTCAGCGCATGGCTGCGGGCGGCCGCCCGCGAGCGCCTTGAAACGCGCCAGAGCGTAAGGCTGTTTGAGTCCCCGGAGGACGTAGAGGAGTTCTTCAGGTCATGCGCCGCGCTCGAAAGTCCCGAGACGGAGCCGGACTGGAGCGAGCACCTGCGCGTTATAAGCGAGTCACGCGGGCGAGGAGTTGCCAGGACGTGATTTTCGTCGACACCAACGTCTTCATGTATGCGGTGGGGCGCCCTCACGCGCTCCGGACGCCCGCCCAGAGCTTCTTTGTCGAAGCCAACCGGAGCGGCGCTCCACTCTGCACTTCTGCAGAGGTAATGCAGGAGCTGGCCCATGCGTACTTGCCCACAGGAAGGCTGCAGACCTTCGACGCTACGCTCGCGCTGATTGCGAGCGCCGCAGTTGAGGTCTGGCCGCTGGAAGAGGCGGACGTGGCCCTGGCCCGACGCCTCCATGAGCAGTATCCCGCCCTGCAAGCCAGGGACCTCTGCCACCTGGCCAGCTGCCGACGACGCGGGATCAGGGAGATCAAGACCTTTGACGAGAGACTCGCGGCTGTGTCCCTGAACCCCTCAAACCCGTAGCGGAGGGAAGGACCGGGTTGGCCATAAGCGCTGCAGGGCAAAAATAAACGCCCCTCCCTGAGGAGGAGCGTCAGGCCAGCGATGCGATCGCTGGGGTGGTGATGTAAATTTAGCAGATATGTTTGTATCCGTCAATTGGCATGAAAGTGGACGCCCTGTGGTGGAAGCAACGGAGAGCCGTCATTCCGGCGGAAGCCGGAATCCAGGAGGGGCGGTGGGAATGGATTCCTGCCTGCGGAGAACTTTACGCAACTTGTGACCAATACCCTTATGAGTGTCATTCTGAGCGCAGCGAAGAATCCAAGGTCTTTGCCTACGGACATCGTAGCTTTGCAGACAGAGACTTTGGATTCTTCACTCCGCTGCGCTCCGTTCAGAATGACAGCGTCGCGCTTCTGGCGAAATGATACCTTATGTTGTGCAAAGGTCTTCCTACGCAGGAATGGTCAGGACCTGGCCCGCCCCGCTCCCCGATAGGGTCTGGGGCGGGATTTGATGCGGGGGAGAGTGGTATCATACGGAGCAGCCAACGTACGTTACTCGTAGAGAAGCCCTGAGCCACCATGCCCAGACACACTGAGCCATCCGCCAACAACGCCATGGGCGGCCTGCTCCAGGCCATGCTGCCCCGCAGCGTCGTGCGCTCCGAGAACACCCAGGCCATTGCCAACCAGCCCAACCTGCGCCCCGACATCCTCATCACCGCCCCGGGCCGCGCGCCCGTGGTCATCGAGGCGGAGTACATGCCCGCCCCGACCGTCGAGCGGGAGGCCATGGACCGCCTTGGGCTGGAGGTGGCCGCCGGCGGACGGCCCATCGAGGCCGCCATTGCCCTGAGATACCCGGAGGACGTGGGAGACGCCCACGACCTCCGGGATGCGCTGTCGTCGGCGCGCCTCTCCTACTGCGTCTTCACCGAGGGCGCGGAGGGCGCGCATCGCTTCCCGGAGTCGGGCTGGCTGGACGGCGGCATCGAGGACCTGGCGGACATGGTGCGCCTCGTGTCGGTCCCACAGCGCGCAGTCGCCAGGGCCACCACCGCTCTCCAGGAGGGCATCGACGGCGCCGCAAGGCTCCTGGATGAGCTGGACAAGACCCATCGGGGCGTCACCAACTCCATCGCCCGGCTGCTGGGCATGACCAACGTGCCACAGACCCGCCGCATGGCCTGCGCCATCATCGCCAACGCCCTGGTGTTCCATGAGCGCATTGCCGGGAGGCATGAGGGCGTGAAGCCCCTGGCCGTGGTGTGCGGCGACGGCGTGGACAACCCCCAGGGGGAGACGCTGGCGGCCTGGGATGCGATTCTGGGGATCAACTACTGGGCCATTTTTGCCATTGCCAAGGACATTCTGGAGCAGCTGCCATCGGGCGATGCGGCGGACATTCTGCGGCGTCTCAGGCACACCGCCCAGGCCGTGGATGCGGCGGGGGTGGACAACGCCCACGACCTGACCGGCCGCATCTTCCAGCGGCTCATAGCCGACCGCAAGTACCTGGCCACCTTCTACACCCTGCCGGCCTCGGCGGCGCTGCTGGCCCGGCTGGCCGTGGCCAAGATGGAGGGCGTCGACTGGTCGAGCGCGGAGGCGATTGGCGGGCTGCGAATCGGCGACTTCGCCTGCGGCACCGGCGCCCTGCTCTCGGCGGTGTACGAGCAGATAGCCGCCCGCCACGAGCGCGCCGGGGGCGACGCGGCCGCCCTCCACAGGGTGATGATGGAGGACGTGCTGTACGGCTGCGACGTCATGCCCTCCGCCGTCCACATCACAGGCTCAACCCTCTCCGGCGTGGAGCCCTCCGTCCTCTTCAACGAGTCCCACCTGTACACCATGCCCTACGGCCGGATGCGGGACGGCAGCGTGATGATAGGCTCACTGGAGCTTCTCCAGTCCTCCAACGTGCTGACCCTGTTCAACACCAGCGACCCGGCCATGCGCACCGGCAGCGCGGGTGAGGAGACGGCGGCCCAGATACGCGCGGAGGTACCGGACGAGGCCTATGACCTTGTGATAATGAATCCTCCATTTACCAGGCCGGGTTCGGATTGGGAAGGCGAAGACAGAGACGAGGACTACATCAAACACTTCAGGGGATTGAGCACAGGGTTAGTTACGCAAAAGGACATGGCAAAGAGTCTGAGCAAGTACACGAAGAATACTTGCTACCACGGGTATGCTGGCATAGCCTCCGCATTTGCCGCTCTTGCCCACAAGAAGATCAAACCTGGCGGCGTACTGGCCCTGGTGCTTCCACTGTCCATAGCCAATGGCCTTTCCTGGCAGGGATTCCGTGACATGATGGACGACCACTATACGGATGTGACGGTACTGAGCATAGCTGCCAACGGACGGGATATGTCCTTTTCATCAGACACGGGTATGGCTGAGTGCCTTGTTATTGCCCGTAAGCTCAAACAGGATGAAATACCTCAAGACTGGGCGCACTTCACGTCGCTACGGCGCAGACCACAAGGTTTTGCCCACGCAAGCTCACTAACAGCCAACCTATTGGATGCTAGCCAAGTTAGAGGTATCGAGGGTGGGCCGTATGGTGGGACTCCTCTAATGGTAGGAGAGGAAACAGCTGGCGAGACCATTACTGCGCCCCGCGATGTGGACGGGGAAAGCTGGGGCGCTGTGCGCCTGTTGGATTATTCCTTGTCTCAGACTGCTTATGCCTTGTCACGTTCCAATTTGTGGCTCCCGGGCTTAGGCTCCACTGGAGAACCACTTAGGATAGCGGTCTTGAGTGATGTAGGTAGACGCGGGTGGCATGACATAAACATCGCTGGTTCAGCTGGGCCTTTTACCAAAGCGGCGGCCAGTCCAACCTCTACATATCCTGCCCTGTGGAACCACAATGCCAAGAAAGAAACGCGTATGGTGTGCCTGCCGGACTTCCAGTTGATTGTCAGGCCAGGGATGGAAGACAGGGCTGCCGATGCCTGGGACACTGCTAGCCGAACTCACTTGAACCGAGACTTCACATTTGGCTCTCAACCTCTGGCTGTTGCCTTCACGGAAATGGAATCCATAGGCGGGAGGGTGTGGCCCAACGTCATCTTCTCGGACAAAAGATTCGATTATGCCTTCTCAGTGTGGGGCAACTCTACACTAGGTTTATTGCTGCATTGGTGGCACTCCAGTCGCCAGCAGTCTAGTAAGGCAAGCCTGACTGTCAGCTCCGCGGACTCCCTCCCCGTGCTGGACTTCCGCGCCCTCACCAGTGAGCAGCTGCACACAGCAGAGGCCATCTTCAACGAGTTCCGTGGCAAGGAGCTGAAACCCGCATACCTCGCAGACGCAGACCCCAACCGCGCCCTCCTGGACCGCCGCGTCCTCTGTGACCTCCTGGGCTTTGACCAGGAGACGTACGCAGGCGTGAGGCGGCTGGCGGCCAAGTGGTGCGCAGAGCCGTCGGTGCATGGGGGGAAGGCGCGGCCGGGGGGCTCGGAATTTGTGAGCTAAGAGAGCCACCGTCATTCCCGTGAAAACGGGAATCCAGGGGTGGTGGGGTGTGGACTCCCGACTTCTCGGGAGTGACGGTCTCTCCCATACTTTCACGGTCATACACAATCGGCTAGAATGTATGAGCGGAGACCACAGGGAAGAGAATGGCATATTGGGCATATTCACCCGACCACTTCTTGAGAAATGAGGAACCATAGATGAGTGTCCATACTAATCCACGGCAATGTTTGGCGAATCTGAGCCAGCAATTGACTGACGGTGGCAGGGCAGAGT
This sequence comes from Dehalococcoidia bacterium, assembly GCA_034422115.1. Lineage (GTDB taxonomy): Bacteria > Chloroflexota > Dehalococcoidia > Lucifugimonadales > UBA2985 > DAOUJW01. Next base: position 101,591 of record DAOUJW010000021.1, on the reverse strand, counting down.
TTCTGGAGCAAGAATGGAAGTCTACAGGAACCATACCGGAGATGCCAACAGGCGATTGCGCTGTCGTAGCCCTAGTACACGCAGCCTTCTGGTCTCCTTCTAGAGAGTCCTACGAGGAGGCCAGATATAGCCTTTCGAAATTTATACGACCTTGGATGTTCAAAGCGCGCAATATGAACGAAAAGCCAAGTGATTACCGGCTTAGGAGAATTAGGCAATGGATACGAGCACCAAGACGCAATCCGATCCACGGCACCCCTTCTCATGCTACAAGTCTGTCGATCAGGATTCTCTTGGGGTATGAACACATTTACCCCAATCAGGAGAATCGCTGGTATTGCATCTGCGACATGGAGAGTGCTTACGTACTGGACGTCCAGACACCTTACGACCACACAATGACTGTTCACGAAAGAGTGGCTTATACTACCGCTCACTTCGACCCAAACGAGACTGAAGTTGGAAACGTACACCAGCTCAACCCCAAAAGAACGGAGAAGTTGAAAGCAACAAGACAGTACGAAGAGGCGGACCGGCTGTGGCGTCAACAGTTGGCGGAAAGCTATGTTCCTTTCAGCCAGCAAGATTGGGGTCGCCGACCGAAACCGGAGGACTTTCTCAAGAACTAAGAAACCTCTGAATAAGTTGAGGTCTCTTGCAGGAATGCGGCCCCCTCCGCTCGGTTAGACCCTTCGACAAGCTCAGGATGAGCGGGAATACCTAGTGGGCGGGAAGGAGTGGCGCTGGTGGCGTGAGGACAAGCATAAGAGAGGGAGAGGCCAATGAGCGCAACTAGGCAATGCGGCGATGATGACCCGGCGCCGGTGGTCCAGCGCATCCGAGGCGGGGACGTCTATCTCGCCTGGTGCCCTGAGTGTGGCCTCCTCCAGCTCATTGAGCAGGAGCCCGGGGCGCCTCTGGAGAGCATCACGCACGCGGAGGCAAGGGACCCGAGACGCTGGCCCCGGGTATCGGGAGGCGGGTAGGCCGCGGGCGCGGGGCGCGCAACGCAACCATGCCTGCGTAGGCAGGCATCCAGGGGTGGGGGCGTCCGCTCATCCTGAGCTTGTCGAAGGGTGAGTGGCCTGTCGTCGACACTCCCGCTCTGGTTCGACAGGCTCACCACGAGCGGGGAGAGTCGGCGACGCTTTACTATGGGATTACATTACTTGTATCTCTTTTGGGAGCGTTGTATAATGCACCCAAAAGGAGGAGTCATGTCCGCCTGTGAGAATCATTGCTAAGAGGACTCTCCGCGATTTCTGGCAGCTTCATGCCGATGCAGAGGGGCCGCTCAGCGCTTGGCATGATCAGGCAAGCCGGGAGCAATGGGACTCACCGGCCAGAGTTCAGGAGCTCCACCCAACTGCCAGCATAGTCGGGAAAGATAGGGTGGTCTTCCGGCTCAAAGGCGGCGCCTACCGGCTGGTAGTAAGCGTATTCTACCCAGGAGGTATCGTATACGTACGCTTCATTGGCACACATGCTGAATATGACCGCATCAATGCAGAGGAGGTGTAATCATGGTGAGCGTCAGGCCGATTCGCAGCGAAGAGGACTACGAAGAGGCCTTGGCTCGTATAGCGGACCTTATGGAGGAACTCTCGGGTCCTGATGGACAGATTGAAGACCCCAACAACCACAGCAGAATCGAACTGGAAGTGCTGTCCGACCTTGTTGAGGTCTACGAATCCAAGACCGTGGACATGGGATTCCCTTCCGCAATTGCGGCCATTGAGTTCCGCATGGACCAGGCCGGACTCACTCGTCGCGACCTGGTCCCGTTCATAGGCAGCCCCGCCAGGGTCTCTGAAGTGCTTTCGGGCAAGAGGCCCATCACTATGTCTATGGCTCGCGCCCTTCACCAGCACCTTGGCATACCCGCCGACGTCCTGCTGCAAGAGCCGGGCGCAAGTATCCCGGACGACATACCGGACATTGAGTGGAGCAAGTTTCCACTAAAGGCCATGGTGAATGCCGGATGGATCCCAAATGTCGCCAATCTGAGAGACCGCGCAGAAGAGTTTATCAGAGGGCTGATGGACCGGGCAGTGGGTCCTCAACTTGCCCTCAAGCCCCTGTATCGGAAGAACGACGACCGGCGCGTCAACGCCAAGACGGACGACTACGCGCTCCGGGCCTGGTGCTGGCAGGCGCTGGCACAGGCCAGGCGGAACGAGCCATCCGTCGCGTACCATACAGGCACAGTGAATCCTCAACTTCTTCGTCATCTGGCCCAGTTGAGCGTAATGGAGAACGGCCCTGTGCAGGCCAGGGAGTATCTGGCTCAGCAAGGGATATGTCTTGAGTACGTGAGCCACCTGCCCCGGACACACCTGGACGGTGCAGCCCTGCGACTGCCCGGCGGCAGACCCGTTATTGGCCTGACCCTTCGCTACGACCGCATAGACAACTTCTGGTATACGCTACTCCATGAGCTGGCCCACGTGGGACTTCACCTGGACCGAGATGCAGATGAAGAGGGCTTTGTCGACGACCACTCACTGCGCGGGACAGAGAAAGGCTCAGTAGAAGAACAGGCTGATAAGCTCGCCCAGGACGCTCTGATACCGCCTGAGATTTGGGCGGGAGGCGTGATACTGGAGGACGCCGGGCCAATGGAGGTGATGCAGATGGCGTCCCAAGCCCGGATCCACCCGGCAATTGTCGCCGGCCGCATCCGCTATGAGTCAGGCAACTACCGGCTTCTCTCCCAGTTTGTTGGTACGGGTGAAGTGCGGCGGCAGTTTGAGGACAAGACAACCTGAATCTGCGGGGCAGAAGCTCGTGAGGATAGTAAATGAGCTGGCAAGTCCGAATATTTGATGATAAAGACCTCGACGAAATAGTCGAGGTGTCACTGTTGGCCTGGGAACCGGTATTTGCCTCTTTCAAGCAAATACTTGGACCCAAAATCTATAGCTTTCTCTATCCTGATTGGCGTGAGAGTCAAAGGGAAGGAGTGGAAGCCTCTTGCAAGGATCGGGAGAATACCAGCGTCCTTGTTGCCGAGCTAGACGGAAAAGTTGTCGGGTTTGTGGCTTATCAGATCAGAGGCCAAACCGGGGAGGTGGAGTTACTGGCGGTACATCCCGACTACCAGAGTCTCGGCATTGGTACAGGGTTGAACAAGAGGGCTCTGGAGGAGATGCAAGCTGCTGGGGTTGTGATGGTCGAGGTAGGAACTGGCGGCGATGAGTCCCATGCGCCCGCCCGAAGATCGTATGAGAAAGCGGGCTACACTCCCTTGCCCTTGGTTCGCTATTACAAGCGCCTCTAGGCCCCACCCAGCCTTGCCAGTTTGCGCCCTTGCGGGTAGACTAGCTACCTGGATACAGCCATGACCACCCTTGACCACAACCAGGACACCCACTCCCTCCGCGAGCGCATGAGGCACTCCGCCGCCCACGTGATGGCGGACGCCGTGCTCCAGCTCTTCCCGGAGGCCAAGCTGGGCATTGGGCCTCCCACCGAGGACGGCTTCTACTACGACTTCGAGGTGTCCCGCGCCTTCACCCCGGAGGACCTGGAGGCCATTGAGGAGCGCATATGGGAGACCATCGCCGGCGGCCTTCCCTTCGTGTACCAGGAGATAAGCCGCGAGCAGGCCCTTGAGATGTTCGCAGAGCAGACCTACAAGCTGGAGATCATCGAAGAGCTGCCAACCGACGAGGTCATCAGCGTCTACCGCCACGGCGACTTCGTGGATTTGTGTCGTGGGCCTCACGTGGACACGACAGCGCACATAAGCGCTTGCAAGCTCCTGAGCATCGCCGGCGCCTACTGGCGGGGCGACGAGAAACGCCCCATGCTTCAGCGCATCTACGGCACGGCCTTCGAGACCGGCGAGGCGCTGGAGGAGTACCTGGAGCGCCTGGAGGAGGCCCAGCGCCGGGACCATCGCAGGCTGGGCCGTGAGCTTGACCTGCTGTCGTTCCACGAGGAGTACGGCCCGGGGCTGGTCTACTGGCATCCAAAGGGCGGCCGCGTGCGCGGCATCATCGAGGACTTCTGGCGCAGGGAGCACTACCGCGCCGGCTACGATCTGGTCTATTCGCCCCACGTCGGCAAGTCCACCCTCTGGGAGACCAGCGGCCACCTGGACTTCTACGCCGAGAACATGTACTCCCCCATGGACGTGGACGGCCAGGACTACTACGTGAAGCCCATGAACTGCCCCTTCCACGTGCAGATTTACAAGAACGGCCTCAGGAGCTACCGGGAGCTGCCCATGCGCCTGGGGGAGCTGGGGACGGTGTACCGCTACGAGCGGTCGGGCGTGCTGCACGGCCTGCTGCGGGTGCGCGGCTTCACCCAGGACGACGCCCACATCTTCTGCCGCCCTGACCAGGTGAAGGAGGAGATTGGCAGGTGCGTGGACTTCATGCAGTTCTTCCTGAACGCCTTTGGCTTTCAGCAGTTCCACGTCTACCTCTCGACTCGCAACGAAAGCGGGAAGTTCGCCGGCTCCGTGGATGACTGGGACATGGCGACCCAGGTCCTGCGCGAGGTCATCCTGGAGCGAAACCTGCCCCACGACGTGGACGACGGGGGCGCGGCCTTCTACGGCCCCAAGATAGACGTGAAGCTGCTGGACGCCCTGGGCCGCGAGTGGCAGTGCTCAACCATCCAGTTCGACTTCAACCTGCCGGAGCGGTTCGACGTGACCTACATCGGCGAGGACGGCCGCGAGCATCGACCCTTCATGGTGCACCGCGCCCTGCTGGGAGCCATCGAGCGCTTCTTTGGCGTCCTCATCGAGCACTACGCCGGGGCGTTTCCCGCGTGGCTGGCCCCCGTGCAGGTGGTGGTCATCCCCATAGCAGACCGCCACCTGGACTTTGCCAACGGGGTGTCGGACAGGCTGCGGGCACAGGACATCCGGGTGGAGGTGGACGGACGCTCGGAGCGTATGAACGCCAAGATACGCAACGCCCAGCTGAACAAGGTGCCCTTCATGCTGGTGGTGGGCGACCGGGAGATGGAGGCCGACTCGGTTGCGGTGCGCCTGCGGGACGGCCAGGACCTGGGCGCAAGGCCCGTAAATGACGTGCTCAGCCTCATCCAGGAGGCGGTGGCCGCGAGGGTGTGAGGACAATTAAGATTACCCGCTCACCCTGAACCCTCCAGCCTCTCACGCAGCGCTGAGACGCTCGCCTCGATATCCTGCCCCGCCGTGTCAATGACCATGCCGGCCGCCCAGGGCTCGTACTCCCGGTCGCACACCTCCTGCCACGAGGGCAACCTGTGGCCGGGGATGTCGGCCACTCGCGACTCCACCCTGCGCCGGTGTTCCGCCTGGTCTGAGCAGACAATCTCAATCTCAACGTAGGGCTTGCCCGCCCGCCGGGCGACCTCCCGCCAGGCGGCTCTCGTTACCTCTATCGGGTTCACGGAATCTGCAATTACGGTGTGACCCAGTTTCAGGTTGTCCTCGGCAATCGCATAAGCGACCTCATACCCCTCAGGGCCCGAAATGGTCATGTTGGAGTTGCGCAGCGCCTGCTCTATGGAGTCGATGCGCAGGTGAACAGCCCCGATGTCCCGCGCAAGGCCGGCGGCAATTGATGTCTTCCCTACGGCGGGAAGACCGCCAAAGATCAACAACATCGGCTCGTGGTTTCCAGGCTCATTGCAGCCCTGGGCGGCTGTGTTAACCTGTTGCGGTGTACCGGGGTTATATGTGCTAGGCCTGGGCCACTTCTACTGGAGCAAGCATCTCCTCCAGCATTCGTTCAATGGCCATGGTGTGAGTACAGAAGCCGTGACCGGCAAAGAATGCGCAGGTACAGGACAGGACCCCCTCGCTGTACTCCACCTTGTGGTCGTCGTTCTCGCCACGGAAGTTCACCACAAAGCTGCTGAAGGTTACCCGGCCCTTCTCCTCGGCGTACCTCTTGGCCTTCTCTATCTTACCAATCACGCTTGAGTACATGTATGCTCCTTAAAACTGAAGGAATGGTGTCCTTCCATTCTATGCCTTGTACCTTCCGCGGTCAATCGGTAGCAATGTTCGGTATCTCTGACCGGTGTTGGTATCCCTCCTCGTGATCGCCAACGTGTGCTGATACACTTCATTCCCGCTCATCCTGAGCTTGTCGAAGGGTGTGAGCGGGAGCCTCACCCCTGCTTTATGCCCGCTCAAATGGTTCGACAGGCTCACCATGAGCGGGCAGGATGTCCTTTGGTTGACACGCACCTGCCCTGGGTATATGTTAGTCCGAGGCCGACGGGTACGCTCGATGCGGCGCCCACGCGCATCGTCGACCCCAGACTCTATCGACACCAGGCACGGGAAGGAAGGTCCAGAGTTGCAGCAGAGCAGGCCAAGGATCTTCTACGGCTGGTGGATTGTGCTGGCCGCGTTCCTGCTCCTGACCTTCAGCAGCATGACCGGCGCATACGGCCTGAGCCTCTTCTACAAGCGCCTCACAGACCACTTTGACTGGGGCCGCACGGCCCTGGCGGGCGCCATCTCCCTCTCCAGGCTGGAGGCCGGGTTCCTGGGCGGCATAGAGGGCTTCCTGATCGACAGGTTCGGCCCGCGCATCATGATAGTGCTGGGTATCATCCTGACCAGCATTGGCATGATACTCCTGTCCATGATCAACTCCCTGCTGGCCTTCTATCTCATATTCATCCTGATGGTGACGGCGGGGCGCAGCCTCAGCTCCATGATAGCCATCGACACCACGGTGACCAACTGGTTCATCCGGCGAAGGGGCACGGCCTTTGGCCTGCTGCGTTCGGCGGTGGCCGTGGGCGCGGCCGGCGTGATAGTGGTCGCCTGGTTCATCGACCTGTACGGCTGGCGGATGGCCTTCGTCGCCACCGGCATAGGCACGCTGCTCATCGGGATACCCACCGGCCTCATGATGCGCCACAGGCCGGAGCAGTACGGGATGATGCCGGACGGAGACGTTACTGTACCGGCTACAGGCAAGCCCCTGGACGTCCGCGGCGGGTCCGAGGACGAGACCGAGGTTGCAGAGGCCGAGCCTGAGCCGGAGGCGGAGGAAGAGCCGGACATCGGCATGAGCGTGATGGAGGCCCTGCTCACAAAGCCCTTCTGGGTCCTGTCCTTCGGGTTCGCCATACGGCTCCTGGTCACCGGGGCCGCCACGCTCCATGCCATCCCCCTGGTTGAGGACCTGGGCTACTCCCGTGCGACCGCCGCCGCCGTCCTGGGCTCTATGGGCATGGTCAGCATAATCGGCAGGCTGGGCGGCGGCGTCCTCAACGACATCTTTGGAACCAAGATCATCGCCGTTGCCAGCGTGTGCTCCCTGGCCGTCTCCTGCCTGGTCATCGCCTACGCCCAGGACCTGTGGCACATCACGCTGTTCGTGGCCCTCTACGCCCCGTCCTACGGCTGCTCCGCCGCCACCATGCCGGCCATCAAGGGCGACTACTTTGGGCGCAAGTCCTTCGGCACCATCCTGGGCCTCTCCGGCATGGTGCAGATGGCCGGGTCGATGCTCGGCCCCGTCTATGCTGCCTACGTCTTCGACGTCTCCGGCAGCTACAGGTTCGCCTTCCTCAGCTTTGCTGCGCTGCTTATGATTTCGGCGGCCCTCTTCGCATCCCTCCAGCGGCCCCGGTACAGGTAGGGGTGGCTGCGTCGGGGGTGTTACCTTGTCCCCGCTCACCCTGAGCCTGTCGAAGGGTATGAGCGGGGACAACGGCCGCTCTTTTCCCGCTCAAATGGTTCGACAAGCTCACCATGAGCGGGAATACAGACCCTTATGGTAAGATAACCCTACGCCGCCCACGACAAAGGAGTCGTCCAATGCCCATCATCTCACCGCAGGACCGCCAGACCCTGGAGGAGCGATTTCGCAAGGAGCTGAAGCGCAAGATCACCCTGAAGCTCTTCACCTCCCAGCTTGCGGGACAGCTTTTTGTGCCCGGCCGGGAGTGCGCCACCTGCCCCCAGACCCAGCAGATACTGGAGGAGCTGACCTCCCTCTCACCTATGCTGGAGCTGGAGACGGTGGACTTCTACAGCCAGGGGCAGGCGGCCCGTGAGAGCGGCGTCGAGCGGATACCAGCCATCGTGGTGACCAGGGGCGAGGACGCAAGCGTCAAGTACTACGGAATGCCGTCGGGGTACGAGTTCGTCACCATAATTGAGAGCGCAATCAAGCTGTCCAAGCCAAGGACATCGCTCAGCGCGGACACTCGCAAGAAGTTGCAACTGGTGGACCAGGACGTCCATATCCAGGTGTTTGTGACACCCACCTGACCCCACTGCCCCTCCGTGGCCCGTGTGGCCCAAATGATGGCGATGGAGAACGACCGCGTCAAGGCGGACGTGGTGGAGGTGCAGGAGTTCCCGCAGATTGCCCAGAAGTACCGGGTCATGGGCGTGCCCAAGACGGTCATCAACGAGACCACCCAGTTCATAGGCGCAGTCCCGGAGGAGACCTTCATCGACAAGGTGCTGGAGGCCATCGGCAAGGCGGAGGCCGCCCCGGACTCTGAGGACGCGGCGCCATCCAAGTCAATTTAGCCCTCCCCCGCCGCTCATGGTGAGCCTGTCGAACCATTTGAGCAGCGGGACTAGCGACTCACCATCCCACCTACGTCCCCACAGTCCCCAGCAGGTACGCCTGGATGAAGTCGTCTAGCTCACCGTCCAGCACTGCGCCGGGGTCCGAGGTCTCGTGGTTGGTGCGGTGGTCCTTCACCATCTTGTACGGGTGCAGTACGTAGCTCCTTATCTGGCTGCCCCACTCCGCCGAGACGTGCTCGCCCTTGAGCCTGGCCTGCTCCTCCGCCTGACGCTTCATCTCCAGCTCCATCAGCCTGGCCCGCAGCACCTTCATCGCAAACTCCTTGTTCTGGAACTGGGAGCGCTCGTTCTGGCAGCTCACCACAATGCCCGTCGGCAGGTGGGTTATGCGCACGGCCGTGGCGTTCTTCTGCACCGCCTGTCCGCCGTGGCCGCTGGCCCGGAATACGTCGATGCGAAGGTCGTCCGGGTTGATGGTGACGTCGACCCGCTCCTCCGCTTCCGGCAGCACCTCCACCAGGGCAAAGGACGTATGCCTCATGTGCGCGGAGTCGAAGGGCGACAGGCGCACCAGCCGATGCGTACCGCCCTCGGCCTTCAGGTAGCCGTAGGCGTGCCTGCCTTCCACGCTGATGACTGCGCTCTTGACTCCCGCCTCGTCTCCCGGCGACACGTCAAGCAGCTCGTTCTTGTAGCGCCTGCGCTCAGACCACCGCAGGTACATCCGCATGAGCATCTGCGCCCAGTCCTGGGACTCCGTGCCGCCCGCCCCGGCGTGGATGGCCAGGATGGCGTTGCGGGTATCGTACTCGCCGGAGAGGGTCAGCTGGAACTCCCTGTCCTTCAGCTCCTCGGAAATGGCCTCTAGGTCTGTGAACAGGGACTCCTCCAGGCTGGTGTCGTCCTCCTCAAGGGCCAGTGCGATGAGGTCGCAGGCCGACGACGCGCGGCTCTCCAAGTCTCGCCACGCGTCCACCACGTCCTTGATCTCCGCCAGTCGAATCATGTGCGGCTGGGCGGCCTGGGGGTCGTCCCAGAACTCCGGGCGACCGGCCCGGGCCTCCAGCTGCGTTATCTCCGCCTCTTTGCCGGCTACGTCAAAGACGCTCCAGCAGCTGTGCTATCCTCTCCCTAAGCTCCTCTGCGCGTCCCCTGAGTTCCTGCATATCGTTCACCTTTCTTTTGTCAAAGACGGCAGCCCTCTGCGGAGCGCCGATGTCACTAGAGCTTGCCCGCCGCGGCCAGGTGCGCCAAGCGGGTGGGCTCCGGTATACGATACCCCTTGCAGCAGGCCAGCGTCCACTCTATTGCGCTGCCCAGGCTGATCTTGTGGCCGACTGAGACGTAAACGGGCCTCACCGACTTCCGAGTGCGGACGGCCGCGCCGACCACTTCGCCCCTGTCCACCAGATCAACGAAAGACCCCCTATCTGAGTCCAGTTCGTCCTCCGGCCGACCTCTGAGAATGGACTTGGCGCAGCCGATGGCGGGCGTGTCAGTCAGAAGCCCCAAGTGACAGGCTATGCCGAACCGCCTGGGGTGGGCAATGCCCTGGCCGTCGGCGAGGATGATGTCCGGCGCCGTCTCCAGTTGCTCCAGCGCTCCCAGCACCAGGGGCGTCTCCCGAAAGGACAGCAGGCCGGGCACGTATGGGAAGCCGGGCCTTCCCTTGTACACCCTGACCTCGACCGTCTGCAGGCCGGGCAGCTCCAGCAGAACGGCGGCAGCCGTAGCAACGCCCTCTGCGTCCGGCGGTGATATGTCCACGCCGGTCACGTATCGGGGCGGGTTGTCAAAGCCGTCTTCTGCGACCACCCTGGAGGCCAGGTCTCGCTGGATAGCGATGGCCTCCGTCGCCTCCACGTCCCAGGGGTGTAACGCCAGACTCTTCACGCAGAGGATTATAGCAAATCGGGAGCGCGCCTAGCCCGGAGTTGGCGGCGGAAAGACGAAGTGGGGCATCTCTTCCAGCATGAGCTGGTCGTGGTTCTGGCAAATCAGGATAAAGAGCTTGTCCACAAGGATGACGCCAATCCCCTCCTCCACCATGAGTTCCTTCACGCCCCCGCTGAGAGGCCCCAGAACCAAATTGTTGCCGTTCAGGATGTCGGTGGCCAGGTAGAGCCTGCCCTGCGTCCCGGCTGCCTTTAGCTGCGCGAGCAGTCCGCGGACCTTGTCCAGGTCTTCCAGGGATGGGTTCTCCTCCAGTCGCACTATGCTCTGTTGGCCGTCGGCGGTTGCCACAATGTCCAGCATGACGTCGGGTGAGCCGCCCGCGGCCAGTGGCACGTCGCACGTGACCTCCATGCCCACCTGCTGCATTATCGTGCTTACGTAGGCCTGGAGGCCGTCGCGGGACAGGAAGTCCTCCCCGTCGCGGTCCTGGCTGGCCTCGTCCAGCATGAAGGAAATGGCCTCCTCAATGGCCGCCGACTCCTCAAAGCCCAGCCTGCTGCCGGCGGGCGTCTCCATTATGCTTTCGGTAACTTCGGGTTGCATTGCTTACTCCGGTTGTGGCGTTGATACTGCGCCCATTATAGCAACGATGTGGACTTGCGACACCTCATCCTTCGCCATTGTGCAACCACACTTTCGCAGGCTCTCTTGACTACGCCGCAGTTTGTGGCTACGATATACCTGTGGCATACGAATGGGACGATGCGAAGCAGACATCCAATATACAGAAACACCGCGTCGACTTCACGGCGATCGAGGTTTTCGAGTGGGACACAGCCATCATCAGGCTGACTCACAGGCACGGGGAGACCCGTTACTTCGCTGTCGGCTACATCGGAAACCGTCTTCACGCAGTAGTATACACACAACGCGGGGATGTTAAACGAATTATCAGCTTGAGAAGGGCCAGTAGACGAGAGGAGAGAGATTATGCCGGAGCTTAAGCCTGACCATGTCAGCCCAGAACCTGCCGCAGTAGACCTCACGGAGGCGCAGATTGAGGAGCTGGCGGCAACCGATTTGACATTTGACGAGGTAGAGGCTCGATACGGGGAGGATATTGCAATACTGGTCGGCATTGCCAGAGACCCGGACGCCCCGGAGTGGACGGAGGAGGACTTTGCCCGAGCCCGGCCGGCCATAGAGGTTGACCCTGAGCTTGTCCAATGGTCCCGCCGTACGCGTGGCAAGCAGAAGGCTCCCACAAAGGTGCACCTCAACATCCGGCTGGATGCGGACATAGTGGCCCGCCTGCGCGAGGGCGGAGAGGGTTGGCAGACTCGGCTCAATGACATACTACGCCGCGCGGTCTTGGGGTCCTGAGCGGGGGCACAATCCCGTCTTGCCAAGCCGTTACACCTGGTAAGGGTTCTGTGCCCAGGGAGGGATTCGAACCCACACCCCCTTGCGGGGAGCGGATTTTAAGTCCGCCGCGTCTACCCTTTCGCCACCTGGGCAAAACAGGAGGGTTCAATAAAAAAGCAGAAGGGGCGCTTTTCCCCGCTCTGCTTTTTGCAATTTATGTTTGGAGGCGACGGGCGGATTCGAACCGCCGAATAGAGCTTTTGCAGAGCTCCGCCTTAACCACTTGGCTACGTCGCCCTTGTGCTATTTTACCACGTTTTTGGTGCCGAGGAGGAGATTTGAACTCCTACGGGCTAACGCCCACGGCCCCCTCAAGACCGCGTGTCTACCAATTCCACCACCTCGGCACGGCTTCTTGCGTCCTGGGATTCTGGCAGGAGTGGGAGGATTCGAACCCCCGACCTACGGTTTTGGAGACCGTTGCTCTAACCGGGCTGAGCTACACTCCTGCACACCAATACGACAGATAAAGAGTATACCATAAGGCGGAGTTTGTGGAATCCCTGGACCTGCTCCAGGCCAAATCCCCAGGCGGCATTCCGATGTAATGCCTACTCTACCAGTCTCTTCAGCAGCTCCCGAAGGCGAGGTGCCTGGGCCAGCGAGTCCCTCAGCTCTGCGATCACATCCTCGCTGATCATCAGGGGGCTGCGCTGGAACCGACCCCTGAGATCGTAGTGGCAGAACCGTATGGACTCCGCGCCGTCTTCGTACTCCAGAAGCTGGACGGCGGGCTCGTGGTACTGCCCTACACAGGTGGCCTCCTCCACTATCTGCCCCTTGCCCCAGTGCATCTCGAAGGGCCGCGGCAGCTGCCTGGGTTTGCGCTCTTCCTTAGCCATAGGCATACCTCGTTCTGCTCTTGCTGAAATATACTCCGGGACGGTCCCTGTTTTCAGTATGGTACCCCTGCCCGGACTCGAACCGGGGCACTCGGTTTAGGAAACCGATGCTCTATCCGCCTGAGCTACAGGGGCACACGCTTGTATTCTACCACTGATGCGTCGATTGCCGTTGTGGACACACCAAGACCATTATATTATCCGTTCCCACCTTAAACAACAGCCAGGCGAGGGCGCCTTGGAGGTCTGGCCGCTCGCGTCGTTTCATTCATTATTGCGGAGCGCGGTTTCTATTGACTGGGTGATCCAGGCGTTCAGGCTCAGTCCTGCTTTCGTGGAAGCTATGGTAACTTTCTGTAGGAGTTCTGGGCCCAATTGAATGTCCACTTTGCCCGAGAAGGGCTTTTGGGGTTCTATACCAGACTCATTGCAGGAGGCCAGATAATCGTCTATAGATAGAGCTAGCTCGCGCTTAAGCCCTTCTACGTCCTTGGCAAAGCAATTGGCGATAGAATAGGGTCCGCTGTTTACTACATAAGCGTGAAGCTCATCCACTGAATCGTCGTAATCAACGGCGGCAATGTATCCCTTGTAGGTCAGCATTAGACTGCTCCTATATGTTCCAAGAATTGCGCTATCCTGCGGATGGAGCCTCTTGGTACCTCCGGCTGAGGATGTGGTCGGTGTATCAGGATAGAAGCCTGACCTTTGCGGAATAGCACTCGTGATCCTGAGCGCTCCACAACATCGACATCCAAGGCCTCCATTAAGGACTCAATGTCTGCCCATCTAATATCCGCCGGTGTCGGCCTAGAGAATATCGCCTCCAGAGTCCGGTGGTGTCGAGACCTCACAGACAAACAGTAGTATATCTAATATCACAGGTCAATAATCGGCGGATATGATAAGCAATACTGCGGAGCGTCACAGCGAGTGGCTCAAATCTGCGATTGAGCCCGCCCGGACGCCAGCTCCTCCCACCTGTCCCGCATCAGCTCCATCAGGAGGAACTCGTAGCCGCTTCTCTTGACCTCCCGCAGTGGGACAAAGCCGCACTTCTGGAAGGACTTCTGCGCCCGCACGTTCCAGGTCAGAGTGTGGAGGTATATCCGCTTGAGGGTAGTGGTGGAGAACACGTGGCCCACCAGGGTGTTGACCACGTCCGTGCCGTAGCCCTGGTTCCAGTAGTCCCTGTCCCCAATCATAATGCCAAGCTCCGCCTGGCCCTTGGAGGTATCGATGTCGTAGTACATGCAGTTGCCAATGAGCTTCTCGTCAAGGGTCTCCACGGCGAACCGCTTGGACCACGGGACGGGGTGTCTCAGCTCGTCCTCGAAGAGGCGCAGGAAGCTGTTGTACGACATGCGAAGGGGCGTGGTGGCGTCCAGCGCGGAAAGCTCCTCGTCCGTGCGCCAGGCGTAGTCTGTGGGGGCGTCCTCCAGCTTCTTGTCCCGCAGGACTGTCATCTCTCCTCTAATCAACGGCTCTCTCCTCTGCGACTTTCCGGGACACCATCTTCATTGCCTTCTCCACAATCTTGGCCTCGTTCTTGTAGGTCAGGGTGCGAAGGGCCTCCCGGTCGTGGCGCCACTGTACGTCGTCGAACTCCTGGTCGTGCTCGTTTATGGACCCGCCGATGGGGGTCATCAGATAGAAGTGGACGGTCTTGTGGCACCTGACGCCGTCGCTGGATCGGACAAACCAGTACTGAATGGTGTCGATGGGCGCTTCCAGGGCAACCTTCAGCCCCGTCTCCTCCGTCACCTCGCGTACGGCCGTCTGCTCCATGGTCTCTCCGGGGTCGGGAGTGCCCTTGGGAAGTCCCCAAGTCCAGCCCTCCTGGGAGCGGAACCCGCCCAATACAATCTCTACGCCGTCCTCCGCAACCCTGTACACCACACCGCCGGCCGAAACCGGATACTCTATCCTGTCGCTAGATGCCAACGCTGTACTCCGTATGGAGGAGCTTTTCTGCTGGCATATTCTATTTCTCCTAGATTCCAACGTCAAGGCTAATGGCCGCTTGCTTAAGGTGGACTCAGCGCCTCGCGGCTGCTGGTATAATGCTCTCAAAGTATTTCTACAGAGGCGAATCATGAACGAAGCTATTGAACAGGCGCTCCTGAAGGACAAGGTCATAGACATAACCACAACGGGCAGGAAGAGCGGCCAGCCGCGTCGCATAGAGATATGGTTCCATCTGCTGGACGATGAGCTGTTCATCTCCGGGCTGCCGGGGCCAAGGGACTGGCTGGCCAACCTCATTGCCAATCCCCGGTTCACCTTCCACCTCAAGGAGAGCGTTCAGGTGGACATACCCGCCACGGCCACGCCCATTACTGCGGAGTCGAAACGAAGAGAGGTGTTCACCAAGATCGCAGAGCGCAGGACCGACGGGCGCGCAATGGACGTGGAGGCGTGGGTAGAGGGCAGCCCCCTGGTGCAGGTGGAGCTGCACGCCACGGACTAGGGGCTGTGTTATGAACGACTCGATATCGCCCGATTTTGCGGAGTACAACAGCGCCACAAGGGAGGTGTGGGACCGCCTTGCCGAGTGGTGGGACGACCGCATAGGCGACGGCAACCCGACCCAGGAGCTTCTCCTGGAACCCAACACGGAGCGCATGCTGGAGCTGCAGCCCGGCGAGCGGGTGCTGGACATCGCCTGCGGCGCGGGGCGCTTCGCCCGGCGCATGGCGGCCCTGGGAGCAGAGGTCGTGGCGTTCGACCACTCGGAGCGGTTCATCGCCCGGGCGCGCCAGCGCACGACGGAGAACGCCGACAGGATCGACTACAGGGTCATGGACGCGTCCGACCCGGAGGCGCTCCTGACCCTGGGCAGGGCGCATTTTGACGCCGCCGTCTGCACAATGGGCCTGATGGACATGGCATCCATCGAGCCGCTTCTCTCAACGCTGCCCGCGCTGCTGAAGCCCGGCGGCCGGTTCGTGTTCTCCGTTACGCATCCGGTATTCAACTCCGGCAACGTGCGCAGGATAGCGGAGGAGCAGGACAGGGACGGCCAACTGGTGACCAGCTTTGGCGCCATTGTCACCGATTACTCAATCCCCCATATGCACATGGGCCTGGGAATTGTGGGCCAGCCTGAGCCGCAATACTACTTCCACAGGCCCATTGGAATGCTCTTCAACGCCTGCTTCAAGCACGGGTTTGCCCTGGACTGGATGGAGGAGCCATCGATTCCCCAAGGCCAGGTGAGGCCGGACAGGCCGCTAAGCTGGGCACACTTTAGCGCCATTCCACAGGTGCTGATTGCAAGAATGCGCCTTGTGCCAAGGATGGACTAGGCACAGGGCAATAACTGGATAGCAGCTGCGTGCTTGAAAGTGACACGGCGGCGTGTTATAATCATACACGTCTTGGAAACGCGAACTCGACTAATTGTATTGAGGCTTGAAGAAGAGGGCTGGTATCTTCAACGACATGGTTCACGGCATGATATCTATCGACACCCAGAGATTGAGGGCATTATTGCAGTGCCCAGGCATACTGAGGTCAAGCCAGGCGTAGCGCGTACTATCGCTAGAAAAGCCGGTTGGGAGCATTAAGAATGAGATATCCAGCATTGATTGAAGGTGGAGGGGATGGCTACGGTATATGGTTCCCAGACATCGACGGCATAGGTGCTATGGGGTATACAATCGAGGAAGTACTGGCCAATGCGAGCGACGTTCTAAACGATTACGCGATAGAGACGGAAAGAGACGGACTGCCGCTTGCTGTTCCCAGCGCCCTTGAGGATATTGAAGTCCCCGAAGGCTGTGCGCTGACTTCCATACTGCTGGTTCGAGGAGCGCGAGACAAGCCCAGCGTGCGGCTCAACCTTGTCCTGGACGCAGACGTGGCCGACGCTATAACCTCGGAGGCCAAGCGCCGCGGGATGTCCCGCAAGAACTACATCGAGTGGATGACTAGGACCATAGCTCAGCTCGGGGCGTGAGCTGCGCCTCTCCTTTACACCGCCGTTGCGTTGGGTGTAACCTCCTGTTGTCGCCGCTGCAACAAGCGCTAATTTGGAGGTGAGCTATGCCTACAGTGAACAGCGTACTTGGGCCCGTGGACGTGAACGACCTGGGTTTCACCCTCATGCACGAGCACATACTCAATAGCTCCGCGGGCATTCCCCAGACCTTCCCGGAGCTTGTGGACCGGGAGCAGGCAATCGCCACCGGCATTGCCGCCATGAAGGACGCCGCCGCCGAGGGCGTGCGCACCTACGTGGACGTTACCACTATGGACCTGGGCAGGGACATAGGCGTAATCCGCGCCGTGGCTGAGCAGTCGGAGATGCACATCATAGTCTGCACGGGCATCTGGATTGACATCCCCCGGTCGATTGCCAGGGGCGTCAACCCGGACCAGCTTGCCAGGGCCTTCATCAGGGACATCGAGGTCGGTCTCGACGGGACGGACATCAAGCCGGGGGTCATCAAGGTTGCCACCACGGAAGAGGGAGTGACGCCGGCCAACGAGATTGTTCTGCGTGCGGCCGCCCGCGCCTCCAACCACACCGGCGTGCCAATCACTACCCATACCGCCGCGCCCGAAATGGTGGGCAACGGCCAGGTGCAGATCTTCCTTGAGGAGGGTGTTGACCTGAACCGGGTGTGCATCGGCCACAGCAACGATTCGACCGATCTGGACTATCTGTCGGGCATTGTCCGCCAGGGTTGCTACCTGGGGATGGACAGGTATCCCGGCGGCCGGGTGCAGGGCCCCAAGTGGGACGAGCGCACTCAGACCGTGAAGGGACTGCTGGACATGGGGCTGGTGGACCGCGTTACTCTGTCCCACGACTATCCCCTCTCATTCCTGCTGACCCAGGAGATGAACGAGGAGCGGCAGACCTACAATCCCGACGGAATCTGCTTCATCAATCGGGTGGTGCTGCCCCGCCTGCGGGAACTGGGCGTCAGCGACGAGGCGATACACACCATGATGGTGGACAACCCCCGTCGCTACTTCGGCGGGGAATAGAACTGCAGACCTGCCGGTAACCCCAAGACGTGTTGGTATTAGCAAACGGTCCCGCTCACCCTTCGACACGCTCAGGATGAGCGGTGGCCGCATAGCCTCTATTCCACTTCCGGCTCATGGTGAGCCTGTCGAACCAGAGCGGGAATGAAAGACGCGCCAATTGCGTTAGCGCCGCCAAACTTGTATGGAGTACGTACCTTTCGGTTTCGCTTAGAACAACCCGCCGATTGTGAGCCAGTAGAACACGATGTAGGCGCCTGCCAGCACCATGAACCAGGCCCCCACCGGCCCGACGTACGGGAGAATCTTGCGCACGGTGGCCATCATGGCGCTCTTGAAGAAGGCCACTCCCAGGGTGAGCACCATGATCACCAGGCCCATCCCCATGCCGTAGAGCAGGAACTGCCCCATGGAGGTGAGGATGGTGTCGGCGGTGAAGGACGTGCCTATTACTGACAGGAAGATGGGCAGCGTGCAGCTCAGCGAGGCTATGCCGTAGCTGATGCCGAACAGGAAGTAGCCCTTGACGTTCACCTGACCCGGGTCGCCTATGCGGGAGGCGGCCTGAGCCGCTATGCCGGTGTACAGCTTGCCGCCTCCGACCAGCCACGCGCCCGTGACCGTCAGCAGGATGCCGATGCCAAGGCCCAGCCAGGGCAGCACATCTCCCACGGAGCGGAAGCCCAGGGCGATGATGGTTCCCGCAACGCCAAATAGTATGACCAGCCCGGCGGTAACGGAACTGCCGATCAGCAGGCCCTTGCCAATCTGCTGAATGGGAGTGCTAGCATCGTCCTGGTTGTTGGTGCCAAGGTACAGGCCCAGGTACGCCGGCAGCATGGCAAACCCACAGGGGTTCACGGCTGAGACCATGCCCACTGCAAATGCGAAACCCAGGGGAGCCAGCAGCCCCAGGTCGCCTAGCCCGTCGCCGGCCATGCCGGACAGGGACTCCACAAAGTGGTTGATGCCGTCAATGCCGCCGTCCTTGCCCAGGATCATCGCGCCCGTTACCGCAATGCCCAGAGCAGAGCCCGCCACAACCAGCGGAATGACGATGCTCTTCAGCGATTGCGAACCCAGGAGTTGTGAAGAGATGTTCCTTGCTATGCTCATGACTGTCTCCCTTCAGCTTGGGGTTAGCCGGAAGGCTACTGGTTTGCCAGCAGATCCTCGGCCCTATCGTTCAGCTGCTCCTTGGTGAGAATGCCGTTCCAGTTGCGGAACACCGTCCCGTCCGGGTTGAGGAACACGGTGGTGGGCATACCCAGCACCTCGTACTTGCGCACCACGTCGCCCTCGCTTGTGAACCCGGTTGGATAGGTGATGCCCAACTCGCTCAGAAGCGTACCGGCGTCCTGCCGGTCGCCCAGGAAGAGGTACTGCCCGATGTCGACTCCGACCAGTGTGACCTCATCCTTGTGCTCAGCGTGGAACTCCTGGAAGTCCGGCATCTCCGCCCTGCACGGCGGGCACAACCCCGCCCAGAAGTTCAGAATTACCGGCTTGCCGTCCACAAAGAAATTGGAGAAGTTGAGGTTTGTTCCGGCCGCGTACTCCTCTCCCTGGTAGGTCTCGATGGGGAAGTCCAGGGGCAGGTCAAGCATGACGGGAGCGGCGTCTACAACGGGGGGCTGGGTGGGAGCGCCGGGCTGTGTGGCCTCAGGCGCGGGCGTAGAAGTGGGTTGTGCCGGGGTAGCCGTTGGGGAGGACGTGCAGGCAGAAAGCGCCAGCGCCGCCACAGTGACGAGCGCCGCCAGGGTCATGATGCTGGACTTGGGGAAGAAAGACGCCAATTGATTCACCTCTGTCTGGTTCTGTTCAGTATGCCGCTAAACTACTTTGGGGAGAGGAGATACAGGTCGGTTATCTGAGCTGCTCCTTGGTCAACTGGTCTATCCTCTCCCATTTTCCATCGTCTCTCTGGCGTTCCAGGGACGCCTGCTGAAGGCCGTAGGCGTGGGACATCCTCATCCTCTTGACCACCTCAAGGTAGTGCTTGCGCGCCTCTTCCTCTTCGTCGTGCTCAAATGTGTCGCCCCTGACGGACTTCTCGCCGCCCTCGGTGGACACCACCCTGGCCATGACTCGGAATCGCATAGGACGCTCACTCCAGGGAGCGGTACGCTAAGGGTTGGATTTCAATAGGCCCCATACCTATATTATGCCACAGGGAGGATTACAATGTGAGGTGGAATTCTTAAGAGTTTCGAAAGTAGACGCGGCGCGGCTAATGCCACATTAGAGGATAAAATGGCGCGTCCTTTCGTCGTTCCTGCGGAAGGAGACCTTTGCGTAACTCATGACCAAGCCCCATGCGAGTGTCATTCTGAGCGCAGCGAAGAATCCAAGGACGTTCACCAAATACGTCGCAGCTTTGCGGACAGAGACTTTGGATTCTTCACTCCGCTGCGCTCCGTTCAGAATGACAGCGTTGCGCTTCTGGCAAACTGACACTTTAAGTTGTGCAAAGGTCTCGGGAAGCAGGAATCTAGGGCGTACGTTGTAAGGCCGGCTAGACCCCCGCTTTCGCGGGGGTGACGATGGGTTGTTGTCCACGCCCCTAAGTCCCAAGTCTCATAGCAATACATTGTATTGCCGGCTTAGCAAGGCGCGCTCCCAGAGTAGGAGGACTATTCCAGGAAGTCCCGGAGCTTCTTGGAGCGGGAGGGATGGCGCAGCTTCCGGAGGGCCTTGGCCTCAATCTGCCGTATGCGCTCCCTTGTGACGCCGAACTCCTTGCCAACCTCTTCCAGCGTGCGGCTGCGGCCGTCCTCCAGCCCGAATCTCAGCTGAAGTACTCGACGCTCCCTGTGGTTGAGGGTGTCCAGAACGTCCTCCACCTGCTCCTTGAGAAGCTGGTAGGACGCGGCCTCCGCCGGGGCCACTGCGCCCCGGTCCTCAATGAAGTCCCCAAGGTGGTTGTCCTCCTCCTCGCCAATGGGGGTCTCCAGGGAGACCGGCTCCTGGGAAATCTTCAGAATCTCGCGCACCTTCTCTGGGCTGACGTCCATGTCCCGCCCTATCTCCTCGCTGGTTGGCTCCCGGCCGTACTCCTGCACCAGCCGCCGGCTTGTGCGCATCAGCTTGTTGATGGTCTCCACCATGTGGACGGGTATGCGAATCGTCCGGGCCTGGTCGGCGATGGCCCTGGTTATGGCCTGGCGAATCCACCACGTCGCATAGGTGCTGAACTTGTACCCCTTGCGATAGTCGAACTTCTCCACGGCGCGAATCAGGCCGATGTTCCCCTCCTGCACCAGGTCAAGCAGGGACATGCCGCGCCCGATGTACTTCTTGGCTACGCTTACCACCAGCCGCAGGTTGGCCTCCGCCAGGTGCTTCTGCGCCCGCAGGCCCTCCTCAACAATGTGGGAGAAGTGCGCCCTGAGGGACAGCTCCTTGACGCGGAGGTCACGCATAAAGTCCGGGTCCTCCATGACGCGGGGCAGCTGCTCTACGGGCATGTTGCCGTCGATTATCTCGAAGAGGTCCGGAGGCAGAAGGCGGGTGTTCAGGGAGAACTCCAGGATCTCCTTGGTCACCTGGTCCGTGGGGCGGTCGAGCTCCGCGGCCAGGTCCTCCACCATCTCCGGGCTGATCTCGCTGTCTATGGCGGCAAGGACCTCCGGGTCAGAGACAACCTGGGTCAGGCTCAGGGGCTCCGAGCGGCCCAGATGCGTGCCAAGGGCGTTGACCAGGGGCGTGGCCTCCCACAGACGCTCCATCAGCAGCAGGACGGTCTCATAGGCCCTGGGCGTGCGGCCGTCCGTGGAGGTCAGCTCCTTCTCCAGGCTCTTGACGTGGATGCCGCACTCCATGCGGCGGGCCAGGGATCGCTCGTCCTGGGCCGTGAGCAGGTGAACCCGTCCGATCTCCCGCAGGTACATGCGGACGGGGTCGTCGATCATGTCCTGGCTGCCAAGGTCGGCCTCCAGGTCCGGCTCCGCCTCCGCTTCCGCCTCCACGTCGCCGCCTGCCTCGTCCATGTCCTCCTTGGCGATGCCGTCGGTGGTGACTGCGTCCTCATCCTCCACGTCGGCCTGGGGCGGAGCGATGGCAACGGACAACTCCTTGTTGTCTCCCGCGAACTCCGAGCCGACTATCGAGAGGATGTTCTCAGAGGGAATACGGGACTCCTCCTCTTCCTCCTCCGGCAGGTCTCCAAGATCGTCTATGTCGTTCTTGCGTCTTCTCACTTTTCTCCAAATCACGTAGATTCTGTGGTTGACCCGGAGAATAGCTCCCTCAGCTGGCGGTTAATCTCCCGGGCCTGGTCCAATGATGGCTGCAAACTAGAGATGTCTGTCCAATCGGCTCCCTCCAACTGCTCCATCAGCACCTGCTCCTGGACTTTGTAGAACCGCTCCTTCAGCCGGTTCACCACCTCCTCAAACGCCTTCGCCCTCTCCTTGATGTTGGAGGGCGGATTCTCTATGTCAAGCAGGGTCTGGAGGTGCTCGGCCAGATTTGGCGACAGACTCCCCCTTATATCGTCAATTGTAGCACATTCAGCCCATTTTGTGAAGATGTCCCGGTTTTCAGACAGGTCAAAGTAGTCCGGTGAGATGTCGATGCCGCCCTCTCCAAGCTCCGGGTGCCGGAGCAGCAGGGAGAGGCAGTACTCCTCCAGGGGGTCCCGGTGCGCCATAGCGATGGGCGACGCGCTGGCCCTGGGCGGCGCGCCTGCTGCCCGATTCCCAGTTGCCGGGCGTCTCTGGGGCCGGCCTATGCTCGCTTCCAGGGCCGCCTCGCTGACGCCCATGAGGTCCGCCAGCCGCCGGAAGTACCGGTCCTGGTCGTAGGGGTTGTCCATTGACGCTATGAACGGGAACAGCGCTTCCGTGGCCCGCAGCTTGTCCTGCCCGGAAGACGCGTCCAGCCTTGAGGCCATCGTGTCGAAAAGGTAGTCCATCAGGGGCTTGGCGTCGGTCACCAGGGACTCCCACTCCTCCGGCGACTCGCGGATGAGCAGGTCGGGGTCTTTGCCCGTCGGAAGGACGGCAACCTTGAGAGAGGCGTGGGGCTGCCGCTCGTAGAACACCACGTCGCTCCTGCCCCCGGCCCGCAGCGCGCGCCGCTCGAACACCTGCCACGACGACTGGAGGCTGCGCAGAGTCGCCTGCTGACCCGCGTTGTCCGGGTCAAGGGCCAGCACAAAGTTGGAGGCGATGTTCCGCAGGGCGCTCACCTGTCGCTCCGTGAGAGCCGTGCCCATTGAGGCCACGACGTTGTGGAAGCCGTGCTGGTGGGCCGCGATGACGTCCATGTAGCCCTCCACCACCACGACTGTGCCCTCCCTGCTGATGGACTCGCGCGCCAGGTGCAGGCCGTACAGCAGATGCCCCTTGTCGAAGAGGGGCGTCCTGGGCGTGTTGAGGTACTTGGGGTTGGAGTCGTCCAGCGCCCTGCCGCCAAACCCCGCGGGGTTGCCGGAGGAGTCCCAGATGGGGAAGATGAGACGCCCGTGGAAGAGGTCTCGGATGTCTCCCCTCTCGGTCCTGGTTGCCAGGCCTGCCGAGAGTATCTGCTGCTCCTGGTATCCCTGGTCTTTCAAGTGGCGAGTCAGGGTGTCCCAGCCCGCCGGGCTGAGTCCAAGCTGGAACATGTCCTCGGCTTCACGGTTCACGCCCCGCCGCTCAAGGTACTCCCTGGTCATCCGGCCCGCCTCCGATTTCAGAAGGCCTCTGAAGAAGTCCAGCGCCGCCTCGTTCACCCTGTCCAGGGCCTCATCTCGCCTCCTGGTCTGGGGCGTGGGCATCGTCACACCCGCGCGCTGGGCCAGCTGGCTGAGGGCCTGAGCGAAGTCCAGGCTCTCGGCCTTCATGGTGAAGGAGATGACGTCTCCGCCCTCCGCGCAGGCCCCGAAGCAGCGCCACGTCTGCCGCTCAGGGAAGACGTAGAAGGAGGGCGTCTTCTCAGCGTGGAAGGGGCAGGCGGCCTTGAAGTTGCGCCCTGACTTGGCGAGGGTCACGCGGTCGGAGACCACGTCTACAATGTCGCTGCGGCTTTTAACTTCCTGGATCACGGTCATGGCTTGGTAGAAACCTCCGCGCGGGAACGGGGTGTCTATATCAATTCTAGCAGACGCGTTGAGTCCGTCTTCAAGTGACCGAAGCGGAAATTGTGAGCCAAATGAAGGAGTCCTGTAGGGGCGGTTCGCGAACCGCCCCTACGTTGCTGAATATTACCGGTACAGCGCCGCGCTCAGTGAAGCTATCCCAGGCCGTATGCCCTCGGCGATGCGCAGCGCAAAGTGGTCGGTCATGCTGGAGATGTAGTCCACGGCCATCCGCTCTGCGGGGTCGCGCCGTATGTGGTACTCCGCCGGTATCTCCTCCGGGTGGGCGCAGAAGTGGCCGTAGAGCAGCCGTATGACCTCCCTGGCCTGGTCGCCAAGCTCCCCGTCGCTGGCGGGCAGGTACACCCGCTGGAACATGAACTCCCGCAGCTCGTTGGCCGCCTGATGCACGCCGGGGCTCATGACGATGGCCGGTTTCTCGCCACTGGCGGGATGCTTCCCCTCTGCGATGCCCCAGGAGGAGCTAACGATGTCGCTGACCATAGTGTCGATGCGCTGTGAGTGGCGGGTGCCCAGTACCTCTTTGGAAACCTGGGGCAGGTCGTCTTCGGAGATGACCCCGGCCCTGATGGCGTCCCCGATGTCGTGGTTGAGATAGGCCACTGCGTCGGATATGCGGCACACCTGCGCCTCCAGCGAAACGTCGTCCCCTTTGAGCGCGCCCATCAGATCCTCCCTAGGCTTGGAGTGGGACTCAATGCCCTCCCTGACCTCCCATGTGAGGTTCAGGCCCTGCCCGTTCCTGCCCAGATACTCCACCATCCGCAGGCTCTGGGCCGAGTGGCGGAACCCCTCCGGGTGCAGGCGGTCCAGCTCCTCCTCTCCCAGGTGGCCGAAGGGCGTGTGCCCCAGGTCGTGCCCCAGGCCGATGGCCTCCGCCAGGTCTTCGTTGAGGTTGAGCGCCCTGGCGATGGTGCGAGCTATCTGCGTCACCTCCAGGGTGTGGGTCAGACGCGTCACGTAGTGGTCGCCGGTGGGGGCGATGAACACCTGGGTCTTGTGCTTGAGGCGTCGAAAACCGTTGCTGTGGATGATGCGGTCCCGGTCTCGCTGGAACTCCGTCCTTAGTGGCGACGGCTCTTCGGGAGTCACGCGGCCTTTGGAGTTGACTGACCTGGCGGCAAAGGGCGACAGGCCTTCCTCCCTACGCTCCAGCTGCAGTCTCACCTCTGACAGCATGTCTATATGCTCTTGACTACGCCCTACTCTACGGTCACGGACTTGGCCAGGTTTCGCGGCTGGTCTATCTCGCAGCCGCGCTTGACGGCTATGTGGTAAGCCAGAAGCTGCAACGGGACGGAGGCCAGCACCGGCGTCAGAAGCGGAGACGTGGGCGGGATGTACAGCACGTGGTCGGCTATGCCTGCTATCTCCTCGTCCCCCTCGGTTGCCAGGGCGATCACCGTGGCGCCCCTGGCCTTCACCTCGAATATGCTGTTGAGCATCTTGTCCCGCAGGTCGTCCCGGGGCGCAATGGCGACCACCGGCATCCCCTCGTCGATGAGGGCTATGGGGCCGTGCTTCATCTCCCCGGCGGAGCACCCCTCCGCGTGGGTGTAGGCTATCTCCTTGAGCTTCAGCGCCCCCTCCAGGGCTATGGCGTGGTTGGGCCCACGGCCCATGTAGAGGAAGTTGGGCTTCCTGTGGAATCGCTCAGCCAGGGCGATGTACGGCTCCTGGCGGGCGACCATCTCGCTCAGCAGGTCCGGCAGCTTCACGAGGTCTCTCAAGGCCTTGCCAAGCTCCGATTCGGAGAGGAACCCCCGCCGACTGCCGATGTACGCCGCCAGCAGGTAGAGGGCCTCAAGCGAGCAGGTGAAGGTCTTGGTCGACGCCACGCCTATCTCCGGGCCAGCCCGCAGGTAGATACAGCCCTCCGCCAGCCTCGTGGCCTGGCTGCCCTCGGAGTTGCACACGGTTATCAGCCGCGCGCCCTTGCGGGACGCCTCCTCCATCGCCGACAGGGTGTCCGCCGTCTCACCTGACTGGCCTATGGAGACCACCAGCGTTTTGGAGTCCAGGATGGGGTTCCTGTACCGGAACTCGGAGGCTATCTCCGCCTCCGACGGCAGGCCGCTGAGCTGCTCCATCATGTGCCGGGCCACCAGCGCGGCGTTGTAGCTTGTGCCCATCGCCACGAAAATCACCCGGTTAATGCCCTGGATGTCCGAGTCCGCAAGGCCAAGCTCCTCCAGGTTCACGTCTCCGGGATCGAAGGACACCCGCCCGCGCAGGGTGGCAATGGTGGCCTGGGGCTGCTCCACAATCTCCTTGAGCATGAAGTGGCTGAAGCCGCTCTTGGCAACGGACACCGCATCGTAGGGCAGATGCTGGGGTGTCTTCTCCAGCGCGGAGCCGTCCAGTGAGCAGTACGAAGCCGAGTCCCGCGTCAAGGACACCATCTCGCCGGCGGAGAGGAAGGCCACCTCCCGGGTGTGAGGGATGATGGCGGGCAGGTCGCTGGCCAGCAGCATCTCGTCTTCGCCGTATCCCACCAGTATGCCTCCTGCGTTGCGCACCCTGAAGGCAATGAGCTTTCCGGGGTCGCGCTTGCACATCACCACCGCGGCGTGGGCGCCCGTGAGCCGCAGGGCCGCCAGTCGCACCGCCTCCTCGGTTGTCGACCCGCGGCCAAGGTAGCCCTCAATCAGGTGGGGGATGACCTCGCTGTCCGTCTCGGACGCGAAGGCGTGGCCCTGCTCCACAAGCTCCTCCTTGAGCTCCAGGTAGTTCTCCACAATGCCGTTATGGACTACGATGACCTCTTCCCGGCAGTCCAGCAGAGGGTGGGCGTTGGACGTGTTGGCCTCGCCGTGGGTGGCCCAGCGCGTGTGCCCGATGCCCGCGCTTCCTACAGGCAGCGCGCCCTGGAGGGACAGCACCAGGCTCTCCAGCTTGCCGGAGGCCTTGCGCACCGCGACATCGCCGTCCGGGGCGATGACCGAAATGCCGGCGCTGTCGTAGCCCCGGTACTCCAGGTTGGCCAGGCCGTCCAGCAGGATGGGCGCGGTCTCTTTGCAGCCCGTGTATCCGATGATGCCGCACATGGCTAACCGCCCCCGTCCTGCGCTCTGGCCGTCGGGCTGGGCGGTGCAGGCGCGCTCTTCAGGTCGTAGACTCCGCGGTAGTCGTTGGGAAGCAGGGCCGCGACGCGCTCCATGATCATATCGGTCATGCCCTGTAGCTGCTCGCGGCTGACCCTGCCCTCTATCGTGGGCAGTGAGAAGGGCTGGCCTATCTTCACTCTGAACTCGCCCCTGGGCATTGCCACCTGCCAGGGCGGGCCGGTCCGCTCCGTGCCGGTCATCCCCATCGGCAGGATGGGAGCGCCGGACTTGAGGGCAATCATCGCAATGCCGGGTATGCCCTTCCGCATCCCATAGGGACTCCGGGTGCCCTCCGGGAACATTCCTATGGCTGCGCCGCCGTCGAGCATTTTCAGGCTCCACTGGATGGCCTGCAGGTCGCCGCCGTCCCGGTTGAGGGGGAATGCGCCGTAGGCCTTCAGCAGGAACGACAGTACCGGGCCGTTGAAGATGCCCCGCTTTGCCATGAAGTAGACCCGCCGGGGGAGGCTCGCCATGATCAGCGGGGGATCCATGTTGCTCTGGTGGTTGGACACCACGATGAGCGGCCCCCTGGGCGGAACGCACTCCCTGCCCTCAACCTGCCAGTCGCCGAAGAGCCGCAGCGCGTTGCGCATCATGAATCTGGCGGAGGAGTAAACTGCGCCCATCAGCCCTCTTCCATCAGCTTGATTATGCTGTCCACCACTTCATCAAGCCCCATGTGGTTTGTGTTCAGGACGTGCGCGCCGCTCCCCGCCCGCAGCGGCGAGTCGGCCCTGCTGCTGTCCATCTCGTCCCTGGCCAGCAGGTTCTCCATCACCTGCTCCATTTTAGGCGACTGGCCTTTCTCCTTCATCTCGCGGTATCGACGTTGGGCGCGCTCCTCGCGGGAGGCGGTGAGGAACACCTTGAGGTCTGCGTCCGGCAGCACCACCGTGCCTATGTCCCTGCCCACCATGATGATCCTACCCTCCTCTGCCAGCGCCCGCTGTCGAGCCACCAGCGCACGCCTGACGCCGCTGTAGCTGGACACCAGGGACACCCAGCCGTCCACCTCTTTCGCCCGCAGCTCCCCCGTGAGCTCGCGGCCATCGACCTTGAGCCTTGGGCCGCTCAGGTTGTCGCTGTAGGTAACTTCCATCTGCATCCTGTGGGCCAGCGCGGTCACCGCCGCCCCGTCCTCGGGGTTTATCCCGTCCCTCAGCGCAGCCCAGGTGACGGCCCGGTACATCACGCCGGTATCGATGAAGCGATACGCAAGTCGCAGAGCCAACAGGCCGCCCACGGCCGTTTTCCCTGATGCGACTGGACCGTCTATTGCGATGGTGGAAGGCTTGGGCAAGCGACGCCCTCCGTGAACACTGGAGGCGATGTGTTGCAATTGAAACAAGGTAAATTATAAGTCCCGCGCATTTTACAGGCAAGGGTTTGTTGGAGAGTGAGTTTCACTAAAGCGCTATGCTATAATGCCCGGTGAGGAGACGTGAATGACCGTAGTTGAATCTGAAGCCGCCCGCATATTCGGCGACGCGCGGCAGATGCATCGTGCAGCCCTGGAGCGTCTTGCCGCCGGCGACCTCCGCGACGCCGCGGAGAAGGCTTGGTGCGCGGCCAAGCGCGCCACGGACGCCCTGATCCTCGTTCGCACGGACAGGCTTCCTCCCAGGTCGCCCGACACCACCAGGGCCCTGCGCACAATGGCCGCCGCCGACCCGTCCATGCGCGGTTTGCAGGCCAGGTACTTTGAGAGGCAGGCTGCCCTTCACGGCGACTGCTTCTACTCCGGCAACTGCGAACCTATTGAAGACACCGAACGCATCATCATCGAGACCGCGGAGTACATCCAGGACGCCCAGCAACTGGCGGGGATGTAGCGTTCTGTAGATTTCACGTCCGACCCGAACGTCTCTAGTTGCTCCCACTCATTTACTCCCCCCGGTTGTGCTCACGCATGATCGCGACTTTGCGGTAGCCCTGCTTGATTAAACCCACACCCTAGACGCAAGCTCAGGTTTGGAGTAATATACGCTGGGCATTGTGTTGACCCCTCCTCCCCTTTCGAGCCATACGCAGTGAACCCTATGGTGAATATACTCATACAACAATGCGCATCCTGCTCAGGCTCGTCCGCTTCTCCCTCAAGTACAAGTACAGACTGCTGCTGGCCTACGTCTGCACCATTGGCGTAACGGCCTTTGCCCTGGCCATACCCCGCATACTCGGCACCGCCGTTGACGAGGTGGTCAAGTCCGGCGAAGTCGCGCCCCTCGTCTTCCTGGCCGTGCTGGTACTGGTCATAAGCGCCCTCCGAGGCGTGGCCGCCTACGGACAGCAGTACCTCGGCGAGTCCCTGGGCCAGCGCGTCGCCTACGACATCCGCAACGCCTTCTACGAGCGGCTGCAGCGTCTCAGCTTCGGCTTCCACGACAACCAGCGATCCGGTGACCTGATGTCCCGGGCCACTGCGGACGTGGAGGGGGTGCGGATGTTCATCCAGGGAGGCGTGATACGCGGCGGCTACATGGTGCTCCTCATCCTGGGCGTCAGCGTCATCCTGGTCATCTCAAGCTGGAAGCTGGCCCTGATGAGCCTGGTGTTTGTGCCCTTCATCATCCTGCGGACGGCTACCATCATGCTGGAGATGCGCCGCAACTGGATGGCCGAGCGCACGGAGATGGGATACCTGAACACGGTGCTCCAGGAGAACCTGGCCGGGCAGCGGGTGGTCAAGGCCTTCGCCGCCGAAGACCTGGAGAAGGGGAAGTTCAACTACCACGCCTCTGAGGTGGCCCGGTACGGCTTCACCGCCGAGAGGCTCCAGGCCATCACCACGTCCCTCAACAACTTCTTCCTCCTTGGAGGAACGGGCGTCATCCTGTGGTTCGGCGCGCTGCAGGTGGTGGACGGGGCCATGACGGAGGGTGAGCTGGTCTCCTTCCTTCTCTACATGGGCCTGCTGGCCATACCCGTGCGCATGACGGCCTGGATAGTCAACAGCTTCTCCCGCGCCATGTCCTCCGGGGAGCGCATCTTCTACGTGCTGGACGCGGAGTCGCCGGTGCAGGAGAAGCGGAACGCCCTGGACGTGGGGCGCGTGAGTGGCGACGTGCGCTTTGAGGACGTGTCCTTCGGGTACAGCGAGCTGTCGCCGGTGCTCAAGGGCGTCGACTTCGAAGCTCCCAGGACGAAGGTGATCGCCATTCTCGGCGCGCCCGGCAGCGGCAAGACCACCGTCGTACACCTGATTCCCCGCTTCTACGACGTAACCGAAGGCCGCATCACCATCGACGGGATGGACATCCGGGACGCCACCCTGGCCTCCCTGCGCCGCAACGTGGGCATTGTGCAGCAGGACGTGTTCATCTTCACCTCTACCATAAGGGCGAACATTGCCTACGGCTCCGTGGACGCGCCCTTTGAGGACGTGGTGCGAGCGGCCAAGGCCGCCCAGCTTCACGACTTCATTGAGAGCATGCCCGATGGGTACGACAGCTACGTGGGAGAGCGGGGCGTGACCCTCTCCGGCGGCCAGAGGCAGCGACTGGCCATCGCCCGCACGCTGCTGCTGGACCCGCCCATCCTCATCCTGGACGACTCCACGTCCAGCGTCGATACGGAGACGGAGCATCTTATTCGCCAAGCGTTGGATACGGTGATTCAGGGCAGGACTACCTTCGTCATTGCCCATCGCCTGAGCAGCGTGAAGAACGCAGACATGATACTGGTGATGAAAGAGGGCAGGATAGTGCAGAAGGGCGTCCACGAGGAGCTATTGAGCGTGCCTGGCCCGTACCAGGAGATATACGAGCTTCAGCTGCGCCCGCAGGAGATGGAGGTCAACGGCGGCGGAACGCTGTCCGCCGACGGCAACGGCGCAGCCGGC
This sequence comes from Dehalococcoidia bacterium, assembly GCA_034422115.1. Classification (GTDB taxonomy): domain Bacteria; phylum Chloroflexota; class Dehalococcoidia; order Lucifugimonadales; family UBA2985; genus DAOUJW01. The sequence goes on along the minus strand of DAOUJW010000021.1, from coordinate 70,882 downwards.
CTCGGCCTTGAGACGCGAACCCTGAACGTGGAGGGGGGCTCCTAGCAATGCAGTGGGGAGGACTTGGCCAGGGCGGAATAAACCCCAACCTTCCGGGTGTCCAGGAGGTCCGCAGGATACGCGGGCGCCTCAGCCTGGTGCTGGAGGACACGGAGTTTGGCAAGGTCTACGACCAGGCCGTTGTCTTTCGTCTGGCGGGATACCTGAAGCCCCACTGGAAGATGACACTGGTGAGCCTGATTGCGATGCTGGTGTACATCGTGACCCAGATAGCGGTGCCCGTGCTGGTTGGCGAGGCCATCGACCGGTACCTGAGGGACCCCGAGCTCTCCGTGGCGGAGCGGGTGGCCGGGCTGCACGGGATTGGCCTGGTCTTTGCCGGGGTGGTTGTGCTGAACCTGGCGGGCAACTTCATCCATCTCAGGGGCCTGGCCAGGGTGAACATGGCGGTGCTGTACAAGCTGCGGAGCGACATGCACGCCCACCTGCAGCGACTCTCCACCCAGTTCTTTGACCACAACGAGGTGGGTAGGCTGATGAGCCGCGTCCAGAACGACACCACGGCCCTCCAGGAGTTCATGACCATCTTTGTGGTGGGCTTCGCGGAGGTGCTCAGCCTTGTGCTCATCGTTGTGGTGATGCTGAACCGGAACATGGAGCTGGCGCTCCTCTGCTTCGTCGTCATGCCGGTCTTCGCGGTGATCATGGTCTTCTGGCAGATCCGCGCCCGGCGGTCATTCATGCGCATCCGGTACGCCATTGCCGGAGTGAACGCCAGCCTCCAGGAGAACATCACCGGCGTGCGGGTCACCCAGAGCATGAACAGGGAGAAGGTCAACCTGTCCCAGTTTGACGAGTTGAACGCCGAGCACCTGAACGCCAACCTCAGCGCCAGCAGGCTCACCGCCAGCCTGATGCCCACGGTGGAGGTGCTCACCGCCATCGCCTTCGGCATACTGATAATCGTCGGCGGCAGGATGGAGCAGACCGGTACCCTGGAGCTGGGTACTATGGTGATGTTCGCCCTGCTGGTGCAGCGCTTCTTCGAGCCAATCCGCGCCCTGGTGATGCAGTACGCCATGATGCAGAGGGCCATGACCGCCGGAATGCGCATCTTCGAGCTTCTGGACGTGCAGCCTGACCTGGTGGACAAGCCGGACGCGGAGAAGCTGCCGCCCATCAAGGGGCACGTGAAGTTCAACAACGTGTCCTTCTCCTACAACCCGGAGGTGCAGGTGCTGGACGACGTGTCGGTGGAGGTGCTGCCGGGAGAGTCGATGGCGATTGTGGGGCCGACGGGCGCGGGCAAGACGACGATGGTGGCCCTGGTCACACGCTTCTATGACGTCGGCCAGGGGAGCATCACCGTGGACGGCTACGACCTGCGTGACATCACCCGCTCCTCGCTGGCGAGCCAGATGAGCCTTGTGCTCCAGGAGCCATTCCTCTACTCCACGACCGTTGCCGAAAACATACGCTTCGCCAATCGCGACGCCACCCAGGAGGACATCGAGAAGGCGACCAGGGCCCTGGGCGCGCACGACTTCATCATGAGGCTGCCCGACGGCTACGAGACCGTCCTCCACGAGCGGGGCAGCAACCTGAGCGTGGGCCAGAGGCAGCTCATCGCCTTCGCCCGGGCGCTGGTGGCTGACCCCCGCATCCTGATACTGGACGAGGCCACGGCCAACGTGGACAGCTACACGGAGCGCCTGATCCAGGACGCTCTCAAGGAGCTGTTGCGGGGCCGGACGGCCATCATCATTGCCCACAGGCTCTCCACCATCCAGGACGCTGACAAGATACTGGTGATGGAGCAGGGGCGCATAGCGGAGCTTGGCAAGCACAACGACCTGCTGGCAAAGGACGGCCTGTACGCCAAGCTGTACGCCATGAACTTCCAGGACCTGCCGGTCTAGGGCGCGTGGCGGCGGGCGCGAGGGTACTTACTGAATGATACGAGGGTGTTTACTGAAATCGTTTGTCGTGCTATTGTATTAGAAGGTTTGCGCCATCGAGCGCGGCAAGTGGCACAATCTCATACTGGGAAACGCACCCGGATAGGTCTGCTGAGAAGTATCCTCCAGCAGAGCCGGTCGGAGCGCACAAAATAGCCGCGGGAGACACCCGGCCTCCCGTCGGCTCTGAATTGGAAGCAAAAATAGCCATCACAGCGAGGGTTCTCTATGACAACAAGCGGACAGGAAGCCGGAGGAGGCTGGACGGTCTCCGATACCAAGAATCTCATGATACAAGGCGAGTTGGCCGGCGGGGCCCTGGTGGCAAAGGCATCGGGCAGAGTTGACGGCGGCAACGCCAAGGACTTTCAGGACGCCCTGGAAACCATGTTGAAGGACAACGTCAACACCTTTGTCCTGAACCTGGAGAATCTGTCCTACATCAGCAGCGCCGGTCTCAGGGTCATACTGCTGGTGGCCAAGCAGCTTCAGGGGAAGTCGGCCAAGTTTGGCATGTGCTCCCTCTCCGACTCCATTAACGAGGTCTTCCAGATCAGCGGCTTCGACAAGATCATCCCAACTCACGCCACTCAGGCGGAGGCCATCTCCTCTCTTGGGAGCTAGCCCGAATGCCTCCCGCGCCAACGCCAACGCGCTCCGGTCTCCGGGGGCTGGCTAGGCGATGAGGGCGGCGGAGTTCTGAGTAGATACTATGTTTCAAAAAGGTTTTTGGGGGATGAGAAACCAGGAGACCAGAGGAACTATCTGCGTCGGCCCGACCGGCAGAGCGAGGTCTGAGTCTTGAGTGACCTGATCCTCAAGGTCTTGTCAGACCGCGAAGAGCTGGACAAGATAACAGAGTCCATAGAGGCCTTTGCGGAGAAGGAGGAGTGGCCGCCGGACCTCCTTTTCCGGATTAACCTGGTCCTTGAGGAGCTCGTGCTCAACATCATGGACTACGGCCACGACGACAACGAGCACGAGATCGAGATAGCGCTCACCTCGGCGGCGGACGCCGTGACCATCAACATTACGGACGAAGGCCACGCCTTTGACCCGATGACCGATGCCCCGGAGCCGGACACCACCGGCCCCGTCGAGAGCCGCTCCATCGGCGGCCTCGGCGTTCACCTGGCAAAGGAGATGATGGACGAGATGGCCTATCGCCGGGAGAACGGGCGCAACCACCTGTACCTGGTCAGCCGCCGGACTGCGTGAAGCCAGTCCATCGCTTATCCGTTCACCAAGCCCGCGTTACGGACATACGTTGATAGAGTGGTATTGTATTGCCGTCACGTAGACTGCTCTTGGTGCGGCACTGCCAGGCCTCCGGCCAGCTCCCCGACGACCCATTGACGACTCTTGGCTTCAGCCAGGCCGAGTCCCTTGCCGACTTCCTCTCCGGCAGGCGCATTGACGCGGCGGTGTCCAGCGCGTTCCTGCGGGCCAGGCAGACAATTGAGCCCTTTGCGGCGTCTGCCGGACTGGCTGTCCGTGTGGACCCTCGCCTGAACGAGCGGAGGCTCGCCGACGGCCCTCTGGACAACTGGCGCGACGTTATCCGCAGCTCTTTCGACGACCTGGACTCTCGTGCCCCCGGCGGCGAGTCCGGTCGGGAGGCGCTGGAGAGAGCCTGGGCCTGCCTGAACGAGCTCCTGGACGGAGGCTACAACCTTCCCCTCGCGGTGACCCACGGCAACCTGTTGAGCCTTGTCCTGAGCTCCCTGGACCCCGCCTTTGGCTACGGCGGCTGGGAGTCCCTGTCCAACCCGGACGTGTACCTGTTGCAGGAGAGTGAAGACGGGCGGCTGTCCTTTGAGAGGTTGTGGGAGTAAGGCTACCTCTCCGCCTGCACCCACAGCCGCGAGCCGTCTGAGGTGAACTGGACCGTCCCGTTCAGGGCGGTTGTCAGGATTCTGTCATCGGGCAGGGCGGCCCGGAGGGTGTCCATCGTCTCAGGGTGCGGGTGGCCGAAGGCGTTGTCCGCTCCCACGGATATGACGGCGACCCGGGGCGTTACCTGGCGGACAAAGGCGTCGGAACTGGACGTGTTGCTGCCCTGGTGGGGGACTTTTAGCACGTCGCTCCGAATGGGCAGAGAGCGGCTAAGGATGTAGCTTTCGGCGTCCCAGTGCACGTCACCCGTGAGCAGGAAGGAGGTCTCGCCGTAGGTCAGCCGCATGACTATCGACGCGTTGTTCACGTCCGACGTGGTGCCCTCCAGCAGCCTGTCAGGGGGATAGATGACCTCCAGCAACACGCCATTGCCCAGGGTTATCCGCTGCCCCTCCACCGCCTGCAGGGCCTGGACGTCCCTGTCCGCTAGCACGGACTGCCACAGGGCGTAGTCCGGGGACGGGAAATCGAACCTGCGCTCCAGCGCCATGTCCACCTCATACCTGTCAAGCGCCTCAACCAACCCGGCCACGTGGTCCTCGTGGGGATGGGTCAGAACCACCATGTCCAGGCCGTCGTCCCAGAACGGGACGCGGTCTCCCAGATGGTTGAGCAGCCTCTTGGGGTCTGCGCCGCCGTCGATGAGCGCCTGGCGGCCTCCGGGCGTGACCACGAAAACGGCGTCGCCCTGGCCCACGTCCAGGAAGGCGACGTGCAGCCGGCCGTCGGGCCTGGAGATCGCAGCTGTCCATATCACTGCCGACGCCAGGACGCCCATGAAGGCCATAGCCCAGAAGGCGCGGCGGCCCGGCTGCCACGACTCCACCCTCTCCGCAAGGCCGGACTCTCTGACGAAGGGCTGCGAAAGCCGCGCTGAGATGGCTGGCAGCCTTGGGCGCGCGGCGACCGCCGCCAGCAGCGCTGCGTAGTACACGACTACCAACGTTATGCCGAAGCCTCCCACGCTGACAGCGTTTCCGGGTATGGCGTCGAACACCTCCACCACCGTCTTGAGGTAGGACAGGCACAGCCAGGCGACCAAGCCGACCATCTCGGCCTCTCCCGGGCCTGCCAACCCCAGGAGAGCCGTGACGAGACTGGTTCCCAGGATAAATGGAAGCGCGGGAAGGGCCAGCAGCGTGGTTGGCAGTCCCACAAGGGATACCTGCTCAAAGTAGAACGCCACCAGCGGGAGGGTGCCCAGGGTCGCCGCCACTGTGGCGGCTATAGCGGAAGCCATAGCTCTGGACCACCCGCTTACTTCGTCAAGACCGGAACGTACTTGAAGCAGCCATCGCTCTATGGGAGGAGCTATAAGAACAAGCCCCGTCATAGCCGTGAAGCTCAGCTGGAAGGAGACGTCGGAGAGTATGCCAGGCTGTATCGCTGCCATGACCGCGGCCGCCGCGGCAAGGGCAGGCGCGATGCTGTTCTGCCTCCCCAGGGCTACGCCCAGCAGGTATACGCTTCCCATGATGGCGGCCCTCTGCACCGAGGGCGACATGCCGGAGAGAGCGGCGTATCCCCATATGGAGAGGAGCGGGATAAGGAGATACACCTGACGCCGGGCGCCCAGCAGCCACCGGCTGAAGGCGACGGAGATGCCCAGCAGCACGCCTACGTGAAGCCCGGATATTGCCAGGATGTGGGACGCGCCCGTGTCCCGGAAGGCCTGGGTCAGCTCCGCGGGCATTGCGCTTCTCCGTCCGAGCAGAAGGGCCTGGGCCATGGCGTTCTGCGGCTCCGGGAGGGCCTGTTCAAGGCTATACGAGAGACGGCTGCGCAGCGAGTATATGTCTTGCAGCAGTCGGTTCCCCTCCCCTTCTCCCACAAGCTCCACGCCGGGATGGACCATCGTGGAGAATACACCCTGCCTTGCCAGGTAGTCCCGATAGTCGAAGTCCTCGAAGACGGGAGGCTCCTCAGACTTGCCCGTGACTACGAGCCTGTCGCCGTAGCGGAAGTAGGGCTTGCTCCTGGCAGATGACAGGGACGGCGGGACCTTGGCTACAACCAGCAGGTCGCCGCGGGCGTCATGCCACTGCTCATCTTGCCACACACTCTGGACTGAGAGCGAGAAGCGCCAGGCCGTGCCGGTGGGCTGCGGGTCTGAGGAGACTACCCCCTCCACTTGGATGGCGTCCACCCCGTTGTAGGCCTGTATAGCCGCGGGCAGTCCGGCGTCGGCGGGCCACGCGGCTCTCAGCATGCCCAGGGACAGAATAGCCAGCGCCAAGGCGGGAAGCAGCGTGCGGCCGCGGCCGCGCAGCAGAACCGCCAGGAGTGCGGACGCCGCCAGGAAGAGCGCTGCGCTGTGCCAGCTCGCGTCCAGCCGGGCTGCCAGGTACAGCCCGGCGATCCAGGAAGCGGCCGCGACTATCAGCAGCATAGCTAGCGAACGGTGACGAGGGAACGGAGGTCCTCAAGGGTCTTGGGGCCTATGCCGCTCACCTTCAAGAGGTCCTCCACCCTTGCAAAGGGGCCGTTCTCCTCGCGGAAATGGACAATGTCTCCCGCCTTCTGCTCTCCAATGCCGCGGAGGGTCTGAAGCTCCTCCATAGTGGCGGTGTTGATGTTTACCAGGCCGGGCGCAGGAGTCGATTCGAGAGGCGTCTCGCCCAGGCTGGGTATGTGGAAGTGGGCCTCGTCACTGACCCGCATGGCCAGGTTCACCGTCGACGGGTCAGCGTCCCGGGTGAGGCCGCCAGCCAGGGCCAGGACGTCCTCCAGCCTGTCCTCCGGCTGGACCCTGTAGACGCCTGGTCGGTGTACGGCCCCGTTGACGTAGACCTTGATCTCCGGCACTGGTGTTTCCGTGGGCAGGAGTATCTCTACCGGGTCCGGAGAGGGCTGTCGCAGCAGGCTGAATATGCCCCCGGCGAGGGCAACCGCCAGCAGGACAAAGACGACCAGTTGTACAGACGCTCGGATATCGCCTCCAGGGTTACGAGAGCTTTGCCCAACCGCCCAATCCAGACAAAAGGATACATCATTTTGTCCCGCGATGCGTCGCATTCGGACTTCAACGGATGTAGAGATTGAATCGATAGCCAGGCCTTATGCTATAATTCGCGGGCGGAGGTGCAGCTTGCCCAAGATTTACACCAAGCGCGGAGACGAAGGGGAGACAGGCCTGCTCTACGGCGGCCGGGTGTCCAAGACGGACATGCGCTGCGAGGCGTACGGCACGGTGGACGAGGCCGTTTCTGCCCTTGGCTTGGCGCGCTCCCTTGTGCAGGATGAGCGGTTGAAGGAGATCATCATGGAGGTGCAGAGGGAGCTCTTTGTGGTGGGCGGTGAGCTCGCAACCGATCCATCGGAGTACTCCAGGCTGGTGAAGCACTTCAGCGTGGTCACCCCGGAGATGGTGGACCGCTTGGAGGCGCTGATAGATGAGTTGAACGGCCAGATGACCCTGCCCAACGCCTTCATCATCCCCGGCGCGACTCCGGCCTCCGGCGCCCTGGACCTGGCCCGCAGCATACTGCGCAGGGCTGAGCGCAGGGTCGTTGCCCTCAAGGAGCAGGACCTCCTGTACAACCCGGTTGTGATACAGTACCTCAACCGCCTGGCGGACCTGGCTTTCGTCATGGCGCGCTTTGAGGACAGGCATCTCCCCGTGGAGGTTCTTACTGGCGTAAGGGCCTGATTCTCTGAGCGGCGGTTGGCGAAGCCGGTGTTGGACTTGGCGGAATACTTCAGGACTATCGAAAGGCGTGTTGAATGATTGCGATTGTTGACTACGGCGCCGGCAACCTGCGGAGCGTTGCCAAGGCTATAGAGAAGCTGGGGTACGCCCCGGAGGTGACCGGCGACCCGAGGAAGGTGCTCAGCGCCAGGGCTGTCATCCTGCCCGGCGTGGGCGCTTCCGATTCAGCAATGACCGCCCTGAAGGAGAGGGGGCTGGTGGAGCCAATAAGGACCGTCATCCGTAAGGGCGCGCCCTTTTTCGGTGTCTGCCTGGGCTTGCAGCTGCTGCTGGAGTCGTCGGAAGAGGGGTCGATTCCCTGCCTGGGCGTAGTTCCCGGCAGGGTCAGGAAGTTCCCTGACAGCGTCAAGACCCCGCACATGGGCTGGAACGAAGTGACCTTTGAGAGAGACCATCCCGTCCTGGAGGGCGTCGAGAGCGGCTCCTACTTCTACTTTGTACACAGCTACTACGCCGACCCCCAAGACCGCAGCATTATACTGGGTGCCACCGACTACGCATCGCAGTTCTGCAGCATGGTGGCCAGGGACAACCTGGTGGCCACCCAGTTCCACCCGGAGAAGAGCGGGGCCGTGGGACTGCGCCTCTACGAGAACTTCCTGCGGTCGGTGGCGAAGGACGGCGCGAGGGGCTAGATGGAGGTCATCCCGGCCATCGACCTGAGGGGCGGCAGGTGCGTCCGCCTCTTCCAGGGTGACTACGCCCAAGAGACCGTGTACTCGGACGACCCCGTGGAGGTTGCCCTGCGCTGGCAGGAGATGGGCGCAGTCCGCCTGCACGTGGTTGACCTGGACGGAGCCGCCAGGGGCGAGCCGGTCAACCTCGGCGTCATTGAGAGCATTGCAGGTTCCCTGACGTCGCCGATTCAGATGGGCGGCGGCATCAGGGACATGGACGCAGTGAAGAAGGCGCTGGGCATAGGCGTGGGGCGCGTTGTTCTGGGCACCAGCGCCGTGGGCAACCCCGACCTGGTGGAGGCTGCCTGCCAACGCTTCGGGCCAGAGGCGCTCATTGTGGGCGTAGACGCGCGCGACGGGCTGGTCGCCACTCGCGGCTGGCGTGAGTCCAGCGATGTCACCGCCATAGACCTGGTTCATCAAATGGCGGCGCTGGGCATCAGGCGCTTTGTCTACACAGACATATCCCGGGACGGCACCATGACCGAGCCTAACTTCCAGGCCATTGAAGAGCTTATAAAGAGCGCCGACGCTGCGGTGATAGCCTCCGGCGGGGTGTCCTCCATTGAGCACCTACGCCGACTGGCTGGGCTGGGGGTTGAGGGCACAATTGTCGGCAAGGCGCTGTACGAGGGCGCGATTGACTTGAGGGAAGCCATCGCTGCGGCGTAGCCGCCAAAGGAGATGCCATGAAGGTGAGAAGGGCCGTTATACCCGCCGCCGGGCTGGGCACCCGCTTCCTGCCTATGAGCAAGGCCGTGCCCAAGGAGCTTATGCCCTTGGTGGACCGGGCCGCGATTCAGTACGTCATTGAGGAGGCGGCGGAGGCGGGCATTGAGCAGGTGATAGTCATCACCGCCAAGGGCAAGGAGGCCATCGGCGACTACTTTGATCGCCACCTGGAGTTGGAGGGATCGCTGTCGGTCAGGGGCGACTCCGCGCGGCTGTCCATGGTGCGCGGCCTCTCGGAGATTGTGGAGCTGACCTATGTGCGACAGGCGGAGCAGCTTGGCCTTGGGCACGCGGTGCTGTGCGCCGCCCGCGCCGTGGGCGACGAGCCATTCGCCGTCATCCTCCCGGACGACATCATAGCCTCGGAGAGGGGCGCGCTGTCCCAACTGCTGGACGTGTACAACGAGTACGGCGGCAGCGTGATAGCGGTGGAGGAGGTGCCGGGGCCGGCCATCCAGAACTACGGCGTGGTCGCCCCTGAGCCGGTGGCCGACGGCGTTTATCGGATACGCGGCATGGTGGAGAAGCCCGCGCCACAGGACGCGCCCTCCAACCTGGGCGTTGTCGGGCGCTACGTGCTAACGCCGGAGGTCTTTGACTGCCTGACGAGGGTGACGCCCGGGGCCATCGGTGAAATCCAGCTCACCGACGGCATAGGGATGCTGCTGGAGAGCCAGGCTGCGTACGCCCTGCGCTTTGAGGGAGTGCGGTACGACGTGGGCAACCCCCTGGGCCTGCTCAAGGCGTCGGTGTCACTGGCGTTGCAGCGTGAGGACATGGGGCCGTCCTTCGCGGAGTTCCTACGGGAGTTGGACTACTAGATGTTCTTTTTGACATCTCTGAGGGACGTGCTAAGAATGTCCCATACCACCGCTCATCCTGAGCTTGTCGAAGGAAATGAGCGGTGGGAAGTCCGCCCGCTGTATTCCCGCTCAAATGGTTCGACAGGCTCACCATGAGCGGGAAGGAGTAGGTATTCTAACGGGCGCCGGCGCATAGCCGGTACATGCCACGTAAAAACTACCCCGTGTCCTGGAGCTTGCTCTTGAGGTAGTCCAGGGGCGGCACGGGCGACGGGTCTTCCCCGTTCAGCAGCGCCAGGTAGTAGCTGGTGTAGTCCCCGAACATTACGGTGCTCAGCATCTGGGCAAGGTAACTCTGCCCAATGCCGTCAACCGTTCGACACTCCACACCCGCCTGACCCAGCAGCTCCTCTATGACCTGGTATCTCAGCTTGATGCGCGGGTGAAGGCTCAGGGTGTTCAGCAGCACCCCACACGCCCTCTTGCCCATTGGCTTGGGCCAGTGAAGCCCCGCTATGGAGTTGTGTCCCGCCTCCGGCAGCAACTCCGCAAAGGCCCACGCCTTGGCGTTCTCGTTGAACTGGGTCTTCCAGCGGCGGGCTACGCCGGACAGCATACCGCCGCCGTAGATCACTATCAGCTTCCCCTGGAGCGTTGTTGCAAGCTCCTTGGCGGGGTTGTCGTGGGTGGGCATGACCGGCTCCAGGTGATGGCTCAGGGAGATGAGCACCTCGGTTGCCTCCACCAGGGCCTCGTTGTTGTTGGTGGAGGTTAGCTCAAGGCTTTGCACCATAGCCAAGGGCACAAGGAAGCTGTAGCCGAGGGCCGTCCGTGGCTCTCCCACGTAGTCGATCTGAAAGGAAGGCACGCCCTCCTTCCGGGCCAACTGCAACAGGCGTCCTCCGGTGGTCACCGCCACCACCTTCGCTTTGCGCTCGATGGCGTCCTGAAACGCTGCCAGGGTCTCCTCCGTGTTGCCGGAGTAGCTGGATACAATGACCAGGGAGTCCGGCCCCAGGTACGGCGGCAGATGGTAGTCGCGGCATACGGTCACCAGCGGCGAGCCGTCTCTGGTGATGAGGTCTCCCATCAGGTCTCCGCCTATTGCGGAGCCTCCCACGCCCGCCAGAATGACGTTCCGCGCCTTTCTGTAGCTACTTGGCAGGCTGAAGCTCAGCCCCTCCTCCCACGCGTGGAGGCACTGGTTGGGGAGGTCGGCTATCCTCTCCCGGAGGCCGGACGGGTCCAGCTTCTCATAGAGCCCGGGGGCGTCCAGGGGCGTGTCTGCGTGGTTGTCCATCAAAGGTCCACCAGGCTCCTGGCCTCCGACAGAAGCGCTTCTACCCTGTCGGCGCTATTGCCCTCTGCGTATATGCGAAGCAGTGGTTCAGTCCCGGAGAGGCGAATGGTCACCCACGAGCCGTCCTCCAGAATGAACCGGTACCCGTCCGTGCTGTCCCGGCTGGCAACCTTCACTCCGCAGATGGAGTCCGGGCTGACGTTCCCGATGTTCTTGACCAGCTTGTCTCGCCCATCAGGGGGCAGCGGGATGTCACTGCGGTCGTAGAAGTGGGGGCCGACCCTGTCGTACAGGTAGTCCAGCAGCTCAGAGGGACGCTTGCCGGTCCTGGCCATCATGTCCAGGATGAAGAGGCCGCTGACTATGCCGTCCCGCTCGGGGATGTGGCCGCGGAAGCCGTATCCGCCGCTCTCCTCGCCGCCGATCAGCGCGCCCTCCTGGATCATCAGTGGCCCCACGTACTTGAAGCCCACGGGGGTCTCAAAGACCGGGACGCTAAACTCCTCTCCAAGCCGGTATATCATGTGGGTTGTGGTTATCGACTTGACCAGAGGCCCGCGCTCTCCCCGCACCTCCAGCATATACAGCGCCAGCAGGGCAAAAACCTGAAGCGGAGATACGAACCGGCCCTTCTCGTCAATCAGCCCGAACCTGTCGGCGTCTCCGTCCAGCGCAAAGCCGGCGTCGGCGTTCATTCCCGTCACCAACCCGGGCAGCTCCGCGAGGTTCTCGGATATGGGCTCAGGCTGGCGCATTCCGGGGAAGGCGGGGTTGCGCTCGCTGTGAATCTCCTTCAGGGTGGTCTTGCCTCCTCCCAGTATGGACGGGAGGTAGCCCGCGCCGGCCCCGTGCATGGGGTCAACCACTAGCTTCAGCCCGGCGTCCCTCAGGGCCGGGAGGTCCAGCAGGCGGCCAAGGTGCTCGTTGTACGCGGCAGAGGGGTCGATTTGCTGCCCAACGCCTTTTGCCAGGGCCTCGTCCCAGGGCACATGGGGAGCGGCGCTGCCGTCTGGAACGGCGTCTATGAACCCCTCGATGGACTCCGTTATCTCTGGCGAGGCGCTGCCGGCGTAGTCCGGCTTGTACTTGTAGCCGTTCCAGTTCGGCGGGTTATGGCTGGCCGTGATGACAACTGCTCCCCCGGCCTGGCGGTCCACGATGTTGTACGTGACTACTGGAGTGGGCGCTGGCCTGTCGCTGAGGAAGACGTTGACGCCGCCGCCCGCGGCGGTCTCGGCCACCGTCCGGGCGAAGTCCTCGGAGGCGAACCGCGTGTCGTAGCCCACCACGAGACCCCTCTGGCCCAGCCCCTGCTGAAGCATGTACTGCACCACGCCCCGGGTGCAGAGACGGACGTTATCGAAGGTGAAGTCCTCGGCGATGATGGCCCGCCAGCCGTCGGTGCCGAACCTGATAGACATTAACGCTTCTCCTTGGTGGGTGGTTGGTTCAAAGGAAGGAGATGGTTTCCGGCGCAATGGCGCTGTTGGGCCACAGCGCCACGCCTCTATCCAGCTGATTGCCCTTGCCCACGGTCACGTCGTCCCCAAGTATACACCCTTCGCCTACCGATGCGGACTCACCTACGCTGACTCTGTTTCCGATAATGCACCCCTTCAGGTCGGTTCCCGGCTCAATGCTCACGTTGCTCCACAGAATGGAGTCCGAAATCTGAGCGTTCTCGCCGACCTTGCAGCCGTCTCCCAGGACGACAGGCCCCCTGATGGTGGCCTCCGGCCCAATGGTGCAGCCCCTGCCCAGGAGCACAGGCCCCGATATCTCCGCCGATGAGTGGATAGAGCTCTGACCGTACCCTGCGCTTGTGGCAGCGGCGGGCAGGAGGTCGCGGTGCACTTTCACGTAGTTGGTGGGAGTGCCCAGGTCCACCCAGTAGGAGCGGGAGCGGTAGCCGTAGACGAGCGCGCCCATGTCCAGGAGCTTGGGGAACAGGCCCCGCTCGAACATATAGTGCTCACCGGAGGGCGCGTGAGCCATCACCTCAGGCTCAATGAGGTAAATCCCCGCGTTGATCCAGTTGCTGGTCGTCACGCCCGGGGCGGGTTTCTCCAGGAAGCGTAGCACCCGGCCCTGTGGGTCGGTCTCCACCACGCCAAAGGCGGAGGGGTTCTCAACCTGGGTCAGGGAGATGGTTACCAGCGAACCGGTCTCGCGGTGGAAGCGGATCATGTCCCTCAGGTCAAGGTCGGTGAAGATGTCGCCGTTGAGGACAAAGAACGTCCCGTCAAGCTCGCCCTCCACGTTCTTGACCGCGCCCGCCGTGCCCAGGGGATCCTCCTCAAGGGTATAGGAGAGGCGCAGGCCAAGACCCTGCCCATCGCCAAAGTGCGACCGGATGACGTCCGGGAGATAGCACAGCGTGAGCAGGGTGTGGTCTACCCCGTGACCCTTCAGGTGGCTGAGCATGTGCTCCAGGAAGGGCCGGTTGAGTATTGGCACCATTGGCTTGGGGGTGTTGCAGGTGAGGGGACGCAGCCTGGTCCCCTCTCCCCCCGCCAGGATAACCGCCTTCATATTATTGCGGCCCTCTTTTTCAGGCTGTGGCTTCTCCCTGTCCCTTTATCAGAGTCAGCCCCGCTTCCGTCCGGAGGATGTCCGCCTTGTCTGTGCTCTCCCAGGGCAGCTGCAGGTCGTCCCTGCCGAAGTGCCCGTAGCTGGCGGTGTTCCTGTAGATGGGGCGGCGCAGGTTCAGGTCTCGGATGATGGCCGCCGGCCGGAAGTCGAAGTGCTTCAGGGTCAGTTGCTGGATGGTGGCATCGTCCACGTGGGCGGTGCCGAAGGTCTCAACAGAGACGCTGAGGGGCTTTGCCACGCCAATGGCATACGACACCTGAATCTCGGCGCGGTCCGCCAGGCCTGCGGCCACTATGTTCTTGGCGGCGTACCGGGCGTAGTATGCGCCTGAACGGTCGACCTTCGTGGGGTCCTTGCCGGAGAAGGCTCCTCCGCCGTGGCGGGCGACTCCGCCGTAGGTGTCCACCAGAATCTTGCGCCCCGTGAGGCCGGTATCAGCCGCGGGGCCTCCGGACACGAACCTGCCGGTGGGGTTGACGTAGATCTTGGTGTCGGCGTCCATCAGGCTCTTCGGGACGATTTCGTTTATGACCTGGTCAGTGATGTCCCTCTTGATCACATCCTGGGACACCTCCGGCGCGTGCTGGGTGCTGATGACCACGGTGTCTATGCGCTTGGGCACGCCGTAGGAGTATTCGACGGTGACCTGGGACTTGCCGTCCGGCCGGAGGTAGGGGATGAGTCCCTCTTTGCGGACGGTAGCCAGGCGCTGGACCAGCCTGTGGGACAGGGAGACCGACAGGGGCATAAGCTCAGGCGTCTCGTTGCAGGCGAAGCCCACCATCATGCCCTGGTCGCCGGCTCCGATCTTGTCCGGGTCCTCTTCGCCGGCGCCGCTGTCCTTGGCCTCGCGGGAGCTATCCACGCCCAGGGCGATGTCCTTGGACTGCTCCTGGAGCGACAGCACAACGCCGCAGCTCTTGGCGTCAAAGCCAATGTCGGGGTCGGTGTAGCCCACGGCGGAAATGGTGTCCCTGATGACTCGGGAAACGTCAACGTAGGTGTCGGTGGTTATCTCGCCCATCACCGCAACCAGACCGGCGGTCACGCAGGTCTCGCAGGCGACCCTGGCCGTGGGGTCCTTGGACAGGATGGCGTCCAGGATGGCGTCGGAGATCTGGTCACACAGCTTGTCCGGGTGACCCTCCGTCACCGACTCCGATGTATACAGGTAAGATGGTGAATCCGTGAATGTAAAAGCCATTTTTCTCTCCTTGTATGTGGGATTTGCGGCAGGTAGAGCGCCGCTTTCTAGGTCCCCTCCTCCCAGCTCTCCAGGTAGTTCTTCTGCTCCTCCGTCAGGGCATCTATCTGGACGCCCAGGGACTGGAGCTTCAACTGCGCTATTTCCTCGTCTATCTCCTTGGGAACGGGGTAGACGTTGCGCTCCAGCTTCTCCGTCAGCTTCGCCAGGTACTCCGCGCAGAGGGCCTGGTTGGCAAAGCTCATGTCCATCACGCTTGAAGGATGCCCCTCGGCGGCGGCCAGGTTGATGAGCCGCCCCTCGCCAAGCAGGTATATCTTCCGGCCGTCCTTCAGGCTGTACTCGTCCACGGAGTTGCGGATTCGCTTTACGCCGGTGGACACGGCCTCAATGGCGGGAATGTTAATCTCCACGTTGAAGTGGCCGCTGTTGGCCACGATAGCGCCGTCCTTGATCTGCCCTATCACGTCCTCGTTGATGACGTTGATGTCGCCGGTGGCGGTGATGAAGATGTCGCCCTGGGACGCCGCCTCCAGCACGGGCGCAACCTGGTAGCCGTCCATCACCGCTTCAAGGGCCCGCACGGGGCTGACCTCTGTGACGATGACGTGAGCGCCCATCCCTCGGACCCTCATTGCGATTCCACGACCGCACCAGCCGTAGCCGGACACAACGACCTTCTTGCCCGACCAGAGCACGTTGGTGGCCCTGGTTATGCCGTCGACGGTGCTCTGCCCGGTGCCGTACCGGTTGTCGAAGAGGTGCTTGGTGTCCGCCTCGTTCACCGCGATGATGGGGTACTCAAGCATCCCCTCCCTGGCCTGGCTCTGGAGGCGCACCACGCCTGTCGTGGTCTCCTCAGTGCCTCCTGCAACGTTTTCCAGCAGGTCTCGGCGCTCCTTGTGCAGCACGGTCACCAGGTCTGCGCCGTCGTCCATAGTGTAGTGTGGGGCGTGGTCAAGGGCGGAGTGGATGTGCTGGTAGTACGTGTCGTTGTCCTCTCCGTTGATGGCAAAGGTGGGTATCCCGTACTCCGAGACCAGAGCAGCCGCCACGTCGTCCTGTGTGCTCAGGGGGTTGCTGGCACAGAGCACCACGTCGGCCCCGCCGTCTTTCAGGGTGAGCATCAGGTTTGCTGTCTCAGTGGTCACGTGAAGGCAGGCCGAAAGCCGCAAACCCTGGAGTGGTTTCTCCTTTGCGAACCGCTCTCGGATGAGGCGCAGCACCTGCATCTCCCGGGCGGCCCATTCGATGCGCGATACCCCCTGGCCGGCCAGGCCCGGGTCCTTTACGTGGCCTTCTGCTTGTGACACCATTCGTTAGCTATCCTCCTTGGGGCGGAAATTGCCCTGAATTCAAGATGTTGTGCGATACCAGGGCGTGTAGTCTAGCCGTCGGGAGCCGTCTTTGAGAGCGGCAGGCGGACACTCGGTAGAGCCGGGGTCTCAGTGCCTGTGTAGCAGCCCGGCGCTATATTTCTAAGTCTTACAACCCGTGTATAATAGCCGATTTCGTAGCGCGTGTCTACTACGGGTTTGGCCGTCTAGGAAACCTCTAAAACCGTCGTTCCTGCGAAAGCAGGAACCTCAGATCCCCCATTCTTAGATTCCTGCTTCCGCAGGAATGACGAGGTGGTGCTATTACATCTTGTTTATGTCAGCGGTTCCCTACAGCCTGCTGCGCACCAGCTCCTGAAGCTGGGTCTCCGGCCTTGCTCCTACGTGGCTGATTATCTCCGCCGCGGCTATGGCCCCTATGCGGCCGCATGACGGCAGGTCGTAGCCGTGGGTCACGCCGTACAGGAAGCCCGCGGCGTACAAGTCGCCGGCCCCGGTGGTGTCCACCACACGCTCCACCGGCACAATGTCTATCTCGTGGGTCTCTTCGCCCGCGGCTATTATCGACCCCTTCTCGCTGCGGGTGACGGCGGTCAGAGCGCAGTCGTGGCGTATCATCTCCACCGCTTCGTGGACGTTGGACACCTGGTACAGGGAGATTATCTCCTCCTCGTTGGCAAAGAGGATGTCTACGTGCTCCCGGATGAGCACCAGGAAGGACTCCCGGTGGCGGTCGACGCAGAAGGGGTCGGAGAGGGTCAGGGCCACCCGCCGACCGGCGTCGCGGGCAAGCTGCGCCGCCATGACCATCGCCTCCATCGCCTCGGGCGCGTCCCACAGGTAGCCCTCCAGGTATGTGATGGAGTGGCTGCGGATAGTGTCTGGGTCGATGTCCTCAGGCCCAAGCTCCGTGCACGCGCCCAGGTAGGTGGCCATGGAGCGCTGGCCGTCCGGGGTCACGATCACCAGGCAGCGGGCCGTTGGAGAGCCGGAGACGGCCGGCGAGGTTGAAAAGTCGATGCCCAGGGACGCAAGGTCGCGGCTGAATATGTTGCCAAGCTGGTCGTTGCGCACCTTGCCTATGTAGGAGCCGGAACCCCCCAGGGAGGCCAACCCCGCCATTGTGTTGCCCACGGAACCCCCGGACATGGCCACGGTGGAGTCCATAGCCTCATAGATGGAGGCCCCCTGGTCGGCGTCCACCAGGGTCATAACGCCCTTGATCATGTTGTGGGTTGCAAGGAAGTCCTCGTCGGCGTGGGTCAGGATGTCCACCATCGCGTTGCCAATGCCAACCACGTCCCTGATGCCGCTATCTTCTCTGTTCATTACATACCTTCCTCATGGGCCAATCCTCTTCCCCCTCGCAGGGGGAAAGGGCCCACCCCCTCTCTGACTCTCCCCCTTCAGGGGGCGAGAAAACCCCTTCCCCCGCCAGGCGGGGGAAGGCCGGGATGGGGGCGCTAAATCAGAGTTGTATGAAGGTCTCCCGTGAGCCGGAATCCCAGCCTTACGGCCGCTCCGACGGCAGGCCCTTCTCTATCCAGGCCGCAGTGCCATCCTCTATGTTGAACAGACGGTCCGCCTCAAAGTTCATGGCGGCGGCCATCTCGCAGGCCAGGCCGCTGCGAACGCCCGCGGCGCAGATGAACAGCAGGTCCTTGTCCTGGGGCAGCTCATCTATGCGCATCAGCACGTCGTCAACGGGGATGTGGGTTGCGCCGGTCACGTGGCCCTCGGCCCACTCGTCGTCCCTGCGCACGTCGATAACAACGGCGTTGCCGCCGTCCATCATGCTCTTGGCCTCGTCCAAACTTACCCGGAAATAGGGTTCCCCCGGTTCCTGTCTTGCCATGTCAAAAACCTCCGCGAGTCTAGTATCAGCTAATGTACTTGCTCACCAAAATGCCCAGCCTGTCTATGGCCTCTTGGGACATCACGCTCCTGTCGGTGACGATTGCGTACTCCAGGGCCGAGTTGCAGGCGCAGTCCTCGGCGGGACGCACCCTGGTTATCACATCCGCAAGAATGGCCTTGGAGAGCGCCGTGTTCCGCATCAGGTTCTGCACCACCATCTCCACCGTCACCGGCTCCGCGCTCTCGTGCCAGCAGTCGTAGTCGGTCGAGCAGGCCAGAATAGCGTAGCACATCTCCGCTTCCCTGGCGAGTTTGGCCTCCGGCAGGGCGGTCATGCCGATGATGTCCGCGCCCCAGGAGCGGTACATGTGCGACTCCGCCTTGGTGGAGAACTGGGGGCCGTTGATAGTGATCAGCGTGCCGCCGGGGTAGGCGTGCGCGCCCATGTCTGAGGCGCTGCGATGGAGCAGGTCCCGCAGCCCCGGGCAGAAGGGATCGGCCATGCCCACGTGGGCGATCAGGCCCTCGCCGAAGAAGGTGCTCACCCTGCCGACGGTCCTGTCTATGAGCTGGTCCGGGACCACCATGTCCAGCGGGCGTATGTTCTCCCGGAGACTGCCAACCGCGCTAACCGATATGACCTGCTCCACGCCCAGCGACTTCAGGGCGTAGATGTTGGCCCTGGAGGGTATCTCCGACGGCATCAGTCGGTGTCCCCGCCCGTGCCGCGGCAGGAAGGCGACTCCAATGCCGTTCAGCGTTCCGGTCACAATGGCGTCGCTGGGCGCGCCAAAGGGCGTGTCTATCCGGGTCTCCTTTGTGTCGGTCAGGCCCTCAATCTGGTACAGGCCAGTCCCGCCAATGACACCAATCAGAGCTTCAGCCAATGTCCACCGCCTTTCGCAGCGATTCTTCGTAGGGCGGCCGGGCAATGCCGCCGTCGGTGATGATGGAATCGATGAACCGGCTGGGGGTTACGTCGAAGGCCGGGTTGAAGGCGGGCGTCCCGTCCGGCGCGGTCGGAGTCGAGCCGTAGCCCGTCACCTCTGCCGCAGGCCGCTCTTCGATTGGAATGTCGTCGCCGGAGGCAACGCCCAGGTCGATGGTGCTGACGGGCGCAGCCACGTAGAAGGGGATACCGTACTGGTGGGCCAGGACGGCCAGGGAGAGGGTGCCAATCTTGTTGGCCGTGTCCCCGTTGGCGGCGATGCGGTCCGCGCCGGTGACGACGCACTGCACCCGGCCGCGGTCCATCAGGTAGCCGGCGGCGGAGTCCACCACAAGGGTCACCGGGATGCCCAGGCGGGTAAGCTCCCAGGTGGTGAGCCGCGCGCCCTGGAGCCAGGGGCGGGTCTCCGTAGCGATGACCTGGTTTACCCTGCTCTCCTCCCAGCCGCGCCGTATGACCCCCAGCGCCGTGCCGTACCCCCCGGTGGCCAGCGCTCCGGTGTTGCAGTGGGTCAGCACGCAGGAGCCGGGCGCAATGAGGGATGCGCCGAACTCGCTCAGCCGCAGGTCGGACTCCAGGGTCTCCTGGTGAACCTTCTGCGCTTCTGCCAGAAGGCAGTCGGCGAGGTCAACGCTCCTGTCTGCGCTCTCCGCCGCGCGCATCATGCGGTCGACGGCCCACTTCAAGTTGACCGCCGTAGGGCGTGAGGCGGCCAGTTCCTGAGCGGCCACCTTAAGGCTGTCCAAGGCGGACTCCCGGCTTGTCGTCTCAAGGCTGTAAGCGGCCAGCGCCATGCCGTAGGCCGCGGTGACGCCAATGGCCGGAGCGCCCCTGACGCGCATCTCGCTTATGGCCCGGACGACGTCCTCCGTGCTCCTCAGGTCCAGGTACGCCTCCTCACTGGGCAGGCGGCTCTGGTCCAACAGCCGTATGCAGCCTTCGCGCCACTCAATGGGCGCGAGGGCGGTGTGGGTGGTCTGCGTCTCGGTGCGCTCTAGTGAAGTCAAAGTGGCCTCATTATACTAGAAGTGCGGCTTGTGATAAATTGTACAGCCAGGTCTAACGCGTATTGCCATTAGAGCATAGGTTGGGGCCAGAGGGAGCATGTTCTATTTCAGGCTGATATGGCGCACCATCCGCGAGATGTCGGACGACGACGCCACACACATGGCGGCGGGCGTGGCCTACTACGCCGTGTTCTCGCTGTTCCCCCTTCTGGTCGGCCTCATAGCCATATTCAATCTGCTGCCCGCCTGGGACTCGCGGCAGGAGCAGCTTACCGAGTTCGTCGCAGGCTACCTCCCCGGCTCAGAGGGGCTGCTGGACGGCAACGTCCAGGTGGGCGGCGCCCTTGGCTTGATCGCCATATTCGGGCTGCTCTGGTCGGGCAGCGCCATCTTCGGGGCCGTGACCAGGGTGGTCAACAGGGCGTGGGACGTCCAGAAGGACAGGCCCATCTTCATCAACAAGCCCAGGCAGATGCTCATGGCCCTGGCCGTGGGCCTGATGTTCCTGACCTCCCTCGGCGCGTCAACCTTCGTGCGAATGGCCGGGGAGTACGCCAAGGCCGACCTGCCCGCGCCGGACTTGCTTGTGGACGCCGGCGGCCGGATAATCCTCCAGGCCTTTGCTGCAGCCCTCACGCTGGCGACCTTCCTGATGATGTACAAGCTGCTGCCCAATACCAGGACGCGATGGGAACACGTGTGGCCCGGCGCGATTGTCGCCACCGTGCTGTTCGAGATATGCAAGGGTTCCTTTCTGCTGTACCTTGAGCGGTTTGGCGGCTTCAAGGACGTGTACGGCTCCGGCGGCGACATCCTTGTCCTGTTGCTCTGGGTGTACGTCAGCAGCCTGATACTGATACTGGGCGCGGAGCTAAGCTCAGAGTACGGCCGGCTCAAGCAGGGCAGGGAGCGCGGGCGGTGATGGCGGGATGGTGGGGGTGGGGGCGTGAGGGAAGGTGGTGTTGTTTCCGGAATCACCATCCCTTCCCCGCTCAAAAAGAAGAGGGACCGCTAGTAGCGGTCCCTATAGTCTCTATGCCGAGGCTTTCTACTTCAATCTAGATGATATGCAGTTATTAGGGTTTCGCGGTCGGACGAAACCACCACCTCTAGGTTAAGGTAATCGGTAATGGACTTATAGGTTTGCTTGTCAAGGCGCTTCTCGGCTTTACTTCTTGCTTTGTGATCCATCTTGTAAATGAATCTGCCCTTTTTCCCCCTCTTACACGTGCCAAACTCGTATGCTATGGAGAGTAGTCTCTCCTTGATGCCTCGTTTTTGGCATCTCATCAGGACGTGATCAGTAAGCTTTAGTTCCATATATTCTTAACACCTCCTTTAAGTTATGTGTGTGAATTCTTTGGTGCTTGCATTAACCACCTGTATCTTGTGTTTTTCCTCCTTTCTCAATCGGACTACGCCTCTATCTCCAACACCAAGAGACACAGAAATAGTGTTGCAAAATCAAAGACAACGGTTGCCACAGACAGAACGCAGGCAGAAGCAGTGTACTAGGATGCGAAGGGACGAGGTGTGAGATTCACAAAGGTGTCCCGAAAGCGTCAGAGAAGTGCCTTAATATAGTTTATATGCTACCATATTTTAGACGTTTTGTCAAGCCTCTCTTGAGAATATCTGAAGTTTTCCTTCAACCTACGGTCCCACCCATTGGCTTGCCACCACCCACCTCCTCCGCTAACATTCCCCTGTGTCTGCACCAAGCGTTCAAGCGGCCTCGGATCTCGCCATTGAGGTGAGAGGC
Source organism: Dehalococcoidia bacterium (assembly GCA_034422115.1). Lineage (GTDB taxonomy): Bacteria > Chloroflexota > Dehalococcoidia > Lucifugimonadales > UBA2985 > DAOUJW01. The sequence continues at coordinate 49,099 of DAOUJW010000021.1, read as the reverse complement.
CTTCACAAGTCCTACGGCTCCGTAGAGGCCGTGCGCGGGATAGACCTGCGCGTCTCCAGGGGCGAGGTTTTCGCACTCCTGGGGCCAAACGGCGCGGGCAAGACAACCACCATCGAGATTCTGGAGGGATACCTCCAACGCACCTCCGGCGAAGTCTCGGTGCTGGGCCACGACCCTGGACGGAATGCTCGCAGCCTGAAGGAGCGCATCGGCATTGTGCTCCAGACCACGGGCGTGGAGCCGTACCTCAGCGTTGAGGAGACCATCGACCTATTCCGGGGCTACTACCCTCACCCCATGCCCCTGGAGGAGATACTGAGCGCCACCGGGCTGACGGAGCAGCGCAGAGTCAAGGTCAGGAAGCTGTCGGGGGGCCAGCAACGAAGGCTGGACGTAGCCATTGGCCTGTCCGGCGACCCTGAGCTTCTCTTCCTGGACGAGCCCACCACCGGCTTCGACCCCTCTGCGCGGCGCGGCGCTTGGGAGATGGTCAGGAATCTCAAGGCCCTGGGCAAGACTGTCGTGCTCACCACCCACTACATGGACGAGGCGGAGCACCTGGCCGACCGCGTCGCCATTATTGCGGAGGGGAAGATCGTGGCCGAGGGCGCGCCGGGCGACCTGGCGCAGGGGGGCAGCGCTACCTCCATCCGGTTCAGGGTTGACCCGGGTTCAGCCTCACCGCCCGCAGATCTGGGCGCGGAGCCTCTGGACGACGACGGCCTGTACGCCATCACGACGGACTCGCCCACCAGCAGCCTGCACCGGCTCACGGGATGGGCCATGGAGCAGGGCGTGGAGCTTGAGGACCTGTCGGTGTCGCGCCCGTCACTTGAGGACCTGTTCATAGAGATCGTCGGCGCTCCCGGCGAGGAGGGCAGGGGGGAGTGAACGCCTTCGCGCTTGCCCTGCGACAGGTCCGGTACGAGAACACCGCCTTCTGGCGCAACCCCGCCGCGGCTTTCTTCACCTTCGTCTTCCCGCTGATGTTCCTGGTGATTTTCAACCTGATCTTTGGGGACAGTGAGCTGGAGGTCCCCGGCGGCACGGTCAGCACCTCCACCTTCTACGTGCCGGGGATAGTCGTCCTCTCGGTAACCAGCGCCTGCTACAACAACGTGTCAATGGGGATAGCCTACTCCAGGGACGGCGGACTGCTCAAGCGATTCCGGGGCACGCCGTTGCCGGCCTGGGCCTACCTGTTTGGCAGGATGATCCACTCCGTGCTGCTGGCCGTGCTGCTGGTCGTGATAGTGGCAGGCGCGGGCACGCTGGTCTACGGCGTGGACGTGCCCACCAACACGCTGCCCGGGTTCCTGCTGGCGCTGGCAATCGGCGCGGCCACCTTCTGCGCCCTTGGCCTGGCGATCACAGTGATCGTCCCAAACGCGGACGCGGCGCCGGCCATCGTAAACGCCTCCATACTGCCGCTGCTGTTCATATCGGACGTGTTCATCCCGCTGCATGACGCCCCAAGCTGGCTCACCACCTTCGCCGACGTCTTTCCCGTCAGGCACTTTGCCTTGGCGCTGCACACCTCCTTCAACCCTTTCGAGACCGGCGCGGGCTTTGAGTGGACGCACCTGCTGGTCATGTGCGGATGGCTGGTGGCCGGGATGCTGGTTGGGGTGCGGTTCTTCCGATGGGAGCGCCGACGCTAGTGTGAGAAGCCCGCGCCCTGGCGCGATTTTGCACCTCGTATCAATATGTACGAGCAAAGGACGCGGTGCTATAATGCCGTGAGAAAATCTCACAGAAGTGAAAAGCTGTAGAGTTGAGTCACAGGAGGAGCAATTATGAAGTATTTGAAAGCCAGTTTTTCCTACAGGAAGCTCGTCGCCGTATTGCTCGTCACCATGCTGATGGTGGCGATGGCGTGCAATGGCGAGGAGGAGCCTACATCTGCGCCCACGGCCACTGAGGCCATGATGGAGCCCACGGCGACCGAGGCCATGATGGAGCCGACAGCCACTGAGGCCATGATGGAGCCTACGGCGACCGAGGCCATGATGGAGCCTACGGCGACCGAAGCAATGATGGAGGCCACGGCCACTGAGGCCATGATGCCAAAACCGACAGACGCCATGATGCCCAAGGACCCACTGGTTGTTGGACACCTTAACGCCTTCACAGGATCGCTTTCCTACTTTGGCGAGTCTCATAAGACCACCGTGGAGTTGGCGGCCAAGCACTTCAACGAGGCCGGAGGCGTCAACGGCGCAGAAGTGACGGTGATTCACGGCGACACAGCGGTCAACCCCGTCCAGGGTGTTGATACCGCCAGGAAACTCATTGACGTAGATGGTGTTGTTGCTATCCTGGGCGCCCTCTCCAGCGGCGTCACCATCCCGGTTGCCCAGTCTGTCACCGTACCCAAGGGCATCCTCCAGGTTTCCGGCGCCTCAACGGCTCCCGGCATAACCGTCCTGGAGGACAACGACTTCCTCTTTCGCACCTCACTCTCCGACGCCTCCCAGGGCGTAGTCCTTGCAGGCTTGGCCTCGACGTTGGGCTACACGTCCGCAGGCATATTGTACATAAACAACGCCTACGGCGAGGGCTTGGCAGACCAGTTTGAGAGGTCGTTTGCAGAGATGGGCGGAACGGTCACCGGCCGCGTGCCCCATGAGGACAGCCAACCCACCTACGTTTCAGAGCTGGAACGCGCCACCGAGGGCGATCCGGACGTTCTCATTGCCATGAGCTACCAGCAGGCCGAGACCTACCTGCGGGAAGCCCTGGAGGGAGGCTACGCTGATACCTTCCTCTTCGTGGACGGCACCAAGCTCCCGGAATCTTTTGAAATCATTGGCTGGGATCTGCTTGAGGGCAGCTTCGGCACGGGCCCGGGCTTTGAGGCCAACCCCTCTACCCAGGCCTTCATAGATGCTTACACTGCCGAGTATGGCGAAGCGCCACCCCACGCCTTTATGAATGAAGCCTACGACGCCTTTGCGCTCATTGCTTTGGCCGCCGCCAAGGCCGGCACAAACACCGACTCCGCCGCCATACGCGACGCCCTCCGCGACGTTGCCAACCCCCCGGGTGAGATAGTGCGTCCCGGGGCCGATGGCATTCAGATGGCCTTGGATCTGATTGCAGCCGGCGAAGACATCAACTACGAGGGAGCCGCCGGCTCCGTAGACCTTGACGAAAACGGCGACGTCATCACCGGCTACATAGAGATCTGGAAGATAGAGGGAGGAGAGATAGTCTCCGTCCGCCAGGTTCCCGTGGACCTGGGGTCCTGATAGCCTCTTTGCATATAAGCGTCAATAACGAGGGGCGGCTCGCTGTGAGCCGCCTCTCGTCGAGATCCGGAAGGTGGAGAAGGGGAGACTGCACCCGGTGGCGGGCTGGGGCTTCCGTACCGGACACACGGCACGGCAAGCCAATGTGATTCCGTCTCGTCTTGGGAGCAAGACTGAGGGCGGGGAAGCACTTATCAAGGGCCTCCCCGCCTGTTTAATCTAAGAATGGTCTGAATAAGCCCAATCCACTCCCGCGAAGCATGCCCCGTACCTGATACGGGGGCGGGAGTCCACGCCCCACCGCTCCTGGATTCCTGCCTATGCAGGAATGGGGTGAGGGTGTTATTAGGCGAGATTGGCATGTTTCTGACTTGTTCAGAGTATCCCTAACTGTAGGTCAACGTGTCGTAGTCTGCGTGACTGCCTATGTACCCTGCTGCTTAGTGTCCTCTGCTTGTGATACCAGGACATCCAGCTTTCCGTTAGCCGAGTCAGCTTCAATCTGCTTGTCCCATTCTTCCCAGTCCCGTTCGTTAAGCCAGTCTTTCAGTTTGATGTAGTCATCTTTGGACAGGTTCAGAATTTCTTCTTGAAGGTCTTCTATCTTGGACATGAGGGTCCTCGTTCTAAGGAATCGATAAGGTATCGTAGCCAGCAGCCTTGGATAGTCTCCTCTTTACAGCGCGGCCCAATGATGGAACTGGACATAGGCTCTGTCAAGCCCCACCCGGTCGATGGCGCCCACAACTGTCCGTGAATCAACCCCTACGCCGGAAAGCTAATCACGGAGGCGCGTGGCGGCCGGCCCTCAGACCTCCTCAGGCGCGGGTGGCCGCGCTATCCGACGCTCCTCTCCCAGGATGCCGCCGGGGCGCACCATTATCACCGCCACTATGAGCACGCCTATCATGAAGAAGCGGACGTTGGGATCGGAGAAGATACCCGCAAGGAACTGAACTTCGTCCAAGGGGACCCAGCCTACAATGTTTTCAAGGAACTGGGTGCCGGTCCAGATGCCCCATACCACAAAGGCTCCAAGCACTGCGCCCTTGTTGTTGCCCGCGCCGCCCACCATCAGCATGGCCCATATCACGAAGGTCGCCAGCAGCGGGTCAAAGGTCAGAGGCGCAAGGAAGCGTACGTTGTGGGCAAAGAGCGCTCCCCCAACGCCCATGATCACCGCTCCCAGGATGAACGCCTGGAGCTTGAACTTGAACACGTCCTTGCCGCTGGCCTCGGCTGCCACCTCGTCCTCCCTTATCGCCCGCAGCACACGCCCCCAGGGGGACTTCACCACCTGCTCCACTGACACGTACATGATAGCCAGGACCACCAGCACCACGACCACGTACAGGTAGTCGTAGCGATCGGACGAAACCCAATCGCCCAGGAACTGGGGAATCCTGTACAGACCCTTGGAGCCGTTGGCCACCCACTTCTCGTTCAGGAAGAAGAGACGCACCGCTTCTGCGATGCCGAGCGTCGAAATGGCAAGGTAGTCGTCCTGGAGCCGCAGGGTGATGTAGCCAATTATCAGGGCGATGACGCCGCAGACCGCCGCGGCTACCCCCATGCCCAGGAAGAACCACAGATCGATTCCCAGGTCCAGGAACGCAATCTCCGACCAGTTGCCGCTGAACACGAAGTCCTCGAACAGGGCGGGGTCGGGAGGCTGGGTGGTCATCAGCGCCGACGCGTAAGCGCCCAGCGCGAAGAAGCCGGCTATTCCGATGTTGAACAGGCCGGTGAACCCCCAATGGACGTTCAGCCCAAGGCTGAACACGGCGTAGATGCCCGCCATTATCAGAAAGCCCACGGTGTAGTTGGCTATGCCCGCTATGTCCACGCTTCCCATCCTTGGGCGATGACGCTCACCTGCCGCCTCCGAATATGCCCTTGGGCCTCACCAGCAGCACCGCAATCATAAGGGCGAATGCCACCGCGGGCTTGTAGCTTGGGTTTATCCACTGGGTGGAGACCTCTGAGGTCACTCCGATGACAAAGGCTCCGACCAGCGCGCCGTATGGGTTGCCTATGCCTCCAAGTATCACTGCCGCAAACAGCGGTATCAGGAACTTCCACCCCATAATGGGCAACAGCTGGGCCTGGAATACCGCCAGCAGCACCCCGGCCGTCGCCACCAGCACCGCGCCCAATATCCAGGTCGACCAGATGACGCGCTGCGTATCGATGCCGCTGACCAGGGCCAGGTTCGGGTTGTCCGCCGTCGCTCTCATGGCCTTCCCCATCCTGGTGCGGGTCAGCACCAGGTAGACGGCCACCACCAGGATGATGGTTACTATCGCGATAAAGATGGCGTCCGGAGGCACGCGAACGTCCATCGCCAGCTGATAGAACTTCCTGGTCTCCCGGGGATAGCGCTGCACGTCGCCGCCCCAGATGATCTGCACCAAACCCCGCAGGGCAATGGCCAGGCCCAGGGACGCCATTGACAGCACCACGGTGTTGACGCTCCGCTCCCTCAGCCGGCGGTAAATTGCTATGTCCAGGAGCACCGCGAGGGCGGCTACGGCGGCTATGGCAACGGGCAGGGCAATGAGCAGGGGATACCCGAATGTGAACGGCCCCAGGCCCTTGCCCTCGATGCCCACCTGGGGCAGGAGCGTGCCGACCATGAAGAGCGCAACGTAAGCGCCCATAGTCATGTAGTCGCCGTGGGCTATGTTGGCAAAGTTCAGGATGCCGTAGACCAGGGTGAGGCCGATTGCGCCCAGTGCGATGATGGCTCCCAGGAATATGCCGTTGACCACCAGGTTCATCTTCACACCGGGAAGCAGCCCGACCACAAGCGCCGCCGCCACAATGGCGATGGTGGTGTGCATAGGCGTCCACGCCAGGCCGGTCCGTCTTCCGGTGTTATCTTGTGCGCTCATATTTTGTAGTCTGAAACGGGGCCGGCTCATCCTCCAAGATAGAGGCTGGCCACCTCCGGGTTGCTCAGCAGGTCCTTGCCGGTGTCCTCCAGGCGGTTCTCCCCTGCGACCAGGATGTAGCCCCTGTCCGACATCTGGAGCGCGTCCTTGGCGTTCTGCTCCACCAGCAGCATTGCAACCCCGGACTGGTTCACCTCTCGAATGCGCTGAAACACAATGCCCATCATGGCCGGGGACAGCCCTGCGGAGGGCTCGTCCAGCAGCAGCATAATGGGGTCCAGCATCATGGCGCGGGCAATCGCCAGCATCTGGCGCTGGCCGCCGGACAGCGTCCCGGCTTTCCGCCCCGGCTCACGAGCCAGGTCAGGGAACAGCTCGTACATCTCCTCAATGCGACCGCGGTAGTCGTCGCTGCGGATGAATGCGCCCATCTCCAGGTTCTCCCGAATGCTCAGATTGGGGAACACGTTGTTGGACTGGGGGACGTAGCAGAGCCGCGTCCGCACTATCCGCTCCGGGGCGTAGTGCGATATGTCAGTCCCCTGGAACTTTATGCTGCCGGACCAGGCCCGCACCAGCCCCACAATGGCCTTCATCAGTGTGGACTTGCCGCAGCCGTTGGGCCCGATTATGGTGACCATCTCCCCTTCGCCCACGGTCACGGACACGCCGTGCAGTATCTCCGTCTGCCCGTAGCCGGCCACAACTTCGGTCGCCTCAAGCAATGCCACCGGCTGTACCTCCCAAATAGGCTTCCAGCACCACGGGGTCCTGCTGCACCTGGTGCGGAGTTCCCTGGGCGATCACGACGCCATTGGCCATGACGATTATGGGGTCGCACATGTTCATGATGAACCTCATGTCGTGCTCGATGATGATGAAGGTGATGTTGCGCTCCACGCTGGCCAGGAGGATGTTGGCCGATATGCTCCGAAGCAGCGTCCGATTGACTCCCGCTCCCGGCTCGTCCAGCAGCACCATCTTTGGCTCGGCCATCAGCGTCCGGGCAAGCTCCAGCAGCTTCTTCTGCCCGCCCGACAGGTTGCCGGCGTACTCGTTGGCCAGGTGCGACAGGCTGAGCAGCTCAAGCACCTCCAGCGCCTGGGATTCGATTCGGCGCTCCTCTCTGGAGACCCGCCATGGCATCAGCCACGACGCCCAGATACGCTCCCCCACCTGGGGCGCGGGCACCAGCATCAGGTTTTCCAGCACGGTCATGCGCTTCATCTCCCTGGGAATCTGGAAGGTGCGCATGAGCCCCAGGCCAAAGGTCTCGTGCATGCTCATGCCTTCTATGCGGCGTCCCCCGAAGAGTATCTGGCCGCTGGAGGGGGATATTGCGCCGGACACAAGATTGAACAGGGTGGTCTTCCCTGCGCCGTTGGGGCCTATGAGGCCGGTAATTGCGCCGGGCATGACCTGGAGGGAGCAGTGGTCGACGGCCCGCAGCCCGCCGAAGTCCTTCACCAGGTCTCGGGTCTCAAGAATGGGCGCTGTATCCCTCAATACGCCTCCGGGTTCCCGGCCTTCCGGCCGGACAAGTCACTTCGTGTTGGGGACTTTCCGCGCCTATTATATTGAGGCTTGGAGTCAACGGCAACCGCGCCTCTAGCTGTCTGCAATGTGCAACCAAAGCCAATCGCAGTTGAAGTCCAGCTAGACCACTGCTACAATCCATTGGCGCGGCTCGTCCGCGAATTCGAGGGGATATAGCTCAACAGGGAGAGCGCGGCGTTCGCATCGCCGAGGTTGGGGGTTCGAGTCCCCCTATCTCCACCATGTACTGCTACGGGTCATGCTTCGCGGGAGTCCACATCCCGCCCCTCTTGGATTCCTGCCTACGGAGGAATGGTCGTAGTGGAAGTCATCATATCCTCAGGCATCCCAACGGGAGTATGCTTGTGTTGCCGTTGCACGGCGGGACGCTGAAGGCAGGTATCCTGCTGAGCGCTATTGAGCAAGCAGGCATCTCGGTGGAAGAATTCGAAGAGCTTCTGTGAGGTGGAGATATGGAGTACTCAGTCGTAGTACATGAAGCCGCGGAAGGGGGGTTCTGGGTTGGAGTCCCGGCGCTGCCGGGCTGCTACTCCCAGGGCGAATCGGTAGAGGAGGCCCTGGGGAACGTGAAGGAAGCCATAGAGCTGTACCTGGAAGCGCTCAGGGACGAAGGCCAGGATGCGCCTAACGACGCTGACGTTGTCTTTCAGGTGAGCGTGGCCGTGCAGGCAGGCTGAGGATGGCCCGGTGGAGGGGTATTCTCTATATGTATTGGTGTTCCTTATCGGCATAACAGACATGTACTGATACGCCCTGTTTCCCGCTCATCCCCGTATCAGGTACGGGGCAGGCTCTGAGCGGTAAAGGGGTGGTATTACGACCAGCCTTGGCAATACCAACACGCCCCGAGAACAAAAGGCAGGATCTGGTGTTGACAACGCCTGCCCAGAGATGATATCTTATCTCACTCTGTGAAAAGCGACAGCCAATGCCCAGAGACTCTAGTGAGATAGCATATCAATATGGAAGCTCAGACTACATACCCAAACATCATGTCAGTTCTGGAGGACCAAGGCTATAGGGTCACGTATTCCAGGAAAGAGATAGCCAATCTCCTGGAGCAGAAACATGAGGGCTTCACTATCGAGGCGCTTTGCGATGAGCTGCCGTTGGTCAGCCGGGCAACGGTATATCGCACCATCAAGATCCTACTTGAGGCGGGGGCAGTCTGCAGGCTTGCTACGATGGACGGAGCCAACCTGTACAGCGTCTCCCGGGCCGGCCATCACCATCATCACTATGTTTGCGTGATATGCGGCGCAGTGGAGGAGTTCAGGGCAACCGCAGTCGAGCGGTTGATAAGGTCCATCGGCGTCGATCTTCCGGGAGAGGTCATCGGCCACCGCATTGAGTTGTACGTGGCCTGTAATGATTGTCCGGCAGGCAAGGAAGGATAGCGCGCCTTGTCCAAACCGACCGAAGTTCAGTGTCATGGCCCTCCATATGAGATATCATCGCAAAACCACCGGCGCCTTGTGAAGGCGCCTTGAATTGACATTGGCTAATTGACGAGTAGGAGAAATCAGAATGCAAATGATATTACATCGCAACTTCCATTTGGGTCGCTCGACGCAGGCCCTGGCTTTGGGCCTTGTCCTGTTCGCCGTAACCTTTCTGGTCGCCTGCACGGATGACTCCCCGCAGGCAACCGAAAGGCCACAGCCCACTGCTACTTCTACAAGCGCCCCTGCTGCCGTTGCGCCAACACCCGTAGCCACAACTCCCGCGGCCACAACACCCGCAGACGCAACACCCGCAGCTACAACTCCCGCCGTGGAGACTGCTACACCCTCACCCACAGCTCCGGCTATGGAGACTGCCACGCCATCCAGGCCGTCAGTCCAGGTGGTGACAACCTCCAACATTGTAGCTGACTGGGCTGAAGTGATAGGCGGCGACAGGGTTGAGGTCTTCAGCCTGCATTCACCGGGCAGCGACCCGCACAATATCTCGCCGGGGGCTCGCGACATTGCCAAGGTGGCCGACGCAGACGTTGTGTTGTCCATTGGTCTTGGCCTTGAGGCCATGTGGCTGGAGGACCTTGTACACAACGCCAGCGCAGATGAGTCCAGGGTAGTTGCGCTTGGCGACGGTGTCGACCCCCTGGAGTTCTCAGAGGAAGGCCATCACGACGACGATCACATGGATGGCGGTCATATGAATGACGATCACATGGACCACGAAGATGATCATGGGGAAATGCTACTGGGGCGTCTGCTCATAGGTGACGGAGAGGAGGGGAATCTTTCCGTCATAGACCTGGAAACAGGAGACGTGGAGCAGGACCTCTTTGACCTGGGATCCCGGGCCGGCCGGATATACGCGACCCATAGTGGCCGCTACGCAATAGCCGTTTCTTCGGATGCCAACACGGCGCACATATTCGATGGCGGCATATACCTGGAGGCCCATGGCGATCATTTTGACCTTGTAGAGGCGGAAGTTCGCAAGCTCCCCATCGACCTGAGTGGTGACCGGCCGGTCCACATGTACGTGGGCGGCGAGTGGGCTTCTGTGTATTACGACGGTTCCGGCGACTTTGTGCTGATCAATGAGCATGAGTTGGAGGAAGAGGGAGATTCCTACGTTCCGGTCAAGATGAACGCCGGAGCCACTCACGGCGCCGTGGTGCCGCTGGAAAACGACCTCTTCGCCGTGTCCATTCAGCACCCGGACTATGCCCAGAACCCCGAAGAATACCGGTTGCCCATCGGCGCCGAGATCTGGGACCTGGACGGCAACGTCCTACATCGCGCCGAGGGCTGCGCCGACCTCCACGGCGACGCGGGCAACGGGCACATGGCCGTGTTTGGCTGCACCGGCGGGGCACTGATGGTAGGGGTACACGACGACCACTACGAGGACGCGTTCATACCGGCCCCGGCCGGGTCACCTGATGACTTCCGGCTCACGTCCGTTTGGGGCTACCACGGCCTGGACCACTTCTTTGCGCTGGGCTCGGCGGTGGGGCTGTACATAGTGGAACCGGAGGAAGGGGAGATGGATCTGCTCATCCCCGCTACAGAGAATCTCCGCCCAATCCAGGTCCATATTGGTCACGGAGGGGAGACTCTGCTGGTGGTCATGAGCAACGGAGAGCTTCGGATGTATGACGCCCACGACGGGGAGCTGAAGGCCACCAAGGACGGCTTCCTCACGACGCCGGTGGAGACAGGGTTCTGGGCGCGGCCGCACCTGGCCACGGCGCCGGGCGCAATCTTCATCACTGATTCGGTGGGAGGCGAGGTGCTGCAACTGGACGAGCACGACCTGGAGGTAGTCGAGCACTGGGACGTGGCAGGAAACCCCACCAAGATCGCTTTCGTTGGCATTTTGGGCGAGGCTGAAGGCCATGACGATCACGACGACGGTCATGATGATGGTCATGACGACGATCAGGACGCCCATGGCCATGAGGGGCACGACCACGGCCCTCTGGACCCTCACTTCTGGTTCGATCCGAACCGGGTGAAGCTCGCAGTCAACGAGATAGCAGCCCGGCTTTCGGATCTGGACCCTGATGGCGCAAGCTACTACTTCCAGAACGCAGCAAACTACGCAGCGCAGCTTGACGAGCTACACTCCTGGATTCAAGAGCAGGTTGAGGTGATTCCGCATGAGCGCAGGCTGCTGGTCACATCCCATGACACCTTTGCCTATTTTGCAGATATCTACGGCTTTGAGGTCATCGGCACCTTCATTCCTTCCCTGGCGCCCGACGTGGAGCCCTCTGCGGAGCACCTCGCGGAACTGGTTGAGGTGATCCGGGAGCACAACGCGCCGGCGGTATTCAGCGAAACGACGGTCAGCGGAAAGCTGCCGGAGGCCGTGGCAAGAGAGACCGGCGCCGTGCTTGCCCAGCTCTATGCGGACTCCCTGGGCGAAAAGGACACCCCAGCCGGCACGTACCTTGGTATGATGCGGGCAAACGTGGAGATCCTGGTTGAGGTGTTGGAGTGATCCCCAAACTCACGGAGTAATCGTGGACAGATACGGGCTCACCTCAAGATAGTCGGGGGGAGTCTGTGAAGAAACATGCGCAGGAAAGCAAATAGAAAGGAGAAGATATGGAAGAGTTGAAGGCCTATTCAGTAAAGCTGCGGAAGATGGTGACCATCAAGGACCCGCAGGTAGTAAAGCTGAAGAATGGACGGGAGGCTGTCCGCGGTGTCGCGGCGGAAGATCCGTCCAGCAACGTCATGAGACTCGTGAGCGCGGAACAGGCGGAGAAAATTCGACAGATGCTCGGCTGATCGGGGCCGCCTCCGGGGTGGTCCAGTCGTAGCGGCAGCCGATGTGTAGTAGGACGTGGGCATCAGATCCCACAGTCTGGGCCGGGCAAAATGCCCGGCCCAGACTCATACGTAGTTCATTCCGCCTTTCGCCACGGCCGGCTTGCCGTCCGTGCAGACGCTTCAGGAGGTGCGCGGGCGACGCGTAACCGGACCTATTCCGGGACATCTTGTAGTATGCTGGAGCAAGGGCCCCAAGCGGAGCCGCGATTCTAGTCCTGCCGAGTGGGCCTCCACGAGATTATCGCCTGCCGGCGCGGCGCCACGCCCCGGACGGTTATGCCAACGGGAGTTTCCTCAAGCAATTCGTCTGCCGCGGCGCGCAGGCGTTCCTCCTGCGCGGTCCCTTCTTGAACGGCCAGCCTGCGCCTGAGCTGCTCCAGCGCTGTATCCCGGTCGGTGTCCACCACCACGGGCTCGGGCGTGATCATCTCCACGTCTGGGTAGATGTCCATTGCCCACAGCAGCTCCATTACCCTGGCAAGCCCGGGCAGCGGAGTAGGGGTGAAGCCGTAAACCCTTTCGTAGAAGGGTCTGTCCATAGCTCCGGGTGTTTCACCCATCTCAAGGACCACCACGCGGTCCGTTGCGTACTGTTGCAGCTTCCCTATAAAGGGCTCGGCTTCCTGGACGTGGTGGAGCACAAGGGAGCAGAGCACCATGTCCGCGACCGGCGCCTCCGCTGATTCCCAAGGCTCATTGATGACGGTTATGTTGGTGATGCCGGCCTCTGCCGCTCGAGCATTCAGCAGCTCAACTGAGTCCGATGAGCGCTCTACTACGGTCACCCTCTTGGCCCGCGTAGCCAGTGGCAAAGCGAAGCGGCCCGCGCCACCTCCGACGTCAAGCACCTCCGTACCCGAACCCAGAGCCGCGAAGAGCGCATTCAGCGCCTCGTCGTCGGTGCGGTAGGGGTCCAGGGGCCTGTTTGCGTACCCAAAGCCGCCGGGACGACCAGATCCCTGACCTTGCCCGTGTCCGCCGCCTCGCAGGGCGACCATGTCCCGGTCGTGGGCCTGCACCTGCTCTCGCCAGGCTTCTATGACTGAATCCATTGTGAACCTCCCGCAATTCAATATATCGGTCTCACCAGGGGAAGTGGAAACGCATTTGTGATGTCCACTCCCCGGCTCATTCGCCCAAGCATGACCAGTCCCCTGACAGCATCTAATGATATGATGTATCAATACAATACCGAGAAGGAGGCCAAACGTCAACCCATCATCTTGACTGCGATTAGCGCTGCGCTCAATCTGCAGGAATACGACATGGCTCCAATATATCTGCTGCCCTTGGCGGGTTGTTCGATTTAGTACGCTTATGCGATTGAATCCCATATTGCGACTGAGTAGCGATACGTGGCGGTTCGGCTCCGGCAGCTCCACAGTCCTTCCTTCACACTCGTGCTCCTATCCTGCGAATACCACCACTGCACTCGCAGGGACCAGATATCCCGTCCCCGCGCTTGCCAGCCCAAGCCGTCAGGTGGCACAATGAGATCAAGGCCTGTCCAATCTGCCGCAGTCGCGGGGTGGACAGGCGATATTTGTACGAGCGCAAGCCGATATAGCTCCGTGAACACGCGGGCTGATACCGCTGGAGCGGCAACCAGGAGACAAGGAGATAGATGATCAAGAACCTCAAGCCGGTGGCAGCAGTTGTATTAGTCGCCCTGATGGTGGCCTTGTTGGTGGCGTGCGAACCGGACCCCTCACCCACGCCAACACCGTCGCCTACCGACACCCCCGCGCCTACGGCCACGGCGACGCCGGAGCCCGCGGCCACGGACACCCCAACGCCCGCTCCTACTGCCACGCCAATTCCGGCCACTGCCACTCCCACTCCTACGCCGTCGCCCACACCAACGCCAACTCCGCAACCCACGGCGACGCCAACGCCTGAACCGATAGTCGAGGCTCCGCTGGACTTTGACCCCCTGGTGGTCCGCGGTGTCCTTTCCAACGGCCTGAGCTACTACATAAGGCACAATGAGGAGCCCCAGGACCGGGCGCATATATCGCTGGTGGTCAGGGCAGGCTCCGTCCATGAAGAGGAGCACCAGCGGGGGCTGGCGCACTACGTGGAGCACATGGCGTTCAATGGCACTGAGCACTTTGCCAAGCAGGAGATCATCGACTACCTTGAGTCCCTCGGCAGCGCCTTTGGCCCGGACCTGAACGCCCGCACCGGCTTTGATGACACCCTGTACTTCCTTGAGGTCCCGACCGACGACCCCGAGGTTACCGAGACCGCATTCCAGATTCTCAGCGACTGGGCCTACGCAATCTCCTTCGACCCGGACGAGGTTGATCTGGAGCGCGGCGTGGTGCTTGAGGAGTGGCGTCTGTCCCAGGGCTTCTACTCGCGCCTCCAGGACAACCTGCTTCAGCTGCTCTTCGGCGACTCGCTCTACGCCCACCGGAGCCCCATTGGCCTGACTGAGGTGATTGAGGCCGCGACGGCGGAGCATCTGAGAGAGTACTACGAGCGGTGGTACAGGCCCGACCTGATGGCCGTGGTGGCAGTGGGAGACTTTGACGCTGATGAAATGGAAGCCAAGATCAAGCAGCACTTTGCGCCGCCGCCGGAGGGCGAGGCCGGCCAGGAGCGCGCCGCGGTTGCGCCCGCCACCAACAGGCCGAGCTTCGACTATGAGAGCCACGAGGAGCCGTGGATAGAGGTGTTCACGGACGCCGAGTCGCCCGGCAGCCAGTTCGTTCTGATAAGAAAGCTGGCCCCCGACAAGGGCCAGGACAAATCGGCCTTCCGGCGTTTTGTGGTCGAAAGGCTGGCCGTAATGATGCTGAACGCGAGGCTTTTCGAGCGCGCCCAGGCAGCAGATCCGCCATACCTGGTGGCCAACTCCGTTCGTTCGCCGTATGTGGAGTCGCTGGACATCGTACAGTTCGCGGCCTGGGTGAACCCGGGCGGCATTGAGCGCGGCCTGGAGGCTGTGCTGGAGGAGCTGCTGCGGATCAGACTCTACGGCTTCACTGAGGGTGAACTGGCCCGGGAAAAGAGCAACCTTTTGAGGACGGTGGAGAGCCGGTACAAGCAGCGTGACCAGATACCGTCCGCGAGCCTGGCCGACGAGTACGCGAACCACTTCCTTAGCGGCACGCCGGCCCTGGGCGCAGAGGCCGAGTGGGCGCTGTATCAGGAGGTGATGTCTGAAATCTCCGTGGAGGACTTCGATAGAGTGGCAGAGGCCTGGAGCAAGTCCCAGGACACGGCGCTCCTGGTCGTGCGACCCGCAGAGACTGAGGCAAGCTCCGACGTCGACCTGACAGCGGCGACCCTGGCACAACTGGAGACGGCCCACAGGCTGGAGGTGGACCCCTACGCGGACGACCTGGGCGACGTGCCGCTTCTGGCGACAATCCCGGCTCCGGGCAACATCACCGCTGAAGAGCAGATAGAGTCCATAGACGCGCAGAGGTGGACTCTGTCCAACGGCATCACCGTGATTGCCAAGCAGACGGATTTCCGCGACGACGAGGTGGAGTTCAGGGCATTCAGCCCGGGCGGGAGCTCTCTGGTGGCAGACGCAGACCACGTTTCGGCTCAGTTCGCCTCCCAGCTGGTTGCCGGAAGCGGCGTCGGGCCGCATGACAGCGTGGCGCTGGAGAAGCTGCTGGCCGGCAAGAGGGTACAGGTGTCCCCCTACATTGGGGAGCTGTTTGAGGGCTTTGCTGGAAACGCCTCGCCTGAGGACATGGAGACCATGTTCCAGCTCATTACGCTCTATGCGACTGCGCCCCGGCTGGACCCGGCCTTCTACGCACAGTACGAGGCGAGACTCCGCAGCGTCGCCGAGTTCAACGCGGCCCAGCCGGACCAGGCCCTCTTCGACAAAGTGAACACCGTGCTGAGCCAGGAGCACCTCCGCGCTCGGCCACTCACCGTCGAGCTGCTGGAGGAGCTGAGCATGGAGCGCGCGGAGGCCGTGTACGCCGACCGCTTCTCGGACCTGGGCGACTCAACCTTTGTCTTTGTGGGCGCTTTTGACTGGGACAACCTGCGGTCGTTGACAGAGACGTACCTGGCCAGCCTGCCGACCACCGGCCGCGCCGAGGAGTGGATTGACCACGGCATAGACCCGCCTAAGGGGGTGGAGGACCTCGTTGTCCGCAGCGGCATCGAGCCGCGCAGCAACACGGTCCTGCTGTACGCCGGTGACATGGAGTGGAGCCGCCGGGAGGCCCTCACCATCGAAGTTGCAGGCGAGATGCTGGGGATTCGTCTGCGGGAGCGGGTGCGGGAGGAGCTGGGCGGAACCTACAGCATCTGGGTGAGCGCAAGCGGCTCCAGCCTGCCGGATGAAGAGTACCTGATCTACACCGTCTTCGGCAGCGACCCCTCTCGCACAGAGGAGCTATTTGGTGAAGTCCTGGATGAGGTGGAATGGCTTCGCGCGGGCGGCGAGCAGGAGTACCTGGATAAAGCCAAGGAGCTTTTCCGCACCTCCCGCGAGGAGGACCTGCGGGACAACGGGTTCTGGCTCCGCGAGATCAGGTTTGCGGCGCAGCGGGGCGAGCCGTTCGCGGAGATAGTAGGTTTTGATGAGCTGCTGGACGCCCTGACTCTGGAGGATATTGAGGCCGCGGCCCAGCGCTACTTGACTGAAGACATGTACATCAGAGTGGTGCTGTTTCCCGTAGAAGAGGGGTAGGCCGCTTTCCCGTCCCGTCATTCCTGCGTAGGCAGACCTTTGAATAATCCTAAATCTCTTCCCCCGCAAGCGGGGGAAGGTCAGGATGGGGGCAAAAAAAGAGGCGTGCCCCCGCACGGCTCACCCCCATCTCAATCTTCCCCCTTCAAGGGGAAGAGGTTTTTCAAAGGTCTGCGAAGGCAGGAATCCAGGAGGGGTGGGGCGTGGACTGGACTTGTTCAGACTATTCCTGAGAAACCTCTGAAAGGTGGTATCTCTTGTAGAAATACCCCCTAATCCGCTCGCCCTGAGCTTGTCGAAGGGTCTAACCGAGCGGATTAGGGTACGCCTATGGACTTGTTCAGACCATTCCTAGCTGAGTTGCTCGTCAGGCTGAAGCGCCTTGATGGGAGGGGGCCTCCCGCCGAAGGGATCGCTACCTCAGGACGTTATCTGTATCCCCCCGAACCAGCATGATCCCGTGACAATCAGCCTTGCCTTGGGCTCTGAGGGCTCGGGGCGTTTCGTCTCTATGCTGCCGAACACGGCGGAGGAGCGAATGTCGACCGCCCAGTCGGGGGGAACCCGCAGATTGATGCTGCCGAAGAGCGCGCTGGCGTTGACCGTGGCTGTGCCGTCAACCACGTCGGCGGAGCGGAGGTCGATCTCGGCGCTGCCGAAAGTGGCGGAGACGTTGCCTCCGCGGAAGCCCTTGCCGGCGCCGGTCTGGCTGCTTTCGGAAAAGATGCTGGCAACGTTGAGCTCATCGCCTACGTCGGCACTTCTGTTGCTGCCGAAGAACCCGCGGTCAAAGAAGATTGCCGCGCCGCCGGCTATGAGCGCTATCGGCCAGAGGAACGAGAAGTCAATCCTGATGAAGCCAAGGTTGTTGAACAGGAACGCGGAGAAGACGGCGATGACGATGAGGCCGCCTTTCCAGTTGCCGCTTGAGACGCCGACTACCCCGGCGGCTATTGGGAACAGCGGCCACCACTGCCAGATTGAGAAACTGATCCCGCCAACCTCCGACAACAGGAAGATGGCCCCGAGTAGTATGAGAGCTAGTCCGAAGAACCTCTGGTTGTTCATGAAAGGACACCTCCATAAGGATCCTCTGAACAAGTTGGGAACAAGACCATTCCGCCTAGTGACACCTTCACCACCATTCCTGCGTAGGCAGGAATCCAGGAGAGGCGGGGTGGGGACTCCCGCCCCCATATCGAGTACGGGGCAGGCTTCGCGGGATTGGATTAGACTTGTTCATATCATTCCTAACGAACGCTGGCCGCCGGGTGAGAACCCCCGGGCGTAAGCTCAGGGGTTAGGAGCCAAGGAGGCCGTCAAAGAGCTTCCGCCAGTCGTCTGCGTTATGGCTGGCGGAGGTGACGCCCTCAATGATTATGCTGTTGCTGTCCAGGGTGGCGTAGGTAGCCTGCTTGTTGACGCCGTAGGCCCTCAGCGTGTCCGTATCGGCGGTGGTCATGGGCCAAGTGAAGCCCTCGGAGTTCTTGTAGTTCAGAATCTTCTCGGCGCTCTCCCCGGGGTCCACGTTCACCGCGAGGAAGTTCACGCGGTCGGCGTATTCGGGGTGGACATCCTTCAGTTGCGCCAACGACGCACGGCATACCGGTCACCACGTGGCGAAGAAGTAGAGCACCGTTGGCTGCCCCTGCAGGCCGCTCAGGGAGACCTGCGCTCCCTCCACGGTTGCCAGGTCAAAGTCCGGGGCCATCTGTCCCGGCTTGTTGCCCACCTCTACCATCATCTTGGGGGGCTCTTCCGTGGCCGTGGGCGCCATGGTGGCCTGGGGCGCATCCGTGGCGGCGGGCATCGATGTAGCCTGTGGAGCGTCCGTGGCCGCGGGAGCGGAGGTAGGAGCAGTCGTGGCGGTTGGGCTCGTCGTAGGCGTGCTGGTGGCCGCCTCTTCGCTGCCGCAGGCGGCAAACATGACGGCGGCCATGGACAGGCACAAAGCCAGTGGCAGCCATCTGTATTTTCCGGTGAGTGTAAGCACTACGACCTCTATTCATCCCACATTCAGAGAGTGAGGATAGCAGGTGGGGTTGATATTGTCCATACCTCGGATCCACCCTGATTCCCGGCGCGCTTTGAGGATACAGACCCCACCCCTGTGCCCATAGCCCCCGTCTTGTGATAGGATACTCTGGATATGATGCAACGGGACACTGAATGGCCGGCGTATCGTTAGGCGCGGGAAGGAAGGAGCGCCGGGCCTCCCGCGTCTTCTACGGGTGGTGGATAGTCTCCGGCGGCTTCACTCTTCAGATGATAGTCGGGTCGCTGATGATCCACAGCTTCACCGCCTACTTCCCCCTTTTGCAGGCGCAGTTCGGCTGGAGCCGCGCCATGCTCTCCGGCGCATTCGCCCTGTCACGCGCCGAGAGCGGCTTACTGGGCCCCTTGCAGGGCTGGCTCATCGACCGCTTTGGCCCCCGGATTATGGTCAGGCTTGGAATGCTCCTCTTTGGCGCAGGGTTCATCATGTTCAGCTACACGGACTCCGTGCTGGACTACTACGTGACCTTCCTGCTGATGGCCCTGGGCTCCAGCGTGGCGGGGTTCCTGACGGTGGCGACTACGGTGGTCAACTGGTTCGAGAGGCGTCGCGGCGTGGCAATGGGCATCGCCATGAGCGGCTTCGGAATCGGCGGGCTGCTTGTGCCCGCGGTCGCGTTGTCCCTGAGCACCCTTGGCTGGAGGCCGACGGCCTTCTACTCCGGGGTCTTCATCATCCTGCTCGGCTTTCCCCTCGCCCAGCTGTTCCGACAGAGGCCGGAGCAGTACGGCTACCTGCCCGACGGCGACACAATGCCCACGGGAGACTACTCCGGGGACGGCGGCGCGCCGGATGGGGACGACGTGGGCGGCTTCACCGCCAGGGAGGCCATGCGGACGCCCGTCTTCTGGCTGCTGGGCATGGGGCACGCAATGGCGCTGCTGACGGTGGGCGCGGTATCCCTGCACCTTGTGCCCCACGTAATCGAGAGCGCCGGGCTTTCAATAACGGCGGCGTCTGGCGCGGTGTCGGTGATGACAACGTTCAACATCATCGGGCAGGTGGGTGGCGGGTTCCTGGGCGACAGGTTCAGCAAACGTATGCTGTGCGCCATAGCAATGCTGATGCACGCCTCAGCCCTGGTCACGCTGGCCTATGCCACCACCATCCTGCCGGTCCTGGTCTTTGCCGTGCTGCACGGGACGGCGTGGGGCCTGCGCGGGCCAATGATGACCACGATTCGCGCGGACTACTTCGGGCGCGCCGCCTTTGCCACCATCATGGGGTTCTCGTCTCTGATAGTGATGGTGGGCATGACCGGCGGGCCGCTCTTTGCAGGCTACATGGCAGACATATTCGATGGCTACCGCGTCCCCTTCGTCATCATAGCTGCCCTCACGGGGATAGGGTCGCTCTTCTTCGTGTTGTCCGCGCCGCCCAAGCTGCCGGAACGCCTCCGCCGCTAGCGGGAGGCACTAGAAGGTCGCGGCGTCCTCGTCGAACCACTTCCTGATGAGGGCGTTTAGAGAGCCGTCCTCCTTCATTGCCGAGATGGCCTGGTCCAGCTTCTCCTTCAGCTCACCGTCCTCCTCCCGGTCGCCACTGTCCCTGTGCCCACTACGACAACGGCAAGCAACTGATACGCAACTCCTAGCTGGGCGTCAATCTGGCGCCAACCGATAGCGGGGGCCACCAATCACTCATCTCTGTATTTCCTCAGCATTTTTCCGCAGGTCGCTTTCCAACAGTCCGCCCGATAGCTTCTTTAGGTAGTGCCCGCCTCCTTTGTAGAAGGAAGTGGTGGGCAGCCTTTCCAGGTTGTACTCATCAATGACGAATGCGTCCGTGGTGAACCCGGCCGGGAAGGCCGCTCCGGCCTCCGCCAGTAGCCTCCTGGCGTCCTCAGCATTCCCCTTGCCGGTCAGATGACCAATGAAAACTGCCAGCACTGTAGGTCCGTCCTGATTCTCGGCGTAGAAACTCTGCAAAACCTGCAGACCATGAGGACACCGCTCACATTCCGCATCAAAGTAGTAGAGGACGAGCGGGCCTTTATCCTGGACCTCCTCCAGGGTAACCGTTTCGCCGCCGATGGCGTCCTGGCCCTGGTACATTGTTATGGTGAAGCTGGGATCATTACCAATGCTCGCCCCGAAGTTGCCGATCTGAACTTCGCAGGCAACCAGAGTAGCGGCCGCCATCAGCGCAACCACGAATATGCTCACCCAACGCTTTAGACCCATATCTGTGGGCTCCATTCTGCCATAAAACAATTCGGCTTAGGTGAGTTGGCTAGAATATATGGTAGGCCCATACTGGTCGTCCATCTAAGGCCAGACACGGGCGTAGGAACTGAACAAAGCGAGCCCGGTTACTCCAAAGCGCTTCGCCAAGGTCTGCTTATGGGCCTGGAACTCGGCTAGGATATCATCTTTGTTCACAAGACATCTGTACACACCTACGGCGCTAATTCGTTATTGATGGTGGCAGTACGCCATCGTAACCTGCAAGTCTGCAAAGAGCCACAAAGTCCAACCAGATCATGAAGCCATATTCTCCGTACCAATCTTCCCTGTTCCCTGAGAGGAATTTACCTTCGTGTACTAATTTGTTCCTTATATCCACGGCTCTGCCGCGGTCCTTGGAGCTTAATGATAGGTTACATTCCTTGACCAAAAGATTAAGGCGCTTGCGGAAAGGATTGCGATATGCACCTCTAAGTTCCTGTTGGGCGCGTTCTCGTAGCTCATCCGACAACTCCGGCAATTCAAGACTCTCGATAGCCGTCTGCAGGGCAGGCAAGATTTGACTGTTGAAATCCTCCTCCTTCATGACGTTCTGACTATCTTTTACTTCTGCATGGGTCAAGACGATTAAGTCGGCTAGCGTCGAAGCCAATAGACCTCGCGCTTCTAGGTAAGAAGTCTCGTCGCAACAATTGACAAAGTAATCGATCAATTTCTTTAGGTCTTCTTGCTTTATTGGCTTGCAGTCATCGCTAAAAAATGCACTTATGACTCCTTCCAAGAGAAGAGAGGTGGCACTGAACCTAATCGTCTTGGAAAAGGGGCCAGTCACGGCGTCCTTATGAATCCTTTCCAGAGGTTCTGTTGATTGGCCCTCTAAAGCTTCACCAAAGTACCAGTCAATTCTGTTGCCAGTCACGAGCCTAAATGTAGAAATTAGAATGTTCATGAAATCGGCATATTCTTCTAGAGATCGACTACGGTGATCAGAACTCTCCAGCAGAACAGCTGCAGTTGGAGCTATTCCCCTTGTGGACTTGACACTGTCTGCAGTCTCTAAGTAATCGTCAACTGGAGTGATCGTGACTTTCAAGCCGTTAGCCTCAAAGGTTAAGTGGTTAGGGACATTATGTCCCAGGTGCCAAAATAGGTTCGAAACCAGAAACCGCGCCTTGTAGTACACAGCTTCCACAACCCCCTTGCGTCGAGCCCTTAGACCTGACGCTCCAAAAACTACAGCAGGTTCTGCAACTCCGCCTGGTGCGCTGAAAAAGCCTATTTTCGGGACGGCTGATGTTTCTCCGATGGTCGTCAGTACCCAGTTTTCCAAGTCGTGACCATAGAAATTCGGGCTGTAGAAATCTAACGTGATAGAACCGCTCGGATAATCCTCGTCGTTCAAGAGCGGTACAAAGCCGATAGCGATGCCCCCTGTTCTCGACTGCCTCGCTTCGAAGTAGCCTTTGTACACTTTCCCAGGCTCCTCGGCGAAAGTAATGTCAGCTACGCCTTCATATTCAACTATTTCCTCGCCATATCTTTTTAGTGCCTTCAATGCATGTACCCCACGAGGATCATGTGTCAAAACTCTACGCGCTTGGCGGAACTCAAACTGCATAAATTAGTTTGCGTAGTGGGCCCGGCAGGTATCGAACCTACGACCAATCGGTTATGAGCCGACCGCTCTACCACTGAGCTACGGGCCCTCAATTCAAAGCTTAAGGCTGAGTCGGAGGAGTGTCAAGAAACGGGCGCTGCGGAGAGCAGCCTGGCCACCCGGTCAAGTATGCTGTGCCCCACGTCGTACTTGCTCATCAGGGGCAGCTCCTCCACCCCGCCGTCGCGGTCCAGGAGGATCACCTTGTTGGTGTCCACGTTGAAGCCGCTGTCCGGCGCGGTGATGTCGTTGGCGGCAATGAGGGCCAGGTCCTTCCCCTCCAGCTTTGTGCGGGCGTTGGCCAGAAGGTCCTCGCTCTCGGCGGCGAAGCCGATGCGCAGCACGCCCTTGGGCACCTCAAGGAAGAAGTCGGCATTCTTCACCAGCTCCAGCGTCATGCCCTCGCCGTCCGACTGCTTCTTGATCTTCTGCTCGGCTATCTGCGCCGGCCGGTAGTCGCTGACGGCCGCGGCCATAATGAGGGCGTCCGCGCCGACGCATGAACTCAGCACGGCCTCCCGCATGGAGGCGACCGAGGTCACGTGTCGCATCTCGATGCCCGCGGGCCTGGGCAGGGCAGTGGGCGCGGTCACCAGGGTCACCCGCGCGCCCCTGTCCCGGGCCGCCTGGGCCAGGGCGTAGCCCATCTTGCCGGAGGAGTGGTTGGTTATCACCCTCACCGGGTCAATTGGCTCCTGGGTGCCGCCCGCGCTGACCACAATGTGCCTGCCGGCCAGGTCGCCGTTGCGCCCCATGATCCCGTACAGGCTGTCCACGATCTCCGCCGTGTCCACAAGGCGTCCCATTCCGCTCAGGCCGGAGGCCAGCCGGCCCGCCGCCGGACCGATGATGAATGCGCCCCGGTCACGCAGCTTGGCGATGTTCTCCTGGGTGGCCGGGCTGTCGTACATGTGGCCGTCCATCGCGGGCGCGACGACCAGGGGCGCGGAGGAGGCCAGGACGGTCGTCGTCAGGGGGTCGTCGGCCATGCCGTGGGCCAGCTTCGCCATGCAGTGCGCGGTCGCCGGGGCCACCAGGATCAGGTCGGCCCGGTGGGCCAGCGCCACGTGCTCCACGGCCAGCTCAGACTGGGTGTCGAACATATCGGTAACCACGGGCCTGTGGGTGAGGCTGCGGAAGGTCAGGGGCGTGATGAAGTTGCCTGCGCCCTGGGTCAGGATGACGTCCACGTGCGCGCCCTCCTGGGTGAGCTTGCTGGCGATGTCGGCGGCCTTGTAGCAGGCGATGCTCCCCGTGACTCCCAGGACGATGTGGCTGTCTCTAAGCGGGTTGTTCATGCTATCCCTCCGTGCTCGCGGCCTTGGCTTTGGTGTTGATGTCGTAGATGAGCCGCAGGCCAACCAGGGTGAGTTCCAGATTTACAGCGTCGAAAATCGTAGTCTCCGACTCAACCAGTGGGGCCATACCGCCGGTGGCGACCACCTTGGTATCCCCCTCCATCTCCGCTTTGAACCTGCGCACCATCGCCTCCACCATGCCCACGTGACCGAAGACGATGCCGGACTGGATGCTGGCCGCGGTGCTGCGACCGATGGCCGTCCTGGGCGGGACAAGCTCCACCCGGCGAAGCTGGGACGTGCGCTCGTAGAGGGCCTCGGCGGTGAGCCGGATGCCCGACGCAATCGCGCCGCCAAGATACTCGCCGTCCCTGGACACGGCGTCGAAGACGGTGGCGGTGCCGAAGTCCACCACAATGACCGGGCCTCCGTACAGGTTGAAGGCGGCGGCGGCGTCGACAACGCGGTCCGCGCCCACGTCCCGGGGGTTGTCGTAGAGTATCTTGACCCCCGTGCGAGTGCCCGTGCCGATCACCAGCGCGGGCACGTTGAAGTAGGTGTTGCCCAACTCCTCGAACACTCCGGTCAGGGGCGGCACAACGCTGCAGATGGCAATGCTGTCGATGTCCTGGGGCCTGACGCCCTTGATGGGCAGCAGGTTGTGGAGAAGCAGGCCGTACTCGTCGGGGAACTTGTGGGTGTCCGTGGCCAGACGCCATGTGGCCAGGAGCTCCTCGTCCCGGAAGACGCCCAGAGTCACGTTGGTGTTCCCGATGTCTATGGCCAGCAGCATCGCCCCCTCCCTGTCTGAATTATACAGAAGGCGCGTCTGTGCATACAACTGCCTGTGCTGGTTGGTGTTCCAGGGGTAGCGGTTTTAGTGGTCAACACAGCTCATCCTTTATCGGCCGGCAGGTCCTTGAAGCGCATTGACCGGATCATGAGGCCGGATGCTCTTGATCTGTTCCGCCTCGATACGCTCGGCGTGGTAGAGGTCCCAACGGAGTTGCAGGCTCAGCCAGAAATCCGGAGAAGTGCCGAAGAACCTGGACAGTCGCAAGGCGGTGCTGGGTGTGACACTGCGTTTCCCCCGGACGACTCCGTTGACCCGCTGATAGGGCACCTGAATCGCGCTTGCCAGATCGCGCTGGGTCATCCCAAGGGGCTGGAGGAACTCTTGCAGTAACATCTCGCCTGGATGCGTCGGCTCTCTGTCGGTAGGAATCCGCACCATACTCAGTCTCCTTTTCAATGGTAGTCAATTATCTCGACTTCGGCGGGGCCTGCATCGGTCCACATGAAACAGATGCGATATCTCTCGTTGACGCGGATGCTGTGTTGCCCCCGTCGATCTCCGGTCAGCCTTTCGAGACGGTTGCCAGGAGGTACTTGAAGATCGCCCAGTACGGAGGCGGAATCGAGTTGGTCTAGCTTGCGCTGAGCCACTCTCCATACCGGCGTGGGACATGTCCGCAGCGCCATTTGAGTGGCTCGCCCGTTGAAGACATCCTCAGTACCGCCGTCTTTGAATGAGACGATCACGATAGCATGATAGCACGGCTATCATGCTATACCAAGCGGCATAGTCCGCTCCTGGCTGAGTTATGCAGAGGGCTCCTCTGTGCATACAACTGCCTGGGCTCACCGTCATTCTGAACGGAGCCCTTCGGCTGCGCTCAGGGTAAACTGCGCGCAGTGAAGAATCTAAGGTCTAAGTCAGCAAGACTACGATGCCTTTGGTGAACGTCCCTGGATTCCGGCTTCTGCCGGAATGACTATGGCCTTTCGTCACTCCCGTGAAGTCGGGAGTCCACACTCCGCCCCTCCTGGATTCCTGCCTGCGCAGGAATGGTCTGCGGGTGGCCTTTATCCCCGCAGACGTTTGATGGCGCGAGGCAGCTGGGGCAGCAGGTCAGTTGCCAACGTGCCAGACTCGCCAAGCTCCGACCTCACAGACTCCCCGGCTGCGCCGTGCAGGTAGACGCCGCACGCGGCGGCGGCGTAGGGCGATACGCCCTGGGCCAAGAGGCCCGCAATGGCCCCGGCCAGCACGTCGCCCGTGCCCGCGGAGGCCAAGCCGGGGTTGGCGAAGGGACTCACCAGCACACGACCATCCGGTGAGCCGACGGCGGTGTGCGCCCCCTTCAGCGCCACGACCTTGCCCCACTGCGCCGCGCTCTTTCTCGTGGTGTTCAGGCGGTCGGCGTTGACCTGCGCCGAGTCCGTCCCCGTGAGCCGCGACATCTCTCCAGGATGGGGCGTGACCACGGCCTCCGCCCTCAGCTGCTTCCACCACTCCGGGACCCCGGCCAGGATGTTGAGGGCATCGGCGTCCAGGACAAGCGGAGGGCCGTTGTAGCGGTAGGTGAGGAGCGTCTGGCGTAGGAACGCGGACACGTCCGGGGACTGCCCAAGGCCGCAGCCCGCAAGCAGCGCCTGGTAGCCCTGGGCCTCCGACAGCACAAGCTCCGAGGCTTCGGGAGACAGCGCGCCGTCCCTCTCCGGCAGGGGGAGGAAGGTGGTCTCCGTGAGCTTGGCGGCGAAGACCGGCAGCAGGCTTTCGGGCGCCGCCAGTGTCACCAGCCCCGCGCCCACCCTCGCCGCGCCCTGGCAGGCCAGGTACGCCGCGCCGATGTATCTCCGGGAGCCGGCGATTACCAGCACTTTGCCAAACGTGCCCTTGTGGGCGTTCTGCGGCCTGCGGGGGAGGACGTCCCTGACTCGCTCAGGGGTTATCAGCTTCTGGAGCACGTCGTCATCCAGTGACGGCGGAATGCCGATGTCCACCACCTCCAACTGGCCCGCGCGCTCCGCCCCGGGAAAGGCGTAGTGCCCCACCTTGGGATAGCCCAGGGCTACAGTCACGTCCGCGGCCGGGCACAGGGGGTCGGCCTCTCCGGTGTCGGCGTTGAGGCCGGTGGGAAGGTCAATAGCCATGAGCCTTAGACGGCTGTCCCGCGCCCTGGCTTCCGTCAGACGAGAGAGGACTTCAGCCAGCCGCCCCTCGATGGGCCGCGACCGGCCCGTGCCCAGCACAGCGTCGATCACCAGGCGCGCCCTTGCCAGAAGGCCGTCCAGCAGCTCAAACGAGTCGTCCTCCTCCACCATGACGACGGGCACGCCGAGGTCGCGCAGCAGGCCCAGCTTGGGGTCGTCTCCACTGCGGGGGAGAGCAAGATAGGCAACGACGTCGGCGCCCCAGTCGTTGAGGTGGCGAGCGGCCACCAGCCCGTCGCCGCCGTTATTGCCGGGGCCAATGAGCGCCAGGACAGGGAGGCCGCGCACGTCGCCCAGATACTCCCGGGCCTTCTGTGCCACGGCCAGCCCCGCCTTCTCCATGAGGGTATCCAGGGGGACGCCCTGCCGGACGCACCGCTCCTCAATGCGGCGCATCTCCTCAGCCGTGACTATCTTCATCCACGCTCATCACTACGGAGGCCACGGCGTACTCGCGGGAGTGGGAGAGGCTGATGGCAACCTGCGTGACGCCCATGCGCTCCGCCCTGGCCTTGCCGCGGGCGTGAAGGGCTATCTGGGGAGGGCCGCCGCGCCTTCGAGTCACCTGGATGTCCTTCCAGCCGACGCCCCGGATGCCGGTGCCCAGGGCCTTCATCACGGCTTCTTTAGCGGCGAAACGAGCGGCAAGCTGGGGGATGCGCCCCCGGCAGTAGGCCTGCTCCTCCGGCGTGTAGATGCGGTCCAGGAAGCGCTGGCCCCATCGCTCGTAGACCGCCTTTATGCGCCACAGCTCCACGATGTCCACGCCTACGGTCAGCATGCGCTCACTGCACCCTCTCGCGGGCAGGCGCGCCGCTGGCCTCCAGGACGCGGGGTATGAGCCGCTCCCAGCCGATGGCCATGACGTGGACGCCGTCGCAGATGTCCCGCGCCTCCCGGATGATGCGGGCGGCTATATCGACCCCCGCCTGCTCCTTGTCCCCGGCGGCGTCCATCTCTGCTATCAGGTCGTCCGGGACGTGGACGCCGGGAAGGTGCTCGTTCATAAAACGGGCCATGTCGCCCGACTTGAGGAGGATTATGCCGGCGATGACCGGCGCGCCGAAGGCCCTCACTCTCGCCATGAACTCAATCATCTGCTCCATATCAAAGACGGCCTGTGTCTGGAAGAACTGCGCCCCGGCCTCAATCTTCTCCTCCATGCGGATGATTTCGTCGGCCAGCTCGCTGGCAAAGGGGTTGACCGCCGCGCCCAGGTAGAAGCTGGGCGCGCCCCTCAGGGGGTTGTTGCCCAGGTCCTTGCCATTCGCAAGGGAGTCGGCGGCCTGGAGCAGCCTGATGGAGTCGAGATCGAAGACGGTCTTGGCCTCCGGGTGGTCGCCCGCGCCGACGGGGTCACCCGTCAGGCACAGGAGGTTCTCGACGCCCAGGACGTGCGCGGCCAGCAGGTCGCCCTGGATGGCGATGCGGTTTCGATCCCGACACGTAACCTGGAGGATGGGCTCCAGACTCCGCTCGCGAATCAGGGGCGCAAGAGCAAGGGGGCTGACGCTCATGTGGGAGCCCTGGTGGTCGGTGATGTTCACGGCGTCCACCAGCCCGCGCATGACCTCCGCCCTGGCCAGGGTGTCGGTCAGGTCCACCCCCTTGGGAGGGTTGATCTCCGCAGTGACGACGAACTCGCCGGCCTGGAGAAGCTGGGATAGACGTGACACGGGGCCTCCTGCTGCGCACTTTGTAGCTGGGTGCGTCAATTATATTCTCGCGGCTCAAGGGGTGTCCACTGCGTTGTTGCCAGGGTTCTAGTGTGCTACGATTCCCGTGACTCTTCAGGAAACCTCTGAAAACCGTCGTTCCTGCGAAAGCAGGAACCTCTGCCCCTCTACTTTAGATTCCTGCTTCCGCAGGAATGACAGATGGTAGAAAGGCGCTTTATCTGTTCAGAGGATTTGCAGGTTAGGAGGCCGCACTTGAGCGCATTGATCATCGACGGCAACAAGATAGCCCAGGACATACGCGGGGAGGTGGCCGAGGGCGTTAAGGAGTTCACCGCCAAACACGGCTACGCCCCGGGCCTGGCGGCGATGCTGGTAGGCGACGATCCCGCGTCGGCGGTGTACGTCCGCAACAAGGAGCGCGCCTGCAGCGAGGTGGGCATCTTCTCGGAGACCTTCAACCTGCCCGAGGACATCACCCAAGCCCAGGCCATCGAGCAGGTGCAGAGGCTCAACGCCGACGATCGCTTTCACGGCATACTGGTGCAGCTGCCCCTGCCTCCCCAGATAGACGAGCGCGCCGTGATAGCCGCCATGGACCCGGACAAGGACGTGGACGGCCTGCACCCCGTGAACATGGGTCGCCTGATGGAGGGCCGGCCGGTGTTTGTGCCGGGCACCCCGGCGGGCGTCCAGCAGCTTCTTGTGCGCACGGGGCACAGCCCGGAGGGCAAGAGCGTGGTGGTGTGCGGGCGCAGCGACATCGTTGGCAAGCCGGTTGCCATGCTCCTGATGCAGAAGCAGGACGGGGCCAACGCCACCGTCACAGTCTGCCACACGGGTACAAAGGACCTGCCGCAGGTCACGCGCTCGGCGGACATCCTGATTGCGGCGATGGGCCGCGCCAGGGCCATCACCGCGGACATGGTGAGCGAGGGCGTGGTGGTGATAGACGTGGGCATCAACCGCGTTGACGACGCCTCGCGGCAACGGGGCTACCGGCTGGAGGGTGACGTGGACTACGAGGAGGTCTCGAAGAAGGCCGCGGCCATCACCCCGGTGCCGGGCGGCGTGGGGCCGATGACCGTGGCAATGCTGCTGAGCAACACCCTGAAGGCGGCGCAGCACAGGGCGAGCGCGTCGTCCTAGCTTGACTGCTTGCCCGGGTTGATTACCGCCGTAGCCACCAGCGCAAGGGCCGCCGGAACGTAGAACAGGCCGATAGAGCCGGCCGCCAGCACGCAGAGACCCGAAAGACCCAGGGCAACGCCCCATAGAAGCGCGTCGCCGGCGGCGCCCCGCCAAACGGCCCACAGCACGACGCCCGTGAGCGCCACAGGCACGAGAAGCACGAAAATGCCGTAGACGCCGGCCACTTCAACAAGCGTGGAGGTGCTCGACTCCCCGTTGGACTCCCCGCTGTACACCGGCCCAAGGGCCAGCAGGAGGCCCGCTATCCACGCCAGCGCATGGGCCACCCACGCCGACATCAGTGTTGGTTTAATAAGCTTAAACATCTGCATCACGGCTCCGTTCAAGTCGAATGTTAGCTTCTCCAGGCAAAGGCGGTCAATGTGATACCCACAATCTCCGTTGTGATAGAATCCGCCCGTAGTCATATCCAATATCTGAAGAGAGGTGCAAGCTATGGTCGAGGGAGTGAATCGTCAGGTTGTGCTGGCAGCGCGGCCCGTTGGCTATCCCACTGAGGAGGACTTTGAGGTCAGGGACGCGCCCATGCCCGCTCTTGGAGAGCGCCAGGTGCTGGTGCGCAACCTGTGGCTGTCCCTGGACCCCTACCAGCGGGGCCGCATGAGCGACGCCCCATCCTACACTGCCTCCACGGAAATCGGCGAGGTTATGACGGGCGGCACGGTGGGCAGGATAGTCGCCTCCAACAGCGCGGACTACGCCACCGGCGAGATAGTGCATGGGCAGCTTGGCTGGCAGGACTACGCCGTCTCCAACGGCAACAACCTGCGCAGGCTGGACCCGAGCGCGGCCCCGATCTCGACGGCCTTGGGCGTGCTTGGGATGCCCGGGCTGACGGCCTACTTCGGGCTGTTCGAGGTGGGACGCCCCAAGCCGGGAGACACGGTTGTGGTGTCGGCGGCGTCCGGGGCGGTGGGCGCGGTGGTGGGGCAACTGGCGCGCATGGCGGGCTGCCGCGTGGTGGGCACGGCCGGCACGCAGCAGAAGGTCGACTACATCACGCAGGAGCTTGGCTTTGACGCCGGT
Organism: Dehalococcoidia bacterium; assembly: GCA_034422115.1. Lineage (GTDB taxonomy): Bacteria > Chloroflexota > Dehalococcoidia > Lucifugimonadales > UBA2985 > DAOUJW01. The sequence goes on along the minus strand of DAOUJW010000021.1, from coordinate 18,325 downwards.
ATCAACTACAAGACGGAGGACGTGAGAGCGCGGCTGGAGGAGACCTGCCCGTACGGCGTTGACGTCTACTTCGACAACGTGGGCGGCTTTGTGACGGACGCCGTGATGGAGGTTCTGGCCTACCGCGCCCGCATCGCCATCTGCGGGCAGATGTCCCAGTACAACCTGGAGACGCCGGACACCGGCCCACGCAACCTGCGCAATCTCCTGATGCGCCAGGCGACTATGGAGGGGTTCATTGTGGGCAGGTTCGTCGACCGCAACGAGGAGGCCCTGCGGCGTCTTACCGCTTGGGTCCGCGACGGCAGGCTCAAGTACAAGGAGGACGTGGTGGACGGGCTTGAGAACGCTCCCCGCGCCTTCATGGGCCTGATGCGAGGGGAGAATTTCGGGAAGCTGCTGGTCAGGGTCTCAGAGGAGTCTTGAGGGCGGGCGGGAGCCCCCCACCCCTGGATTCCTGCCTGCGCAGGCATGGTCAGTATTGCACAGGGCTGATAGACGCGTTGTAGGGGCGGTTCGCGAACCGCCCCTGCATAGGTCATTCCAAAAACAATGTATGGCTCAGTGGTAACGGCCACATCCCCACCCCTGGATTCCTGCCTCCGCAGGAATGGAGCGGGACTACGGCGCGAGGAACTCCGCCAGGGTCTCCGCCAGGAAGCGTGGCTGCTCGTAGCCTATGTCGTGGCCGGAGTCCTTCACCCACACCACCTTGCTGTTGGGCATTGCGGCCTGGGCCGCCTCCATGTTCTGCCTGCGTCGCTGGAGGTACTCCGGGTTCGCGCCCGCCCGTCCCTCGGCGGCCACCATGAGGACGGAGCACTGCACCCTGGGCATCAGGTTGTAGGCTGGGTCCGAGAACATCGCCCACAGCATCTGATGCTGGTTGGATAGCTCAAGACGCTCATGGACGCTGCCGTCCGGGTCGATGCGCACCATCGTCATCACGATGTACTCAAGCTGGTCGCTCCAGCAGTGCTCGAACTGGCCGCGGAGCGCGCCCAGGTATCGCTCCCTGGGGCCGTAGATGTCCCTGGGGCTGAGCCGGTCCCTGAACTCCTCCCAGGTCACGTTGGAGGCGCGGGGCGCGGCGGCGAACCCGCCGTCGATCATGGCAAGCGCGGTGACGCGGTCGGGGTGGAGGGCAGCCACGGCCAGGGCAACGCTCGCTCCCCAGGAGTGGCCCATGACAGCAGCGCGCTCTATGCCGAGGGCGTCCAGCGTCCCGACGACATCCCCCGCGAGGGTGGGCCAGTCGTAGCCGGTGGAGGGCTGGTCGGTCTTGCCGTGGGCCCGCTGGTCAGGGGCTATGATACGCACGCGGTCCCGGAGGTGCGGGATCGTCAGGTCGTACCAGTGCGCCGAGGACGCCGCGCCGTGAAGGGCCACGGCGGGCGGCCCTTCGCCTCCCCAGTCCATGTAGTGGACGTTGAGGTCGCCGACCTTGAGCCACTGGCCCGGCGGGTGGGTCTTCTCCATCTTGCTCTGGTTCACGATGGCCCTATAATAGCACGGAGGGCAAGCGGGGCTAAAGACTGTCATGTCTTGGCTACGGGGCACCCCCTCTCTGACTCTCCCCCTTCAGGGGGAGAGAAAGGCTTTCTCCGCTCATAGCCTGCCCCGTACTTGATACGGGGGTGAGCATGTCGAACCAGAGCGGGAGTACAGCGGGCGTAATTGCTACCGCTCATACTTCGACAGGCTCAGTATGAGCGGTGTCGGGGCGCCTCGCTCCGCTTTGCAACCATTGAAACGGCAGTTGTTGCGCTTCTCGAAAAGGGCAAAGACAGCGACTTCTCCAATATGCTATCCTATCGCCACGTAGCTCCTTGAACTCTCTATGAACGGGAGGATTGCCATGACACAGCAACTGGAAGCACAACCCCTATCTGACCTCCGCGTAGTCGACCTCAGCCACGGCATAGCCGGCCCCTACTGCACCAAGCTCCTGGCCGACTTCGGCGCGGACGTGATCAAGGTGGAGCGCCCCGGGACCGGCGACTACGCCCGCCACGAGGGGCCATTCCCCCAGGATATACCCCATCCTGAGAAGAGCGGCCTCTTCCTGCACCTCAACACCAACAAGCGGAGCGTCACCCTTGACCTGAAGACGCCCCAGGGCGTGGATCTCGTCAAGGAGCTGGTGAAGAGCGCCGACGTGCTGGTGGAGAACTTCCGGCCGGGCGTGATGGCCAGCCTGGGGCTGGACTACGACACCCTGTCCAAAATCAACCCCAACCTGATAATGACCTCCATCTCCAACTTCGGGCAGACCGGCCCGTACCGGGACTACCTGGCCTCGGAGCTGACGCTTTTTTCGATGGGGGGCAGGATGAACGCCTCCGGCTTTCCGGACAAGTACCCCCTCAGGCTGGGCGGCAACCACGTGCAGTACCAGGCCGGCAACAACGCCGCCATGGCCACCATGTTCGCCTTCTACGGGCGGGAGTACCAGGGCATGGGCGGTCAGCAGATTGACGTGTCCATACTGGAGACGCAGATGGCCTCCATCAACGGGCGGATGGTGGGGCTGCTCCAGTACCAGTACACCGGCGACGTTGGCGTGCGGCTGGGCGGCATCCGCATCGGCTACCCGGCGGGCATATATCCCTGCGCCGACGGCTACGTGAACATCACCGCGGGCGCGATGTTCTGGCCGCGCACCATCGCGATGCTGGGAATGCCGGAGCTTGCGGACTCCAAGTTTGCCCCTCCAATGGGGCAGCTTGACCTGGACGCCAAGGAGGAGTTCGAGGAGACCATCTGGTTCCCGTGGATTTTCCAGCGGACCCGGAACGAGGTGGTGGCCGCGTGCCAGGAGTTCGAGATTCCGTCCGCAGGCATCAACAACATCGATGACGTGGTGGACGGCCTTGAGCAGCTCAAAGCCAGAAAGTACTTTGTGGAGGTAGACCATCCGGTGGCGGGCAAGTTCCGCTACACCGGCCGGCCCATAGTCACGGAGGAGCCGTGGTGGCAGATTCGCAGACCCGCTCCAACGCTGGGCCAGCACAACGACGAGGTGAAGGCGGAGGTCGAGAAGAGCCGCGGGTCGGCGGCATCGGTCCCTGCGCCGTCGGAGAGGAAGGCCAAGCTCCCACTGGAGGGCGTCAGAATCGCCGACATGACGGTCGTCCTGGCCGGTCCCTACTCCACGATGTTCCTGGGAGACATGGGCGCGGAGGTGATACGGGTGGAGTCGGTCAACGTGAAGCCCGTCGGCAGCCGCGGGCCTGCGAGAGCCACCAAGGAGGAGGAGGAGAAGAGGCCCATTTCCACGTACCCGGACCGCGACCCGGGGCCGAGACCCTGGAACCGCTCCGCCAACTTCAACGCCCACAATCGCAGCAAGTACTCCATGACCGCCGACCTGCACACGCCTGAGGGCAAGGACATCATGCGCAGGCTGATTGAGATAAGCGACCTGTTCATGGAGAACAACGCCCTGGGCTCCATTGAGCGCCTGGGCCTCACGTGGGACGTGGTCAGCCAGTGGAACCCCCGCCTCATCATGATCTCCACCACGGGCTACGGGCGCACCGGGCCCTGGGCGGGATACCGGGGCTTCGGGATGCAGTTTGAGGCCGCCTACGGCCACGCGTCGGTCATGGGCTACCCGGACATGGACGCGGAGGGCGTCCCGGCCGCCGTGCCATCGGACGCCTCCACCGGAGTCACCATGGCCATCGCCGCCATCATGGCCCTTCACCACAGGGAGAAGACGGGCAAGGGCATGTACATAGACATCTCCCTTGGGGAGAACTTCATGCCGCACCTGGGCGAGCTGATTATGGACTACACCATCAACGGCCGGGTGGCCGCGACCCTGGGCAACCGCGACTACAAGCTGGTGCAGGGGGCGTACCGCTGCGCCGGCGACGACCTGTGGCTCTGCATCTCCATCGCGGAGATCGAGCAGTGGCGGTCCCTCTGCCGCGTGATGGGGAGGGCCGACCTGGCAGAGGACGGTCGCTTCAGCGACATGGAGAAGCTCTACGCCAACCACGACGACGTCGACAGGACGATCGAGGCGTGGACGGTGGACAAGGACCCCATAGAACTGTTCAACCTGCTCCAGAGGGAGGGCGTCATCGCCGGGCCGGTGCTGAACGAGGCGCAGGCCTACGCTGACCCCCATATGAAGGAGCGGGACTTCTTTGTGCCCATCACCGGGGTGGAGCTGGGCACGCACCTGACCCCCAGCACAACCTTCATGCTGTCCAAGGTCCCCTTCCCGAAGCTGAAGCCGCCGGTGCGCCTGGGTGAGGACAACGACTACATCTACCGCGAGGTGCTGAAGATAGCGGAGGAGGAGTACGACAAGCTGAAGGCCCTGGGCCAGATAGGCATGGACTACGCCCCGCACGTGACGTAGGGGGCAATGCCGATGATTGTAAACGTCACTGCCACCGAGGACACGCTGACCGTTGACCTCACCGACGGACGGACTATCTCCACTCCGCTGGTGTGGTACCCTCGGCTGGTCCACGCCACGCCTCTGGAACGCAACAACTGGGAACTGCTCGCCGCAGGACGGCATATTCACTGGCCTGATCTGGACGAAGACCTGAGCGTGGAGAGCCTGCTGGCGGGCAGGAAGTCCGGCGAGGGCAGGAAGACCTTTGAGCGGTGGCTTGAGGCAAAGAAAGCCGGCCACAGCGTAGCGCTCCACGACCTGCTGAACGCCGCGCGGGGGATGATCCTGAATCACCAGTAGGAAGAAAATAGCTGGAGAGTAACTTGGCTACACCGGACGAGTCACAAGAAATAACCTTCATCCCGGATGGAAACCTCCGTTGCATTGTTACTGATAAGCTACGAAAAGACACGCCAGAAGAGAATGTTAGACAACGTGTAGCGCGGAGCCTTATTGACCATTACGGGTACAGCCGCGTGGACATTGAGATTGAGTTCAGGGTCAATCTCGGTACTAGCCGAAAACGTGCTGACATTGCTATCTTCCCTCCTGATACAGAACACGTACAAGAGAACATAAGCATTGTCGTTGAATGTAAACGAGAGGAAATAAGGCCATCAGACCGGGATAATGGCGTAGAACAGCTCAAATCTTACATGGCAGCCTGCATGAACTGTCGGTTTGGTATGTGGGTAGGCTCGGAACTACAAGTCTGGGAGGTAGTGACCTCCCCGTTGGGTGTCCGGGAACCCCGACTAGCCACTGACATCCCTAGATTCGGTACTGACGCGCCCAGAGCCCCCCATTTTTCAGACTTGGTTCCCGCGGAGGATGAATTGGTGGCCGTGTTCCGCCGTTGCCATAACTATATCTACGGGAATCAAGGACTACAGAAGGAACCGGCCTTCAATGAGTTCTTAAAGCTCATCTTCTGCAAAGTCCAGGATGAACACAATCTTTCGGACGCATTGAAGTTCTTTATTGGGAATGAAGAGCGACAGTCTGAAATAGGGCAGCGCAGGCTAAGAAACGCAGTAGACCAGCTATTCAACGCCGTGAGAGAGCGTTACCCATATATTTTTGACGCCAGTTCGGAAATTGAACTCGACAATCATGTGTTGGCTTACATAGTTGGTGAACTCCAACGTTTTTCCTTAATGCAGACGCGCGCAGACGTGAAGGGAGTCGCCTATGAACAACTTGTAGGCTCCAATCTCCGCGGCGATAGGGGAGAGTTTTTTACACCCAGAACCGTCTGCAAAATGGCTGCTGAAATGGTACTGGCTACGTTCCCAGAAGATAAGTGGCTCAACATCAGTATTTTGGATCCCGCCGTAGGAACAGGCGGGTTTCTTGTTGCTCTTATGAATGTGTTGGAAGAGCACATTCGCGCATCGGAGAGAAGTAGATGGCTGGAAGATGACAATAGAGTGGAACGTGAAACAGAGAACCGTCTACGTGAGACTGCCTCTACTAAGCTGTTTGGCATTGATTTCAATCCAGTGCTGGTGCAAGCTGCTCAAATGAACCTGGTTATGCAGGGAGACGGTTCAACCAATGTTCTTCATGCCAACTCATTGCTGCCTCCTGGAGAGTGGCCGAGTCAACCCCCGAATGATGTCCAAAGAAAAATCTCCCCCAACTCTTTTGACGCCATCTTGACGAACCCGCCGTTCGGTTCCTATATACCAATCGACGATCCCCACATTTTGGAACAGTTTGAAGTAGCTAGACTCGACATCACAGGTCAACATGGTCGAGGAGTTAGGCCGCCGGAGCAGCTATTCATTGAGCGATGCCTACAGTTGCTACGTCCAGGCGGGCGTTTGGCAATCGTCCTACCCGATAGTATACTAACCAATCCTGGCCTTAAACCTCTACGTAATTGGCTTCTCAAGAACTCCCGCGTTGTAGCTAGTATTGATTTGCCTGCGGAGACGTTCCAGCCTCACACAGGGACACAGACCAGTTTACTTCTCTTGCAGAAAAAGACTGCCGAAGAGATAGCATTTGAGCGCGAAGCCGGACGACCAAGACAATATGAAGTATTCATGGCTATTCCTCGTGCAGTGGGACATGACAGGCGGGGCAACAAGTTACCTCTTCGCACTCCGGAGGGTGACCTAATAGAGTATGAAGAGATTACGCCTGTTTATAGAAGTACTCCCAATGGTAATTCGACAGTCGTTGAAAGACGGAAACATAGGCGCTTAAGAATACACGATGAGCTACCGAATGTAGTGGAGTCTTTCAGAGAGTGGTTGCAGAACCCCGAGCGTATGAGGTGGTTAAATGGTTGAGACTACCCAGTTCAGCGAGACTCAAGCGCTAGAACGTCTCAAAGAAGTAGAGGCGGAAACCGCTGTACCCACAGCTAGTATACCCTCTCAAAGATTGCTTCAAGGTGAAATGCGTTTAGACGCTGGATATTTTAACTCTACAACTGCCTTGGCTCTTGAGGCTCTTGAATCCTCATATCTGAACCCAAAAAAACTAGCTGACGTAACTGAAAGCATATTTATACCCCCAAGATTCAAGCGCGTATACGTGGAGAAGGAACACGGTGTTCCATTCCTTCAAGGGAGCCACATAGTCCACTTTGAGCCAGCCGACCTAAAATATTTGTCCCGTGCTGCTCACAAGAGACTAGAGCGTTGGATAATCAAAGAAGGATGGATACTTGTGACATGCTCGGGTACTATTGGGCGAGTTACCATTGCTTTGCCACAATGGAACAATTGGGCAGCTTCACAACACATACTGCGCATTGTTCCTCTAGCTAATGGCCCATGTCCACCAGGGTACATATACGCTTACCTAAAATCTGAACTGGGACAAGCTCAGTTCAACGGGATCTACGGTGCTGTGGTTGACGAACTCACTGCAGAACATGTCGAAGACATCTTGATTCCAGTACCGGAGACCCCAGAACAGCATGATGCCGTTAAATCCATAAATGACCTTGCACTTGAATCAATGAGAACCAAGGAGTTGGCATTAGGTTATGATGTATCAGCGGTCAACTCAGTAAATGAGTTCGTGCGTACTTAACAAATATGCAAGTTGCCGCATATGGTAAAAGAGACCCGTCATAGACTTTGACTACCACCACGCTGAGGAGCAGGAGAGGTTCAGGCGGGGTGAGAGCCCTATAGGCCATGGCAAACGACGCCCCATCGTCATTCCGGCGGAAGCCGGAATCCAGAGGACACCCAAGTGAAACAGCCCTGTGTCTATATAATGGCGAGCAAACGCAACGGCACTCTGTACATAGGAACAACATCCAATCTCGTTCAGCGGGTCTGGCACCACAAGAACGATATTGAAGAGGGGTTTACTAAACGCTACCAAGTGCACACCCTAGTCTGGTATGAAGGCCACGAGACAATGCTGAGCGCAGTTACTCGGGAGAAACAGCTTAAGGAGTGGCACCGGGCGTGGAAGCTTGAGTTGATTGAGAGAGACAATCCGTCGTGGCGGGACTTGTATGAGGACGTGGTATGAGCAAGGTTCGTACTGTCTGGATTCCGGCTTCCGCCGGAATGACGGATGGAGGCTTGTCCGCCTATTTTGCAGCTATGGCGGAGACCGCTAAGGGTTCAACGAAGACGTGGTATGAGCGGGGTTCAGACGGCCTGGATTCCGGCTTCCGCCGGAATGACGGATGGGAATCTGGAGTAGAACGTCCCCAACGAGATAACAGAGACCAGCGTCGCCTATGAGACCAACTGAGGGCATCAGCTACGAGCCCAACGAACGGTGTCCTTTAACGCTGTCGACCGGCGTGGGGTTCCAGGGCATGGTGCTCGCACTCATGCCAACGGTGCTGACCATGTCCCTGTTCGCCCAGGCGTCGGGCTTGGGCGAAGACTACCTGTCTTGGGCTGTCCTGGTAGCGATAGCTCTCGCCGGCATAGTAACCGCCTTGCAGTCCGCGCGTCTAAGGCGGTTCGGCAGCGGCCATAACCTGCTTTGTGGTCCCGCCCCCAGCTACATGGCCATCGCCCTCCTGGCGGTGGACAAGGCGGGGCCGGAGACCCTGGCGAGCCTGGTTGTTGCCTCGTCTGTTTTCCAGTTTGCCCTGGCGTGGTGGCTCCCGGCGCTGCGACGCATCATCACGCCGATGGTTACCGGCATTCTGATAATGCTGATTGCGGCGGGGGTGATACAGGTTGTGGTAGGCAGGTTGGGTGAGCCCACGGAGGGCGCCGAGCCGTACGCCGCGCCGGCTGTGGCCGCGGTGATGCTGATTGTCACCGCGCTCCTTGGGCTGCGGGCGACGGGCGCGCTCAGGCTGTGGACGCCACTCATAGGCATTCTGGCGGGATGCGCCGCCGCCGGGCTACTCGGACTCTACGACGCGCAGCGCGTGGTGGACGCGCCGTGGGTCGGCGTGCCCGACCCACGGCTGCCGGGGCTGGATCTCACGCCGGGGGCCGAGTTCTGGTCTCTGCTGCCGATGTTCCTCATCGTGTCACTGGCGGGAGCAATCAAGGCCATCGGCAGCAACGTGGTCATGCAGCGCATCTCGTGGCGGGAGCCAAAGGTGACCGACTACCGGCTGGTGCAGGGGACCGTCAACGCTAACGGGCTGGGCGGGCTGGTCTCCGGCGTTGCGGGGATATTGCCCAGCGGTTCAATGGACGCCACCACCATCTCACTCACCAACTTCACCGGGGTCGCCGCGCGCAGGGTTGGGTACACCATCGGCGTTATGCTTGTGGCCCTGGTGCTGCTGCCCAAGTTCATGGCGTTGCTGCTCACCATCCCCAGCGCGGTCACCAGCGCATTCTTCCTGTTCATCATGGGCATGCTCTTCCTGGAGGGAATGCGCACAGTCCTGCAGGACGGCCTCGACCCGCGCAGGGGCCTCATCGTCGGCATCTCGCTGTCGGTTGGACTGGGCCTGCAGGGCGACAACGTTGTCGCCGACCTGATTGGAGGCACGTGGGGCACGGTGCTCGGAAACGGGATGACGGTAGGCGGGTTCACGGCGATTGTGCTGACCATGTTCCTGGAGCTGAGCGGCCCCCGGCGAAGACGACTCGAGGTCGACCTGCACATTGACTCGTTGTCGCGTATCGACGCGTTCCTTGAGGAGCTGGCGACCAGGGTTGGCTGGAGCGAGGACTCGGCCAACCGGCTGCGCCTGGTCGGAGAGGAGGCGCTGCTGAGACTGCTGGACGCGCGTGAAGACGAGACGCGGCGGCGTCTCGTGGTTACTGCGTCTTCAAGGGCCCGCATTGTGGAGCTTGAGTTCCTGGCGGCGCTGGAGGAGGAGGAGAATATTGAGGACCGGCTGGCCTACCTGAGTGAGCAGGCCGAGGCGTCCGAGGAGCGGGAGTTCTCTCTGCGCCTGCTGAGGCACTACGCCTCCGGGGTGCGTCACCGGAAGTATCACGGCATTGATATTGTAACGGTTGAAGTTGAGGGCTAGCCAAGGAGGTGCTGCCATGAGCCAGGAGCAGGACAGCCTCATCACCGACGAGATGCGCAGGGCCATCGGCGTGGAGTCGGAGCCGGGCGTCATCGAGGTGGAGCGTGAGACCATTCGCAGGGTGGCCGACGCCCTGGGAGACGCCAACCCCCTGTGGCGCGACGAGGAGTACGCAAGGGGCACGTCCCACGGCGGCGTCATCGCCTTTCCTATCGCCTTCCACCCCTCCACCCGCGCCGGCAGTCCCAATGCCAGCTACGAGAGCCCGGCCCGGGGCGGCGTGGTGGCCAGCGACGAGTGGGAGTTCTTTGAGGTGGTCCGCCCGGGGGACGAAATTACGGTGACCACCAGGGTTGTGGACTTCTACGAGCGGGAGGGCGGCCGGGGCAGGATGCTCTTCACCGTGACGGAGACCACCTACCGGAACCAGCACGGGCGGGTGGCTATGCTCCAGCGCAGGACGGGCGTGGGCTTTCCGCCGAGGAATCCATAGGAGGCGACGAATGGCAGAGCAGCTCTACTACGATGACGTTTCTGAGGGGATGGAGATACCCGCGCTGGAGAAGGCCGTGACCTCAAGGTCGCTGGTGATGTACTGCGCCGCCTACGAGGACTACGCGGAGATACACCACGACAAGGACGCCGCACAGCAGGCGGGGTTCCCCGGCACCGTTGTCCCCGGCCTGTTCACCAGCTCATTCCTGGCGCAGATGCTGACGGACTGGATAACGCCGGAGGGCGGCATCAAGAGGCTTCAGGCCAGCTACCGGCGGCCCCACTTCGCCGGGGAGACGGTCGTGTGCAAGGGGCGCGTGGCCGCTAAGCGCGTCGAGGGGGGAGAGCGCTTGGTCGAGTGCGAGTTGTGGGTCGAGAACGCTGAGGGCGAGACGAGTACGACGGGGAGCGCGGTGGTGGCTTTGCCTTCCCGCTAGCCTCCCGCGGGCGGCCTTGTGGCTCCAGGAAGACGTAATCCGCACTGTCTCCGCTCTCCTGAGCGACCACGCTCTTGGCTTCGGCTGCGACAGCGGTTGTCCTGCCGGCCAGGAATCGGCTTATCTGGGTCACGCTGACCTTCCTCGCCATCCTGTTGGCTAGTATGCCCGCCGTGAGGCCAGCAAGCAGCGCCGCGCCCGCCGGGCCGCTGGCCGCGCCCACCAGCGCAACCGCCGACAGAGTCGCTCCCGCGCCCATGCCACCCCGCAGATGGCCGTCTACCAGGTCGGCGTATTCGCCCGTCTCGTGGGCCTTGTGGAAGGCCTTGGCCATGGACACGACGGTCACTATGAGCAGCAGGGGGTTGGCGCTGATGGTGGCCGACAGCCCCATGCCGCCGACCAACCTGGCAAAGGTCTCGGTCTGGGCGCGGCTCCAGCTGAAGGTCAGGGCCACCGCGCCCACCGCGCCGCCCAGCAGCTCCGCGGCGTCGTAGGTGTTCAGGTCGTAGAACCAGCCCTTGGGTATGTGGAATCCCGACTCCATCGCGCCCGCCACACGCTCGAAGGTGGCCCCGTCCCAGTTGGCAAGTGGAAGGCCCCTGATGGGCGTCACGTCCCTGAGCAGGCCCTGCACGGTGCCCAGGCCCTCCCGCACGACCGCGTCTTCCGGCGACGCGCCACTGGACTCCCGCACCGCGCCAAGGATGGTGTGCCCCCCGTCAAACAGCCTGTGGTACGCGGCGCTGCCCACATGCGTCGCAAGGTCCTCGGCGTCCCTAACGCCGTCGTAGATGGTTGTGGTCCCCTTGACCATGTTCTGAAGCAGGTCGTTCAGACCCTCGGCCAGCCTCAGCGCCAGAATGCTCTGGGTGGTTGCCATGAGGGTGGTGGCGATGGAGGTGGTCGCGTCCCACGCGCTCTTTGAACCGCTCTTCACCCGGTCGGCCGTCGCGTGGGTCACGTCCGACGCCGTGCGGGAAGCGCCGTGCCCAACCGAAGCAGCTGTGCCCGCGACCTTCCGAGAGCCTCGCCGCACGCGGTTAGCCGCCGACGGGGGAGTGTCTTCAGTGCCCTCTGCGGCGGGCCGAAGCTCCTCCACGTTCAGGTATTTCAGGTCATTGGGGTTGGTCATGTAATGTATCCTGTGCCGGGGCCGGGTTCAGCAATGGCTCTAACGCTTGCTGGAGTTTCAAAGGGTGGCTTGAAGCCATCCTTGCCTTCACCCAGATCTGGCAATGCCTCATCCAGCACTGCGAATGTCATCCTATAGTGCTCCATATATCTATCCCGGAATGACTCCTTATCACAATCGAGCTTCTTTGCCATGAGGTCTATGGCTTTGTCTCTGGTTGCGGCTACGAACTTGCCCCTCTGGAAGTGAAAGGGCTGGACAATGAATTTCTTGACACCCGTTCCCAAGAGGCTATTGGCAAAATCATAAGGTCTGTTCACATATAGGAGTGGCGTCATGGTAACGCAGGTTTCAACTCCCGCGGCCTGCACTTCTGAAATAGCGCTCAGCCGGACGGGGTTGGACGGGCAATAGGGCTCAAAAGTGCGCCTCACGTCTTCATCGTCAGTGGTAACTGTCATGTTCACCTGAACGCGTCCGCCGTTATCCTCAATACGACGAAACAGGTCGCAGTCGCGCACTACATCCGGGCTGCGGGTCTGGATCACCAGCTTTGGCTTATGCCGCTCCGCCATAACCTCCAAGAGGCCACGCGTCAGCTTCAATGTGCGTTCTACGGGCTGGTACGGGTCGGTGACGCTGCTCATATAGATAAGCTTGCCGTCGAGAGAACCAATCGGACGCCGCGACAGCAAGTCAATAGCGTTCTCTTTCACCTGCACCCAGAGACCCCAGCTATCCCGCTTCTCCCTGGTTCCGCTAAAAAATGCAGCGTAGCAGTAGGTACAGCCGAAAGAACACCCGCTATAGGGATTCAGGGTGAAGTCGTATTCATCCATGAACCCGGTAGCACGAGTCAGAATCTCGCGGGTTAGGATGTAAGAGACAGCCACATCGCCAATGCTGGAAGGACGAGCAGTAGGCATAGGCTCAGGGACTTCCAATCCGGGAAGCTCTGGTTGAGTGGGATAAGTGGTCATAGAGACCTCAATCTCTTCTATAAAGGAAGTCTCGTGTTTCGAACTTTTTGGTGGTGACCCATCCAGTAGGGAGTCTAGTCAAGTAGTTTCTTGCGAACCAGTAATCTTCTGCACCCAGGAAGTCGAGCATATCGTCTATGAATTTGTCGCACAAATCTGTCCTGAACTTGGTTACCTCTTCAAATTCGCCGTCCAAAACAAACTGTGCTCCAGAGAAGACTTGACTAATATCAGAATATCCATAGCTTGCTGGATTATAGGCCCATGCTTCAGATACTTCATGGGCAGTAACCAAGACTAATTCAGGCTTCCACCTCGAAACTTGGAAGTCGAGTTGCTGCTTGACCGTTTCAGCATTTTCCTCATAGGCAACATGGAGTGCAGTCAACCAACATATTGCTTTAGGATCGTGCTCACTAGAAGGTTTCATTGCTTGGCATATCTCTAGCAGCGACGCAAGCTCAGGATAAGTCGAGACTTGCCCCAGAAAGTTGTGCCAGATATCCCTTCCAATCTTTTTCATCGGTTCGCTGTCATCTTCCGAGACAACGGAGATTTTAGGAGTCCTGTGGTATGTGTGATACGCGTCTGCTGCCGCCAGCGCTAGACCGAACTGCATTGCAAGCTCTCCACAGCCAAAGTCGAACACTTGCAAGTCACCACTACCGTTATGGAGAGGGTTATTGTCTTTAGGTATTAGCCTGGTAAGCGTGTATGCTAAATTGATGTGTCCTGGCTGATACCAGATAGCATAAAGCAGAGCGACCCATGGGTCATACTCGGGCATTATTCCCCGCTGCAAGTCACGTAGCGCGCTAAGTGCACGAAGGATATTATTAGCAATTTGCTGCTCATCCAATTGAGCTACGAGTTCTTCTAGACTTTCGTGCGCAGCTTTCACAATCGCACTATCGAGAGCTTTGGTCACGGCAACTTTGGTTTCTTCATTCACAACGTAGAATCCTTAAGCCAGAGTAAACTCATTATAGCACATTTGCTCTCAACACGTTCCCTTCGAATATCGCACTGGACTATAGACAAACGCTGACAATGGCTATCCTCCTCCCAAGGATTACCCGCCAGCCGCCAGCTCCGTGGCGACGTTCTGCATGGGCGCCTGGCGCTGCTCGCCTTTGGCCATGTCACGGATGACCACGACGCCCTGCTTCAGCTCGTCCTCGCCCAGGATGATGGCGTAGGGCGCGCCCAGGGAGTTGGCGTAGCGCAGCTGGGAGCGCAGGCTCCTGCCCGCCGTCGCCAGCACAGCACCTATGCCCTCGCTGCGAAGCTGGGAGGCCAGGGCGATTGCCGCCTCCTTGGCCTCGCTGCCCAAGTAGGCTATCACGGCGTGAAGAGAGTCGTCTTCCGGCACGAGGACGCTCTGGCGCTTGATGTTCAACACCATCCGCTCCCTGCCGGACCCAAAGCCGACGCCGGGCGTGGGCGGGCCGCCCATCGCCTCTATGAGGCCGTCGTAGCGGCCTCCGCCGCAGATGGTGCTCTGGCCGCCCTCCTCAGGGGGCTGTATCTCGAAGACGGTGCGGGTGTAGTAGTCCAGGCCCCGAACCAGCCTGTGCTCCACACGGGGGTTCAGACCAAGGCGTTGCAGGTACTTCAGAAGCTCGTCCCAGTGGTCGCGGCAGTCGGGGCAGAGGTGGTCGACCATCCTGGGAGCCTGATCGGCCATGCCCATGCACACCTCCTGCTTGCAGTCCAGCAGCCGCAGGGGATTGCGCTCCATCCTGGACTTGCAGTCCTGGCACATGCCGTCGATGCGGCTTGCGTAGTAGGCTTTCAGCTCCTCCAGGTATGCGGGCCTGCACTGGGGGTCGCCGATGCTGTTCACAAGAAGGGAGAGGTTGGTTAGGCCAAGGTCCTGGGTGAGCTGCCAAGCCATCTCCACAATCTCGGCGTCTATGGAGGGGTCCGGGTCTCCCAGGGCCTCCACGCCGAACTGGTGGTGCTGCCGGAAGCGTCCGGCCTGGGGCCGCTCGTAGCGGAAGACGGGGCAGAAGTAGTAGAGGCGCACGGGCTGGGGCAGGTTGCGCATCCCGTGCTCCAGGTAGGCCCGGCAGACGGGCGCAGTGCCCTCGGGGCGCAGGGCCATGGAGTCGCCGCCGCGGTCCTGGAAGATGTACATCTCCTTCTCGACTATGTCCGTCCCCTCGCCCACGCCGCGGGTGAAGAGGTCGCTCTGCTCAAAGACGGGAGTGTCCAGCCGGCCGTAGCCGAATCGACGACCCAGGGCCTCGGCCTTGGCCTCCACGTAGCGCCAGTACCTCTGCTCCTCAGGCAGGGTGTCGGCGGTGCCCCTGGGCGCTCGGTACAAGGCTGGCCTCCTCGCGCAGATTGAGGACAGGATAGCCCAGGACGGCGGGTTTGCCAAGGTGCGCGCACTTGGTTATACTTCCCTCATCGGGCATACAAGCGGGGCACAGGATGGAAGACCTACTCGTAAAGGCAAAGAGCTACCTGCCCCAGGACAAGATTGGGGTAATTGAAGAGGCGTACGACTTTGCGCACAAGGCGCACGAGGGCCAGACGCGCCTCTCCGGCGAGCCCTACGTGGTGCATCCGGTTAGCACCGCACTCTTCCTTGCCGACCTCAACCTGGACGCCAGCACCCTCGCGGCCGCCCTCCTCCACGACGTCATTGAGGACTGCGACGTCTCCTACGAGCAGCTTCAGCGCAAGTTCGGGTCGGAGGTGAGCCGGCTGGTGGACGGCGTGACCAAGCTGGGCAAGATGGAGTTGATGACCGCCGAGGGCGGGCTTCGCTACGGCAGCGATGACGGCCAGGCGGAGAGCCTTCGCAAGATGCTGGTGGCCATGGCCCAGGACATCCGGGTGGTGCTGATAAAGCTGGCCGACCGCCTTCACAACATGGAGACGCTCAAGGCCCACACCCCCGCTAAGCGGGTGGACATTGCCAGGGAGACGCTGGACATCTACGCGCCCCTGGCCCACCGGCTGGGCATCTGGGACATCAAGTGGCGACTGGAGGACCTCTCCTTCAGCCACCTGCAGCCGGACAAGTACAAGGAGATCTCCCGCCTCCTGGCGTCCAAGCGCGATGAGCGGGAGAGGTACATCGACCAGGGGTGCGAGGTGCTGAGGGAGGAGCTTCAGAAGGCGAACATAACCGCGGAAGTGCTGGGCAGGGCCAAGCACATCTACAGCATCTACCAGAAAATGGAGAAGTACGCCGAGCAGGGCAAGGAGTTCGGGCAGATATACGACCTGTTTGCGCTGCGCATTCTGGTCAAGGAGGTGCAGGACTGCTACAGCGCCCTGGGCGTGGTGCACGGCCTTGGTCACCCCATTCCGGGGGAGTTCGACGACTACATTGCCAACCCCAAGGACAACATGTACCAGTCGCTGCACACGGCGGTGATGTACAAGGGCAACACGCCGCTGGAGGTGCAGATACGCACCTACGCAATGCACCAGCTATCGGAGTACGGGGTCGCGGCCCACTGGAGGTACAAGGAGGGAGACGCCAAGGACCCCCACTTCGAGGAGAAGATGAGCTGGCTGAGGCAGCTGCTGGACTGGCAGAGGGACGTGACGGGCGCGGAGGAGTTCGTGGAGTCGGTGAAGACGGACATCTTCCAGGACCAGGTGTTTGTGTACACGCCCAAGGGGGAGATACGGGAGCTTCCCACGAGTTCAACGCCGCTGGACTTCGCCTATCGCATTCACACGGACCTGGGGCATCGCTGCATTGGGGCCAAGGTGAACGGCAAGCTGGTGCCCCTCTACACGCGGCTGAACAACGGGGACACCGTGGAGATAATGACCAGCAAGATAGCCAGGGGGCCCAGCATGGACTGGCTCAACGCCAACCTGGGCTACGTGAACACCGCCAACGCCCGTGAGAAGGTGCGGCAGTGGTTCCGCAGGCAGGAGCGAAGCGCCAGCATCCAGCGTGGCAAGGAGCTTCTGAACAAGGAGCTCAAGCGCCTGAACCTGAAGATGGAGCACGAGGAGGTCTCGGCGCTCCTCAAGTTCGACAACGTGGCGGAGCTGCTTGCGGCCCTGGGCAGCGGGGCGACGAACGTGTCCCAGCTGACAACCAGGCTGGCGGCTCAGCAGGAGCAGACGACGGAGGTGCAGGTCCCAACCTCGCCACTCACCTGGCCTTCTGCCGGGATTGAGGTGCTGGGCGTGGGCGACCTGCTGACCCGCATATCGCAGTGCTGCAACCCCATACCCGGCGACGAGATTGTGGGCTACATCACCCGGAGCCGGGGGATATCGGTGCACCGGGTGGACTGCCACAACGTACGCAACGAGGACGAGAAGGAGCGGCTGGTGCAGGTGGACTGGGGGAAGGGCAAGACGCTGTACCCCGTGCGGCTGCGCATTGACGCCTGGGACCGGGTGGGCCTGCTCAGGGACATTACCACCCTGATCTCCCAGGAGAAGGTGAACATAGCCTCTGCGCTCACCAGGGAGCACGCGGACAGCAGCACCTCCACCTACCTGACGGTGTTCACCACGGGCGTGGGACAGCTTAGCCTCCTCTTCTCCCGACTTGAGGGGGTGGAGGGGGTGTTCTCGGTGTCCCGGAGCAGCCCCGAAGAAGAGGCAAACGCAAGCTCAAATCCAAGATCGACTGACTGATAAGGGGGAAATCCTTTGCCTAGCGAAAAATCGGCCCGCGTGGCCGCCAAGAGAGCGCTCAGAAACAGGCCCGTCCGCACGTCCGCCAGGACCTTTGTGAAGAAGGCCCAGGACTCCATAGCCGGCGGCGCGGAGACTGCCCTTGCCGACACGCGAGCGGCTATCAAGGTGCTGGACAAGGCGGCCCAGAAGGGCATCATCCACAAGAACAACGCCGCCAGGCGGAAGTCCAGGCTCATGGCCAAGCTCAACCGGCTACAGGCGTCCTAGTCCGGCCCCCTCCCGCTCACTCCCTTCGACAGGCTCAGAGCCTGCCCCGTACTTGATACGGGGATGAGCGGTTACCGTGAGATCATCCCGTAGGGGCGGTTCGCGAACCGCCCCTACAACGCGTCAACCATTCCTGCGAAGAGCAGGAATCCAGAGTGGGCGGGGCGTGTACCCTTTCACCCTTCCACAGGCTCAGAGCCCGCCATGCACGTGATACGTGGGTGAGCGGACGGCTACACAAACACCTCCGCCGACCATCCCGGCGCGCCCCGGCGACCGGACAGGCGCGCTGTCACAGAAGTGTCACAGACAACTTCACGGATAATTTACTGACAAACAGCGCATTTCTGCGGGATAATGTCCTACCACCCACTCAGGCCCATAAGAGACGGGCTCTTGTGGTTTCTGAGACAGGGTGTCAACAACTGCGGCATTTGCACGCAGCCCTATCCCCTAAACGCGGACAGCTTTTTCCCGGAGGTGATTGAGACATGGTGTCAAAGATTGCGGCCTTGATGCGCCGCCTTA
>DAOUJW010000020.1:0-119818 GCA_034422115.1 Dehalococcoidia bacterium | reverse complement strand
TTATTATACTGAACTCCATGCTCAAGCATGGTCGACCCTGGAACCCTGTTCCAGCTCAACAAAATGCTTGACACTTAAGACAGTTGCTGAGCTTGTCGAAGGGAGTGAGCGGGAGCTTCAAGTCTGTTTTTGCCCGCTCAAATGGTTCGACAGGCTCACCATGAGCGGGCATGATATGGCGCTCTCCCTGGGGGCATTGGCAATACCAACACGCCCCGAGAATACCAGGATTGAAGATAAAGCTGTACCTCGTATGTCTATGTGCTATACTGAACGAAGTACCTTTTGGTTCAACTCGATTGACGCTAGCGCCTCGAATCTCATGACCAGAAACAAGCGCTGCTGCAAGCAAAAGGCCCGCAGCATGGATCGCCATGTCCTGCAGTGTACTTGTCGGATGAGTTGCAATAGCGAAGGTTCACTCTGATACACCGTATCAAGCCATAATCGTTGCCAAATACCGCACTTAAGGAGCTATAGATGAATAACGGCGTCCATGCCCTGCTGCCCACCATACCTGGAATCCGCAAGCTGACCATGTTAGTCACCCTGGCGCTTATCGCCAGTCTGGTGGCTCTCGTATCCTCCAACACAACGTGGGCGCAGGAGGACGCCTCCTGCCAGATTAACCACCTCGGCACCCTTGGCGACGAGGCGAACAGCAAGCTGCGGACGGCCGGCCGCTGGACCACCAACGACTGTGATTCGCGCTTTCAGGCGGACAGCGACGCCCACACCTACAGGTTCAACGTAACCCAAGCCGGCCGCATCAGGATCGACCTGAAGTCTAACGACCGGGACTCCTATCTGTATCTGCTGGCCGTGGACGGCAGCCGCATCACGGACAGCGATGACGGTGGCGCGGGCCTCAACGCACGCATCGAGCGCGACCTGATGCCAGGCTCCTACATGGTAGAGGCCACAACGGTAGGCGGGCGCGAGCGAGGGGCGGCGTCATTTACACTATCCATCGGCCGCGCGCCGGATTGTGACCCGGTACACCTCGGCGCGCTTCAGCCGGGCATGGACCTGACCGCAACCGGCTTATGGAGCCTTGATACCTGCGGGTCTCAGTTCGTTGTACAGCACCCGGCCCACAGCTACACCTTTGATATGCCCCAGAACGGCCGGGTCAGACTAGACCTGCGATCGGAAAACGGAGACCCCGTCATGTCCCTGGTGTCTCTTTCCAGGGGGTTGATTGCAGCAAACGACGACGGCGGCGGCGAGCGCAACTCGCGCATTGAGCAGTATCTACAGGCGGGAAGATACCTCGTTGAGGCCACAACCTACCTGGAGGGCGACCTGCAGCCGTTGCGCGCCAACTTCACCCTTGTCGTTCACCTGGTGGACGAAGAGGCCAGGGCAAAGAGCCAGAACCTCAAGATAGAGGAGGTTTACGTCCCTGAGCAGGTGATAGCCGGGGAGCCTTTCGAAGTGCACTACCGCGTCGGCAACCTGGGCGGAGGCGATCTGGGTAACATCGGCGGCCGTGCAATTGCGTACGTTGTGGGGCCTCGCGTGTTCGATCGTTCTCCCACCATTTTCGGATCCGAGGACCGATGGCAGGCCGGAGTCTCATATCACACAGACCCTCGGACTGCGACGCCATTCAGCGTTGAAATAGACGAGGTCCAGGGCTTTGAGGTCACGTTCAACAGGACAGGCCCTTCTTGGGTGTTCGTTGCAATCATTGCTAACGACAGGTCTGGGGAAGAAATCGCCTTCAACGGAATCTGGAAGAACCTGCTGGTGCTGAGCGGACGGACCTTTGACCAGGTGACGGTTGAGGTGGACGGCCTGGACTACGAAGTCTCAGCAAGGGCCAGCACAAGTGGAGTGGTTACCAACCGCGTGACCTCCGTTGATGACCCCGGCACAGGGGTCACTACGGGTGTTCGAGCCAAGGCCATCTATGCCGCGGGTGTCCACACCCAGGCCCTGGACGACATTTTTGAACGCCCCGGGCTTGCCGACCTGCCAACCACGGCGGAGCCGGAGGCGATCAGCGTGGCAAATCCCTCCTCCGCCAGCTTGCTCAAGACCATCGGCAACCAGTATGCGAGGGACGTCACGGCCTCCGGGCTGGTCGATGGAATGGCAGCGGGCGAAGCGATAAACCCGATAGTGATTGAAGATATGACGCTGGGCGCGGCGCAGACGGCGGCGGCGCAGTACGCGTCTCTGGCCGGGGCATGGAGCGCGCTCCAGGAGCGGATCGCCGGTGGCGGGAGCCTGTCCTTTGAGGAGGCATTCGCCGTACACTCCCAGCTCGCCTACGCAGAAAGCGTCCTGGCTTCGGCTGTTGAGGCCGGAGAAATAGTGGAGGCAGCCCGGGCCGCGGATATGGGCTGGGAGGCTCCTGAGGTGCAGGAGATGATTGGCAGCCTGTCCCGGCAGGCGTCCTGCGATATTGAGCTGAGCGACGCCCTGGAGGAGGCTTACATAGAGGACAGCGACGCGTTGCTTGACCTGGATGCGGAGATGCGCGCTGCCCTGCCCGTCTACAGCCTGGCCAACGACAGCGCTCGGTGCGCCGCGTCGGCAGTGGACGCAGTTACCTCTCGACTCCTGGAGAGCCTCTCCCTGGATCACAACGAGGAACTGAACAGGCTGCTCATCCCCAGGCCGTCGACGGTGGCAGCGCCGACTGGGCATCATCTGCGTATAATCGCTCAGCTTGACGAGGACGGCCGGCTGGAGCATGGCGTGGAGCTCTCCAACGGCGAACAGATCTTGCCGTCATCGCGTTTCACTCCCACTGATTCCCCCGTAGACGCCTGGCTTGCCAGCAGCGACGTGGAGGTGGACGAGAAGTCGATTGGCAACATTCTCTCGCGGCGGTTGGAAGACGGCCGCATTGAGCTGAGATTCCTGACCACAACAAGTGAGGAGATAGAGCCGGACATCCGCTACCTGGCCGCGGGATCCCCTGCCGGGGTGTGGCTCCGCAGCACGGAGATAGAGGCGCCACCTGAGCCAACCTCCAAGGATCGGCCCGCGGAGTACACTCAGGCGCTTGTGCTGCAAGCCATCGAGCGCTACGAGAGAAACGGCCTGGAGGAGACCGTTGCCTACTACAACACGTCGGAGAGCATGGACGGCCAATGGTACGTGTTCATCTTCGATGAGAATGACGTGATGCTCACCCATGCGGACCAGAGCCTTGTTGGTCTTCCCGCCTCGGAGGTTCTGGGGCCCAACGGATATCCTACGGGTGAGGTGGTGGTGACCGTCGCGGATGAGGCCGGCGCCTGGTCCGATTACACCTTCCCCAACCCCGCCGCCGGCACCGTGGAGACCAAGCACTCCTGGGTGGTCCGGCACGAGAATCTGGTGTTCGGCTCAGGATGGTACGAGCCAGGCCCCAGCAGGCAGGATGCGCCTGCGTACACCCAGGCCTTTGTACAGCAGGCCATCAACCTCTATGACGCGCTGGGCTATAGGGACACCGTTGAGTACTACAACACGGCGGAGAGCGTTGACGGCCAGTGGTACGTGTTCATAGGAGACCAGAACGACGTGATGCGCGCTCACGCCGGCAACCCCGACCTGGTGGGACTGCACGCCTCGGAGATCCTTGGGCCTAACGGCTATCCGTCGGGTGAACTGGTGGCTGCCGTGGCCACCGAAGACGGCGTCTGGTCCTCCTACACCTTCCCCAATCCCGCCTCCGGCGCCGTGGAGACAAAGCACTCCTGGGTGGTCCGGTACGATTTGCTGGTGTTCGGGTCAGGATGGTACGAGGCAGGGCCCAGCAAGTCCGATGAACCCGCCTACACCCAGGCCTTTGTCCAGCAGGCCATCAATCTGTATGACGCCCTGGGCCGTGAGAGGGCCATCGAATACTACAGCACCACGGAGAGCGTGGACGACCAGTGGTACGTGTTCATTATTGACGAGAACGGCTACACCATAGCCCATCACAACCCCATGTTCCTGGGGCGAGACCCGGCTCTCCGGGTGGACTCCACAGGCCACTTCTACGGCGACGATTTGCTGTCGGCTGACGAAGATGGACGCTGGGTGGACTACCTCCTGCTGAATCCGGCAACGGGCGACGAGCGCCAGAAGCACACCTGGGCAGTGCGCTACGACGGGCTGATCTTCGCCTCTGGCTGGTACGAGGAGTAGAAACTCCTGCAACGACGGATGCGAACTTCTTTGCGGGGTTCCGGGGTATGTCCAGGAATCCCGCAATTATCTTGCTTGACCGGGAAAGCGTAGCGAGCAATGTGTTATCGCCCCGTTGCAATATGATAATATGTATATGAAATTCATACGGAGGCCATCATGCGCATATCTGAGCGAGGCCAGATAACCATCCCAAAGCACCTGCGAGAGCGCTTCGGCATGAACCACAACGTTGAGGTTGAGATCACCCCAACGGACGGCGGGCTTCTAATACGGAAGCGCACAGACGGAATCCACCCCGTTGACCGGATCGTCGGGATTTTGGGGAAAGACGCTCTGGGCAAAGGTGTCAGTATAGACGAGTACATTGAGGAAATCAGAGGAAGGTGATCACGGCCGTAGATGCCAACGTTCTACTAGATGTATTTATATCCAGCGAAGAACACGGCCCCCGATCCAGGGAATGGTTGAGCGCCGCCTACAACGCAGGCGCTGTTGTAGTCTGTGACCTGGTGTACGCCGAGCTCGTGCCTGCATTCACGTCAAGGACGTCTCTGGACAACTCGCTCAGGGAGATTGGAGCTACTCTATCCCCCATCAACTCTTCAATCGCCTATGAGGCGGGGTTGCGCTGGAAGCGCTACCGCGATGCCGGCGGACCGCGGGAGCGGATAATCGTCGATTTCCTCATCGGCGCCCACGCCTCGGCAACTGCGGACGCCTTCCTCACGCGAGACAGAGGGTTCTTCTCCACATACTTCCCGGACCTGAAGGGGCCGGAGGCCCTGTGACCTCAAAGGCCAGGCCCGCCAAGCGTGGCGCAGAGCCGAAAATACACGCCGTTGTCTTCGGAGAAACCACCATAGAGTATCAGGTGCGCCGCAGCCGCCGGCGCAAGAAGACCGTTAGTATCAGGGTGGACGGCAGCGGTGTGCACGTCGCCGCCCCAATGAGAACGCCAAACCGCGCTCTCCAGGAGATGGTCCTCAAGCGAGCCTCCTGGATTCTGGAGCGCATGTCCCACATAGAGGAAAATGCTCTTCCAAGGCGCTTCGTCTCCGGGGAGGCCTTCCCGTACCTGGGACGCACCCTGAAACTGATCGTAGAGCCGGGAGCCGTCAGAGGGACTCAGGTTCGCTTTGATCGCTGGCGGCTCCGGGTGACTGTGCCGAACCGCCTTGACGAAGCGAAACGCAAGGATGCAGTCCGGCGCGTGGTCGTGGAATGGTACAAGGCCCGCGCCGCCGAGAGGCTGGCAGCCTGTGTAGAGCGGTGGTGGCCCGTACTCGGCTTGGGAGAGATGTCGCGTATATTCGTCCGAGACCCTCGCCGCCAGTGGGGTAGCTGCGCCCCGGACGGAACGCTGCGCTTCAGTTGGCGGCTTGTTATGTTGGCTCCTGCACTATTGGAGTACGTAGTGGTGCACGAACTGGCGCATCTCACTCATCGCAATCACTCTGCAAACTTCTGGGGGTTGGTGTCCAAGGTGTTGCCGGATGCGCAGCAGAGACGTAAGCGGCTGGCTGAACTGCCTCTGACGCTTCCATTGATCTGACTCCCATCTCCATAACCTCTCCGCCTCACTCTTTCATCGCGTGATGGCGTTCCTGGCCGCGTGCGGACCATCTGCGCCTTCGGAGCATCCCACCAATTGCACCAGAGGGAACCCAAGCGCCGTCATTTACCAGGCAGCGGCCGCTTCTGAGCCGGGAGAGGCCGGAGGCTTCGGGATCGCGTTATGGCATTGGCAGGAGTCCTCCTGCTGACCGTCGGGTTCCTGCCGGATACCGGGTCGGCAGGAGAGCTTCAGGCTGATGGTCCGCCCCTCCATCCGGTCACATCTCAGTCCTGGTCATCACATGGCGACGTGCTGCACTACGACGCCCAAGCCGGACGCTCGCGCAAGTCGGCTGTCCGCAGTCAGCAGTGGGAGATCATGAACATGAGCGACAGCTACGTAGACGGCGTCATACGCGCTGACGTTACGGTGATGCTGCCAGGCCAGTCCAACCAGAGACTTATGGGGAATGCGGTCCACCGGCCAAAAGGCTAGGTCGTCCAGGACCATATGAGCCCGCGCCTCTTGAAGGCGGCCGCTTAGCACCGCCCGGCGCAGCGCGGACACCACTTCCACGTCCATCAGTTCAGGCGCAACCAGCCAGTAAGCGCTATCTATTGTGTCAGCTATTGCCAGACCAAGCGGTGTCTTGAGGAGGTACTCTACGGCTACTGAGGCATCGACAACGAAGCGCGTCACCTGGCCTCCGCGTCATAACGCGCGCGCTCTTCCGCCACCAACGACGCCGCATTTGTCCCAAGGTAAGTCGTGGGACGTAGGGCCAACCTCTCGCGCCACTCTCCTCTTGCCAGCTCCCGCTCTACGGCGGTGAGCACAGCCGCGCTTATGGTGCAGTTGTTGTCACGCGCGTAGTTGCGGAGGCGCTCATATAATACGTCCGGCATGTTCTTTACCTGTAAGTTAGCCATGTGGTGATGTTATCATTACTATATCATGATGTCAATACCCTGAGAGAATGAATTCGGTATGTCGCCTGCTTGGACACTCCAATACAGCGTGATGGCGCTATTTCAAAACGGCGTGTTTATGACTCGCCGCCCCTGGATTCCCGCTCCTCATACCTGCTGTTCTCAACCTCCGCAGTGCGCGATCCTTCGCCCACGTCCACCCGCTGCAGCGCTATGGTTCCTGCAACGATGATCAGGAGTATCGATGTTACCGCGACCCGGGTGTCGAACACGGCCGTCGCTATAATGTAGATCATTGGGCCGAACACGGATGAGGCCCTCGTGATGAAGCCGAAGAAGGAGAAGAACTCCCCGCTCCGAGCTTGTGGCGTGATCCTGGCGAAGAGGCTCCGGGCCAGCGCCTGGCTGCCGCCTATCACCAGGCCGACGGCCAGGCCAAGCAGCAGCCACTGGTACCCGGCGTCGAGGCCAAAGGGCTTCCACAATGCGCTGCGGACAAGTGAGGGCCACCAGTCTATGGGGCCGCCTCCCATCACGCTGGTGTGTGCCGGGCCGACGGCGGACGCGCCGTCCAGGTATCCGCCACGGATCGACAGGCTGTACTCCAGGTCTTCTGTGCTCTGCACTGCTTCATGCAGGCCGCGGGCGCGCTCCGGGCTCAGAGTCGCGCCCGCGCTGAGAGTCCACCGCTCGCCCCGCCAGTGCAGCTCCACGTCCGAGTCCGGCGCAGCGTTTACGACGTAGTTTCCCATGTCCTCCCTGTAGCTGAGTTGAAAATCGAAGTCTTCGTGTTTGGCCGGTGAGAGGGGCGCGATCCCTACACCGAACAGGACAATCACAATCCAGCCTGCCAGCGCCACGGTCAATGCCGGCTTGGTGGAGATTCGTCTGGCAAGCCACCCGAACGCCATGGCACCCGGCACACCGACGAACTGGATAATCACAATGGTCGCCATGTTGAAGACAAGGGATATTCCCAGGGTGTCGGCGGCAAAGGCCCCGGCAATGGCGATGACGGTCTGGATGCCGTCGTTGAACAGCAGGTACGCGCCCAGGTACACCAGCACAACCCTGAACCGCGCCAGCTCACGGAAGGTCTGCCCAAGCTCCCTGAATCCCATCGACAGGGCAGAGGCCGGGTTCAGCCCGCCAACGGGGCGTTGAATTGGAGGCTCCGGCACCACCAGCAGCGTCCAGAGCGCCCACCCGAACCACCACAGGCCGATGGACGCTATCGCGGCCCTGGTGACCAGGTCCTCAATGGCCGAGTCCTGGGTGGCCAGTATCAGCGCCAGGTGGGTTAACAGAATCAGTCCGCCGCCCGCGTAGCCGAAGGCGAACCCGCGGCTGCTGATGTCGTCCAGCAGGTGTCTCGGTCCCAGGTGCGGCAGGAAAGAGTTGTAGAAGACCAGCGACCCCACAAAGCCAATGTTGGCCAGGATGAACATCCCAAAGAGCCATGCCCAGGGCTGGGAGGTGTACGCGGAGAAGAAGACCAGCGCCGTAAAGAAGGAGCCGGCGGAGGCGTAAATCCACAGCAGCGTTTTCTTGATAGGTACGCGGTCTGAGATAACTCCCAGCACCGGGCTGGAGACGGCGACAGTCGCCGTGGAGATGACCACGCCCAGACTCCACATGGAGCTGCCGGTAAAGGTTATTCCAAGAAACTGGCCGCTCTCCCCCACCGCCTCCTTGAACAGAAACACAAAGTACACCGGAAAAATGGCGGCAACCCCGGAAGTCGCAAACGCCGAGTTCGCAAAGTCGTACATGCACCAGGCGCGGATGACTTTGCGCTGGCGCTGAGTTAGGTCTCTTATTCTCATACGCTGGCTAAGCTCTTGGATCGACCACGCGCCCCACGAAGAGGATGGCGCCGGTCTCCATGTCCCGTATCAGAAAGATGAACGGCCTGTCCACCGTAACGCTGAGCGGCTTCGGTGGAGCGGACTCCACTTGCATTACCACGGCGCTGGCCGCGGCTGCCTCGGTGCCCTCTTCGTCCACCGACACAAAGGCCTTGTGGATGACATCCCTGATGTACAGGCATTCCTCGTCTCCCGCGAGGCACGACTTGCCGTCCATGCCGGAGAAGTCGGAAGCGGCACTATCGAAGGCGTTGGACATTCCCATGACCTTGAGGGTTTCGGCCAGTCGGAACTTGGATTCGAACTCGAACTTTGGCATGTCAAGGGTAACGTAGCGGGTCTCCATGCCCGCGATAATCCGGTCCACAAGGGCAGCGTCTATGGAATCCTGGAACTCTCCGAACCCTCCCCTGTCCGGGACTATGACGGTCATGGACAGCTCATGTCCTTCGTAGGGGAGGTCCACGGCCTGGTATCCGTCTCCCGCCGCATAGCCGAAATCCTCCGATGTTCTCATCATCGGGACGTCGACATTGCCTCCGTCCAGCAGGTGGAAGGGGTGGTCTCGGGTATTCGCTTCATTGAAGGGGTAACTCCAGGCAGCGTTGAAGTATATGGCGTTGGTCAGCACCATGCGGGTCAACGGCGTGATGACATCCGGCGGGATCAGGTCCCTGATCCTATCCTCCGTGCGCTCTGCAACCCAGTCATTGATAGTCATTCTCGAGTCATCGGGCGCCTCTTGAAAGTCAGCCGGTCTCAGACCTGCTCCGTAGCTCTCCGCCAGGACGTCGAGGAAAGCCTCCCGGAACTCGTAGCCCTGCTGACCCCAAACCGCATTGACAATGTTCAATCTGAACCCTTTGCCGTCCTTGCCCTGACCACCCTCGCCGTGAGAGGCAAGCTTCAGGTCCAGGGCGTTCAGCGCGGGATGAAGCCTGTCACGGGACAGCCGGAATTGCAGGGTATCGGCCATCTGGCGCTCAGTTTCTCCCCTAGCGCCGGCGTAGGTCATGGCCAGGGCAGCCGAGATGCTGAACGGCGAGTAGAACAGGTTTCCTTCCTGCTCACTCAAAGCGCGGTAGAGGTCAAAGGCAAAAGCGCTGTTTCCACCTACAAGCTCAGTTAGATCGGCGTCTGATACGGAGACGCCGGTCACGCGCTCTTTGTCAGAGCGCACCTCACCCGGCGTTGCCGCCACAGGCACAGCAGTAGGCTTGGGAGTTGGCGCGGGTGTATATACAGGCGATGGTATAAGAGTATAGTCCGGGAGCGGGGTGTTGGTAGGTGATGTCGTGGACGTGGGGCTTGGGGCAGACGTGGAAGCAGGCGATGACGTGGGCGATACCGTCGGAGAGGGTTGGGGCTCCACAACGTCCGCGGTGTCCCCGCCGCATCCGGCCAGGCCAGCCAGAAGCGCAAAGCCAAGGGCCGGGAGCAATACGCGCACAACCCTACGGAGCCGCCACGATTCCGTATTGGTCACGCCTCAGCTCCTGCAGAGTTTTTACCCATTGATTGAACCGGCGATATGATATACATTCGATACCTGGCGCCTGACCTCGCGTGCAACCGGCAGCAGGGTTCCCATTGGACAATTATAGCGCAGGGGGCTTAAGGGCAGATATGTCCAAGCACACGAGATTCAGCAAACGGGAGTGACCTTCTGAAGAGGAGGGACAATGCCAAAACAGCGCATAGACGAGCTTCTTGCCCTGATGGACAAGGCCTTCGAGTCCCACGAGCATTCGCTGATAGTCAATCTGAAGTCCGTTCGCGACGAGTCGTGGGAGATGCTTCCGGAAAACGCAGTACGCTCGGTCCGGGCCATCACGGCCCACGTTGGGCTGTTCAAGTACATATACGCCAACCATGCCTTCAGGGGAGCGGACATGGACTACGACGACCCTCCCGCGGCTCCCGGCCCGGAGCGCTTGCAGAGTCCCGCCGCGGCAATGGAGTGGCTGGGAGAGGCTCACGTCTACCTGACGGACTGCATCCGGGAGCTTCAAGGCGATGAGGAGCTTGACGTCCCGCGCAAGGCCCATTGGGGCGAGTTTCTGCCAACCTACGACCTTGTAGTCATCATGCTGGAGCACGACCTGTACCATGCGGGCGAGATCAACCGTACCCGCGCCCTGCTGCAAAACGACGACAAGTGGGATGTCTAGCGTCTACCCCGATAACCCAGTAGCCACAAACCCCATTCAAACGCTATAATCAATGCCGTTGCAAAGGAGCAGCGCAGTGGCTCCGCCGGAAAAGGGATGCAATCAAAAAACGATACCCAACTCAGAAGAGGTGTTGACATGCCCAAGACCATGGTAGAGAAGATATGGGACTCCCACGTAGTCCACGAGGAGCCGGGCCAGCCGGCCATCCTGTACGTTGACCTGCACCTGGTGCACGAGGTCACTTCGCCCCAGGCCTTTGACGGCCTTCGGATGAACAGCCGCCAGGTGCGTCGCCCCGACCTCACGGTCGCGACCGTCGACCACAACGTGCCCACCTGGGACCGGGCGCTGCCCATCACGGACGAGATATCGCTGAAGCAGATACAAGCCCTCGTCCGCAACTGCGAGGAGTTCGGACTTACGCTGTACGACATTCACAGCCCCGGGCAGGGCATCGTTCACGTCATAGGCCCTGAGCAGGGCTACACACAGCCCGGCAAGACCATCGTTTGCGGCGACAGCCACACATCCACCCACGGGGCCTTCGGCGCGCTGGCAATGCCCATCGGCACCACCCAGGTGGAGCAGGTGCTGGCCACCCAGTGCCTGGTGCAGGCCAAGCCCAGGACTATGGAGGTGCGGGTGAACGGCTCGCTGCCCACCGGCGTCACCGCCAAGGACCTCATACTGGGTATCATCGGGCAGATAGGCGTGGGCGGAGGCATAGGCCACGTCATAGAGTACACGGGCGAGGCCGTCCGCTCCCTCTCCATGGAGGGCCGCATGACCGTGTGCAACATGTCCATTGAGGGCGGCGCAAGGGCCGGGATGATAGCCCCGGACGACATCACCTTTGAGTACATGCGAGGCCGTCCCCAGGTGCCGCAGGGCGACGCCTTTGAGGCCGCCGTGGAACAGTGGCGCGCCCTGGCCTCCGACCCGGACGCCGCTTACGACACCCTGGTCGAAATCGACGCCTCTTCCCTGTCCCCCTTTGTCACCTGGGGCACCAATCCCGGAATGGTGGTGCCGGTGACGGGCCGCGTCCCCGACCCGGCCTCCATGACATCCCCAACGGACAGGGCCGCCGCCGAGCGAGCGCTGGAGTACATGGGCCTTCAGCCGGACACGCCCATGCAGGACATCCACATCGACAACGTGTTCATTGGCTCATGCACCAACTCTCGAATCGAGGACCTGCGCGCCGCCGCAGCAGTGGTGAGGGGCCGCAAGACCAACCCAAACGTGCATGCGATGGTGGTTCCCGGCTCGACGGCCGTCAAGATACAGGCGGAGTCGGAGGGCCTTGATCGGATCTTCAAGGACGCGGGCCTGGACTGGCGGGAGGCGGGCTGCTCCATGTGCCTGGGCATGAACCCGGACATCCTGCAGCCCCAGCAGAGGTGCGCCTCCACGTCCAACCGCAACTTTGAGGGGCGCCAGGGGCCGGGAGGTCGCACCCACCTGGTCAGCCCCCAGATGGCTGCCGCGGCCGCCATTGCCGGCCACTTTGTTGACATCCGCGAGTGGGAGGTGGCCTAGCATGACAGTACAAACTGGAGTAGCAGAGCCGGGCAGATCGGGCACCTACCGGGCGCTGCCCATGCTGGAAGATGAGGTGATGAACCTGGTGCTGCGCTACGCCGTGGGCCCAATGGATCTTCTGCTGGGCGACGAGCTTGACACCCTTGACGCCCTGAAGCGCATCGACCAGGAGCTTGCAGGGCTGGGAGAGGCCAATCCGAACCTGGCCGTGCTCCTGCGGCGCACCGTTGAGGCCATCCACTCAGCCCTGGACAAGACGGTGGAGAGCGAGCAGACGAAGGTGTTGATGCGGGTGGTTGCTTACACCAACGCCTTTACCATCCTGCGTACCCTTGACATGCAGATGAGACGCATGGGGCCGTCTTAGTCAGGAGATAATGGAGCATAAGTCGCGCGACGCTCTTCGTCATTCCTGCGAAAGCAGGAATCTAAAAATCCCGAAATATGGCAACTCCTTGCGTTTACATTCTTGCAAGCAGGCCAAATGGAGCCATCTACATAGGCGTCACCTCGGATTTAGTCCGAAGAGTGTGGGAACACAAGAATGATTTTGTAGGGGGATTTACCAAGCGATATAGAGTGCATAATTTAGTCTGGTACGAAATACACGAATCTATGGAGAGCGCTATCAGCAGAGAGAAAGCCATAAAGAAATGGAAGCGAGCGTGGAAGGTTGAGTTAATTGAAAAAGTGAATCCCTACTGGTCTGATTTGTATAGCCAGATAGGGTGAGAGATTCCTGCTTCCGCAGGAATGA
Organism: Dehalococcoidia bacterium; assembly: GCA_034422115.1. Lineage (GTDB taxonomy): Bacteria > Chloroflexota > Dehalococcoidia > Lucifugimonadales > UBA2985 > DAOUJW01. The sequence continues at coordinate 106,853 of DAOUJW010000020.1, read as the reverse complement.
CGGAGGCCGGGTTTACGCTTGGCTGTGCAGATTAGAGAAACTTCGGTCGAGACTCAAAATAGCAAGGAGCGATCATGGAACCATTCACCAACCTGACGGGCATTGTGGCGCCACTGGACAGGCAGAACGTGGACACCGACCAGATAATCCCTGCGGTGCACCTGAAGCGCATTGAGCGGACGGGCTTCGGGCAGTTCCTCTTTGGCGCTTGGCGTTTTCTCCCGGACGGCCAGCCCAATCCGGACTTTGAGCTGAACTTCCCGCCATACCAGGGCGCGGGCATCCTGGTTGCCGGGCCAAACTTCGGCTGCGGGTCTTCCAGGGAGCATGCCCCCTGGGCGCTGCTGGACTACGGTTTCCGCGTCATCATCGCCTCCAGCTTCGCCGAGATATTCCACAAGAACTGCTTCGACAACGGCATCGTCCCGGTGCACCTGTCGGAGGAGCAGGTCAACGCGATCATGATCAAGGCCAAGGAGGAGCCGGGTTACAAGATGACCGTCGACCTGGAGGCGTGCGAGATAAGGGACGAGGGCGGGATGCGTATCAGCTTCAAGGTGCACAACGACCCGGAGGTGCACGACTTTCGTCGCCACTGCCTGCTCAACGGACTGGACGACATCGCCCTTACCCTACAGCACGAGGACAAGATACGGGCCTACGAGACGGCCCACGCGCCCGCGCCCTAGACGGGAGAGAGGAGGCGGACATGGCTTGGACAAAGATCATCGGACAGGAGGAGGCGGAAGGCGATCTCAAGGGCATCTACGAGCACATGAAGGCCAGGGGCGCCACGGTGCAGGCGGAAGCCCTGACCGTGTACACCCAGGAGCCAAACCTTTTCCGGTGGCTCAGCGAGGGTTTGCAGCTACCAGGCTCCGGCTACGGAGTAACCGCCATCGACCGGACGCTGGTCAATCTGATTGTCACGGTCGTATCCGCAATCAACCAGTGCGGAAACTGCGTGGTAACTCACACCCTGGTACTGAGGCAGCTGGTCAAGGACGACGGCCTGGTAGACCAGGTAATCGAGGACTACACCGGGGCAGATCTGGACTCCAGGACTATGGCGGCCCTGGACTACGCGGCAAAGGTGACGCGCAGCCCGTCCAGCATTGAAGAAAGCGACATCAACTGCCTCCGGGAGGCCGGCTACTCAGACCAGGAGATTGTAGACATTGCCCATGTGACGGCCTGGTTCAACTACGTGAACCGGGTTGCCCTGGGCCTGGGAACAAAGCTCAGAAGATAAGCGCCAGGAGTGTGATATGCAGTTCAGAATCGCCCTTTTCCCCGGCGACGGCGTAGGCCCTGAGGTCATTGCAGAAGGCGTAAAGGTCCTCAACAGGATAGAGCAGAGCACGGAGACCACGTTCCAGACGGAGTACGGCCTGGTGGGCGGCACGGCCATTGACCAGGTTGGCACGCCGCTGCCGGAGGACACCCTGGCGACGGCCCGCAGGAGCGACGCCATCCTCTTCGGAGCGGTCGGCGGCCCCAAGTGGGACGACCCCCGGGCTCCCCACCGCCCGGAGGACGCTATCCTCGGCCTGCGCAAGGCTATGGGTTTCTTCGCCAACCTGCGCCCGGTGAAGGTCTTCCCTCCCCTGCTCAACTCCAGCTCCCTAAAACCGTCTGTCATAGAGGGCGTGGACATCCTGATGGTCAGGGAGCTTACGGGCGGCCTCTACTTTGCCAAGCCTAAGAAGCGTTGGCAGACCGCCCGCGGCAGGCGCGGCGTGGACACCCTCCGCTACACAGAGAACGAGATAGAGCGGGTGCTGCGTGTGAGCTTTGAGCTTGCCCGCAGGCGGCGGAAGAAACTGACGTCCGTTGACAAGGCCAACGTCCTGGAGAGCTCCCGGCTTTGGAGGGAGATCGCAACGGAGCTTGCCTCTAACTATCCGGACGTGGAGCTTGAGCACCAGCTGGTGGACTCCTGCGCCATGGCCCTCGTGCGGAACCCCTCCCGCTTTGACGTGATGGTGGCCGAGAACATGTTCGGGGACATCCTCACGGACGAAGCGGCGGTCCTGTCCGGCTCCCTGGGCATGCTGCCCTCCGCGAGCCTCGCGGGGTCGCCAAGGGAGGAGGGCAGCAGTCGGCGGCGCTCCATCGGGCTGTACGAGCCGATACATGGCAGCGCGCCGGACATAGCCGGCCAGGGCAAGGCCAACCCCATTGCCACCGTCCTCACCGTCGCGCTCATGCTGCGATACTCCCTGGGCATGCACGACGCAGCCTCGGCAATAGAGGCCGCGGTGGACACGGTGCTGGACGAGGGCTATCGCACACCGGACATTGCCGAAGAGGGCGCGAGGGGCGTGCTCTCAACCACCGAAATGGGGCAGCGCATAGTTGACGCCATAGACCTTTAGAGACCGCATTTCTTAGTCTCTGTATGTGTTGGTGTTCCTTGTTGACATAACAGACATTTACTGATACACCTTGTTTCCCGCTCACCCCCGTATCAAGTACGGGGCAGGCTCTGAGCTTGTCGAAGGGTATGAGCGGAAGCCTCTAGGCTTTTGTATGCCCGCTCAAATGGTTCGACAGGCTCACCATGAGCGGGCATGACATGGCGCTCCCTGGGAGCATTAGTATTACCAACATAACCAGGAAATACCGGTGTTTTTGTATTACGATTAAGCAGAGGCATACGGCAAATCGCCCGGCTGTGTACGAGTTGGCTCATTACAGGTCAAAAAACGCTTGACAAGTGCATTTTATGCCCAATATCATCTTGATTGATGGGACGTGAGGGGCAGTTGGCTTTTCCGCCACTAAAGTCACACCGGGGGCCTGTACAGGCAATACTCCCGATTCCAACCAATCTGAGGCGTAGTATATGAACATTGCGGGTATGATACTTGGCATCATAGCTATGATGTTTGCCTGGATACCCGTCATCGGATACATCTCAATACCCCTAATCTTGGTAGGACTACCCCTCGCATTTTTTGGACTACGCAGGAGCCGAAAAAACAGAAGCGGCGTCGGAATGGCTGTTACAGGACTGATATTGCACCTCCTGGCGCTCAGCTTCATTGTCTATTACACAGTGACATTCCTGTTCTTTGTAGAAGTGACGCAATCAGCATCCACCTAGCTGTGATGGATTATTATAGGCGGGAGTACTCCCGCAGGCATGTCGGCAGAATAGCCACTGAAGTGGCTGCCCACTCTACTCCCTCAAAACTGACTTCCTTGTATCAGTCTACGCCGGAAGCTGTCCCTGAACGAAGACCGGGTTTGCACAGATGACCAAGTACATATTCGTAACGGGCGGCGTGGTCAGCTCCGTGGGGAAGGGGATAAGCGTCGCCTCCATTGGGCGGATTCTCAAGAGCAGAGGGATATCCGTCTCCATCCAGAAGCTGGACCCCTACCTGAACGTGGACCCGGGCACCATGTCCCCCTACCAGCACGGCGAGGTGTTCGTTACCGAGGACGGAACGGAGACGGACCTGGACCTGGGCCACTACGAGCGGTTCATAGACGTGGAGCTAAGCTACCTGTCCAACATCACGGCGGGCCAGATATACAGCTCCGTCATATCCAAGGAGCGGCGCGGAGACTTCCTCGGCGGCACCATCCAGGCTGTGCCCCACGTCACCAACGAGATAAAGGAGCGAATCAAGAACCTGGCCGCGGACGGAGACCCCGACGTGATTGTGGTGGAGGTCGGCGGCACCGTTGGAGACATCGAGGGTCTCCCCTTCCTTGAGACCATACGCCAGATGCGCAACGAGGTGGGGCGGGACAACGTCTTCTACATCCACGTGACCTTCCTCCCCTACATCTCCTCCACCGGGGAGCTGAAGACCAAGCCAACCCAGCACAGCGTGAAAGAGCTGCGAGGCATAGGCGTGCAGCCGGACGCCATCATCTGCCGCAGCGACCACCCCGTGTCGGAGGACATAAAGAGCAAGATAGCCCTCTTCTGCGACGTTAAGGACCACGGAGTGATTCCGCTGCCCACGGTGTCCAACGTCTACGAAGTGCCCCTGATACTGGAGGCCACAGGCATGGGTGACCTGATAGTCGACTCCCTGGGGCTCACTTCTCAAAAGATGGACATCTCCGACTGGCGAGACATGGTTGAACACATGCAGGCGCTGGACAACCCCCTGAGCATAGCTCTGGTGGGCAAATACGTAGACCTCCCGGACGCCTACATATCGGTGAGGGAGGCCCTGCGCCACGCGGGGCTTCACCACAACCGGAACGTGCAGATATCATGGGTTCACTCGGAGGACATTGAGCGGGACGGAGCGGAGCCGTATTTGAACTCGGCCAGCGGCATAGTGGTGCCCGGCGGCTTCGGCACGCGCGGGACGGAGGGCATGATCCAGGCGGCTCAGTACGCCCGGGAGCGTAAAGTCCCGTACCTGGGGCTCTGCCTGGGAATGCAGATGATGGTGGTGGAGATGGCCCGCCACGTCCTCAACTCCCCCGACGCCAACTCAACGGAGTTCAACCCGGACACTCCCCATCCCGTCATTGACCTCATGCCTGACCAGGTTTCGGTGCGAGGCATGGGAGGCACCATGCGGCTGGGCGTGTACCCCTGCAACCTGGTGGACGGCACCAAGGCGGCCAGGGCCTACGGCAAGCTGGAGATTGAAGAGCGCCATAGACACCGGTTTGAGTTCAACAACGCCTACCGCGAGCGGCTCCAGGAGGGCGGCCTTATAGCCAGCGGCCTGTCGCCGGACGGCAGCCTTGTGGAGATATCCGAGATCGTTGGGCACCCCTTCATGGTGGGCGTCCAGTTCCACCCGGAGTTTCTGTCCAGGCCAAACCGGGCGCACCCCCTCTTCAGGGAGTTCGTGGGCACGGCCAAGGGCGTGATCAGAGAGGGCGGACAGCATCCGCTACCCCTCTACACCAGAGAGCAATGAACGGTATCGTCCTGGCTGAGCCTGAAGGTTGAAAGATACTGCAATTCTCCTCTCGTGGGTATGGACGAATACGCCAATTGTATGCTAAAGTAAGGAGGCTCCGCTCATGCTTATTTTCCTCGACACGGCCAACCTGGAAGAGATCGACCACGCCCACCGACTGGGAGTCTTGCGCGGCGTAACCACCAACCCGTCCCTGGCGGCCAAGGAGGGCATTGACGACGCGTCCAACTACCGGGCAGTTGTACAGGAGATTGCGGGGATTGTGGACGGGCCCATTTCGGCAGAGGTCATCAGCACCACCGTGGACGGCATGGTCGCCGAGGGCAGGGACATAGCAACCTGGGCGCCCAACGTGGTGGTCAAGATTCCCAGCACCCTGGAGGGTCTGGAGGCCATCAGCATACTCTCAAGTGAGGACATCAGGATTAACCAGACGCTGTGCTTCTCGGTGAACCAGGCGCTCCTGGGCGCGCTGGCCGGGGCCAGCTTCGTTAGCCCCTTCGTGGGAAGGCTGGACGACGAAGGCCACGACGGGATGCAGCTGGTGCGGGACATTGTGGAGATGTTCGGTAACTACGATATGGACACCCAGGTGCTGGCCGCCAGCATCCGACACCCCCTGCACTGCGTAATGGCAGCCGAGGCGGGGGCGGACATAGCTACGATACCCTACAAGGTACTGCTGCAGATGATGCACCACCCGCTGACGGACGTTGGCGTGGAGCGGTTCATCCAGGACTGGCAGAGAGCGGTCAAAGTATAGATCCGGGCTTTCGTTGGCAAAGGCGTTTCCCCTGCAAGCATCGTCAACTCCATGAGTGATTCGGGGCTGCCCCTTTAGACTCAAGCCAATACAGATAACAGAGCATTTAAGGAGATGTCCCTCATAGGGGAGACACCAGTTGGGAGAGAGTTATGAACCTAGTTGAACTGGACGGAAAGAGCAAGCAGGAACTTCTAACCATGGCCAAGGACATGGGCGTGGAGAACGGCCTCGCGTCGCTGCCAAGGGGCGAGATCGTTTTCCGAATGATGCAGACCTACGCCGAGCAGCAGGGCTACATCCTCGCGTCCGGCATCCTGGAGATAATCAACGACGGCTACGGATTCCTCCGACAGCTCAACCTCAAGCCCAGTCCCAACGACGTGTACGTCTCCCAGTCCCAGATTCGGCGGTTTGCCCTGAGAACGGGCGATCAGGTGATGGGCCAGGTGCGCCCCCCCAAGGACAGCGAGAAGTACTACGGCCTAGTGCGAGTCGAGGGCGTCAACGGGATGGATGCCGACGCCGCCCGCAGCCGGCCGCACTTCGAGAACCTGACGCCCATCTTCCCCGACCACCAGATCAAGCTGGAGACCGGCAAGGACAACCTCTCCACCCGCCTGATGGACCTCCTGGCGCCCATTGGCCGCGGACAGCGCGGCCTCATCGTCTCCCCGCCCAAGGCGGGCAAGACCACCCTGCTCAAGCACATTGCCCAGGGCATTACTGCCAGCTCTCCTGACATCAATCTGATGGTCGCCCTGATCGGTGAGCGCCCAGAGGAGGTGACGGACGTCAAGCGCTCCGTCGACGGCGAGGTGTTCAGCTCAACCTTTGACGACCCGGTCGAGGACCACTGCCGCGTTGCGGAGCTGGCCCTGGACCGCGCCAAGCGCCTGGTGGAGTCCGGCAAGCACGTGGCTATCCTGCTCGACAGCATTACAAGGCTCACCAGGGCCTACAACCTTGCGCTGCCAACCAGCGGCCGCACTCTCTCCGGTGGCATCGATCCCGTGGCCCTCTACCCGCCCAAGCGTTTCTTCGGCGCCGCCCGCAACACGGAAGAGGGAGGCAGCCTGACGATTATGGCCGCATGTCTCATCGACACCGGCAGCCGCATGGACGAGGTCATCTACGAGGAGTTCAAGGGTACCGGCAACATGGAGATACACCTGGAGAGGAAGCTGGCGGACCGCCGCGTCTTCCCCGCCATAGACATCCAGAGAAGCGGCACGCGCCGCGAGGAGCTTATGCTGGAGCCGGACACCCTGCGGCAGGTGTGGCTGCTTCGCCGGATGGTGGCAATGATAACCTCCGGCTCAATGGAGTCCACGGAGGCGACGGAGAAGGTGCTGGAACGCCTGGCGAGGACCAACAACAACAAGGAGTTTCTCACCACCCTCACCAAGGATATGTAGACTCCCTTCCCCGCCTCCACGGCGTCCCGTTCCCGAGGCCACCTTCAACCCTCTGTACTCCGTTCCGCGCCGGTCACGCCGGCGGAGGTCCGGGCCTTCAACAGCCCGGCTCCCCGTGATTTCCGCAGCACATGCTGAGCCTTCTCGCTTTGATCGACATATTGGTAACCCAGCGCGCAGCCGCTATATGCCACGGCATACCCCGCCAGCGCATGTTCTTGAAGAACCCCAGGACTCTTTTGAGGAAGTCTATCAAAGGACTAACACCCACAGATAGCGTTGCGGGAGCTATGCCCTCGTAGTCAGGGATTCAGCTCCTGCCGCGCGTCCATTGTACAGCACCTGGCTCTTGGCGCAAGCGTTGCCTCTCCCCGGAATATCCACTGCGCCATTGATATCGCCTCTATGGTCGTGCCATTGGTGACAAGTCCAATGCGGAAGGGTCATAATAGGCGAGAGCGCCACACGTCGAGAGCGAGGATGACGAACAGAAGGCCCAACACAAGACGCCTGGACCAGACACTCATAGATCAGGGGCTTATCGACAGCCTGGAGAGGGCGCGCGCCCTGATCATGGCGGGCCAGGTCACGGTGGACGGGCGGACGGCCGCCGCGCCCGGGGAGCGTGTGCCGCCGGAGGGCGTGGTGTGCCTGGACACGGGGCCTGAGTACATAGGGCGCGGCGGCGTCAAGCTCGTGGCGGCGCTGGAGCAGTTCGGCCTGGGCGTAGACGGGGCCGTTGCCCTGGACGTGGGCGCGTCCACGGGCGGCTTTACCGACTGCCTCCTCAAGCGCGGCGCGGCGCGGGTCTACGCCCTGGACGTCGGCTACGGGCAGTTGGACTACAGCCTTCGGCAGGACTCCAGGGTGACGGTGATGGAGCGGGTGAACGCCCGCCATTCCTTTTCTTTGCCTGAGAAGGTAGACCTGGCCACGGTGGACGTGTCCTTCATATCCGTGACCAGGGTGCTGCCGTCCTTGACCGAGCATCTGAGGGATGACGGGAGTATCATCGCGATGGTGAAGCCGCAGTTCGAGGCGCGCCGCGAGGAAGTCGGTAAAGGAGGCGTCGTCAGAGACCCAAGGGTGCACGCCCGCGTTCTGGCCAGGGTCATAGCCTGGACGGTAAGCAACGGCTATCGCTTCAGAGGCCTGACCCCTTCGCCGATCACCGGCAGCAAGGGAAACCGGGAGTTCTTTGTTCTGCTCAGCCCTCCGCCCGGAGCGTTCCTGCCATGACTGAAGACCAGCACGTCGCCGCAGAGCCGCCTTCCGCAGAGGAGAGGGCGCGCGAGGAGGTTGACCGCGTCCTGCGGCTTCTGGAGGACGGCAACAGGGCCGAGGCCGTGGCCCTGCTCAAGGAGATGCACCCCGTCGACCAGGGCGAGGTGCTGCTGGAGCTTGAAGAGGCGCTGCTGAGCGAGCTTTCGGTTGAGGAGATCGTCCAGATCCTGGAGCGCGTCGACCCGGAAGAGTCCTCTGAGATCGCCGCCGGAATCGACTCAAGGGCGCTCTCGGTGATCCTTGACCGCACCCGCCCGGACGTGGCCGCGGACATCCTGAGAAACCTTCCCGCCGAGCAGTCACGGGAAACCCTGGCCGTTATGACGGAGGCCGCTGAGATAGCCCCTCTGCTGGGCTACCCGGATGACACGGCCGGCGGGCTGATGGTTGCAGACTACCCGGTTGTGTCGGACTACATGTCTGCCGGCATTGCGCTGGACGTCCTGCGCCTCCTGGGACGCAGGGCCGAGGAGTTCAGCGCCATCTTCGTGGTCGATGCGGATGGCAGGCTGCTGGGTTACATCACCGTGACTCGACTTGCCCTCTCCCCTACTGAAGAGATCGTCAGGGACATAATGCGCCCTGAAATAGTGTCCGTGCCGCCGGAGACCGACCAGGAGGAGTGCGCCCGCCTGATAGAGCGGTACGACCTGCGGCATCTGCCCGTTGTGGACCATGAGCACAAGCTCATCGGCATCATCCACGTGGAGGCCGTGGTGCACGTGATGGAGGAGGAGGCTACGGAGGACATGTTCAGAATAGCGGGACTGTCCGGTGAGCGGGTGCTGTCCTCCCTGGGCAACTCCGTCCGCAGCCGGCTGCCCTGGCTGACCACCAACCTGGGCACCGTGTTCCTGGCGGCCCTGGTCATCAACCTCTTTGAGTCGACGATTGCCAAGGTGGCGGTGCTGGCGGTGTTCCTGCCCGTGGTAGCCGGTCAGGGCGGGATAGCGGGCACACAGACCCTGACGCTGGTGGTGCGCAGCATGGCCCTGGGCGAGATAAGCAGGCACAGCGGCATACGGCTCATTGGCCGCGAGCTTCTCTTGGCCTTGGTGCACGGCATGCTGCTGGCGGCGGCGGTGGGCGTGGCTGCCTACTTCTGGAAGGGGTCAATCATGCTGGGCGTGGTGGTGGGCGCGGCGATGCTGGGCAACATGATAGTGGCGGGCCTTGCCGGAAGCAGCGTGCCTCTGCTGCTCAAGCGGTTCGGGATGGATCCCGCCGTGTCCTCCGCCGTTTTCGTGACCACCTTTACCGACGTGCTGGGCTTCCTGATCTTCCTGGGCATGGCCGCTCTGCTCATTCAGCACCTGGCTTGACAGGGCGATGTCAAGCGGCTCCCACCAGCATTGCTGCGTCCTGGTCAGAGGGGATTGCGCCAGCGGAGGCCGGGGAAGCGGCTGAAGTCGACGTCGTTGGAGTGGAGTTCCGCCTGGTACTCCATAGCTATGGAGGCCAGATGTGCGTCAGTCACCAGGTCAGCGCCGACGCCGGCCGCGACAAGGCTCTGCCGGAGGTGGGCAAGGTGGTCCGTCCCGGGGTTGATGGGCATGACGTGGGGAAATCGGAACCACTCCTGAATATAGTCAATCGCCTCCGCCGGGGTTGCCGGATTGGTGACCACCCTGGGATGGGTCATCAGCCTGACAAAGCCCGTCGCCACAGCCCACGGGACCCCCACTCGCTCCGAGCCGTTGACCAAGCCCTCCCACCAGCCCTTGGCGGCCTTGTGGTGAGGCGCTCCGTCGTAGTGGGCGTAGACAAGCAGATTGAGGTCCGGGATTATCAACTCGCGCCCGGCCTGTCCTTCCCGAGAGTCTCCTCAGCGATCAGCTGGTCGTTGAGCTGGTTCAGTCTGAGCGGATCTACGCCAGGGGCGAACCCGCCGTGCTTGGGAACAACGCGATACTCCGGGCGAGCGGCTTCCACCGTCCCCTGAGACATACCTTGTCTCAGGGCGTCATTCACCACCCGTTTGAACGGCGTGTCTGTGAGCCGCGCCCGCTCCCGCAGGGCGTCTGCTATGTCATCATCCAGTGTCAATGTAGTTCTCATGTGAGCATCATAGCAGCCGATATAGTTGATGTCAAGATGCCTGCTGATATTCTCTACAGGCGTTGGTTATGATGAACGACACCGCTCATACTTCGACAGGCTCAGTATAAGCGGCGTCAACTACGCCTGCGGCTCCCAGCTCAACGCCTTATGCAGGTTGGACAGATAGTCGGCGAAGGCGCGTCGGCCCGTCGGCGTTGCCTGCACCCACGTCTGCGGCTTGGAGTCCTGGAACTCCTTGGTGATGGCCAGGAAGTCGGCGTCCTCCAGCTTACGCAGGTGGGTTGTCAGGTTCCCGCCGGTCAGGTCCAGCGTCTTCTGGATGAAGCCGTAGGCCAGCCTGTCGGACTCCGGCATGGAGACCAGCATGGTCATTATGCGCAGCCGGGTGGATTGGTGGATGGTCTCGTCCAAGACAATGTCGTCCGTCACAGGACGCCGCTCCTGCGTATCCACCACGCGCTCAGCGCGACCAGCACCAGTATTGCAGCCGCCGTCACCAGGGGCGCGGCGTCGCCTGCCAGGTACCAGGGGATGTAGAACGCCGCCGCTATGCCGACGCCCACGGCCGCCAGCACCGGGCGTACCATAATGCCGAACAGCACGAAGCCCAGCGCCACTACGCCGATGGCAACGTGGGGTATCCTCTCCGCTCCGTCCGCGTTCCAGAGTCCCGCTGCCGCCGGAATGAAGAACGCGGCTGCCAGGACCGCAAGCCAGAAGAGGAACACCCTGATCCCGGCGCTGCGCATAGCGTCCCCGGCCGCGTTCTCCCTGCCGGCGCGATGCCCTATGACCGCGCTGCCGATAGTGCCCGCCGTAGCCAGAACGCCCCACATCGGCCCTGGAAACCAGGGAGCGCTGGTCACGAAGCCGGGCGCAAGCGCCTCAATCGTGTACTGGGAGATCAGCCCCAGGGACACTATCACGCCCCAGAGCAGGATTATCGTAGTGGTTCCCGCCAGGTACATTGAGCTTCTGGCTGTCTCCATTGTGGAGTGAATGGATTGCCAACCCTCTTGTGGCGAGAGGGGTCTCGTTCCGCCGTCCGCTTCTTGCATCTTTCGCCTCCTTGTTATTGCCCGTTTAGTTTGTGTTACAAACTAGTTTACACCAATTAAATGGACAATGCAATACCTTTACTGCAACAGAATAGAGGCAATGAAAGGATTGATCAGAAGATCCGAGAGATGTGGAAAGCAAGACAGCTAGATATGCTGGAAACGCTGTACCACTACCCCAGCCCCTTGAGGCTTGACTGGAACGACCTGGCGCTCTGCGGTACGGCCCAACTACTGCCTCGATCTGTCTACACTCGCCGGGCCGTAGGCAACGAAGCCTTCACTGGTATCTTCAAAGTACGTCGCGCCTGGATATCCCATGACCTTTGACGCGATGAATAGATCGCCCGCCGAGCCAACCGCGTTCAGCAAGAAAGCCCACAGCAGGACGGATGAGAGTAAGCCTCCTTGCAAATCAAGAGCGAATGCAGTTGCAATGGCCGCCGCCAATGCGGCCGTTAGCAGCAAGGCCGTTGACAAGGCAACAGCGAGGTACTGCGTTCTCGGAAGGTAGTTTCCGGGGGATGTGGCAAAGAAAACCGGTCCAAACCGCGTCCAAGGCTTGAATCCAAAGCGGGGACGGGCATGGAACGCGAGGAAAACAGCGCCATGGACCAACTCGTGGAGCGTGACTCCAACCACAACCCCTATAAGCGAACCAGTGATAAGGGTACTCCCTTCCATCGTTATCCGGTCCGAACCCGTAACGACAGACCCAATGAGGCTGACGGTCGCGAGCGAGATGAAGAAGAGGATTAGCATAGCCACACCCGCGAGCAAGCGTTCCTTGACCGACGCCTGCGTCAGGCTCCATCTGCCGACCTCGGTGTAATCTGGAGGCAGGCTGCTTGCGGCCATCTTAGTCATCACCGAATCACTATGGCCTTGCTAGGGTCACGTAAGGAGATAAAAATACACGGCTTTCCGTCACTCCCGCGTAGGCGGGAGTCCACACTCTGCCCCCTAGATTCCAGTTTTCACGGGAATGCCGGTTGCCTATTGCTTCCACTTAAAACCGTTTGTTTTGGCGGTAATGGCATCGGAGCGCAGGTATCTCGCTCAGCACTGCTGCGTACTTAAAAGCGAGAACTGGTGTATTGACCGTCCCGCTCTACCCCAGCCCCTTGAGGCTGGACTGGAATGACCTGTCGCTGCGGAACGGCCCCACCACTGCCAAGTTCAGCTTCTCGCCCACCAGCACGCTCTCGGCCACACGCTGGATGTCCTCCGGCGTGATTGCGTCGACGCGGCCCAGCACCTCTTCCACCGTGTAAATGTTGTTCAGCAGAAGCTCCTGTGCCCCCAGCCACGCGGCCACGCTGCGGCTGTCCTCCATGCGCAGCACCAGGCGGCCCTTGAGAAACTCCTTGGCCTTGCGAAGCTCCTCCTCCGGGATTGGCTCTTTGGCCCTGACCATCTCCCGCAGCACGGAGTCTATGGCGCGCTTGGCGTTCTTGGGGTCCACACCGGCGTAGGTGGTGAAGGAGCCGCAGTCTTTCAGGTGGCTGGAGGTTGTGTGGACATCGTAGACCAGGCTCTGCTTCTCACGCAGCTCCAGGAACAGCCGGCTGCTCATCCCCTCCCCCATCACCGTGTTCAGCAGGTCCAGCGCGTACCTGTCCGGGTGAACGGACGACAGCCCCTTGACTGAGATGCAGAGGTGGGCCTGCTCCGTCTTGCGGTGCTCCAGCTTCATCCTGGGAGCCGACTGCTCGTCCTCGGCGGGGAACCAGGTCTCGGCTTTGCGCGAGTTCCAGTCTCGAAAGTGCCGGGCCACTTCATCGGTGACCTCGTCGTCGGAGATGTTGCCGGCCACGCTGACCACCAGGTTTGGCGTGGTGTACTGTCGCTGCATGTAGCCAACCAGGTCGTCCCTGGAGATGGCGTTCACGGACTCTTTGGCGCCGCCCACGTCTCTGCCAAGGGGCTGGTTGGGCCACATCACCTCGTCAATGAGCATGTCCGCCCTGTAGCTGGGCACGTCGTTGCTCATGGACAGCTCCTCCTGGATAACGAGACGCTCCTTCTCGACCTCCTCAGGATCGATTAGCGGCTCCTTGACGATGTCCGTCATCACGTCCAGGGCCATCCGCAGGTGGGCGACGGGCACCTTGCACCAGTAGGTGGTCAGCTCCCGATCTGTGGCGGCGTTGAACACGCCTCCCACGCCCTCGATGGCCTCGCTGATCTCCTGGGAAGTCGGACGGCGACGAGTCCCCTTGAAGCACATGTGCTCCACGAAGTGCGATATGCCCGCCTCCTCTTCCACCTCGTACCTGGAGCCCGCGCCCACGTACAGCACAACGCTGACGGACTGGGTGTGGGGCATCTGGCTGGTGAGTATGCGAAGGCCGTTGTCTGTTACAGTCTTTTTGTACATATTGAGGTTATGTCCGTCCTGTATTTCGTGGTAAATTAGAAACTCATTCAAGGACGTCGTTCCTGCGAAAGCAGGAACCTCTGCCCCACACTTTCAGATTCCTGCTTCCGCAGGAATGACGGGACGGAGGAGCGACGTTTTACTTATCCAGATGTTCCCTATAGTGTGTCCTAGCGTATGCCAATTCCTGAGTGGAGTCAATTGGGCTGGATGCCCGCCCACTCCGGCTGCGGCGCGCGGCCCATGAGACCCGCCACCGCCTCCCGAGGGTCCAGGCCGTTGAACAGCACCTCGCTTATGGCCTGGGTTATGGGCATGTCCACCCCCAAGCGGGAGGCCAGCACGAGCGCGCCCAGCGTAGTGTCCACGCCCTCTGCGACGTTGCCCATTGAGGCTAGTATCTCCGGCAGCCCTTTGCCAGACGCCAGCTGCTCGCCCACGTGCCTGTTCCTGCTGAGGGGGCTGGCGCAGGTGGCGGTAAGGTCGCCCAGCCCGGCCAGCCCGGCGAAGGTCAGGGGGTTCGCGCCGGCCGCCACGCCCAGGCGCGTTATCTCCACCAGCCCGCGGGTGATGAACGCCGCTTTCCCGTTGTCGCCGTACCCGAAGCCGTCGCACACACCCGCGCCAAGGGCGATGATGTTCTTGAGGCTGCCGGCCAGCTCCACGCCCACCACGTCCGTGTTGGTGTACACCCTGAACATGGGGGACATGAACATCCCCTGGGCCATGACCGCGTTGCTCTCCTCACGGCAGGCAACCACCGTGGACGCCGGTTTGCCCTCGATAATCTCCCTTGCCAGGTTGGGGCCAGAGAGGACGCATATGCCGTCGTGAAACGACTCCGGCAGCTCCTCAGCCAGGATCTCGCTCATGCGCTTGGCCGACTCCTTCTCCAGGCCCTTGGTCGCGCTTAGCGCCAGGCAGGGCTGGGTCAAGAAAGGCGCAAGGCCGCGCACGTTCTCCCGCAGGCTTTGGGACGGCACGGCGATGACAACCATGTCCACCGCGGCCGCCTCCTCCCTGGACGCGGTGACGCGCAGGTTCGACGGGAAAGGGTATCCGGGAAAGCGCCGTTTGTTCTCCCTGGCGCTCTCTAACTCCTGAGCCTCTTCAGGGGTGCGCGCCCACAGCAGCACGTCGGCGCCGTTACCGGCAAGGATGGTGGCCAGGGTCGTGCCCCAGCTCGTCGTTCCGATTACGGACGCCCTGGCCGCCATGCGCTCACGCCCCGTCCGCGGGACCCGGCACGGGTTCGCCCAGGTCAACCTTCTCGCCGAGCCTCCGCTCCTGTCCTCTGAGTATGCGGACTATGTTCTCCCGGTGCTTGAACAGCACTATGGGAGTGCCTACGGCGGTGTACAGGATGTAGATTGGGGACGACACGCCCAGGGCCAGGTTCGGCGCCAGCACTGCCAGCGCGAACAACGAGGCCAGGGCCGAGGTCGCGCCCATTATGGAACCCAGGGAGACGTATCGGGTTGCCGCCAGCGGCGGGATTGACAGCGCCATTACGATAAGTCCTGCCACGGGGGAAATAGCGCATACTGTTCCCAGTCCAGTTGCGGTACCCTTCCCGCCCTTGAACCGGATGAACACCGACCAGTTGTGGCCCAACAGCGCAGCAAGCGCGGTGGCGACCTCCAGGCCGGGCGAAGGCTCTATCGCCCTGACAATCAGGATGGGCGCTATGCCTTTGCCCAGGTCGAGGGCAAGCACCAGCAGGCCCGGGGCCACGCCCGCCGTTCGCAGCACGTTAGTCATACCCGTGTTGCCGCTGCCATAGCTACGCACGTCAATGCCCTTGGTGAACTTCGCCACCAGCAGGCCAAAGGGCACGCTGCCCAGCAGGTAGCACAGGGGCACGAGCCAGGCGTAGGTCACAGCCTTCCGCCTCTTGAGGATGGGAAAACCAGGTGGAGCGGATTGCCCGCAAAGCCGAAGGTGTCGCGGAGGCGGTTCTCCAGGTATCTCTGGTAGGAGAAGTGGACAAGCTCAGGGTTGTTGACCGGCAGGATAAAGGTGGGCGGGTGGGTGCCCTTCTGATAGATGCGGTACACCTTGAGGGAGCGGCTGCCCTTGGTGGGTGGCGGGTGGGCCGCCAGGGCCTCCATCAACGCCCTCTCCAGCGCGCCCCTCGGTGCGATCTTTGCCCCTTCCCGGTACACCCTGATGGCGGTCTCAACAACCCCCCGGACGCCGTCCCCGTTCAGCGCAGATGTGAAGCAGACGGGGGCGTAGGGAATGAACTTGAGCTTGCGGCGCACCTCTCGCAGCGCCTCCGCCTTCTGCGCCTCTCCCTCAACCATGTCCCACTTGTTTACCACAATCACCACGCCCTTGTAGGTGTCCAGCACCTGCCCCGCGACGTGGGTGTCCTGGCCGGTGATGGACTCTGTGGCGTCGGTGACAAGGATGCACACGTTGGAGCGCTCGATGGCCCGCACGGCCCTGAGCACGCTGTACTTCTCAATCCCCCTCTCTATGCGACCGCGACGCCGCACTCCCGCCGTGTCGATCAGCGTTATAGGCCTGTCGTTGAAGGTGAGGGTCGTGTCGATGGCGTCCCGGGTCGTGCCGGGCGTCTCGGAGACTATCGACCGCTGGTGACCCAGGATTGCGTTCAACAGCTGGGACTTGCCGACGTTGGGTCGCCCCACAATCGCCAGCCGGGGCATCTCCTCCGTCTCCTCCTCAGGCGCAAAGGGCAGAATGGCCTCAAGCTCCCTGAAGAACTCATCAATGCCCAGGTTGTGATAGGCGCTCATGAAAACGGGGTTGCCCAGGCCCAGCCCGTGAAACTCCACCGCGTCCTGCTCACGCCTGGCGTTGTCCACCTTGTTCACCACCAGGAGCAGGGGTTTCTCCATCTGTCGAAGCGACTGCGCAATCTCGCGGTCGGCGGGGGTTATGCCGGACATCACGTCCACCAGAAAGACGATGGCGTCGGCCTCCTCCATCGCAACCTCCACCTGCTCCCTGACCAGATCCCACATGTCCGACGACACCGGCGCCGTCTCCAGTCCGCCCGTGTCGACCAGGGTGAAGACGCGGTCTCCCCACGACACGCTGGCGGTGACGCGATCCCTGGTGGTGCCGGGCGTGTCCGAGACAATGGCCAGCGACTGGCCCACCAGCCGATTGAAAAGGGTGGACTTGCCCACGTTGGGCCGTCCGACTATGGCTACCAGGGGTCCCGTCATACGGTTCCGCCTCTAGGCCAGTATCTCCGCAAGTACGGCTTTCTGCGCGTGCAGCCGGTTCTCCGCCTGGTCGTAGACCACCGACTGTGGGTGTTCAAGAAGGCCCTCTGAAATCTCCTCGCCTGGGTGGGCCGGAAGCGGGTGCATGAAGAGAGCGCCATCGGCGGCCAGGGCCATAAGCTCCGGGTCCACGCGGAAGTCCCTGAAGGCCAGACGCCTGATCTCCGTCTCCTCCTCCTGCCCCATGCTTGTCCACACGTCCGTGTACACCACGTCCGCGCCTCTGACGGCGTCCTGGGGGCTCTCCGTAAGGGTGATCCTGACCCCAGTAGCCCTCCCCCTTTCGATGACCTCGTGCATGGCGGCGTCCGGCATGTGGTAGCCGGGCGGTGCGGCTATGGTGAAGTTGGCTCCCACGGACACGGCGGCCAGGGCCAGGCTGACGGCGCAGTTGTTGCCGTCGCCTACGTAGGCGATGGTGATTCCCTTCAGGCTGCCCTTCTTCTCGTAGACGGTGAGGAGGTCAGCAAGCGCCTGGCAGGGGTGCTCGTCGTCGGAAAGGGCGTTGATCACAGGCACGGAGGAGTATTGGGCCAGGGTCTCCAGGGTGCTCTGGGCGAAGGTGCGTACTATGATCACGCTCACGTAGCGGGAGAGTATGCGTGCCGTGTCCGAGACCGGCTCGCGAACGCCCATCCCCACCTCATCCCGGCTGAGGTAGATGGGGTGGCCGCCAAGCTGGTGCACGGCCACGTCGAAGCTGACCTTTGTTCTCAGGGAGGGCTTCTCGAAGAGCAGCGCCGCCGACTTCCCGGCCATCACCTGCGGCGCGTGGCTGTTCTTCATGTCTGCGGCCCTGTAGATGAGCGCCTCTACCTCTTCAATAGAGAGGTCGGCTATGGATAGAAGGTGTTTGCCCTTGGTCACGGTTGTCATTGGGTTCAGTCCTCGCTCTTCGTGGGATTAGTATATCAGAAGAAAGAGGGATTCTAAACGAGGAGGATATTGCTGTCAACAGGGGGAATCGGGGTTTTCAGGTGCGTGCTAGCGTTAGCGGACACACCCGCTCATCCTGAGCATGTCGAAGGGTGAGCGGGTGATACTACGCCCGCCAACTTCCCGCTCTGGTTCGACAAGCTCACCATGAGCGGGAAAGGTGTGGTATTACGACCAGCGTTGGTAATACCAACACGCCCCGAAAATACCCACATCGCTGTGTTTTTGTCGGCGTCCCTGGATTCCTGACCCCGCATCAAGTGCGGGGCAGGTTTCGCAGGAATGGTCAGGGCCCATGAGCGACGAGCATCCTGACCATGCCTGCGTAGGCAGGCATCCAGGGGCGGGGCGTCCGTTTCTGCTCCTACGTAGACTACGCCCCCTGCTGCTGGAGGTGGCGCAACCGCTCCGGGGGCTTCGGCGGATACGAGAAGAAGCATATCACCGCGCCCAGCGCGATGGTGAGGACAAAGGTGACAAAGGCAATCTGGTAGCTCTGATTCATGTCGTACACAATGCCGGCGTACACCGGCCCTATGACCGTGCCTATGGCCACAATCGACTGCTCCACGCCTGCGATGGTGGCAAAGTACTTGCGGCCAAAGTAGTCCGCCCTCATGGCAAAGAGGAGATTGGGCGCGCCCCAGCCCAGCCCGAAGACCACGGTGAAGAGGAACACCTGCGAAAGGCTGTCCGCTGTGAGCAGGATCAGTATGCCCGCCGCCTGGAACGCGTAGGCAATGGCCAGCAGGTACCGCTTGTTGAAGTAGTCGCCCAGAACGCCGAAGCCAATTCTCCCCGGTATGCTCATCAGCCCCATCAACGCCAGGACGCCCGCGGCCGCCTGCTCAGATATTCCGGCGTCCGTGAGAAAGGGTATCTGGTGGACCACCGTGGCGGATATCGCCATTGTACGCAGGCCAAAGGCCACGGCCAGCATCCAGAACACCGGCGTCCGCAGGGCCTCCCAGATGGTGAAGTCCAGCTCCCCTGCCGGCGCGCTCGACCCCTCAACGCGCGTCACGATAAGCTCGTCCTGGGACTTGGCGTTGTCGGGCAGATAGCCGTAGTTCTCCGGTCGGTGCCGTACAATCATGGCCAAGGGAATGCCGATGGCGAACAGGCCAATTCCCAGGTACAGCGCCGCCACCCTCCAGCCGAAGGCCAGAATCAGCGCGGCTATGAGCGGGGCCATTATCGCTCCCCCAAAGCCGTTGGCCGTGCTGAGCAGCCCCAGCGCCCTGGACCTCTTTCGTATGAACCAGTTGGCTACGGCAGCCTGCGCGGCCACGAAGAACCCTGTGTTGAAGCCGATGGCCAGTAGCAGCACGTACACCAGGTAGAACATCAGCAGGCCGTTGGTGATGCTCAGGGCCAGGAAGCCTATGCTGGCAAGGGTCACGCCGAAAAGCATCAGCTTCCTGGGACCGAACCTGTCGACCAGCGGCCCGACGATCGGCCCCTCTATAAAGCCCTCGGCCTGTGACAGGGATATGGCCCCGGCGGTGAGGGCGCGCGACCAGCCGAACTCCTCGCTTATGGGTTTGAAGAATGCGCTGAACCCGAAGAAGAAGGCCCCGCCGCCGTAGAGGGTAACGGCCCAGCACGCAAATACAATCCACCAGCCGTAGAATATCCTGTTCATTCAGGTATCGGCCTGTCAGAGTGGGGAGTTGAATTCCGCTCATCCTGAGCTTGTCGAAGGGCATGAGCGGAGCCTTTAGAGTCACCCCCGCTCAAATGGTTCGACAGGCTCACCATGAGCGGGGAGAGAGAGTACCTCGATGAGACAGATTGACTGATCAGGAGGTGCGGAGGACAGCCTACCAACGACCGGCCAGCTGGAAGTACTTGCCTTCCGTCTTGATTGCCGGAGCCACAACCATCTCCACCTGCTGCATGTCCGGTATGCTGAATGCGCCGCACATACCCATAGCCGCCCTCAGCGCGCCCTCCAGGTTCTGGGTGCCGTCGGTCACGGAGGTTGGGCCGAATAGTATCTGGTGGAGCGGCCCCTTGTTGCCAACGTTTATCCGCGTGCCCCTGGGGAGGGCGGGGTGGAAGCTGGCCATGCCCCAGTTGTAGCCCATGCCCGGAGCCTCCTCCGCCTGGGCGAAGGTGGTGCCCAGCATCACGGCGTCCGCGCCGCTGGCGAAGGCCTTGCATATGTCGCCGCCGGTGCGCATACCGCCGTCGGTAATCAGCGAAACGTAACGCCCCTCCCGCCTGAAGTACTCCTCGCGGGCCGCGGCGCAGTCCATGGTGGCCGTGACCTGCGGCACGCCGATGCCCTCCACCTCCCGCGTGGTGCAGATGGCCCCGGGCCCAACGCCCACCAGGACGGCATCGACTCCCGTCTCCATAAGCTCCAGGGTCGCTCCGTAGCTGACGCAGTTCCCCACCACAACCGGGATGCGGACTTGCTGGCAAACGTCGGACAGGATGAGGCCCTGTTCGCTCTTGGAGATGTGACGGGCCGTGGTGACCGTGGACTGGATGAACAGGATGTCCGCGCCGGCGTCGACGACGACGGGCGCAAGGCGCTTGGTGTTGGCCGGTGTGAGGGATACGGCGCAGGTCACGCCGCCCTCCTTGACCTCCTGTATCCTCTGCCCTACCAGGTCCTCCCGTATCGGGGCGGAGTATATCTTCTGGAGCAGGGGCGTGGACTCCTCCTGAGGCGCTTCTATGATGTGCTGGATGACGGCAGCGGGGTCGTCGTAGCGGGTGTATATGCCCTCCAGGTTCAGGACGCCAAGGCCGCCCATCTGCCCAAGGCATACGGCGAACTGGGGCGAGACAACTGCGTCCAGGGATGAGGCCAGGAAGGGGATCGGGAAGGTGTAGTTGGCGATGGTGAAGTCGATGTTGGTCTGGTCCGGGTTGACGGTCACGTCCCCGGGGACAATGGCCACTTCGTCGAATCCGTAAGCTCTCCTGAGCTCCTTAAAGCGAGGCACTTCCACGAATAATCACCTCGGCCATTGCGTTTGAGTGAATATAGCACCGGGCCGTCCGGCAAGTCAATGTAAATCTTTTCGGATTTCGACGTAATTCCAGGCCCATCCCGGACTGCCGAGACTGGTGCTTCCCGCTGAGACTGAGACAGCCCCACCGCAAAACCCCCTTGACGACCAAAATGTAGGGTGCTACGCTAATTGTTGACCTAGTTGGTCAACAATATTGTGCTATAATTAACAATAGGTGTCGGCGGCGAGCGGCTGCCATATTTGTCGTCTCTGGGACAGATACCCGGAGAGCAAGGAGAGAGTACCTGTGACCACTACTAACCAGGTTGTCAAGGATGTGGCAAAGCAGGAGTACAAGTACGGCTTCGTCACGGAGGTTGAGGCGGAGGTGGCTCCCAAGGGCCTGAACGAAGACGTAGTCCGATTCATTTCCGCCAAGAAGAACGAGCCGGAGTGGATGCTGGAGTGGCGGCTCAAGGCGTACAACTACTTCCTCTCCCTGCTGGACAAGGAGCAGAGGCCGGACTGGGCCAACATCGACTACCCGCCGGTGGACTTCCAGGACATCATCTACTACTCCGCGCCCAAGGCCACGGAGAAGCTGGAGAGCCTGGACCAGGTTGACCCGGAGATCCTGAAGACCTACGAGAAGCTGGGCATTCCCCTGGAGGAGCAGAAGCGACTGGCGGGCGTGGCCGTCGACGCCGTCTTTGACAGCGTGTCCATCGCCACCACCTTCAAGGAGGAGCTTGCCAAGCACGGCATCATCTTCTGCTCCATGTCGGAGGCCGTGCAGAACCACCCCGACCTGGTGCGGGAGTACATCGGCTCCGTGGTGCCCTACACCGACAACTTCTACGCCGCGCTGAACTCCGCCGTCTTCTCCGACGGCTCCTTCTGCTACATCCCCAAGGGCGTGCGCTGCCCGATGGAGCTGACCACCTACTTCCGCATCAACAGCGAGGGGTCGGGGCAGTTCGAGCGGACGCTCATCATTGCAGACGAGAGCAGCTACGTGAGCTACCTGGAGGGGTGCAGCGCCCCGATGCGGGACGAAAACCAGCTGCACGCCGCCGTAGTGGAGCTCATCACCCTGGACAACGCCGAGATCAAGTACTCCACCATCCAGAACTGGTACCCCGGCGACGAAGAGGGCAAGGGCGGCATCTACAACTTCGTGACCAAGCGGGGCAAGTGCCAGGGCGTGAACTCCAAGATCTCGTGGACGCAGGTGGAGACCGGCTCGGCCATCACCTGGAAGTACCCCAGCGTCCTGCTCCAGGGGGACAACTCCATTGGCGAGTTCTACTCCGTGGCGCTGACCAAGGCGTACCAGCAGGCGGACACGGGCACCAAGATGATCCACATGGGCAAGAACACCCGCAGCACCGTCATCGCCAAGGGCATATCCGCCGGCCACGCCCAGAACACCTATCGGGGGCTGGTCAGGGTAATGCCCAGGGCCACCAACGCCTGGAACTTCACCCAGTGCGACTCCCTGCTGCTTGGCGACCAGTGCGGCGCCCACACCACGCCCTACGTTGAGGTTCGCAACAACTCCGCCCACCTGGAGCACGAGGCCTTCACCTCCAAGGTGAGCGAGGACCAGCTTTTCTACTGCAACCAGCGTGGCATCTCCATAGAGGAGGCGCACTCGCTGATTATCAACGGCTTCTGCAAAGAGGTGTTCAAGCAGCTGCCTCTGGAGTTCGCCGTTGAGGCTACCAGGCTTCTGGAGATGAACCTGGAAGGCACCGTGGGATAATCGAGAAAGGGATGATCGATGCTTGAGATTAGAGACCTGCACGCCTCCATAGGCGATGCCGATATTCTGAAGGGCGTAAACCTCCACGTAAAGGCGGGAGAGGTTCACGCCATCATGGGCCCCAACGGCTCCGGTAAGAGCACCCTCGCGAATGTGCTGGCCGGTCACCCGTCCTACGCCGTCACCTCCGGCGAGGCAACCTTTGAGGGGGAAGACCTCCTGGGTATGCTGCCGGAGAACCGGGCAAGGGCGGGCCTCTTCCTCTGCTTCCAGCACCCCATTGAGGTGCCCGGCGTGCGCCTGGACCACTTCATGCGGGCCGGATACAACGCCATTCAGAAGAGCAAGGGGCTTGAGGAGATGGACGTCCTCAAGTTCGACAGGATGCTCAACGGCAAGGTTGACATTGTGGAGATGGACCGAAACCTCACCAAGCGCTCCGTCAACGAGGGCTTCTCCGGCGGCGAGAAGAAGCGCAACGAGGTGCTTCAGATGGCCGTGTTCGAGCCCAAGCTCTCCATCCTTGACGAACCCGACTCCGGGCTGGACGTGGACGCCCTGCGAATCGTCGCAGACGGCATCAACCAGCTCAGGACGCCGGACAACGCCCTCATCCTGGTGACCCACTACCAGCGAATCCTCAACTACGTTATCCCCGACCAGGTGCACGTGCTGATCAACGGCCGGATTGTGAAGTCCGGCGGCAAGGAGCTTGCCCTGGAGGTAGAGTCCCAAGGCTACGACCAACTCGAGAAGGCCGCAGAGGCCCTCCAGTCCTCGAACTAGACCCATGACCCAGCGCCTGGCAACCCAAGAAGAAGCGTACCTGGCAGCCTCCGAGTCCTTCGAGCGGAACGGCGCGGGCCGCGACCCGTCATGGGCGCGGGAGCTGCGCAAGGCGGCCCTGTCCAGGTTCAAGGAGCTTGGCTTCCCCACCGCCCGCCGCGGCAACGAGGAGTGGAAGTACACCGACATTGGCCCCGTGGCCAGAGTCCCCGTCCAGTCCGCGACCTCTACTCCTCAGCTTAGCACGGCAGACGTTGAGGAGGCGGCCTTCGGTGAGACTGGCTGGCCGCTGCTGGTCTTTGTCAACGGAAGGTACGACGGTGGGCTGTCCTCCCTGTCCTCTCTTCCTGACGGCGTGACCGCGACAAACCTCGCTGAGGCCATGCAGTCGGCGCCGGACATCGTGCAACAGCACCTGGCGCGCTACGCAGACTACGAGGACAACGCCTTCACCGCCCTCAACACGGCCTTCGTCCACGAGGGCGCGTTCGTGCTCGTCCCAAAAGGCGTCGAGGTCGATGACCCCATACGGCTGCTCTTCCTGTCCACGTCGGAGAACCAGGAGACCGTTGCCCACCCGCGCGTGTTAATTGTCACCGGCCAGGACAGCAAGGCCACCTTCATCGAGTCGTACAAGAGCCTCGCCGAAGGCCAGCACTTCACCAACGCGGTGAGCGAGATTCTGGTGGGCGCGGGCGCAAAGGTGGACTACTACAAGGTGCAGAGGCAGAGCGAGCAAGCGTACCACGTCACCAACACCCACGCGGCCCTGGAGCGGGACAGCCATTTTGCCTCCGTGAACATTGACATGGGCGGCAGGCTCACCCGCAACAACCTGAACCTGCTCACCCTGGACCAGGACTGCTCCTGCACGCTGGACGGCTTCTACATGGTCACCGGCTCCCAGCACGTGGACAACCAGGTCATCATTGACCACGCCAAGCCCTATACGACCAGCCGCGAGCTGTACAAGGGCATCCTTGACGGCAGGTCGAGGTCGGTGTTTCACGGCAGCATCATCGTGCGAGAGGGCGCTGTGAAGGTCAATGCCAACCAGGTGGACAAGAACCTCATTCTCTCCGACCAGGCGGAGGCCGACACCAAGCCCGCCTTCTGGATATACTGCGACGACGTGAAGTGCGGCCACGGCGCGGCCTGCGGCCAGATGGACCCGATCGCCCTGTTCTACCTCAGGAGCCGGGGCATCGACGAGCAGGCCGCCAAAAGCCTGCTGACCAGGGCCTTCCTCAGCGAGGTCATCGAGAGCATAGGCAACGACGTCTTCCGGTCGCAAATCGACACCCTGGTGCAGGACACCCTCCGCGAATGGCTGGGAGAGTAGCCACACGTCGCATTCTGCAAGGAGGCTCTTACATAACCAGCCAAGTAGCTCTATACTCTTGTCATAACCATGAAACTAGAGGACACAGGATTGGCCGCCGCTTTCCCGCTCATGGTGAGCCTGTCGAACCATATGAGCGGGAAGACCATGAGCAAATTCACCCCCGCTCATTTCCTTCGACAAGCTCAGGATGAGCGGGGCCGAAGCTCTCGCGCTTCCATCGATCCCGTACGGCCTCCACAAGGATCTCTAGATTCCTGCTTCCGCAGGAATGACGGAGAAGGCGCTTAAACGGTGAGGACACCATGCTAGACACGACAGCAATCCGCAAGGACTTCCCGATACTCTCCAGAGAGGTGTACGGCAAGCCCCTGGTGTACCTGGACAACGCCGCCACCTCCCAGAAGCCGGCGCAGGTCATCCAGGCGCTGGTTGAGTTCTACGAGCGGTACAACTCCAACATCCACCGGGGCGTCCACGCCCTGAGCATGGAGGCCACCGACAAGTACGAGGAGGCGCGCCAGAAGTGCGCCGACTTCATCGGCAGCCCCTCTACAACGGGCGTTGTGCTGGTGAGGAACACCACGGAGGCCATCAACCTGGTGGCCCAGACCTGGGCGCGCAGCAACATCGGCCCCGGGGACGAGATTCTAATCTCGGAGATGGAGCATCACAGCAACCTTGTGCCCTGGCAGAAGGTGGCCCAGGAGCAGGGCGCAACGCTGCGGTTCATGCCCCTGACCTCGGAGCAGACCACCGACCTCTCAAACCTGGACAGCCTGCTGACGGAGCGCACCAGGCTGCTGACGCTGAACCACATGTCCAACGTCCTGGGAACCATTAACCCGGTCAAGGAGCTGACGGAGGCGGCCCACCGCGTGGGGGCCAAGGTCCTGATAGACGGCGCTCAAAGCGTGCCGCACCTGAAGGTGGACGTGAAAGACCTGGACTGCGACTTCCTGGCCTTCTCCGGCCACAAGATGCTGGGGCCTACGGGCATCGGCGTGCTGTACGTCAAGGAGGAGGTCATCGAGGACATGGAGCCGTTCCTCCGGGGCGGCGAGATGGTGCGCCAGGTGTGGGACGACCGCGCCACCTGGAACGACCTGCCACTTCGCTTCGAAGCAGGCACGCCCAACATCGCGGACACCATTGCTATGGGCGCGGCCATCGACTACCTGAACGCCCTTGGCATGGACAACGTGCGGGAGCACGAGATTGCCATTACGGAGTACGCCCTCAACGCCTTCAAGGAGCTTGAGGAGGAGATCAAGGTCTTCGGCCCCAGGGACATGGCCCAGAGGGGCGGGATTGTCTCCTTCCACTGCGACTACGTGCACCCCCACGACATAGGCACCATGCTTGACCAGGAGGGCATTGCCATCAGGACGGGACATCACTGCGCCATGCCCTTGATGGGCAAGCTTGCCGTGCCGGCGACGGCCAGGGCCAGCTTCTACGTCTACAACACCGAGGAGGAGGTGGACCTGCTGGTGTCCGCCGTCAAAGCGACCCTGCGGTTCTTCTCCAAGACGCCGACCAGGACCTAGCCCATGCAGAACTTTGACTTCTCAGACATGGACGATCTCTACCGCGAGATCATCCTTGACCACTACCGCAGCCCCAGGAACCAGCAGGAGCTTGAAGAGGTTGACATCGAGACGGAGGGCATCAACCCCTTCTGCGGAGATGAGGTCTACCTCAAGATGAAGCTCGCCGATGGCCTGGTGAACGGCGTCAGCTTCCGGGGAGTTGGGTGCTCAATCAGCCAGGCGTCCGCCTCCATGCTCACGGAGGCCATCAAGGGCAAGAGCCTGGACGAGGCGGAGGGCATATACCTGCTCTTCCGCGATATGATGCAGGGCAAAGACCCCTCCGACGAGGAGCTTGAAGCGATGGGCGAGGTGGAGTCCCTGGCGGGCGTCAAGAAGTTCCCCATACGCATCAAGTGCGCAATGCTGTCCTGGGCGGCCCTGGAGGAGGGCATCAAGCGGCACAGGAAGAGCGCCGCCGAGGGCGGAGGCGGAGCCACGGAGCGCGCGGCTTTCTGAGGCTTAGGAGACGTGGCGGATAAACACCTCAACATCTTCCACGCCTACCGTCACGGAAGTACGGCGGACGCGGAGCATGAACAGGTCTTGGAGGACAATCTTACGAGGGCCTTGCTCATTACCCTGCGCTCTTGTGACTCTCTGACTCGGAAGTTCATTAAGGAGTTCACAGGGATCGATACCCAAGGACCATATAAGCATGACCTTCAAAGTCGACTTGACCCAGACGAAGAAGTCGATGGGGGTCGCAGATTACCGCGAGACAAACGGCTAATTGCCGTTGCAAGGCGTCCCCAAGAGCCCGAAGGTAGCCAGAGCCCCAACGCTGAGAATTCTGGAGGTAGCAAGCCGGATGCCTGGATAACGTCTGACAACGCTGTCGTATTGTTTGAGAACAAACTAGATGGCAGATTGGATGACGCTCAAATCCGACGGCACATTAGGGTGAATCTTGGAACAGAATATGAGCCCGTCTACCCATCACAGCAAAAGCAAGCTACAGCAAAGCGTAGACAAATCCCTGTAGTGTTGCTGTCGTGGCACGATGTGTTCAATTGGTTGAGTCGTTTTGTTGATGAACAACCCGTCCTAAGCTCCGAGTCGCGATTCGTAGTCTACCAATTCTTGGATTATTTAGAGGTCAACGGCATGGGCGAAGTGAAGTTCACGCAGGATGATTTCTTGACTTGGGAACGATATACCGATATGGATGAAATAGGAATTCTGAACGAACGAGTCAAACGACTTGGAGAAGAGTTGGCAGAAAGTTTGGAAGGCCACCAATGGGCTCAGATAAGACGCTCTCGTGGATATCTAGGGGGCAATGTCTTACTGGATAGTGTTAAAAATAGCAACGCAGATCAGATGCCCCACTGGTCTTGTGGCCTATTCCAAGATGGTAAGTCCTTGAGGCTTTACATTCAGTGCGAGAGCAAGAGACTGGCTGAGAAATTGACAAAACAACGGGAGTGGCTGGAATGCAATTTGACGGATACTTTGTGGGAGTCTCAGGCGTATAGTCTTCCGGGATTGACGCTCGGTGTTAGTGAGAAGCTCCACATCGTCTCTGGTGGGAGAGGCAAAAACGCAGCAGTTTGGAAGGGGTTCACCGTTCTTCCTCTGGAGCTATGCAAGAGCAAAGAACACTTACGACATTCGGTTAGTCAGGTGTTTGATTCTCTGGGACATCTACTCAACTCAGAAGCTACAAAAGAGAAAGTGGCAACTGCTAAAGTAGTCAACAAGGATGTGAAGAGTGCCTGGGGTGTCTTAGGACTTGCCTATGAGTGGAATTGGCTCGAACTGGAGAAAGAGGGGACAAACATTTCCGAGCGGGTTAAGGAAGTGGCAGACAAGCTAAAGCCATGTTACGACGTCCTCTTGGAAGCTTACAATCGCAAGTCATCGCGTAGCCGGAAGCTTCAAAGCAGCTAGGTTGCTTGAGATTCCTCTTCTTCGCCCTTCAATGAAGGATGCACCAATCCCGCCAGCCGCGACCACTTGCGCTGACGCGCTCGCGTCAGCGCTTGTTTGTACACAGCCACTAGCGCCGTCAGGTAGAACGCGCCGTAAGCGTTGCCTCCTATCACGTCCACCAGCCAGTGGCGGCCGTCGTAGATGAGCCACGAGCCGGTGACCAGGATGTACGCTAGTCCCAGCGCAAAGGCGGTCCTCAAGAGGGTCGGGTTGGAGACGTGCAGGCGCGCCAGGTACAGAAGGAACCCGTAGAACAGGACGGCGTGGAGCGCGTGGCCGCTGGGAAAGCCGTACCCCTGTATGCCGCCAAAGCCAACGGCCACCTCCACCAGGTCAGCCGTGGGCCGGGGGCGAGCGATCAGCTCCTTGAGCAGTACGTTCACCGCGTCCGGCACAGCGACCAGCGCCACGAACACGGCCTCCAGCCGCCAGCCCCGGGCCCAGAGAACGGCGCACACTGCCAGCAGCGTCGCGCCCGCGACCACCCTTGCGCCCACAAAGGACATCCCATTGCGGAGAAGGTCCAGCGGGCCGAGGCTGAACGTCTGCAGCCAAAGGCTGAACTCAAGCTCCCAGCCGTAGTAGTCGACCGTCAGCGCGATGTATGTGGATACTGCCATTACGGTCAGCGCTGCAATCATGGCCGCTTGTAGGGATGTGGGTCTCGTGGCGGTCTCCTTTAGGGGGATTGTCGCTGGCTGCTGACGACATTATAGCCCAGACCAACGCGGCGGGCTGTTGGGTATCTCAACACGCGCTGGTCATGTCAACGCTGGTTGCAACTACACTTTTTGCCCGCTCATGGTGAGCCTGTCGAACCATTTGAGCGGGCGCTTTTGGCCTTGGTGACACCGCTCATTTCCTTCGACAAGCTCAGGATGAGCGGTGTCATTCGCCAATTCCAGGATCTACAGAGAAGGCGGGCTGTTGACCAGCCGTAGTCTGAAAGCTACCATTGCTTCAATGTCTGCCAATATACCCTTCCGGAGAGCCTGCCAGTGAACAGAGAAGTAATCGGAGAGGTGACCCTTGGAGACCTGACCTTCCTGGGGTCGGCGATTCTCACGGGCCTGGTTGTCTCCTTCATCGTGCGGCTGATCTCCGGGGTGATCAAGGGCAGGCTGCGCCGGAGGAACCCGGACAGCATCCGGGCCAACATCATCGACGACCTGGACGGGGCAGTCTCCCTCCAGATCATCCTGGTGGGCCTATTCGTAGGACTCAGGTGGCAGCCCGCGCTGAGCAACTACCAGTCCATCATCACCAGCATATATGCCATAATCAGCATCATAGTGGTCGTGTTCGGGGGCATAAGGGTGCAGGACGACGCCATACGATGGGGGCTTGGGCGCGTGGGCGTCCGCACGGGGCAGGCAAGGATGATGGAGTCAATGGCCCCGATGGCGACCCAGGTGGCGGCCATAGTCACCATAGCGATGGGCGCGCTGATCATCCTGGACCAGCTTGGCATATCCATCGCGCCCCTGCTGGCCGGTCTTGGAATTGGCGGCCTGGCCGTGGCCCTGGCCCTCCAGGGCACCCTCACAAACGTCTTTGCCGGGCTCAGCGTGATGACCGACGGCTCAATCCGCGTTGGCGACTACGTGGAGCTGGATAGCGGGATGATAGGCATGATAGAGACCATCGGCTGGCGGACAACGCGGATTCGCCTGCTGTCGGACAACACCGTCATCGTTCCAAACTCCAGGCTGGCCGATAGCGTTGCCACCAACTACAACCACCCCTTTGAGGAGATGTCCGTGTACGTGCAGGTGGGCGTGAGCTACTTCAGCGACCTGGCGCACGTTGAGCGGGTGACCGTGGAGGTGGGCAGGCAGGTGCTGGCGGAGACGCCCGGGGCCGTGAGCGACTACGAGCCCTCCATCTGGTACACGGACTTCGGCGACTCCAACATCAACTTCTGGGTGGTGCTGCGCTCCGTGAACTACCTGGACTCCTGGCTGGTGAAGCACAACTTTGTCAAGGCGCTCTACGCCCGGTACGAGGATGAGGGCATCGAGATCTCCTTCCCTGCCAGGAACGTCTTCATGCGGGAGGGCGCGCTGGAGACGGACGCGGACGGCACGACTCAATAGGACAAAGTAGTTGGATTGGGCCATTCCTCTTGGAACTGAGGCATGGGGACGTACAGCCCCTTCCCGCTCATGGTGAGCTTGTCGAACCATATGAGCGGGGCCAATTTGGTCGTTCCGCTCATACCCTTCGACAAGCTCAGGGTGAGCGGAACGAAGAGGTAGACCACTGCCATAGTAGGGGTGGTTTCAACGCGACTGACCAACTTGCCCTAAGACCATTCCTGCGCAGGCAGGAATCCAGGGGTGGGGCAGCGTGGAGCCCGTCCCCTCATCAAGTGCGGGGCAGGCTGCACGGGTATGACGGGGTCTACTCTTTCTTCCCCTGCCGCTTGCGCAAAGCGTTACGCACCAGCTCCGCCAGACGCTTCCCGTGTATCCGCGGGCCGTAGCGCCTCTTGCGGCGTTGCTCGTCCCGCCGTTCGCCCCTTGTGTTCTCCCTCTCTTCCGCCATAACACGCTCCGCGCATATCGACGCAGAGGGGCGGGTCTCAGACCCGCCCCTTGCTTGTTGTTCCGTATAGATTCCCCTAGTCCACTATGGGCTCAGGATGCTCCTCCCGGAGCACCCTCTTGAGCACCTTGCCCATGGGGTTCCTGGGAAGCTCATCCACAAAAACCACGTGCTCCGGCCGCTTGAACCCCGCCATGCGCGGCCGGCAGTGCTCCACCACGTCCTCCATAGAAAGCTCAGCGCCGGGCTTCTTCACAACCACGGCGCGCACACGCTCACCCCACTCAATGTCCGGGATGCCGATGATCGCGGCCTCGTCAACGCCCGGGTGGGACATGATGATCTGCTCCACCTCTTCGGGGGCAATCATCTCGCCGCCGCGCTTGATGAAGTCCTTGGCGCGCCCGGACAGGAAGATATACCCGTCCTCGTCCCAGTAGCCAAGGTCGCCGGTGTAGAGCCAGCCGCCCCGCAGCGTCTCCTTCGTGGCCTCCTCCCGGTTCCAGTAGCCCTTCATCAGGCGCGAGCCTCGGGCCACAATCTCGCCCGTCTCGCCCTGGGGCACGTCACCGCCGTCCTCGTCGACAATCCGCACCTCCACGTCGGGCAGCGGCTTGCCGATGGACGCCAGGCGGTTGAGCTTCTTCTCGAAGTCAGGGTCGTCTTCGCTGATGTTGTGGTCGTCCGGGGGCAGCATCGTGATCGTTGATGCCGTCTCCGTCTGGCCGAAGGCGTTGATGAAGCGAGTGCCGGGGAACTCCACGATGGCCTTCTTGATGACCTCCAGGGGCATGGGCGCCGCGCCGTAGGTGATGACCTGGAGGCTGGAGAGGTCATAGTCCTTGAAGGTGGGCTGGTCCATGAGGCGCTTCAGCATGGTGGGCACCATCATTGCCCGGTTGACCTTCTCGTCCTGCACCAGCTTCATCCAGCCCTCTTCGTCGAACTGGCGTTGAAGCACGAGGGTGCGGCCTCCGTAGACGGCCGCCATGACTGCCTGCACGCCCGCGATGTGGTGCAGAGGCACCGTGAGGATGTTCTTTTCGTCGCTATCCAGGTCAACCGGCTCCACGTTGGACAGGATGTAGGAGCTGAAGCTGTCGTGACTCAGCATAACGCCCTTGGGAGTGCCGGTGGTGCCGGCGGTGAACATGATGATCGACACGTCGTCGCCGTCCGCCGTGGGGAACCGCTCCTCGTCGGAGGCGTTGGCCAGCAGGTCGTCGTAGAGAAGGAACCCTTCGCCCGGGGACTCCAGGGTGATGCGATGCTCCAAAGTCGTCAGGTTGCCCTCGATGGACTTGAGCATGTCCTGGTATCGCGCGCCCAGCACGATGAGCTTCACGCCGGAGTCGTTGAGCATGAACTCAAGCTCCTCCGAGCGCGCCCGGAAGTTGATGGGCACGAGAATGGCGTCCAGCTTGGCGGTGGCGAAGTAGGTCTCAATGTGCTCATTGCAGTTGACCTGCATAACGCCGACGCGGTCTCCCGCCTCCACGCCCAGGTCACCCATGGCGTTGGCCAGCCGGTTCACCCGCTCCGCCAGCTCTCCAAAGGTGATGTGCTTGTCATCAAAGATAATGGCGTCGCGGTCGGGCACAATTGCCGAAGATATGGTCAGAAACTCCGTGGTGTTCATCCGTTACCTCCAAAAAATTGTCGTCTTGGAATGACCATCCTGCTGTCGTGGGGGGCTACCTGGTCGCCATGGCCGTAGCCGCCTGGCTCATCTCCAACTCCAGCGCCCTCTCCAACGGCAAATCCAAGCCTCTGCGTAACGACTCCTTAATCGATTTCACCAGACCTGCAGGCCGGGCCGCCAGCTCTCCGGCCTGCGCCCTTGCCTCCTCAAGCAGCGTCTCCCTGGGCACGACCCTGTGCACAAGGCCGATGTCCAGCGCTCGACTCGCGTCCATGCGCTCGTTGCTCAGCAGCGCCTCCAGCGCCCTCGACCTGCCAATCATGCGCGGTATTGTCTGGGTGCCGCCGGCCGCCGGCAGCATTCCCAGGGCAGCCTCCGGCAGTCCGAACACCGCGTCGTCAGAGGCGATACGTATGTCACAGAGCATCGCCATTTCAATACCTGAGCCTATCACAAATCCGTGCAATGCCGCAACGATTGGCTTGTCCAGAGACAGGAATTGCCCCCAGACGTCACGCTCCCAGCGCACCTGCCTGGCGATGACCCTTGAGGGCGCAGTGCCGAACTCCGTCAGGTCCGCGCCGGTGCAGAAGGCCCTGTCACCCTCTCCCCGCAGCAGAACGCAGCGCACGTCCGGGTCAAGGCGCACCGCCTCCAGCGCCTGGCTCATGTCGTCCCGCATCTGGATGTTGTAGGCGTTGAGCACCCTTGGGCGGTTCAGCGCGATCTCCGCCACGTCACCGTCCTTGCTGAGTATGATGGTCTCAAATGCCGAGGTCACGCGCCTCCGTTCTGCATCGTTGTCGGATCAACAAAAATGGTGGCAAGAGTGCCCATCCATGCAAACACCCCGATAACGGCCACGATTATCTCACCCTTGCCAATGCCCATTCCGCGCAGCCTGGCGCCATACGCGTGGTCCCAGTAGTAGTTTATCCTGGGCTGAGCGTGCAGCATCATCCAGAGCTGTGCGGCAATAGACACCACCAGCAACACAAGTGCGATTGGCGAGCCTTCCGCAACGAACAATCGCAGCCATCCAATGAGCATTGCGCCAAAGGCCAGGCCCGGAACAAAGGGGATCGACAGCCCGACGGCTGTGGCAAGCTCACCAAAAGTGCGCAGATGGGCATGAGCCCTGAAGGAGCCGTAAATTGGCACAAAGGCGGTCAGCCCGTGCCAGACTGGGTACGCCTCCGCTCCCGTATGGTCGCGGTAGTGCTTCCAGGTCTTGTAGAGCCAGTAGACGGTGTAAAGCCCCAAGGAGAGGACTGTCAGGAACACTATGCGGGCGGGGGAAATCAGGAGTGGCGCCGGAGCGCCAGCGTCCCCTCCGCCGACCATAGGCCGGCCGCAGGTGGCGCAGAAGAGCGAATCCCCCTGCACCTCCACTCCGCAGTGTGGACAGTAGTTCCTGCTCGACATTTCCATATTCGCTCCTCCGATGTAGTAGATTAGTTTCCGGGTTCACTCGTTTAGGTTGGCTCTCTCCGCTCAAGGAACGATGGTAAATCGCTTTCTCTCCTGAAGATGATCGTCCAAGAGCCTATAGTCTCACTAATCCCTTCACTGTGCAAAAAGAATGCTGACGAGAGTGGCAGCCCAGAAGAAACCGCCAAGGAACCCCACAATAATCTCCCCTTTCCCTACCGCCACACCTCGCAGCCTGCTGCCATATACGTGATCCCAATAGTAGTTTATCCTGGGTTGAGCGTGAAGTATCAACCAGACTCCTGCCACTATGGCGCCTATGCGCAACAGCAGCGAAATCATCTGCTCAGACCTTGTCGGGTTAATTACCTCCGTAACCCCCACTCCTGTATCGGGGTCTATCGCTTGTTGCCCCGTGACGGGATCTATCACTTCCACAACCTCAACGCTGCTCACACCACCCGCCGTAAATGAGAGGACCCAGAACACAAGCACCAGTGAGAAAGCAAGTCCAGGATTAAAACGGAGGTTCAGTCCAGCCCGGCCGGCCAACTCTCCAAACGTGCGCAGGTGGGCATGGGCCCTGAACGATCCGTATATTGGTACAAAAGCGGTCAATCCATGCGCAATCGGGAACGCCACAGCTCCTGTGTAGTCGCGGAAATGACTCCACGTTTTGTAATGCCAGTAGAGGAGATACAGGCCAAAAGACAGAAAACTCATAAACAGAATACGATTGGGGGAAATCAAGTAAAGAACAGGCGCGGACGATTCCTCGCCGCCGACCATGGGACGGCCGCAGGTGGCACAGAAGAGCGAGCCTCCCTCCGCCTCGGCGCCGCACTGTGTGCAGTAGTTCGCACTGGGAACTTCCAAAACGCTTCCTCCGGTCTAGTGGCTGGATTCCCGGTTCACTCCCCCGTATAGGTCGGATCTCTCCGCTCCAGGAAGGAGGCCACGCCCTCCGCCCTATCGCGGGTTGTCTGCAGCAGAACGTTCAGGTCAGTCTCCAGCCGGAGGCCCTGCTCCAGGGTCATGTCCATCCCCTTGAGCACCACCTCCTTGGCGTAGCGCGTGGCTATCGGAGCCAGCGCCGCCATAGTCGAGGCCATCTGCTCCACGCGGTCCGTAAACTCCTGGGCGGACACTACCTGGTGGACCAGGCCAATCCTCAGCGCTTCCTCAGTGTCCAGGACTCTGCCGTTCAGGAGCATGTCCGTTGCCCAGGCCCGTCCCACAATGCGAGGCAGGCGCTGGGTGCCGCCGTCCCAGGGGATGCCGCCCTGACTGATCTGCGTCATGCCCAGCCTTGCGCCCTCGGCTGCGATCCGGATGTCGCAGGCCAGGGCCAGCTCCAGCCCGTGGCCCAGGGCGTCGCCGTTGATGGCCGCTATCACCGGCTTCTCCACGCCGCCGAGGAACGACGCCGGGCGGCGGGGCTCAATGTAGGACCTGATCTCCTCAACGGAAGCGCTGTTGGCAAACTCCGGCGGCTCCCCCTCATCGCCGGCGCAGAATGTCTCCCCTGCCCCGGTGAGCACCGCCAACCGCACGTCGTCGTCCTGGGCAATTGTATCGCAGATGGCGCGTAGCTCGTTGCACGTGCGCAGGTCTAGCCTGTTCTGCGCCTGGGGCCTGTTCAGGGTCACCCACGCAACGCGGTCCCTCTTGTCGTACAGAACGGCCTTCTCGCGCATTGAGCTAATGGACTCCTTGAAAAGCGCCCCAATGTTGCCATCTTTGTATAGGGGTGTCAAGGCGAGGGGCCTTCCCACGCCCCCTGGATTCCTGCCTGCGCAGGAATGGCAGAGGAAGGGTTGATCCCGCTCATCCTGAGCATGTCGAAGGAAATGAGCGGGACAACTATCCCCAAAGTCTATCCGCTCAAATGGTTCGACAGGCTCACCATGAGCGGTACGGTCGGGATAAACTACCCCGGAAGCTCCGCTATTACCTGCCCCGTCTGTGAGGTGTCGTACCCGCCCAGGGCCGTGACCTGCTCCTGGAACTCAGACCCGCGAATGATTTCCAGCAACGGCGCCAGCAGCTCGCTCTCGTAGTAGCGCCTGGGTATCACCAGGTCGTACCGCTCCTTGAGCAGGGGTACAAAGTCCAGGTCAAGCGCCCGGGCGGCGGCGAGTATGCCCAGCCCGACCGACGCCGTGCCGCTGGCCACGGCCGCGGCCACGCCCGTGTGGGTATACTCGTCGCGGTCGTAGCCCTTGATGCTTTCCGGGGAGATGCCGGCCTGCTTAAGCTCGTAGTCCAGCAGCAACCGCGTGCCGGAGCCCCTCTGGCGGTTCACAAAGGACACGCCCTCCCTGGTCAGGTCAGACAGGGTCGTGACGCCGTCCGGGTTGTCCCTGGGCACAATCAGCCCTTGGTCTCGGTAGGCCAGGTTGACAACCACCACCTCCCGCTCTCCAAGCACACGGCGGATGTACGGGATGTTGTACTCACCCGTCTCCTCGTCCAGCAGGTGGCTGCCCGCCAGGTGCGCCTCCTCCCGTCGCAACGCCTGCAAGCCGCCGAGGCTGCCCACGTTGGACGACGCCAGGCTCAGGGCAGCGTTCTCCCGATGCAGCAGGCTGCCCAACAGGTCGAGCGTCATGTCGTGGCTGCCAATTGCGACGATGGTGTTCTCCACCTCTTCCCTTGGCCGGAGCAGCTCCACCTCCACCGCGGAACCGGCCTCCAGACCCTCGGAGAAGCGCGGGATGCGCACAAGGCCGTCGGCCCTTACCAGCGACATGATGACGCCCGCGCCCCTAGTGAGCGGCGTGGCGATGACCCGCTCCCCCACCCTGCCCACCTTCACCCGCATGAACTCGTCCTCGCCCATAGGCGATAGCACCTTGCGGCTCATGGTGGCCTCCAGCCTGGGTCTCGCGGGAGAGAGTGTTCCGAGAAGGCGGCTGATTAGTGGCTTGGCGATTATGTCCATTGTGAGCACACAGGACACCGGGTAGCCCGGCGCGCCAATCATGGGCGTTGCCCCGGCCGCGCCCAACACCACCGGATGCCCGGGTCTTACGGCTATGCCGTGCACCAGAAGCTCCCCCACCTCCGACACCACCTGGGCGGTGTAGTCCTCGGAGCCTGCCGAGGAGCCAGCGTTCATGATGACCACGTCAGAGGTCTCCAGCGCCCGTTGCACCGCTTCTTTGATTTGGGTAAAGTCGTCCGGGACTATGGGATGGCGCACGGGGCTGCCGCCCCACTCCTCCACCTGCGCGGCCATCATGAGGGAGTTGAACTCGATTATCTTGCCCACCTCCATCGGCTCTCCGGGCGCAATCAGCTCCGTGCCCGTTGGAATGATGCACACCACCGGCTTCCGGCGCACCTCAACCTCCGTCAGGCCGGCGGCGGCCATCGCCCCCAGGTCGGACGGCCCGATGCGGTGGTTTTCGGGAAGCACAAGCTCCGTGGCAACCATGTCCTCGCCCAGTAGACGCACGTGCTGCCAGTCGGCGACCGCGGCCATAATCTGCACAGCGTCGTCGCCCACCGGCTGCAGGTCCTCGGCCATTATGACGGCGTTGTAGCCGGGCGGCACGGGGTCGCCGGTGTCAATCCACACGGCCTGCTCACCCAGCTTGAGGGTCAGCGGAGAGGTCTTGCTGGCGCCGTGGGTGTCCTGGGCGCGCACCGCCACGCCGTCCATGGCCGCCGAGTGGTAGTGGGGCGACGACATCCTGGCCCACACCGGCTGGGAGGTCACGCGGCCAAGTGCCCGGTCAAGGGGCACGGTCTCTCCGGACAGGGGTTTCAGGCCGCCGTTCTCCTCCAGCGCGCCGTAGAACCTGGCGATGGCCTCATCCAGGGGGATGTCCTCCAGGTAGAACTTCCGCTGCATTGCGCCCCTAGAAGAGCCTCACGGAGACCATCTCGCCCTTGTACAGGCCGGCCTTGTCCAGGGGCACCTTGGCCATGCCGTCGGCGTTGATCATGGTGGAGATGAGGTTGGACTCCCCGAACACGGGCACGGCCGCGACTCCGTCGTCGGTGGCCTCCAGCTTCACCGGCACGTAGTCCTCGCGGCCCGGTATCGAAGCGACGTTGTGGGTAAGCGGCGCGGTCACTGTGAAGCGGGCCGGGGGCGCGTCGCACCCCGCAAGCCAGTACATTGCGGGAACGGCGAAAAGCTCGAAGATGACCAGCGCCGACACCGGGTTGCCCGGCAGACCGATGGCGGGCTTGCCCTCAACGGACGCCAGGATGGTGGGTTTGCCGGGCTTGATGGAGACGCCGTGCACCAGCAACCCCGGCTCGCCAAGAGAGGCTATCACGTCCGCGGTCATGTCCCGGGTGCTGACGGAGCTTCCGGCGGAGATGACCAGCATGTCGGAGTTCTCTATGGCCTTCTCTGCCGCCGCCTTCAGGTCCTCAAAGCTGTCCCCCACAATGTCCATAGTCATGGGCACTGCGCCGGTCTGCAGGGCAATTGAGGAGAGGCTGTAGGTGTTGATGTCCCGTATCTTGCCGGGCGTCACCTCCTGCTCCGGGGAGACAAGCTCGTCGCCCGTGGAGAGGATGGACACCCGGGGCCGCCGCGAGACGGTGATGCGGTTGACGCCCAGGCCCATCAGCCCGCCGATGTCCTGGGGCCTGAGCAGGTGGCCCGACGGAAGCAGCAGCTGGCCCGTCTTCACGTCGTCTCCGACCTGGAGCACGTTCTCGCCGGGGGCCACGGGCCGCACAACCTCGATGGTGTTGTCATCGACCGGCTGGGTGTTCTCGACCATGACCACTGCGTCTGCGCCGTCGGCCAGCATCCCGCCGGTGTGCACCTTTGCCACGTCGCCTCGGCTCAGCGACAGGCCCGCGGGTCTGCCCATTGGAATCTCCCCGACCACGTTCAGGTAGGCCGGGATGCCCTCGGTTGCGCCGTAGGTGTCGGCGGCAATGACGGCGTACCCGTCCATGGTGGAGCGTGGGAATGCGGGCAGCGCAGAGGGCACGTGGATGTCCGCAGCCGTCACGCGGCCGTAGGCCAGGTTGGCCTTGACGTCCTCGCTCTCGGTCCTGTGGCTGACGTGGGCGCGCAGCTTCTCCAGGGCCTCGTCGGGGGTTACCACGGTAAAAAGCTCAGGCATGACTATAGGATATAGCGGAGGGCTGTATGCTGCAACCCAATGGCTTGGGACGTGTATAAGGCGTCGCTCCTTCAAAGGGCGCCCGGGGTTGGTGGCTGAAATCAGCCCTCGCCAACCAGTACCGAATTGCCCCACTCTCCAACGCGGGCAGGGTTCAGGCGGGTTATGCCCGGCAGGCGGTCGAAGTCAGCGTCGGAGGAGATGATTTGGTATACTCCCAACCGGAGCATCACCGCCGCGTGGACGAGATCGCGGGCGCTAATCCCCCGATGACTGTCCGCCAGCTTCGCCGCCAGGTCTATGTCCTCCGCATATACGGGTTCGATCCGCTCACGCATTACCTCGGCGAAACTGTTGAGAACTTCTCTGCCCAAGGCCCACCGCTCCGAGGCGAGATAGCGATGTAGAAGCTCCTGAAGCACCTCCGCGTCTGTGACAAATGACATCGGGTGTTCCGCGGCCAGCATCAGGACCTGAGCGCACGGCTGCTTGTTTGGGTTTTCCCTGCCAGAGGCGTAGATAGGGACGTTGGCGTCAATGAAGGCCGCCGGGTTCATGAGCAGCCTCCAGCTCGCGAGAAAGGGTCTCCGGGTCCGGTGGGTCCTCCACCTCCAGCCTGATCAACCTCTCGACCGCCTGCCGGCGACGTTTCTGAGCTACGGCTTCATACGCCTCGTCAATCAAGCCGCGCACTATTTCTGAGATGGGTTCTCCCCTCTCCTCAACAAGCTCCTCCAGTCGCCGTCGGCGTTCGGCGTCCAGTCGAACATCCAGCCGCGCCATACTCTCCTCTCTGTGCGGATATCTTTGTACGGAACTTAGTATACAGCAGATCAATACCTAAGGTAAATCACTCCGAAATCAGTCGGGACGCTCAATCCCCAATTCCTCCGGCGTAGCGTAGCGCTTCACTTGGGGCGGGCGCACAACCCAAAGCAGCAACGCCGCCACGACGTAGAAGCCAATGAAAGTCAGGTACGCCGGTCTGTAGGAACCCAGGACGTCGAAGATGCCGTTCATAAAGATGGGGCCCGCGGCGCTGAACGCAAAAACTATTGGAAAGCCAGTGCCGCGCACCAGGCCAAGGCTGAACCGACCGTAGTAGTTGGCCCAAAGCACCTCCTGCACCACCATCACCCCGCCGAAACCGCCTCCGTAGGTGACGACCGCCAGCCAGAGGAACACCTGGTTGTCGGCCAGGAGAAAAAGGAACGAGCCAACGCCCTGGAAGATAAATGGCGCTACACGCACCCAGGTGAGGTGGGCGCGCTCCCCTACGAACCCCCACACCGGCAGGGCCGCCGCCATGACCACAGCCCTGAAGGTCACGATGGTCGCTATCAGGGCGTCGCCGTAGCGCAGGTCCTGCATGTATGGCGCAAGGCTGATGTTGATCCCCTGGAAGGCCAGGTTTGCCACGGATATGCTGGCGATGAGCAGCCAGAAGGCGGCCGTTGCCATCACCTCCCGGCGGGTCCACACCGGCTCCAGGGAAGGGATCGCCTCCGTCTGCAGGGCATGCCTTTCGCTCTCCTGCTCGTCGGCTCCATAGGCTTCCGGGGCGTCGCCGTCGGGGCGCAGGCCCATGTCCTCCGGCTGGCGGCGCATGAGAATCGCAGAGGGGATGAGCACAACCAGCCACGTGACCACCGCGAAGACCACAAAGCTGGTGCGCCATCCGTACATGGCCAGTATCCACACGGTGGCCGGAGTCATTATCACGTTGCCTATGTTGCTGCCCATGCCGGAAAAGGCAATGGCCCGGCCCCGCTTGCGCACAAACCACTTGTTCACCGCCACGTTGGTCACCATGTTGCCCATGAGCGTGAAGCCCACGGCCACCACCACGCCCCTGAGCAGCCAGAAGTGCCAGATGGAGTCGATCTGGGTGGTAGCTATCATCGCCAGCCCCACTATGACCGCGCCTATTGGCATCAGTCCCCTGGGGCCGTACCTGTCTACGAGCGGGCCAACGAATATAGTGACCCCAGCCTCCACGAAGCGGGCGATGGTCTGGACGAGGGCGATCTGCGTGCGGCTCCAGCCGAACTCCTGGTTGAGGGGTCGCATGAAAAAGCCAAGCACCGAGGAGTGGTGCTCGGCATAGGAGAGGTGCGCAAGGAAGGAGGCCCCGACTATGTTCCAGCCGTAGAAGTAGCGGGGCTTCTTGCGGGTTTCTTTGTCAGATTTCACATGCCCTCATTTTTGTCGCTTCTCTTACCGAAAACAGTGCCCGCGCGTCAGAACATCATATTCCCGCAGGGCGCGCGGGTCAAAGCGGAGTCATACTATAAACAAACACATTCTTGCTTCCAAGCGAATCAAGCACGTAGGGGCTGTTCGCGAACCGCCCCTACAGTTGTTGTCATCTCTAGCAACGATCTGAACAACTGCGCCATTGAGAGTCGTTCAGATTCCTGCTTTCGCAGGAGTGCAAGGTGAATTTGAGCTACTATCATCGGGGCGGATTTGCGTAATCTCTCCAGTAGGGTAAAATAAGGCGCGGGTTCCAAAGATAAGCTGCTGAGAGGTGATAGTATGGCGCAAGTGATGGAAGACAGAGTTGTCCTGGACTTCACGTCCGGCTGGCCCGGCTCCGTCGCCACAATGGTGCTTTCGGACTTTGGAGCGGAGGTCATCAAGGTTGAGCCGCCCACCGGAGACCCGTACAGGGAGTTCCCCCAGTACCTCCTGTGGAACCGGGGCAAGAAGAGCGTTGTCCTTGACCTGGAGACGGAGGAGGGCCGTGCGAAGGCCCGGCAGCTCGCCGCCCAGGCCGACGTCGTAATCGAGAGCTTTGCGCCGGGAGAGGCAGACGCCCTTGGCATCGGCTACGATGCCCTCAGCGCCCAGCGCCCGGACCTGGTCTACTGCTCAATCTCCGCCTTTGGCCAGAAGGGGCCTTACGCCGACTACAAGCCCTACGACAGCATCGTCGCCGCCAAGGTGGGCCGGTACTCCGTCTTCACGGGTCAGGCCGGTCGGCCCGGCCCCCACTACGCCGCCGTCAACATCGCCAGTCACGGCACGACCATGGCCGCGCTGCGAGGCATCCTGTCGGCCCTAATCGTCCGGGACCGCACCGGCTTGGGGCAGAAGGTGGAGACCAGCCTCATGCAGGGCATCACGCCCTTCGACATCAGCAACTGGCTGATTTGGCAGATGATGATCAAGTTCCCGGACAGGTTCCAGGACGACCCCCAGTCCGACCCCAACAGGCAGCCCGGCGTCGGCTACCAGCCCATCCGCACCAAGGACGGCGAGTGGATTCAGATGGCCAACGTAATCGTCCGCCTCTTCCGCGCCGCCATCGAGAGCATGGGCCTGGGCGACGTGCTGAAGGACCCGCGCTTCGAGAAGGCCCCTACCCTGATGCCGGAGGAGCGCGAGGAGCTGCGAATGATGGTGCTCCAGCGCGGCCTTGAGAAGACCAGGGACGAGTGGATGGACGTCTTTGTCAACCAGACCTCCAACGTCGCCGCCGAGCCTTTCCACACCACCCAGCAGGGCCTGAACCACCCGCAGGTTGTCCACAACCGGCACGTGGTGGAGGTTGACGACCCCCGGGTGGGCAGGATGAAGCAGCTTGGCGTGCTGGTCAGGATGAGCGACACCCCCGGCAGCATCAAGGGGCCCGCCCCGGACCTGGGGCAGCACACGGAGGAGGTGCTTGCCAGGCTGGAGAGCGCGCCCGCTCGCAACGGCAACGGCGCATCGTCCTCGGCTGCCCTGCCCAAGCACCCCCTTGAGGGCATCACCCTCCTTGACCTCTCAACCGTCATCGCCGGGCCTCTCGCCTGCTCCCTCACCTATGAGCTTGGCGTGCGCGTCATTCATCTGGAGACCCTGGAGGGCGACACCATGCGCCGCAACTTTGACGGCCTGGGTGGCAACCGCACTCAGGCGGGCGCGGAGAACCTCTCCATCAACCTGCAGACCCCGGAGGGGAAGGAGGT
This sequence comes from Dehalococcoidia bacterium, assembly GCA_034422115.1. Taxonomy (GTDB): domain Bacteria; phylum Chloroflexota; class Dehalococcoidia; order Lucifugimonadales; family UBA2985; genus DAOUJW01. The sequence goes on along the minus strand of DAOUJW010000020.1, from coordinate 63,722 downwards.
CTTCCAGCGACTTGCGGCCAAGGCGGACGTGATTGTCCACAATATGCGACCCGGCGCTCCTGAGCGGCTGGGCGCCGGCTACGAGCAGGTGAGGCAGATCAACCCCAACATCGTGTACCTGTACGCGGGCGGCTACGGCGACTCCGGGCCGCACTCCCATCGACCGGCGATGCACCCCATCGGCGGCGCGGTTATCGGCGGGGCCATGAACCAGCTTGGCCGCGGCGTCCTGCCCCCGGCTGACCAGGAGATGACCTTGGAGGAGATACAGGAGGTGGCCCGCAGGCTGGGACGCGCCAACGAGACCAACCCGGACCCCAACTCATCGATGGTCATCTCCACCGGCGTGCTCCTTGGCCTCTATGCCCGGGAGCGGTTTGGCGGCTCCCAGTACATCCTGTCCACCATGATAGGCGCAAACGCCTACGCCAACGCGGACGACTTCTTCTCCTACGATGGCAAGCCAGACAGGATATCGCCGGATGCCGACGGCTACGGGCTGCACGCCCTGCACCGCCTGTACGAGGCGCAGCGGGGCCACGTCTTCGTCTCCTGCCCCTTCGAGGAGGAGTGGCAGGCCCTGTGCAACGCCCTGGGCCGCGGCGACCTGCCGGAGGACGCCCGGTTCAAGACACGCGCAAGTCGCATGGAAAACGACGACGCCCTCGCGGAGGAGCTTCAGAAGTCCTTCAAGGCGCGGCTGCCCAGGGAGTGGGAGGAGTCACTGATAGCCGCGGGCGTGGCCTGCGTGGAGGTGGAGGACAGCGGCATGTTCAACTTCTACTCCCAGGACCCCCACGTGGAGGAGAACGGCTTCATACAGCCGGCCCACAACCCCCGCATAGGCGACTACTGGCGGTACAGCCCCGTGGTGGAGCTGTCCAGAACGCCGACACGCGTGGGGTCCGGCCCTCTGCGGGGCCAGCACACCCGCAGCATCCTTGAGGAGCTTGGCTACTCCGAGGAGGAGATAGAGACCCTGTACAGCAACAACATCGTTGACTCTGAAGAGCCGACGGTGTGGGGGGAGGCGGGGCACTAGGGGCTAAGAAAGGTCTGAACAGGTCCAATCCACTCCCGCGAAGGCGGGAGTCCACGCCCCGTCCCTCCTGGATTCCTGCCTACGCAGGAATGGTCATGTTTGCTACTTGTTCAGAGGTTTCCTAAGTAAAGAGGGAGGTCAAGAGGATGACGCGAATGGCAAGTCGGTTGAGGATACTGGGCATTATGCTCGTGTTGGTTCTTCCCACAGTCCTCACTGCCTGCGGCTCGGATGAGCCGTCCGACGGCGCAGCCTCCACGCCGGAGCAGGCATCTGCTGCCACAGACCGGGCAACCCCAACATCCGCTGGCGCAGACCCCACTGCGACTAAGGCGGAAAGAGACGCGCCAACCTCCGCCGGCTCCGGCCCATCAGACTCCGATGTAGCAGCCTACTGCGTCGACGGCTCAGGCGACATTGACGCAGTAATTGAACCGCCGGAGACGTGGGGCGAGGGGGCGCGGGAAACGGGCAGAGTTCTAAACTGGTTGGAGGACATGACTCCGCCGGACGAGATGAGAGAGTATCACAACGCTGTTATTGCCTTTTACAAGCACACACATGATTTCTTCCGGAGCGAGGATGAGAACAGACCGTATGTAGTAGAGGAAAACGTCACAGATCCCGCCGTAGCGGAATTATTTGTAGCGATATTCGACGCCTACGGGAATCTGGACCAAGAGACCAGAACAGAATTTGAAACAGCAGGCTGCGGGGTTCAGCGAGGTTGAACCATATGCATGAGAACCGGCGCTACCCTGGGGAGCCCGGATAGGTGACATACGACAGGGAATTCTTGGCTGACGAGGTCGGTTGCTGTCACCCATATCTGGCACTGGCGTCGACGGACAGGGCTGGCCCACTTCCGCGCTGCGCCGCCAGTTCGCCAATAAATAGCCTTTTCGAAGCGCGTTTGACTTTTTGCAGGCACATCAGCTACAATCTTGCTCCGAGGCTGACCTATGAACTAGAGTTATTCTCAAGCGGCCCCTTGAGGCCGTAAGAGCGCAGCGCCAGACTACTGAGCGCCGCCCATTTCCCCGCTTCCGCCAAGGCCGGAGCTGACAGATGAATAAGAAGCAAAGAGCCATAGGATGGCTGGTCCTGCTGGGTATCGCCGTAGCGATGACCCTTCCCGCCTGCGGCTCGGAGGAGCCCACGCCAACGGCAACTCTGCAACCCACGCCATCGCCCCACCCTACCCCAAGGCCGACGGCTACCCCCGCGCCAACGCCCACGCCTACGGCAACGCCTGTGCCCACGCCTACGGCTACCCCTGAACCCACCCCGGAGCCGCGGTCTGCCGAGACCGACAGAGAAGCCCTGGTCGCTCTGTACCATGCCACCGACGGCCCCAACTGGACGCACAGCGACAACTGGCTGAGCGACAAGCCCATCGGCGAGTGGTTTGGCGTTACCTGTGACGGCAACGACCGGGTAACTTCCCTGATGCTCCGAAACAACTGGTTGAGCGGCGAGCTGCCTCCCGAACTGGGCCAGCTATCCAGACTCCAGGAGCTTTATCTGAACGGAAACCGGTTGGTCGGGTCGATCCCAAGCGAGATGGGAGACCTGGACAATCTTGAGTACCTGTATCTGTACGGGAACCGGCTGAGCGGAGAGTTGCCGCGGGAGCTCGGTGACCTGGCCGAACTCAGAATCCTTTATCTGTACGACAATGAGCTGTTCGGAGAGATTCCGACGGAGTTGGGCCGGCTTTCCAACCTGGAGCAGCTCTTTCTCAGCCAGAACAGGTTGACCGGCGAGACGCCGAGGGAGCTTGGCAGCCTTTCAGAGCTGGAAGTCCTGTACCTTTTCGGGAACCGCTTGAGTGGCGAGATACCGGAGGAGCTTGGCAGCCTCTCCAACCTCGTCGAGCTGCATCTCGATGGAAATCACCTGAGCGGAGAGATACCGGAGGAGCTTGGCCAGCTCTCCAACCTGGAGCACCTGTCCCTCAATGGCAACGTGTTGAGCGGTGAGGTGCCGAAGGAGCTTGGCGACCTGCCCAACCTGGGCTATCTGTACCTGTTCGGAAACCGGCTGAGTGGGTGCGTCCCGACCGATTTGAGGCAGATTCTGAGAACGCACTCCTCAGCCCTGGGCGGCCTGCCCTTCTGCAAAGAGCCCGCGCCCTCAGCCTGAGGCAGACAGCATATCGTCCAGGATGTCACGAAGCGCGTCCTCGTCCCGAACGGGGCCGGCGAACTTGCGCGCCACCCTGCCCTGCGCGTCGATGAAGAACTTCTCCGGGATGCCCTTGACGCCGTACTCCACCAGGATCGCGCCCTCTGAGTCCCGGCCCGTGGGATATGCAACTTCGTACTCCTCCAGAAACTGCTCGCAGGTGCTGGTCGTGTCCCAGATGCAGACGCCCAGGAACTCAACGCCCCTCTCGCGGTACTCCTCGTAGACCCGGTTGAGGGTGGGCGCCTCCTCAATGCACGGCGGACACCAGGAGGCCCAGAAGTCCAGGAGAACCACCTGGCCCTGCAGGTCGGCGAGGCTGACGGAACCGCCTTCGAAAAGCTCCAGGGTGAAGCCCGGCGCAGGCTTCTCTTCGACGCTCACCTCTCCGAAGTCCTGGTTGACGCCGCCGGACGCGGGCGCTCCGCCGGTGCGGAGCAGCGCAAGGCTCAGCAGCGCGAGGAAGGCTGCGAAGATGGCCGCCGCAGACAGGAGTATGACGGTGCGTCCGCTCAATGCCCGGCCTCCGATACAGACTCCGGCTTCCGCCGGAATGACGACGGCGCGCGCCCACTGTCATTCCGAACGGAGCGCAGCGCAGTGAGGAATCCAAAGTCCCTGTCTATAAATGCGCTGTGTTTCTGATGAAATCCTCTGGATTCCGGCTTCCGCCGGAATGACGGATATGGGGAGGCTTGCATGACAGCGCGGTTGCTCATGGGGTGTCCTCTCTGCCCTCTTCGGGCAGATCTGATTGCTCGGCATGTTCAGGGTTGACTGCCCCGTGCAGCGCCAGGGCCTTCAGCGACCGCCTCTGTTGCAGGTAGTCCCCCTCCTCAAGCTCTCTTTGCTGGAAGCGGTCATCAAGGCGCGCTATCGTCTCTACCAGTGCAGCACGCTGGGCCGCGTCTCCAGGGGCATCAGTCTCAGCCGGCTCCCGCCTGGTGAGCAGCACGTACCCTATCAGTGAGAGCAGCGCCACGCCAAAGACCGAGGGGATCAGGATGCTGGCAAAGCCCTCGCGGGTCGCGGCCTGCTGCCACCTCTTCCAGAGCGGCGGCTGCGGCAGGCCGGAAAACGTAAGGTCCACCCTCGCGCCCACGTCCAGGTCGCGGGCCTCCATCTGGACGTACTCCTGGTCGCCCAGCGTTGCGGGCTCCGCCTCCTCCAGCCCCTCGCCGGTGACGCTGCCCAGCCCCGACAGAATCAGAACGCGAAAAGTCTCTGCGCCAAATGGAAAGGACTGGGTGTAGGAAAGCTTGCCGCCCTCGTAGGCCGCCTGGTACGTGTAGGCTATCTCGTAGGAGCCCGGCGGGACCGGCGAGGTCATGGCAAACCCGCGGTCTATCTGGAGTATGCTGCCTCCCCGCAGGTTGCTCTGGACGTCCACCTCGCTGGCGGTCAGTGGAAGAGAGAACCTGAGAAAGCTCATCATGGCCCCGGCCTGGGGCAGCTCCGGCACAAAGGTGCGGTCCCCGGAGTTCTCCAATCCCACCAGCGCAAGGACGTTCATAAGGCCGGTATCGGCGTCTGCGCCGTTGATGACCAGGCTGTGCACCGTCACTCTCACGGCCTCGCCGTCGCCGGTGCTCTCGTACACCGGCAGCTCCACAGGCTCCGGCAACGGAAAGTCCCTCTCGTAGGAGTAGAAGCCCCCGGCGTACTGCGTACTGACGATGTAGCCGGTGCCGAATTCACCCGGAACGTTCTCGAAGCTGAACCCTCCGTCGGCATCACTCACGGTATCCAGAATCTCAATGCGCTCTCCGAACCTGTACACCTCCAGGACCACCGGCAGAGCGACGGGTATATCCGCGCCGGGAGTCCCGTTGCTGATCCTGCCCTCGATGGACGTTGTCTCCTGTGCATAGACTGCCGGCCGGGCCACACCCGGCGCCAGAAGGAGCGCGCCAAGCAGCAAGACGACCGCTACTGCTCTGCCCACGACGCCTTTCCCTCCGATGAAGGGTTTTCCTGGCCTGGAGTTTCTTGACTCAGTGGAAGCTCGCACCTTGGGCACAGCGCGGCGGCAGCATCCACATCTTTGCCGCACACCTCGCAAAGAACCGTCTTGGTCACGCTGCCCCACGACCTGCGCAGTTCCAGCACATCCCTCTCAAGGTCGTCCTCCAGGCCGGCCTGGGCCTGATGTAGCTGCTCCTGGTCGCGAAGGGCGCGGGCGGCCTCAAGGCGGAAGGCCGCCAGCTTGGCGCTGTACTCCTCGGAGGGCACGTTGCCAAGCTCGTAGTCCAAGGCCAGGGTCTTGATGTCGTCGTATATCCGGGCGCGGCGTTGCGCGACTTCACTCAGGGCGTCGGGCGGTGGCGCAGGGTTGGGCGCGGAGCGGCTGCGTCTGAGGATGGGCCACGCCAGGACAAGAATGGCGAAGAAAGCAAAGACCAGACCCAAGAAGAAGGGCATAGGCTCAGCCGGTGACTGCGCCCGACCGCACCGCGGCGTCGTCCAAGGGCGAGCGTGCGTACACCGTCGCCGGTTCCCTCTGGGGCCAGAGGGCCACCATCACGCCCACCACCAGCATCGGGCCGGCCACCCACATCCACATCACCAGGGGATTGACGAATATCCTGAACACCACGCGCCCGTCGTCCAGGATCTCGCCCGGAATGATGTACAGGTCCTCGATGGGCGTGGAGCGAATCGCCGCCTGGGTCGACGCCAGGTTGAAGCTGGGATAGAAGTCACGCTTGGGCCGGTAGACGCCCAGGAAGTCGTCGCCCCTGAACACATGCACCTCCGTCCTCGCCTCCACTCGGTCCGCCCTCTCGACCGCCGAGGAGCCGATGTACTTCACGAAGTACCCGCCAATCTCGGTGGCCTCACCGGGGGCCAGCGCCACGTCTCGCTGGATTCCGTAGAAGGATGACCCCGCCACGCCCAGGGCCAGCAGCACCACCGCCAGGTGTACCACATACCCGCCGTACCGGGGACGATTTCCGGCGATTAGCCTGACAAAGGCGACGGGGTAGCTCTCTCCCCTGCCGCGTCTCGAAATCGTGCCCCTGGCCCACTCCCGCACGATGCCCGCGGTGACGAAGGCGCACAGGCCGAAGGCGGTCACGGCGAAGGGGTTACGCACACCTATCGCCAGCAGGACAGCCACGACCACAAGTGCGACGGCGACGGGCGCGATCAACGCCTGTCGCACAGTTCGCCAGGAGGCCCGTCGCCACGGCAGGAAGGGGGCCACGCCCATCAGGAAGATGAGGGCCAGAAACATCGGCCCGTTCACCTGGTTGTAGAAGGGCTGCCCCACCGTGATGACTTCCCCCTGGAACAGGTCGGAGATGAGCGGGTAGACAACCCCCCACAGCGTGACGGAGGCCACGCCCAGGAACAGGAGGTTGTTCACCAGGAAAGCGCCCTCTCTGGACAGGGCAGACTCAAGGGTCTGGGCGCTCTTGAGGCTGTTGTACCTCCAGAAGAAGACGGCAAAGGAGATGACCATCGTAACGCCCATGAACAGGAGAAATATCCAGCCCAGGGTCGACTGTCCGAAGGAGTGCACCGACGGCACGGGGCCGCCCCGGTTGATGAACATCCCGAACTGGGCAAAGCCAAAGGCGATTATGAGGAGGGCGAGGTTCCACATACGGAACATGCCGCGTCGCTTCTGCACCATGATGGAGTGGATGAAGGCCGTGATCACAAGCCAGGGCATGAATCCGGCGTTCTCCACGGGGTCCCACGCCCAGTACCCACCCCAGCCCAAGATGGTGTAGGCCCACCACGCGCCCAGCAGCAGCCCTATGCCCAGCAGCGCCCAGGACAGTATGCCCCAAGTGCGGCCCGCGTCCACCCACTCATCGCCGGTCTTGCCGGACAGAATCGCGCCCATCGCAATGGCGAAGGGGATGGTGAAGGAGATAAGCCCCGTCATAAGCATTGGAGGATGCACAAACATGCCGGGATGGGTCAGCAGCGGGTTTATGCCGCGGCCGTCCGTAGGCACAATATCGAGGCGTGCGAAGGGGTTGGCCAGAAACACCATCACGCCCACGAAGAAGACAAGCACCAGCATGATGACCGCGTTGACGTATGGCAGGCTGGGCTGCAAGGCCTTAGGGCTGAAGTACACCGCCGCGGCCGCGAGCACCGCCAGCGCAAATGCGATGAACAGAATCGAGCCTTCATTGCCGGCGTAGAAGGCGACCCAGATGTACTGGATGTCCATGGCCCGGCTGCTGTTGGCCCACACGTACTCCACGCTGAAATCCCTGGACACAAACGCGCCCACAAGCCCGGCCGTGGACAGGCCCAGCGCGACGGGAGACAGGTACGTAGCGTTCAGCGCGCTCCTGACAAGGTGCGGCGCACCCCTGCCCGCCCCCACAAAAGACGCCACCACCGAGTAGCAAGCCAGCACCAGGGCCAGAAGCAGCGTTACGTATCCCAGGTCGGCCAAGGCTAGCCCCTCCCTTCCGAGGTGTCATCGGTAATTGGGGTTATGCCCTGTATCTCCCTGTCCACTGCGGAGAGGTACGGCTCCAGTCCCGGCTCATCCTCACGCACGTCCCCGGCGGAGTCGGAGTCGTGGGACCTGCGCATGGCCCGCAGCGCGACCGCGAGCACAAGGCCCCCGGCCGCCAGCGCAACGGGAGGCGCTACCCACACCAGCAGGTTGAACCCGCTTCTGGGCGGCTCAGCCAGCACCGACGTGCCGTATCTGTCCTCGAAGAAGCGGAGTATCTCTTCACGGCTTTCGCCCGCGGCCAGCTTCTCGCGCACAATGTCCCGCATCTGCTTGGCAAGCTGCGTCTGGGACTGGTCGATGGTCTCGCTGGGGCATACGGGACACATGAGGCTCTTGTCTATGCCCTGGGCCTCCTCCTCCATCTCCTCAGCCGACAGCGTATCTGGCTGGGATGCGCAGCCCACGACTAGAGCTGCCAGACCCGCTACAGAGAGGAGCGCCAGCAGACCGAGTCTCCTTGCTGCCGTGTCTTCTATTAGTCGTAGGCTCACGGGACGATCTCCAGCAAGGCGTACTCGCGGATATTGAGAATCGCAGGCATATCCTGGATATTGTAGCACAACGCCTATGCAGAGATGGCAGCTTGCGAGCCTTACCTGGGGCAACATCAGAAGGAAACGCCAAGAATCCTCTGAACAAGTAGCAAACACGACCTTCTAGTTCAAGGACACCCTCACCGTCATTCCGGCTTTCGCCGGAATCCAGGGAACGGGGCGCAAACTCCTTACTTCTCGGGAATGACGTTAGATTTGTTCAGACCACTCCTGAGTTTCCGCCGCTCCCGCAACGTGTGGGAGATTATCCCGCGGGCAAACGCGCCGCCGAAGGCAATGAGGCCCATTGCGTTCGCGCCGCCAATAGCGATTAGGCCAGTAGCGCTTGCTCCGCCAATGGCGATCACACCTATCGAGTTGACCCCGCCAATAGCCACGACGCCAATTGAGTTGACACCACCGATAGCAATTAGGTCCACCGCCTTGACTCCGCCAACTGTAAGCCGGTCGGGAAGTTTCATACAGGCAATGTACCAGCGCAACTCGTGGGTGGCAAGCCCTGACATATTACCTTGTTTAAGCCGTTTCCCACGGCTCTGTAGTTTCGTTATTCCATATTAAACACTATTGACCATTTTGTCGTATAGCAGTAAAATGCTGTTGCAACCAGTTGCATAAGAAACCAATGACCAGACACAATGCCGTTTTGGAAACACTCCGGGAGGCGGGATACCGCCTGACCCCCCAGCGCGTGATGGTGCTCCAGGCCATTGCCGAGAGCGACGGCCACCTGACGGCGGAGGCCATCCACCGGCGCGTGACCCAGCTTTACCCCTACCTGGACATAGCCACCGTGTACCGCATCCTCCAGCTTCTCAAGCGGCTGCACCTGGTCACGGAGATCGCCCTGGGCGACGGCTCGGCGCAGTACGAGGTTGCGGAACCCAACAAGCACCATCACATGGTGTGCCGGGGCTGCGGTCGCACCTTCGACCTTAGCCCCTCCTACCTGGAGGAGTTCCGCGAGCGTCTGATAAAGGAGTTCGGCTTTGAGCCGGACCTTGAACACTTTGCCGTCGGGGGGGCCTGCGCCGAATGCGTACCCAAATAGTCAACAAAGCATCTCTATATGTCATGGCGCTGGCCGCGGCGCTGCTACTTCTGGCTGTGGCCTGCACACAGGATGAGACCCGGGACGCCGGAGGAAAGATCAGAGTGGTCACTACGGTTTCTCCCATCACCAGCCTTGTGGAGAACATCGGAGGCACGCGCATCGACCTTGAGGGGATTGTGCCGGAGGGCGTCAACTCCCACACCTTTGAGCCTTCGCCGTCGGTCGCGGCCATCCTGTCGGACGCAGACCTGTTCATCGCCAACGGCCTCTTCCTGGAGGAGCCTTCCATTGAGATGGCCAGGGCCAACAAGAAGGCCGGCGCGGTTATCGTCACCCTGGGGGACAAGGCGGTCAGCCGCGAGGAGTGGGTCTTTGACTTCTCATTCCCGGAGGCGGACGGGCACCCCAACCCGCATCTCTGGACATCTCCTCCCCTGGCGCTGAGATACGCCGAGCTTATCCGGGACGCGCTGGCGGCCGCCGACCCGGACAACGCCGACTACTACAACGACAACCTGGCCGCCCTCACAGTGCGCATTACCGACCTGGACGAGCGCATAATCGAGGCCGTCGCCACCATCCCGCCCCAGAACCGCAAGCTGCTGACCTACCACGACTCCTTCCCATACTTCGGGCCGAGGTACGGCTTTGAGATCATCGGAGCAGTCCAGCCCTCAGACTTCACTGAGCCATCGGCGAGGGATGTGGCGCAGCTCATTGAACAGATCCGCGAGTCTCAGGTGCCTGCCATATTCGGTTCGGAGGTGTTCCCCAGCCCCGTCATGGCGCAGATAGCGAAGGAGGGCGGAGCCGAGTTCGTCGACCAGCTGAGGGACGACGACCTGCCCGGCGCGCCCGGCGATCCTCGTCACACCTACCTGGGACTTATTCTGGCCGACGTAGAGATAATCGTCACCGCGCTGGGCGGCAGCATCGAACCCCTGGAGGGATTCGACCCCGGCCTGGTATTCGAAGGAGACAGCGGGGCCATCTACCCGCAGTAGGCGCAACATGCTTCATCCCGTCCCGCACGAATACGGCCATGAGCCTCCCATCGTGGAGCTGAGAGACGTAACCTCCGGCTACGAGGGCAGGCACGTGCTCAGGGAGGTCAGCCTGAGCATCATGCCCGGCGACTTCGTCGGCCTGCTTGGGCCAAGCGGCTCCGGCAAGAGCACCCTTCTTCGCAGCATCCTGGGCGCCGTGGACATCTATCACGGTGACGTGGTTGTTGAGGGGCAGTCGGTGGCCCACAGGAGGCCCCGGGCCGGGTACGTGCCCCAGCTTGAGACCATCGACTGGAACTTTCCGGTGACGGTGCAGGAGGTGGTGATGATGGGGTGCACTATGGACGGCGCAATCTTCCCCTGGCACCGCCGTGGGGACAGGGAGCGGGCGGCGCGCATCATGGACCGCCTGGGCATATCCAAGCTGGCCCGCAGGCACATCCGCGAGCTGTCCGGCGGCGAGCAGCAGCGCACCTTCCTGGCCCGCGCCCTGGTCAGCAACCCCCGCCTGCTGCTCCTGGATGAGCCGACCACCGGCGTGGACATCAAGACCCGCGACGACGTGATGCACCTCCTGGACGAGCTCAACCACGAGGACATAACAGTGATAATGAGCACCCACGAGATAAACTCTGTGGCCGCTCACCTCCCCCGCGTCGTGTGCCTGAACGGCCGCCTTGTGGCCGACGGCCCTCCAAGTGAGGTCTTCACCAGCGAGATACTCAGCCACACCTACGGCGCGGATATGCCCGTCACGCAGTACCAGGGGATAACCCTGGTCGCTGAGACCCCGCACTTCTTCGGCAGAGACAGCCACCGGACCCCCGCCGGCAGAGAGGCGTCGAATTAGAGGTTGATCAGACTTGAGTAATACGTTGGAATATGAGAGAAAACCAAGCCACGTTACCCACCTCGTCATTCCTGCTTTCGCAGGAATCTAAAGGCCTCCAACCATGGCTGCCCCTTGCGTTTATATTCTTGCAAGCAGGCCAAATGGCGCCCTGTACATCGGCGTCACCTCGGACTTGATCCGACGGGTCTGGGAGCACAAGAATGACTTTATCGGTGGCTTTACCAAGCGTTATCGAGTACACAAGCTAGTATGGTATGAAACTCACGTAACTATAGAGGCGGCCATCAGCAGGGAAAAGGCCATCAAGAAGTGGAAACGGGCGTGGAAGATTGAGCTAATAGAGAACGGCAATCCCGTATGGTCAGACCTGTATGACCAGATAGTATGAGCTAGATTCCTGCTTTCGCAGGAATGACGAGGTTAATTGCGTCGGGTTGGCAAGATTGCGCAATAGGTGTCAACGCATATCGCCAGGTAGCCTGGAGAGGAAATAAGAGTGCTTGAGCCACTTCAGTACGAGTTCTTTGTGAGAGGGCTTATCTCCGCCGCTCTGGTGGGCGGGCTGTGCGGCTTCATCGGGGTGTACGTAGTCCTCAGGCGGATGTCCTACATAGGCCACGGGCTGGCCCACGCCATCTTCGGCGGCGCCGTGGTCAGCTACATCATGTCCATCAACTTCTACGCCGGGGCCAGCGTCTGGGGCCTGGTGTCGGCGCTGCTCATCAACCTGACCACCAGCAAGCGCAAGATTGGCGCCGACGCCGCCATCGGCATCGTGACCACCGCCAGCTTCGCCCTGGGCATTGCCCTGATAAGCCGTTACAAGAGCTTCACCCGCAGCTTCGACGCCGCCCTCTTCGGCAACATCCTGGGCGTCACCGACGGCGACCTCATCGCTATCGTGGCAGTCGTGGCCGCCTCCCTTCTCATCGTCCTGGTGGGCTACAAGTTCTTCCTGTTCACCACCTTTGACCCGGAGGTTGCCAGGTACTACGGAGTGCCAACAGGCTGGGCGGACTCCATGCTCGCGCTGGTGCTGGCGGCCACGATAGTGGTGTCAATCCAGGTGCTGGGAGTGACGATGATAGCGGCGGCCATCGTCATACCGCCCATAGTCGCCAGGCTGTTGACCAACAGCTTTGGCACAATGATGATGCTGTCGGCGGGGGTGGGCGCTTTCTGCGGGACGGGCGGCATATACCTGAGCTACTACGTGGACGTGTCATCCGGAGCGACGGTGGTGCTGTTCTCGGCGACGCTGTTCATGCTGGTGCTTGCGTACACGGGGCTCCGGGCGCGGCTTGCAACCGCCAAGGGCAAAGCCGCCGGCCGGGCCTCCCTCCTGGACATGGAGTCCGGCACATTTCACTAGGCAGAGTTTCAACCCCGTAGGGGCGGTTTGCGAACCGCCCTTACAACGGCCGCTATGAGCGGAAGCATTCCTTTGTGCTATAGTGACACCAAACGGTCACGCGGCACACCCGCGTAAGGAGCAAGCGTCATGCAGCCCAGATCATACGTCGGAACGGCCGATGCGCCTGACTTCCCGTCCGGGTTGGAGTGGCTCAACAGCCGGGAGCCGGTCAGCCTGGGCGATCTTCTGGGCAAGGTGGTGCTGCTGGATTTCTGGACATACTGCTGAATTGGCTGCATGCACGTACTTCCGCAGTTGCGGAAGCTGGAGCAGAAGTACCCGGAAGAGCTGGCCGTCATCGGCGTGCACAGCGGCAAGTTCACGTCTGAGAGGAACACCGACGGCATCCGCCAGGCCATCAGGCGCTACGGAATCAGGCACCCCGTGGTCAACGACAGCGAGTCCCAAGTCTGGCAGCAGTACCGCGTGAGGGCGTGGCCCACCATAATCTTCATCGACCCCCAGGGCAAAATCATCGGCGGCATCACCGGAGAGGCATCCTTTGAGAGGCTGGACGGCGTGCTCCAGGAGATGATCAAGGAGTTCGACGACAACGGTATGCTGGACCGCGCTCCCCTTCATCTTTCGGACGGCGTAGAAGACGGCGGCCGGACCACCCTTTCATTCCCCGGCAAGGCGCTGGCGGACGAGGCTTCCGGCCGACTGTTCATCGCGGACACCAACCACAACCGCATAATCGTCGCCTCCCTTGACGGCGAGGCGCTGGCAGTCATAGGCAGCGGTGAGCCAGGCCTCCAGGACGGCGATTTGTCGTCGGCGCAGTTTCACCACCCCCAAGGGATGGCCCTCGCAGGCGAGACGCTCTACGTTGCGGACACGGACAACCACGCCATCCGCAGGATAGACCTGGCGGGCGGCTCAGTGGAGACCATTGCCGGCAGCGGGCAGCAGGCGCGGGAGGTACACATGGGCGGAGAGGGAAAGAGCATAGAGCTGAACTCGCCCTGGGACCTGGTTTATAACAACGGGCTGCTGTTCATCGCAATGGCCGGCTTCCACCAGCTTTGGGAGATGGACCTGGCTGGCGGGCAGCTCTACCCAATCCTCGGGACGGGCCGCGAGGGGCTGCTGGACGGCCCGGTTGAGTACGTCTGGCTGGCTCAGCCCAGCGGCATCGCCACCGACGGCGAGAGGCTGTATTTTGCCGACAGCGAGTCCAGCGCCGTCAGGACGATGCAGTTGGGAGAGAATTCACGCCTCGACACGATAGTAGGCCGTGACCTGTTCGAGTTTGGAGACGTGGACGGCGTAGGAGACGACGTGCGCCTGCAGCACCCCATTGGCGTAGCGCTGGTTGACGGCTTCCTGTACGTGGCCGACACCTACAACCACAAGATAAAGCGGGTTGTGCCGGAGGAGCGGAGCGCCGAGGCCATTGCAGGCAAGGGCGAGGTCGGGTTCCGGGACGGCTGGGCAGGAGACGCCTGCTTTGACGAGCCTTCCGGTGTTTCTGCGGCCGGCGGCAGGCTGTACATAGCCGACACCAACAACCACGCCATTCGCGTCCTGGACCTGGAGACGGAGCAGGTGACCACGCTGGAGTTGACGGGGCTGTAGGCGAAGACCTCATTCCGGGAGACCATCGCCCAATCGGAAAGCAGGACATCAATAGATGGATGCTCCTTCGGATTTGCCGCTTTACCTTGAGATATGGAACTTGGCAGTCCCGTTTTCCATCATCGCGTGGTTTATTTTCGTAATAGGTGTCCTGTGGTCGCCATTCTCAGCCATTGCCTGTGGCGTAGCCGCCAACAAAAGGGGACTAGAGCCCATAGGTTATGGGTTGCTCGGATTCGCGGCCTCTCTTGCATTCTTCATGCCGAGCATATGTCTTTAGAACAGGTTGCGTTCAGGTTCCTACTCACCTGGTTATACGACTATCGCCTACATAACAGTAATGTTTGCCTGGTTCTTCGCCCCAATTTCAACCTGGATACTTATCACAATTTACGGCATCGGCGAGCCGGAGAGCCGTGAATTCTTTATGAATCGTGGCGATTGGAATCGCGTGCTGTTTGAGTACTTAGCGCCATTGGTTGTTTCCCTGATGATGTGGATGGCTTGCTTTCTATCTGGAGCCCGAATTCTCAAAAGATCCTGGGGGCGGAATGATGAACCAATGAGGAGAATAGTTCACGGTTTGGCATTCTTGATGCCCTTTGTTCTTGCTCCAATATCAATACTCATTATGCTATTGTTTGTTGGAAACCTGAAGCTGGCGTACTGAGGGATGTCTGAGTAAGTCTATGGGCGTACCCCAATCCGCTCGGGTTGACCGCTCGACAGGCTCGGGCGAGCGGTATCAACCCATAATTGGGACCCACCTTGCAGCCTCCACACATCCTTGTTGACGGAACAATAGCGTCTGGATATACTTGCATAGGCGATTCGTAAGTAGCAAATCAAACCACAACAGATTTCACGGCGATTGCACTGACAAGAAAAGCCTTTGGCGCTCTCGACGGTGAGCAAATACCAGGACTGAAGAACAGATGAAAGTAGGCATTCCCAAAGAGACCACAGCCGGCGAGCGGCGTGTGGCTTTGACCCCCGACATGGTCGGCAGGCTGGTGGGTGCGGGGATGGAAGTGGCGGTGCAGGCCGGGGCGGGAGAGGAATCGTTCTACACAGACGAGACTTACACGGGCGCAGGGGCCACCATTGCGCCGGACGCGGCCTCGCTCCTGGGCGGCGCGGACATGGTACTGAAGGTGCAAGGCCCTTCCCTGGATGAAGTGGGCATGATGCGGGAGGGATCGGCCATCATCGCCTTTCTCCAGCCGCTCACCAACACGGATCTCGTGAATGAGCTGGCGGAGAGAAGGATAACCGGCTTCAGCATGGACACCGTTCCCCGCATCGCCAGGGCGCAGAGCATGGATGCCCTCTCCTCAATGAGTTCCCTCGCCGGCTACAAGGCCGTGCTCATCGCCGCCAACTCGATGGGCAAATACTTTCCGATGATGATTACCGCCGCCGGGACATACGCGCCGGCCAAGGGCCTGGTGCTGGGCGCCGGTGTCGCCGGGTTACAGGCGATTGCGACTGCGCGTCGTCTTGGCGCGGTTATGCAGGCCTTCGACGTGCGGCCGGTGGTCAAGGAGCAGGTGGAGAGCCTGGGGGCGACCTTTGTCGGCATGGCGGAGGAGGCCCACGTGGAGGACGCCGGGGGCTACGCCACAGAGCTTGCTGAGGAGACCCAGCGCAAGGAGCGTGAGCTTATCCACACCCACGCCAGGGACGCAGACTTCATCATCACCACGGCCCTGATTCCAGGGAGGCCTGCTCCCCTGCTGATAACCGAGGACATGGTGAAGGACATGAAGGCGGGCGCGATCATTATGGACCTGGCTGCCGAGACCGGCGGCAACTGTGAGCTGACGGAGCCCGGCGCGGAGGTCGTCAAGCACGGCGTCACTATCCACGGGCCCCTGAATCTGCCAAGCACCATGCCCGTCCACGCCAGCCAGATGTACTCCCGGAACATCTACAACCTGCTCACGCACCTGGTGAAGGACGGGGAGTTGAACCTGGACTTTGAAGACTCGATAGTCCAGGGCTGCTGCATAACCAACAACGGAGAGATAGTCTACGGCCCAGCCAGGTCGTCCTGACCGACCGCGAAAGTTGAAATCAATGAAACCTCTAAATGACCTATACGCCTTTCCGCGAACCCGCCATTCCTACTCTCCCTCCCGTCATTCCTGCGGAAGCAGGAATCTAAAGGCAAATGGTAGAGGTTCCTGCTTTCGCAGGAACGACAGTACTTCAGAGGTTTCCAACGAAGAAACGGGAGTGAGGTAACAGGCATGACCGAAATTACACTGCTGTTCTCCCTATACGTGTTCGTGCTGGCCGTGCTGGTGGGATTCGAGGTCATCACCAAGGTCCCGCCCATTCTCCACACGCCCCTGATGTCCGGCTCCAACGCCATATCCGGCATTGTGCTCATTGGCGCTCTGCTGGTTGCAGGCAACGACGGCGCGCCGCTGGTTAGCACGATTCTAGGAATAGTCGCGGTCGCCCTGGCAACCATTAACGTCGTGGGCGGCTTCATGGTCACAGACCGGATGCTCCAGATGTTCAGACGCCGAAGGGACGAGCCTAGCTGATGGACCAGAACGCCATCTACGTTGCATACCTGCTGGCCGCAGTCCTGTTCATTTTTGGGCTGAAGCGGCTTAGCTCCCCGGCCACGGCCAGGTCCGGCAACATGCTGGGCGCGACCGGGATGCTGATTGCCGTGGTCGTAACCCTCCTCGACCAGGACGTGTTGAACTACGTCCACATTGCGGGCGGGATGGTCGTGGGCGCGGCCATTGGCGCGGTCATGGCCAGGACCATCCAGATGACGGCCATGCCCCAGATGGTGGCGATATTCAACGGCCTGGGCGGCGGCGCGTCCGCGCTTGTGGCCTCCGGCGAGCTCTTCACCCTGCTGGACGCCGAATCCGGCGCCGTCGACACCGAGGTCTCCGTAACTATAATGCTGGGCAGCTTCATAGGCGCGCTCACCTTCTCCGGCAGCCTCATAGCCTTTGGCAAGCTCCAGGACCTGGTCACTTCCCGTGCGGTGAACTCCATCATCATCAAGGCGCTCAACCCCATCCTGTTCCTGTCCATCCTGGGCATGGGGGGCTACATGGTGGTGATGCTCGGCGGAGGGTCCGCAACCCTCGCGGAGGTCTCGCCCATCTTCATAGCGATGATAGTCGTCTCCCTGCTGCTGGGCGTGCTCCTGGTAATGCCCATCGGCGGGGCGGACATGCCGGTTGTCATCGCCCTGCTCAACTCCTACTCCGGCCTTGCGGCCGCGGCCGCGGGCTTTGTGCTGGACAACCTCATCCTGATAGTCAGCGGCTCACTGGTGGGGGCCTCCGGCCTCATTCTGACAACGATAATGTGCCAGGCCATGAACCGCTCGATATGGAACGTGATCTTCGGTGCCTTCGGCGCAGAGGTGGCGGCGGTCGGCGGCGATGCTGCCGACGGGCGGCAGGCCCAGTCCACCTCCGCGGAGGACGCAGCTATCGTACTGGCCTACGCCAAGTCCGTCATCTTCGTGCCCGGCTACGGGCTGGCCGCGGCCCAGGCTCAGCACCACGTGCGAGAGCTGGCAGACCTGCTCCAGGCCCGGGGCGTCGAGACCAAGCACGCCATACACCCCGTAGCCGGAAGGATGCCGGGGCACATGAACGTGCTCCTGGCCGAGGCCGATGTGCCATACGACCAGCTCTTCCCTATGGAGGACATCAACGACGAGTTCGAGAGGACGGATGTGGCCGTGGTGGTGGGCGCCAACGACGTGACGAATCCGGTGGCCCGGGACGTGCCGGACAGCCCCATCTACGGAATGCCCATTCTCAACGTGGACAGGGCCAGGAACGTGATATTCATCAAGCGGAGCCTCAGTCCCGGGTTCGCGGGCATAGACAACCCGCTCTTCTACAACCCCAAGACCCGCATGCTCTTCGACGACGCACGGCGCGCTCTGGTCAACCTGGTCAACGCCGTCAAAGAGGCGTAAGGCCCTCCCCTTCCCCCATTCCTGCACAGGCAGGAATCCAGTACCCCAATTACTCCAGCAGTAGACACATGCCCTCGCAGGGGCTGGCCCTGCTTCCGCACCATTCATGCGCAGGGAGACCTTAGCTAAACCTCTTCCCCCTTGAAGGGGGAAGATTGAGATGGGGGTGAGCCGTGCGGGAACACGCCTCTTTTTTGCCCCCATCCTGACCTTCCCCCGCAAGCTGGGGAAGGGATTTAGGATTGTTCAAAGGTCTCCGCAGGCAGGAATCCAGGGGGCGGATTGTGGACTCCCGCCTGCGCGGGAGTGGTTAGCGACTACAGGTACTGCACAAACCTGTTCTGCTTGTCCACCAGGATCTTCTTCGCCTCAATGGGAACGTCCGTCAGCTCATAGCCCATAATTATGAGCTCGTCCCCAACGTTCACAAGGTGCGCGGAGGCCCCGTTCATCCTGATGATGCCTGAACCCCTATCGCCCACAATCACGTAGGTCTCCAGCCTTGCGCCGTTGGTGTTGTCCGCTATCAACACCTTCTCCCCGGGCCACAGGCCGGTCAGGTCAATCAGGTCCTCGTCGATGGTGATGCTGCCCACGTAGTCCAGGTTGGCCTCGGTGACCGTGGCCTTGTGTATCTTCGACCTAATTACCCAGCGCATAGGGGGTTCTCCTGATCCAGAGTTGTGTCTTGCGCCCATTATACAGGACGCTGGCGCGTTCTTGATACAGAACGCCCCGACAGCAAGTGGCAGGGGAATTTCATTGACACCAACTCCAATTCGATGGTAGGTTATCGGTGACTTAGCAGTCACCGCTACTCAGCACTAAAGGCGTGAGTATTGACGAGGACAGGGCATTCCTGTGCCTCCTTGCGGCTCACGCCGGATTGCGGATGACTGCTAAGCGCCCAAAGTCCTTGCCACAAGGAGGCGCCCATGCAGTTGACAAAGTCAACGGTCGGAACTTGGTTTTTGATTTCCACGCTGCTTGGACTAATGTTGCTCATTGCAGCGTGCTCCAGCGCAGATACCGCGGTACAGCCAGCCTCGCCTACTGAAACTCTAGCACCTACGGCGACAGATGTTGCTGCCCCAACTCCTGACCTTCCTCCATCTATAAGCGCTGAGAGGCTATATCAGGAACGGGAAGCTAACGCGTCGCGCTATGACCTGAATTACCAGGGGAAATTGATAACAATAACGGGCCTTGTTGGGGAGATAGACGGGGGAGAAGTGAGGCTCGTTGTTGATTTAGATTCCTATCGCACTTTGGGAGGGTTATTCCTTGAATACATTGCTCTACATGACCTGCCTGTGGAAGAACAGGCAAGAGCGGAGAAGGACCAAGAGTTTACTGCAACTTGCAGGGTGGGCAATTATATCTTGGGTACTATAAACCTCCGAGAGTGTCAAAAGTCGGTTGCAACGATCTCGCCGACGACCGCACCAGTTGACACACCAATGCCGATGGCTACACCCGATGATACACTAGCGCCAGTGGCTACACCCACCGACCCCCCCATGCCGACGGACACGCCCACTGCGACTCCTGTGCCGACGGACACGCCTACCTCTGTTCCTACCCCTATCCCTACACCGGAGCCAGGCTATGGTGATGGAACCTGGATTGTGGGTACCGAAATAACACCAGGGACTTACGCGGCGCCAGGAAGCGATTTGTGCTATTGGGCTCGTCTGAGCGGCTTTGGCGGGAATCTGGACGAAATCATTGCCAACGAATTAAGCAGCGGCAGGCAAATAGTCACCATTGGCCCAGGAGATTCGGGGTTTGAGACAAGTGGTTGCGGCCGGTGGCTACCGTTAGAGGATGCACTTACGCCTTTAGACGCAATTACCGACGGTAAATGGGTGGTAGGTGAGGAGATCACAGCCGGGACTTACGCAGCGCCAGGAAGCGACTTGTGCTATTGGGCTCGCCTGAGCGGCTTTGGCGGGAGTCTGGATGAAATCATTGCCAACGAAATAGGCAGCGGCAGACAGATAGTCACCATTGAAGCAGGAGATGCAGGGTTTGAGACGAGTGGGTGCGGTACTTGGACTCTCATTTGAGAGGGATCTGAAGAAACATTGCCTATACTGGCCTTAGACCAAAGGCAAGGTGTTGAAAGCCTATTGGCATTGATGCTAGACTATTCTCATGACGACCATGGAAGAGCGAGTTAGCAGACTGGAAGGGGCATACGAGCAGGTGGACAGCCGCCTTGGAGATTTGACGGAGGTCGTTACCCGCCTGGACGCCAAGTTTGACGCCCTCCGCACCGACGTGGACGCCAAGTTTGACGCCTTCCGCACCGATGTAGACGCCAAGCTAGACGCCTTCCGCAGCGAGATGAACGCCAAGTTCAACACGCTGATCATCGTCATGGCTACTGGCGCCGTTGGAGTCACTGGCGCGCTCATTGCCATAGCATTCAGGATATGATCGGCGCATCTACGCCTTAAGCATTTCCGTATCTTAAACAGAACGCCCCGACCACGCAGGCCGGGGCGTCTTCGTCATAGAATCGTTTGCAGAGCGGGGTGCTAAATCGCCGATTCGCCTCGCTCGCCCGTGCGCACCCGTATCACGTCGTCCACGGTGCTGATGAATATCTTGCCGTCGCCAATCTCCCCAGTGCGGGCGGTATCGATAATCACCTGGCACACCTGCTCGGTATCTTCGTCCCTGACCACCAGCTCCACCTTGGCCTTGGCCAGCATGTCAATGACCACGTGCTGCCCGCTTCGACCAGTGTGAACGACGCCCTTCTGAGCGCCGCGGCCCGTCACCGAGACTACGTTCATCCCGACGAAGCCCGCGTCCGCCAGAGCGTCCTTGACCACTGTGACCTTCTCCGGGCGGATAATAGCCTCTACTCTTTTCATACGTCAGTTCCTCCTAATATGTGGCGCGCCAGACTCTCCCGGTCCTGCGTCTCCTCATCTAAGTTTACCACAAGCCCAGGGCCATTGGCAGGCAAAAACGATTGCGTCCGTTACTGAGTAAACCTGTAGGCCGGTTCGTCGTGCTGGCTCATGTCCAGGCCCGTCTCCTCCTCAGCGTCGGACACGCGCAGGCCGATGGTGAACTTTATGGCGAACAGGATGATCGCCGTCATTACGAAGGCCCACACCCACGTTACGCCGATTCCGATCAGCTGGTACCACACCTGCGTCATGCGGTCCACGCCCTCTGCGAGCGCTCCGTAACCCACGCCCACAAAGAGGCCGGTGGCCAGCGCGCCCCAGGTGCCGCCCACGCCGTGGACTCCCCAGACCGCCAGGGAGTCGTCAACCTTCAGCTTGCCCAACAGCAGGGGTGCGCTGAAGCAGAGGATGCCTGCGACAAGTCCAATTACGATGGCGGGCATGGCCCCGACGAACCCGGCAGCCGGGGTAATCGCCACCAGGCCTGCAACTGCGCCAGAGGCCGCGCCTATGACGCTCGGCTTTCCGAATATCCAGGACATTGCCACCCAGCCAAGGACACCGGCGCAAGCGGCGGTGTTCGTAACCACAAAGGCGTTGACGGCCGTGGCATCCGCCGCCAGCGCGCTCCCGGCGTTGAACCCGAACCACCCGAACCAGAGCAGCGCCGCTCCAAGGACAACCATTGGCACGTTGTGAGGCTCCATCGGCTCGCGGTCGTAGCCCAGCCGCCTGCCGAATATGATGGCCGCCGCAAGAGCCGCAACGCCAGAGTTGATGTGGACAACCGTCCCGCCGGCGAAGTCCAGCGCGCCCAGGTCAAACAGCCAGCCGCCCTCTGCCCACACCCAGTGGGCCACCGGCGTGTACACAATGGTCACCCACAGAACAATGAAGACCACAAAGGCGCTGAACTTCATCCGCTCCGCAAAGGCCCCGGTCACAAGGGCCGGGGTGATGATTGCGAACATCCCCTGGAACACCATGAAGACCTGATCGTCGGGCGAGTCTACGCCGGCCAGTCCAAACAGGGAAAGGTCGCCGATAAATCCGCCCACGTCAGGCCCAAAGGCAAGGCTGTAGCCCCACAGCACCCACACCACTCCCACAATCCCGATGGTCATGAAGCTGTGCATTACGGTGGCTGCCGCGTTCTTGGCGCGGGCCAGTCCACCGTAGAACAGCCCCAACCCCGGCGTCATAAGAAGTACCAGGGCGGAACAGACCAGAAGCCAGGCTATGTCTCCAGTACTCATCTGTCGTCTCCTTTCCAAATGCTAAAAGCATAAGCAGGGTTTCTCCCCTCCCTTGGAAGAAACCCTGTTATGAGAGCTGCTTGACTAGCGATAGACGCTAACTATTTTGCCTTGCGTATGCGGCTGGGTAGCACAACCCACATTGTGAAAAGTCCACCGAAGGCTACTGCACCCAGAACTGCTTCCATTTCGTTTCTCTCCTGTTTCGATATTTGTTTTTGTCTATTTTGCCGTCCAGCGCCCCGCTGAACTTGAACCCTATTGTGAAGGAGCTTTGTTTCGCGATTATTGCCGTAATGTTAACTCCATGTAACATCTTGCCGGTCCGATCCAAGGGCTGTGGACCTGAAATGCTGTCATCCATAAGGTCAAACCCAACCTTACCGCCCATTGAGGCGGGTCCTCCTTGCATACTCCGTGTCTCCCAATACAAACCGCCTCCGCTGTCATTCCGAACCGAGCGGCGCGAGGTGAGGAATCTAAAGCGATTGACTGCGGTACTGAGGTGGGGCGTAAAGAACACTCCAGATTCCTCGCTGCGCTCGGAATGACGGCGGATATTGCTCGTTCTCCAAGACCGCTAATTATCATCGCAGTTGGAGCAAATGGCGGCGAGACGAATTCCACACCGGACTACAGGAGCGATGAACAAAGAACGTCACATATTCACTCAGCGGTCTCCGCTTAACAAGGATTTAACGCAACGGCAACATGGAAGTAATAAATCGGCAACACGAAAGAAATACACCGGTGCTCTAATTGTGATGTTTAGCACAAACGCCTTTTGGCGTACATTAGGAGGTATCGGTTATGGACACGGTGTGCAGAATGTCTCGGTTGACTCCCTTCAGGCTGAGGATGATCGCTCTGATGCTGTTGGGCATTGGCATATTCGCCGGAAGCGGCAGTATAGCCCTGGCCCAGGACACAGACCCCATCACTGCGGTCAACGATAAATTAGACAGCTTCATCCTTGTGGTGGCGGCTGCTTTGGTGTTCTTTATGCAGGCCGGTTTCGCATTCCTGGGAGCGGGACTTATACGATCCAAGAACACGGTCAACTACATGACCAAGTCCTTCCTTGACTTCTGCATTGCCTCCCTTGGATTCTGGGCTTTCGGTTTCGCGCTGATGATGGGCGGCGGCGCGGCCTCCGGTTTCATCGGGTCCGACGGCTTCTTCCTGGTTGACTTCAGCGACACCGACCTGGTTGGCTGGCTCTTCCAGATGGTCTTCGCAGGCACGGCGGCCACCATCATCGCGGGCGCCATTGCCGAGCGGACCAGGGTCAACGCATACTTCGCCTACAGCTTCATTGTGGGCGCGGTGGTCTACCCGATATACGGCCACTGGGCGTGGAGCGACTACGGCTGGCTGACCAAGATTGGCCCCGGTTTTGCCGACTACGCCGGCTCCGGCGTGGTGCACATGATCGGCGGCTTCCTGGCCTTGGCCGGCGCAATCGTGGTCGGGCCCCGCGTGGGATTCCGCGAGGGCGCGGACCTCAAGGGCCACAACATCCCCTTCGTGGTGATTGGCACCTTCATCCTCTTCTTCGGCTGGTTCGGCTTCAACATCAACTCAGACACCCTTGGCCTCAACGCAGTGAACACGCTGCTGGCGGGCGCGGCTGGCGCGACATCGGCCATCTACGTGACCATGATGCGCACGGGCAAGGCGGACATTGAGATGGGCGCGAACGGCGCGCTGGGCGGACTGGTGGGCATCACAGCCCCCTGCGCCTACGTTGACCCCTGGGCCGCCGTGGTGATTGGCCTGATAGCCGGCGTCATCATGCTTCTTGGCGTGGCCTTCATCAAGGACGTGCTCAAGGTGGACGACCCGGTCGGAGCGATTTCAGTGCACGGCATCTGCGGCGCGTGGGGCCTTATAGCGGTCGGCATCTTCGCCGCCGGCCACAACGGCGTCGAGGGACTGATTGCCGGCAACGCCGAGCAGATAGTCCCCCAGATCATCGGTATGCTCGTGGCCATTGGCTGGGGCTTGGGCGCGGGTCTGGTGCTCTTCAAGGGCATTGACATGACCATCGGTCTGCGGGCCTCCGACGAGATGCAGATGGAGGGCCTGGACGTGCCGGAGCACGGCACGATGGCCTACGGCGAGATGTAGGCTCAGGCCTACAAACCAGGATTCGCAATGCGAAGGGCCCGGTTTTCAGCCGGGCCCTTTGTTACATGAGCGATACGCCCTTGTAATATGCCTGAAACATACGCGGGCGAAAATGGGTTCAGCAAATCCAACAACGAGGTGACACTGATATGGAAGCAGCACTTGGCGCAGTAGCATTCGGAGCCATGTTCACGCTGTGGGTGGTCCTTCCCAGCCGGATCCGCAACAAGAGCCGCAACAGCTAAGTCGTCCCCCATGCCCGCTCATACCCTTCGACATACTCAGGGTGAGCGGGCGGCTTGAGCGGACGCCACCGCTTGACATCCCAGTCAAGAGTCCGCTAGTCTAGGCACTGCAAAGGCGAAGACGGAGACGAGTACGGGGCAACGGGCCTCCCAGCGAGTCTGGTACGGTGAAAGCAGACGTGGCCTCCTCCCGGAAAATCCCTCCCGAGCCGCTCCCCCAAAACCCAGAGGGCAAGTAGGCGAAGACGGCAGCCCCCGTTACAGGGCAAGGGCGTGACAGCGCCTGGACAAGCGCCCCGATGAGTCGGGGAAAAAGGGTGGTACCGCGGGCAACATCCCGTCCCTCTGGGGCGGGTTTTTTGTTGGAGAAAAAATGGCCCTGATCTACGACAATGAGGTCAAGATCTACCGGACCCTCTGCGGCTCGGACAACAACAACGCCTACCTGATGGTCTGCCCCGTGACCATGGAGAGCGTCATCGTCGACGCGCCCCTGGACCCGGGCAGGATGCTAGAGGAGGCGCGCGGCACCCAGGTCAGGATGATTCTCATAACCCACAGGCACCGGGACCACTGGGAGGGTTTGAAGGACGTCAAGGACGCCACCGGCGCGCCGGTGGGCGCTCACACCCAGGACGCCTTCGACATACCCATACCCCCGGACATCATGATTCCCGACCGCGCCGTCTACAAGGTGGGAACCATAGAGATAAGGACCATTCACACCCCGGGCCACACGCCCGGCTCCGTGTGCTTCCTGGCAGGCGGCAAGCACCTCTTCTCAGGCGACACCCTGTTCGCCGGGGGCGTGGGGCACACGCCGTCGGTGGATGACCTTCACCTGATGTACAGGTGCATTACGGAGAAGCTGTACATTCTCCCGGACGACACGCTGCTCTTCCCCGGCCACGGCGCGGACAGCACCCTGGGCGTCGAGAAGGAGCAGTACAGGGCCATGCTCGCCGCTCACCCTGACCTACTGCCGCCCATTCCGGGCGACCCGCCTGCATGACAATGGAGTCACTATGGCCTTGAAGGCGCCCTGCAAAAGGATGAAAACTTACAGCCTTTCGTCACTCCCGCGAAGGCGGGAGTCCACTCCCCGCCCCTCCTGGATTCCCGTTTTCACGGGAATGACGGTGGGTGTTACTCAGGCTCTGAAGCCCTCTATTCTCGTGGTAATGGCGAGAGTCCACCGGTCTCAAAGCGCAAAATACGGCTCAGTCTGACCTGAGCCTCTGAACAAGGAGCATGAACATGGCAGCTAACCAGGACAAGGCAAAGCCCCTCTTCAAGCCTGTCTCCAGCCGGGTGGACTTCCCGCAGATGGAGCGGGACATCCAGTCGTGGTGGGACGATACCGGCATGATGGAGAAGTACCTGAATCGCAACAAGGACTCGGACAGGCGGTGGTCGTTCATAGACGGGCCAATCACCGCCAACAACCCCATGGGCGTGCACCACGCCTGGGGCCGCGCCTACAAGGACATGTTCCAGCGCTACAAGACCATGCAGGGCTACAGGCAGCGCTATCAGAATGGATTCGACGGGCAGGGCCTCTGGGTGGAGGTTGAGGTGGAGAAGGAGATGGGCTTCAACTCCAAGCAGGACATCGAGGCCTACGGCATCGACCGGTTCGTTGAGGCGTGCAAGGCCCGCGTTCGCCACTTCGCCGACGTGATTTCGGAGCAGTCCATTCGCCTGGCCTACTGGATGCACTGGGACGACTCCTACCACACCATGTCCGACGAGAACAACTACACCATCTGGCACTTCCTCAAGACGTGCCACGAGCGGGGCTGGATCTACGAGGGCACGGACGTTATGCCCTGGTGCCCGCGCTGCGCCACCGGCCTGTCTGAGCACGAGATTGTCACCGAGGGGTACAAGGAGGTTGTGCATCCTGGCCTCTTCACCCGCTTCCCCCTGGAGGACGCCGACGGCGAGTCCCTGCTGGTGTGGACCACAACACCCTGGACCCTGACCTCCAACGTGGCCGCGGCCGTCCACCCGGAGATGGCCTACGTGAAGGTCAAGCACGGAGACGACACCCTGTACCTGGCCAAGGCCTTGCTGGACATCCTGGGCGGAGACTGCGAGGTGCTGGAGGAACTGACCGGCGAGAGGCTGGTGGGTCGCCGCTACAAGGGCCCTTTCGATGAGCTGCCTGCCCAGCAGGGCGTCGAGCACCGGGTCATCCCCTGGGAGGAGGTCAGTGAGGGCGAGGGCACTGGCATCGTGCACATAGCGCCGGGCGCGGGAAAAGAGGACTTCGCCCTTGGCAGGGAGCACGGGCTGCGCACCATCGCCCCCCTGGACGAGTTCGGCAGCTACCTGGACGGGTTCGGCTGGCTGACCGGTCGCAACGTCGCAGAGGTCAACCAGGACATCTTCGCCAACCTGCGGGAGAAGGGCGTCCTCTTCAAGGTGGAGGACTACGCCCACCGCTACCCCATCTGCTGGCGCTGCAACACGGAGCTTGTCTTCCGCCTGGTGGACGAGTGGTTCATCTCTATGGACGAGCTTCGCCACCTGATTGCAGACGTGACCCGCAAGATCAAGTGGATTCCCTCCTTCGGCCTGGAGCGTGAGCTTGACTGGCTGCGCAACATGGACGACTGGATGATCTCCAAGAAGCGTTACTGGGGCCTTGCGCTGCCCATCTTCAAGTGCGACTGCTGCGGCCACTTTGAAGTCATTGGCAGCGAGACGGAGCTTAAGGAGCGGGCCGTTGAGGGCTGGAGCGACTTCGAGGGCCACTCACCCCACAGGCCGTGGATTGACAACGTGAAGATAGACTGCCCACAGTGCGACGAGGCGGTACCCCGGATTCGGGACGTGGGCAACCCGTGGCTGGACGCCGGAATCGTCCCCTACTCCACCATCGGCTACAGGAACGACCGGGACCACTGGAAGGACTGGTTCCCGGCCGACTGGATTTCGGAGAGCTTCCCCGGCCAGTTTCGCAACTGGTTCTACTCCCTACTGACCATGAGCACGGCGCTGGAGAACCACGAGCCGTTCCGCTCCGTTTTCAGCTACGCCCTGATGCGTGACGAGAAGGGCGAGGAGATGCACAAGAGCCGCGGCAACTCCATTGACTTTGCGGAGGCGGCTGACAAGATGGGCGTGGACGCCATGCGCTGGGTCTTCCTGCGCCACAATCCCGCCCAGAACCTCAACTTTGGCTTTGGCTCAGCGGATGAGGTGCGCCGCCGCTTCCTCCTCACCCTCTGGAACACCTACTCATTCTTCGTCACCTACGCCAACATAGACGAGTTCCAGCCGGGTGTCGAAGCGACTGTCGCCCCGTCTTCAGAGATGGACCGCTGGATAACGTCGGAGCTTCAGTCGCTGGTGGCGAACGTCACCGAATCGATGGACGAGTTCGACTCCGCCGACGCCGGTCGTCGCATCGAGGAGTTCGTGGAGCTTCTCTCCAACTGGTACGTGAGGCGCAGCCGACGCCGCTTCTGGAAGAGCGAGAACGACCAGGACAAGCTGTCAGCCCACAGCACCCTGTACACCTGCCTGGTGACCCTGGCCAAGCTGCTTGCGCCTCTGGCCCCCTTCATCTCCGAGGAGATGTACCAGAACCTGGTGCGCTCCGCCAACCCCGACGCGCCGGAGAGCGTGCACCTGGCCGACTACCCCGTATCTGACCCGTCCCTCATAGACGAGCGCCTGTCCCAGGCCACCCGCCTGGCGATGAAGGTCTCCAGCCTTGGGCGTTCAGCCCGGAGCAAGGCGGGCGTCAAGGTGCGCCAGCCCCTGCCCAGGGCGCTGGTGAAGCTGGGATCGCGGGAGGACGGCGATCTGCTTGAGCAGGTCTCCTCCCAGATAGCTGACGAGCTGAACGTCAAGGAGGTGGCGCTGCTGGACAGGGAGGAGGACGTGCTGGACTTCCAGGTGAAGCTGGACATGGCGGCAGCCGGCCCCAAGTACGGCGCAGAGGCGCAGAGAATCGGCCAATCCCTCAGCGTTGAAGACCCCGTTACCATTGCCCTCAGGGTACGGGGCGGGTCCAGCGTGGAGGTCGGCGGCTACGCGCTACAGCCTGAGGAGGTCAATGTCACCACGTCAGACAGGCCGGGCTTCTCCTCCGCGGTGGAGCCGAGCCTCATGGTGGCCGTGTCCACGGAGCTAACGGAGGAGCTTGCCCAGGAGGGCGTAGCTCGCGAGCTGGTGCACCGCATCCAGAACATGCGCCGCTCGGCGGGGTTTGACATAGCAGACCGCATTGTGACCTACTACGCCGGTGGCGAGGCCGTGGCGGAGGTGATGGAGCGCTTCTCGGACTACATCAGGCACGAGACGCTGTCGGAGGAGTTGGCGGAGGGCGCGGCCCCGGAGGTTGCCTACACCGAGAGCCAGAAGATGGACGGCGTGGAGGTCGCCCTGGGCGTGATGCGGGTGTGAACTCTCAAGACGGACTATCGCACCATTCCTGCGGAAGCAGAAATCCAGGAGCTCTTTGTGGTAGCCTATGGACTCCTGCCTACGCAGGAGTGGTCTGGCACTCGGACGGTGTTGATTTGCCATTCCCAACACACCCTGATAATACCGAGGGATAATGACTAACCGAGAAAATGAAAGTAGAGTAAGCAGACTGGAAGGCGCTTACGAACACCTTGCTACCAAGGCTGACGTAGCCAATCTCAAAGTCTGGCTCGTAGGCACCGTGTTCACTGCGGCAGGTCTCATAATCGGGGCTATGCGGTTGTTGATGGAGTAACGGGAACAAAACCCCTGATACAGCAGACCATTCCCGCGGAGGCAGGAATCCAGGAGGGGTGGGGGTATCACTCACCCCGCTCGCGTCATCTGCCGTTGCTCAGCTAACCGGCCGCCGGAGCGGCTGGACGCTCCGATAAGTCCCGACTCGCCAGAGCCACTCAACAGGTCCGAACAGGAAGCGGTTGAGCCACGCCGACGACCACCACAGCTGAAGCGCCCACACTGCGAACACAAACACCAGCACGGCGCTACGGTTCACGTTTTCGACGTCGCCCAGCATGACGGTCAAGACAAGCACGCCCAGTACCGTCTGCGACAGGTAGTTGGTCAACGCCATCCTCCCTACGGCCCGTAGCCGCTGCTTGAGCCAGCTGTCTCCTCGGTTGTTCCACAGGATGACGAGGCTCATGTACCCCAGGGAGCAGGGAATGGTGCCCAGGGTATTGGGAATCTGGCCGACAAAGGCTACCTCGCGAGAGTAGTCGTTCAGTGCAGTAATGATGACGCCGGCGGCGGCAAGGGGCAGGCCCACGGCCAGCCCGACCAACGCGGTCATTCGGTATGTCCTGGCCGGAAAGCCGCCGTTCATAAAGCCGGTGCGGTACAGGCCCGCGCCCACGAGAATCAGCCCCAAGGCCCGCAGGAAAAAGCCCAGTAGGAAGGGAATCCAGACGTACTCCTCCTCCGAAATCTCGCCCGGCGCCCAGAGGCCGGACAGAGACTCGTTGGTGGTGTCGGCCATGTACTGCGCCGTCAGCGTTGAGGCGACGGACAGCGCGAACACGGCAACGCCAACGGAGATGAGCGCCCGGTCCGGCAGCTTTCTGAGGGCCAGCAGAAAGACCGACGATACGGCATAGACCGCCAGCACGTCGCCGTCCCAGAGCTGGAGGTGGAGAATGCCTATTGTCAGGAGCAGGGCGTTTCGCCACAGGTTGAGCGCCACCGCGTGCCTTCCCCTCCCACTGGCGCGGTCTATGAAGAGGATCATTCCCGCGCCGAACAGCAGGGAGAACAACCCCATGAGCTTCTGGTCCACAAAGACCTCGCCCAGGATGCCCACGGCCCAGTCCAGCCACGTCTCCGAGCCGCCCGCGCTCAGGTTGAAGTAGGGCGCGCCGCCGAACTTGAAGTTGACGGCGTTCATCAGCAGAATGCCGAGGACAGCAACCCCGCGTATGAGGTCGAGGCTGGTTATCCGCTCGGTCTCGCGGACGGGGCCGGCGTCAGTGGGCTGGGGGCGTTCTGCCACTAGGGCCTATTCCTTGAGTCAGGAATGGTCTGAACAAGTCCAGCCCACTCCCCACCCCTCCTGGATTCCTGCCTGCGCAGGAATGGTGGTAAAAATGTCATCAGGCAGGATGGTCATGATCCTGACCTGTTCAGGGTATCCTTGGATTGGGAGAGTCAACACAGCCACTCAAGCAGCATTCTCTATACGTGTTGGTAATGCCATCGCTGGTTGTAGTACCACTTCTTTCCCGCTCATGGTGAGCTTGTCGAACCAGAGCGGGAAGACAGCAGGCGTAGGGTGCGGACCCCGCTCACCCTTCGACAAGCTCAGGATGAGCGGTATGAACTGAGAATACCACTTAACCCACCTGAACGTGAACCGTGGCTGGGTCTTTGCCGCAATGTTCCAAGATCACTATGCATTTCTTAACAATATCTCTATTGCTGCCACCGTGGTACAACCACAAGCCCTTGGGCAGTTCATACATTGATCCAAAATCTCTGCCGTCGCGATGTTTTGGTTCAGAATTGACTGAGTAACGCTTATTACTTCTCGGCTTGGCTGGGATCGGACACATATCCTGATTCAACGCACCGTCATTAACGAGCCACTCGGACACAGTTACCACGAGGTCTCTCCATGTACTAAGCTGTTTTACCTCATCGTTAGGAAGTCTTACCCTCTGAGGAGGTTCCATTCCGACTTTCGGTTGAATGTCTCTAAGAGTGATCCAACCTGCATCCGTTGGAACTGGCATAACCTGTTCGGTGGTCTGGATTAGCGCGGAGGTCGCGGAAGCCTGTGGCTCTGCCCCCATAATCGGCTCTGTGGCTTCTACAGGTTGCCCCGTAGCTATGTTAGGCCGCCAGAGCAATAGGAACTGCAACGCGCATTTATATGAAGGGTCATCAACTATTGAAAGTTTCAGGATGTGGGACTGGCTAGACGGAACATCGTATTTAGCTCTATCGTAGATCTCCCAGTTGTTCCCATCCGTTAGAGCAGGATATCTACATCCGATATCTCTGGCATAATCATCTACTTGTGATCTATGCCTAGCTAGCTGTTCCCCTAATCTTTTGGCCTCCAAGAAGACAACTACTTTACCTTGGTCGTCCAATAAAGCATAGTCAGCACGACCATTGCTAAGGCCATACTCAGGTGTAACCATGCCCGGATTCGATGTGTCCCATCCCAATACCTGCAATAGTGGATTTATTAGGGCCATGCGGGTCCGCGTTTCATCCTTTTGCAAATCAGCTTGGTAATCTAAGATTCGAGCTTTCAGCTTCTCTATCTCTTTAACCAGTTCGTCAATCAACATTGCACCTCTTTGCCATTACCCAAACTGCTCCTGTTTGACGTCCCCTAGTTGATAACCCCCTGCTCCACGAGGCTGGCTATCTTCTCCTCCGAGAGGCCCAGGATGTCGTGGAAGACCTTGTGGTTGTCCCGGTCAAAGGCGGGGGCGGGGTCATAGCGGCGCTCCGGGATGTCGCTGAAGATGCCCTGCATTGCCATGGCCAGGCGCGGGCCCGTAATGGGGCTGTCCAACTGGAAGAACTGGTTCCGGTGCTGGAGCTGCGGGTCGTCCATAAGGGCACGGGTGTCCTGGGACGGGCCGGCCGGAACGCCCACGGCCTGGAGCTTCTCCATGATGCTGTGACCGGCCTGCGGCCGCGTCCACTCCGTGATGAGGGCGTCAAGCTCTGCGCGGTTCTCGCGCCTGTGGTAGAGGTCTCTGAAACGCTCGTCGTTCTTCCACTCCGGGTGGCCCGTGGCCTGGCAGAAGGCGGCCCACTGCGCGTCGTCGTGGACGGAGATGGCCACCCACTTGTCCTCGCCGTCGCAGCGGTAGACGTTGTGGGGCGCGGCCAGGTCGTCCCTGTTGCCCTGGGGTCCCGCAACGCGCCCGTTCATCTGGTAGTCCAGCATCTGGCCGGGGATCATGTCCATCACGGCCTCCGCCATGGACAGGTCAAGGTAGAGGCCCTGGCCCGTGCGCTTGCGATGGTACAGCCCGGCGACGGCGAGGTATGCCATAGCCACGCCCATGACGTAGTCCGGCCACGTGCCGCCCATGCTCGCGGGCGGGCCGCCGGGATAGCCCATCATCGACGGCAGGCTGGCGAAGGCCTGGTTCGCCGGGCCGAAGCCGGTCACGTCCTTCAGGGGGCCGGTCTTGCCCAGGGAGGAGACGGAGACCAGGATGATGTCCGGCTTGAGGGCCTGAAGCTGGGGGAATGTCAGGCCGAATCGCTCCACAACGGGCGCGGTGTAGGCCTCAACCACCATGTCGCTGGTCTTGATAATCTCGTATGCAAGCTCCTGCGCCTCCGGCTTGGTCATGTCCAGGCAGCAGCTGTATTTGCTGTAGTTGAGGGAGTTGAAGCCCCCCGTGCAGTTGTAGGCGGGGTCCTCTCCGGGAATGGCGCCCCCGTGAATCCCGCTGCGCAGGGTGTCAGGGTGCACCTTGCTCTCTATCTTGATAACCTCCGCGCCCATTGTGGCCAGCCACGCGGTAGCCAGGGGAGCGGTGATAATCCAGCCGAAATCGGCGACTCGTATGCCCTCAAACGGCAGCTTGCTCATCTCATTCCTCCTTGACGATTGGACGATTGCTCGATGCGACTTGACTAGATGACCCCGGCCTGGCGCAGCTTGACCAGGTCCTCCGGCGTCCGATTCAACATATCGACGTAGACCTCGGTGTTGTGCTGGCCTAGCATCGGCGCGGGGCGGCGCAACGACGGCTGGTGTTCCGATATCTTGAACGGAACGCCAGGGTAGGCGTAGGTCCCGGCCTGCGGGTGCTCCACCTCCTCGAAGAAGCCGCGCTCCTTGTACTGCTCCGTCGTGTACACGTCCGCGACGGTGTTGACGGGGAAGCAGGAGATGCCGGCCCGCTGCCCCATCTCAAAAAGCTCAGCCTTGGTGTAGTCCATCATCCAGGACATTATGAGCGCGTCCAGGGTGGCGATGTTCTCTCTCCGGGAGACCATAGTGTCGCAGATGTCCCAGGTGGTCCACTCGGGGTTGCCCATGATGTCGCACACCTTCGCCCACATGACGTCCGTTCCCTGAGCGCCGTAACCCGCGAAGTAGCCGTCCTTGCACGGCTTGAAGCGAGGTATCCCCGTCCCCTCCCGGCCGGGAAGCTCGTCGGCGTAGGAGTAGCGGGTGACGTTTGGCCGCTGGGTGCTGGCGATGGCCTCGTGCTCGGAGATGTCTATGAACTGGCCCTCACCCGTGTTCTCTCGGTGGTACAGGCCGATGAAGGCGCTCGTGGCGGCCATCCACCCCGTGACAAAGTAGCTCTGGTATCCAGGCCCCTTCAGAGGCGGTTCCTTCTCCGGGTCGGTCACGTCGCCGGCGGGCGTCTCATAGCCGATGCCGCCCAGGTGGAAGAGAACAAGCTCGCTGCCGACGTAGTCCCTGTACGGCCCGGTCTGTCCAAAGGGGCTGATGGAGACCATGACCAGCCGGGGATTGGTGGGCTTGAGCGCGTCGTACGTGAGGCCCAGACCCTCAACGACGCCGGGCGAGTGGCTCTCTATGAGCACGTCCGCGCCGTCGACAAGCTCCCGGAAGATGCGCTTCCCCTCGGCCGTGCTCACGTCCAGCGTAACGCCGCGCTTGTTGCAGTTGAGGTACAGGTAAAGCCCGCTCTTTTCGATGTGAGGTACGTCATGAGGAAAGGGGCCGACCCGACGCGCCGAGTCTCCCGCGTCCGGCGTCTCTATCTTGATGACGTCCGCGCCCATGTCCGCCAGCAGCCTGGACGTCCACGGCGCGGACACCAGGTCCCCCCACTCTATAATCCTGACGCCCTGGAGAATGCCTTCTTGCATAGCCTATCCTCCGTTTTTGGTCGGCCTGCCGAACCGCTTTGGCAACTACCGCTCATTTCCTTCGACAAGCTCAGAGCCTGCCCCGTACTTGATACAGGGATGAGCGGTAGACGCATCTTCAAAGGCGGCGGGCCACCAGCTTTAATCGAGGGTAATATACCAATCCACCATAGGCGTTAGCAAGGCTGTGAGCTTTCGGCGGAGATGTGAATGGGCTATCATTATCCGGTAAGGAGAATGGCAAACAATGCAATCGACGAGCATCCTTGACCACATAGGCAACACGCCCCTGGTGGAGGTGTCCCGGATGAGCCCAAAGCCGGGGGTGCGCATCTTCGCCAAGCTGGAGGGCCTCAACCCCAGTGGCAGCATCAAGGACCGGGTTGCCAAGTACCTAGTGCAGCAGGCAGAGGAGTCGGGCGCGCTCAAGCCCGGCCAGACGCTGGTGGAGGCCAGCACCGGTAACACCGCCCTGGCCTTGGCGCTCATTGCCAAGCAGAGGGGCTACAGGCTGAAGGTGGTCATACCCCACAGGGCCACTCCGGGTGTGGCCGACCTCCTGGCAACCTACGACGCGGAGATAGTCTGGTGCGACCCCCTGGCCGGCATGAGGGGCGCAATCGAGCTTGCAAGGCAGCTGGGGCAGGAAGAAGGGTGCTTCAACACCCGCCAGTTCGAGAGCGAGGCCAACATAGCGGCCCACTACGAGACGACCGGCCCAGAGGTGCTCAGAGACCTCCCAAACGCAGACGTGTTTATAGCCGGACTCGGCACAGGTGGCACGCTCATGGGGGTGGGCCGACGGCTGAAGGAGCACAACCCGGAAATAAGGGTGATCGGCGTGGAGCCCCGGATGGGGGAGCAGCTTCAAGGGCTGAGAAGCCTGGAGGAGGGGTACATTCCACCGCTGCTTGACCTGGACAAGCTGGACGGCAGGTTTCTGGTGGACAGCGCCACGGCCTTCGAGTGCGCACGCTCTCTGCTGCAGACGGAGGGCATATTTGCCGGGGTGTCCTCCGGCGCGGTGCTGCACTGCGCCCAGCGCGTTGCAGAGCGCATGGACGGCGGCAGCATAGCGGTCATCTTCGCGGATGGCGGGTGGAAGTACCTGGCCACGGGCCCGTGGAGGGAGGAGATGGAGGCGCGGATGATCCACCCGGACGACACCGCCTGGTGGTAGGACTCCCACGCTCCACAATCTCAGTCCACTGGATTTGACGCTAACCTTGCAATTGGACGTCTTTAACATTGCAATTATCCGCTCATAACCTTGCAATCAGACGGCATCGCAACTTACAATTATCCGCTCATAACCTTGCAATTGAACGCGGATAAAGTTACAATTGTCCCATGGGACAAAGCCTTCTACATCCACGTTTTATAGAGCCGCGGTTCATTGAGGCGCTGGAAGATTCTCCAGTTGTTCTGATACAAGGCCCACGCCAGTGCGGAAAGACCACCTTCGCACAAATGGTGTGTTCACCGGAGTCTCTCCCGGCACATGCGCGCTCGTACGAAACCGAGGGCCGCGGGTACAGCTATCTCAATTTTGACAACGACGTTGTCCGCGCCGGCGCCTTGAGCGATCCCACTGGCTTCATAGCTGACCTCCCGGAACGCGTCGTTCTGGACGAGGTGCAGCGTGTACCGGGACTCTTCACCGCCCTGAAACTGGAGGTGGACCAACGGCGCGTGCCGGGACGGTTCGTCCTCACCGGCTCATCGGACGTGCTGGCTATATCAACTGTACAGGACTCGCTGGCCGGCCGCCTGGAGACAATCAGGCTGCATCCTCTGACCCAGTGTGAGCTGCACACGAGTCGTCCGCCCCCTGCTGGTGGCTTCATTAGCGCCCTGTTCGAGAACAGTTTCCCTATCCGGCAAGCCGAGCGGCTGGGAACGGACCTGGCCGAAAGGATAGCGGCCGGCGGGTACCCACCGGCCCTTGCCCGGCCCACCGGCCGCAGGCGCGCGAATTGGTACCGGAACTACATAGACGCTCAGGTGCAGAGAGATGTTGGAGATCTGTCTCGCATTAGCAGCCTGGAGACCCTGCCAAGGCTCCTCTCCCTAGCGGCAACCTGTACGGCTCAGTTGTTCAATTTGAGCCACCTGGCTACGCCGTTCCAGCTCAGCCGTCCGACCATTGGGGACTACATAGCACTTCTGGAGCGGGTTTACCTGCTGGAGAGGCTGCCGTCCTGGCACAGCAATCGCGGGAAGCGCCTGGTCAAGACTCCAAAGCTCCACATGGGCGACTCCGGGCTTGCCTGTGCCTTGCTAGGCGCGTCGGTACAGACCCTGTTGGCAGATCGGACTCTGCTAGGGCAGCTCCTTGAGACCTTCGTGTTCCAAGAGCTGCGCCGTCAGGCCACCTGGTGCGACGGCCCGGTTGACTTTTTTCACTACAGGGACAAGGACCAGGTTGAAGTCGATGTCGTCATGGAATATAGCGGCTTCCTAGCGGGGGTTGAGGTCAAGGCAGGCGCAACAGTAACACAGGCCGACTTCCGGGGACTGCGCAGGCTCAGGGATGCAGGCGGTGAGCGCTTTGCGTGCGGAGTGGTGCTCTACGACGGCAACACTACAGTCAGCTTTGGAAACAACCTGCACGCTGTTCCTGTGCGCTTGCTCTGGGAAATGTCCTGAGCGTCCGCTCTACATAGAGGTTAGGGAGAAGCTAGCTCTGTCTCTCGTTCCTTGCCAGGAAGTACTCCAGGCTGTCGGCCAGAGCCATCCAGCTTGCCTCTATGATGTTGGCGGAGGAGCCAACCGTCTGCCACTGGCTCTGCCCGTCGGTCGACTCAATGAGTACCCTCACCACGGCCCTGGTGTCCTGGCCCTGGTCGACCACCCGCACCTTGTAGTCCACCAGCCTCACGTCGTCCAGGGAAGGATAGAACTCCAGAAGCGCCTTTCGCACGGCGTTGTCCAGGGCGTTGACCGGCCCGTTGCCCTCGGCTGCGGTGTGCATCAGCTTGTCCCCTACCCTGACCTTCACCATCGCCTCCGCAAGCATATCCTCGTCGCCGCCGTTGGTGGGGGCGCGGCGCCGGTTCTCCACTATGACCATGAAGTCCACCAGCTCGAAGGGGGGCTTGTAGCCCTCCAGAGTCCTTCTGACCATCAGCGCAAAGGAGGCCTCAGCGCCTTCGTACTGGAACCCCTTGCTCTCCAGGGTCTTGATCCTCTCCAGCAGAGCCGAAATCTGGTCACGGCTCACCCTGTTGTCCAGCCCCATCTCCCTGAGGCGGTACTGGATGTTGCCCCGGCCGGAAAGCTCCGAGATGACCACCCTGTTCACCGCGCCAACACTGGCCGGGTGGATGTGCTGGTAGCTCTCCTCCAGCTTGGAGACGGCGTCCGCGTGGAGGCCGCCCTTGTGGCTGAAGGCGCTGGCCCCCACGTAGGGCTGGTTGGTGCTGGGAGGAATGTTGACTATCTCACTGACGTAGTGTGACACGTCTCTCAGGGTGGCCAGCTGCGTGTCAGTCACACAGGAGACGTTCATCTTCAGCTTCAGGTTGGCGATAATCGACAGGAGGTTGGCGTTGCCGCACCTCTCGCCGTATCCGTTCACGGTGCCCTGGACGTGGGTGGCCCCCGCTGAGATAGCCGTCAGGGAGTTGGCCACGGCCAAGTCGGCGTCGTTGTGGCAGTGGATGCCCAGGCGGGTCGAAACCTCGCTCCGAACGCAGGAAACTATGTCATGGATCTCGCTGGAGAGCACTCCGCCGTTGGTGTCGCACAGCACCAGGCAGTCGGCCCCGGCGTCGGCGGCCGCCTTGACGCTCTGAATAGCGTAATCTCGATTCAGCTTGAATCCGTCGAAGAAGTGCTCGGCGTCGAAGAAGACCGTGCGCCCCTGGCTCTTCAGGTAGGCGACGGAGTCGGCTATCATGGACAGGTTCTCCTCCAGGGACGTGCCCAGCACCTCCCGGACGTGGAGGTCTGAGCTCTTGCCCACCAGGGTTACGCCGGGCGTGTTCGCGGCCATGAGCGCCATGATGCTGGCGTCGGTCGCAACGTCCGCGTTGGCCCTGCGCGTAAGGCCAAAGGCGGATACGCGGGCGTTTGAGAGTGTCAGCGACTTGGCCTGCTGGAAGTAGTCCTCGTCCTTGGGGTTGGAGCCGGGAGTGCCGCCTTCTATCCAGCTTACACCCAGGTCGTCCAGCCTGCGGGTTATCTTTATCTTGTCCTCAACGGACAGGGAGATGCCCTCCTGCTGCGCCCCGTCCCTGAGCGTGGTGTCGTAAAGCTCAATGTCCATGTTTCACCTGCAAATAGAAATCCCGTCCCCTGAGGGACGGGATTTCAGTTCCCGCGGTACCACCCTCTTTCCCCGACAAATTCGGGGCACTCCGACAAAGTGCCTATCTACCTTGGTCACCGATAACGGCGGCTAACCCCGACTCAGCCTACAGGCCCGGTTGTGGCCGGGCTTTCGGTGAGTAGCTCAGGAGGGATTTTGGGAGGTGCCTGCTGCGTCTGCTCTCACCGTACCAGACTCGCTGGGCGCAGGAAGCCTCCTACTCGTCTCCGTCTTCGCCTCTGGTCACAACCCTAGCACACAAGGCGCAGAGGCGTCAAGGCGCAGGCTCGCGAAGTGCCTCCGGTTCCACCAGAAGCTCCTGTACACTCTTTCCCAGAGCACGGGCAATTGAGTTCAGGGTCTTGAACCTGGGCGACTGCTCTCCGTTCTCCAGCCGCACAAGAGTAATCCGGCCGATACCAGCCCCACGCGCTAGCGCCTCCTGGGTAAGGCCCGCCGACTCCCTGAGCCGACGGATGCGCTCCCCGATTGTCTGCCGCCCCTGCATTGCTATCGCCTCCACCGTTGGCCGGTAGGACTCGTCGCAGTAGTGCCGGGCGAAGTCCCAGGGTATCTCTATACGCTCGCCGTCAGCCGTCTCCAGGACCATCTCGTAAGGGTTTGGCAGCTCAATGGAAGATATGGCCGCGCTCTCCCCGACCTCAGGAAGGTCGGCAAAGGGGATCAGACCGCTGCGCCCGTCTGCAAAGCTCATCTCAACACCGTTCTCCCGCAAGCCGGCGGTGGTCATCATTCTGTCAGCGTTCCTATAAATGTATCTTTCCCTCAATGAAGTCCTTGGCGCACTGGTAATACCATCTCTCTTCTTTTGGCTTGGAGCCGTAATCTACGCGCAAGTCGTATGCTGATGGGTATTGCAAAAACGGCTTCCTTTTTCTCTCAGATTCAAAGTATATGACTTTCTGACATTTTAATTCCTGAGTTAAGTCAATGAAAGGTTGTACGTAATAATCTTCGCCAAAGAAAACTATCGGCTCATTCAAGTCTTCGTCAGGTTTGCTCAAATGGGTAAAGTCCGAGAAGCCATCCCCTCCATTCTTCTTATAGTCACGCCTTACCCATTCGTCTACTCCTTCATCTGTAGAAAAAGTGATGTCATAGTAGGACAACAGGAAAGTAGATTTTATCAGCCCCCATCCTGCTGAGAGAATGTAGACTCTACTAATGCCGTAATGTCCAACTAGGCTGCTGTATGCCTCATTCCTGTATAGCCGCCAAGCTGGTAGAAGGCCGTCTGGATTGTCTCCTGTATCTT
Organism: Dehalococcoidia bacterium; assembly: GCA_034422115.1. Taxonomy (GTDB): domain Bacteria; phylum Chloroflexota; class Dehalococcoidia; order Lucifugimonadales; family UBA2985; genus DAOUJW01. Next base: position 23,603 of record DAOUJW010000020.1, on the reverse strand, counting down.
GGTGTTTCTGGTTATAATCCAGCAACTTAGCCCTCCAAGGCATACCGTAGTCTGATGGGTCATCTGGATGCGCGTAGACGCACGTGGGGTTGTCAGGGGCTTCTTTAGGGTGAGCCACAAACACAATCGGAGTTCCATTCTTGTCCTTGAGGCTACCTTGTAGGTCTCCGGCCTTCACTTTCTTACCCTTAGCACACGATATAACAACTATTGGATCCTTCACATTATCCCCCCATCTCATTAACGGCGTACTCTAGGACATCAAGGAACTTTGAGGTATGTGATTTTTTAACATAGTTAGAGTTCCACAGGCCGGAGTATTTTATTTCCTCACTGTTAGAACAATTACCTAACCAGTTATCTGAAGGTGGGTCAAGAGTTGGTCTGCAATAGTTGCTGAGCAACTCTATGGTATTCTTCTCTATGTATCCCCTTACAATCTCGTCATTTACCTCAATCCAGAGGAATGGCATTTGGCGAATGATTCTGTTAATCTCCTTATCTACCAGACGCTCTTGCGCTCGTTCATTAGTACCCTTTGGAACCTTCTTACTGTTCCAAGTAGGGCACTCTATAGAATCTCGCTTAATTAAGGCATTGCCCATGTGCCTTCGAAATACAGAATCCCGTTTCCTGCCACCCCCTCTATGGGTGTCGCTCCCTCTGTGCTTCCCAAGGCGATTCGGCAATGTGGTGTCTTCTTTAGCACTATTCTTTTCTGGGTCCTTTCCCACTCGTACTACCCGCAGGCCTTCACCCGTGTGAGACCGCTTTTCGCTTGGTTCGAAGAAGAAGTACACACCCCGTTCAGGCAAACCCACTTTCCAGTCAAGGTCTCCCAAAGTACGAGTCCTGCCGACCTCTTGCTTCAACTCGCCAAGGATTCTATAGAACCGCTTCAAGTCTTCCAATCGCGGCATGGTCTACCCTCATTTGTCACCGATCATGGTTCCCTAATATAAGGCACCATTCTGCCGTCCTCGTCTACGCGCGGATAATAGTTCTTGCCCCAAGGCTCATCTGGGTGGTCCATCATTACCTTCACAAAAGCTGGAACCAGGAAGCTCATAATAGCCGCACCGTCCCGCACTTGGTCGCGATTGACGCGGCCATTCCAAGTTGCGCCGCCGTGCATGATCTGGTTACGTAGCACGTACAGCCTACTAAATAGCAAGTTCAAGACGCGGTCAGTTTGTTGTTGAGCAAGATAACTGTTCACTTGCTCGCGCTCACGCTGAAAGCGGGTTTCCCAATCAGAGAATTCCTCAACACCGTTTACATGCTTCCAGAAGGGTTGGTAAACGTATTTGTTCTCCAGCAGAATCCTTATGGGGCCGGAGAATCGATCCCATATTGCGTTGAAGATGGCCCCTTCGCCGTCAAACTTCAACAGCTTCTCAAAGTACATTCTGAAAAGGGCGGTGGCAGATGTTTCAACATCTGTCGCAGTATCCTCGGAATGGGCGGCGTCAAAGGCAATCCAATAGCAGGCAAAGGCTATGTCTGGGTCGTCCTCTGACATCTCGGCGCGTCGGATCCAGCTTATGGTGCGATGAACCCTCAGAGCGAGGTTGTCAGGGTAACTGTGGGTCTCCTGCTCTTCCCGACTCCTGAGCACATCGGCAGTGAGCCTGTTCTGCGAGGCGGAACTCATAGCTGGCCGCGAGCAGATGGGTCCGCGAACCTAGTTGTCCAGCCTACCGCCGACGTCCCGGAGGAAGCGCTCCACGTCAGGGGAAAGAGGCGGGACGTCCGGCTGCTGCTCCTGGGTCGGCGTGGTCTGCTGGGAGTCGTAGTACTCCTCAAGCTGCGTGACCAGCGCCTTGACCTGGGAGTTGCGCTCCACCTCGGCGGCCACCTCCCGGTACTGCCTCTCGCCGCGCTCCGTCTCGGCCAGGTCCTTGGGGAAGTCGTAGAGGGTGCAGAGCACCTCCATCAGCCTCGCAGTGCCCGCGTAGTCCTCCTCAAGGCTCAGGTAGTGTGGCAGGTGCACCATGAAGCTGATGTTCTCCGTCCCCATCTTCTCCAGCTCCTCCGTAACGGAGTTCATAATGCTGGTGGGACCCTGGTAGCCTCCGCCGGGCGTACGCGGAGTGATGAGGCCGGCCATCCCGGGCAGCTTCTCAAGCTCCGGCGAGCCTGTGACCCGCAGCGGGCGGGTGTGGGGCACGGCGTTGTACATACCGCTTATCCGGCAGTACCGCTTGATGTCCAGCGACTTGAAGAGCTCCACAATCGATTGGATGTACCGCTCGGCGTAGGCGTGGGGCTCCATCAGATGCACGAACAGCAGGTCCGGGCTTTCCTCTCGACTGACGTAGTAGAGGTTGGTGTTGGGCACGACGACCACGCGCTCGCCCTCGACGAACTTGGACGTGGGACGATACCGGGTGAAGTCGAAGAAGTTGCCGGGACGATGCAGCTTTCCGAATTCCTTGGCTCCCAGGTGTCGCTCCAGCCTCTCCAGGGCGAGCGTACCTACGCTGCCTGCATCGACCCAGGGGTGAAGAAGGGCAATCGCGTGAAGGTCTTTGAACTCCGGAACGGGCTCATGTATCTCAAAAGCGCCTATCCTCATAATATGTATATCTTGACACAGCAGAAGGAAATTGGCAATGCGCTGTCATTCGTCTTTTTGACCTTCCCGAACGACAATGCTAAAATCGGTATGGGAATACGTCCTAATTTCGATTGAAGGTACTAGCCATGTCAGGTCATTCCAAGTGGTCCACCATCAAACACCAGAAAGGGGTCACCGACGCCCGGCGCGGGCAGCTGTTCACCAAGCTGGCCCGCGAGCTCGCCGTGGCCGCCAGGCAGGGCGACCCGAACCCTGAGATGAACGTGCGCCTGCGCCTGGCGGTGCAGAAGGCCAGGGACAACAACATGCCACTGGACAACATCGAGCGGGCAATCAAGCGAGGGACCGGGGCCAGCGACGGGTCGGGGGACGCCCTCTTTGAGGCAACCTACGAGGGGTACGGGCCGGGCGGCGTAGCCATAATGCTCCACGCCCTCAGCGACAATCGGAACCGCACCAGCTCCGACGTGCGCTCCACCTTCACCAAGGCCGGTGGCAGTCTCGGCGAGGTGGGCTGCGTTGCCTGGAACTTCGAGTCCCGGGGCGTGATAACGGCGGAGGTGGAGCCGGAGGAGGGGGAGGACATGGCGCTGGTGGCCATCGACGCCGGGGCGGAGGACTTCAAGCTGGACGGCTCCTACCTGGAGATATACGCAAGCCCGGAGAGCTTTGAGCCACTGCGAAAGGCCCTGGGCGACGCCGGCGCAAACGTCACGTCAGCCGAGCTTTCTATGGTGCCCAAGAGCACCGTTGCGCTGGGGACATCGGAGGCCGTGCAGGCCCTGCGCCTGCTGGACCGCCTGGACGAGCTTGACGACGTGCAGAAGGTGTACACCAACGCCGATTTCCCGGACGAGGCCCTGGAGCAGTACAAGGGCTGAGTGCCCGTCACCTCGGCATATCGAAACCCTTGTTATGAGATTGAGGGTTCAAGGCGCGAGCAACAACCCACCGTCATTCCCGCGAAAGCTTGTCCCGTACTCCGATACGGGACGGAAATCCAGGATGGGCAGAGTGTGGACTCCCGCCTGCGCGGGAGTGACGAATCTCCTCCCATTTTCACCAACTTGCGCGGCCTTCACAAGGCCACTGTGATACCCGTGAACCCCTTTGACCAGTGGGCCGGAATCTATGACTGGGTATTCGCCTGGAAGCAGGACGACATCCCCTTCTACGCGGATGAGGCACTCAGCTCGGGCGGCCCCGTGCTGGAGCTTGGCAGCGGCACCGGCAGAGTCACCCTGCCCATAGCTGAGGCCGGGATAGAGATAACTGGCCTGGAGAACTCAATGGAGATGCTGAAGGTGGCTGAGGCCAAGTCGGAGGCCCTGGGCGCAGCCGCGAGCCGCGTCACGTGGGCCCACGGCGACATGCGGGACTTCTCCCTGGGCCGGGAGTTCGCCCTTGTCATCATACCCTTCAGGGCGTTCCTCTCGCTCCTGAGCGTGGAGGACCAGCGCAGCTGCTTGAGATGTGTCCGTGACCACCTGGCCCCCGGCGGCAGGCTCATATTCGATATCTTCCTGCCTGACCTGAACATGCTCACGGACGACGGCAGCACGCCCTTTCACTTCATGGACGTCCCCCATCCTGAGACCGGACGGCGCCTGGTGATTTGGCACCAGAACCGGTTCGACAACCACAGCCAGGTCAACAGCGCCCGCTCCATACTGGAGGAGGTGGACGAGGACGGCGAGGTAGTCAGAAGGCTGTACCGCGACTACCAGCTCAGGTACGTCCACAGGTTCGAGGCGGAGCACCTGCTGGAGCTTTCCGGCTTCCGTGTGGAGGCTCTGTACGGCGATTTCAACTACCGGCCCTTTGATGAGGCCAGTCAGGAGATGGTCTGGGTAGCGACACCAAGCCACTGATTTTGGTATGCTGAGGAAGTATGAACGCCCCCTCTCTGACTCTCCCCCTGAAGGGGGAGAGGATGTCCCTTCCCCCCGCAGGGCGGGGGGAAGGTTAGGATGGGGGGCACAAGAAGAGCGACGACGAGCTATGCGTAGGGATCAAAGTTGGAGCGTAGGCCGGAGAGCACATGCCTGAGTTCAAGATAGTATCGGACTACCAACCCACGGGCGACCAGCCGGCGGCCGTCGACAAGCTGGTGGACGGCGTCGAAAAGGGGTACGGCCACCAGACGCTTCTGGGCGTCACCGGGAGCGGCAAGACCTTCACAATGGCCAACATCGTCGAGAGGGTGCAGCGTCCTACCCTAGTCATCGCTCACAACAAGACCCTGGCCGCCCAGCTTGCGACGGAGTTCAAGGAGTTCTTCCCCAACAACGCGGTGGAGTACTTTGTGTCCTACTACGACTACTACCAGCCAGAGGCCTACGTGCCCTCCACGGACACCTACATTGAGAAGGACGCAGACATCAACGACGAGATTGACAAACTGCGCCACTCCGCCACCCGCGCCCTGCTCACCCGCAGGGACGTGCTCATCGTCGCCTCCGTGTCCTGCATCTACGGCCTTGGCGCGCCGGAGGAGTACCAGAGCTTTGTCGTCTTCCTCAACAAGGGGGAGCAGACCAGCCGCACCAGGCTAATCCGCCGCCTGGTTGACCAGCAGTACGAGCGCAACGACATGGACCTCTCCAGGGGCAAGTTCCGCGTCCGGGGAGACACCCTGGAGATTCTCCCCGCCTACGAGGAGGTGGCGGTTCGCATCCAGTTCTGGGGCGATGAGGTTGAGCGCATCACGGAGCTTGACCCCCTCACCGGAGAGGTCTTCGGGGAGCGGGACTCCATCGACATCTACCCCGCCAAGCACTTCGTCACGTCCCAGGAGAAGCTGGAGCTTGCTATAAAGGACATTGAGCAGGAGCTTCACGACCGGGTGCAGTGGTTCAGAGACCAGGGCAAGCTGCTGGAGGCACAGCGCCTGGAGAACCGCACCCGGTACGACATCGAGATGCTGCGAGAGGCGGGCTACTGCTCAGGCGTCGAGAACTACTCCGCGCCCCTTGGCCGCCGGCTGCCGGGCAGCACACCCTGGTGCCTGCTGGACTACTTCCCCGACGACTACCTGCTCCTGGTAGACGAGAGCCACATGACCATCCCGCAGCTACACGGGATGTACCACGGGGACATCTCCCGGAAGCGGACCCTGGTGGACTTCGGCTTCAGGCTGCCTTCGGCGATGGACAACCGGCCGCTCAGCTTCGAGGAGATAGAGAAGCACTTCAACCAGGTGATCTACGTGTCGGCCACGCCCAGCGCCCACGAGTACCAGCACAGCCAGCAGGTGGTGGAGCAGGTCATCCGCCCGACGGGTCTGCTTGACCCCACAATCGAGGTGAAACCCACCCAGGGACAGATAGACGACCTGCTGCACCAGATACGCACCCGCGTGGAGAGGGGTGAGCGGTGCCTGGTGACCACCCTGACCAAGCGCATGGCGGAGGAGCTGTCCGACTACCTACAGGAGATGAACGTCAAGACCCACTACCTCCATTCTGAGATAGACACCCTGCAGCGCAGCGAGATCCTGCGCGACCTGCGGCTCGGCGTGTACGACGTGGTGGTGGGCATCAACCTTCTGCGGGAGGGTCTTGACCTGCCGGAGGTCAGTCTTGTGGCGATACTGGACGCGGACAAGGAGGGCTACCTTCGCTCCCAGTCGTCCCTCATACAGACCATAGGCCGCGCCGCTCGCCACGCGGAGGGCCACGTCATCATGTACGCCGATAATTCAACGGAGTCGATGCAGAAGGCCTTAAGCGAAACTTATCGCCGGCGGGACATCCAGGAGGCCTACAACACGGAGCACGGCATCACGCCCCAGGGCATCAGCAAGGCCATCAGGGACATCACGGAGCGGGTCAAGGCCGTGGCGGAGTCCCGGCCCAGCTACCAGACGCGCCGGGACATGCCCAAGGACGACCTGCTGCGTGTGATCAAGGACCTGGAGTCCCAGATGAAGCTGGCGGCAAGGGCGCTGGAGTTTGAGAAGGCGGCGTTGCTCCGGGACGAGGTGGTGGAGCTCAGGAAGGTGCTGGCCTCCGGCAAGGAGCCGGAGCACGATTCCAAGCTGGTCTCCAACAAGCTGTAACATCTTCGTCATTCCGGCGAAAGCCGGAATCCAGGGCGTTTAATGTAGAGGTAAATAGATTCCCGCTTTCGCGGGAATGACGAGAACGTACTTCTTTCGGCATGACGCCGTAGTGTGCAGAGGTCTCAGGAAGCGCGAATCCGGAACCCCTCATCCGGTGTCGCGGTCCGGCTACATCACCCCGGTAGTTAATGGGTCACTTTGGACTCCTCGCGAAGTTTACCCTGAGCACAGCCGAAGGGCTCGGAATGGCGCTGAAATTCGTCTACTACGCCATCTCACTCCGAGTCTTCACACGGCGTCTAGCTACAGCCTGTTGAAGGTGATAGAATATCCATTAAAGGAGTCTCCAGCGCCATAACCAGGGCTGGAGATATTTGCATATAATCAGGCCTCCGAGTGGGCAAGGCAGGTGCAAATGCTGAGTGCGGACCGCCCCAATAGCCTGCAAGCCAGCAGCCTGGTCAGGCTTGTGTCTTCCCTCGCGGCCGTGTCGCTGGTGGCGGCGGCCGGGGTGGTGGCGCTCGAGTCCTTCAGCCAGACAAGGCCCGCCTTCCAGATTCCGGCCGTGGGCTTGACGCTGGCCGCCGGTGGCCTGGCCCTATACGCCGGCGCCCTTGCCGTATCGGGTCGCCGGTCGCCGGCCCAGCTGTGGTGGGGCGTCAGCGTTGCGCTGCTCGTCCTGATGCCCATACTCCAGGTGCTGCCCCTTGACTACAACACCACCCTCCTTCTCGACGTCAAGGCGCTGGCTCCGCCGCTGTGGCCCTATGCCGTAGCCATCCCCCTCCTGCTGTTCCTGCTTCTGCAGACCTCAATCCCAAGCCGGACAAGGGACGACACCTCCCACCTCTTTCTGGTCCTGGGCCTGGGGTCCGCCGTGTTGTTCCTCTTCTTTGCGACCGTCCTCGTGGGGTACATAGCGGAGCGCTCCGTGCTGATAATCATTCCCCAAAAGCTCTTCCTCAGCGTGCTGGCCCCTGTGGGCCTGAGCGCTCTCATAGTCCTTGGCGTGGCGCTTGTGCGCAAGGGCTTTGCCCTGGAGGGGATAACCCTGCTGGTGGTCATGGGCCTCGGCATAGAGTTCGTGTCCACCTGGTCCTACGACGGCCCTCACTTCATAGAAGAGGCGGCTTTCACGCCCTACGCCCGCTTCCCGCTGCTGCCCGTGCTGGCGGGAACGATACCCGGAATCCTCACCGCCGTGACGGGCTTGCTCGCAGGCTGGGAGCTGTACATCCGAGGCGATGAGGAGGACGCGCCCGCCCCTAATCTCGAACCGGCCGAGGCAGGTTAGCCGATATGAGATTTCAACGACTGCACGCCGTCCTGATCCTCCTGTTCCTGGCAGCGTTCCTGTCCCTGGGGACGGGATACGCCATATACTACCGGCTCTTTGGAGTCACGGCCCTGGTGCTGGCCGGCAGCGCGCTCTGGGCGCTGTTGAACCTGTGGGGCACGCGAGTCACATTTCAGCGAAGCTTCGGGAAGCTCCAGGTGGGAGAGTCGGTGGAGAGCCGGGTGACCATACACAACTCCGGGCCAACGCCCAAGCTGGGCCTTGAGGTCGACGACCTGTCGGAGCTGCCGTGGCACAGGTCGGGGTCGGTGGTGAACGTGCCCGCCACGGGGGAGCTGACCATGACTTCGAGCATACCCCTCAGGCATCGCGGCGTCTACCAGGTGGGCGCGCCCACGGTCACCAGCAGCGACCCCTTCGCCTTTGTGCGGCTGCGTCGCAGGGACCCCGGCCAGCAGCAGTTTGTGGTCTTCCCCTACATGGTGGAGATACCTCCCTTCTCCACAACCCGCGGGGAGATTGTGGGAGAGGGCGACGTGCAGGGAACCAGCCCGGAGGCGACCTCCTCCGTCTCCACCATTCGCGGCTACCAGCCCGGGGACAGCTCCAAGTACATCCACTGGGCATCCACGGCCAGGAAGGGCGAGTTCATGGTGAAGCAGTTCGACACCGGGATGGAGGACCTCGTGTGGATTCTCCTTGACCTGCACGGAGCCGCGCACTACGGCCAGGGGCTGGAGAGCACCGAGGAGTACGCAGTCACGGCGGCGGCCTCCATCGCCAAGAGCTACTCGGAGGCGGGGTGGGCCGTGGGGGTCATGGCGCAGGGAGACCGCGCCTGTATGCTCGCGCCCCAGGAGGGCGCGCCCGCCCTGGACAGGCTGCTGCTGACGCTGACGGAGATAAGGGCCCAGGGCAGGATGCCGTTCAGGGAGCTTATGACCCTGTGGCACTCCCAGGTCCCCTCACAGGCGGTGTCTCTGGTGGTGGTAACGCCGTCGGTCGACACTGCGTGGAGCCCGCTGCTGGAGTCCCTGATACAGCAGGGCATCTCCGCAACCGTGGTGCTGGTCGACCCGCAGTCCTTCGGCGACCGGAGAGACCCCGGCCTTCTGCTGAACCAGCTCAACCAGCGCGGAACGCCGGTCTACCTGCTGCAACACAACGAGGACATAGCCCAGAGCCTGCGATACAGGTGGCGTTCCACCGGCAGCGCGGCTCCGGCGGCGGAGGTCGCAGGGGCGCGCGCATGACCCGCAGGATAAGGAGCATCTAGCTTGTCGAGATTCGCCCAACTGCGAAACATGCTGGAGACGCAGGGCTTGACCCTGCTGCTTCAGGCCGCGATCCTGGCGGTCGCCGTCAGCTCCGTGGAGGCGGCGCAGTGGGTGGAGACGCCGCCACTTGTGCCAATTGTCCTGGGGGCGGCGCTTCTGGGGGCGATTATCGGCCGCGTGAGGAAGCTGGAATACGCATACCACATAGCGGCGATAGGGCTGGGCATTCTCCTAGCCTATATGTCCGCGGTCTACCTGACCGCAGCTGAGGAGTGGGCCCTCAAGTTCAATGAGCTTCACACCCGGCTGGCGGATTGGTGGCTGGCGGTAACCGGCGAGGACGCCACCAACGACACCCTGCCCCTCTCAATGATTCTGGTCCTGTTGGCCTGGCTGTCGGGATACGTGTCCTCGTGGTCGCTCTTCAAGTACCGCAACCCGTGGATCAGCCTGGTCGCAATTGGCACGGGGCTGCTGGTCACCCTCACCTACCTCACGGAGAGCTTCTTCATATACATGCTCGGCTTCTTCTTCCTGAGCCTGATCCTGATTGTGCACATGACCGGCCTGAAGCGGCGCTCCGAGCTTCAAGCCCAGGGCAGGACCTACCCCGCGGCGATTCACAGGCTGTCCCTCCTCACGGGCCTGCTGCTTGGCGCAGTGACCCTGGGCGCGACGGCCCTCATCCCAATGTCCGACACCGACACCAGGCCCCTCAGGTGGGCCCTGCGCCCCATCGACCGCGCGGTGGAGGACATCCGGGGCGAACTGTACCGCGTCTTCGCCTCGGTGCCCGGCCACCGGCTCGCGTCCCTCCGGTTCTTCGGTGACGTGCTGCCTCTGGTGAGGCCCGTACCCATCGGAGAAGACCCCGTCCTCTCCTCCAACTCCCCCTTCCCCTTCTACTGGCCCGCCGTCGCCTACGACGAGTACACCTCCAAGGCGTGGAAGGTGGAGAACACGGAGGAGCGCAGCTTCGCCACCTACAGCCCGTCCCAGCCGGAGGAGGAGGAGGAGGGACTGGAGCTTTCGGCGTTCACGGACACCTCCCTTGCCTACTGGGTGCAGCTGCACGTTGACTCGCCCTACCTGATGGTGGGCGGCAAGCCCGTGCTGGTGGAGCCGGGCGCAGAGCAGCAGATTCCCGTCTCGGAGACCTTCAGCGTGGACCTGACCAACATGCAGGAGAACGAAGCCCTGCCTGCGAGCCTGAAGGAGATGGCTGCGGGCATGTCTGTGATCGCGGTGGAGAACGGGGCCCTGGCTATGTCGGACATACCATCGGAAATTTTTGTGACGAGGCTGATCAAGGAGCTGGAGTCGGGAAGCAGGTACGACCTGAACATAGAGACCAACTCCTCATCGTACCAGACCGACCTGGGGCAGGCGTTGCAGAGGCCGGGCAAGACCGTGGGCATGGAGGTCACGCAAACGCCCATCGGAAGCTCCCCCGTGCTGTACAAGTCCCTTGAGCCTCTGAGGCCCAACAGCACGTACAGGATCGTCGCCGAGCTGAACCTGGCCAGTGAGGAGGCCATGCGGGAAGCCACCCAGGACTACTACCCGGGCATTCTGAATCGATACCTACAGGTGCCGGACAGCCTGCCCATCAGGGTGCGGACGTTGGCCCTGGCCCTCACGGAAGGGTCTACGAACCCCTACGACAGCGCCGTGGCTATTGAGGGGTTCCTGAGGACGATGGAGTACACCACCGTGCCGGGCGAAATCGACCACGACGCGGACGTGGTAGACCACTTCCTCTTTGAGGCGCGGAAGGGGTACAGCGACCACTTCGCCTCTTCCATGGCGATGATGCTGCGGACGCTGGGGATACCCTCCCGCCTGGTGCTCGGCTTCGGGCCGGGCATCTCTGACCCGGAGGAGGAGGGATACCTGGTCAAGGACAGGGACAGCCACTCCTGGCCGGAGGTGTTCTTCCCCGGCATAGGGTGGGTGCCCTTCGAGCCAACGCCCATCTACGACCTCAGGCCCAGGGGTCTCCCGGGCGCCGGGTTCAACATCACGGAGATCCTTGAGAGCATTGGAGAGCTGGGGCCGGACGCGGGAACCGAGGTGAGCGAGCTGCTGCAACGTGAGGAGGAACAGGAGGAGAGGGACGATATGGGAGGGCCGCTGCCAGGCGGACAGGGCATAAGAGCGCTCCCGAACCTGCACTTCGGCACGCCGCTGGGCGCGGGTGGCGTGTTCTTCGCAGTCTTCATGGCCATCGGGGTAGTCCTCATGCGCCTCCTGTGGATGCGACAGTACGGCGAGTTCAGCACTCCGGAGATGGCCTACAACCGCATTCGTCGCCTGGTCGTCTACCTGGGCATCCCATGCCCGCCCTCGCAGACGCCCTATGAGTTTGCGGAGCAGCTCTCCGAGCTGCTGCCCGACAGCAGAGACGACGTATACCTGATCTGCCGCACCTTTGTGGAGAAGCGGTATGGCAGGAGAGACCCCTCCGCGGTGGAGGTGGTGCGAATGCTGTGGGCGTGGAGTCGCATCAAGAGGGAGCTCATGGACCTCCGCCCGCAGAGCGAGGCCGCGCCCGCGTCTCCGGCATAGCCGTGCGAGTCCCCAAATCGCAACTGACATCCGGCGGGCCTTCTGGTAAACTGGTACTGAGTTGAGCGTCTACAGAGCAGGTGATAAGGAATGAGTGTTAACCAGCTGAGCGAAGCATCGGGAATTGCCCAGAGGCTGCTGGACAGCGTTAAGCGGGTCATTGTGGGGAAGGAGCACGCCATTGAGCTGAGCCTGGTTGCCCTGATGTCAGAGGGCCACCTGCTCATTGAAGACGTGCCGGGGCTGGGCAAGACCACGCTGGCAAGGGCCATAGCCCTGTCCACAGGTTGCAGCTTCAAGCGAATCCAGTTTGTGCCAGACCTCCTTCCCAGCGACATTACGGGCGTGAACGTCTACAACCAGAAGAGCGGAGACTTTGAGTTCAGGCCGGGGCCCGTGATGGCCCAGGTGGTGCTGGCCGACGAGATCAACCGCGCTCCGTCAAAGACCCAGGCAGCCCTGCTGGAGGCTATGGAGGAGCACCAGGCCACTGTGGACGGCGTGACCTACGCCATGTCCAAGCCCTTCCTGATAATCGCTACGCTGAATCCGGTGGAGTACCACGGAATCTTCCCCCTCCCGGAGGCGCAGTTGGACCGGTTCATCATGCGCGTCAACCTGGGCTACGCCAGCTTCGAGCAGGAGCTGGCGATCATAGAGCGTCAGGAGAAGCAGCACCCCATTGAAGAGGCGGCCCCGGTCGCCACGCCCGAGCAGGTGGTGCTTCTGCAGGAGGAGACCAAGGGCATATACGTCGACTCCCTTGTCAGGCAGTACATTGTGTCCATGACGCAGGCGTCGCGCCAGCACCCGGACGTGGTGCTTGGGGCTTCCCACAGAGGGTCGCTGGCCCTGTTCCGCACGTCCCAGGCCCTGGCTCTGATGCGCGGCCGGGAGTACGTGGTCCCCGACGACGTGAAGGAGCTTTCGGTGGGAGTGCTTGGACACCGGCTCATCCTCACGCCGGAGGCCCGCGCCCGCGGGCTGGACGGCCAGAAGGTGACCACCAGCATAGTGGACAACCTCCCCGTGCCCGGCGTGGCTACGTAGACCGTACTGCTCCCAGCCATTCCTGCGCAGGGGGATCTTTGCGTAACTTGTCGCAAAACCCCTTTCACCGTCATTCCGAGCGCAGCGAGGAATCCAAGGTCTTTGCCTACGGACATCCCAGCTTTGCAGACAGAGATTTTAGATTCCTCACTCCGCTGCGCTACGCTCGGAATGACAGTGAGGGCAGTTTCCCTTTAGCGGGCGGCAGAGTTACGCAATGGCCTCCGGAAGCAAGAAGCCAGAATGCCTTGCGATTAAGCACACCTAGACCTCTGCCTTCGCAGGGGTGGTCTGTCTGATAGGCCAAGCCCTACACCGCCATGATGTGGTAGCCCGCGTCCACCGGGATGACGCTTCCCGTTATGCCGCTGGACAGGTCGCTGCACAGGAAGAGGGCAGTCTTGGCAACCTCCTCGTGGGTTATGTTGCGCTTCAGGGGCGCCTTCTCCGCGTGAATCTTGCGCATGTCCGGGAATCCGTAGATGCCGCGTGAGGCCAGGGTCTCCAGGGGCCCTGCCGAGATGGCGTTCACCCTCACGTTCTGCCGGCCGTACTCCTCCGCGAGCTGCCGCACCTCGTTCTCCAGGGCCGCCTTGGCCGTGCCCATGACGTTGTAGCCGGGGAACACCCGCTCCGACGCCTGGAACGTCATGGTGATTACGCTGCCCCCTCCATCCATCAGGTCGGAGGCGTACCTGACTATGGGTATGAGCGAGTAGGCGCTTATGTCCAGCGTCATCAGAAAGCTGTCCCTGGCCGTTTTGGAAAACTCCCCCTTCAGGTCCTCCCTGTTTGCGTAGGCAACGCTGTGCACCACGAAGTCCAAGCCACCCATCTCGCGCTTCATGGTGTCGAAGGCGGACTCTATCGATTCGTCCTGCGACACGTCGCACTCCAGCAGATGCACGTTCTCCATGGACGAGGTAAGTCGCCCCACGCGCTCTCCCAGCCTGCTGTTCTGGTAGGCCAGGGTCAGGCCCGCGCCGGCGTCGTGCAGGATTCTGGCGATGGGCCAGGCTATGCTGTGCTCATTGGCAACTCCAAAGACCACGCCGTTCTTGCCCTTCAGGTCAATCTCGTACATTGGACACCACCCCGTTCAGACTTGGGACTCCAGCATACCAGATTCAACGGGGATTTGGAAAACCGCCCGCGTGACGTTTCCAGCCTGTTCACGCCCCAGGGCTTGGTGTATTCTTATGTGGCTCATGGAACCGCTAGACCTCCTGGCCACTTTCGCCGCCGCCATGACCCCCATAGGCGAGCTGCGCCTGGCCATTCCCCTTGCAATATACACCCTGGACATTCCCTGGTACGTTGCCCTGCCCGTGGCGATAGCGGGCAACATGGTCCCCGTGCTGGTTCTCGTGCCCGGCCTGAACCGCCTCTCCAGGTTCCTGCAGAGCTTTCCCAACCCCGCCGGTCGGCTTCTCGCATGGCAGACCGAGCGAATCCGACGGGTGCAGGGGAGCCGCTTTCAGAAGTACGGAGACCTGGCCCTTGTGCTGGTTGTCGCCATCCCGCTACCCATGACCGGAGCCTGGAGCGGCTCCCTGGCCGCCTGGGTGTTCGACATACCGGCCCGGCGGGCGATACCGCTCATTGGCTTGGGCGTGGTCATTGCAGGGATCATCGTCACTGCGTTGACCCTGAGCGGCATAAGGCTGGGCGGGCTTATTCGAACGGGATAGCCCCATCCCGACCTTCCCCCGCTTGGCGTGGGAAGGGAATAATGCAGGTCGCCTGAGAGCCGTCACGCAGAGAGTGCTATAATATGGGAGACGACTCCCACCCAGCGGAGGACGAAAATGAACTGGGACTTTCTCAAGAGGATACGCAGGAACCACGCCCTGGAGCACGCCACCATTGCCATTGCCCTCTCCAAGTCGGACAAGCCCAGCATTGTGGCCGGTAACTCCACGCAGGGGGGCTTCTTCGTCTACGGCGACATCCCCGAGGACGTGTTATCGGAGTCGGCGACCGAGGCGCTCCAGCGTCTAAAGTCCGGCGAAAAGGACCTGGCGATCTCGCCCTACTGCGGCACCAACCTGGTGGTGGCCGCAGCGGTGACGGGACTGGCCTGCGCCATCGCAGTCGGCAGCGAGCGGCGCTGGAGCAAGCTGCCCAACGTCATCACCGCCGCCACGACTGCCATCCTGGTCGCAAAGCCCCTGGGATACCTGGTGCAAAAGTACCTCACCACAGACGGCTCCGTCGGCAGGCTGGACATCAGGGACATCAAGCACGTGGGCATTGGAGGCGCGAAAGTCCACCTGGTGCGCACCCGCTCCCGTGACTAGGTAGAGCCCGCCGGTACGGACTGGTCTGTCATGTGCGGTCGATTCACCCAGACCAAAGACTTGGAAGAGCTTCAAGGTCGGTTCGAGTTTGACGGCAACGGCCTGGTCCACGCGCCCAGCTACAACATCGCCCCCACCCAGGCGGCGCTGGCCGTGACCAACGGCAACGGGCGGCAAGCCTCCCGGATGCGATGGGGCCTGATCCCCTCCTGGGCCAGGAGCACGTCCGGGGCGGCTCGCATGATCAACGCCCGCGCGGAGACCGTCGCTGAGCGGCCGGCCTTCCGCTCGGCGTTCAGCCGCAGGCGATGCCTGGTGCTGGCCGACGGCTACTACGAGTGGCGGCGCAACGGCAAGAGCCGGACACCCTTCAGAGTCACCATTGACTCCGGAGATCCCTTTGCTTTTGCCGGTCTCTGGGAGACCTGGCGTGACCCGGAAGGCGAGACCGTCGGGAGCTGCGCCATAATCACCACTACCGCCAACAGCCTGCTCAGCCCCATCCACGACCGGATGCCGGTCATTCTCCCGCCGCATCTTGAGGCGTTATGGCTGGACCACAACGTACAAGACCCCGGACTTCTCAGCAGCGTCCTTGTCCCCTACCCCGCCGACGCCATGCGCGCCTACGAGGTGTCGCCACTGGTCAACTCCGTGCGAAACAACGGCCCGGAGCTGTTGGCCCCTCTGCAATAGGACCGCGCCACCGCCCGGCGGCAGACCTTGGCGGGCTGCCCTTCACTTGTTAAAATGTAACTGGTTGCCCATGCCCCAGTAGCTCAAAGGATAGAGCAACGGCCTTCTAAGCCGTGGGTTGCGGGTTCGAGTCCTGCCTGGGGTGCTTTTCTTTGCCCGTTTCAGCCAGGAGTCTTCACGACGGCAGAAGGGGCGCTACTCCTTCCTCAAGGTCTATCTCCAGTGCGTTGATCGCCAGGCAGAGCATTGAGTAGTAGCCAACCAGCACAATCAGCTCAACCGCTCCCTGCCGCCCCAACAGGTGCTCGATTGCGCTGTATGTGGCATCCCTGACCCGCTTGTCTTCCAGGAGCTCCAGCGTGAACTGGACAAACACCCCCTCCTTGGGCAGCAGACGCCGGGGCGAGGCGCCATCCCTGATGGCTTCGACCACCTCCTCCCTGACGCCGGCCTGCCTGGCGGAGTCGCAATGGTGCGTCCACACGTACTGGCACTTGAGGATTCTCGCCGTAGTCAGGGTGACAATCTCCCTGACGTCAGAGGATATGGTAGGCGAAACGTAGCGGAGCTGTTCCCCTATCATTGCCACTCTGGACGCCACGTCAGGGCTGTTGAGAAGGGCCTCGAAGGGCCTGGCCACATGCCCTCGATGGGCCGCTATCTGGTCGTACAGATCCCTCTTGTCCGGGGGCAGGTCATCTCTGGTGAGATAGGGAACTCTGCTCATAGCTGGCCTCCTCTATCGTCGATACCGGTTGATTCTCGAATCGAAAGCTGCCGGGACTAGCCCCAGGGCGTCATCCCCCGTCACACCGGTTCAGCAACGAACACCGGGATTACCCGCTCCGTCCGGCTCTGATACTCCTCGTAGGGTGGAAACGCAGCCACTGCCAGCTGCCACAACCGCGCCCGTTCTTTTGCATCCACAACCTCGCGGACCAGCATCTCGTACACCTCCGTCTCATCACGAACCTCCACTCTGCCGTCCGCTCGGAGGTTGTACACCCATTCGGGGTTCTTTGGCGCGCCGCCTCTGGACCCCACCAGGACGTAGCTATTTCCGTCCTTCACCCGCATCAGGGGCGTCTTGCGGATTGCCCCGGTCTTGTTTCCACGATTCGTCACGATGATCACGGGCAGTCCGGTATCGCGCAGAGTTGTGCCCTCAGTGCCCCCGCTGCTCTCGTAAAGCTCCACCTGCTCGCGGACCCAATCAGAGGTCGACGGTATGTATTCAGCCATGATTCAGCTCTTCCTCCCTAGTCCCAGCGGCTCTTTGGCTTTGGCTCAAGTACGCCATCGACGTAGACGTCGGCTTTGCCCTGGGGGAAGCAGACGTACCCAGCGATCTTGCCCGCCTCCGGCACTGGGTCGAGGTATGTCCAAGCTACGTCCTCAAACGTCTCTCCGCCGGCGTCCACGTGGAAGTAGCCGGCCTGACCCTTGTAGGGTGAGCCGATAACGCGCTCGCTGGGCCGCAACAAGTCCTGCCTCACGTCCGCGCCGGGGATGTAGAAGCGGTGCGGCAGGCCGGTTTCCAGCATCAGCACGGGGCTGTCCGTCTCCGCCACCGTCACCCCGTTCAGCTCCACGCGCACGTGGCGGGAGCTTTCAAGGCAGTCCACGCGGGTATACGGGTCCTTTGGCCCGACGAAGACCTCTTCGTCCTCTTCAAACCACCCGTCCATCTTGTTCCAGTAGAACGCCACGTAGCCGCGGACGTCCACGCCGCCATCCAGCGGCTGTGGGTAACACCAGACGGCGTTGTCCTCCACTCGGTCTCCAACCCTGACGCTCCAATACTGAGCGTCTCCCTTTATGGGTCAATGTGTGGAGTGGTCGGTCTTCTCCAGCAGGTCCATCCGCACGTCGGCCACGGGGAAATA
Source organism: Dehalococcoidia bacterium (assembly GCA_034422115.1). Classification (GTDB taxonomy): domain Bacteria; phylum Chloroflexota; class Dehalococcoidia; order Lucifugimonadales; family UBA2985; genus DAOUJW01. Next base: position 5,885 of record DAOUJW010000020.1, on the reverse strand, counting down.
GTAGACCGGCTGGTGACGGGTCTCATACATGATCATGGTGTTGGTGGAGTCGGCGATGGTCTCGTCGCCAAACGTGACCCTGATGCGCTTTGGCGTTGGCTCCAGGGCCGCAAGGTGGTCCCCTATTCCCTTGGCGGCGCCGAACTCATAGGCCCTGTAAAACTGTGTCATAGCTTGTCCTCCTTGAGCTGGTCTCGCTCCGCGTATCCGTTCCCAACAGCTCTGCGCCAGGGCGAAGTAGATGGAGCGATTATACTTGAGTCGATGTGGGCTGTCTAATAAGCGGCTTGCCAAGCAGGTGAGGCGCAAGCTAGAGTTGTAGTGAACCGGAAGGCGGGAGCATGATGCAGGGAGTGATTCATCCATGACAACCGGCGGGCAGCGGTACGTGGCTCTTCTACGAGGCGTCAACGTGGGCGGCAAGAACAAGCTGCCGATGGCGGACCTGAGGGACATATTCACTGCGGCCGGCTGCTCGGCGGTGCAGACCTACATCCAGAGCGGGAACGTCGTGTTTGAGGCAGCGCCTGAGTTGGCTGAGAGGTTGCCTGAGATTGTGGCCCAGGCCATTCGCCGGCGGTTTGGCTACGAGACGGCAGTCGTCGTGCGTTCGGGCGAGGATCTGCGGCAGGTCGCGGCCTCAAACCCGTTCGACACTTCCGGGGACCCGCGTTTCCTCCAGGTGGCGTTTCTTGAGGACGCGCCCAGCGCCGAAGCCGTATCCCGCCTCGACCCGGAGCGCTCCCCGCCGGACGCTTTCGCCGTGCAAGGGCGCAACGTCTACCTGCACTACCCCAACGGCGTCGCCCGCAGCAGGTTGACAAACGAGTACCTCGCAGCGCAGCTGCAGACCGCGAGCACCATGCGGAACTGGCGGACCGTCCTCACGCTGCTGGAGATGGTGTCCGCCACGAAGGGCTGAGTCGATATATTCGCAGGGAGGCAATGACATGAGCAGAGACAGGTGGGGGCCCGAAGGACCGCCCGAAGAAGCGTACTCCCGCGTAACCAACCCGGAACGCTTCCAGCCTTTGCACGGCGCAGCGATAGAGCTGCTAGGCCGGCTGGAGCGAGATTTCGACGTGGAGCGTGAGGAAGGGTATGGCCTCGACGAGGAGTTGGAGAGGAATTTCAACCTCGCTCGTCCAAGCGTCAAGCTCACTCCGAGCGACACCGACGCGGCGCCAATAGTGGTGGCTTTCGATCATTTTCCAGGGCTGCATGTCAGGTTCGGCAAGTGGCGCAAAGAGCCATTTCCCAACTGTGGCTGCGACGCCTGCGACGAAACGGCCGACGATTTGATTGAGAATATGAACCAAATGGTGGAAGCCGTCGTCTCCGGCGGGTTCCGCGAGGCAATTCGAGTGCCTCGGCTGCTTGGGGATGGTTGGCGCGAGTCATCGCTCCGGTTTAGCGGCGGCGGTTTTCAGAGGGGCGAGAGCCGCGTCCGTCGCTCCCGCGCCCTTGAGATGACGGGGGGCAACCGGAACGTGACCCTGGACTGGAAGCCATGGCCACGCAGGCAGACCACCGCGCCGCACTAGCGCTGCTGGAGATGGTCAACCCCGCCTCCCGCTGCCCTCTGCATTTGCGTCCAACTGATATAATGGTCACCCGGACGGGGGAAAATGCTAATCGCATCCGACATCGGTAAAGCCTACTCAGACAGGACTCTGTTCAGTGGCCTCAACCTGGTTGTGGCCGCCGGGGACCGCATTGCGCTGATAGGCTCAAACGGCTCCGGGAAGACCACGCTCATGGACGTTCTGGCGGGCGACACCCTGCCGGACGCAGGTAGCGTATCCAGGCGACGCAACGTATCCATAGGCTATCTCACCCAGGAGCCTGCTTCCTTTACCGGCAAGCGCCTCCTGCAAGAGATCCTGGACACCAGCTCTGACGTGGTTGATATCCAGGACAGGATTGCCGCCACACAGGAGGCGATCTCGTGGGAGGCTGACCCTGCGAAACAGGCCGACATGGTGAGACTCCTCGGTCAGCTTGACAAGCAGCTGGAGGCCGCAGGTGGAGGCGACAGGGACCACGAGGCCAAGACCATCCTCTCCGGCCTTGGGTTCAAGCAGGGCGACTTCCTCCGGCCAATGGGTGAGTTCAGCGGCGGCTGGGCCATGCGGGCGGGCCTTGCCAGGCTGCTGTTCAAGCAACCAGACATCCTGCTCTTGGACGAGCCGACCAACCACCTTGACCTTGAGGCTAACCTGTGGTTTGAGAAGTACCTGGCTTCATTCAAGGGCGGCGTAATCGTCACGTCCCACGACCGCGCTTTTCTGAACCAGGTTGCAACCAGGGTACTCGCCATTGAGCAGGACGAGGTTGTACTTATGAAGGGCAACTATGACGAGTACCTTGTTGCGCGTGAGAACGCCCTTAGCGTCAAGCAGGCGGCCGCGGCCAGGCAGGAGCGCGAGGTGCAGAGGCAGATGCGCTTCATCGAGCGGTTTCGGGCCAAGGCAAGGAAGGCCAGCCAGGTGCAGAGCCGCTTGAAGCAGCTTGAGAAGGTGCAGAGGATTGAGCTGCCAAGGACGACAAAGAAGGTCCGCTATTCGTTTCCACAGCCGCCGCGCAGCGGTTCAGAGGTCATTTCCTTGACCAACGTGAGCAAGTCCTACGCTGAAAACACGGTCTACCGCGGCATGAACCTGGCCCTCTCGCGCGGCGACCGCGTCGCCCTCGTCGGACCAAACGGCGCAGGGAAGACCACCATGTTGAAGATGCTGGCAGGCGTCCTTTCACTTGACGAGGGGGAGAGGAAGACCGGCCACAACGTGGTTACGGCCTACTACGCGCAGCACGTTCTTGAACTCCTCAATCCGGCCAACACGGTCATTGAGGAGTTGCAGAATGCGGCGCCAATGGAATCGGAGCAGAACCTTCGCACCACCCTTGGCGGCTTCCTGTTCAGTGGCGACGACGTCCGTAAGCCAATTTCGGTGCTGTCAGGTGGAGAGAAGGCGCGGGTTGCCCTGGCCAAGCTGCTTCTCCAGCCCAGCAACCTGCTCCTGATGGATGAGCCGACCAACCATCTTGACATCCCTTCCAGGGAGATACTCGCGGACGCCCTTGAGGACTATCACGGCACGATTTGCCTGATCACCCATGACCGCACACTCATACGGCAGGTTGCCAACAAGATAGTTGAGATTGACGCCGGACAGCCCACGGTCTACCCCGGCGACTACGACACCTATCTGTACCGGAAACAGACCGAGACCGAGCCTCGTATCGAGAGCGTCACTCCGGCAGTCAACGGAGCGACCGACGCAGCTTCTGAACCTGCCCCCACCAAGAGACGCACCGGCAGGCCGCTCAGCGCCGAGGAGGTACAGCGCCGGTCGCTTAGCAAGGAGGCCCGCAGATTGGCGATCCGGATTGAGGAGATAGACGTTTCGCTGTCGGAGCGCGAGTCCCGCATAACGGAGCTGGAGGCCATGTTCTCCCGGCCCGACCAGGCTGACGGCCCGGCCCACTTTGCGTCCGCGGGAGAGGAGTACCGCGTGCTCAAGGAGGAGGCGGGAGCCCTGTGGGAGGAGTGGGAGAGGTTGTCTCTGGAGGCGGAGGACATAGACGGCAAGCTGGCGGATCTGAAGGCCCACCAGACCTGATAGAATCAAGAACTTTCAGCATTACATTCACCCCGGTCTTGTGAGCGGGGCACAGCCCTTCCTGATGCAACGTACTCTTCTCAGGGGACGCTGAACACCACCACCCCGTATTCTTCCCTCGCTCGTTCGCTCGGATAGTCGCCGGCGCCCGCGTACGTCACGTTGTCAATGCCGAAACGCGCCATACCCTCAATCGAGAACGTCCAGCCGTCAATGTGGGCCGGCCTATTGACGTAGTAGCCCTGGAACTGGTCCGGCAAGAACCCGTAGACAAGGGCGTCCACGCTCACGCCGGTCTTCTCCAGTAAAGCCTGTTCCTCTCTGACCGCGGTCGGCTTTCCTGAGAGGACCACCTCAATGAACTGCTTCCGCCGTTCCGGCGAGGGGGTTTCAATCCCCTCTGCGACCAACTCGTCGTATTGCCTTGCCAGCAGCTCTTCAGCGGTCAGGCCGAGTCCACGGGCGAGGTGTTCGTCCTGCTGCTCCGACCCGTGCCAACCGACTACCGAGTCGGCCATTATCGTCTTGTTCCTTCCCGCAGTGAAGATGTAGTTTGCACAGGAGGAGAAGCACAGCCCGTCAACCACCACGTCGATGCCGTGCTCGAATATCCAATGGCCCAGCCTGATGCCTTCATTGGTCTTGCCGCCGCCGGAGGTGACGCGCAGCGTTGTGATCCGGTCCTCCCGACCTTTCACAAGGCTGAGGAAGCTCTCATAGAACCCATCTTCCAGGCCGCCGTTCATCACCACCGTAGCGCCTTCGATGGACAGGGTTGCAGAATAGCCCTCCGTTGGCGGGACGGGAGCCTCAACCGACTCGGCAGGGGTGGGGCTGGCGGTCGGCTCAGGCGTAGGCGCAGGGGCAGGGGCAGTGGGAACGGCGGTCTGCGTAGCGACGGGACCCGAACACGCTACGGCCGCCAACAGTATCAAGGCTGAGATGACGGACAGACTCCGCCGTAGAACTAGGCTCACGGTGTTTTCAGTCATACTCCACTGCCAATTGCGGGGCGATGGGAAGGGCCGGCAGGCGCGGGACGCTAGACCGGTCCATTACGCGGGAGACCACCGCGTGGGTGGTCTCCCCATGCGGTGCTAGCCGCTGTCGATGACGCGTCTAATACTTGTCGGGAACAAACGGGTTCCCGTCCTCATCACACTTGATGCTGTAGCACACCACGTAACCCGCCTCGTCTTCCATCAATGCGTGTCCATGCCGTTCCCATTCACGGCGATGGTCGATGTTCAGTTGGGGGATAGTCATATAATTTAAGCCCAGTCTTCGATGTTCCCGGATTGCATCATGCAAATGACGGCCAAACACTCTGCCCCCGATTCGATGGTAATAATAGATATGGTCATCCCCAGGGTAGCTGTATGACTGGCCCAACCGCACTTCGGTAATCAACCCCGTTCCAACTCCCTCCCTCTCCACGCCGTTCCAATGTTCAATGGGAACGTCCGGGCTCCAGTCAACCCCCGTCATATCCTGCGCCATCCTCAGCAGCGCCGAACATTGGGTGTGAATGTCCATGGGTATGTCGCGGCTCTGCCTCTTCCTCTTGGGCCAGTATTTGCAAAATCCAGCATCTATGCCGGGGTCCGCGGTGACGCCGGTGATGGTCTTGTTCACCTTGAACCTTGGAAACTCTCCCCTGAGATCGCTGCTGTGGTAGGAACGAAAATCATACAGGCGGTCATATCGCTCCCCGCCCAGACTCTGGGAATAATTGCTGGCAGCGCAGCCCGATGGGTTGCCACCCGGATGCTGTATCCCGATACCGCTTGTATCGACGAGGCTACTGCCGCCTGTACCCCCACCGCACTGGGCGGACTCGTCGTCTATGTCGAAGTGGAATACAAGAGTGTTCCTGTTGAGGATGCGCACCAGGGGAGCGCCGTATCTGTACCCGCCGTCCAGGGTTATTGTTACGACGGACTCGCCCCGCTTGATTTTGCGCCGGGCGTCCTTGCTGAGTTGATAGTTGTTTCCTGTATCACTGCCCACGCCTATGAGTTTGGCCTTGATATAAATGTCCTGATCAGACCCGAACGTACCCACGTCCTCACGGCAAATGCTCTTGGTGCAGGTGTCGGCCCAGACTTCCCATTTGGCCGAGTGCTGCAATTCCTGCCAGCTCACTTGGTGCCCGTCCGAAGCGGAGATCGCGTCAGTGGAGGGAAGCCACAGCAGGGCCGCGGCAAAGGCCAGAATGACCATGGCCGGCAGGGCCGGTCTGGGGAGCCGCCGCGCGGCCCG
>DAOUJW010000019.1:0-74846 GCA_034422115.1 Dehalococcoidia bacterium | reverse complement strand
ATGCCCGGCTCAGACTTGGGCATCTCCGACATGGCCTTGCTCACGGCCTCGCTCACGTCTGAGGAGGTCATTGCGGGAGGGGTATCGCCCTGTGAGGCCATCTGCGACCTGACAATCTCCTCCACGTCGGCGCGGGTCAGGCCCGGCTCGGACGCGGGCATCTCCTCCCTGACTATATCCCGGACCTCTGCCCGGGTCAGGCCCTCGCCGCCGCAGGCTGCGAGCAGCACGGAGGCGAGGAGCAGTATGCCCGCCAGTGAAACAACTCTAAGCATCCCCGTGCCAAGCCCTGTCCCCGACTCAGATCGGGGAACGGGGCGGGCTTTGCCGTTCATTCTCATCACTCTCCTCCTTCTCTACAGGCCGCCAGTGTTCAGGGCGTCGTGGGTCGTCACGGCGTTGTTGCCGGCCTTGTCCTTTATGGACGCTCCATCCGGCACAATCAGGGAGTTCTCCGCAATGCTGATGTTGTCGGTGTTCGAGTCACCCTCTATTACCTTGTACTCGAATATTGCGGCGGTTGTGATGTGGGACTTTGCGGCGTAGGTGAAGGTCCGGGTGCTGGCGTTGTCACCAGTCCCAAACACGACGTTCAATGTCGGCGTTCCAACCACGAAGATTCTTTCACTGAAGCCGACCCTCACGGCGATCACGTCCCCCACCTTGTAGGGGCCGCCGCCACTCCAGATGCGAATGTCGGTTATCGTGGGGCCCGCGGTATCGGAGCTGCCGTCCACCTTGTGTCCGGCTTGGTCAGTCAGGCCGGCGTAGGTCAGCACTGCGTTTTTGTTGTCAAGACCTCTGATGTCCGAGCTGTTCGACAGCTTGATGGGGTCCGCCGGAATGCTTACGCCGTTGGTGTCCACGTCTCCGGACATCACCGTGTAGTTGAACGTGGTCTTGTCCGCCACATTGCGGATAAAGTCCGCCTGGACTGTTGAGCTGCCGATTGTGAGGTCCAGGGTCGGCTCGGGATCAGAGAAGCCGATCACATAGGCGCTCCAGGACACCTCGATCACGATCTTTTCGTTCATGCTGTAGGTGTCGCTGCTCGCCGGGCTGGATGTGATACTTATGCCAGTTACATTCGGCCCGGCGCCTGCGGTCGCGGCCTGTGTGGGGGAGCCGTCAACCTTATGAGAGGCCTGGTGCGGCACCGCCGCGTAGTTGGGATTTGCATCGGTCCCGTCGGCGCTCCGGATCGTCACAGTCGAGAGTGGCTTTATGATGGGGTTCTGGGGGAAGCTGACGCCGTCAGCGTCATAGTCCCTGGCTACTACGGTGTATTCGAAGACGATAGCGGTACTCCCGCTCCCGCTTTTGTAGTCCGCCTGCCGAACGGAGCTGCCGACGGTCATACGCAGGAAGGGGACTAAGTTGCCGGGTAGGAAGCTTACGGTCACTGCCTCGCTGAAAGTGGCAGTGACCTGGATCTTCTCGCCCGCGCCGTAGGTGTCGCCGCTCGCGGGGCTTGAGGTGATGGCCACATTCGTCACCGTCGCCGGTGTCGGCGTGTCGTCATCCGTTTGAGCCCTGGCCGGCGCGGCCAGGACGGCCATTAGCAGAGCGAGAAGCGCAAGTGACACGATGGTGAGCAGGCGTCTATGCGCCGAGCTCCGCGGAATAGTGCGGGTGGATATGTTTCTTGTAGACATTCCTGGTTAACCTCCACAGAAGTTTGGTCCCTATGAGGGGATCAGACGCCGCAGAGGTCTGCCCTGAACGGCGGCTGTGTCAGCAGTACAAAACATCCTGGGGCGCCGTCAGGGAGGCGCACGGATCCTCTTGAAATATGTCCGATACTGCCTGCCTGTCAGGCCCAGGATGAAAGACCACACTTCAAGGCCGGTGGCCGGAAGAGTTGGAAGGATCATGGGGTCCCGCAATAATCCCTTCCGCTTATCCTTCGAATCTGGCGCTGTTATCCTGTACGTTGGCCCCGGCACTGGCGCCGGCGTAGGTTCAGGCGTCGGTTCTGGTGTAGGCTCCGGCGTCGGTTCCGGTGTAGGCTCAGGCTTGTCCTCCGGTTTCGGTGTGGGCGTCGGTTCAGGTGCAGGCTCCGGCTTCGTCTCAGGCGTGTCCTCCGGTTTCGGCGTGGACGTAGGTTCAGGTGTAGGCTCCGGCTTCACCTTAGGCGTGTCTTCCGGCTTTGGCTCAGGCTTGTCCTCCGGTTTCGGCGTGGGCGTAGGTTCAGGTGCAGGCTCCGGCTTCACCTCAGGCGTGTCTTCCGGCTTCGTCTCAGGCTTGTCCTCCGGTGTCGGCGTGGCCTCAGGCGTGGGTTCGGGCGTAGGTTCCGGTGTCGGCTCAGGAGTCGGCTCGGGCGTAGGCTCGGGTGTAGGCTCCGGTATGGGATCGGGCTCCGGCTCAGGCGCAGGGACGGGCCGCCGGGCCGTGGAGCCTCGTCCGGGGTCCGACCACGGGCCGGAGCCCTCATCGTTGAAGGCCCTTACTGCCACCTCGTACGTCGTGCCGGCCTGCAGTCCCGTGATGGTGGCGCTGGTCTGCAGCCCGGTGAGGGGGCGCTCCTCCCACTCGCTCTTGCCCGCCACCCTGTAGGAAATGGCGTAGGATGTCACGGGCGGCTTGCCCGTCATGTCCGGCTCTTTCCAGGTCACATTCAACGCGGACCTGGGGGAGCTTGACGACCGTACTACCGACGGAGCATCGAGCTTGGGCGGCGGCTCGTTGACGTCGGTTACGCTGATAGCCACCGTAACCTCGGCGTCGACGATGTGGCTGTCGTCGAGACCTCGCGGGTCGAGGCCGTCGCTGGCCTCAACGACCACGGTGTAGGCGGTCCGGGCCTCATAGTCCAGGGACGCGCCCTCCGCCACGGTCAGCTGCCCGGTCGCCGCGTCCAGATTGAAGATGGAGGACGGGGTCTTCAGCGTGTAGGTCAGCGTGTGTCCCTCCAGGTCTATGGCCGTCACCGGAGTTCCCACCCTGGTCCCGGCAGGCGAGTTCTCCGGGACCTCGCGAGGCGAATCCTGCCTGGAGAATTGGGGCTCGTAGTTCTCCGGGTCCGTGGCGCCCTCCCCGGGATCCGACCACTCGCCGGGGCCCTCGGCGTTGTGCGCCCGCACCCGAACGTGGTAGGTCGTGCCAGGGGTCAGGTCGGTGAGCGTCGTGCTGGTCGCTGTGCCGGTGAAGGTATGGATATTCCACTTCTCTTCACCCGGCTCCTGGTACTGCACGTCGTAGTCAGTGATGGGCAGGCTGTCCGGGGTGGACGGCGCCGTCCAGGTCACGTCCAGCCTGGTCTTTGGGTCGGTTGCAGACTTCGTCACCACCGGCGCGTCCGGCTTCCCGGGCGCCTCCAGGTCCGTGACGTTGATGGTGAGATTGGCCGTGGCGGTCTGCTCCTGCACCGTCCACGTGACCGTCCCTGTGTAGGAGCTCTTGGTCTCGTAGTCCAGCGTTGCGCCGCTCTTGACGCTGACCTGGCCCGTGGAAGCGTCAATCTCGAATGCGCCGGAGATGGCATCATCTCCCGTCAGCGTGTAGACCAGCGCCTTCTTCTTGTAGGGGGTCCCCGTCACCGGCTTCCCCACGGCCGTTCCCGCCGGGGAGTTCTCCACCACGCTGCGGGTCTCGTTGGCAACGACGTTGACCGTCACGGTCCGGGTGGCGTAGCCCCCGTACGCGTCGCCGGCGCCAAAAGTGACCGCGGCCGAGCCGGGGTTGAGTACCCTGACCCGCGCCTGCCCCTTCCTCATTGTTGCCTTGATGATGCCTGGATACTCCGAGCTTGCCGTGTAGGTCAGCGCATCTTCGTCGGCGTCTTTGAAGTACAGCTCCGGTTGATGGTCCTCGATTGCGGCGTTTTTCAGGCTGTAACCATCAAACGCCTTCTCGCTGGGCTTCGGGGGAGTGTTGGCCCTTCCCTCCCCTGTGTCCGACCAGGGGCCCTCGCCCTCCTCGCTGGTCACCGCCCGCACCTGGGCCTGGTAGATCGCCCCTGCCTCCAGGTCCGGCAGGTTGATGGTGGTCGTCGCCGCGGGCAGCGCGCTGGTCGCCTCGCTCGCGCCCTCGGGTGTGTAGGTGTAGGTCGTCCACTCAGCAGCGCCCTTCTTGCGGTGTCTGACCTCGTAGCTCGTGATGGTCAGGCCGTTGGCCGCCGCGGCCGTCCACGCCACGTCCAGGGCCGGGTTCGACTGCTCGCTGAACTCCGTGCGGGTCAGCATCGGAGCAGCGGGCTTTCCCGCCTCCACGTCCGTCACTTTGATGGTCAGGCTGGCCGTGGCCGTCTGCTCCTGCACCGTCCAGGTGACCGTGCCGGTGTAGGAGCTCTTGGTCTCGTAGTCCAGCGTTGCGCCGCTCTTCACCGTGATCTGCCCCGTCGCCGAGTCGATCTCGAATGCGCTCGTGGCCTCATCTCCCGTCAGCGTGTAGCTCAGCGTCTCGTCTTCGTACGGGGTTCCCGTCACCGGCGCGCCCACGTTGGTCCCCGCCGGGGAGTTCTCCGGCACGCTCCGAGTCTCGCTGGCGGCGCCGGTGAAGATGAACTCGCGGGAGGCGTATCCGCCGTAGCGGTCGGCTGCGCCGAAGGTGATGGTGGCCGAGCCGGGGTTAAGTACCTTGAGCCGCGCCTTCCCGGTCTTCATTGTTGCCTTGATGACGCCAGGATAGTCAGAGCTTGCCGTGTAGCTCAGCGCATCCCGGTCGGCGTCTTCAAAATACGGCCTTGGTTGATACTTATGAGCTTCGCCGTTTTCCAATGTGAGATCAGGAATCGATTCCGCTGTGGCGGTTGGCGGGCTGTTGGCCCGGCCCTTCCCGGTGTCCGACCAGGGGCCCTCGCCCTCCTCGCTGGTCACCGCCCGCACCTGGGCCTGGTAGATGGCCCCTGCCTCCAGGCCCGGCAGGTTGATGGTGGTCGTCGCCGCGGGCAGGACGCTGGTCGCCTCGCTCGCGCCCTGGGGGGTGTAGGTGTAGGCGGTCCACTCGGCGCCCTTCTTGCGGTGTCTGATCTCGTAGCCGGTGATGGTCAGGCCGTTGGCCGCCGCCGCCGTCCACGCCACGTCCAGGGCCGGGTTCGAGGGCTTGTCAAACTCCGTGCGGGTCAGCGTCGGTGCGGCGGGCTTTCCCGCCTCCACGTCCGTCACTTTGATGGTGAGGCTGACCGTGGCCGTCTGCTCCTGCACCGTCCACGTGACCGCCCCGGTGTAGGAGCTCTTGGTCTCGTGGTCCAGCGTCGCGCCGCTCTTCACCGTGATCTGCCCCGTCGTCGAGTCGATCTCGAATGCGCTCGTCACATCCCCCGTCAGCGTGTAGGCCAGCGCTACGCCTCCGTACGGGATACCCGTCACCGGTTCACCCACAACCGTGCCCGCCGGGGAGTTCTCCGCCACCCTCCGCTTCTCTTTGGCGGCTACGCCGGTAACAGTGAAGGTGCGGGAGGCGTACCCCCCGTACGCGTCGGCGGCGGCGAAGGTTACCTTGGCCGAGCCGGGGTTGACGGGCTTGACGAACGCGCTGCCGTCCGCCACCCATGCCTCGATGACGCCCGGATACTCCGAGCTTGCCGTGAAGGTCAGCTCATCCCTGTCGGCGTCTCCGAGATACCGCCTCGGTTGATACTCATGAGCTTTGCCGTTTTTTAATGTGCTATCAGAAAGCTGTTCCGCCTTGGCGGCGGGCGGCCTGTTGGCCCGGCCTTGCCCGGTGAGCGACCAGGGGCCCGGGGCCTCCTCCCTGGTCAGGGCACGCACCTGGGCCTCGTAGACGGCCCCGGCCTCCAGGTCCGGCAGGTTGACGCTGGTCGTTGCCGTGGGAAGCGCGCTGGTCGCCTCGCTCGCGCCCTCGGGGGTGTGGGAGTAGTTGGTCCACTCGGCGGCGTCCTTCTTGCGGTACCGCATCTCGTAGCCGGTGAGGGTCACGCCGGCGACGCCCGGGGCCGTCGACCACGACACGTCCAGCGCCGGGTTCGACTGCGCGTCGAACCGGGTCCGCGCCAGTTTCGGGCTGTACATGCCCACCGCCACGTCCGTGAGGTTGATGGTGAGGTTGGCCGTGGCCGTCTGGCCCTGCACCGTCCAGGTGACCGCGCCGGTGTAGGACTTCTTGGTCTCGTAGTCCAGCGTCGCGCCGGTCTTGACGGTGATCTGACCGGTGGACGCGTCGATCTCGAAAGCGCCGGAGGTGGCAGCCTCTCCCGTCAGTGTGTGGGTGAGGGTTTCCTCCCCGTAGGGCGTGCCAGCCACGGGCAGGCCCACGTTGGTCCCCGCCGGGGAGTTCTCGGGTACTTCGCGGGTAACGTTGCCCGCGGCGGTGGTCGTGACGGTCCGGAAAGCATATCCCCCGTAGGGGTCGCGGGCGCCGTACGTGATGACCGAGGCGGCCGGATTGATGGCCTGGACCCACAACTCCCAGACGCCTTCTCCGGCGTCCTCCGTCCATGCCTTGATGATGCCCGGATACTGCGAGGTCGCCGCGTAAATCAGGGCGTCGCCGTCTGGGTCGGTGAAGAATCTGGTGTTTTCTGCGGCTGCCCGTCCATAACCGCCCCAGCCCATGTCTAGGTTTGCGAGCAACACGCTGGTCTTCTGCGGTGGCCTGTTGGCCCTTCCCTCGCCGGAGTCCGACCAGGGGCCCGGGCCCTCCACGCTGGTCAGCGCCCGCGCCTGCGCCTCGTAGATGGCCCCGGCTTCCAGGTCCGGCATGTAGGCTTTCAGCGTCGTCACCGGCAGAGCGCTGATTTGATTGCCATTGGAGTCCTGGGCGTGGTAATAGGTCGTCCAGTTCGTGTCCCCCTTCTTGCGGTACCGCGCCTCGTAGCCCGTGATAGTGGCGCCGTTGGCCGCCGCAGCCGTCCACGCCACGTCCAGCGCCGGGTTAGACTCTTCGTTGAACCGGGTGCGGGTCAGCGTCGGCGCGGCAGGCTTTCCCGCCTCCACGTCCGTCACGTTTATGGTGAGGCTGGCGGTGGCCGTCTGCCCCTGCACCGTCCACGTGACCGTGCCGGTGTAGGAGCTCTTGGTCTCGTAGTCCAGCGTCGCGCCGGTCTTGACGGTGATCTGCCCGGTGGACGCGTCGATCTCGAAAGCGCCGGAGGTGGCAGCCTCTCCCGTCAGCGTGTGGGTTAAGGTCTCCTCCCCGTATGGAGTGCCCGCCACCGCGCTGCCCACGTTGGTCCCCGCCGGGGAGTTCTCCGCTATGCTGCGGGTCACGTTGGCTACGCCGGTGACCGTGAAGGTGCGCGAGATGTACCCGCCGTAGGCGTCGCTGGCGCCGTAGGTGATGGTCGAGGCCGCCGGGTTGTCGGCCCGCACACGCACCTGGCCGATACTTATCCAAACCGCGATGATGCCCGGGTATTGTGAGCTGATCGACCACGTCAGCGTGTCGTCATCTTCGTCGGTAAAGTACTTGGTGTACTCGTTGCCTCCCCCCGCCTCCTGGCCCCAGGTAAGCGGGGCGTCTTTGAGGGCTACGCTGGTAGTCTTCGGCGGGTTGTTGGCCGCTCCCTCGCCGGAATCAGACCAGGGCCCTTTGCCCTCTTCGCTGGTTACGGCCCGCACCTGGGCCTCGTAGGTGGCCCCGGCCTCCAGGTTCGGCAGGTTGAGGCTGGTGGTTGTCGCCGACAGTGCGGGGACGAGTGTGCCGTCACTCATGAGGGCGCTGGCGCGGTGCGTCCACTCGGTGGCGCCCTTCTTGCGGTGTCTGAACTCGTAGCCCGTGATCGTCAGGCCGTTGGCCGCCGCGGCCGTCCACGCCACGTCCAGGGCCGGATTCGATTCCTCGTCGAACCGGGTGCGGGTCAGCGTAGGCGCGGAGGGCATGACCGCCTCCAGGTCCGTGACGTTGATGGTGAGGTTGGCGGTGGCCGTTTGCCCCTGCACCGTCCACGTGACCGTGCCGGTGTAGGAGCTCTTGGTCTCGTAGTCCAGCGTTGCGCCGCTCTTCACGGTGATCTGTCCCGTGGACGCGTCGATCTCGAAAGCGCCGGAGGTGGCCGCCTCCCCAGTCAGCGTGTGGGTTAGGGTCTCCTCCCCGTATGGAGTGCCCGCCACCGGCTTCCCCACGTTGGTCCCCGCCGGGGAGTTCTCCGCTATGCTGCGGGTCACGTCCGCGGTGCCGGTAACCGTGAATTTGAGCGACGCCTCCCCACCGTATCCATCCCTGGCGCCATAGGTGATGATAGAGGCTGCCGGATTGAGGACGTTATACCGCACCTTGCCGAAATCCGCCCGTGGCTTGACGATGCCCGGATATTGGGATCTGGCGAAGAGCTTTACCATATCGCCATCGGGGTCACTGGCGTGGTCGGTGAAATCGGGGGTGATTCCCTCAACGCCCCATGGCTGGCTGACGCTGTTAATCTGCCCGGTGAGGCTCGGCGGCCTGTTGGCCTGGCCCTCCCCTGTGTCGGACCAGGCGCTCGGGGCTTCCACGTTGGTCAGCGCCCGGACCTGCGCCTGGTAGGTGGCCCCGGCCTCCAGGCCCGGCAGGTTGTAGCTGGTGGTTGTCGCCGACAGCGCGGGGACGAGCGTGCCGTCACTTTGGAGGGCGCTGGCGATTGGCTTGGTCCACTCGGTAGCCCCCTTCTTGCGATACCGCAGCTCGTAGCCGGCGATGGTCAGGCCGTCCGAGACGGCGGGCGCCGTCCACGCCACGTCCAGCGCCGGGTTCGACTGCTCGTCGAACCGGGTGCGGGTCAGCGTGGGCGCGGCTGGCTTGCTCGCCCCGATGTCCGTGACTTTGATGGTGAGGTTGGCCGTGGCCGTCTGCCCCTGCACCGTCCAGGTGACCTTCCCCGCGTAGGAGCTCTTGGTCTCGTAGTCCAGCGTCGCGCCGGTCTTGACGGTGATCTGCCCGGTGGAGGCGTCTATCTCGAAGGCTCCGGACGCCTCCCCCGTCAGCGTGTGGGTGAGGGTCTCCTCCCCGTACGGGACCCCCTTGACGGGAGATCCCACGTTGGTCCCCTCCGGGGAGTTCTCGGGTACTTCGCGGGTCTCGTTGGCCGTGCCGGCGATCTCGGCGGTGAGGGAGATGTGGCCCCCGTAGAGGTCCCGCGCCTCGTAGATGAATTGGGATCCCGCCGGGTTGAGAAATTCCCCCGTTCCCTCGCCGGTGGATTCGTCAACGATGATCCGGAGGATGCCGGGATATTGCGCGGAGGCCTTATAGACGAGCGTGTCCTCGTCGTCGTCTTCGAAGATGTCGGCTAGATAGAAGGCATGGGGAGAGCGCCACGGATAGTCGGTGTTCACGAAGATTTTCCTGGTGTTCTTGGGCGGACTGTTGGCCTTTCCCTCGCCGGAGTCCGACCAGGGGCCTGTGCCCGGCTGCGAGACGCCGCCGGCAAGGCGATTGAACTGCACCCGCACCTGGACCTGGTACGTGGCCCCGGCCTCCAGGTCCGACAGGCGGTGGCTGGTCGTCTCCCGTGATAGCGCCGTGCTGGTCGTCCACGCGGAGTCGCCATTCTTTTGGTGCCGCACCTGGTAGCCGGTAATCGTCACGCCACCGGCTGCCGGCGCCGTCCAGGACACGTCCAGGGCCGGTTTGGACGGCGCGTCGAACCGGACGCGCGTCAGGGTCGGCGCGGCGGGCTGGGGCAGACTGACCCGCTGCTGTTGAGCCTCGGATTTGGGCTGCGGCTCCGCTGCAGGTACGGGTTCAGGCTCGGGCTCGGATGTGATCTGCGGCTGAGATTCAGGCTCGGGTTCGGACTTGGTCTCCGTCTGCGACTCCGGCGTGGGAGTGGGCGTTGGTGTGGGTTCGGGTGCAGGCTCAGGCGTGGGAGTAGGCGTCGGTGTGGGTTCGGGTGCAGGCTCAGGCGTGGGAGTAGGCGTCGGTGTGGGTTCGGGTGCAGGCTCAGGCGTGGGAGTGGGCGTTGGCGTGGGTTCCGGTGCAGTCTCAGGCGTGGGAGTAGGCGTTGGCGTGGGTTCTGGTGCAGGCTCAGGCGTGGGAGTAGGCGTTGGCGTGGGTTCTGGTGCAGTCTCAGGCGTGGGCGTAGGCGTTGGCGTGGGTTCTGGTGCAGTCTCAGGCGTGGGCGTAGGCGTTGGCGTGGGTTCTGGTGCAGTCTCAGGCGTGGGCGTAGGCGTCGGCGTGGGTTCTGGTGCAGTCTCAGGCGTGGGAGTGGGCGTCGGTGTGGGTTCGGGTGCAGGCTCAGGTGTGGGAGTAGGGGTTGGCGTGGGTTCGGGTGCAGGCTCAGGCGTGGGAGTAGGCGTTGGCGTGGGTTCGGGTGCAGGCTCAGGCGTGGGAGTGGGCGTCGGCGTGGGTTCGGGTGCAGGCTCAGGTGTGGGAGTGGGCGTTGGCGTGGGTTCTGGTGCAGGCTCAGGCTTAGGCTCAGGTGTGGGCTCGGGCGTAGGCTCCTGGACTGTTACGGTCTCGCCGTCGGTGTGGGTGTCGCCGCTGGCGGGGCTGCTGGCGATGGCGGAGCCGGGGGTAATCTGGGGCTGGGAAGCGGTCTGGGCCGTATCGGCGAAGTACAGCCACATGAGGGCCACGGCCAGGGCCGGCAGGGCCAGGGTCGAAAGGAGACGAAGCCTTGAAGACACCCTACGGAAGGTGTAGAGTGTACTGGCGGTTGCTCCTGGTGCGTTTTCGAGGTGAGAGTCGGGCGCATCGGAGCTTTGTCCGTGGGAGGCCCGGCCCTTCATGAGACCGGGCCTCCACAATTCGATGTGCTATCCATCCCCCTCCTGCTGCCATCTGCGACCCCGCTGTGTGAAGTCGCAGCAGCGCCGGCCCGGCGTTTCTCTGGCCCGGCAAGGTTGTTGCTGTCTCTGCATTGTCAGGCTTAAATCCTCTTTCATAGTATGCGCACCACAAAGGCTGTGGCAGACAATATACTATCCTGCAAAAGTTGTCAATACATATTTTTAGAATAGTTCTATTGTTATCTACAATTATTGTGCTAGACAATAAATGATGCATGTGGTATACTCTGGTTGTCACAAGCAAGAGTCAAGGGAGAGGAACCTGCAAGAGAATGGACTCAATATCCCAGGGCGACGCTGACCAGTCGGCCTTGAACCAAGGGGCGAACCCGCTGGCGAGCATAATCGCCCTGGCGGGTGTGGTCGATAAGGCGTTGGCGAAGGTGCTGGCGCCCTACGATCTCACCACCGTGGAGTTCGACTGTCTGTGGTTCTGCCTGGACCGAGAGAGAGAGACCACGGCTACCGAGCTGGCGAGCCACCTGCCTGTCGATGCTTCCCGCGTTAGCCGCGTCGTTACCACGCTGGTTGACAAGGGCCTGCTGCGGAGACGGCGCCTGCGCACGGACCGGCGTATCGTCATGCTCCGCCTGTCAAACGAGGGGGAGGAGCTTGCGCAGCAGGTCCGCGAGAGCGTCAATATGTTTGTCGCCAGGCTCACGGAGGGGGTCAGCGAGGACGAGATGCAGGGTTTCGAGTCCTTCTCTTCCACGGTTATCGCCAACTATGATGCGATGAACCGGCCCGAGTCCGAGTAGCCCATAGACCACCGCCATTGGGACGAGGTCAGGGCTGCGGCCCTGGAAATATTCTGAACAAGTCCAGTCCACTCCCGCGAAGCATGCCCCGTACCTGATACGGGGGCGGGAGTCCACTCCCCGCCCCTACTGGATTCCTGCCTACGGAGGAATGGTCGGCTAGGCTGTCATTCTGAACGGAGCGGATCGCGTTTCTCGTCATTCCCGTGCAAACGGGAATCCACGTCCCACCCCGTCCTGGATTCCTGCCTCCGCAGGAATGGTCGGCTAGGCTGTCATTCTGAACGGAGCGGATCGCGTTTCTCGTCATTCCCGTGCAAACGGGAATCCACGTCCCACCCTTCCTGGATTCCTGCCTCCGCAGGAATGGTTGTCAAGGTGTCATTCTGAACGGAGCTACGCGGAGTGAAGAATCCAAGGTCTCAGTCCGCAAGGCTGCGATGTATTTGGTGGACGTCCCTGGGTTCTTCGCCTTCGGCTCAGAATGACACTCCCACGGGGCCTGGCCACGGGCTACGCAATGCGGTCTCCGGGCGCGGGAGTGAGTGCCCCGCCCCTCCTGGATTCCTGCCCCCGTATCGGAGTACGGGGCAGGCTTCGCAGGAATGACGGTCGGCGCGGCGCGCGTTTACCGCTCACCATGAGCGGGCAAGAGGCGGGGTTCACTTCAGGAGTTGCCATTGCCAACACACAGGGAATACCACCTGCCCAGAGGTTTCCTAAGGGGCTTACTAACTATTTTACCCACGGCGATTTTACATTCGCCGGGGAAGGGAGGAAGGAAATGAGTGAAGTAGTTATTGCAGAGGAGCAGTGTTTAGAATTCGTATCAGGCTCGCAAGATCATCTTCGTCCAGAAGAAGGATCTGAGACTCCGGATGCTCCCCGGAGTATTCAAGAAGTTTTGGATGACCCTCTTCTAGTTCCATTTGTTTGTTGGTCCAAGAAACTCGTAGGACAAAGCGGTCGGGTAGTAGGGTATGAGGATGGAGTTGTACATCGTCGATTATACCGATAGGATTCTGAAATTCTATCATCGTCAGTCTCCTCTTGGCTAGGGTACTCCGAGAGTAGACCTTAGAGCGCAGTCCTGTCAAGGTGTTAGGCGCTGGGTGATTGAAGTGACTCTATAAGATCTGCCAGCAGTTGTTCGATGTATAAGTGGAGGATGATATGGAGCGGTTCGTAAGTCTTGTTAAGCAAAGAACTTCTTTTGGAGACGATGGATATAGTTTCGTACAACTATCCCTGATTTTGGGAAGTCTGGAAGAGATGCGTAAGGATCTAGTAGCTGACACATACGCTCCAGCAATTCCTGTACCTCGGTCGTCTCGCAGCGCTCTTTTAGTGCAAGAATCAGTACAGCCGAGAATGTAGTTAAGTCTTGAGAAGGTGACAGGTCTTTAAGGGTTGTATATGTATCAGGGAAAGTCATACCCTATCTCCTTCCGTAAAAGTTTTGGACTCGTCCTGTGACGTTTCTTCGCCTTCTTTTTCTTCGGTAGCAAACAGCCCTATCTCAATAGCCATAGTATCATCGCCGGTTTCTTGGAAGATACGAGTAGCTTCATTCCGTTTCTTGATCCATTCAAGCTGCTCAGGGGTGAGGTCGGGCCGTCGAAAGGGGTTGTCAGTCCATCGTGATTGACTCATAGTGCGGACTCTCCTTGGCTAGGATGTCAAGAGCATACGCCTACGAGTCTTGTGTGTCAATAAGTGGTGGGATGTTTTGGAGTTGCACCAAAAACGCGACCACACGCCCAACTCGGCATCCCACTTATGAAGATAGTCAGCGCGGAGCCTAGGGTCCCCGCGCTGACTATGAAGGAAGGGACCCTGGCTAGGTTGAAAGGGTTGAGTCAAGACGCATAGGAGACCCCCTTGAGGCTGGGTTAGGGGCAACTTGTCACAGAAGCTCTACTCCACTTGAGACCGCAAGGGGGCACGTGCCCAGCACTCTGGTCCGTCGTGGAGTCCTTCTGTGACACTGGCACTATACGCCTAATACCTAGACTTGGCAAGCAAGGGATTTGACTGGTATCATTTAAGTGACTTAGCCAAGTCTGTCTCGCTCCTTTTCCGTTAGGAGATGCTGTATGCATAGGCTCTCAGATAAGATATGGGCCTCCCTGTGTATCAGCATCTCCGAGCGGACGACTTGGCTAGGTAGTCTGAGCGGCTATGGTCGCAGGGAGGCCCGCCAAGTTGTTTTACGATCCCAATAAACAGAGAACCAATTTACCGATACTCAAGTGGCTAGGATACGCAGCGATACTCTTCTTTGTATTCATCATGGGAGTAGCAGTAGGAAGTACGGAGACAGAAGAGACTCCGACTCCGGAGTCAGTTAACCCTCCAGTGCAGATTGCTCCTACTGCTACTCCTATCCCCGTACCGACTGCCAAGAAATTCCCAACTAGCGCACCAACTCCTACCCATATACCTGTAGACATAACTTCACCAGAATTCAACATATATGGGGCCAGAATTGGTGATTGCAGATTGTTGATATCTAATAGGATTTTCGTCTCTCTGTCTAAGGACGAGTATGAGGACATCCTGCGTCGTGAGAGATGTTCGGAAGAGCGCATTGAGGAACTCTTAGCTGTATTTGCCGAAGGCCAAGCTGAGGCTAGAGCGTATTTGGGAATAGATGTGCCTGTTGTACGGACTCCCACATCTCTGCCCATACAGGATACGACTGGCCGATGCTCAGCTTCCCCGGATTGCGCTCTTGAAGTGTCCAGTTCAGAGCTAGAGGACTATTACCGGAGTGATAGTAGTCGTTGGGACTTGACTATGGTAGAGGGAAGTGGAGCAGGAGCAGGAAAGCGCATTTTCACCGCAAACTCGAAAACCGATGCTGGCTACTATATCACTTGGATAGAGCGTGAGGGTGTAGGAGTCCAGCTTGTAGAGATGGTAGCACATCTACCAATGGCTTGTTCGATGTTTGAGTCATTTGCCAACGTGCAGTCTAACCTAGCAAATCTTATGAAGTTGACTATCCCACCACCTGTAGAGTTGAACTACTTTGGGCGCACATATCAAATTGGATGCTCTCTAACCTCTTCTCAATCCAAAGTAAGTGATGTCGTCAATGGAGTGTTGGTGACTGTCAACTATGTTGATGTGGAAGATATTAGGCTCTTGGACTTCACTTTCTGGCCCTGCGGGGAGAGAGAAGAGAGCGGAGCTTGTCAGTGGTCTAAATCCTAAAAGTGTTGACTTTACGCCTATTCTGTGGTACAATGTTACCCAGAAAGGAGTAAAGATGGGGAAAGCACCCGGCAAGTTTTACAGGAAGGGAATGACGATAGTAGAAGCAGTAAATAGCTTCTCAGACGAAAACCAGGTAGAGCAATTTTTCATAGGATCTCGTTGGCCTAATGGCATCGCCTGCCCTTTCTGTGGTTCAATGGATATCAGGGAGCGGACAACTCGCAAGCCTCAGCCTTTCAGGTGTGGGGACTGCCGCAAGGATTTCTCGGTAAAGACTCTGAGCGTGATGCACGGATCTAACTTGCCTCTGAGCAAGTGGGCGTTGGCAATCTACCTTATGAGCACAAACCTCAAGGGTGTATCGTCAATGAAGCTGTATCGTGACTTGGGAGTGAGCCAAAAGACTGCCTGGCATTTGGGACATAGAATCAGGCGAGCGTTGGAGTCTCCCGGTGGCTTGTTTGGTGGACCCGTTGAGGTAGATGAAACCTACATCGGAGGCAAGGAGCACAACAAGCACTCTGACAAGAGGCTCAAGTCTGGACGGGGAACCGTCGGCAAGACTCCCGTAGTTGGAGTCAAGGACCGAATCACCAATCGGGTGATAGCAATGCCGATAGCGAATCCTGATAAGCGCACTCTCCACAACTTCATAGAGACTTACATTGAAGCTGGTGCGCAGATATACACTGACGAGGCTCTCGCATACGAGGGACTCCCCAATCATCTCCACCAGGCCGTCAAGCATAGTCAGGGCGAGTATGTCAACGGAATGGCGCACACAAACGGGATAGAGAGTATTTGGGCGATGTTTAAGCGGGGAATCGTTGGAGTGTACCATCATGTCAGCGTGAAGCACCTGCACAGATATTCAACCGAATTTGCGGGTAGGCACAGCGATAGGAAGTCGGATACAATGACTCAGATAGCAAACCTGATTGGAGGGATGCACGGCAAGCGTCTGCGCTGGGCAGACATGGTAGCGTAGAAAGAGAGGCCATAGTGTCACACGGGAATCGCAGAAGGAAGAAACCCAGAAGGGTTACACCTGAGTCGGAGGAAGTCAACTACATCTACCCTCCACCGCTACCGGCTTCCTTTGAAGAGATCGTGAGAGAGGTAGTTAGGACTCGGACGCCGGAAGAGATAGAGCAGATGTTGGCGGAGGAGAGAGATGGCAATAGACGAACAGATACAAGCACCGAGAGTTGAAGCAGAGCGCAAAGAGCCTTGGGATGAAGAGGACGAAAAGCCAGAGGGCATTAACGGACTCATCAAGGAAATCAAGGATACATTCAAGAAGGCGGACGAGAAGGAGGGCAAAGGGGTTTCCTAGCTCGTTCATACTCTCTTAACACTTCTGACCTACGCTGGGATCATCACACGCAGGAGATGGGTTATGCGGAGCAAGATATTGGTGGTGTTGATGGTGCTGGGTCTCGCGCTCTTCGCGCTGGTGGGTGTGGCAGCTCAACCGACAGAGGAAGTGGTGACGGACAAGAATCCCGTCGTAGTCCACTGGATTGATGCGGATGGGTCCACAGGGACGGACACCTATCACATCGACGAGGACACGACTGAGGCCCATTCAGACTCCGGTGAAGGAACGGATGAGCCTTACCCTGATGACAAGAAGTAGGCACAACGCCATGAGGATGCTACTCCCGGCTATCGTGGTACTGATGGTGCTAGCCTGTACATCGGAAGAACAACCTCTGGTTGTGACTGGCACATCATGGACTCTAACTTCGATAGCAGGGAGTCAGGCTATCGGGGATGTAGAGGTCGAGTTCTCCGACGAGTGGGGTATCAGTGGATGGACCGGGTGCAACTCTTATCGGGGAAGGTATAGCGTATCGGGAACATCCTTCACCATAGAAGAGCTAGAGTGGACGGAGCGGGGTTGTCCCAGTCAAGACTTATTCGCGCAGGAGCAGATGTACCTAGACCTGCTAGTCCATGCCAAGGGGTTTGACATCGACGACTCCGAACTGACTATCACCAGCTCAAACAATCAGACACTCATATTCGCTCTGCGATAGCTCGGTGTGCTATGCTCTTGCCAGCCTAACAATGTGTTAGGAGGTGAACATGGGCTTTCTCGGTGATGTACTCAAAGTGCTTCTTACTTGGGGTCTCTTTGGGCTGGCACTCTTGTTTGTCGTGACAGCAGGAGTTGCGGAGTTCAACGACCGGACAGGCCTCGCAATTGGGTATTTCGTAGTAGCAGTCGTCTTGTTCGCAGTGGTGGTAGTGTTGAAGAGAAGAGGGAACTAAGTTGCTCGGGATTCACAAGAGGCACAGGACTAGAGATAATACAAGAGCAGGGGATTAGGCTATCTCCACCTGCTACGATTAGGAGAAGGGAAAATGGTAGTTGAAGAAAGGATAAGAATCGAAGAAAGAGCGGATAGGGAGAAGGTGCATCGTTCTGACTGCGCTTTGCACAATGCTCCTGCGTTTCAACCGGGTCCGTGTGATTGCTCTATAGCTCAGCGTAAATTTCGCTAGTCATAGCAGAATCACCATTGGTGTACCCGTCTCTAGGGCCGTCAAAGGTTTCTGAGAGCACTTCTAGTGATTCGATTCTGTCTATACGAAAGAGCTTCCAGTTTTCTTGCTCACCTGAGGCGCTGGCTCCGTCAGTTTGATATGCACGAAGCAACTCATTGCCGTTTCTATTTCTTCCGTATGTGTGAGGCTCAATGATGCGCACACCGGGTTCGTAGTCTAGGCGGATTAGTTGTTTGTTCTTTATGGCGTTGATTATCTCCTGATTCATAATCCCCTCCGATAGAAACATCAAAGCAACGCTTTGGGATTATAACATCCAAGAACGGACTGAACAAGTCTGTTTTCGCTTGTTCTATGGTATGCTGAAAGCAAGAGCATAGATGAAAGGAGTCACCATGAGGAAGATGATCAAGAATCAAGGTGAGGTGTTCGAGCTGGACACGGAGAGGGACACTAAGATATTTAGTGTCGATGAGGATCCATCCAGAGGTATACTTGGTTTTGTCGTGTATCAGGGGCAGAGTAGGAACCTGCGATATCGAGTTTTCGGAGAGGGGCAAGCTGTAGCGTTTGAGACGCTAACCAAGGAGCAGGTAGAAGATATCTTGATAGAGCACAATGCTCCAATAGATGCTTTTGTGCGGAATGAAACTAATATCTTGAGGGCCTGAAAGCTAGCTCCGCAACAGGCAGAATCCCCTCGGTCGATGGTGACAGAGGGGATTTCGTTCTTATCCCTTGCTGGCGATAAGTGTGTCAGAGGGATTTGGAGAACCGGAGTATAATAGAAGGAGAAGAGTATCGTGGTTATAAGGGATAATGATTTCAAGCGGCTTTGGGGTCGGATGAAGGTGGGCGTTGGTGTCCTTGATGGAGTTGAAGAGAATAAGGGCTACATACCAGCGGAGTTCCTTCAAGGTGTGCTTAATGAGCAATTGGCCTTGAATGAACTGATGATGAAGCGAATTGAGCAGTTAGAGGAGAGATTGGAAAACCAATCTCGGCGGGGAATCAGATAACAAACCCCTCTCCCCAACAACTGAGCGTCAGCGAGGGCAGTAAGGAGAAGAAGAGGGGTAGGTTTTCTGGTGGGTAAAACGGTTAGTAAGACCCTTTCCTAAGGCTTGTTGGCTACCACCTCGCCGAAGGCCACACTAAGCACTGCGCCGGGATCGGCCTTCCACCTGTCATAGGCGGCGCTTATGGCGGCGCACAGTTCTCTAGTTGCTGCCCCGTACTTTACGGCGGCCTCCGTAATCTCCGGCGACAAGAACCACTTCTGGACGAAACCATAGATGAAATCGATATCTGCGGGTGTGCTGAAGAGGTTTGACGATAAGGTCACCTTGATGTTCGAGTACCCAGCCTTGACAAGATGGCCCTTCAGCTCCTTGCCCATCTGTGGGTGCCCGTCGTCGGCGGCCAGCAGATCTTCGAACATATCCCACCCTTTTCTGATGATGCCAAAGTCCGGGTACGTGAAGCTGGACTGCGTTATCATCTCCCGGCATCCGATGATGCCGCCGGGCTTCAGGACGCGTTTCGCCTCCGCCAACACCTTCCGGGTGTCCGGTATGTGCATGATGACGTTCTGGAAGGAGACGACATCGAAGGAGCCGTCCTCGAATGGGAGGTCAATCGCGTCGCCCACGTGGAACGTTGCGTTGTCTACCCCGTACATTTGAGCGTTGGACCGTGCCATATCAATCTGCGACGGTTCCATGTCCAGGCCGTGCATCTCGCCGGGAGACACCGCTCTGGCCAGCCCTAATGATATGGCGCCCAGTCCACAGCCAACGTCAAGAAGGCGAAAGCCCGGCCTGAGATACGGGAGCAGATAGCTGGCTTCGGCCTCCGCCCTGACTCGCCTGAGGGACTCCAAAAACTCCTCGCTGAAACCCATTGTGTAGTCTGGCGTCCCCGCTGTATTTTGCGTCAAGAATTAGCCTCCTTATGCCTACCTGTTCTATCTTTTCAATCGCGAGCGCCTGCCGGTAAGAATTTCCGAAAAAGCAGTATAGAGGGAATTCTAAAATTAGTCAGTAAATTATCAGTGACAATTTTTGTGAATTATCTGTGACAACCCCTTCATAAAGACAAGGCAATGTGCTACACTAGCCGCACAATTACCAATTCTACACACGAGGTGCAGCATTGAACCGAGAAGAGAAACCGGAAATGGAACCCGAAGGCCAGGCGCCGGGAGACCGCCTCTCACGCATGAGCGAGGCCAGCATGCGCATCAACGAGAGCCTGGACTTTGACACGGTGTTGCAGGAGGTGGTGGACAGTGCAAGAGCCCTGACCGGCTCCCGCTACGGCACGATAACCGTTCTCGACGAGAAGGGGGAGCTGTCCGACTTCTTCGTCTCCGGGGTGACGGAGGAAGAGCACCAGCGGTTCTGGGAAATGCCCGAGGGGTTGGGCTTCTTCGAGTACCTCAGCGGGCTGGAAGCGCCCCTGCGCGTCTCCAACATCGCTGACCACCTGGGCGTACTGGGTATGCCCGAGTTCTCGCCCCCGGTTTCGGCGTCCTCCCTCCTGGTGGCGCCCATCCGTCACCGGAGGGTTGGTGTGGGCACCGTCTATCTGGCACACGAGGAGGAGGGCCGGGAGTTCGGCCAGGAGGATGAGGAGACCCTGGTGATGTTCGCCTCCCAGGCGGCGCTGGTCATCGCCAACGCCCGCCGCTACCGTGACGAGCAGCGGGCCAGGGCCGGTCTGGAGACGCTGGTCAACACCTCGCCGGTGGGCGTGGTGGTCTTCAACGCCGGTACGGGGACGGCTTCCTTCATCAACCGGGAGGCGCTGCGTATTGTGGATGAGCTGCGCAACCCGGACCAGACCGCGGAGCAGCTGCTGGAGGTGGTGACCTTCCGTCGGGCCGACGGGCGTGAGATCTCCCTCAGGGAGTATCCCCTGGCGCGGGCGTTGAGCGCCGTGGAGATGGTGCGGGCCGAGGAGATCGTCATCGCGGTCCCAGACGGGCGCCGGGTCAGCGCCATCGTCAACTCCACGCCCATCCTGTCGGAGGATGGCGGCGTGACGTCAGTGGTGGTCACCCTTCAGGACCTGGCGCCAATGCAGGATATGGGCCGACAGCGGGCCGAGTTCCTGGGCATGGTGAGCCAGGAGCTGCTTGCGCCCCTCACCTCCATCAAGGGTTCCGCCGCCGCCATGATGGAAGACATCACCCGGCTGGACGTTGCCAAAGCCCGCCAGTTCTTCGGCATCATCCAGTGGCAGGCCGACCGGATGCGGGGGCTGATCTGGGACCTGCTGGAGGTGGCGCGCATTGAGGCCGGGATGCTGCACCTCAGCCCGGAGCCCACGGACGTGGCTTTCCTGGTGGGACAGGCTCAGGCGTCATTCCGGGAGAGCGGAGCGGGAAGTCCGGTGGAGGTGGACATTTCCCCGGACCTGCCCCAGGTCGCGGCGGACCGGCAGAGGACGCTCCAGGTGCTGGACCGCCTGCTTTCCAATGCCGCAAGCCACTCCCTGGATGACGCGGTCATCACGGTGAGCGCCCGCCTGGAGGACGCACACGTGGCGATTTGCGTTGTCGACCAGGACCGGGACAAGCCGTCCCAACCCCTGCCTCTGCTGTTCCACAGGCTCTCCATTGCGGGAAGCAGGGGTGATAACGTGACCGGAGGAGAGGCCCTGGGCCTGGCTGTGTGCCGGGGAATCGTGGAGGCCCACGGGGGCCGCATCTGGGTTGAGAACGGCGGCCCCGGCTCAGGGCCCCGCTTCATCTTCACCCTGCCGGTGGCCGAGGAAGCCGCGCCGCGCATGGAACAGGCGGGGCTGTCTCCAGACGGCATCCGGCGCGCTGCAAGAGGCCTGGGGCGCGTGCTGGTGGTGGACGACGACCCCCAGGTGCTGTGGCACGTACGCAACACCCTGACGGAGGCGGGCTACACCCCCACGGCCACCTGGGACCCGGAGGAGGTGGAGCGGCTCATCGTGATGGAGCGGCCCCACCTGGTGTTGCTGGACTCGGCGATGACCGGGACCGACGGGTCGGGGCTGATGCAGCGCATATCAAAGGTGACCGATGCGCCGGTGGTGCTGCTGTCTGGGCACGGTGGCAGCCAGGAGCGAGACCTTGCCCAAGCCTTCGAAAGCGGCGCAGACGACTACATCTCCAAGCCATTCTCGCCCACAGAGCTGGTGGCCCGGGTGGGGGCGGCGCTCAAGCGGCGGGACTCGCCGGCAAGGGAGCCGCACCAGGGGTCATTCCAGTTGGAGGACCTGACCGTGGACTACGCCCGGCGCCGGGTGACGGTGGGCGGCCGGACGGTGGCGCTGACTGAAACGGAGTACCGCCTGCTCTGCGAGCTTGCGGTGAACGTAGGCCGGCCGCTGAGCCGGGAGCGCCTGATGAGCCGGGTATGGTCGACGAGGGAGCCTGACGATTTCAGTGTTGTCCGGGGCTACGTGAGGCGGCTGCGCCAGAAGCTGGGGGAGACGGCCGACAACCCCAGGTACATCTTCAACGAGCCCCGGGCCGGCTACAGGTTGGGACAGTCAGAGGAGCAGGAGGACGGGGTAACGGCATGACGTCGTGTACAGGAGCAGTGTAATGGCCGGTGGGAAGGTACTCCTGGAGCTTGTTGGCGTTCCTCCTCGCCACAGCATACATCTGCTGATACACCTTGTTTCCCGCTCACCCTGAGCCTGTCGAAGGGTATGAGCGGGAGCTTCACGGTTGTTCTTTGCCCGCTCAAATGGTTCGACAGGCTCACCATGAGCGGGCAAGAGGCGGGGTTCACTTCAGGAATTGCCATTACCAACACACCCAGAGAATACCGAAGGGAGCGATGAGTTGAAACAGCTTCAACGATCGGCGCGTGCGGCCATCCGCCCATCCGGGCGTGCGGCCCTTGTGACGCTCTGCATGGTCCTGCTGCTGCTCATAGTGCTGGCGGCCTGCAATGGGCAGCCGGACGGAACTCCGGCGGACCTGGGTACAGCTTCTGACCCTACACCTGCACCCACGGTTGTGGAGAGTCCTACGCCATCGCCGACGGTAAAGGATAGCTCTACGCCGTGGCCGACGGTCGTGCCTCCCGGTGTAGCGAGGCCGATGGATGACGATCCCTTCGCCAGGTGGAACGGCATGGAACCTCAAGACTGGTGGAGGGAGTCGGAGCCGTACTCCTGCCTGTCCCATGAGAACGACACATCTCCCTGGACAGAGGCCGGGATGACCGACCTGGGCGGCTCCGACCCCCTGTCCCTCATCCGGTTCTACGGCAACGGCAGCTACCTGCGCTACGGCTTCATGGGCTTCGGGGGGTGTACGCCGGTTGGGAAGTACCCGGACAGTACCTACCTGGACCCGCCGGTCGACCCGTCATACTACTCGCTGGGCGACCTGGACATTGCGGTTGACATCGTCCGCGTGCCGCCGGATGCGCCCGGATGGTTCGAGGACGACGGGGAGCGGGAGACCATGGGAATGGCTGAGGCGGTGAACATCCTGAACACGCACGTCGCCGCCTATTACGGGAAGATATCGGAGGGCAAGCTCAGGATGCGTTTCCACGCGGGGAATGACTTTGCGCTGGAAGGAGAAGGCTCTCCAAATGACGTGCATGGCCAGCAGATCCGGCTTGCAAATGTGATGGACTGCCGGGGCAAGGCGGCGGACACCTACCCCTGTGATTTGGGCGCTCCCGGGGGCCTGAACCGCCTTCTGCTGACCGACGTGACTACCGACCGGGGCGGTGATGCCTTCAACGGTGGTGTGCGTATGGGCCTGGTCAGCCTGCGCGAGGCGAACATGGAAGCGCTGGTGCACGAGATTGGCCATGCCTGGATGAGCTGGCCTCACTCCCATGCCGAGGTCCGGTGGCCCGAAGAGGAAGACGGAATCCCCAACCCGTACAGCAACGCCCTGGACTTCATGTCGGCGCTATCGCTGAATGCTACGCCGGGTTGGCACCAGGACATGCCCTCTACCCTGGCGGTGAACCGCTACGCGGCGGGGTGGATAGACCCGTCTGAGGTCGCGCTGCACCTGGCCGATTCCGGGACGTACACGCTGCAGCCGCCGCGGGAGAGGGGCAATCAGCTCCTCGTGATTTCGTCCGGGAGAAAGTACGCCTTCACCACGGTCGAGGTGCTTGACGAGCGCAACCCCGCCTACGTGGACCAGACGCCCCAGGTGTACACACCGACTTCCGAACGCGCCTTTCGCTACGACGGGGTGCTTGTGAGCCGGTACGACCAGTCCACCGGCACGGGGACGAACGCCCGCTTCGGCCCAGCCTTATACGACGAGCGCAACCCTGATGTCGCCGACGATGTGAACTGGGGCCGGGACGACTTCTCGGTCGTACAGGACGGCGAGTCGCGCGACATCGGCGGCGGCGTTCGCCTCCAGGTGTCCCGCAACCAAGACGGCAGCTATGAGGTTTCCGTGAGTGGCGGGCGAGTTGCGGAGTTCCAGCGATGGTGCAATTCCATCTGGTTCGAGTTCGGGGAATATGACACAGGGTGCGCTCTGGATGCTGGGGGATAGGGGCGTCACAAACCAAAGTATGCGGTAGACAGAACCGCATGGTATCGGACGCGTGTAATCCAGGCGTGAAGACGTGGGCGTTTTGCCGCCAATTGTTGTAAACTTTGTGTCAAGTTGGTACGATTGTACCGTTCGGGCCGAATCCGGTCCCTGCCAGGCCCGTGTCGGACGCCGGATACACCCTTACCCGTCCCTGACGAGGTTATAGCGTGAATCGAGAAGACGATCTGTTGCAAGAAATCCAGGCCCTGCGGGAACGGCTGTCCAGGCTGAGCGAGGCCAGCGTGCGCATCAACGAGAGCCTTGACTTCAACGTCGTCCTTCAGGAAGTCATTGATAATGCGCGCTACCTTACCAATGCCCGGTACGGAGTCATTGCGACCATGAATGAAGTCGGCGGCCTTGGCGCGCTCCTAACCTCCGGAACGACAGAAGAGGAACACCTTGCGCTCATTGAGCTGCCGGGTGGGATGAGGATATTTCATCACTTCAGCAAGGTCCCCGGGCCGCTGCGCGTGGACAACTACTATGAGTATGCAGAATCGGTTGGACTGGATGGCCGGCTGCCAATGACCGTATTCGCAGGTATGGCAGCGCCCTTGAGGCACCGCGGCGAACCCGTGGGGATCATATGGCTGGGCCATGATAGGGAGGGCAGAAGGTTCAGTGAGGAGGATGCCGAGACGCTGGTCATGTTCGCCTCACAGGCGGCGATGGTAATCGCCAACGCTCGCAGATACCGGGAAGAAATGCGCTCCAGGGCCGACCTGGAGACCCTGATAAGTACAACCCCGGTGGGCGTTGCGGTATTCGACGCCAGAACGGGAGCCCCTGTTTCCACCAACCGGGAGTGGATGAGGATCATCGATGTGTTGCTGGCGCCGGAAGAACCATCGGAGAATCTCCTAGAGACTCTGACGATCCGTCGCGCCGACGGGCGGGAGCTCTCCCTGGCTGATGTGCCTATAGACCAGTTGCTGAGGGCCGGAGAGAAGGTGCGGGCGGAGGAGATGGTCTTCAGTGTGCCCGACGGACGGAGCGTCACTGTGCTGCTGAACGGCAACCCCATCCTTTCAAAGGACGGTGAGGTGGAGAGCCTCATCGTGACGATGCAGGACATGACACCTCTCAAGGAGCTTGAGCGGCTGCGAGCCGAGTTCCTGGCGACGGTGAGCCATGAGCTCCGCACACCCTTGGCCACGGTGAGGGGCTCGGTATCCGCGCTGCTGGAAGAGCCCTCCAACATGCATCCTGCGGAGATGCGCCAGTTCTATCGAATCATCTTTGAACAGACAGACCGGATGCGTTCGCTGATCACGGACCTTCTCGACGTCGCTCGCATCGAGACGGGCACGCTGCCGGTTTCCCCGGAGCCGACAGACCTGGAGGTCCTCATTGGTGAGGCCGGGAACGCCTTCCGCATCGGCGGGCACAGGCACAACCTCAGCATGGACATCCCCCCTGACCTGCCCTGGGTCATGGCGGACAGATCGCGTATTGTCCAGGTGCTTGGCAACTTGCTGGTCAATGCGGCGCGGAACTCGCCGGTGTCTTCCACTATCAGGGTGAGCGCCGCGCCGGGCGATCTGCAGGTCTTCGTGTCCGTCTCAGACGAAGGCAGGGGCATACCCGCCGAGAGCCTGCCGCGCCTGTTCAGGAAGTTCTCCCGGCTTGATGCAGAGGAGCAGGGAGGAGACACCGGGCTCGGACTCGCCGTGTGCAAAGGGATAGTGGAAGGGCACGGCGGCCGGATATGGGCCGAGAGCGACGGGCCGGGCCTGGGGGCAAAGTTCACCTTCACGATTCCCACAGTCGAAGAGGCGGGCTTCGTCTCCCCGCCCCCGCAGGTCTCCACCCGGCCCGCGCGCACGTCAGGGTGGGAACAGGTGCGCATCCTGGCTGTGGATGATGACGATCAGGCGCTCAGGTATATTCGCGACGCCCTGGTCAAGTCGGGTTACACCGTGATTGCCACCGGAGACCCGAACGACGTGCCTCGCCTGATGGAGGAGGAGAAGCCCCACCTGGTGCTCCTAGACCTGATGCTGCCTGAAGTCTACGGGCTGGATCTGATGAAGGACATAGTGAGGATAGGAGACGTACCGGTAATCTTCGTGTCCGCCTACGGTCAGGACCAGATAGTTGCCAGGGCCTTCGAGATGGGCGCCGACGACTACGTGGTCAAGCCATTCTCGCCAACGGAGCTTGTGGCCCGTATCAGGGCGGTCCTTCGTAGACGCACAACTTCCGAGCCGTCTGTTCCCTATACAGTGGGAGACCTGACCATAGATTATACGGAACGCCTGGTGACCCTCAGGGGAGTTCCGGTGGACTTGACTGCCATCCAGTACCGGTTGCTCGTTGAGCTATCGGCCAACGCGGGGCGCATTGTGACTTACGAATCCCTGTTGAGGCGAGTCTGGGGAGTGGAAGGCGACGGCGACGTCCGGCCTATACGCACCGCCATAAGCTCCATCCGCCACAAGCTGGGTGACGACGCCGACAACCCGACCTACATACTCACCGAGCTTCGTGTTGGCTACAGGATGCCCAAGGCAGACTCACCTTGAAGAGAATCTCTCGCAGTTCCCTTGTCTGTTCCCCGTCCTTGGACTGACCATTCCGCCAGGACAGGGGCGGCGTCCAAATCGCTCCAGCAACGCGGGTCGTTATGGCGTGTCCACTCTACGCTCCGCTCCAGATCGCTTTGCCTGAGCCATATCTCTGCCAGCCCAAACGGCATAGGCGCCAGCCGGTTGCGCGGGGATTACACAGACTTAACACAAACCTCACACCAATTGGCCGATTTTACGGGATATCCTCACGTGTTCTTAACACGCAACTGATATAATCGACCCTCCTGACACCGGACTCCTCATACCAGAGACGCCCTCTGCGGCAGTCGGCCACCGAATTCACGAACTGGGAGGAGGCAACCGCGACATTGTCCGACCAGGACGGAACCGTCAGCAACCTGACGTGGCAGTGGTCGCGGGGGGACACGTCAACTGGGTCGTTCACGAACATCAACGGGGCCACTTCCAATCCCTACACCCCCACGGCCGCGGACGTGAGCAAGTACGTGCGGGCCACGGTCACCTACACGGACAGGCGCGGCGGCGGCAAGCGAGCAGAGGCAATTGCCGGCCCCGTGCCCAGCGAGAACCGCCGGCCCCTCTTCCCAACGACGGAGACGGGCCAGCGCGCGGTGCCTGAGAACACCCGGGCGGGCGCAAACATTGGCGCGCCGGTGGCGGCGGAAGACCAGGAGGGGGACCGGTTGACGTATTCACTGACCGGAACGGACGCCGCCGCATTCACCATCAACACGGGCACCGGCCAGATTCGCACAAAGGACGCCCTGGACTTCGAGACCAAGTCCACCTACCAGGTCACCGTTGAGGTGCATGACGGCAAAGACGGCACGGGAGCCACGTCTACAACCATCGACGACACGCAGAACGTGACGATAACGGTGGAGAACGTGGAAGAGCCGGGGACCGTCACGCTCTCTTCAGAGACGGCCACCATCCAGGCGCGGGTCCCGGTGACTGCCACGCTGGAGGACGATGACGGCCCGACCAACGTAACGTGGCAATGGTCGCGCTCTAGCAGCAGCACGTCTGGATGGGCCAACATTGCGGGGGCTACCAACAGCACCTTCACGCCGGCTGACAGCGACGAGGGCAACTACATCCGCGCGATCGCCAGCTACAACGACGGCGAGGGCTCGGGCAAGACGGCCATTAAGGTCTCTCCTCGCGTCGGGCAGCCGCCGCCGGTGAACTCGGCGCCCACATTCCCGGCTACAGAGGACGGCCGTAGAGAGATTGCGGAGAACTCCAGCGGCGGCACGCTCGTTGGCGCCCCCGTCGTCGCAAGCGACTTCAACAACGACCCGCTAACCTACTCGCTGACGGGAACGGACGCAGCGCTGTTCACCATTGGCACTAACAATGGGCAACTGCGGGTCGCGGCCGGCGCGCAACTGGACTTTGAGACCAAGCGCACCCTGCGCGTGACTGTAGAGGTAACGGACGGCGCGAACTCCCTCGGCGACCCGGACAGCGACGCCATAGACGACCGGCAAAACGTGACCATCACCCTGACCAACGTCAATGAGGCGCCCGTCGTGTCCGGCGACGCTTCTCCCAGCGTGGTGGAGAACCTGAACCGCGCGGTCGCGACCTACACGGGCACGGACCCGGAGCGGGACACGCTGACGTGGTCGGTTAGCGGCAGCACGTTCTGGATCTCCCAGCGGGGTCAGCTCCACTTTGCCACGCCGCCCAGCTATGAGGATGGAACAGACTACTCGGTGACCATCACCGCCGAAGACGAAGATGGCCTGTCTGGCTCCCTGTTCGTGTCCGTCACTGTGACGGATCTTGAGGAAGCGGGCGTAGTCACCATCGATCCCGAGCGCGGGTGGGACGGGACGAGTTTCCAAGCCGAGCTGGATGACGACGACACCGTGGTTGGCAGTGTCAACTGGCAATGGCAGCGTTCTTCCACCAGGTCCAACTGGGGGGACATTTCGGGCGCGACGTCGAGCAGCTACACGGCAGGCGCCGACGACGTTGACCAATACCTGCGGGCCACCGCCGCCTACGAAGACGAACGTGGCAGCGGCAAGGAGGCATCAGCGGCGCTGGCCGGGCGAATAGGCGACTCCACCAACCAACCCGGAACGAACAGTGCGCCCCAGTTTTCGGACGCCACGGCCGAGCGCTCCGTCGGCCAGGGTACGGCGGCGGGCAGGAACATCGGCGCGCCCGTGCGGGCAACCGACGCTGACAGCGACGACATTCTCACCTACTCGCTGGGCGGGTCTGACGCCGCCCTCTTTGACATCGACCCGGCGACAGGCCAGTTGAAAACGTGGGCCGTCCTTGACTACGACCCGGAGGGTGCGAACACCTACGAAGTACAGGTACGCGTCCAGGACGGCTTCAACTCTTCCTACTCCCCTTCAACAAGCGTGGACGCAACTATCACCGTGACCATCAACGTCACCTAGGTAGCGCAGCGGAGCATCGGTGGAGGCGGAGGTGGTGGTGGCGGCGGAGAAGGAGGCGGAGCCGTAACAGAGATGGAGGTTGATCCGCCGGGCTTCACCGAAGGCTCCAGCACAACGCGCCAGTTGCCAGAGTCCGCCAGGTCCGGTGACCCTGTGGAGAACCCGGTACGCGCTATAAACCCCGTTGGCTCTGCCTTTACCTATTCCCTGTCCGGGGAGGACTCCTCTCTCTTCACCGTTGACCAGGGTACCGGACAGCTGCGCGTTGGGGAGGGAGTCTCGCTGGAGGAAGGTCGCAGGTATAGAGTCAGGCTAAGCGCCACCAGCACATTGCAGGGCGGAGGCAGCGTCACCTTCTCTATCGATGTGACCGTGGTAGTGGTTGAGCCCCGGGCTCGGCACTACGACACCAACGGCAAGGCACTATTGAGAGGAGCGAGGCGCTCAGGGCGGTCAGCGACTATTTCGCCAGGCTTATCGAACTGGAGACAATACTGCCGGTGTTGTCGCTCTACTATGCGCACACGGGATAGCAGAGGCAAACCCAAGTGTCAACTTGACAGGAGAACATGATGAATCGGATTCCCCTGGCTGCGGTTACCGTCTTTGCAGTCACTGTGATGAGCGTAATCTCCATGCTGGAGCAGCCCGAGACTCTGGAAGCCCAGTCCCATACCGCCACCAGGTCCTTCCAGGAGGACTGGGCCGCGCCCGGGAGTGAACTCCAGGTAACAGTCACGGCAAGCGACTACGGCGTCTTTGGCCAGGTGGTGGAAGACCTGCCTGAGGGTTTCACCTTCCTGGGATCCAGCCTTGACGAAGCCCATATCGAGGTGGATGGGCAGACCGTTCGGTTCAACCTGCTGGGTGAGACCGTCTTCACCTACAGCGTCAACGTCCCTAGCACGGAGGGCCAGTACACCTTCTCCGGCGTCATCAAGAACGTAGACCGGGAGGAGCAAGCAGTTGGGGGCCACACCACGCTGCGGGTCGGCCCAGCGCCTACGCCGACGCCTATGCCAGCGCCAGCATCGACTCCCACGCCGGAGCCCGAGCCAACGCCCACTCCGGAACCCACGGCGACGCCCATCCCAGAGCCCACGGCGACGCCGGAACCAGCGCCCGAGCCCACGGCGACGCCGGAACCGACGCCCG
Organism: Dehalococcoidia bacterium; assembly: GCA_034422115.1. GTDB lineage: Bacteria > Chloroflexota > Dehalococcoidia > Lucifugimonadales > UBA2985 > DAOUJW01. Next base: position 44,981 of record DAOUJW010000019.1, on the reverse strand, counting down.
AGCCCACAGCGACGCTTATGCCCACTCCCCTACCCACGGCAACTTCGGAACCAGCCGTGGAACCCACCACCGGACCCACTCAGACTCCGGCCGCCCCCACTGCAACGGAGACCCCGGAGGCGGATGAAGGCTTGCCCGGCCTGCTGTGGGCTGTTCTGGTAATTGGCCTTCTGTTCATTCTCCTGGTGGTCTACAGGTACTCTCGCCGCAATCGCTAAACGGGCGGCACGCCTCAGCAGCGACCCCTGCAGGTGAGCAATCGCAAGGGCATCACGCCTGTCTTGCATCTTACAGTGGATGGTCCGCCGTTAGAGATGCCCGCCGGATTCCGAGGAAGGAATCACCTTCCCTTGAACTGAGGCTCTCGCTTCTCCAGGAAGGAGAGCACCGCCTCCCGCCGGTCGTCCGTCTGAGCGGCCAGGGAGTTGTAGTAGCTCTCATTGGTCAGGGCCTGCTGGAGGTCGGCGTCCATCCCGCGCTGGATCAGGAGCTTGGTCATGCGCACCCCGATGGGCGGATTGCCCGCGATGGTGTCGGCGTACACCCGCGCCTCCGCCAGAAGAGAGTCGTGAGGGACGACCTTGGTGACCAGGCCCTTCTCCAGGCCCCACCTGGCGTCGTACACGTTGCCCGTGAGGGCCATCTCCGCCGCCACGCTAGGCGCTATGTGGGGCAGGAAGTAGGTTGCTCCCGTGTCCGGCATTATGGACCGCTTGATGAAGATGCTGGCGAATCGAGCCTGCTCCGAAGCGACACGAATATCGCAGCTAAGGGCAATGGAGAGGCCCATGCCCGCGGCCACGCCATTCAGCGCAGCGATGACAGGCTGGGGAATCGCCCGGATGTGGACCGGCAGCGACCGGGCCGGGTATCGCTGCATCCCGGCCTGCACCTCCTGCTCCCGCCGCTGGCGCAGGGTCTCCTGATCCCCCTCCGCCTGGGCGCGCATCCCGGTGACGTCCGCCCCGGCGCAGAACCCCCTGCCTTCGCCCGTGAGAATTACCGCGCGAACATCGTCATTGGCTGCCACCTCATCCAGGGCAGAGTGAAGGCCCTCCCTCAGCTCCGTGTTCACGGCGTTCAGCCGCTCCGGCCGGTTCAGGGTTATGACCGCCACCGGCCCGTCAATAGAGAGCTTTACCGCTTCCAACGATTTGATTGCCATTCTGCTACGCTCCTTTCCGATTGCTGTCTCCCTGCCGCGACTGCATCCCCGATTCAGGGGCTCCCGCCTCAGCCGATGCACGGGTTGCGGCTAACATAAGACCTGTGCGCCGTAACGTCAAGGGCTATCCTGCGCGTTCCCTCCAACGCCCGCTCCTTCACATCTCTTCACCGGTATTCCCCAAACGTGCTGGTAATGCCAACGCTGGTAGTAATACCACCTCTTGCCCGCTCACCCCCGTATCGGGGTACGTGGCAGGCACTGAGCCTGTCTAAGGGTAAGAGCTTCCCGCTCACCCTGAGCCTGTCGAAGGGTATGAGCGGGAGCTTCTAGGCTGTAGTATGCCCGCTCTGGTTCGACAAGCTCACCCCCGTATCAAGTACGGGGCAAGCTATGAGCGGGCAAGAGGCAGGGTTCACTTTGGGAGTTGGCAACACGAACACGCCCAGGGAATACCAACTATCTCAGCAAATTGACACACCCGTAAGCAACATAAGATAATTTCCGCGGCTCCGCGCTCCCGCGGGCACTTTAACGGATGGAGGGATCATGGCCTTCGAGTTTATTCGCTCAGAAACAAGGGACGGGGTGCTTATTCTAACTCTGAACGACCCCGCTACACGGAACTCCTGGGGTGGTCAACTGGCCCAGGAGGCGGAATCTGAAATCGACCGTCTGGCCCAGGACCCCGATCTCCGGTGCCTGGTGATCACAGGAGAGGGGCGCGCGTTTTGCTCCGGCGCCAATGTGAAAGGCTTCAATCAGAGCATCCGTGAGCGTGAGGAATCGGCAGCGCCGCCTGCGGAGCCCAGCGTCTGGGAGCGCATGGACCCGGCCGGATACGCCTATGAGCATGGGCAGTTTGAAGGCCCATCCATCATCTGGAAGCTGTGGAACTTGCAGAAACCCTCTATCGCTGCGGTCAACGGGCCCGCTTATGGCATAGGGGACGGCATAGCTATCTCATGCGATTTCCGCATCGCCTCGGAGCAGGCCGCCTTCTGCGAAGCCTTCATTCGCAACGGCATCGTTTCGGGAGACGGCAGCATCTGGCAGCTCCAGCGCCTCATCGGTATCTCCAACACCCTGATGATGTCATACACGGGCGAGCCTATCAGTGGAGAGGAGGCCTATCGCATTGGGCTGGCCAACAAAGTCGTCCCCCATGAGCAGCTGATGGATGCCACAATGGAGCTGGCTACAAAGCTGGCCCAGGGGCCCACCGTCCAGATGGGCCTCATTAAAATGATGACTCACAAGGCCACCCATCAGACCTTCCGGGAGCATTTCGCCAGCAATGCCCAGGCTGGGGCTATCGCACGGGCTACAGAGGACCACAAGGAGGGCGTTCGTGCTTTCATCGAGAAGAGGAGGCCCAACTTCAAGGGCCGCTAGCGCGTTCCCGCCCCGTGTCGGACGGCGATCTTCTCTGCTATCCCTGCGCGGCCCCGTACTTGATGCGGAGCAGGCTTCCGCCGGAATCCAAGCGTTTGATATATAGGGCAATGGATTCCCGCTTTCGGAGACCCTTGAATAACCCGTGGTTGGGGTCTTCCCTCTTCGTCACCCCTGCGAAAACAGGGGTCTAGGGCACTCGGAATAGAAGGAATGAGATTCCCGCTTTCGCGGGAATGACGAGAAGCGTACGCCTTTCAGAGTGGCGCCGTAGTTGTGCAAAGCTCTCTTTTCGCGGGAATGACGAGAAACGTACGCCTTTCAGAGTGGCGCCGTAGTTGTGCAGGGGTCTCCAGGCGCGGAGACCTCTCTAGGTGTTCCTCAAGGAGCGTCTGAACTCACTCAGGGCCTCCGGCCAGCAGCTCTTCCGCGGCGTTCACCGCCTCTACCATAGCCTCGGGCAGACCCTCCAGCTTGACTTCCTGCCGGGGCTGGAGGTAGAGAAAGACCACCTCCTTGACCGGCCTGCCGGTGATCTCCTGGACGGAATAGGCGTAGGCCCCGCCCTGCAGTCGATATCGCGCCACGGCCTCCGGCACTTCGCCTGCCGTCACGGCGTCCGTCTTGTAGTCCACCACCACCATGCCGTCGGGTTCATCGAAAAGCAGGTCTATGAACCCCTGCAGCGAACCGTCTCCAACAGGCGCAGCCACGGGCACCTCCCGCCAGAGGCGTCCTGACGCCACTGCCCGTCTGACCATGGGACTCTCCACCGCCGAGCGGGCCAAGCGGGCTACCTCAGCCTCCCGCCCGGGTATGCCCTCGGCGGCGGCCTGGGCGCGGGCCCGTTCCTCCAGCCCGTCTCCGGTGGACAGGTCAATGGATTGCAGGACGGCGTGGACCGCCCGGCCCACTGAAGTCCCCGCCCTGCCCCTCCGCCAGGGCTCGACGTGCTCCTGTTCCGGCTTGTCCTCCTCCCCGGCCTTGCGAAGGCCGGTGGCGGCGGCGTACGACGGACGGCTCAAGGCTCTCACCAATTGCTCGCGCTCCTGCTGCCATTGCTCCCAGGCTTCGACGGTGTGCTCCGGTGCGACCTGCACGGCGTGGACGCTCGGAAGCTCCCCGTCTCCGCCTTGCGGGATGGGAGTCGGAGCCAGGGCAACGGGCTCCCAGAGATGCGGGGAGTCTGCCAGGTGGCGGGAGATTTCCGCCGCCCGGGTCCGTTCGCCCCATTGGTTGGCGGACCTGCGCAGGCTGAGTACAAGGTGGTCGCGGGCCCTGGTCGTGGCCACGTACATCAGGCGCACCTCCTCTGCGCTTGCCATCAGGCCTTCCCTGGTTCTCAGCTCCTCATAGCCGGACGTGCTGGCGCGGCTCTGTTGCGGCCCAATCCCCACTTCAACCCTTCCGTTGCTGCGATCGAAAAGGACTGCATCCACGCGCGATCCCCTGTCTGAGTTGATGCCGGTCACCACCACAATCGGGAATTCCAGCCCCTTGGCCGCGTGGGTGGTCATCACCCGCACCGATTCCTCGTCCGATTCTGGAACAGGCGACTCGGTCACCCGGGCTCTCTCGGCCATCTGGTTCTCCACCCACTGGATGTAGGCCCTCAATGAGCCTCCTCCGGCGGCGGCAAACTGCCAGGCCCGCTCCACCATAAACCGGTAGCGGCGCCATTGCTCCCTCATCCTGGGGTGGCCGGAGGCGATTTCCATCAGCCGCCGCTCCCGGACAAACCTGTCGATGAGGTAGGCGGTGGACTGCCAGAGCCGGTCTTCGTGGAAGCGGCGCAGTACCGACAAGGCTTCCCATACCGGGCCGGCAGCCTCACCCGGTGGAACGGAGAAGCAGTCGAATCGCCCTCCGTCCCGGTAGTGGGTGAACAGGTCGACGTCTGAGCAGCCAAAGGCCACGGAACGGAGAGCCGCCACCGTCGCCACCTGGTCCGCCGGGTCATCAATGGCCTTGAGGCAGTTCAACAGGTCCCGAATCTCCTGGGTCTCAAACACCAGGGACGCGCTCTCCAGGCGGTAGGGAACGCCCAGGTCCTCCATTGCCCTCTCCAGGAAGGCCAGCCCGGTGCGGGCCGGCATGAGTATGCAGATGTCGGAGTACCCGGCGGCCCGGTAGGTCTCACGGCCCGCCTCGTCAGTGGCGTCGCGGTCCAGGACTTGCCAGCCTTGTTCGACAATCTGCCTCAGAAGGGCGGCGATCTCTGCGGCCTCCTGCTGTCTGACCTCATTGATGGGAGCGTCCATGGCCGCGTCTGAGAGCGCCCAGACCCGCGGCCCCAGGGGGCTTTCCGTGGCGGCCTGCCAGCGAGGGGTCATAGCCTCGTAGTCAGCCTGGACGTATCCTGCGCCGTCGCCAGGGTTGCCTTCCCCCATCCAGCGCGCAAACAGGTGGTTGACCCAGTCGGTGACGGGACGCTGAGAGCGAAAGTTCTGCACAAGGCTGACGGTCCGGCCCCCGGCCTGCTCCATCCGCTCCTGCATCAAACGCATCTGCTCCACGTCGGCGCGGCGGAAGCGATAGATAGACTGCTTGGGGTCGCCTACGACGAACAGCTTTCCCCTTTCAGGGCTGATTCTGTCCCATGACACGGGGCGAGGGCCGTTTGCGGTTCCTCCGGCGGCGTCTTCAGCCAGGAACATGGCGATCTCAGCCTGGATGGGGTCGGTGTCCTGGGACTCGTCTATCAGGATGTGTGTGAAACGACGGCGAAAGTGGTCACGCACTTCCACCTGATCACGGAGCATGTCCCTCGCCCAGACCAGCAGGTCGTGGAAGTCCGCCCTGCCCTCCGCCCGGCGCCGCTCAGTGTACCCAATGGCGAAATCCCGCAACCCGTGCAGGATTTGGGCGAGGGCGTACCGCCGGGCGTTTTCCAACTCCCCCGATACGATTTGGTTCAAATCGTCCAGCAGGTCTTTCAGGGACTTGCAGGCGTTGACGCCGGATTCCGGGTCGGTTTCCCAATCGCCCTGCCTGCCCCGGTTCTGTCTCAGCGGCAGGAGGTGCTGCAATAGCCGGAAGGAGGTGACAGAACCAGCCTCGGCCTCAGACAGCCGGTTCAGGGTTCCCCGCTTTCCCCGGGCGTGGTTGTACAAAACGTCATCTTCGCCGAGACGCGAGAAGTCGCAAAGACGCTCGACCTGCGGCCACCCCTCCAGCACGATCCGGGCGGCATCGCCTCGCGGCGCAGGCCCGGCTTCGAACTCCGCTTCCCTCATGTCGGAGTAGTTCTCGTGGAATGACCGCGCCACCTGCTTGAGCTGCTCCAGAGACAGCCCCAGCGTCAGGGCCAGGGAAACGCGAGGGGCCAGAGAAGAGTCTGGTTCCAGGACTGCGTCCAGCCACTCCTCCCAGGCTTCATCGAACCTGAGGCCGGCGGCTATCTCGTCCGTAGTTTCAAACCCCGGCGGCAAGCCCGCCTCCAGGGGCCGTTCATGGAGCAGCATTCCGGCGAAGGAGTGCAGGGTGCGGATTGTGGCCTGGTCCAGATCAGTGATGCCCCGCCGGCAGCGCTCCCTGCGAGTCTCGTCCCCGGTTGTCTCCGCCTCCACCTCAAGCCTTTCGCGAACGCGGTGCCTGAGCTCCGAGGCGGCGGCCTCGGTGAAGGTGATGGCGGCGATGCGGTCCAGGGTGGTCACGCCTTCTGCCACCAGGTTCACCGTCCGGGCCACCAGGCTGTGGGTCTTTCCGGTCCCGGCGCTGGCCTCCACGAACAGGGTCTCCCCCAGTTCGTTTTCAATGACCTGCCTGGCCGCCTCATCGCTCGGGCGGAACGCGGCGTTCAGGTCTGCGCCGTTGGAGGGTTCCTGGTGCAAGCTAGTCCCCTCCCTCCTCAGCATCAGCAGGGCCTCCCAAGGCCAGCCGCAGGTACGAGCCGAGCAACGGGTCTTCCCGCTTGCGACGCCATAGTTCGACCCGGCGTGAGGGGCAGAGAGAGTCGAAATCGCAGTACCGGCAGTTTTCCGGTTGTCCACGGTCGCCCGGGGCGCCGGGATTTGCGGGGAAAACCCCTGACCGGATGCCCTCAACGATGGTGGACACTCCGTAGCGGAATCGCTCTGAGGTCTCTTCGTCGTCGATGTCGAAGAATTGCCGCGGGAAAAGCTCGAAGTTCGCTCGATTGGTGGTGAACCAGTACGCGGCTCGGAGGTTGGCGGCTCCGGGAAACAACCGGCGGGCGGCCAGGGAGTAGACCCCCAACTGCAGCCGCTTCCCGTTGTCTATGGGGTCTTTCTCCAGGTTCCTGTAGGAGTAGCTGCTACCGGTCTTGTAGTCGATGACGAGGGCGGAGTCGCCACCGGCGCTGATGTCCAAACGGTCGATGATGCCCCGGAATCTCAACCCCGTAGCCTCGTCCGTGACCTCCGGCGATTCCCCTCCCATGCCGAACCTGGCCTCCAGCGTCACAGACCCGGTATCGTTATTCGCTCTCAGCCGGGCGTCTTCTTCGAGAAACGTCGACAGGTCTTCCCTTATGTCCTGCTTGGCCAGGTCCCAGAGCAGCGGTTTGCCGGTGACACCGCGGGTTTCGGCTTCGGCAAAGGACTCCTCTGCAAGCTCCATCAACCTCCGGTGGCCCGCCTCTCCCCACGGCGCGCCTATGGCTTGGGTCTCCGATACGAACCGCTCCAGAATACTGTGAATCAGGCTCCCCCGCTCCAAGGCGCTGATCACAGCGGTCTCCTCCGGAGACTCCAACGCGCTGAGGCGGAGGACGTTGCTCAGGAAGTAACGGAATGGGCACCCTGCCCAGGTCTCCAGGCTGGTGGGAGAGACCGCCGCTCCTTGCAGGGCCCCGGCGAAGCGGGCCTCTGCCGCCACGGACGTTAGATCGCCGTCGAACTCGGTAAGGCCAAGCGCGTACCGGCTCAGGCCCAGGCGGTCAGCCCGCGCCAGCGCGCCGTTCCCTGCCAGGGGGTGAGCTCCCATCCGCCCTTTGGCGTTGCGCCACAGCACGAGCCGGTTCAGATAGTAGTCGTGGCCGTCGGCTAGGGATGTACCGGACACCTCGGCCAGGGAACGCTCAGCGGAGACGTCAACGGAGAGCCAGTCGCGGTCTCCCAGCCTGCCCAGCCCGTTGGTGTGCACGGGCCTCCCCTCCAGGGCCGTCGCCTGTTCCAGCAGCCACCGGGATGGATGTACCTGCCTCTGCGACGCCGCGTCGGCGACGGGGTAGGACAGGAAGCGGCGCGGAGCGGAAGCCACCGCCGACAGGTAGTCGTATCGCTCCTGGGCGATCCGCTCCTCCCTGCGTGGTGGCCCGCCCGCCTCACGCCAGACGGATTCGGGCAGCAGCGGGTCGGGGGTCAGAGACGGTGGCGCGCCACCCTCAATCATGCCAACCAGCCACACCACGTCGAAACTCATTCCAGCCGCAGCCGCGAAGGGGGAAACAAATATGCCCTGCCCGGTCGCTCCCAGATGCCCAACCACCGTCCGCATTGAGTCGGCCAGGGTTCTCCGAAACTCCTCAGGCGTCGTCGAGGGGCGTACGCGGTCGGCCCCGCGAAGCTCATCCAGGGCCCTGTCTATCCTCTCGCGGAATCCAATCTCTAAATCAGGGATGTCGGGAGAGAGGTATTTGTCCAAGAGACCGGCTGCCCAGTCGCAGTAGACCGACCAAGAGCTCCCGGCCGCCGGTGGCAACACGTCCGCCGCCAGCCTTTCGACGAACGCCAGGATGGCCTCTGCAACGCCGGCCTCCTCCCTCATCCGGTAGGCCCGCGCCTCCGTGATCTCCCCTTCCGCCTCCCGTCCGTCGGCGTCCTCGACCAGTTGCCGTGCGTAGCCTCCAAGGCGGTCCCGCCACTGGTCCAGACCGCCAATGATCCCGGCCCTCCTGGCAAGAGAGTCCCAGCGGCTGGGATTGAAGCCGGGTCGGTTTTCTCCCGGGGGCCGCACCGGGCAATCGGTGAGCCAAGCCATGACCTCTGACCGGTTGAGATCGCCCTGGGATAGCTCCAGCAAGCCCGTCAGAGTGCGCCCAACCCCGGTGTCGGCAAGCGAGTCCCGCCCGGGGCCGGCCATCGGGAGTCCGGCCAACCGGAGTTCGTCCCTGATCAGGGTTCCGTAGGGATTCTCCATCCGATAGAGGACTGCCATCCTGTGGAACGGCGTGCCGCGCAGCGTGGCTTCCTCGATGACCCTGCGGATAACCCATCGCAGCTCCTCGTGGGAGTTTGGCGCGATGTGGAGGCGGGTCTGCCCCGCCGGAGCGGGAGGTCCGGCACCGACTTCTACGGGGCCATCCGGTTCTCCCATGATTGGAGCCAGGGCCGCGGCTATTTCACGCGCGGGTACGTCGGCGGGCTCGTCTCCGGTGATGCCCAGGATTACGGAGCAGAGGCCCCGTTCCGCCAGGGACGTCATCAGACTGGACTGTGCCGGACTGACCCTCCGCGGCAGGTAGAAGACGATGTGCCCCAGGTCTCCAAGGGCAGGAGCGGCATCCTGTCGCACTGCGGCGGCTGCGCCAATTGCCAGGTCCTCTGCGTCGTACCAGTAATCGCCGGTGGCCGCCCTGAACTCCCTGTATAGCCGCGCCACCTCTCCTGAAATGCCTCCAAGAGACTCCAGCCTTCCCCGGGACTCTTCCTCCAGATGACGAAGCTGGCTGAAGGAAGCCCGCAAACTGCTCTGAGTGCCATGGTGCTCCCGGACCGGGGCCAGCGGCCCGTCCGCTTGCTCCAGGACCTGCCGAAGAAGGATGCTCTGCAGCACGCCGGTGAGAGGCCGCCGCCCAGCCAGTGAGACGACTCCCAGAAGCTCGGACAGCATGGGTATCTCAACGAACTTGACGTTGGCGAATCCCTGCCGGCCCAGGTCATGGCGCAGGCTGAGACTGGCGTAGCGGGACGGAGCCACAACGGTAACCGGCGCCAAGGGGTCTCCGCTCTTGGCGGATCGGATGAGGTCCCAGAGAGCCTCGCGCGTGCCCAGTGAATGGCGCTCTACGACAAGGCGGCCAGATGCGGTGAGGTCTTCCTTCATCGGAGAATTATACCACGCACGGCGCTTGGACTTTCGCTCTCTGTGAGGTGGTCAGGGCCGGGCTGACGGGGTAGGTTGCAACTCGGTCGCTATGGGAGCGTACCCCACCAATTCCACGAACCCCTGCCCCGCCACTGGCGCGCCGTTCCTGCTCCCGCTAGCCGCGACTGACCCCTCCCAATAGATGATTGGAACGAATCCGGTCAGGGCGAACTCGGCCTCCTCCATTGAGGGAGTCAACGACAGGTCAAGGTCCAGTGAGTCGACTCGGAGATTCCAGCTTATAGGGTACACTCCTCCCGTTTCGGGGCTTGTCCAGGTTGCAAGGGGGTCCAGGGAGATGTCACTGCTGGGCAGGTGAATTGGCTCGGAGTCTTGCGGGATGTAGGTGCCGTAGGTGTCGATATGCCTGTGCCCGTCCTGTTCCCATACCACGGAGACCGTCAGGTCGGAGCCGTCGTCCAAGTTTAGGCTGAGCCAGTCCCAGCCGATGCCCAGGGTTGTAAAGTCGCCCCACTGGTGGTCCATCCAGGATACCCCCGTAACGGGGTGGGAGACGCCGGAAACGGACACCGCGCCGGAGGTCTCCAGCCGGGTGCGGGAGTAGTAGTAGGTCTTTCCGGCTATGCCCAGGTCCACGAGACCTGTCCCGTAGTGGAGCACGGCGGGCTTTTGCGAAACGGCTTCAAGCTCTACCTCATAGTCTCCGGCCCCGAAGCTGAGGTGATACACCTCGCCGTTGCCGCTCATCCTCCAATCGGCTACGGACAGGTCGAACTCACCCGACAACTGCTCTGGAGTGGGAAAGGCGGCCTGCTCATGGGTCAGGTGCAGTCCATTGTCGTGGTCTGCCCAGCTGAGCTGAGTCAGCCGGGACGTTAGGCCGCCTGGCAGCACGGACTGGAAGGTGACAAAGTGATAGCTGAACTCCTGTCCGTCCTCCGCCGTAAGATGGCCGTTGAAATACCACCACTCCAGATCGGTGAAATGTGCGCCTTCGTCCTGGGGCAACTGCACCAAGACTTCCGGCGCCGGGGTAGCAGTGGCCGGGCGGGCTGTGGCCGTTGCCGATGGTTCAGGAGACGGCTCAGGTGTGGGAGTCGGTGTATTGGAGGGCTGTGGGGTTGGTGTCGGGATGGGAGTAGAGGCGGGAGTGGCGGTGGATGCAGCTGTTGCCGTAGGCGGCGCTTCCGGCGAGACTTCGGCGTCTCCGGAGCAGGCCGCCGCAACCATAATCAGGAAGACAAGGGCGAACGGGAAGGAGACGAGTCGTATGAGGTCGGGGCTAAGCATCACCTTGCCAGGACTATACCACAGATTTGCCCGGCCACGCGGGTCGGCCTGATGTGGGTGTTCCCCGCCTGGAGCTTGGCGACTTGTTCTGCTATGGTTAAGTCCTGCACGTATGGATTTAACCGGCTTTGGGCGCCAAGGGGAAGTTGGATCGCCATGACCAGCCCGCTTGACTTGAGAGAAATGGACGCCATAGTCCTTGCCGGGGGCCAGAGCGCCCGCATGGGCGTGCCGAAGGCGCATCTGCCCTTTGGCAGCTCTACGCTCATTGAGACGGCGCTCGCCACTCTCCGGCCTCTCTTCAGGACGGTTTACGTGGTGGGCCGCGACCGGGAGCGACTGGCCGGCCTGGACGCCACACTTCTCATTGACGACCGAGACGATCGAGGCCCCCTGGTGGGACTTGCCCAGGGCCTCTCGGCCTCCGATGGGCCGTGGTGCTTTGCAGTGGGCTGCGATATGCCATTCCTGTCGCCGCAGGTCATCCGGCGTATGGCGAGCTACCTGGACGACTGCGACGCGCTGGCGACACGCGTTGAGGGGCGCATTCAACCCCTGCACGCCTTCTACTCCACCGCCTGCCTGCCCACGGCCTTGAGGCTGCTGGAAAAGGGAGATACGTCGCTCAAGGGCCTGCTTGAGGCGTGCAAAGTCCGCTCCATAGATGGCGTTGAGTTCCACGACCTGGACCCGGAGCTGGCTTCCTTCAAGGACCTGGATACGGAGGAGGAGTACATGGCAGCCCGGCAGATGGCTGAGCGCGGGGGCGGTTTGGAGACGGGAGACGGGACAACACAGTGAGTCGAGGATAGATAGTAGGAGGTATCAGCTATGGCAACTACGCAGACCCTGCCGTGGGACCCGGCGGATCACCTGGAGACTGAGGAGGACATGGCCGCCTACCTGAATGCCGCCCTGGAAGACGGCGACCTGAGTCTTATCATGGCAACGCTGGGTGACATCGCCCGCTCCCGCAGGATGACCCTGGTCGCCCAGGAGACGGGGCTTGGCCGGGAGAGTCTATACAAGTCACTGTCCGCCAACGGCAACCCTGAGTTCGCCACCGTTCTCAAGGTGGTTCAAGCCCTGGGACTGAGCCTACGCGCAGCCGTTGCGACCGGAGAGGCCGGCGATCCAGGAAGTCCCTGACTGGCAACTCAGCGCCTTGTATCGCAGGAAACAGCTAGTCGCCGGGATACCGGGCCGTATCCCGACGACTAACGTATCTTCGTTTATCTACTCCCCGGCCGCCTCAGCGGCGGCGCGCACCCCGCCCCGGGACGCCAGCGCGCTCTGTATCGCCTGTCGCTCCTCCGACTCCCGCTCGGGGGAGAACCTGACCAGGAACACCAGCGCAGACGCCGCGAGCACAACCAGCCCCACTATCATCAGCGCCCCCTGGGTCTCCAGGGACTCCATCCTGAACAGGAACCCAAAGGACACCGCTCCGGCGTTGCCGCCCGCTCCCACGATTCCGGCCACGGACCCAAGGGCCCTGCGGTTTATGAACGGAACCACGCTAAAGGTAGCGCCCTCGGACATCTGCACGAACAGGCTGAACACTATCATCGCGCCCACCGCGAGCACAAGTGAGGCCATCTGGGAGAAGAGCAGCAGCGCAATGCCCTCCAGCAGCAGCACCACGCCCAGGAAGTACACGCGGCCCTTCAGCCCGGCTCTGATTCCCGCCTTGTCTCCCAGCATTCCTCCCGTTGTGCGGGCGAAGATGTTCATCAGGCCGAACAACCCGGCTATGAGGCCGGCCGTCGTCAGACTCAACTCAAACCTGTCGTGGAAGTAGAGCGCCGCAATGTTGTTGATGGTCAGCTCCACGCCAAAGCATGCGCCGTAGATAATGAACAACGCCCAGACGCGGTAGTCCGCAATCGCTTCCAGGAACGTCCCCCTGGCGGCCGACGCGGGAGGCATCCTGCCCTCGGCTCTCAGCTTGGCGTAGTTGCCCTCCGGGGTGTCCTGGGTGAAGAAGTAGTAGGCTATGCCCACCAGCAGCAGGGCTATGCCGGGGATGACCATCGCCACCCGCCACCCAAGGGCCTCCCCTACCCCGAACATGAGGACGCCCGCCAGCACCAGCGGCATAGCCATCTGCGTCACGCCGCCTCCCAGGTTGCCCCAACCCGCCGTCGTCGCGTTGGCCGTCCCCACGACGTTGGGCGCGAACATGACCGAGGTGTGGTACTGGGTGATGACAAAGGACGCGCCGATGACGCCAATCGCCAGTCGGAAGAGAAGGAATGTCTCGTAGCTCTGGGCCAGGCCGATGCTCATAACCGGAATGGAGCCGATGACAAGGAGGCCGCTGTACGCCAGCCTGGGGCCTATCCTGTCGCAGAGCCAGCCTATCGCCAGCCGCGCCACTATGGTGATGGCCACCGAGGCGATGATAGTGTTGCCGACCTGGGCCTTTGTCAGCCCAAGGTCGTCCCGCACAATGGCCATCAGGGGCGCTATGCCAAACCAGCCGAAGAACGCCAGAAAGAACGCGAACCAGGTCAGATGGAATGTCCGCATCTGTGGCGTCTTCAGACTGAATAGAGAGATTCTGGTTGCCTTGGACTCAACGGGGGTCATTCTCATCCTCCTTTTTAGTGGTCTGTTCTTTCGGAAACCTCTGAATAACGTCGTTCCTGCGAAAGCAGGAACCTCTGCCCACTACTTCTTGGATTCCTGCTTCCGCAGGAATGACGATACGGTGGGATGGCGCTTTGTTTGTTCACTTATTCATAGATTCTCCAGCGATTCCCAGCGCGATCCGAATGTGCTCCTGCTCCGTGATCTCCACTTCGTACGTCTTCAACGCGTTGCAGTCGTTGCCCAGGGGTTTGCCGGTGCCCAGCTCAAACTTGTAGCCGTGCAGGGGGCACTGGAGCTGGCCCCCTCCGATGATGCCGTCTGCAAGCGGGCCGCCTCTGTGGGGGCAGAGGGCCTGTGTTGCGTACACGCTGCCGTCCCGCGCCCTGAAGACCGCCACCGGCACGTGTCCTATGCGCAGAAGGCGTCCCTCGCCGATGGGTATCTGCTCAACCGGGCCCAGGTCGTAGGTCTGCGACGGCTTCGCGGCCGCTTTCGCTCCCATTACTCCCTCATCCCTCGGCCGCTACCGCCGCCGGCGCGGTGACGAACTGGTTCTCGTGGACGGGGTTGTCCCGCTCCTTCCACGGGTCAAAGTAGGCTTCAACTGCGGCCTGCATATCGTCATCAAGGCGGTCGCTCAGGCCCTCGGTGTCCTCCATGAGCACCTCTCTGAGCCGCGCCACGCCAATCCGCTCAACAAAATCGTAGGTGCGCTCCATGTACTTGGCGTTCTCCCGGTAGTACTGGAGGAACCTGCCCATGTACTTGAGCACGTCCGCCGGGGAGTCCGCCACGCACAGCACGTCGCCCTTGCGCACATTGGCGCCGGCCGCGCCTCCAACGTATATCTCCCACTTGCCGCCCTCGATTGCGACGACTCCCACGTCTTTGACCGTAGCCTCCGCGCAGTTGCGGGGGCAGCCGGAGACGGCCATCTTGACCTTGTGCGGCATCTCAATGCCCTGGAAACGCTTCTCAATGTCGATTCCCAGCGACGTGCTGTCCCCCAGCCCAAAGCGGCAGAAGTCCGTCCCAACGCAGGTCTTGCACGTTCTGAACGCCTTTGTGTAGGCGTGGCCGGAGGGCATGTCCAGCTCCCGCCAGACGTCCGGCAGGTGCTCCTTGGGAATGCCCAGGAGGTCTATGCGCTGCCCGCCGGTGATCTTCACCATTCCGGCCTGGTACTTCTCCGCAACGTCGGCAATGCGGCGCAGCTCGTCCGGCGTGGTGATGCCTCCGTAGATGCGTGGCACCACGCTGAAGGTCCCGTCTCGCTGGATGTTTGCGTGAACGCGGTCGTTGATGAAGCGGGCGTCACGCTCGTCCTCGTACTCGCTGCCCCAGACGGTCTTGAGCAGTGACGAAAGCCCCACCTTGCTGCCCACGTCCTCTCTCCCGCCCGCCAGCGCGTTGAACACCGACGACACGCTCTTCAGCTCCATCGACTTCACGGCCTCCACAAGCTCCGGCTTGTTGAGGGGAATGCCCTGCACGTAGTAGTGGGCCGAAGGGTCCTCCACGACCAGGCCGTCTGAGGCGAACTCCAGGACTTCCTGCACCAGGGACTTGCACGACCCGCAGCCCGTACCTGCCCTGGTTGCGTCGCAGACGGCCTTCAGGCTCCTGCTTCCCGCTTTCACGGCCGCGACTATCTGCCCCTTGCTGACGCCGTTGCAGTTGCAAATCTGGGTATCGTCCGGCAGGGAGGCCACGTCCGCGGCCGGGAGCCCGCCGCCTATGCCGAAGAGCAACTCGGCGCGGCTGTCCGGGAGCTTCTCGTCCCGGTCGAAGGCCTGCAGCAGGCGTGGAGACGACATGCCGTCGTTCAGCAGTATCGCCCCGGCAATCTGGCCGTCTCTCACAATGAGCTTCTTGTAGATCCTCTGGCTGGGCTCAACGTAGGTCACCACCTCGTCGTTCTCGTCCCTGGCCTCCTTGTCACCGGCCACCGCCAGGTCGACACCCATCACCTTGAGCTTGGTGGACACCTTGGAACCCAGGACCTGGCGTTGGGGCCGCGTCCAGTCAGCCGGTCGGCGAGGACGCTCGCCTGCTCCCAGAGGGGAGCTACCAGCCCGTAGGTGACGTCCTTGTGCTCTGCGCACTCCCCTATGGCGTAGATGTTGGGGTCGTTCCTGCAAGCCAGGTCGTCGTTTATCAGGATTCCCCGCCGCACGTTCAGGCCGGAAATCCGGGCCAGGTCCACGTTGGGCCTGATGCCGGCGGAGATGACCACCATGTCGCAGGACACCTCCGAATCGTCCCGAAAGCGGACGCCGGTCACGCGCTCCTCGCCCAGCACCGCCGTGGTGACCTTCTCCAGGTGGAACGCGACACCCATGTCCTCCAGCGATCCCTGGAGAAGCTCCCCCGCAAGTGAGTCCAGCTGGGACTCCATGAGGTACGCCGCCAGGTGGACGACCTCCACGTCCAGACCGCGATTCAGCAGACCGCGCGCGGCCTCCAGCCCAAGCAGGCCACCCCCAATCACCACCGCCTTGCGGGCGGTGGTGGCGTGCTCGATCATCTGCGCGCAGTCGTCCAGGGTGCGGAAGACAAAGAGGCCGTGTCGGAAGGAGCCATCTTCGTCGTACAGCCCGTCCATCGGCGGCACAAAGGGCACGCTGCCCGTGGCGATGACCAGCTTGTCGTAGGGCACCAGGTGGCCGCCCGCCGCATACAGGGTCTGGGCCTTCCGGTCCACGCCTATGGCCCGGACGCCCGCGTACAGGTCCACGTTGTTCTTCTCGTACCACTCCAGGGGGTTGATGAAGATGTTCTCCTGGCTGTGAGTGCCGGAAAGCACCCCGGACAGGAGAATGCGGTTGTAGTTGCCGCGAGGCTCATCGCCAAAGACGGAGATGTCAAACTGGTCTCCGCCGCCCCTGGCCAGCACCTCCTCGACCAGCCGCGCTCCCGCCATACCGTTGCCCACTACCACTAGCTTCTGCTTTGTCATACGTCTACCCTCTGAGTTGTTTTGTCCTTCTCAATCCTGACCGCGCAGACCTTGAACTCCGGCATCCTGCTGACGGGATCGAGCGCCGGGTTGGTCAGCCTGTTGGCCGCCTGCGAGCCGCCCCAGTGGAACGGCACAAAGATGGTGTCGTGCCTGATGCCGGGCGTCAGCTTGACCCTGAAGTCCGCCGACCCGCGCCGGGTGCTCAGCACCACGCGCCCTCCGTCCAGGAGGCCGTACGTCCTGGCGGTTGTGGGGTGTATCTCCGCCAGGGGGTCCGGCGAGATTCTCGCCAGCTCGCCGATGCGACGTGTCTGTGTGCCCGACTGGTATTGGGCCATCACCCGGCCGGTGGTTAGAAAGAAGGGGTACTCCTCGTCCGGCGTTTCAGCCGGCGGAGTGTGGATGACCGGGTGGAACAGGGCGCGCCCGTCCGCGGTTGGAAAGCCGTCCGTGAACATCCTGGGAGTTCCGGGGTGGGATTCCTCCGGGCAGGGCCAGAAGACGCCCCTGGAGCGCTCTATCTTCTCGTAGGTTATGCCTGAGTAGTCGGCAACGCCACCGGCGCTGGCGCGTCGCAGCTCGTCAAAGACCTCCTCCGCGCCCGAGTAGCTGAAGTAGTCGCCCTTGTCCAGGCGGTCAGCCAGGTCGTGGAGGATAGTCAGCTCGTCCCGCGGTCCCGGTGGTGGGGAGGACGCCCGTCGACGGCGTATCACCCGTCCCTCCAGGTTGGTCATGGTGCCTTCTTCCTCGGCCCACTGGAGCGTCGGCAGCACCACGTCCGCCATCTGCGCCGTCTCCGACAGGAAGAAGTCGCCCACAACCAGGAAGTCCAGGGAGCGGAGCTTTGCCTCAACATTGATGACGTTGGGAGCCGAGACCGTCACGTTGGAGCCGAAAACCAGCAGCGACCTTGCGCCGCCCTCGCTGCCAAGGCCGTCCAGCAGCTCGTAGGCCGACGGGCCCGGCATGGGGAGGCTGGACTCCGGCACGCCCCATACCCCGGCGACGTGACCGCGCGCCTCCAGATCGTCCAGTTTTCTGTATCCGGGCAGCTGGTCAGACTTCTGGCCGTGCTCCCGTCCGCCCTGCCCGTTGCCCTGCCCTGTAAGGCAGCCGTAGCCGCTGTAACGCCTCCCGACAAGGCCAAGGGCAAGCGCGATGTTGATGTAGGACAGCGTGTTGTTCACGCCCTGGGCCTGCTGCTCCGCGCCCCTCGCGGTCAGCACCATCGCCGAGCGCGCCGCGCCGAGCATTCGAGCCGTCTGCACAATCTGCTGCTCCGGGACTCCCGTGATGCGCTCCACGCGCCCCGGCCAGTAGGAGACCGCGCCGGCCTTCACCAGGTCAAAGCCTACGGTGCGCTCTCGTATGTACTCCTCGTCTATCAGGCCCTCCTCCACAAGCACGTGGAGGATGCCGTTTGCCAGGGCGGCGTCGGTCCCGGGCGTGATTTGGAGGTGGAGGTTGGCTCTCTGCGCGGTGAGAGACGCCCTTGGGTCGGCAACAATCAGGCTTCCGCCGGAGGACTGGCACCGGTCGAAGTACTGCATTATGGGGGGCATGGTCTCGGCCGCGTTGCTCCCCACAAGGAGAATAGCCTCTGCGCCGGCAATGTCCTCAACGGGAAAGGGCAGCCCCCTGTCCACGCCGAAGGCCCGGATGGACGCCGCGGCCGCCGATGACATGCAGAAGCGGCCGTTGTAGTCGATGTTAGGCGTCTGCAGGGCCACGCGAGCGAACTTGCCCAGGAGGTACGCCTTCTCGTTGGTCAGGGAACCGCCGCCGAATACGCCGACGGCCTCCGGCCCGTACGCATCCTGCGCGCTTCTGATTCCCTCGATAACCCTGTCCAGCGCCGCCTCCCAGCTCGCCGGCTTGAGGTCGCCGTCCGCGGCGCGTATGAGAGGAGTGAGCAGCCTTTCGGGATGGGCCAGGGCCTGCGCCGCTGTCCAGCCCTTGACGCACAGGGCCCCGCGGTTGACTGGAAACTCAGGGTCGCCCGAAACCTCCGGCTGCCCGGAAGCCAGGGAGACGTTCATGCCGCACTGGAACGCGCAGTAGGGGCAGTGCGTAGCCGCGGCAGCCGATTTCTTCTCCGTTTGCAAAGCCATACTCTATTCCCTGCAAGGTGAATACAGAGCCTAGAGTATGTGAAACTGTGTACAAGCGTGTTTCCAACACGTAACAGGACTATTACTCCCGTGTAAACATCATGTAACGTGGTGTGCCGACGGGAGGTAATTGGAGCTAGGCGTTCCGCCCAAAGACCAGGCCTCCCGCCTTCATAAAGCGCATCGTCTGGGCGACGGCGTCTGCAATGAGCTCGTGGCTGCGTGCCGATGCCTCGTCCAGGGTCATGGGCGCGCGCAATATGGACACCACCGCATCGATGCCCTCCGCGTGTACGTCCTCGAAACCACTGCCCAGAGAGCCGGCTATCGCAATCACCGGGATGCCTCTCCGCCTGGCTCGCCGCGCCACCCCGATAGGGGCTTTGTTGTACACCGTCTGAAAATCGATCTGGCCTTCACCCGTGAGCACCAGGTCGGCGCCATCCAGCTTATCGTCCAGCCCGACCTGGTCCAGCACAATGTCCACTCCCGCCCGCAGCGAGCCCTTGAGGAAGGCCATCATCCCTCCGCCAAGGCCGCCCGCCGCGCCCGAGCCGGGAACGGCGTCTATGCTCACTCCAATGTCGCGCTCAACGACCCTTGCAAAGTTCCTCAAGGCGGCGTCCAGCTGCTCCACCATTTTGGGCGTTGCCCCCTTCTGCGGGCCGTACACCGCGGAGGCGCCCTCAGGGCCGGTGAGGGGATTGGATACGTCGCAGGCCACCGAGAACCGGGCCTCACGCGCCCTTGTGTTCAGTCCTGACGCGTCTATCCTACGGAGGCCGGCGAGGGCCGCGCCTCCCGCCGGAAGGTCTTTGCCATTCCCGTCCAGCAGGCGCACGCCCAGGGCCCGGGCCATCCCCGCCCCGCCGTCGTTCGTCGCGCTTCCGCCAAGTCCCACGATGAAGCTGCGGAACCCGGCGTCGAGCGCCTCGCGGATTACCTCGCCCAGCCCGTAGGTGGTCGCGCGCAGAGGGTCGCGCTCATCGAGGGACAGGAGCGCAAGGCCGGAGGTTCGCGCCATTTCTATGACGGCCGTCCGCCCGTCGCCGAGCGCGCCCCACTCCGCCGAGACGGGCTTTCCAATGGGGCCGGTCACCGTCGCCGAGCGAATATCCCCGCCCGTCGCCTCCACCAGGGTCTCCAGCGTCCCGTCTCCGCCGTCCGCCACGGGCACAAGAACGGTCTCGGCGTCCGGGACAACCCTCAGCGCACCCTCCTCCATTGCCCTGGCGGCATGGAGCGCTGAGATGCTTCCCTTGAAGCTCTGCGGTGCGATGACGATCTTCATTATCTGCCTTCCGTTGCAAGTGTGCCGTGGGGGATACTATACCAGTGGCGGGAAAGCTTGCGTAGCCTGCAAGGGGTGAGGGCCAGATTTGGGGAACCCTGCATCGACAGCGAGTAATGGACGCTATTCTCTGTTCAGTGGTTGACATTATGTTAATACCTCGTTATGGTAGGTATCGGTACCCTGTCTGATCTCAGTTCGGGAACCCTCCTATGCCATTCAAGCTCTCAAAAACCCTGAAGGACAAACCAGGTGCTTCCGCAGTCGCCCCGACCATCCGGGAATACGAGGACCGATTCAGGGTGGCCCAGGATAGCGCATCGATGAATGAGGATGGTGACCACGAGAAGGTCAACAACCTCTATTATGACCTGGTTACTGATTTCTTTGAGTTCGGATGGGGCAGGTCCTTTCACTTCGCGCCCCGCGTCCCCGGGGAGAGTTTCAAAGACTCTCTTGTTCGCCACGAGCGTTTCCTGGCCGAGGCGCTTGGGCTCAGGCCCGGGATGATAGTTGCCGACATTGGCTGCGGCGTTGGTGGGCCTCTAATGGAGATAGCCCGTTTTTCCGGCGCAAAGATCGTTGGCGTCAACAGCAATGGCTACCAGCTCGAACGCGCCCGGAGGTTGGTTGAAGAAGCGGGTCTGACCCATCTGGCCGAGTTCCTGCACTGCGACTTCCTGAACGTAGACGCCCCGGACAACTCGTTCGATGCGATCTACGACATCGAAGCGACTTGCCATGCACCGGATAAGCTAAGCATATATGCAGAAGTATTTCGCCTGCTCAAACCCGGGGCGTGCTTCGGTGGGTACGAATATTGCATGACCGATCGCTTCGACTCACAGAACCCACGCCACCTCAAGATCAAGGCCGACATCCAGCATGGGGGCGAGCTGCTCGTAATAGACGACTATCAGACCGTTGACGACGCGCTCAGAACGGTGGGGTTTGAGGTGCTGGAAACTCGCGATCTTGCAATGCAGACCGGGCCGTCTGTTCCCTGGTATCAACCGCTGGTTGGTTCAGGGCTCTCTTTTGCCAGCTTCCGCAGCACACGGGTTGGGCGCAGGGTGACCCACACTACCCTGAGAGCGCTGGAGACGCTCCGCCTTGCGCCGAAGGGAACAGTTCGCGTATCGGAGACCTTGAACCTGTGCGCGGCGGCCATAGCGGAGGCTGGACGGCTCGGCATCTTCACGCCTATGTACTTCATCCACGCCCGCAAACCGGTGTAGCGAAGACAACCCTGCCGCCAATCGCATCCTTGAGAATGACGCGGTGCAGTCTGCCTCCTTCCGTTGAACGCCGGCAGCTAACGGCATTTGCACGACGATTGGGAGTATAGTAGGATACAAAAGCCCTGCATCGCATTACTAGGTGTCCTTGCCTGGCATTCGCGAGGGGGGCCGTTCAGAGAGATGACGAGGTGACATTGTCCGCTGCACTCATTCGCAGGCTGTTGGCGTCCGCGTTGATAGCCTCTTCCATGTTCCTGGCCGCCGCATGTGGAGAGGAGGCCACTCCCACGCCTACACTCGCTCCCATCCCAGCTGCTACTCCAACTCCCACTCCGGCGCCCACGCCCACTTCAAGAGTGGAAGATTTCCTTGAGGCGGTGAGTTCCAGTATCGCCAACATGTCTTCGGCAAAGTTCAGCATGGTCGACGAAACGGAAACCGGAGCCCTGTTCTTCGGAACGACTTTCAAGAGGATGGAAGCAGAGGTGGAGGACCTCGGCAGCGTCAAGATGCAGGTGGAGGTGGAGACCCCGAATTTTGGGTTTGTGCAGATTGGAATAATAAAGGTCGGGGATCAGGCCTTCCTGAGGTTTTCCGATGACGCCCCGTGGACCTCTCTGCCCCCGGACCAGGTGCCATTTGAGTTTGCAGGGTTGGCCGTTGTTTTTTCCAATCTGCCTGAAACCGTTCAGCACGCGGCCATTACGGGCCGCGAAACCGTTCATGGCGCCAGGACCGTTGTCGTTGAAGTAGTCGTTGACTCCGAGGCCCTGCTGCCGCTCATCACGACTGCCGACCCGGGTCACGAGATGACTGTGACGTTGTGGATTGACGAAGCGGGGTTTGTACTGCGACAGCTAAGGCTTGTGGGCCAAATCTACGACGACGATGGCCCGGAGACCTCACGTCTTCTAACCATAGAGGACATCAACGTCCCGGTTGACATCGAGCTTCCGGACATAGTCTCCGGCCAGTGAGCGCCGTGGGATCCACCATCGTCCGCCTGAGGTCATCACAGTCGGTTGTGCTGGGAATCCTCTGCCTGGGAGTATTCTCAACCGCCCTGGACCAGACCGTGGTGGTAGCCGCCTTGCCCCTCTTGATGGTGGACCTGGAGATTCCCCTTACGGACCTGGACACGGCGTCCTGGATCATAACCGGGTATCTTATCAGCTACACCGTGGCAATGCCGCTGGCGGGGCGTCTCTCCGACATCTACGGCCGGGTCAGGATGTTCCAGGCGGCGCTGGTTGTTTTCGCCGTCGGCTCGGCGCTGGTGGCTCTTGCGCCAAACTTTGCCTGGATTGTGCCCGCCAGGGTGATACAGGCCGTGGGGGGCGGCGCTACGGTACCCATAGGACTGGCAATGGCCGTGGCAGCCGTATCCACCGAGAAGAGGGGGATTGCCATTGGACTGGTGGCCGCCTCCGCCGAGGCCGGGTCCGTTGTGGGCCCTCTCTACGGAGGAACAATTATCGAGTGGATTGGCTGGCGGTGGATATTCTGGTTCGACGTACCCCAGAGCCTCTTCCTCATAGCGCTGATGGCCGTACTGCCCAACCGCGCCAATCCCGAGGCCAGGATGGACTACCTGGGAGGCTTGACTCTTGGAGCGGCGCTAACAGTTCTGACCGTTGCGCTTGCTCAGAGGAGCATCTTCACGGCTGAGTCCGCCCTCCCCTACTTTGCGCTGGGAGCGGCGGCTATTCTCATTGGAGTCCTGATAGCGGTGGAGAGACGGGCGATCCAGCCTCTATTGGCGTCGTTCCTTTACACCTCCAGGGCGTTCGTATCGTCCAACATTGCGCAGTTTCTGGTTGGGGTCGCGCTGATCATGGCGCTGGTGTGCGTTCCCCTCATGGCCGGGACAGTCATGGAGAAGGGACCGTTGGAGAGCGCCCTCAGCCTTGTCCGACTTACGGCCGCCATTCCCGTGGGCGCCCTGGTGGGAGGCTACATTCTCAGGTGGGCCGGGGTGAGAGAGGTGTGCATAGTGGGACTTGCGCTCATGGGAACGGGCCTGCTGTTCATGAGCGGCTGGGAGACGGACGTCAGCGAGGTCAGGCTGACCATGCCCCTGGTGACGGCGGGCCTGGGGTTCGGCCTGGTGATCCCCCCGATAGGCGTCAGCGCCCTGAGCGCGTCGCCCAGCGACTACTGGGGAGCGGCGGCCTCACTGGTCACCGCGTCCCGCATGGTGGGGATGGCCCTTGGGCTGGCGGCCCTGTCCGCCTGGGGCATAGAGCGTTTCTACAATCTGACGGCTGACGTGAGCCTGGGGTCGAGCTTCGAGGAGACCGAGGCCTTACTGATAGAGGCCGGGGTCACCGTGTTCCAGAACCTCTTTATGATATCCGGCTTCCTGTCGCTGATTGCCATTGTCCCGGCGCTGCTGATGAGGGTGGAGGAAGCCGGCGAATCGAGTGGCGGCGGCCGAGGTGGAGCGCATTGATGCGGCGAATTGCCATTGTTGGCGGGGGCGTTTCGGGGCTGGGCGCTGCGTGGGCGCTGAATCACCACCCGGACCGCTTTGACTTCCGGCTGTTCGAGGCCCAGGAGCGGGTTGGCGGAAACGCCTTCACAGCCGACATGCCGCAGGATGACGGCGGCTCAATTCCCTTCGACATTTCAGTCACCGCCTGCATCCCGTCGGTATACCGCCACTTCCTGCTGCTGATGGAACGCTTCGGCATTGACCTGGTCGACACCAGGTTCAGCTACAGCGTCAAGTACGGCGACGGCGTCTACGCCCACGACTACGACTCAGACATCAGGGAGCAGCTGCAACCCGAGATCGAGAGATTCCAGCAGCTGTTGAGGTTCCTGCACAGAGTCGGCTGGCTGACCCGCTCCAGGTCAAGGCTGCTGAACGCCATCAACCCGTTCAACTACATCGGCATGGGGGCGCTCCTGGCCCTGGGCGGGTTCTCTGAGGACTTCAGGTACAAGGTCCTGAAGCCCATGTTCATCAATTTTGTGCTGGCGACCAACATATTTGACATGCCCGCGTCCCTCTTTGCCAGGTATCTGGAGTTCTTCAACATCGAATCAGCCACGCCCATGCAGACGTGGGACCAAGGGACCCGCCGCATCTATGAGAGCTTGACCGCAGGGTTTCGGGACAAGATCTACCTCAAACGGCCCGTCCGAAAGGTGTACCGACAGGAGGACTGCGTTGTTGTAGAGGACGCAGACGGCGTTCAGGAGACCTTCAACGAGGTCATCTTTGCCTGCAACGCCGACCAGACGCTGGACACCCTCGACGCTCCCACATCGCTGGAACGCTACATTCTTTCGAGGGTACGGTACGACGACGAGATACATCATCGCGCCGTCGTCCACTATGACGCCTCAGTCCTCCCCGACAGCGAGGTGAAGGCCCTGGAGACAAGGAGCAACCACATTGAGCAGTACGGCGCGAAGCCGGACAACTACGAGATTACCTACATCATGCACAACCAGCAGCCCTGGGCGCGGGCGTCGGACAAGCCGTGCCTGGTGACCTACAACCCGGCCAACCCCATTGACGAAGGCAAGGTCATCCTGGAGCGGGGCTTTCAACACATAGTCCACGATGTGCGGCACGTTGTGATGCTTGTCCCCCTGTTCCGCTTCATTCAGGGCAGGAGACGCACGTGGCACTGCGGCGCTCACACGCTGGTCAACAGCCAGGAGACTTGTCTTGTCACGGGGCTGGCCGCCGCAAGACAGCTGGGCGCGGACTACCACTTTAACGACCCGGAAGCAAAGCGGTGGTTCAACTACTACGGGAGCATCCTGTACGGCTCGCGGTTCAGGAAGGCGTAAGGTATTCTTTACAGGGATTGGTTATGGCGAAAGACACCGCTCATACTGAGCTTGTCGAAGTATGAGCGGTAGCAACTACGCCCGCAGAGTCTTCCCGCTCATATGGTTCGACAGGCTCACCATGAGCGGGAAGGGAGTGGCGCTCCAACCGACGTGGGAGTTACCAACACGTATAGAGAATACCTGGCGTAGGCTAGTCGTTGGGGTCCATATAGAACTGGGCGCAGTAGGCTCGGAAGGGCATGATCTTGCCATCGGAGCGGCAGAGGCGCGGGCGCGACCGGTACTGCTTGTTGCTCCAGATGACCACGTCCTGAAGCACGTCATCCTTCTGCTGGGAGGCGATGAACCTGTTCATGATGGGGGCGCGCATCTTCGTCGGGAGGAACCCCAGGCCCGCAAACATCCGCTTGGGGCTGTTGATCTCCTTCACCTGTGAAACCAGCGTCATGTCGACGAGCTTGCCGTCGACCGGCGTTGCCAGCACCCACAGGCGCAAGTCCATCCCTATCGACTGCTCGTGCACCTGCACGTAGGAGTAGCCGAGCCCCAAGACCTTGACCCTGGCCGAGCAGTCAAAGGTGAGGTTGGAGACTCCGGCGATCCTGCGGACTCTCTTGAAGTCGAAATGGGCCTCAAGGCTGGGGCCTTCCACGGACACCTCCAGCACGGGGTTCACGTTGTCGTAGCCGTGGACGTACCTCAGGTGGGCCAGGTCTACCACGTTCTCCGTTGTGTCCTGGGGGTGGCCGGGAAAGCGGAGGGTATTGATCTCATAGCTGCTCCACCCCTCCCGCTCAGGCGGAACTATGGGCAGGCTCCATTGCGGCGCTCGTCCTCCAATGCCCCACCAGGCGAAAATGAGACCGTTGATTTCCTGCGTCTCAAAGACCCTCAGCTTTGCGGTCTTGGGTGGAGGGGCGTAGGGAGTGGCAACGCACTGGCCGGTAGCGTCGAACTCGTAGCCGTGGAAGGGGCAGACCAGCCGCCCGTCGCGGATGCACCCGCCCGCTCTTGGCCCCAGGTCCGCGCCCAGGTGCGGGCAGAAGGCCTCTGCAACGCAGATGCGGCCGTCCTTGTCGCACCACACGACGATCTTCTCGCCCATCCACGTCTTTTCAATGAGCCTGGCCTTTTCTATGGCCTGGCGAGGCCCTATAAAGTACCAACCCTCGGGAAAGGGGGATGGCAGGGCGTTGTCCGGGAACTGCGCCCGTCGGTTTATTGGGGAACGCAGCCCCTCGCGCTGGACCCCGGCTGAGACGCGTCCTCCCGAAGCTCCGTTGTCGTCTGGACCATACTCTGATTCGGACACTTACGCTTTCCTCGACACTTGTGCTATAGTGATTATGGATAACTATCCAATACAGTCCAAGTATATCAGTATAGTTGCACGGGGAACAAGGCGGATGACCCTCACAACTGACGAGGTAGCAACCCAGCAGCTGAGCCTGCCGGAGGAGTTGCTTCTGACGCTCCTGAATCAGGAGAGCGGCTACTTTCACCAGGTGCCCGGATGGGACTTGAACTGCGCAGTCATTGGGTCTGTGCTCGCGGAGCTCTCGCTCATGGCCCGCATTGACACGGATGAGCAATCCCTGGTCCTTTGGGACAAGACGGAAACGGGCAACCCCGCGCTTGACCCCATCCTGAAGGAGATTGCAGAGGAACCGGTCCAGCGGAACGCCCAGTACTGGATTGAACGGCTCTCCCCCCACGCGGAGTCGATCATTGATATGACTCTGGACCGCCTGGTTGACTTGGGAGTCCTGGAGCATCACCACGGCGAGTTCTGGACGCTGACTCGCAATACCTTGCAGAGCGACCTGCTCACAAGCTCCGAAGATGACACCGCCGCCCAGTTTGTCAAAACGCGCATTGCTAGGGCCATCTTCAGCAACGAGATTCCGGACCCGCGAGACGTCATCATCATCTGCCTCATCAACACCTGCGACGTTTTTCGCTTCATGTTCCAGCTTGACGAAGAGTCCGAGGAACGGATCAAGTTCATCTGCAATATGGACCTGATAGGACGCTCCATTGCCAGAGCGGTCTCCCACAATCTCGCAGGCCCTCTGCTCAGACGCTTCGCCCTGACCAAGGAGATTCCGACCGTCTCGCTGCGCAAGGTGGCGTTCAATCCACACCTTCGAGGGGGCAATTTACCCGCTCTTTTTGCCGACCTGGCGGAGGAGTACGGCCCTGTGTTTCAGATCCGCCCGCCTTTTATGAAACCCATGATCGTTCTGGCCGGGGTGGAGACAAACAACTGGGTGCACAAGAGGGGGCGCATGCACCTGAGGACCAAGGACTATTTTGCCGACTTTGAGAAGGTCTATGGCGCTTCCGGGGTAATGCCCTCCCTGGACGGCGCTGATCACTTTCGAATGCGGAAGTCAATGGCGCCGGCGTACTCACGCGTGAGACTGGAAGAGCAGCTGGACATTCTGTATGGCAGTGCGCGGAAACACATATCGGGCTGGAAGGTTGGGGACTCTACTTCTGCAACAACTATGAGCCGGCAGATGATCAACTCGCAGCTCTCGCCCCTCTTCATCAGCGTTGACTCCCAGGACGTCTTTGACGACCTGGTCAAGTACAAGGAGCGTGCGCTGATGGTCCACATTATGAAGATAATGCCCAAGTTCATGCTCAAAACTCCGGGCATGAGGCGCCGCTTCAAGGCCGTTGACACGCTGCTTGAACGGGTCCAGTCCGTGCATACGCCCGCCCAGCGGGCCGGCGCACCGCGAGACCTCGCGGACGACTGGCTCAGCCTGCACGCAAGCGACCCGCAGTTTGTGCCGGAGACAACTCTGCGCTTCCAGCTTGCGGCGGCGCTGATAGCCAGCGTGTACCTTGGCGATGGGCTCAGCTTTGCCATCTACGCCATGGCCTCACAGCCTGAGCTATACGCCAGAATCCAAGAGGAAGCTGACGCCATGTTCGACAACGGCGACCCCTGCGGCGAGGATTTCAACCCGTCCAACATAGACGTCACGCATCGCTTCCTCATGGAGGCCCTGCGCATGTACCCCATTGTCCCTATGGCCATCCGCAACGTGATGAATACGTGCGTGGTGGAGGGCTACGAG
This sequence comes from Dehalococcoidia bacterium, assembly GCA_034422115.1. Taxonomy (GTDB): domain Bacteria; phylum Chloroflexota; class Dehalococcoidia; order Lucifugimonadales; family UBA2985; genus DAOUJW01. The sequence goes on along the minus strand of DAOUJW010000019.1, from coordinate 17,018 downwards.
CTGCCGGTGGGGTCGCGGCTCTTCATCGGAACAACTGCCCCACACTACATGAGCGACGTCTTCCCGGACCCCTTCACCTTTGACATCGACCGCTATCTGCCTCCGCGCAATGAACACCACAGCCCGGGGTACGCCCCCTTTGGGCTGGGTACTCACACCTGCCTGGGATCCCGGTGGATGGAGCTTCAGCTGGCGGTCAACGTGCTGATGATAGCCCACTACTTCAACATTGAGATTGACCCTCCGGACTACAAGCTCAAGTTCAACCCCATTCCGTCAATGAAGCCGAGCAAGGACCTGAAGTTCCGCATTGCAGAGCAGAGGCGCGAGATAAGGGTCTAAAGTAGATGGTATAGACCGAGAGGCCTGGAAGACTGCGGGCGTAGCTGACACCGCTCATTTACTTCGACAAGCTCAGTATGAGCGGTGTCGTGCGCCGTAACCAATGCCTGTAGAGAATGCCGACTAAAGGGGCTTGCGAGCCAGGAAACAATATAACGGCGTGAAGATCCCGGCCCTGCCGCCTGCGACATAGGCGTTGGCGGTACGGTCCATCAGCCTGACCACCCCCGCGGACCCCTTCGGGAACATCCTCAGCGTTTCCGCCACCTGGAATACGCCGGCTAACGCCTTGCGGCCCAGCGGAGTCCTGCGCATGAAGTTGCCCACCGTCTTGCCCCGGGTCTCCATGGGCTGATACCACGGCGTGGTCGGATCGGCCTCTTCTACGGCCCGGTCCTTTGCCTCAATGACATGAAATCCCGCCGCCTCAAGGTCCCTGTTCACCTCGCCCATGGTCGCAATATCCTTGAGCGCAATGCCGTGCATCAGCTCCTGCTTGATGGCCCGGTGCCGGTTGTCGTTGGGGTTGAACTTGTCCGTCATGCACATTTCCTGGCCCCATAAGAGGGCTCCGGGCTTCAGCACGCGGTATATCTCGGCGAAAGCGCCCGCCTTGTCCGGCGCATGGCAGGTCGATTCAATCGCGTATCCCCGGTCGAACGCGCCGTCTGCAACGGCGTCCATGTCCATGAAGCTGCACGCGAGGTAGTCAACCATGTGGTTTAGCCCCGCCTCTGTGTTCAAAGCTCTCGCTTGCTCCAGCTGGACTTCACTGCTATTGACCCCAACAACCCTGACACCGGCCTCCCGGACGACACGGCGCATCGGGCCGCCAATCCCGCAGCCGATGTCGACCACCGTCATGCCCTCCTGCAGCTCCAGCTTGTCGATCATCAGCCGCTGGTGCCGTATCTTGGACTCTTCCAGGCTCTCCCGGGGCGATAGCGGGGCAAAGTGAAGGGACTCGCCCCAACCGAACACCATGATCTCGTTGCAGAGGTCGTAGTATTCCCTGACGGTTTCGGTGTGGTCGTAGCCCGTCGGGCCGGCGCCCTCCGCGCGCTCCGTCCATCCATTGAATTGCTTCACTCGACCGGGGACGTACGATCCACGGTACGCGGCCCTCAGCCCCCGGGATAATCTGCGTAGCTGCATGGGTCTCCTTGTTACGGCGCTCCCCGCCCCTCCTCGTGGCGACGGTGTACGTCCTCTATGGCCACGTCCAGGTCGCTCCATATCCGCTCCACCATTGAGCGCAGCCGCATGTTCTGGTACGCGCCCCAGACCACCATCGCCGGAAGCACAACCGTGACGGAGACTATCAGGGAGTAGACGATGGTGATGGTAGCCGTGATGCCGAACTGCTGAGACGCCTGCAGCGGAGAGGCTATCAGCACCCCGAAGCCGAAGGCCGTGGTCAGAGCGGAGCCCAGCAGCGCTGAGCCGGTGGTCGCCAGGGTGCGGATGGCCGCCCTCTCGGGGTTGCGCAGCCGGGCGAACTCCTCCCGGTAGCGGTGAATTATGTGGATGGTGTAGTCCACCCCAATGCCGATTGACAGCGCCGTGATGATGGAGGTGATCAGCGTGTATGGAATATTGAGCAGCGCCATGGTGCCCAGAACGCTGATGAGGACGAGCACTATCGGCCCCACCGCAACTATTCCCAGCGAAGGCTGGCGCAGCGTGACCCAGAAGAAGATGGAGAGGATGCCCAGGGCCACGGCGATAGTGGTGCCTATGGCCTCAGTCTGACGATTGGTGATCTGGTCCGTGACCGCCATGGCGACGACGTTGCCGGACGTGGCTGTGATGGCGCTGTCGTCCCCGGACCACAGCTCCTCTATATCCTCTTGAAGAGTCCGGGTTTGAGCCGGGCTTCCCAGGTAGGTCGGGAACTGGAGCAGCATGGTATCGATGCCGTCCGGGTTGTTGACAAGAAGGTGCGACAGGCCGGGTTCCCTCTCAAGAAGCTTGTCGATGAACTCCTGCATCAGTGCAGGGTCAAGCTCCACCCCGACGGTTGACTCATGGAAGAGCGCTTCAAGCTCCGGGTCGTACAGGTCGCCCGGCTCCCCGGAGTCGTCTATCCAGTCTCGCATGTGAGAGTAGTAGGACTCCTGGATGGGCCCCGCCGCCGCGCTCGGACGGCGCTTCGGGTCCTCAAACGCGTTCGTGAGGTCCTGGAGGTTCAGAAGTGTGCGGGTCTCCGTGACCTCGGCCTTCAGCAACACGCTGGCAAGCTCCGTGGAGCCGCCGACCGCCGCCTCCAGGGTGTTCATGTCCTTCAGCACGCTGCCGCCCCTGGGCAGAACGTCCTTGATGCTGAACTCTGAATGCAGCCCCCTGGCGGCGAACCCCATTGCAATTGTCACCGCGAGCACGACGACAAGGTAGGGCACGGGCCAGCGCGTAACGCTTCTGCCGAGCTTCTCCGCCAGTTGACTGATGCCGGGCAGCGCGTTCGATATCGGGCGGGCCGGTGACAGCCTGCCGCGCGCCTCCCGACGCCGGTCGATGATTGTGCGCCCCGCCGGTATCAGCGTCAGCATCACTATCAGGCTCATGCCCACGCCAAGTCCGGCCACGACGCCAAAGTCGGCAATTACGCCGATAGGCGAGAACAGGGTCGCCAGCAGGCTGACAATTGTGGTGACGGCGGCCAGGGTCAGCGGGACGGTTACGTTGCGCAGCCCTATGCGTATCGCCTGCAGAACCGTCTCTCCGGCAACCCGCTGCTCGCGGTAGTGGGAGATGGACTGGATTGCATAGTCCACAGTGAGGCTGATGATGATGACGGGCACCATTGTGGACAGGGAGCTTGGAGGACCTATCACGCCCAGTCCGTTTGGCCCAAGCCAGCCCTCCGCCCCCACAACCCAGGTAATTGACAGGATAAGCCCGGTCAGCGTCAACAGCGTATCCGAGATGGTGCGCGTGAAAAGCAGCAGCAGCACCACAATGAGCAGCAGCGCCAGCCCGATGAGAGGCGCCATCCCGGACTCCGTGGCCTGCTTGTACTCGTCCTCGAAGACTATCGGCGACAGGCTGCTCGCCTGGAGGGGGCCTTCGTCCTCCACCGCAAGCTCATTTATCCTGCGTTCCGCCTTCCGGACCCGTTCGTCTCCCGTATTGCTCAAGCGGATGTCGGCAATGGCGACCGGCGTGCCGTCCGTGTCTATACCGGTCATAAAGTCCAGCGCTCCCTGAATTTCCGGGATGCTGCGGACTGAATCGATTTCCGCCTGGCTGACCGCCCCCAAGTCCTCCACCTGCAGCACAGAGTTAACCAGGAACGACGGCGCGAAGATGGGATGGCCGGGCGCCAGCAGCTCACCCACGCTGGGGTCTGTAACGATGTCATTGATGAGGGAGGACATCTGTGAGAGGCCGCCCGGCGTGAGCGCGTCCCCGCGAAAGATGAGGGTTACAACGCTGATCTCGCTGGAGTCCCCGAACAGCTCCTCTATCTCCTGGGTTGCAGTGGCGATGGGATGCCCCGGCGGAAGGAACGCCACGTCCGCCCCTTCCGTGGGCTCGGCGCGGAGCGAGCCGCCGGAGGCCATCGCGACGGTGATGAGAAGGAGCACGAGGATCGTGATTTTCGGGCGGGCCGTGACCAGCCGGCTCAGCTTGTCCAGTGTCTTCATAGTGAGGGGCGTGACCTCTTTGGCGTAGTCGTCAACGTATGCGCGGCTTGTGCTTCTGCTAGAAACTTACCTAATATTACAACCTAGTTTGAATCCCTGCAAATGGAGACCATTGCACAACTCCAGGTGTCGGGTCACTAGAAGCGCGACGCTGTCATTCTGAACGGAGTGCAGCGGAGTGAAGAATCCAAAGCCTCTGCCCGCAAAGCCGGGATGTCCGTAGGCAAAGACCTTGGATTCTTCGCTGCGCTCAGAATGACATTGATACGGGCTTTGGTCACAAGTTACGCAATGGTCTCTACATGCAAGGTGGAGAGGCCCAGTCGAATCCAGAGAAGTCGGGGTTGCGGCGTCACAATCTTCAGCAGAGTCTGAGACAGCCAATCCCCATACCCATTCATGGAACGCCTGATACCATCCCTATCCGTGCATTTCCCTCTCCTCCACCAACACCCAACGCCCAACACGCGTCGGAAATTCATAAGTTTTGCCACATATTGACTAGAATCGGGTATTTGGGCATAATACCCAATGGCTACTAATACGCGAAAGGGAGGTGAAAATTGCCGAAACAGTCGCCGATACCTGAAGACGTGGACAGGGAATTCTGGGAGGCCTGTAACGAGGACAGGCTGGTTATACAGTACTGCCCGCCCTGCGACAGGCTGCAGCAGCCGCCTGAGGCAACCTGCTACGAGTGCGATTCTGCGGATGACCTCGAATGGAAGGAGTTGCCCGGCCGCGGCTACATATACACCTACGCGGTCATGTATGACAACCCGGTCCCACTGCTCTTTGAAGACCAGCCCTTCAACGTTGCTGTAGTAGGGTTGTACGATGAGAATGGGAACGACACCGGCATGAAGATGCTTTCGCATCTCCCGGGGACTCCCCTGGACGATGTGCCGATAGGGGCCGACGTACAGGTGGAGTTTGAGGTTACCCAGGCCACCGGCCAGAAGGTACCGGAGTTCCGGGTGGTAGGCTAGACCCGCCGCCTGCTGCAAATTCGATAGGGAATAAGTAAGGGAGGTAATCCAATGGTATCTGAAGTTCAGAATATGCCGGCAGAGTGGTACCGGACTCAGGAAGGACTGGGCGTATGGCCGGGGAAGGGAAAGGTTGCGGCGGTGGGCGTTGGGGTCTCCCCCACGGACCGGCGCTGGGACAGCGACCCCCAGACCAGCGTTGGCGCCTATGCCCTCATAGCCGCTCGAAGGGCAATGGAGGACGCCGGGGTATCGCCAGACCAGGTTGACGGGCTTGTAGTGGTTCCGGACACCACCACGGGCAGGTTCGACTGGCCGCAGCCCTGGCCGGATGGCCGGGACATCCCTGCGGAGATGGCCGCCGCCTTCAAGCCCACTGAGGACGAGCGGGACGGCATTGCCAAGCTGAGCGCGCAGTGGATCATGAACAACATGCCGGAGCTGACGAACCTCAAGTTCGTCATGCACGCTCCGGGCGACACGGCTCCCGCCCTGGTAGCCGCTTCCGAAGCGGTGACGCGGGGCCTGACCGGCGTCTGCCTGGTCATCAGGGGCTGGCACAACTTCTCCGGCCGGTACTACGTGGGCCAGGGCAACGCCCGCGGCGACACCATCTCCACCCGCGAGAAGTGGACCACTGGATGGGGCATCGTGGGCGTCTACCCGGAGGCCACCCGCTTCCAGCGCTACCTGCACAAGTACGGGAAGCGCAAGGAGATGTTCGCCAACTTCGTGGTGAACTCCAAGAAGAACGGCCTCAACTTCCCTGAGGGCTTCTTCGCCCAGCACAGGGCGGACGACGTTGTGACCAGGGAGGACTACCTCTCCGCACGGTGGCTGGCAAAGCCGGCCAACCTGTTCGATGCGGACATTCCGATATGCTGCACCTCCGCCTACATTCTGGCCACCCCGGAGCGGGCCGCGGACATGAAGCAGAAGCCCGTCTACATCCTTGGCCACACCTCCTCCACCGTCAGGCCCAGGAGCCTTCAGCACACCCTGGAGGAGAGCGAAGAGGGCGCAGCCAGGACAGGTCGCCTGTTCCAGGAGGCCGCGGGCGTCAGCGTCAACGACCTCTCCTTTGAGAACATGTACGACGGCTACGGCATGTTCCACCTTATCCACCTGGAGGGACTCGGCGGCTACGCCGGCATCAACAGGGGTGATGGCCTCGACTACTTCGAGAGCGAGGACATCAGCAACGACAGCCGGTATCCCATATCCCCCAGCGGCGGCAACATCGGCAGCGGCCGGACCCGCTTCTGGCTGCACGTCGACTCCATCCAGCAGATACAGGGACGCGCAGGGGCGCGGCAGATCAGGCACCCGGCAGAGCTGGGCATCTCCGCCGCCACCTTCCCCCACAGCGGCGTCTCCCTGGTTTGGGGCGCCAGCCCGGACTAAGGGGCAACACTGGGGAAATCCTCATTCCAACTGGAATTGAGAAACAAGAGGCCCGGGCTCAGGTCCGGGCCTCTTGTTGTTGAGGTAAGCAGTACCCCCACTTCTGGCGCAATCCAGAAACCTGAGATAGAATCGCGAATTATGGAAGGCAAGACCGTTCTGATAACCGGCGGCAGTGACGGCATTGGCTACGCGGCCGCCCGCGAACTGGCTCGCATGGGTGGGGCAGTGATGATAGTTGGCAGGAACGCCGAGAAGACCGCCGCCGCCGTGGACCGCATCATCGGGGAGACCGGAAACCCCGCAGTCAGCTTCCTTCTGGCCGATCTGTCGTCCCAGGAGGAGGTGCGCAGGCTGGCGGAGCAGGTCAAGGAGCAAGAGCCCAGGCTGGACGTCCTGGTGAACAACGCCGGGGCCATATTCTTCTCCAACCGGCGCAGCGCTGACGGCATTGAAATGACCTTTGCCCTGAATCACCTGGGCTACTTCCTGCTGACCACCCTTTTGCTGGACCTGCTGAAGAGCTCTGCGCCCTCCCGGATCGTCAACGTCTCGTCCAGCTCCCATTTCTCGGCCGGCAGCTTCCGGCTGGAGGACCTGCCCAGGCCCGGAAGCGATAGAGGCTACAGGGCATACGGACGCTCCAAGCTCTGCAACATCCTGTTCACCTACGAGCTGGCGCGGCGACTTGAGGGGTCCGGCGTAACGACCAACGCCCTGCATCCCGGTCTGGTCCGCACCCGGATAGCGCGGAATAACGGCCTCCTGGGCCGCGTCGTTAACTTCATGATAGGCGTCCGCGGTGTTAGCGTCAGAAAGGGAGCGGAGACGTTGGTCCACCTGGCAGCTTCACCCGAAGTCAAGGGAGTCTCGGGAAAGTTCTTCGTGGACTGCCGAGCCGTGCCGTCGTCTGACCTGAGCTACGACGCCGGGCTGGCCTCAGACCTGTGGGCGCTGAGCGAACGGCTGACTACGCCAGGCGCGGTGCCTGAAGGGTATCAGTCTAGTTGAACTCAGCCAGCTCCACTATCCGGGCCTCGCGGCTGTCCGGTGTCAGGTCCAGAATAGCCACCTGCCCCAGCCTCATGGAGTTCCTGGGCAGCGTTGGGCTGCCGGGGTTTACGAACAGAACGCCCTGGTGCTCCTCCACCAGCGGCTCAAGGGTTCGCCCAAAGATAACAATGTCTACGGGAGTGCCGAAGACGCTTTCCACCATTCTCGGCACCTCGCCCTCCGCAAAGCCTCTGGCCGCAATGAAGCCCGGGAACACGTCGTCGTTCAGCTCGTGCAGGTCCAGGCTGTTCACCATGCCTACCGTATGTCCTTCAAGCTCCAGGATATGCCGCTCGGCCACCCGGTTGTCTCCCGTTTCCATGGAGAAGGCGTTGGCTGTCTCGAACTGGCGGCCCTGGATTCGTCCCACGGCCTTCACCGGCGCGATCTGCTCCAGCCAGTCCAGCACGTAGGAGGCCTGGATGCCCCCGGCGTGCAGAATCAGGTCTACCCCCTCAAAGGCGCGGGTCACCTGTGGCGGCACCTCGCTTGCGACCCCTGGGATGCGGGTGTCAGAAAGAAGGCCTATTTTCATTGGTTTCTCCTAATTGCCGGCCGGATTTTGGTTGGTCACTGGAGCGCATAGTAGCACCCTGGAGTCCCCTGCGCAATGTCACCCAGGCAGGGGTATTCTCGGGGTGTGTTGGTATTATCAGATCATACCGCTCATCCTGAGCCTGTCGAAGGGTGAGCGGGGCCCGCGCACTACGCCCGCTGTCTTCCCGCTCTGGTTCGACAAGCTCACCATGAGCGGGAAAGAAGTGGTACTACAACCAGCGTTGGCATTACCAACACGTATAGAGAATATCCAGACCCGGCGCCGGTTACGGGGCCACGCGGACCGTTATGATGTCCGTGTTGTGGAACTGCTGATGCCTTACGGATAGGGCGTAGGCCCGCAGCAACCGCAGCGAGATGTCCTGCTCCACCGGCTCCTCCTCGTCGTACTGCTGGAGCTGGCGCAGCCTGTCCTCCATATTGCCCTCGTCACCGGCGCCGCCAATGAACTCAAGGGTGGCAACCTGCCCCTCGCTGGAGGCCAGGACCACCAGCTGCCGGATTGGATTCGACTCCGACTCATCCTGGCCTTGGTCGTCGTCCGGTTCCATCGGCCCCTCCAGGTCCAGCGGGGCGAGGGTCAGCAGCGTCTCCTCTGCAACGGCGCTGAGTCGCTCCTTCATCCTCGTCCCCCAGCCGCGACGGTCGGCGAATCTGGCAAGGAACTGGCTCAGCTCCGGCAGCGCGTCGATGTGCAGCTGGGAGTGGAACCGCATTCGCCGCGGGTTGGTGAACTCCACGTAGAGGATCATCACTATGGCGGCCACGCCTCCCGTGGTGATGCCGCTCTGCAGCAGCTCGCTCCAGACCGAGGCGACCTCCGGCGGCGAGAACAACCCGAACTGAAATGCCGCCCCTATCCAGAAGCAGACTCCCGCCACGGTGATTCTCTGCCGGTTGGATTCGCTCTGCATTACCGCCCGTGCGCCGTCCACGAAAAGGTATGCGCTCAGCACCACCAGGTATCCGGCCATAACCGGCCCGGGGATGGAACTGAGCACCGCGGACACCTTCGGCAACAGGGCCAGAGCAATGAACATCACGCCAATCAGGTACCCAACCCTGCGTGAAGCCACGCCCGTCGCCTGGGTGTAGGAGACAACGCCCGGATTGACGATGTAAGGCACAGTCCCGGCGACACCGGCCATGAGGTTGGCCGCGCCGGTGCCGGCCATAGATCCCTGCACTTCCCGGAAGTCCACGGCCCGCCTCTCGCGCCTGGCGGCCAACTGCTGTGAGATGGACTCTCCGTTGGTCTGTATGGCAATGACCACGCTGAGGAACAGGAACGCCGGCAGCAACGTCCAGAACGTCGCTTCTATGCCGGAGATAATGGGCGGCGAGCCAAGACCGGGCCACTCGCCGGGGAGTCCCACCCAACCGGCGTCCAGGATGCCAGCTGCATCGTAGAGGCCGAAGCCTGCGGCCACGGCGCTGCCCGCCACTATGCCGACGATTGGCCCCCAGAGCCTTACAACCGCAGAGCCTCGCAGTATGAGCGCCGAAACCACTGCCAGCGTGGTCAGCGCGGCCAGGTGCGCGCCCAGCGCGCCGCTGTCCGACTCATGGGGCAGCAGGCGGGGTATCACCGAGGCCAGGGTGATGGACAGTATCATCAGCACCGTGCCGCCCACCAGGGGCGTGACCACTCGCCTCATGACGAAGAGCCACCGGGTGATTGCAAGCTGACCAATCCCGCAGACAATGACGAGGGCGGCCAGAGTCTCCGGGCCGCCGTCCGACACGGCGGTAATGCAGAAGGGTATGGAGAAGGCGGCGGTGAACATAGGCAGCATGGAGCCCGCCCCCACCGGCCCCAGTCGGCGTACCTGAAGCATGGTGGTCACTCCCGCCACCAGCAGCGACGCGAACACCATCCACACCAGGTAGCTGTCGTCCCGGCCCGACGCCTTCGCCACAACTATGGGCGTCACCAGCAGCGTGGCAGACGCTATAAGGCTGAACTGGGCGCTGAACCCCAGGGAGGCCGGCAGGGGTGGGTTCTCGTGCGCTTCATAACGGGGGTTCTGGGAAACTGGCGCCGCCAAAAATGCCTCCTGAAAGTCTAGGAATGGTCTGAATAAGTACAATCCACTCCCGCGAAGCCTGCCCCGTACCTGATACGGGGGGCGGGAGTCCACACCCCGCCTCTCCTGGATTCCTGCCTACGCGGGAATGGTGGTAGAGGCGTCATTAGGCGGGATGGTCATGTTTCTGCCTTGTTCAGAGGTTTCCCAGGTGTCAGATAGTTAAGCAATGCCTCCGTAGGCCCTCAAGAGAACCGTTCAACCACCACCGCGGGGTGATTTGCCTGGATGTCCGCCGAGAACCAGGAGCACTGGGCAAAGTGCGGGAAGATGAACTCCAGCTTTCGCCTGCCGCCGTCGGCCCTCGACCCTGAAACCTGACCGGAGTACTTGCCGGCCAAGTCTTTGAGCGCGTCGTCCAGTTCCTCGGCGGTCTGCTCGTCGCTGTAGGAGACTTCAAGGTAGTGCGGCAAGGCTGGGCTCCCTCTACTCCTTGCCGTCCTGCTCCCACAGCGCCTCCAGGACGTTGCCTGGGGACATCGGCGTCTGGCGCATTCGGATGCCCACCGCGTCGTAGATGGCGTTGGCGATGGCCGCGACGGGCGGAACTATGGGGATCTCCCCTACGCCGCGAGCGCCGTACGGGTGGCCCGGATTCGGCACCTCCACAAGGATGTTGTCGATCATCGGGAGGTCAAGGGTGATCGGCATCCGGTAGTCCAGCAGGCTGGAGTTAGCCATCTGCCCCTCGTCGTTGTAGTAGTACTCTTCGTTCAGCGCCCAGCCAATGCCCTGGACAACGCCGCCCTGCACCTGGCCCTCAACGTAGCTGGGGTGAATGGCAGTCCCCACGTCCGTAACGGCGGTGTACCTGAGAATGTCCACCTTGCCCGTCTCCGTGTCCACCTCCACGTCCACAATGTGGGTGGAGAGGGACGCGCCAACGCCCTTGGGAGCGACCGTGGTGCTGCCGATGACGGGGCCTCCGGTGTCCAGCAGCCTGGCCGCCAGCTCCTTGAAGGCCATGCTCTGCTCCGTGTTGGCCGAGTGCCGGAACTCCCCGTTGGAGAACTCCACCTGGTCAGCCGTGGTCTCCCATATCAGGGCCGCGCGCTCCTTCATCTGCTTCACAACCTCGTGGGCGGCTTCGTAGGCGGCCCAGCCGGTGGCGAATGCGGTGCGGCTTCCTCCCGTGACCGCCGTGTACCCGATGGCGGTCGTGTCGCCGACTATGGGATGGACGTCCTCGGCCCTGATGCCCAGCACCTCTGCGGCGTGCATGGCCGTGGCTGCCCGCGTCCCGCCGATGTCCACCGAACCCGTAACCTGGTTCACCGTGCCGTCTGGGTTGACGCTCAGCGTGGCGCTGGATTCCAGCCCGCCGTTGCCCCAGTAGCCGCTCGCCACCCCCCTGCCCCGGTTCTTGCCCTCCAGCGGCGTCCGCCAGTGGTCGCTGTCTATGGCCTCCTGAAGGGTCTCAGCGGTGCCGATGCGGCCGTGCACCACGCCGTCGCCGCGCCTGTCTCCCTCCTTGGAGGCGTTCTTCATCCGTATCTCCATGTGGTCCATGCCGATGGCCCTGGCAATCTCGTCCAGGATGGTCTCGACGGCGAAGGAGCCGTGGGTCGCGCCCGGGGCGCGGTAGGCTCCCGTCTTGGGCTTGTTGACGATGACGTCGTATGTCTTGAGGTTCAGGTTCTCCACGTTGTACGGAGAGAACATGCAGCGGGCGGCCCCGCCGACCGGCGAGCCGGGGTAAGCGCCCGCCTCGAAAGCCAGGTAAGCCTCCCCCGCCGTTATCCGGCCGTCCTTTGTAGCGCCAACCTTCACCTTCATGTATGAGCCGGACGTTGGGCCTGTGGCCTCCATCACCTCGGCGCGGGACATCACCAGCTCAACGGGCTGCCCCGTCTTGCGGGATAGCAGAGCCGCGGGCACGTCCAGGTAGCAGAGTATCTTGCCGCCAAACCCGCCGCCAATCTCCATCGGTATCACCCTGACCTGGGACTCCGGCAGTCCAAGGAGGGCCGCCGTGGCCCGCCGCACGTAGAACGGCCCCTGGTTGCTTGTCCACACGGTTATCTCCCCGTCCGCGTTCCAGAAAGCCGTGGAGTTGGTTGTCTCAATGTACCCCTGGTGTACCGTGGGCGTGGTGAACTCGTGCTCGACGACTATGTCCGCCTCCTCAAAACCCTTGTTCACGTCACCCAGGTTGTACTCCTCGTAGGCCGCGATGTTGCCGACGTCCTCGGTGACGCGGCCCATCGATTTCGTCCTCAGGTCTTCAAGGATGATGGGCGCGCCCTCGGCCATCGCCTCCGGCGCAGTCAATACGTGGGGCAGCACCTCGTAGCCGACGTCTATCAGGGAGAGCGCCTCTTCGGCCACGTGCGGGTTGATCGCCGCCACGACCGCGACGGGATGCCCCTTGAACAAGACCTTCTCCGACGCCAGTATCATCTCCCGGTAGTACTTGAGGTTGATGGCGCCGCCCTCGCCGCCTGCGATGGACACGGTGCCGGTGATCTGCGGCATGTCCTTGCCGGTTATCACCGCCTTCACGCCGGGGTGGGCCTCCGCCCTGCTCACGTCTACGTACTTTATCCTGGCGTGAGCGTGGGGGCTGCGCAGCACCTTGCCGTAAAGCATTCCGGGGAGGTTGATGTCCGCACCGTACAGGGCACGGCCAGTCACCTTGTCTACGCCGTCGTGCCGGATGGGACGGGTCCCAATTACCTGGTACTCCGTTGGCCTGTTCTCAGTGATAGTCATTTGGTTCCTCTCTTTCCCGGCGTCAGCCCTGAACGGGATGACCCTGGCCGCAAGCCCTTTGCATTGAGCGGCTTTCTGCAACTTTGGTGATGGGTTGAAGCTAACACAGACTTTTGGCTGTAGTCAATCGCCTTTTTCATGCGTCCTTCAGGTGTAGAGTAGACCGAAGGCTCTAGTCGGTAGACCGGGGATGTTTTGTGATAAGCTAGCCTGACAATGGAGGCACAGGTAGCAGCTCAATGAGTCGTTCACACATCTATTCCGGCAATCCCCTGGACAGGGGCGAGCGGGAACGCAGAGACGAGGACTGGATCACGGCCATGACCAAAGACCCGTCCAGCGTGTTCCTTCCAATGAACGACTTGAGCGTCCTTGTGTCTGAAGGCTCTCAGGAGAGTCTGGTCTGGCTGAGCGCAGAAGAGCTGCAGAGGGCCGGCAGCTACGCTAGGATTTACCTCCTTGGGCTTCTGGACGGAGTTGCCTATCACGCGGTTGACGTGTCCGAAAACGGACAAGACCTCCTGGAATTGGGCAATGGCGAATACAGCTATGTGGACGTCAGGACAGCCGCAGAGTCGCTGAGCGGCCCGGACTTGGGTATAGCCGCCCAGGCGAGGGCGCAGGTGGACTGGCACAACCGGCACGGGTTCTGCTCCACCTGCGGACATGAGACAACCGTCAAGCGCGGCGGCCAGCTGCGAGAGTGCCCAGCGTGCAACGCCCTGCACTACCCGCGCACGGACCCCGTGGTAATTTCCGTAGTCTCCGACAAAGATAACTGCCTTTTGGGTCAGACTCGCGGACGCTCCACTCAAACCAACAGGTACTCGGCCCTGGCTGGCTTCATGGACCAGGGGGAATCCATAGAGGAGGCGGTCGCGAGAGAGGTGATGGAGGAGGCTGGTATTGCCGTCAGGAACGTGCGCTACCACTCGTCTCAGCCCTGGCCGTTTCCCTCTTCACTGATGATCGGCTGCCACGCGGAGGCGGCTACCACCACCATAGCAATTGACGACGAGGAGATGTCGGACATCCGCTGGTTTACGCGGGACGAGGTACTGAAGGCCCTCGCGGGAACCAGCGAGAAGCTGGTGGTGCCGGGGCCAATGGCCATTGCCCACCACATCATCAAGGCGTGGGCCATGAAGGAGACCCTCTGAACTACTGAATCTCTACAGTCACTTCCCCGGCCGTGCCGTCCACCGTAACGATGGCCCCGTCCGGGATGAAACTGGTGCCGTTGCCTGTCCCGACCACCGCCGGGATGCCAAACTCCCTGGCTACCACCGCGCCGTGAGAGATAGCCCCACCGGAGTTGGTGACAATAGCCCCAACAATACCGAAGAAGGGAGTCCAGGGCGGCGTCAGGGCCCGGGCCACTAGGATGTCGCCGTCCTGGAGTGAGCTTGCCTCGTCCAGTGACAGGACCACCCTGGCCCTGCCGCGGTAGACCCCCGGAGACGCCGCTATGCCCTTCACGGAATGCCGGGCGCTGCTCTCGGCCGGGACTTCATCGGGGGACGCCAGCGCCTCCGGCTTGAGGCCCAGATAAAGAGGAGGCAGTTTGGCGCGGTACTGCTCCTGCAGAGCGCGGCGGTGGGCCACCTCTTCTTTTGGCAGGCCATCGCCTCCCTCCAGGGTTTCAACAAGCTCGTCTCTGCGGTAGAAGAACACGTCGTCAGGAACGACAAAAATGCCCTTCTTGCAGAGGTGTCCCCCTATGATAAGCCACCGGGCCCTGGACGCAGAGACCAGCCTCTGGTCGCACATCAGGTTGTGGTCCTCAAGGTTGGGAATTAACTGCTGCGCCATCTCCATTTGCGTAACGAGCTCTGCGTCGTCCGTCGGGATGCTGCGCACCTCCGCCTCCAGTTCCAGGCGGCGTTGCGCCTGCCGGTCGGATATTGCCACCGGGCTCTTGGATTCGTCCTGGGTTGCGTAGGCCCGTATCATTGCCAGGGGCACGGTCGATCCCTCTCGCCAGTTGGCCAGGTCTTGCAGGCCGTTGTTGGTCGTGTAGCCGAACTCCTTGAGCATTTCAGCAAAGCTCTCCTGGAAGGACTTGGCGGAAGGCGTGTCCGTCAACGGAGACCCGCTATCCAGCGCTGACTGGAGGGACTCGTCGGCGCGCGCCATGCGGCTCAGGTCCCAGAGAGCGGCGGCCCGCTCAAGGGAGCGATGCTTGAACCCCAGAAGCAGGGCCGTGGCGTCGTGGCGTCGGCGCTCCCCGAATCGTTTTGCGTACTCCTCCGTAAAGCGCATCGCGGCCGTCCTGGCCGGGCCCACCGCCGTCCGGTGGACTCCTCCAAAGACGCGCCTGTACTCCCGGTCCTGCTCATCCAGGGTCTTGGCCCAGTCTCCTGACGCCACGCTCTCAGGGTCAAAGCTCTCCAGCATTTCCGCCGCGCTATCGATCTCCGGCGGCCACTCCTGTCGCCAGGACGTCAGGTCTTCCACGCTCTGCGGGTCAATCGGCGTCCCGAAGGTGGTAGCCGGCGCGCCGGGCGCCTGGCGGGCGAAGTTGTAGCCGTGAATGGTTATGGCCGTGGGGAGGCCATCCGTATGGATCACGACGCCGGTGGGCCCGGCGCTTGCTATGAGGGGCGGATGAGAGGCCGGGTTGTGCTCGTCCTGGAGTATCCAGGAGTGCGCCTCATAGCTGGGATCCGGCAGCGTGAATTCCGTTTCCTTGGTCATAGGGCCTCCACTCTCGGTATTCTCGGGGTGTGTTGGTATTATCAGATCGTACCGCTCATCCTGAGCCTGTCGAAGGGTGAGCGGGGTCCGCACACTACGCCCGCTATCTTCCCGCTCTGGTTCGACAAGCTCACCATGAGCGGGAAAGGAGTCGTGTTACAACTAGCGTTGGCATTACCAACACATATAGAGAATACTCCACTCTTCGATGCCTTGCGTAGTCTCCGTCATACACCTTTGTCAACGGGTGTGAGTTTCAAATACTAGCACGGCGCATAAATCAAGTGAATACCCCTTTCCCGACCGCAGATGATATACTCATCTCTCTTGCCGACACACCGCGCCGGAAAGAGGCTTCAACCGAATGCACAACGACACATCCCGGGAACAAGACCGGCAGACCATCTTCTGGCTGGGGGATCCCCTGTGCAGCGACCCCGCGCTGGTGGGCGGGAAGGCCGCCAACCTGAGCCTGCTGGCCGAGAGCTACGCCGTTCCGCCCGGTTTCGCAGTGACCTCGGAGACCCTGGATGAAGCCATCAGGAGCGGATTCAACGTGGATACAACGGTTGTTGAAGGAGAGCTGCTCCCGGAGGCCCTGTACCAACTCATTTGCGAGGCCTACCGCGCGCTATCCGAGCGCTGCGGCCAGGAGCATGTCAGCGTAGCGGTGCGCTCATCCGCCCTGGACGAGGACGGCGTATCATCCTCCTTCGCGGGCCAGCACGCTACGTTTCTCAACGTATCGGGCGAAGAAGCGGTGGCCGGAGCGATAGCCAGATGCTGGCGTTCCGCCTTCAGCGCGCCTGCCCTGTACTATCGGAGTCAGCAGGGTCTTGCTTCGGGCAGTATTGGGATGGCTGTCCTTGTGCAGCAGTTGCTGCCCGCTGAAACTTCTGCCGTCGTGTTCAGCGTCAACCCAGTCACCGGAGACCGGGGAGAGGTCCTGATCAACGCCAGTTGGGGCCTTGGCGAGAGCATAGTGTCAGGCGTCGTGACGCCCGACACCTTCGTGGTCAGCAAGGCCGGCATGATGATTGTTGCCGCGGAGATAGGCGATAAGGACGTCATGACCGCTCCGGTGGCCGGTGGCGTCGGCGAAATCGACGTGCCTGCGCCGCTGCGAGTGCAGCCGTCGATTACCGACGAGCAGGCCGTTGAGCTGGCGAACCTGGCCGTGGAGCTGGAGGCCCGTATGGGCTGGCCCGTTGACATCGAGTGCGCATATTATGAGGGGACTCTCTACCTGCTCCAATGCAGGCCCATTACAACCCTGTGATTTGTCCAATCCGGCGGCGATTCCGGGACGCCAATTATTGCATAAATGGGAGAGTTGAGCATGCTCCAGGATTGAAGGTATTAGCTATATGTGTTGGCGTTCCTTATAGGCATAACAGACATGTACTGATACGCCTTGTTTCCCGCTCACCCTTGTATCTTATAGAGAGGACGTGACAGGTCGGATCACCCTGGGTACAAGAGACCGGAGCTCAGCTTGACCGTCACGTCCTGCTAGCTCAGAACCCGAA
>DAOUJW010000018.1:0-12675 GCA_034422115.1 Dehalococcoidia bacterium | reverse complement strand
TCCTCCTCGCCACAGCATACATCTGCTGATACACCTTGTTTCCCGCTCACCCTGAGCCTGTCGAAGGGTGTGAGCGGGAGCTTCAAGGCTGTTTTTGCCCGCTCAAATGGTTCGACAGGCTCACCATGAGCAGGAAAAGGGTGGTATTATGACCAGCGTTGGCAATACCAACACGCCCCGAGAATACCAAGCGGGCGCTCAGATTGACACCACATCTAATGAGTGGCATTCTGTAGAGTCATAACAATACTTTGTACCATTTATGAGGCTGAAAATATGACCCAAAAGCTGACCCTCCGCCACACCATTGCCCTGCTCGCTGTCTTTTCCCTGCTCCTGCTGGCAGCCTGCACGGACGATGCTGAACCCACTCAAACGGCACAGCCCACGGCCACCGGCGTCCCCACCGCAACCCCGCAGCCCACGCCCACTGCCGAACCAACCGCCGCGCCGCAGCCTACGGCCACCAGCATCCCCACGCCTGCTGTCGCGCCGCAGCCCACGCCCACCGCGCAGCCAACGGCCGCGCCTCCGCCCGGGCCCGGCATAGTTGAGCAGCTCAGAGCAAATGCCGAGGAGTTCCAATACACCATTGGGAAGCACGGCGGGTCCCTCACCTTTGCCACCATCTCCGAGCCTCTCACCTTCAACCTGGCTATCTCCACGGACGCCGGGTCGTCCGGTGTCCTGGGGTATCTCTTTGAAGGGCTGACCGAAACATCCTGGCTGACGGACCAGGTTGAGCCGTCGCTGGCGGAGTCCTGGGAGCGCTCCGAGGACGGGCTGACGTGGACCTTCCACCTTCGCCAGGACGTAACCTGGCACGACGGCCATCCCTTCACGGCCCACGACGTGGACTTTACCTTCAACCGCATAATCTACAACGAGGACATTCCGGCCAGCAGCCGCCCGACCTTCCACTTCCGTTTCCTCAACGAGGAGTCCGGCGCATGGGAGGACTCGCCCATGACCGTCACGGTGGTGGACGACTACATCGTGGAGTGCGTGCTGCCCGTGCCCTTCGCCCCTTTCCTTCGCTCCATGGGCACCGCCATATACCCCAGGCACGTCCTTGAGCCGCACGTGGACGACGGCACATTCACCTCCACCTGGGACATCGACACCGACCCGACAGAGGTGATAGGGACTGGGCCGTTTACCATCGCAAGCTACGCTCCGGGCGAGCGGGTGGTCCTGAAACGCAATCCAAACTACTGGCTCAAGGACGAAGAGGGCAACAGCCTGCCGTACCTGGACGAGATGGTGCGAATTGTAGTCCCCGACTTCAAGGCCGAGCTTGCCAGCTTCCTGGACGGCGAGTCGGACTCCTACGGGGTGCCGGGAGAGGACATCCCACTGCTTGAGCCGCTCCAGCAGGAGGAGAACTTCACCATACACCGGCGCGGCCCCGCCTTCGGCACTACGTTCCTGGGCTTCAACATGAACCCCGGCGAGTCGGGCCCAGACGCCCCCTTTGTGGCGCCTGAGAAGCTGAGGTGGTTCCAGAACACCCAGTTCAGACAGGCCGTCGCCCACAGCATAGACAAGTTCGCCATCATCAACGACGTGCAGTACGGCGAGGGTTATCCGCAATGGGCCTCCGTTAGCCCGGCCGCCGGCGACTTCCACAATCCCAACGTCCGCCAGTACAAGTACGACCTGGACAGGGCCAACGAAATCCTTGACGGACTCGGCTGGACGGACATCAACGGGGACGGCATACGGGAGGACGACGACGCCAACCCCATAGAGTTCAAGCTGATCACCAACTCCGGCAACGTCGTGCGCGAGCGGGTGGGCGATATTGTCAAGCAGGGGATGACAGACATCGGCCTGAGGGTGGACTACCAGCTGGTGGAGTTTGGAGATCTGGTAAACAGCCTGACCACATCGTACGACTGGGAGGCCATGATTGTTGGCTTCACCGGCGGCTCGGACCCTTACAGCGGCATCAACTTCTGGCACAGCAGCGAGGGCCTTCACCTGTGGTACCCCTACCAGCCGGAGCCCGCCACGGAGTGGGAAGCCGAGATAGACGACCTGTACATAAGAGCCAGCCAGGAGCTGGACCACGAGCAGCGCGTGAGCTACTACCACCGCGCCCAGGAGGTCGCCGCAGAGAACGTGCCCGTCATCTACACTACCCTCTCGGAGCGGCTGACCGCCACCCGCAACGTATTCGGCAACACAACGCCGACGCTCTACGGGCTGTGGGACATCCGCTACCTGTACCGCACTGACCTCTAGCGGACGCTGACCACGGAAGCTCCCGGTATGTGTTGGTATTGCCAACTTCTTTGGCATACTGCCCCCATGACCATTCCTGCGAAGGCAGACCTTTGAACAACTACGGCGCCATTCTGAAAGGAGTACGTTTCTCGTCATTCCCGCGAAAGCGGGAATCTAGTTCCTTCTATTCCGAGTGCCCTAGACCCCTGCCTGCGCAGGGGTGGTCAGCGCTTGGGTAACGCTTATTTGCCATTACCAACACATCCCGGGAACACCTGACCACGGAAGCTATTGACACTCATATAGCGTTCCGATAGTCTGTCAGTGCATTAGTCTTGTCCGGCCCGCCCTATGCAGGCATTTTGGGTGTAGCGCTCGCCTTTATGCGATTTCAGTATAAACAGGCGAGCTATGGCGGTGGAATCCGTAATGACACGGGCCGAGGAGGTGCTGCGTGGCTCGATCCAACCAACAGGATGGCAAGTCAGGAGATGAGGAAAAGAAGCCCAACATCTTCGCCCGCTTTGACCGCCATATGCAGGGCAGGACAATGGCCGGCTTGCTCGGACTCCTGCCCCTCCTTGCAACAATCGTCGTCATACTCTTTTTCGTAGGCCACGCAGACAACCTGGTTAGACCCCTGCCCTTCGTGGCGGGACAACCCTGGGACTTCGCTGGTATCGGAATAATCGTCCTGTTCTTCCTCTTCTATTTCGTGGGACTCATTGTCCTTATCCCACTGGGGCGCCGTCTGATGGACGTATTGGACTTTGTCCTCGCCAGAACTCCCATAGTCAAGACAATTTTTGGCGTCTCCAAGCAGGCCACAACGGCCCTGACCTCGCAGTACAACTTCACCAGGGTCGTTTTCGTTGAGTGGCCCCGGGAGGGCATGGTAGCAATGGGCTTCGTCACCGGCCGCATCTTCTCCGCCGACAGGAACCAGTCGTTGGCTATTGTGTACATACCCACGGTCCCCAACCCAACGTCGGGGAACATGGCCTTTGTGCTGGAAGACGACGTCATTGAGACCGACATGGGCGTTGAGGCGGCAATGAAGCTCATCTTCTCAGGCGGCATAGTCCTGCCGGAAGCAATCACAATGGCCAGAGTGCCGCGGGACCCGGACGAAGAGCCGCGGAGCATGACCGGCCAGTTCCAGATAGAGCGCTAGCCCGGCGCAGCGACTCTCAAGCTAGCTTTCAAGACGGGTCTCCCGCCAGTATTCCCGGGGTGTGTTGGTAGTGGCAACTCCCGAAGTGAACCACGACTTCTTGCCCGCTCATGGTGAGCCTGCCCCGTACTTGATACGGGGCAGAGCGGGAAGCGAGGTATATCACAACACTGATTAAGAATACCCTCCCGCCTGTTCCCGCGGCACAATCCAGGTCAGGCGCAGGAAAGCGAAGCCCCTGGGAAACCTCTGAACAAGCAGCAAACATGACCATCCCGCCTAATGACACCTTCACCACCATTCCTGCGTAGGCAGACCTTTGAATAATCCGTGGTCAGGTCGCTCCCTCTCCGTCATTCCGGCGAAAGCCGGAATCCAGGGCGTTTTATATAGAGGGCAATAGATTCCCGTTTTCAGAGACCTTTGCACAACTACGGCGTCATCCCGCAGGGAGTACGTTTTTCGTCATTCCCGCGAAAGCGGGAATCTAGTTCCTTCTATTCCGAGTACCCTAGCCCCCTGCTTTCGCAGGGGTGACGAAGAGATAGCGCCCCAACTAAGGGTTACGCAAAGGTCTCCGTAGGCAGGAATCCAGTAGGGGTGGGGTGTGGACTACCGCCCCCGTATCAGAGTACGGGGCAGGGGCTTCGCGGGAGTGGATTGGACTTGTTCAGACCATTCCCTAGTCCTGGCCCTCCTCCGACTGCTCCTGGGCGTCGTCAGGCTCCTCGTCGTCGGCGTCCTCCGCCAACGCCGCCGTCGTCACCACCAGGGGTAGCTCCACTATCATCTCCGCATACTCGCCCGGCTCTGAGGTGGCCCTGATGGAGCCGCCATGCTGCCGAATGATGTCGCTGGAAATCGCCAGGCCAAGCCCCGTGCCCTGGTCGGTGGGCTTGGTGGTGAAGAATGGGTTGAATATCTTGTCTATGACGTCATCCGGAATGCCGTTGCCGTTGTCCCGGATGCGGACCTCTATCATGTCGTCAATGCGCCGCGTGGTGAGCCAGACCGTCGGGAAGTAGTCCGCCACGCCATTCCCCGCCTCCAGACCGGCCATACGCTTCTCGTGAGTGGCGTGGCAGGAGTTGCTAACCATGTTCAGAAACACCCGGCCCAGGTCCTGGGGAATGACGTCCAGTTCGCCCACGTCCGGGTCAAAGTCCTGCTGGAGGTCAAGCTGGAACTCCGTGTTGGTTGCCCGGGCGCTGTGGTAGGCCAGCTTGGAGTACTCGTCAACCAGGCCGTTGATGTCCGTGGGCCTGTGGTCTCCTGAGCCGCGGCCCATCATCAGCATGTCGTGGACAATGCGGTTGGCCCGGCTGCCGTGGGTGCGAATGCGCTCCAGGTTGCTGCTCAGGTCCTGGGATATGTCCTGGATATTCCCCTTCTGCTCCTCATTCAGTGAGTCGCCGCCCTCCTCCAGGATTTCGTTCATCTCCTGGAGAAGCTCTTCCGAGACCTCCGAGAAGTTGTTCACGAAGTTCAAGGGGTTCCTGATCTCGTGGGCCACGCCCGCCGTCAGCTCACCAAGGGCCGCCAGCTTCTCCCGCATGACTATCTGGTCCTGCGCCTTCTGCAGGTCTGCCAGCACTATCTCAAGCTGGTCGTTCTTCCCCTGCAGTTCCCCTGCAAGGCTCTCAAGCTCACCGTTCTTGCCCTGCAGCTCGCCTGCAAGGCTCTCCAGCTCTTCATTCTTGCCTTGCAGCTCCTCCGCCAGCCGCTCCACCAGGTTCAATCTCTGGACCTCAAGGGCGTGCTGGCGGAACACCTCCAGCGCCGCGGCCATATCCGCCACTTCATCTTTCCCTCTAATCTCCACCTGCGCCTCCAGGTCCCCCCCGGCCATGCGGCGCATCCAGTCCGACAGCATCTCCAGACGGCGAAGCAGGATTCGCCACACAAACTGCCAGGATATGAGCATAGCTGCAGCAACGCTGCTTGCGCTGATGACCAGCAGCAGGGTGCGTCCTGTCAGAATCGCCTGGGTGGACGCTTCGGTGGCTTCCTCAACTCTGAGGTGGGCTGTGTTCACCAGGCCATCAACTTCGTCAACAAGCTCAACCGCTATGCCGCGATTTGTCTCAAGGAGAGCCTGCTGGCCCTGTAGAATCTCAAGCTCCCGGGCCCGCAAGTCAAATCCGTTCCCCTCTCCCATGCCCAGATCAAACAACCACGTGAAAATGGGAATGAGCACAGCGCGGGCCTGGTTGTCATGGAGGCCGTCCACTCTCCGATCGATTCGGCTGGCAATGGCTTCAAACCGCTCGCGCAGCGGTTCTATGAGCGGCGCTTCCGAGAGGCTGAACACGCTGACCAGGAGCTGAGTTGCCACGTTGGCGTCCGCCTGAAGCTCCGCCAGGTCCCGGTACAGGTCAACTTCGTCTTCCGTGAAATAGAACTGCGGAATAGACGGGGGGTCACCCAGGTTCCTGTACCCCGTCATCGTGTAGAAGTACTGGTTGTCCACAGCGGGCACTACAGTGGCGTCAAGCCTGGTGTTAACCGTGTTAAGCTGGTCTCTCAGGGCATCCCTCTGCTCGGTCACCTCAAACAGATCATCCATGGAGTCCGTTAGCAGGTGAATATTGAGCACCAGCGAGTTGGTGTGGTCTCGGATGCTCTGGACGCGCTCGGCCTCTGTGCCCCTCTCCTCCAGCGTGTCAATCTCCCCCTCAAGGGCCACGTGGGCCTCCTCAATGACGGCGGCAACCACGCCAAGATCATCGGCGTTGGCCGCGGCCGTCAGCCGGGGAGCCGCCGTCACCAGTGTGTTGCTGTGCTGAGCAATGCCGAAAGCCGCCTCCAGCTCAGGAACGCTTCCCTCGTTGACCCTGCTCTGCACCTCGCCAACCTGGTTGAATGAGAACCAGCCCACAAGGCTGGCTGCTACGGTCAGAGCGACTGCGCCGCCAATGACCACGTACAGCTGGGTTGAGATGCGAAATCGCCTGTCCAGGACGTTCTTGACTGTGATAATCATTGCCCCTCATCCTTTAGAGAAGTTACCGGGCGGACTAGTCCATCCTCCCCTATGACGGTAAGGAAAACGGTGTCCGATCCCTGGTTGTCGCCGCGCCCGTAGCGCAGCTGGAACCCGTCTATGTCGATTACGTCGTCACCCCGCAGGCTCTCCAGGAAGCAGGCCCTGTCCACCTCCTGCCCGCATCCCTCAAGCCCCGCTATCGCCAGGCGGCCCGCCAGGTAGCCCTCAAACGAGACGAAGCCCGGAGCGGCCCCCGGGTCGTATGTAGAGAGGGCGTTGCGATACCTTCTGACTATGGGCACGGTGTCGTCCATAGGGTACGGCACCACCTGCGTGATGTACACCCCTTCCCCATCCGGGCCGAGTTCCTGGGCCAAAGTGTTGGTCCCCACAAAGGAGATGGTCATGAAAACGGGGTCCATCCCAATGTACTTTGCCCAGGATATCAGCGCCGCGACGGGCTCGTGCGCCCCCACAAGAATGATGGCCTCAGGCTCCCCGTGCCTCAGGTCCAGCAAAGCGGTCTTCACAGCCGTTGTGTTGCGAGGATACACCCCGATAGCAACCGGCTCCATGTTGCGCTGAGCCAGCGCGAGCCTCACTCCCTGGTATCCGGCGCGCCCGAAGGAATCGTCCTGGTGAAGGATGGCTATCTTCTCAATGCCAAGGTCGTCTATCAGGCGGGCCACCATCTCCGCCGTCTCCTGGAAGTAGGAAGCCCGCAGGTTGACCACGCTGTTCAGCTTGGCGTCCCGCAGGAAGTTGGCCCCGGTGAAGGGAGCTATGTACGGTACACCCGCATCCTCTATGAGCGGGACCGCCGACCGGGACGTGGGCGTGCCCACGGCCCCTATCAAGGCAAAGACCTCTTCCTCGTTTATCAGATGGATGGTGTTGGCAATAGCCATCTCAGGCTCGTACTCGTCGTCAACGGAAGTTAGCTCAAGCAGCCGGCCGTTGACGCCGCCGTTACGATTGACCTCATCAAATGCAGCCTGGATGCCAAGCCTCATTCCCGTTCCCAGCTCAGCGGCCGGGCCGGTGAAGGCGGCGGACTGCCCAAAGAGGATGCGGGCGTCCGTGACCCCGGGCTCAGACAGCTCAACGGTGGGAGTGGGAACCACCTCCGTGGGGACAACCACAGTCGCCTCCTCGGAGCCTGGACAGGCGACCAGAATGAGTGAGGTGGCTAGCGCAAGGGCTACCCACGCTCCCCTCCGAATCAGAAGAGCCGCCGGCAGACGCCTTGTCAGACCCATTTATGTCCTGCGGGCGACCAGCGTCAGATGATTTTTCCCGTGCTCTCGCCGATACTTCATCTCGTCCACGGTTGTACGAACCAGATGTAGTCCAAGGCCGCCGACGCGCCTGTCCTCAAGATTTGATTCTATGTCCACCTTCGGGGCGTCACTCAACGGATCAAATGCCTTGCCGTCGTCAACCACCTCAATTGTGATCGCGTTCTCCCCGGAGGTCAGTGAAATGTCGAATTCGTGGTCGCCCCCGTCATCATACGCGTAGTCAATGATGTTAAGTCCCAACTCCTCAAGGACCAGGTTGATGCGGAAGACAAGTTCAAAGGGCCAGTCCTCCCGGTTTCCAACCTCTTCCACAAAGGTGGCGATGTTTATGAGTTCATCGCGATCTGTCTTGACTGTTATCGAAGCCTTTTCGCTCATGGTTTAACCTCGGCGTATAATCAGGCAAGTGGAGTCGTCAAACTGGGGGGCGTCGCCTGCAAAGTCGTTCATTGCGTCGAAGATAGCCTGGACGGCGGCCTCCGCGTCCCTGGGCGGCGACCCCGCAAAGACCTCCTGCAATCGCTCAACCCCAAACTGCTCGTCTTGCTCGTTTATCGCCTCCGTGACCCCGTCCGTATAGAGCACAACGCTATCCCCGGGGGACAGGGTTACGCTATTCTGGTCATAGTCCAAATCAGGCCACAGGCCAAGGGCCACGCCTCCCGTCAGCGGGAGCAGCGTGGAGGTGCCGTCCGCCTTGACGAACAGGGGCGGATTGTGCCCGCCGTTGGCAAACAGGAATTCCCCGTTATCAGGATTGTACTCTGCGTAGAATAGCGTGACGAACATCGCAGCCTCATTGTCCTCGTTGAGCAGGTCGTTCACCTCGCGAAGGACCTCCCCGGGGCCGGTGCTGCCTATGGCCGCGCCCTTCAGAAGCGTGCGGCTGGACATCATGAAGAGGGCCGCAGGCACCCCCTTGTCGGAAACGTCTGCGACCGAAACGCCAATGCGACCGTTCTCCAGGCGCACAACGTCAAAGAAGTCCCCGCCCACGTTGCGCGCCGGGTCCATATTTCCGAATACCTCGTAGCCCTCGCCTGAAGGAAAGTGGCTGGGGAGAATGGACTGCTGCATCTTGCTGGCAACGTCAAGCTCGTTCTGTATGGCAACCAGCTTGTCTCGTGAGGAAAGGGCTTCGCGCCAGTCCGCAACGTGCTGCAAAGTCCTCTCTATGGTGACCTGAAGGTCCTCAAAGTCAAGGGGCTTGGTCACAAAGTCAAACGCGCCCCTGTTCATGGCGGTGCGGATGTTCTTCATGTCCCCGTAAGCCGATATGATCACGGCCCGGAGGTTGGGGTCAACGGCGGGTATCTGCTCAAGG
Organism: Dehalococcoidia bacterium; assembly: GCA_034422115.1. GTDB lineage: Bacteria > Chloroflexota > Dehalococcoidia > Lucifugimonadales > UBA2985 > DAOUJW01. The sequence continues at coordinate 3,661 of DAOUJW010000018.1, read as the reverse complement.
AGGGTGAGACCGTCCATCTGGGGCATGTTGATGTCCGAGAGCACCATGTCAATGCCCTCTTCAGTAGCCAACTGCTCAAGGGCCTCTATGCCGTTGTGGGCGAACACGAACTCGTAGCGGCCGGCACGGATATCCCGTCTCATGCGTTGCAGCATGAGAGGCTCAAGGTCGACTTCGTCGTCAACAACCAGTATCTTGTATGGTCTCTCGGTAGTCAATTGGAACCCCTATTTGCTCTATGCCATATCTGCTGCACTGCCACGCCGTATGGCACCCGGCAATAGGCGCCTGTGAAACACCCTCGTGATTTAACCACCGAGAGCGGAGAGCGCATCGGCCTGAGAGGCGTGGATGGGGATGATCTTGTCAAAGCCGCTAACCTCAAAAATCTCTCGGACCGGCTCAGAGAGGGAGCAGAGGGCAAACCTGGCTTCTCGCCTCTGGAGCGTCTTGGCCGTCATCAGGACAACACGAATGCCTGCGCTGCTGATGTACATGAGGTCCTCAAAATTCAGGATTACAGTGCGGTCCCCCTCTTCAATTACGGAGTCCAAGTCATCCTGGAATTCCCGGGCATTGGTGCCGTCTATCCGTCCTTCCGCCTTCGCGACCAGGGTGTCTCCCTCACGTTCTGCTTGAATTGCCATGCTGCTGTCTCCCTCACGTGCAGATATAGTGTAGTCCCGTAAGCGATATAGACCAAGACTACAACAATACCCGTTGGGAAGCAATACCTGCTGCTGCTGTATATGAGGGATTGTGAGAACCGATAGACCAGGGCTATACCGGCTCAGGGAAACAACGGCTGAAGCCTTACTCCCGAGAGGCCTCCCGGAACCACTCCACGGTGCTCTTCAGGCCGTCCTCCAGAGAGAAGTCCGGTTCCCAGCCCAGGCCCTGGCGCGCTCCTGCAATGTCCAGGTATATCTTGAATACCTCTCCCGGCTTGGCCGGCCCGTAGTCGGCGTCCATCGGGTAGCCGGTGATGTCCTTGAGCAGAGAGTAAATCCGGTTGATGGAAGAACCCACCCCTGTGCCTATGTTGAAAGCCCCCCCGCTCCCCGCCTCCAGGGCCCTTACGCTGGCCTGCGCTACGTCGCTCACGTGGACAAAGTCCCGCTCCTGCTCACCCGTTCCAAAGATGACCACAGGCCTCCCATCCAGCATAGCCTGGGAGAATATGGCGACCACGCCCGCCTCTCCAAGAGGGTCCTGCCGGGGGCCGTAGACGTTGCCCAAGCGCAGGATGGTGTAGTCCAGGCCAAAGGACTCCCTGTAGACGTGCAGGTACTTCTCCACGGCGTACTTGGACACCCCGTAGTGGGACAGGGGCTGCACGGGGTGGGCCTCGTCGCAGGGCAGGTAGACGGGATCGCCGTAGATTGCCCCGCCGCTTGAGGTGTACACCACCTTCCTGACCCCGTACTTGACGCAGCTCTGCAGGAGGTTGAGAGAGCCTTTCACGTTGGTCTCGGCATCGATGAGGGGGTCTTGCATAGACCTCTGTACGCTTATCTGGCCCGCGTAGTGACAGACGAAGTCCGGCCTCTCCTCCGCGAACACCGCCTCCAGTGACGACGAGGCTATGTCGGTGGTATACAGACGCACACCAGCCGGAAGGTTGTTGAGGCGTCCCGAGCGCAGGTCATCGACCACTGCTACGTGGTGCCCCAGAGCCAGCAGCCTGTCGACCACGTGGGAGCCAATGAACCCGCCGCCGCCCGTGACCAGCGCCTTCGCGGCGGCCATCACGCGCGCTCCACGGCCGCATTAGGAAAACCCCTGAAAATCGTCGTTCCTGCGAAAGCAGCCCTTTGAATAACCCGCTGTTGGGGTCCTCCCTCTTCGTCACCCCTGCGAAAGCAGGGGTCTAGGGCACTCGGAATAGAAGGAACGAGATTCCCGCTTTCGGAGACCTTTGCAATACCGTCATTCCGGCGAAAGCCGGAATCCAGAGACGCTGTCTGCAAGTCTGCGATGCCTTGGAAGAAGCGCTTTAGATTCCCGTTTTCACGGGAATGACGGAGAAGTTCGCTTTTTCTTGAAGATACGCGGGAGCTATGCAAAGGTCTCCTTTCGCAGAAATGGAGGTATAGTGGAATAGCGCGGTACTTATTCAGATTCAGAGGTCTCTTGAGTCGCTTCATGGCTCAGGAGTATAGCAGAGATTTGCAGAAAAAGATTCTTTGAAACCTCTGAACAAGTCAGAAACATGACCATCCCGCCTACACGACACCTTCGTTGCCATTCCTGCGTAGGCAGACCTCTGCAAAACCTCTTCCCCCTTGAAGGGGGAAGATTGAGATGGGGGTGAGCCGTGCGTGGACTCGCCTCTTTTTTGCCCCCATCCTGACCTTCCCCCGCAAGCGGGGGAAGGGATTTAAGATTATTCAAAGGTCTCCGTAGGCAGGAATCCAGGACGCGCGCGCCAATCCGCTCATCCTGAGCCTGTCGAAGGGTGAGTGGGGTCATACTTCCCGCTCACCCTTGTATCTTATAGAGAGGACGTGACAGGTCGGATCACCCTGGGTACAAGAGACCGGAGCTCAGCTTGACCGTCACGTCCTGCTAGCTCAGAACCCGAACAGTTAAATGGACTCATCAAGTCCGGATTGTGCAAGGCCGGGTCGGAGCCAGCAGCAATAGTATCAAGCCAGGAAAGGAGATGGAAGTGCCCCAATTGTTTGTGGGTATAGATGTATCGGCCGACCGTCTGGACGTATTCGTCCGTCCCACTGAAGAGATGTGGCAGAGCGCCAATGACGGCCCTGCTATAGAGGAGTTGGTAGAGCATCTTAGTGGACTGGCTCCTCAGCTGGTAGTAGTGGAAGCCACGGGAGGGATGGAGTTGCCCTTGGCTTACGAACTGGCGGCCTGCGAAGTGGCTGTAGTAGTGGTCAACCCCCGGAAGGTCAGGGACTTCGCCCGTGCGGTGGGTCAACTGGCCAAGACTGACGCTCTCGACGCTCGTACGTTGGCCCACTTTGCCGAAGCGACCATGCCGGAGTTTCGACCTCTGCCTGACGACGCCACCCGGGAGCTACGGGGCTTGGTTGCCCGCCGACGCCAGATAACAGAGATGCTCACCCAGGAGCGCAACCGGCTCCGCACCGCCACAAGTCAGGTGCGTCCCCACGTGGAGCGCCATATACAATGGCTGCAAGACAGCCTGGATGGGCTGGACCGAGAATTGGCCGAGTGGGTACACTCAAGTCCTCTGTGGCAGGCTAAAGACGGGCTGCTCCGCTCTGCTCCAGGGGTAGGACCGATACTATCGATGACCTTGTTGGCTGAGTTGCCCGAATTGGGGGGACTGGACCGGGGTCAGATCGCCGCCTTGGTGGGTGTGGCGCCCTCTAACCGGGATAGTGGAACGCTCAGGGGTAAACGCACCGTCTGGGGTGGTCGAAGGCAGGTACGAGCCTCCCTCTATATGGCTACCTTGGTGGCCACCCGTTACAATCCCACCATAAAGGAGTTCTATAGCCGACTCTGTCAGGCGGGCAAACCCAAGAAAGTGGCCCTCACTGCTTGTATGCGTAAATTCCTTATTATACTGAACTCCATGCTCAAGCATGGTCGACCCTGGAACCCTGTTCCAGCTCAACAAAATGCTTGACACTTAAGACAGTTGCTGAGCTTGTCGAAGGGTATGAGCGGG
>DAOUJW010000017.1:0-361559 GCA_034422115.1 Dehalococcoidia bacterium | reverse complement strand
TCTCATCAAGTCTGGTGGGCTCAAGAAGGCTCGAATTCATCACTCGGGCCGTCCAAGGCCTCCCAGCCAAAGCTCGAAGATGGTACTTGTTTCAGTGCACTGTGGTGGGCCAGCGTGGATTCGAACCACGGACCTCAGTCTTATCAGGACTGCGCTCTAACCTCCTGAGCTACTGGCCCATTGCAGAGAAAAGAGGAGCCGGAGAAGCGTCCCATCGGCTAGGCTCCAGCGCCTCAGTCTGTATAATACTTAGCCCTCAAGATTGGTGTCAAGGAAGGCGGCGCACCCACATATGTGTTGAACGAGTACATCATATTGACTCGCATTGGGATAGGCGTTAAAATTTCGATAGGATATTCTGCAAATTGCGCCGTGAGGTAAGGACGTTATGCCCCTGACCATTAGCATCTCCGAAAAAGCAGCAAAGAAGGCCAGAGAGTTTGCCCGGAAGGAAAGCGTGGAGGACTTTGGACTGCGGGTGGGCGTAAAGGGTGGCGGATGCTCAGGGCTGACCTACACCCTCTCCATAGACTCGGAGTCCCGCCCTGATGACAAGGTCATAGAGGAGAACGGCATAAAGCTGTACGTGGACAAGAAGAGCTACGTCTTCCTGGCGGGCACGATTCTGGAGTACGACGACGGCCTGAACGGCAAGGGATTCGAGTTCCACAATCCAAACGCCAAGACCACCTGCGGCTGCGGCACCTCCTTCTCAGTATAGGATCGATGCCCAGCGAAATACGAGCTGCAAGGGTCGTCTGAGATCACAGGGATGTCTGGCGGCCCTTGGCCGTTTGTGAGCCGATGCAAGAGACAGTCGTAAGCAAAACCACACCTCTTCACGAAACGCAGGCGAAAGCCGGGGCGACCTTCGCGCCCGTCGACGGCTGGGAGCTTCCCCGGACTTACGGGAACGCGCAAGAAGAGTACCGGGCCGCGAGACAGGGAGCGGCGCTGTTCGACCGCTCCGCCTTCGGCCGGCTGCGCATAACCGGAGCCGACGGCCTTGACCTGCTCAACCGCCTGTCGACAAACAAGCTGATCGACCTGACCGCCGGAGAGGGCGCGTCCACCGTGCTCACCACCAACAAAGGCCGCATCATCGACCTCTTCCCGGTGGTCAACCTTGGCGGCGAGCTTCTGGTGATCACCAGCCCGCAGACTATGGAGCAGGTGGTGGACTGGGTTGACCTGTACACCTTTGGCGAGGACATCCAGGTAACGGACGTCACCAACGAGAGTGCGCTGCTTCACGTGATGGGGCCTGAGGCCGCTTCGCTGCTGGGCGCGGCCGCGCTGAGCCTCTACCACGCCTGTGAAGTCTCTCTCGGGAGCGCTCAGCTCCAGGCCGTCCGCACCGACGCCCTGGGCGCTGCCGGCTACGACCTGCTGGTATCCACGGCACAGGCGGAGGAGGCATGGTGCGCCCTGCTCCAGATGGGGGCGGCGCCAATGGGAGAGGACGCCGCCGAGATGCTCCGCATCGAGCAGGGTATGCCTCGCTACGGCAGAGAGCTGGGCGAGGAGTTCAACCCCCTGGAGGCGAACCTGCTGCCCTCCATCAGCTTCGACAAGGGGTGCTACATAGGCCAGGAGGTGGTGGTCAGGCTCAACACCTATAACAAGGTGCAGAAGCGCCTGGTGGGTATCATCGTGAGGGACGGCAGTCCCCTGCCTGAGCAGCGTCTGGAGATTGACGAAAAGGACGCGGGCTTCCTGACCTCCGTGGCGTACTCCCCTATCCTGGAGTGCGCCCTGGCCCTTGGCTACGTCCGAACGCGCCACGCGTCGGCGGGCCAGGAAGTGTGCATCAGGAGCGGCGACGAGCTTCTCCGTGGAGTGATTGTAGACCTTCCGGTCAGCTGAGAGCGGGCCTAGACGCCTATCAGCGAGATCCCGCCGTCCAGCACCAGCACCTGGCCTCTAATCATATCCGCCTCCTCGCTGCACAGAAACGCCACCACCTTCGCCATGTCGTCGTCGGTGACCAGGCGTCCGGCGGGCGTGCGTTTCAGCGAGTCGCCAATCATCTCATCGCGGTTCGGGAAGTGTCTCAGGGCATCGGTGTCGACAATGCCGCCCGCGACGGCGTTGACCACAATGCCCTGGGGCGCAAGCTCCACGGCCAGGTATCGAGTGAGAGCCTCCAACCCCGCCTTTGATACCCCCACGGCCAGGTAGTTGGCAAGCACCAACTGAGACCCCAGGCTGGTGATGTTGACGATGTGGCCGCCCTGGGGCATAAGGCGCGCCGCCTCCTTGGCGCACAGCCAGGGGGCCCGGGTGTTGATGTCCAGGGTCCAGTCCCAGTGCTTGGTCTCCAACTCCAGGGCACTCCTCTGCACGCCGGAAGCCGCGTTGTTTATGAGGATGTCCAGACGGCCAAACTCCTCCTCTACCTGATGGAACATCTCCTGGATTCTGGCCGGCTCCCCAAGGTGTGCCCTCAGCCGCAGGCAGCGCACTCCCAGCTCCGAGACCTCGGCCTCGGTGGCCCTGGCCGCCTCGTGGCCCCGGGCGTAGTTGATTATGACATCGGCGCCGCGTCGCGCCAGCTCCAGCGCTATGGCGCGCCCGATCCCCCGTGAGCCGCCGGTGACAAGGGCTACTTTACCATTGAGAGACATGAGGCCTCACTGACATGTAGGGACAACCATTCCGCTGCCCACTCCCACCAACGAGACATTTGCATAACTCTATTGTCGTCTCGAAAGGAGCGTGCGTATCCGTCATTCCTGCGAAAGCAGGAATCCAGGATGCGTGGCGTGTGGACTCCCACCTTCGCGGGAGTGACAAAAGGCGGTGCATTTTCATCCGCTTGAGTGGCCTGGCAAGACCACGCTCATTTCCGGTTTCGCAGGGACCCAGGATGCTTGCGACGGAGAATATAGATTCCTGCTTCCGCAGGAATGACGTAGAAGAACGGCTCTTCGCAGAGACATTGCAGTTTCCAAGGCCTCCAAAGCGCGGACTTCCTCGCCTACAACTCTATGCCGCCGTCCACCCTGATAACCTCGCCTGTGATGTAGCCGGCCTCTTCGCTGGCAAGGAACCCCACCACGCTGGCCACGTCGTCCGCGGTCCCAAATCGGTTCTGAGGTATTCTGGAGAGGATGAGGTCCTTGAACTCCGGGTTCAGGTCTTCCACAATCTCCGTTGCAATGTACCCCGGAGCCACGGCGTTGACGGTGATACTGCGGGACGCCACCTCCTTGGCAACGCTTCTTGAGAAGGCGATCATGCCCGCCTTGGAAGCGGCGTAGTTGGACTGGCCGGGGTTGCCCTCAATGCCCACCACGGAGACCACGTTGATTATCCTGCCCCATCGCTTGCGGACCATGTAGCGCAGGGCTGCCTTGGTGCAGTAGTACGTCCCCTTGAGGTTGGTGTTGATCACCTGGTCCCAAACCTCCTCGGCCATGCGAAGAAGAAGGCTGTCGTGGATGATGCCGGCGTTGTTCACAAGTATGTCGATGCCGCCCCAGGCATCCTCAACCTTCTTGACCATAGCCTCTATTTCCGGCCCCTGGGTCACGTCCGCGCCGACGGCCATAGCCTCGCCGCCCATGCCCGTCACGGCATCCACAACCCACCTGGCGGCGTCCTCGTTGGTCTTGTAGTTGACGGCAATCCTGTTGCCGTCCCGGGCCAGTCTGAGGGCAATAGCTCTGCCAATGCCCCGTGATCCGCCGGTGATTAGGGCTACCCTGCCGTTGTCGCTCAACCTATCTCTCCTGACTGCTTTGCATTCGCGACTGGACTTCCGCCAGGTCGCGCCTCATCGTCTCTACAAATCCAAGCTCCAGGGCTTCACGAGCCATCTCGATGGCCGCGGTCACGGAAGCGGCCCTTGACCTGCCGTGCCCCACAATGGCAACTCCGTTCAGGCCCAGGAGCGGTCCTCCTCCAACGTGCTCAACCGCGTTGGTCATCCTGCTCAACTCCGACATGATCCCCCCGGCCAACCCCCTGGCCTCCGGCGGGATCTTCGACTTCAGATACTCTACCACAGCCATGCCCAGTCCTTCAGCGAACTTCATGAGGACATTGCCCACAAAGCCGTCGCAGACCACCACGTCGGCCCTGCCAAGGGGCACGTCAACACCTTCGACATTGCCTATGAAGTTCAGGCCGCTCGACTGGAAAAGCTGGTACGCCTCCCTGACCTGCCGGTTTCCCTTCCCCTCCTCCGAACCGACGCTGAGCAGGGCCACCCGGGGCTGCTCTATGCCCTGGAGCACCTTGGCGAAGGCCGAACCCAGGACGGCGTAGTTCAGCAGCTGGGAGGGCCGGCAGTCTATGCTTGTGCCCAGGTCCAGGACCGTGGTGTTGGGCGCCAGGCCCAGGAACGGGCCACCCAACGCCGGTCGCTCAACGCCCTCCAGGGTGCCCAGGGCCACCGCGCCTGCGGCCATGGCCGCGCCGGTGGAGCCCATGGACACAAAGGCGTGGGCCCTGGCCTCCTTTACAAGTCCGGCGGCCACCACGATAGAGGCGTTGGGCTTGCTGCGGATGGCCTCTATGGGTGAGTCTGCCTCGGTTATCACGCCGCTGGACGGGACGACGTGAAGGTTTGACGGCAACGGCGATGGAAGCACGCCCTGGAGGGCGTCCGGCTCTCCAATCAGGAGCACGTCCATAGCGCCTCCGGCCGCCGCATCCACGGCGCCCTGCACTATCTCGCCGGGGGCGAAGTCGCCTCCCATCGCGTCAACGGCTATACAGTATCTGTTCTTCTCGCTATTGCTGGTCACTGACTTCCTTATCGATCAATATCACTAGACTATGACGGCATTGTAACCGATGCTTCTCCATTTATCACCTCCTCACCACCCTGCCGGCAGCACCTGACGGCGCAGTCCACCCGCAAAAGGCCGTCCTCCTGCGAGACCCTGGTGACCTCTCCTGAGGTTGTCACCTGGTCCCCGGGATACACGGGGGCGCGAAACCTCACCTTGAGGCGTCCGCTCTCCGGCCATTGGCTCCCAAAGGAGCGGCCCATCATGTCCGATATGTAGGCCAGCACCAGCATCCCGTGGGCCACTATTCGCCCGTAGTGGGTGGCCTCCGCAAACTCTGAGTCCAGGTGAAGGGGATTGAAGTCGCCGCTGGCTTCAGCGTACCTGCCTATGCCCTCCTGGGTGACCACCCTGTCCAGGGACTCAAGGGCATCCCCGACCTTCGCAGGCGCGGCCTCAGTCACGGCTCTCAGGCACGAGCACCGTGCTCCTCCCTTCTATCACCTGCTTCTCACGCGCATCAGTGGCGGAGAAGTCTATGGCCAGAAACCGCCATCCGCCTCGCACGGAGTTCTGGGCAAGCCTGGCCTTGAAGAGAACGGTGTCCTCTCTGCCGACGGCCCCGGAGAAGGACATGTCCTGAGCGGCGTGGACCGCGCCCGCCGGCAGGTCTATCTCCTGCAAGATAACCGCCAGGGCATAAGCTCCCAGCGCCGTGGGGGGAACTACGTCCCGCTCCCGGAACATGGAGTTGGACTCCTGCACGGCTTCGACGTACAGGTCGACCTCCTGGGGATGAAGCCGTCTTGTGACCGGCGCGAATTCGTGGCCGACCGGGAGTTGCGCTATATCTGGCACGTCGTCTTTCAGAGAGTGGTTTGCTCGGTTCAGGCTAGGTCGATTATAGGGTAGGCCAATCGGCAAATCAAGGAGATTGGGCGCCGTCAACCCGCTCTAATAGAGCTTTAACGGCGGTCTGGAAAACCGTAAGAAAACTGCCTTGAGAAAGTATTGACAACGCCTACCAGAGTGAATAGGATTCATTTCGTCAGTAGAGGTACTGGACACCGAACTTGATAGTCGTTTTATTCAGATTTATAGAAATCTGTGCAAGGGCAGTTAACGACTTCCTGGGGAAGAACGGACCCCAGCTAGCCGCAGCGGTATCGTACTATGCTCTTTTCTCCCTCTTCCCTCTGGCCCTGGCCATAGTCTTCGTCCTGAGCTTCTTCCTTGGGCCGGAGTCCATCGACAACCTGGCTCAGAGCGCGGCAGAGCAGGCCCCCATCTCCCAGGAGACCGTCGCTGACGGCCTGAGGGGCACTCTCAACAGCAGAAGCATTGCCGGTCTGGTGGGACTCATCGGACTTCTGTGGGCGGGTACGGCGGTGTTTGGCGCCATAAGAAAGGGAATTAACGCCACCTGGGGCATCACCAAGCCGCGGCCTTTCATGCACGAGCGCCTCATTGACGTCTCCCTGATGGCCGGCGCTACAATCCTGATGATCATCTCCATCTCCTCCACGGCGGTGCTGAGCAACCTGAAGGAGATCATGGAGTTCGTGACCAGAGAGACCCACGTCAACAGCGACTTCGTATGGGACTGGATTGGCTCTCTGATTCCCCCGGTGCTCTCCTTCATCGTGTTCATATCCCTCTACTGGTACTTGCCCAACACCAAGGTCAAGGTGACGGACGCGCTGCCGGGAGCCATCGCAGCCACAGTATCCTTTGAAATCCTCAAAGGCATATTTGTCTGGTACGTCAGCAGCCACTCCGTGTACTCGACGGTCTATGGGCCAATAGGAAGCATCGTGGCCCTTCTCATGTGGGTCTACCTGTCGGCGAACATTCTTCTCCTGGGCTCGCTGATAACGTACCGTTTCGCCTCCTACCGCGCCGACAAGAGCGCGAAGGAGGAGGCGCTGCGGGTGGCCACCGAGACTGTCCGGGAACCTTTGCCGGCACCTGTCCCGGTGCCGGTGGTCAGAAGGGCCCGCAGAGACGACTCCTCCTAGCCTCAAGCCCTCTCTGGAAACCAAAGAGCCGACGGCCCAGGGCGTCCTTGAACCACCGACTCTCAAATCGCGCTTTGTACAAGGCCCCTGTACGCAGGCCGTCTATAGTCGCCTAGATCCCTCCCCTACCGCCGTTGCCGCCGAACTCGTGGTTGCTGAACACGCCCACGTCCCGGCCCTGGTGCACGTGGATTATGAGCTCGTCCCTGGAGACGCCCACAACGTCCACAATCTCCTCGTCTATGGTCTCTATGAGCTCCTGGATGGCCTCCTGCGTAAGGCTCTCGTCGACGCATAGGGTTGCATGGATTACGGCAGGCGTGAGATGGATGTCCAGGCGGCCCACGGGCGCTTCATCCTCCAGCACCGTGTACACCTCTGAATAGGGGGTGCGGCACTCCCGCTCAAAGCCGTATTCCATGCCTGCCCCCTACTCCCTCACCTGGCCGTTGCCCAGGACCGTCCACTTGTAGGAGGTCAGCTCCCGGAGGCCCATAGGCCCCCTGGCGTGCATCTTGTTGGTGCTGATGGCCACCTCTGCGCCCAGACCGAACTGCCCGCCGTCTGTAAAGCGGGTGCTGGCGTTGACGAAGACCGCCGCGGCATCCACGTCGTCCAGGAAGCGCATGGCCCTGGTGTAGTCCTCGGTGACGATGGCCTCCGAGTGGCCCGACCCGTACTGCTCGATGTGCTCCAGGGCCTCATCCATGGAGTCTACAACCTTCACGGAGGCGGTCAGCGACAGGAACTCCGTGCCCCAGTCCTCGTCGGTGGCCGGCTTCAGCTTGAACTCCTCCGACGGGCCCAGGATGCTCAGCGCCCGGAGGTCGCAGTGCATCTCCACACCGGCTTTGGCCCACTCCCGCGCTATTGCCGGCAGGCACCTGGGAGCGGCCTCAGAGTGCACCAGCAGCGTGTCCAGGGCGTTGCACACCGTTGGGCGGTTGACCTTGGCGTTGAAGGCAATGGCCACGGCCCTCTCCAGATCGGCGTCCTTGTCGACGTACGTGTGGCACACGCCCACGCCACCGGTGATCACAGGCATCTGGGCCTTCTCCCCAACGTACCGCACAAAGTCCGCGCCACCTCTCGGGATGAGCAGGTCTATGTGCTCCTTCATAGCCAGCATCTGCTCCACCAGCGCGCGGTCGGTGGAGCCGACGAACTGCACCGCGTCCCGGGGGGCGCCCGCCGCGCCAACGGCGTCCCTGACCAGGTTGGCGAGCGCGGTGTTGGAGTGTATCGACTCGCTGCCGCCCCTCAGTATGACGGCGTTGCCCGACTTGAAGCAGAGCACAGAAATGTCGATTGTGATGTTGGGACGGCTCTCGTAGACTGCGCCAATGACGCCAAGGGGCACGCGGCGGCGGCCCACCTGCAGGCCGTTGGGCAGCGTGCGCATGTCAAAGGTCTCCCCTACCGGGTCCGGCAGCAAGGCCACGGTGCGGACGTCCGCGGCAATGGCGTCCAGGCGCTCAGGGTTGAGCATAAGGCGCTCAGACACAGCATCGCCGAGGCCGGACCGCCTGCCCGCCTGCAAGTCTCTCTCGTTGGCCTCCAGTATCTCGGCCTCCCTGGCCTTGAGCGCGTCCGCTATGTTCAGCAGCGCCCGGTTCTTCACTCCGGCGGAAAGCCGGGCCAACTGGCGGGAGGCGGCCCTCGCGGCCTGTCCCTTGGCGGTCAACTCATCTGTTGCTGTGGTCATATCACACCTTGCCTGTATCTTCTACTGAATATCCGCCTACAACAGCACCATGTTGTTGCGGTGCAGCACCTCTTCGCTGAACCGGTAGCCCAGGGCCTCCTCAATCCTGTCGGAGCGCAGCCCCCTGATGGCGCTCACATCGGCGGCGCTGTAGCCCGTGACGCCGCACGCTATTCGTTCGCCTTCCGGGTCGACCACCAGGATGATGTCTCCTCTGAGGAAGTTGCCCTCCACCTCCCGCACGCCCGCGGGCAGCAGGCTGCGATGGTTCACGCGCAGGGCTTCAGCAGCCCCGTCGTCCACGACAATGCGCCCGCGAGTGGAAAGGCCGCTGAGCATCCACCGCTTGCGGCTCTCCATCTTGCTGGCCGTTGGGGCGAAGTAGGTGCCGACAGACTCTCCTGACGCCAGCCTCGAAATCACGTCCTCCGTCCTGCCGCTCACCAGGGCCACCGCCACGCCGGAGGCTGCGGCCAGCTTGATCGCCGACAGCTTGGCCTGCATCCCGCCGCGGCTCCTGGAGCTGTGATTCGGGCCTGCCATCGCCGTTATCGCTTCGTCTATCACCTCGACCCTGGGAACAAGCCGGGCGTCGGGAACCTCGTTCGGGTCGGCTGTGTAGAGGCCGCCGATGTCGCTGAGCACAATGAGCAGGTCAGCGTCTATCAGGTTCGCCACCATCGCCGACAGGTTGTCGTTGTCGCCAAAGCCCACGTCCCTCACCTCATCAGAGGCGACCACGTCGTTCTCATTGATGATAGGAATGACCTCCAGCTCCAGCAGGGCGAGCAGGGTGTTGCGCACGTTGAGGTAGCCCTCACGGTCCAGCACGTCCCTCCGGGAGAGCAGAGCCTGGGCCACGGTGATGTCGTGGGCCTCAAAGAGCTGCTCATAGGTCTGCACCAGGCGGCCCTGACCCACGGCCGCCAGGACCTGGCGGAAGGGAATGTCGTCCCTGGCCCGGCCTGCGCTAAGGGTGTGCCTGCCGGCAGCGACAGCGCCCGATGTGACCAGGGCTACCTCCATGCCCTGGGCGTGCACGGATGCCAACTGCGCCACCAGAGAGGCCATGACCTTCTGGTCCAGGCTGTCACCGCCGCCGGTCAGGACGTTGGTGCCGGCCTTCACTACGATTCGGCGGTATCGGTATGACCCTTGCGATTTCATCAACGCTTCTCTACTGATTCGGAAATGGTTACAGCCCAAGTCCGATTATATCAGCAATTGTCCATGTCGACAGCATTCCGTCTTCAGCAATGCGTCAGGAGATGGGGGCTTGCCAGGTCTGGAACCCTCACAGACTCCGCGGGCCTGTGGAGGCCTTGTACGCACGCCAGTTGCGGCGTGTCTCCTCAATGTGGTCGCCGCCAAACTTCTCCAGCATGGCCTCCGCCAGCGCCAGCGCCACCATAGCCTCTCCAATGATGGCGCAGGTGGGGACGAAGGTGATGTCGCTGCGCTCAAAGTGGGCGCGGTCCACAAAGCCGCCTGTGGTCAGGTCCACGGTCTCCAGCCCGTTGATGATGGTCGCAATCGGCTTGACGATGGCCCTCACGACCAGCGGCTCTCCGGTGGTCATACCACCCTCAAGACCGCCCGAGTTGTTGGTGCGTCTCGACCAGGGACGCACAAAGCCCTCGTCCGCGCCGCGCTCCCATTCGTCCATCGGCTTTACAACGTCGTGCACCTGAGAGCCGCGCATGTCGGCCTGGGCGAACCCTGCCCCGAACTCCACACCCTTGACCGCGTTAATGCTCATCACGGCGGCTGCCAGCTTTGTGGTCAGCTTGCGGTCCCACTGGATGTGACTGCCCAAGCCAATGGGCGCGCCGGTGGCCACTATCTCTATGATGCCGCCCACGCTGTCCCCCGCCTCCCGCGCCGCGTCGATCTCAGCTATCATTCGCGCAGCGGCCTCGGGGTCGGCGCAGCGCACGGCGGCCGTCTTGGAGCCTTCCGTGTTCTCCCGGTGATAGGGCGTCGCCTCCAGGGCTTCCCAGTCGATGTTCTCAGGCCGGTTCGCATGCACCCCGCCGATGCACAGCACGTGGCCGTGCACCTCAATGCCGAACTCCTCAAGGAAGCGCTGGGCCAGCGCGCCCGCGGCCACGCGCGCCGCGCTCTCCCGGGCGCTGGATCGCTCAAGGATGTTGCGGGCGTCCGACTGCATGTACTTGACAATGCCAGGGGTGTCGGCGTGCCCCGGGCGTATGTGGACTATCGGCTCAAAGGGCACGTCCGACGGCGCAACGCTCATCTCATCGACCCAGGGCACGCCATCCGGCCCCTTGCCCGTTGAAAAATCCCTGTTGACTATGAGCATGGATATGGGAGATCCCATTGTGAGGCCGTGCCGCACGCCGGCCAGGATCTCGGCGCGGTCCTTCTCAATCTGCATACGGCCCCCGCGCCCGTAGCCCACCTGGCGTCGGGCCATGTGCCGCTCAATGTACTCCTCCGTAACGGGCAGGTTCGCAGGAATGCCCTCCACAATGACCGTAAGGTTCTTGCCGTGGGACTCCCCGGCAGTCAGAAATCTCAGCATGGGTCAACTCCTCTAAGAATTTACTTGCGCCACCAGCGCGGGCTGCCGCGGTTGGGCCGGGACGGCATCGCAGTCCTCGACCACAAGGGCGCGGCCGAGGGCGCGCAGAGCGGCTGCTACGTGGCTGAGGTGAGTGCGGTATCTCGGACTTACCAGCTTCCGGGCAGCGTCCTCACTTATGCCCAGCCGCGAGGCGAGTTCGGTGTTGGTGACGCCCTGGTTGCGCATGGCGGTGTAGACGGTCAGCTTGGCCGCAACTAGGAATGGCACAGGAATGAGGACCTGTCCTTCTTTCAAGGGGCTGGGAGTGGGAAGGGCTTCATCAGCCTTGACGTACATCCCCAAGGCTACGCCCAAGCCATCCCCAGCCATCTCAATGGCATCTTCCCAGGAGTCACCGCTTGTGTGAGCGCCGTACACGTCCGGGAAGGTCACGGAGTAGCCCTCCGTGAAGTGCAACACCTCACCACCGACTTCCATCGGCCCTCCCTCATCGAATACTATGTTGCATGGGTAAGCAAAGCGCATGGTCAGAACCTCCTTCTGTTTATCCGCAGATCTTTCAGCATATTAAAGAACGTATCTGTCCTTATTTCCCCGCGCTGCACTATAGTTCTGAACTCGCCTATGTAGACCATACCATGACTGCCCTTTCCCTCAGTGGGATTGAATCTGAACTCCAACCCATTGCGGCGGGCATATCTCCTGGCTCGCCGCAAAAACTCCCTCCCGTTCACGACCCCGCGGCCTGCCTGGCCGCCAGGGCCTCCTCCGCAGCTCTGAACATCACCTTCACCGGGGCCTCCGCTCCGGTCCATATCTCGAAGGCCGCGGCTCCCTGGTACACCAGCATCGGCAGCCCGCCAAGGGCCTGTGCCCCTGCCGTTTCAGCAGCGCGAAGCAGAGGCGTCACCCTGGGATTGTACACCAGGTCGCAGACGAGCGCATGCGACGGAATGACGTCCGCGCCGATTGGAGTCTGACCCTCACCGGGACCGCCCGTCATGCCAAGGGAGGTGCAGTTGACAATGAGCCGGCTCCGGGCTGCCGCCTCGCGAAGAGTATCTTTGCACAGTGGGATGGCCTCAGCTTTGACTCCCAATGGGCGTATGCTTTCCGCCAATGCCTCGGCCCGCTCCAGAGTGCGGTTGGCAACAACAATGCTCTCAGCGCCCTCCCCGGCCAGGGCGACAGCCACGGCCTTGGCCGAGCCCCCGGCCCCCAGGACCAGTGCGGACTTCCCTCGCGGGTCGAAGCCAGCCTCTTGCTTGAGGGAGGCCAGGAAGCCTTTGGCGTCGGTGTTGTGGCCCACCAGTGTCCCGTTGCAGTTCTCTATGGTGTTCACCGCGCCTATCAGCCGCGCCTCCTCCGCCACCTGGTCAAGGAACGGAATCACCGCCTCCTTGTGGGGAACGGTGACGTTGGCTCCGAGCACATCCGGCGCTCGCAGTGAGCTGACGGCCTCAGAAACGGACGCTTCGGGCACGTCCATCGCCTCGTAGCGCGCGTCTATGGCGTGGTGGTCGAGGGCGGCCTGCTGGAAGGCGGGAGAAACGGAGTGGCCGACGGGATGGCCTATGAGGTAGATTCGCTTGGTCATGGGGGTAGAGTTGGCCTTCCGGCCTTAAAGCAGCTTCAACGAGTATAGCAAGGGAACGGAAAGAGGGGCAAGCGGGTTCGGGCAGCCGCCGCAAAGACGGAAAGCGCGTCCATTGACAGGCGACAGGCGACGCGGTAGATTATTTGTGTGATCCTCTCCTTCAAGCATCGCGGGCTCAGGGCGCTCTACAACGGCCGCGGGTCTCGGAGATTGGCCCCTGAACACACTCGGAAGTTGATGCGTATCCTTGCTGTGCTGGACCAGAGCAGGACACCGCAGGACATGGATATACCGGGGTTCCGGCTGCATCCTTTGTCGGGTGAGTTGAGGGGTCACTACGCAGTTTCGGTATCTGGAAATTGGCGGGTAACTTTCAGATTTGAGGACGGACACGCCGTCGACGTTGATTACACGGACTACCACTGAGGAGGTGTCATGATGCCCATGCAAAACCCTCCCCATCCCGGGGAAATAGTGAGGATGGAGTGCCTTGAGCCGCTGGGCCTCACCGTGACCAGGGCGGCGGAAGGCCTGGGCGTAACCCGTCAGGCATTGTCAGACCTGGTGAACGAGAAGGCGGGCGTATCGGTCGAGATGTCCATTCGCCTTTCCCTGGCCTTCGGCTCCAGCCCCGAGACCTGGCTGGCCTTGCAGACGGCCTATGACCTCTGGCGGGCACGCGACCGGGCCAAGCAAATCCAGGTGGAGAGGTTCACGGCCACAGGCACCATGTAGACTCTGTGCCTTAACCCAAAGACGCAGCCAATAGCCCTAGTCAGCTAGTGAATCCAGTACATCCTCTAACTCCCTGTAGCAGGTGAGACACAGAGGCTTCAGTAGAGTAGTCTTATGCCCGCTTCCACAGAAGTGGCAATAATTCTCCTTGTGCCTCTCGTTCTTGTAACGCTTCCAGCTCGCGTAGCAGCGAGTACAATACGGCTTAGTTGGGTCGATGGATAGGTTATCCTGGCAACGGATACAGAAACCCTGAACGGACTCCTCCACTATCTGGGCATCCTCTTTCAGAGTCCCTATTCCCCCTGTATTTCTTCTACCAGTTGCAGGCTCGTCTACACCGCTACCGTCTTCCTTCCATTCCATCGCCTGTTTATAAATTGCCTCATAAAGCTCTCTGTCGTTTTTTCTGGATACCAGTATCCCCATCTCATCATTGTATAGCTGGGAATACTCATAGAGGTTCATAGAGGTGATTATCGCCTCTTCTTCGTTCAGATAGCATTTTGCGTGAAGGTCTTTGCGATAAGTAAGTTTGACACTAGGCTTGTTAAAAAACTCTTTTTCGTCCTGCTTTAACTCTCTTTTGCCATAGATCACATCAATGGTAATGTCGGGTGTAGTTTGCGATATGAGCCTTTTGGTCTCATCGTCAGCATTGATAAATGGGCTGATGAGAACAATTTCCTCCTCAGCTTCCTTAATGATCCTGTCAATGTGAAACACGATTCCTTTTCTGGTTAGGAATTCTGCCATATCAAGCATTCCCCCTAGGTGAACTGTAATGAGTATAGCAAGGGAAGCAAAAGAGGGACAAGAATGGTGCGCCGTCAGCCGCGCCGCGCGTCCAGGTACGCCTGGAGTATCACGCAGGCCCTTGTCCCTGGACGGCGCGCGGCCTATCTCTTTTCTGTCAGCCGCCCGGACAGGTACTTGTGGATAATGCTGGACAGCAGCGTCTGGTAGGGAATCCCCTCTTCCCGGGCCCGCGCGTGGGCTATATTGAAGTCGCGCTCGCTTACCCGCAAATTCACGCGCCTGGTCTTGTTGAACGTATTACGCGCCGCCAAGCGGGCTGCTTCAATCTCCAGTTCAGCCTCAGGTGCGGGGCGCAGTTCGCCGCGCTCGAATCTGTGGAGAATGTCGCTCTCCTCAGCGCTCATATTATCACTCACGATGGCCTCCTCCTCCTATAGTCTCTTGTCGCCTTTCGGCTGGGAATAATCGTCTTCAGAAAGCGATTGCCGTCAGCCTGCTTTATGAAAGGCACTAGGTGAATGTACTCGTCGATTTCCACAACGTATATCAACTGGCCCGGGTAGCGATCCTGATTCGGGTGTTGCAGCACGTCCAGCAAGCCGCCTTGCTCTATTGCAGATATGACGCTCTCAAATGATATTCCTCGTTGATCTATAAGTTGTTGGTTCTTTTCTGTACTCCATTCGAAGCCGATGTCCATGCGCTAATTATCGTATTCTGTGTGCATTTTGGCAACACAGTTCAGGCGGAGACACTATTTTATGCAGTCCCATGCCTCTCGCAGTCTCTCCCTACCCGCCGCGCCGCGCGTCCAGATACGCCTGGAGTATGACGCAGGCGGCGGCGGAGTCCCGCAGACCCTTGTCCCTCGACGGCGCGCGGCCCGCATCCCGGAGCAGGCGCTCCGCCTCCACGGTCGAAAACCGCTCGTCCTGGGTGTGTACGGGTACGGATGACTCCCTGGAAAGAGATCGGATGAACTCCTGAGTGCGCCGGCCCTGCGGCCCCAGCCTGCCATTCAGGGATATGGGAAATCCCACCACTATCGCCTCCGCCTCGTGCTCCTCCGCCAGGGTCGTCACGGCACGGATGTCCTCTTCCAGGCTGACGCGATGTATGGCGGCCAGGGGACTTGTGATTGTGCCCGTGGGGTCGCTGACGGCCGCGCCAATGCGGCTCTCACCCACGTCCAGCCCAAGAGTCCTCAGGCCCCCTCCTTCCACAGCCGCACGCCCTCCTCAGCATCCTGAAGCGCGTCCTTGAGCTTGTCCGGCGCGCGGCCTCCCGCCTGGCCCATGTCCGGCCTTCCGCCGCCGCCGCCGCCCATAGCCTTGGCCGCCTCCCGCACCACGTTGCCCGCGTTGAACCCCTGGTCCACCACGTCTCTCGTGGCCATGACGATCATGGTTGGCCTGTCCTCCAGAACCGCGCCAAGAATAACCACCCCGCTCTTGATGTCGTTCCTCAGCCAGTCGCCGGCCTCCCGCAGGAAGTCGGAGGCTGTAATCGACAGGACGCCGGACACGACTCCGATTCCGGCCACTTCCCTACGCGGCAACTCATCGACCTGGCGCCTGAGCAGCTCCCGCTCCAGGGACTCGGCGCGCTTTGTGACCTGCTCCAACTCCGACAGCAGGCTGTCGACCCTGTCGCCAAGCTGATGCGACGGTACCTGCAGCCGGCGCGACGCCTCTTCCAGGGACTCGGCGTTTTCAAGCATAAGGGCCTCGGCGCTGCGCCCGGTCACGGCCTCAATGCGACGCAGCCCGGAGCCTATGCTGGTCTCGGAGACTATGTGGCAGTAGCCTATGTCACCCGTCCTGTGGACATGGGTGCCCCCGCACACCTCCACGCTGAAGGGAACGCCGTTCGCCACCTCCACCACCCGCACCTGGTCGCCGTACCTGTCGCCGAAGAAGGCCAGCGCGCCCTGGGACACGGCGTCGCGATAGGTGGTCTCGCGCCAGTCGACGAGCACGTTCTCCCGAATCTTCTCGTTGGCCACCCGCTGCACCTCTCGCAGCTCATCCTGAGTCAGCGGGCTGACGTGTGTAAAGTCGAAGCGAAGGCGGTCCGGAGCGACCAGGGAGCCGTGCTGCCGGACGTGGAAGCCAAGCACCTGGCGCAGCGTTGCGTGCAGAAGGTGGGTGGCCGTGTGGTTGCAGGCGATGGACTCCCGACGCCGGACATCTACCCTGGCCTCCACGGCGTCGCCCAGTGTGAAGCTGCCGGCGGCCACCGTGCACCTGTGCACCGTCAGGCCGGCAATGGGGGCTTGGGTGTCCTCCACGTGGATGACGTTTTCCTGCGCCACAATCTCTCCCGTGTCCCCCACCTGCCCGCCCATTTCGGCGTAGAAGGGCGTCTCGCTCAGCAGCGCCTCAACCTGCTGCCCCTCGACGGCCCGCTCCACCGGCTTGCCGTCGACGAGCATACCCACTATCACCGATTGAGCGGTGAGCGCCTCGTAGCCAAGGAAGCGCGTTCCGCCGACGCCCAGGTCCTGGTACGCCCGTATCGCGTTAAAGTCGCCGCCGAAGCCCTCCGCAGCGGCCCGGGCGCGCTCCCGCTGGGCCTCCATCTCCTGCTCAAAGCCCTCCCAGTCTATCCCATCCAGGCCGTTCTCTATGGCTATCTCCTCCACAAGCTCAGGCGGAAGGCCGTAGGTGTCGTACAGGACAAATACCTCCGCCCCAAGCAGCATCCTGCCGGATTTCTCCAGGACTTCAGTGCCCTTGGCTTCGCGCAGGGCAGTGACCAGGGGATCCACGGCCTGCTGCAGGAGGGACGGGCTTACACCGCCGCCGATTCGATTAGCCAGCTCTTCGATGGCGTCCGGCTCGCCGTCTGTAATGCTCCTAAGCCCGACGTGAAAGGGTATCAGTCCCTCTTCAAGCATGGGCATTCCCGTCCGTAGGGCCTGGCCAAAGCGCTCCTCCTCCAGGTGGATCACCCGCAGGATGAAGTCGCGGCGCTGGTCAAGGTCCGGGTACTGGCCCTTCATTCGGTCGATGACGGTCGCCGCCACCTCCGACAGGAAGGGGTCTTCCAGGTCCAGCTTCCGGCCGTACCTTATGGCTCGGCGGATGACGCGGCGCAGCACGTAGCCGCGGCCATCGTTGCTCGGCACAACGCCGTCGCCTATGAGAAAGGCGGCGCTCCGGGCGTGCTCAGCCACGACACGGAGGGCGTAGTCGTCGTCCGGGTTCTCGCCGTAAACTCTGCCGGACAGGTCTGAGGCGCTCTGCACCAGGATGTCCATCAGGTCAGTCTCGTAGATGTTGCGCTTGCCCTGGAGTATGACCGCAGCCCGCTCCAGGCCCATGCCTGTGTCTATGTTGGGCGCGGGCAGAGGCGTGCGAACGCCGTCCGCGTCCTGGTAGTATTGCATGAAGACCAGGTTCCAAAGCTCCACAAAACGGTCGCAGGAGAGGCCTGTAGCCGGGTTGGTGTTCTCGCAGTTGGGGCCGCAGTCTGGCAAGCGGCAGCCGTACTGCTCGCCAAAGTCGTAGTTTATCTCACTGCACGGGCCGCAGGGCCCCTCGTTGCCCGCCGGGCCCCAGAAGTTGTCGTCCTCTCCAAAGCGACGTATACGCTCAGCCGGAACGCCGGTGTTGGCGACCCACAGATCGAAGGCCTCGTCGTCGTCCAGGTAGATGCTGGCCCACAGGCGCTCCGGCGCAAGCCCCAGGCGCTCCGTGACGAACTCCCAGGCGAACTGGATGGCCTCCTTCTTGAAGTAGTCGCCGACGCTGAAGTTGCCCAGCATCTCAAAGAATGTGAGGTGCGTGGCATCGCCCACGTTGCCCACGTCGGTGGTGCGGAAGCACTTTTGCGAGGTGGTGAGCCGTCTGCCCGGCGGCGACATTTCGCCCGTGAAGTAGGGCTTGAACTGCACCATGCCGGCGCTGGTGAGAAGCAGCGTGGGGTCGCCCGCCGGAATGAGAGAGGAGCTGGGCATGCGCAGGTGCCCCTTGCTCTCAAAAAAGCTCAGGAAGGCCTCTCTGATCTCGTCTCCGGTCACTTCAGCGCCTTTCGCGGGAGTAGTCAGCCAGCTTGGATTTTAGGTTAAGGCTATAGGGGTGTCAATCTAACGCGGGGCGCCGCTTCACACGTGCTGGTCGACCAGTATGGGGTTGCCGTCCGGGTCGACGACGATGAAGCTGGCCGGGCCAGTCGTGCTCTCGTCCGTCTCGACCTCCAGCGAAACGCCCGCCGCCTTCAGCCGGCGCTGAAGCTCCCGTACGTCGGTGAACTCGCCGACCGGCCGGGCCTGGTAGTCCCAGCCCGGATTGAAGGTGAGTATGTTCTTGTCGAACATGCCGTGAAAGAGGCCGATGGTGTGCAAGCCGTTCCTGAGGATCAGCCAGTTCTCCGAGGGGTCTCCACCCACGACCTCAAAGCCGAGCTTCTCATAGAAGGCCCTGGAGGCTTCCAGGTCCTTCACCGTAAGGCTGACTGAAAATGCGCCGAGATTCATGCTCTCCTCCTGTCACTCGTGGCAGCCACTGGCTGACATCCTGTCTAATCACAACGAAGCCATACACACGGGCAGTTAAAGGCGTGGGGCAAGGGAAACAGGCGCAGGCTATACCCCGGCCTGTATAAGAACGCGGCCACCCTCCCGAACCCGGATGTTAAGGTCATATCCGTCCAGCAGCAACATACCCACAAGCGGGGTGCCACCCATCGCGTCGGCCTTGATGTGCTTGGGCTGGCCGTCCCACAGGATTATTGCATCGTGGACATCAAAGCTCACAACGTCATCGTTTGCCAGAAATGCCCAGCCAATGTGTGAAAAAGGTAACCCCAAGTCCGAAACCACGGTGCTCGGCAATGTCAGAACGCCGGTGTAGCCAGTGTCGATAACGGCCTCGATGTCCCGCGCCTGTCCTTCCGGGCCCTGCAAGGAAAGCGTCACCACTGCTTCATGGGCAGTATTCACCGCCCCTTCGATCACTCGCTACTCCGCAGGGACCCGGCTCGGAAACTGCGCAGCGCCCGGTACCCAACTCGTTCCACCAGGATATCGATGGCGCCGGGGTGTTGCGCCCTCAGTCGGTCCACCGCGCCACTCTCACCGTCGGCGATTGTCCAATCTCCAGTCTCAACATCTATGGCGACGTACTTGCCAACGTGGTCGGCTTCCACCCGGGGGCGTATGTCCCGCTCGTATATCTCTCTGCCGAGGCGGGCCGCCTCCTCGCGGGGCCGGCGCGCCGGATTCTTTGCGTGCGCCATTCTCATTCCTCTCCAAGGCGATATTCTGAGGCACATTCTACCGAGCTGGGCCGCCGGGCAACAAAACAGTTTTTACGTAGTTGTCAACTCTGTAACAACCCTGTATAGTCCTATCTTACTTCAGTAAACGCACAATGGCAAACTGGCACTTTGGCAAAGTCGGGGGGTAGCCAATGGCGACAATGCACATGACTCAATTCCAGTGTCCTGTGTGTGGACACCAACCCCGCCCAGGCATACGGGCACTCCTTCTGCATATCGTCGGTTCAGCCGAAGGAGGCGGGAGAGACAAACAGCCCCGCGCACATGAATTTTGGCTTGCAAATCACATAATGCCCCTCTTGCTGAGGTCTGAATAGAACATGCGTAAGCGTAGGAGACGGGAGCGGGACAGTTGGGATGGGTTCTTCTGGGAATTTCCCCTGCTTCTCTTGATTGCCTGCATTATTGCCGTTGGTCTATCAACGTGCGGAAAGATCCTGTAGCTAAACTGAGACACTACCCTTCTCCCGCGCCCCAGGATGAGGATTGCCCCCTTGTCCACAAAGAGAAGGGGCGTCTCTAAAGAGACGCCCCTTGAGAATCCCGCGGCGAAGCCGTTTACTCTGCTACAACCTTGAACTGCTTCGCCTTCTTGGCCTCCGCCTTGGGGATCCTGATGGTCAGGACCCCGTTCCTGTAACCGGGCTGGATCCTCTCCGTGTCCACCGTATCGGGCAGGCGCAGCGCACGGTGGAAGGATCCCGTCCGACGCTCCCGCATCAGGAACTCCCCCTCCTCCCGCTCCACGTCCGAGTGGGTTGCGGCCTTGATGGTCAACACGCTGTCCTCAATGGACACGTCTATGTTGTCCGGGTCAACCCCGGGCAGAGAGGCGTGAACAAGGATGTTGTCACCCTCCCGCACCACGTCCAGCGGCACGCTCCAGCCCTCTACGGTGGGGTCTGCCGCCTCGCCCCCAAAGCCCCGCCACAGCCGGTTGATGGTGTCCTCCATAGTCCTCAGCTCCCTGAGTGGCTCCCAACGTCTCAGCACCATTTCTATACCTCCTTAGTGCAATTTCTCTTCCGGCGCTCCCCACAACCTCATCCTCACAATGCTAGTATAGTAACCTTGATAAGGCTTTGTCAAGTCTTCTTATAGCAATACATTAAGTCTTATTGACAACAAGGCAGCAATAATCTATACTCTCTATTGGGAGAATATCGAAGTGATGGCTGCCAACTACTACGAAGTCCTGGGAGTGGGCCGGAGCGCGTCGGAGAAGGACGTGCGCCAGGCGTACCGCCGCCTCGCGCGCCAGTACCACCCGGACGTTAACCCCGGGGACAAGGCCGCGGAGGAGAAGTTCAAGGAGATAAACGAGGCCTACGAGGTGCTCTCGGACGCGGAGAATCGCAAGAAGTACGACCGCTACGGGGACAACTGGAAGCACGCGGACCAGATAGAGGAGGGCCGCCAGAGGCAGCCCGGCAGCGGCCCCTTTATCTGGGACTTCGGCGGAGGCCACCCCTCCGATATGGGGTCATCTACCATCTTCGACGACCTCTTTGGCGGGCGCGGCTTCGGGCGCACAGCCACGTCGTCCCGCAGGAGGGCCGTGGTGGAGCAGCCCGTCAGCGTGACCCTGGAAGAGGCCTTCAACGGCACTACGCGGCTGATACAGCTGAGCAACAGCGCCCAAGGCTCCAGCAAGCGGCTGGAGGTCAAGATTCCCCAGGGAGTGGACAACGGCTCCCGCATCAGGGTCCGCCCTGAGGAGTCCGGCGCGGAGGACGTCTACCTCATGGTGTCCGTGAAGCCGCACTCCCGCTTCGAGCGGCGGGGCAGCGACCTGTACACAAAGGTGGACGTGCCCCTGGTGGACGCCGTCTTGGGCGGAGAGGTGAGGGTGCCCACGTTGGCTGAGCCGGTAATCCTCACCATACCGCCGGAGACCCAAAACGGCCGCTCATTCAGGCTATCGGGCAAGGGGATGCCGCGCCTGGGGTCGTCCCAGACCCGCGGCAGTCTGTACGCAACAGTGCAGGTCAGCATCCCAACCAAAATGTCGGAGGAGCAGCTAGATCTCTTCCGGCAGCTGAAGGCAACCCAGGAAAAGGAGGGATAGATCATGGTCACGTTCAGAAGCCAAGCCTGGGACGATGACGAGCCGTGCTTCGTGATAAGCGTAGCCGCAAGGATGATACAGGTGCACACCCAGACGCTGAGATACTACGAGCGGGAGGGCCTTCTGGAGCCGGCGCGCTCAAGGGGCAACATCCGCCTCTACTCCCAGCGGGATATCGAGAAGCTGCGGCGCATCAAGACCCTGACGGAGGAGCTGGGCATCAACCTGGCAGGAGTGCAGGTGGTGCTTCGCATGATGGACCGCATGGCGGAGATGGAGCAGGAGATACAGAGACTCACGGACCGGGTGGAGGAGCTGCAGTCCAGGAACAGGACACAGAATCCCAACTGAGGAAGCCCCACCGGACTGCAAACCAAGGAGGTGAACTACCATGGCGCTGAGACCTGAAGACTTCACGGAACAAGGCAACCAGGCGCTGTCCGCATCCCAGGAGGTGGTGAGGCGATATCGCCACAGCCAGTGGGACGTGGAGCACATATTTCTGGCCCTGCTGGAGCTGGAGGAAGGGGTACCCGTCACGGCGCTTCGACAGCTGGGTGTGGCAGTGGATGCGATGAAGCGCCGCGTGGAAGAGGTTCTTGAGCAGTCGCCAAAGGCCGCCTACGACAGCGCGCAGATCTACGCGACTCCCAGGGCCACCATGCTCCTGGCCAACGCCAAGGCTGAGGCCGACCGGTTCAAGGACGAGTTTGTGGGCGCGGAGCACATTCTCATCGCCCTGACCCAGGTGCGCGACGGCGACACGCCCATGATCCTCCGTGAGTACGGCGTGGATCGGGAGCAGGTGTACAAAGCCTTGGTGGACATCCGAGGCAGCCACCGGGTAACCGACCCGCGCGCCGAGAGCCGCTACAAGTCCCTTGAGAAGTACAGCGTTGACCTCACGGCCCTGGCGCGGGAGGGCAAGCTGGACCCCATCATCGGGCGGGACGCGGAGGTCAGGAGGGTCATGCAGACCCTCACCCGCCGCACCAAGAACAACCCCGCCATCATAGGAGACGCCGGCGTCGGGAAGACGGCCATCGCCGAGGGCCTGGCCCAGCGCATCGTGTCCGGGGACGTGCCGGACGCGCTCAAGGATCGCAGGCTGCTGGCCCTGGACATGGGCAACATGGTGGCCGGCAGCAAGTTCAGGGGAGAGTTTGAGGAGCGGCTGAAGAGCGTCATAGACGAGGTGAAGGAGGCCCACGGCGAGATCATCCTGTTCATCGACGAGATACACACCGTGGTCGGCGCGGGCGCGGCAGAGGGCGCGCTGGACGCCAGCAACCTTCTGAAGCCTGCCCTGGCCCGCGGAGAGCTCCAGTGCATAGGTGCGACCACAATCGACGAGTACCGCAAGCACATTGAGAAGGACGCCGCCCTGGAGCGCAGGTTCCAGCCCATACTCATTGAGGAGCCGGACGTGGAGACGGCCATTGAGATGCTGCGGGCGCTGTGCCCCCGCTACGAGGCGCACCACAAGGTGAAGATTGAGGAGTCTGCGCTGAGGGCGGCGGTCAAGCTGAGCCATCGCTACATTACCGACCGCAACCTGCCGGACAAGGCGGTTGACCTCATTGACGAGGCGGCAAGCAAGCTGAGGATCGACGCCGAAAGCCTGCCCAGGGAGCTGAAGGAGCGGGAGGACGACATCCGGCAGCTCCAGAACGAGGAGGAGGCCGCTTCGCAGATGGCGGACTACGCCAGGGCAATGGAGCTCAGGACCGAGCGCATCCGCCTGGACGCCGAGTACAACGCCGACCGGGAGCGGTGGCTGCAAGACCACAAGATTGACATGATGGTGGATGAGGAGGACATTGGCAGGCTCATTGCCCAGTGGACGGGCATTCCGGTGAGCCGGATGCTGGAGGAGGAGACGGAGCGGCTGCTGCACATGGAGGAGAGGCTGCACGAGCGGGTGATAGGCCAGGACGCGGCCATCAATGCCGTGTCTGAGGCTATACGCCGCTCCAGGGCCGGGCTGAAGGACCCCAAGCGTCCCATCGGCAGCTTCATCTTTCTGGGCCCCACGGGCGTGGGCAAGACGGAGCTGGCACGGGCGCTGTCCCAGTTCCTTTTCGACCACGAGGAAGACCTGGTGCGAATCGACATGTCGGAGTACATGGAGAAGCACACGGTGTCCCGCCTGGTGGGAGCGCCGCCGGGCTACGTGGGCTACGACGAGGGCGGACAGCTGACGGAGGCGGTGCGGAGACGCCCCTTCAGGGTGGTGCTCTTTGACGAGATCGAGAAGGCGCACCCGGACGTGTTCAACATACTGCTCCAGATTCTGGAGGACGGCCGCCTGACCGACGGCCACGGGCGCACCGTGGACTTTCGCAACACGCTGGTGATTATGACCAGCAACCTGGGCACGGGCGAGGTGGGCAGGCAGGTGATGGGCTTCCGGAGAGAGGGGCAGTCCATAGCGGAGATGGACCGGCTGAGGGCCTCCATAGAGGAGGCGCTCAAGAAGACGTTCCGCCCTGAGCTGCTCAACCGCATCGACGAGATAGTGGTCTTTGAGCCGCTGACCCAGGAGCAGATAAAGGAGATAGTGGACCTGCTGATGGCGGAGGTGCAGAGGCGGCTGGACGAGCGCGACATCAGGATAGAGACCACGGAGAGCGCCAGGGAGTGGCTGTCCCGGGAGGGGTTCGATCCCGTGTACGGCGCGAGGCCCCTGCGCCGGGCGGTGCAGCGGTACGTGGAGAACCCCCTCTCCAACAAGATACTTGCCGGGGAGTTCGTGAGCGGAGACGTCATCCGGGTGGACGAGGCGTACGGAGCACTCTCCTTTACGCGGGTGGAAGCTGCCCTGCTCGCCTCTGTATAATTAAATCAGGGGCCTTGTGGCAGAGCACAGATTTGTAACGGTAAACGGGATCAGGACCCACTACGTAGCAGCAGGAAAGGGGGAGCCTCTCCTGCTGCTACACGGCTTGGGCGCGAGCCTCATGGCCTGGGCGCTGAACATTGAACCTCTCTCCCGGAGGTT
The DNA here is from genome assembly GCA_034422115.1 of Dehalococcoidia bacterium. GTDB lineage: Bacteria > Chloroflexota > Dehalococcoidia > Lucifugimonadales > UBA2985 > DAOUJW01. Next base: position 337,106 of record DAOUJW010000017.1, on the reverse strand, counting down.
CAGCGTCTATGCCATCGACATCCCCGGGCACGGCGACTCGGAGAAGCCGGACCTGGACTACCTGCTGCCCACGGCGGTCGACTTTGTCCGGGAGTTCATGAGCGTGCTGGGCATTGAGAGGGCCTCCATCGCCGGCAACTCGATGGGCGGTATGATAGCGCTCAGGACGGCTGTAGACTTCCCGGAGCTGGTGGACAGGCTGGTGCTGGTCGACGCGGCCGGCCTTGGGAGAGAGGTGGCGTGGTTCATTCGCGCAATGAGCCTTCCCCTGGTTGGGGAGCTTATAGAAAACCCCTCTCCGCGGAACACCAGGGCGCTGCTGAAGCGGATCTTCTACAACCCCGACCAGGTGCAGGAGAGCCTGATAAGGGAGATATACCGCACAAGGGTGATGCCCGGGTCGAAACGGGCGGTGCTCAAAATCATACGCGGGTCAATCGGCTTGCGGGGAATCCACTCAAAGTGGATAATGGCCGATGAGCTGGGAGAGTTGAACTCCCCCGTTCTCCTGGTCTGGGGCGCGCAGGACAGGATAGTCCCCGTGCAACATGCCACCGAAGCCGTGCAAAAAGCTCCACAGGTGAGCCTCAACATCTTCGACGAGTGCGGCCACTGGCCCCAGATGGAGAAGGGCCAGGAGTTCAACCGACTGGCCCTGGACTTCCTGACCGAAGGGTAGAGCCTCCTTCAAGAACACCTCAATGAGCTTTGAACAGTTCGACAGCCACTACAAGGAGAGCCATGCGCGGAGGCTGTGGAACCACGTAAAGAGCCTCCAGCACAACGAGAGGGCCATGAAGGCCATCTCAGTTGGCGTTGTGGTAACGTTCATCCTCACCGTCTTTCTTCTGAGGAACCGCCTGCCGGACATCGGCACCGTAGGCTACATAGGCGTTCTCGTTCTCAGCTTTGTGGGAAGCGCCTCCATACTGGTCCCGGTGCCTGGCATTGCGGCGGTCTGCGTGGGGCCCAGCGTGGTCGGCCTCTCACCGATGATTGTGGCAGTCATGGCATCAATCGGAGAGTCACTTGGGGAGCTGTCCGGCTACATGATAGGCTTCAGCGGACGTGGCTTTGCAGACAAGAACCGGTTCTACCCAAGGATAGAGAGGTGGATGCAGCAGAGAGGTGGCCTTGTCCTGTTCCTGGCGTCCTCCTTCCCCAACCCGTTCTTCGACTTCGTGGGAATTGCCGGAGGCACCCTGCGCTACCCGATATGGCGGTTTCTCATAGCGGTATGGGCCGGCAAGCTGATAAAGTCCCTCATCATCGCCTACACCTGCTTCCTGGGCTTCGACTGGGTGATGGACTTCTTCAACCTGGGCTAGCGTCAACGCTTCAAATGCCCAGGGTCAGCTGGCCCCGAGGCTCCACCGGGAGCGCGTAACGCTCCCCCAGACGCCACTTCTGCCTCAGGGAGTCCACCAGATCGAGTATAGCCCTGGTGTACTCCCTGGGCGCATAGCTGGTCTTGTAGGCTCGCTGGTGCTCCGGGTACAGATGCGGGTAGGCCTCCCGGAGAAAGGGCATGAACCACTCCCTGGAGCCGGGCCTAAGGTGCAGTACGTTGGGGGCCAGGTACATCGCCTTGTGGTCGGCTGCGGCCCTTACCACCGTCTCCAGGCTCTCGGGGCTATCGGTAAGGCCGGGGATGATGGGCGCCATCAGCACTCCGGCGGAAACACCCGCCTCCACCAGCTGCTGCATCGCCTCCATGCGCTTCATGGGTTTGGGAGTGCCTGGCTCCGTCTTGCGCCACACGTCGTCGTCCAGCGTCCCGATGCTGAAGTTGACCCGGCAGTCGGCCACCTTTGACAGGGCCGCCAGCAGGTCCAGGTCCCTGGTGACCAGAACCGACTTTGTAGTTATTGAGATGGGGTTGGCGTGGTCTCTCAGCAGCTCAAGAATTCTCTGCGTGAGCTTGTACTTGCGCTCCGCCGGTTCGTAGGGGTCGCAGGATGTGCCGATGGCTATGAGCTCCCTGCGCCACCCGGGCCGGCGCAGCTCCTCTCTCAGCACCTCCGGCGCGTTGACCTTCACGACTATACGCTGGTCGAAGTCGGGGCCGGCGTTGTAGCCCAGGTACTGGTGGGTGGAGCGGGCAAAGCAGTAGATGCAGGCGTGCTGGCACCCCCTGTACGGGTTTATGGTCCACCTGAAGGGCATACCGCCTTGAACGCGGTTGATCAGGGTCTTGCACTGGATCTCTTCAAAGTACGCCTTTGCCATCCGTCCCCTCCCTTAGCAGGGTTTTTGAGGACAGCGTATAACAGAATGTACGTTCTGCGCCAGGGGCGCGTGTCACAACCGGGGATCTTCTCCAACAAAGGCTCGCTAGGCCATTACCAAGAAAATAGACGCCTAATGAGTTAGTAGCCTCTTCCCCGCTCATGGTGAGCCTGGTCGAACCAGAGCGGGAAGGCAATGGTGGTAGTGTGGCTCCGCTCACCCTTCGACAGGCTCAGGATGAGCGGAAGAGTGCGTGTCATTCCACGACACAGGGCAATGCCAATACATGGGAGGAATAAGATAAGGTTGTACCGAGGCCTCGCTGCGGCTACCGCCTGTAGGACACCCGCCCAGACATCTCGTATATGGCGCTCACGGCCATATCTTCATCGTCTCAACGGACGTACACCTGGCGGACGGACTCCACGTCCGCGGAGGCCAGGGTCCCGGGCCTTACCTCTGAATCGCTCAGCCTGTGGCCGTTGAGAAAGGCCAACCAGGAGAGCGCCCTGTCAAAGACTCCGGGCATTGTGCGCTGCTTTTGTACTCCAAGCATGTCAGTGCCTCCGACTAGAGAATGGTCTTCAGGGTAATGGCCTCTTCCCGTGCAGGCCCCGTTGAGATCATGCTTATGGGGCAGCCGAGAAGCTCCTCAATGCGCCTGACGAAGTCCAACGCCCCTTGCGGCAGCTCCGAGATGTTGCGGGCGCTGGCGGTGGGCTTGTCCCAGCCGGGGAACTCCTCGTAGACAGGCTCGCACATCTCAAGCGTCGAGGGGCTGCTGGGGAACTTGTCCGTAATCTCGCCGTTCACCTTGTAGGCAACGCACAGCTTGACGGGCGAGAAGCCGTCCAGCACGTCCAGGCGAGTCAGTATGGCGGAGGTCACGCCGTTCACGGCGGCAGCGTACTTGGCTGCAACGCCATCGAACCAGCCGCAGCGACGCGGCCTCCCGGTGGTGGTGCCGTACTCCTGCGCTCGCTCACGTATGGTCTCGCCTATCTCGTCGTTCAACTCGGTGGGAAGCGCGCCGGAGCCCACCCTGGTGGTGTAGGACTTGTAGACGCCCGCCACCTCACGGATGTACATGGGGCTTATGCCCAGTCCAATGCAGGCTCCTCCCACCGTCGGAGAGGAGGACGTGACGTAGGGGTAGGTGCCGTGGTCCAGGTCCAGCATCGTGCCCTGCGCGCCTTCCAGAAGGAGCCGCCGGTCATTCGCCAGAGTCTCCTGGATCACAGGCTCCGTATCGCCGATGAAGGGCTTGAGGACCTTAGCCCACTCTCTGCACTTGGCGTACATGTCGTCCAGAGAGACTGGGGAACCTCCATACACCTTTGTTATGAGGGAGTTCTTCCGCTCCACAATGAAGCTGAGCTTGGACAGGAGGCCGCTTTCGTCAAGAAGGTCCGCCATGCGTATGCCTACGCGGGAGGACTTGTCCATGTACACAGGCCCGATTCCCCTGCCCGTCGTGCCGATGACGCCCTCGCCCTCGGCGCGGAGGCTCTCCTCCAGGCGGTCCAGCGTCACGTGGTAGGGCATGATGACGTGGGCCCTCTCGCTGATGAGCAGCCGGCTCACGTCCACCGACCTCGACTTGAGCTCACCCATCTCCTCAAGCAGGGCGTCGGGGTCGACGACCACGCCGTTGCCTATGACCGGGGTCACACTCTCCCGCAGGGTTCCCACGGGAATAATGTGGAACTTGAACTCGCCCAAGTCGTTTATGACGGTGTGGCCGGCGTTGTTGCCCCCGTTGAAACGGGCTACAACGTCGGCTTTCTCCGCCAGAAAGTCTACTACTTTCCCCTTCCCCTCATCACCCCACTGGCCGCCAATTATTGCGTATGCAGGCATTTGCCACCCTGTCCGCTTCCGTTTAGTCCCAAACCTTGGAGAGTATACCAGAGGGGAACACCTTTGGAAAGATAACCCCGCTCTGGAGCACGCGATTGTAACATATCCGACATCGACCTGGCGCGCCACTGGACCTGGCCGCGTTGCCTGGTCGAACGGCGCACAAAGCCGGAGAGGAGGGCTAGCCCTTCTCTTCCGACAGCACCCTGGTCAGGGCGCCTTCAACGACGTCCTGGATGAAGCGCATCTCCGCTGCGGTGAAGGGCTGCAGGCGGTCGGAGAGATGGCGGGATTTTGCACCCTCCAGCGCCTCGGTTACGGCTTTCTGTATGCTCTCTGCCGTGGGTGTAGTCACGATATCGCCTCCAACAATGTGTACCCGGATAACCTGCTATGGTAATGAAGCCGCCTGTGGCAGCCTCCTGAAAGCACCTCCACTGTTCCAGACCCGCTAGGGGGTCACAACCTCTTCAAGAGAGAGCTCTTTGAGGCTCTCCTTGTACTGCTTGGGCTTGGCAAGATACCCGGTGCTGTGGCTCCAGTCGAAGTTCTCCTCCCTGTCCGGGGGAGCGTCGCCGACGATAGCTGCGGGCACGCCCATGAGCATCTTCCGGGGAGGTATCTTCGCCCTGGGCGCCACCACGGCTCCGGCCGCAATGGTGCACCAGTCCCCAATCTCCGCCCCGTCCAGGACTACCGCATTTATGGCCACCAGCACGTGCTCCCCCAGGGTTGCGCCGTGAATCACACAGGCGTGTCCCAGGTGGGAGTACTTGCCCAGCACCACCTCCCTGCCGTGAATGACGGAGTTGTCCTGCAAGTTGGAATAGTCTCCCATGCGAATAGTGCCCTCGTCGGCGCGCATGGTGACGTGAGGGCCAATCCAGCAGCCTTCGCCAATCACCACGTCACCGATGAGCACGGCCGTGGGGTGCACGTAGGACGTAGCGCCTATTTGAGGGCGTTTTCCCTGAACTTCATAAAAGGGCATAATGTCTCCCTGCGAGTCGTGCTTACTAGGACTCCGGCACGTAGATTATCTTCCCCAGGACCTCGTCGTTCTCCATGATCTCCTGCCCCTTTGAGACATCCGCCAGGGGAAACACCCGGGACACAACCGGCTTTATGTCGCCGCGCTCCACAAAGGGAAGGGCCTCCATGAGCTCGCTCTTGGAGCTGAGGTGAGACCCAAGGAAATTCATCTGCTTGTTCCACAGGAAGCGCAGGTCCGTGGGGGCCTCGAAGCCGGTGGTTGCGCCGCACACCACCAGGGTGCCGCCCCACTTCATGGAGCGTACGCTGTCGGCCCAGGTGGCCTCCCCAACGTGCTCGAACACCACGTCCACTCCCCTCCTGTCCGTTATCCTGCGCACCTCCTGGAAGACGTCCTGCTCCTTCCGGTTGATGGTGTGCTCCGCCCCCAGGCTCCGGCAAAACTCCAGCTTCTGCTCGCTGGCCGCAACGGCGATTGGCTGGGCGTTGAACAGTTTGCACACCTGAATAGCCATAGACCCCAGGCCGCCGGCCGCGCCCCATATCAGCACGTAGTCGCCGGCCCTGATGCGCGCCCTGGTGACCAGCATTCGCCACACGGTCTCCAGTATCAGGGGAAGGGAGGCCGCCTCCTCCCAGGAGATGTTCTTGGGCTTGGGCAGCACGTTCATCGCCGGCAGCTTGACGTACTCCGCGTGGCCGCCGTCCATTGGCCCCGTCTGAAACCCCCATATCTTGAAGTCGCGGCAGAAGAACTCCTCGCCACTGGCGCAGAACTGGCACATCCGGCAGCTGATGCCCGGGTGGTCTATCACCTCGTCGCCCGGGGAGATGCTTGTGACCTCGCTGCCAACCTCCACCACCTCGCCGGAGATGTCGCTGCCGGAGATGTGGGGCAGGATAATGGGCACTCCGGGCAGGCCCTGCCTGGCCCAGATGTCGTTGTAGTTGGCCGACGCCGCCCTGACCTTGATAAGCACCTCGTTGGGAGACACCTGAGGCGTGGGCACGTCCTGGTACTTCAGCACCTCCGTGCTGCCATGCTCCTCAAAGACCACAGCTTTCATACGGGAACCCCCATTTTTGAACGACTTGACCCCCGCGGGAACAGGGGCCCTTGCTTGTAAGCTAACATCGCCTGAACTGAATCGTCAAGGCACGGCGATTACGACGCGGCCGCCCTCTCGTCGGTGACCTGCCGGACGAAGTCCACAATGTCCTTCAGACTGGAACCCGGCCCAAAGATCCCCCGGATGCCTATCTCCTCCAGCTTGGGGTAGTCCTCCCTGGGCAGTATGCCCCCGGCAAAGACCGCAACGTCGTCCAACTCCTTCTCTTTCAGGGCATCCATGACCAGGGGGAAAAGCTCCAGGTGAGACCCTGACAGGATGCTCAGCCCAATGGCGTCCACGTCCTTCCGTGAGGCCGTCTCCGCAATCATCTCCGGCGTCTGGCGTATGCCCGTGTAGGTAACGTCAAAGCCGGCGTCCTCAAGGGCCCTGGCCACCACCTTCGCGCCCCGGTCGTGGCCGTCAAGTCCGGGCTTGGCTATAAGCACTCGTGGTTGTCGCTCTTCGGTCACAGTTCCACCTCCATTGGGCCTACCTGCCGCCGCTCCTCGCCCGTTCAATCCCCACCCTGACGCCCATAAGCTGCTCAGGCGGGACTACGGTGCTGCCCCGGTTCGCCTTGACGAAGGGAACGCTCTCCGGATTGGACGTAATCAGGGTCAGGGAGTAGACGCCCTCTCCACGATTTTCAATGAAGTCATGGATGGGTCCCTGCGAGCCGAGGGGCTCAGCAAAGCGCATGACGGCCCTCTCCCCCGAGTCCCGGATACACAACTCCCTGTGCCTTGCGGAGTTCGCGGGCGAGCTGCTGAAGCCGGTGTCGCCGCTGTCCACCATGCCGAAGTTCCGCTTCCACACGTCAGCCGACGCCCCCGCGCTCTTGGTGGCGACGGTGACGCGCCCCATCTGCAGGTCTATGTCGGTCGGCGTTCTCAGCTCGATCTGGGCGATCTCAGTCAGCACGCCGGCCGCGGCCCTGGGATGTACAAACTCCACCTGGCCGACAAACCCCCGTCGCGGAGCGCCCTGGATTAGCTGCACCTCTCGCGCCGTCAGGTCCTGTATCTCAGCCTCGATGTCGCTGACCTCAAAGCAGATGTGGTGGACGCCCTCGCCGCGGCGCTCCAGGAAGCGGCCCACAATGCTCTCCGGGTCTGTTGGCTGTAGCAGCTCAAACCGGACGTCGGCTGTGGGCAGCAGGGCCGCAATAAGCTGCTGGTCCTCCACGTTCTCGCGAGCGGCCTCAGAGACGCCCAGCACCTCATTGAACCTGGCGATGGCGGCCTCCAGGTCATTCACCGCTATGCCTATGTGGTCGATTGTAACGAACATAAAGCTACCTCTAACTAGACGGCCGCTCGGTCCTGCTGAACGCCGAACACGGTGCGGAACACGTTGCATATCTCGCCGGTGGTGCAGTAGGCCTCCACGCACTCCAGAATGGCGGGCATGGTGTTCTCGCTGCTGCGGGCTACCCTCTCCAGGTTTGCCAACGCCGCCGCAACCCTGGAGCCGTCACGCGTAGAGCGAACCCTTTGCAACCTGGCAATCTGGCGGTCTCGCTCAGCCGGGTCTATCTGAAAGATGTCAATCTCCGGCTCCTCGCTGGTCTGGTAGGCGTTGACTCCCACGACCGTGCGGTCGCCGTCCTCGATTTCAAGCTGGAGCTTGTAGGCGGCATCCCCAATCTCCCTCTGCTGGTACCCCTGCTCAATGGCATAGACCGCTCCACCAAGCTCGTCCACCTGGGCAATGTAGCGCAGGGCCGCACGCTCAAGGTCGTCCGTCAGCTTTTCAACGTAGTAGGAGCCGGCCATTGGATCCACCGTGTCCGTCAGGCCGCACTCGAAGGCCAGCACCTGCTGGGTGCGCAGGGACAGGGTCACGGCCTCCTCCGTCGGCAGCGCAAGGGCCTCGTCCTTGGAGTTGACGTGCAGCGACTGGGTCCCGCCCAGAATGGCGGCCAGCGCCTGTATGCTTGACCTTACAACGTTGTTGTCGGGCTGCTGGGCCGTGAGCGTCACGCCTGCGGTCTGGGCGTGGAATCGCATCATCTGGGAGCGCGGGTTCTGGGAGTTGAAGCGCTCCTTCATCAGGCGCGCCCACAGTCGGCGGGCGGCTCTGAACTTCGCCACCTCCTCCATGAGGTTGCTCTGAGCAACAAAGAAGAAGGTAAGCTGAGGCGCGAAGTCGTCCACGTTCAGGCCCGCGTTGACGGCAGCCCGCACGTAGGCCATCGCATTTGCAATGGTAAACCCGACCTCCTGGGCGGCCGTGCACCCCGCCTCCCGCATGTGGTAGCCGCTGATGGAGATTGTGTTCCAGTTGGGCGTCTCCGTGGCGCAGTAGGCGAAGAGATCCGTCACCAGCCGCATGGAGGGCGTCGCCGGGTAGATGTGGGTGCCCCTGGCAATGTACTCCTTCAGGATGTCATTCTGGACGGTGCCCCTGAGCTCCTTGGGGTCAACGCCCTGCTTCTTGGCCATGGCTATGTAGTAGGCCAGGAGCAGAGAGGCCGTGGCGTTTATGGTCATGGAGGTGGAGACGTCCGCCAGGTTGATGCCGTTGAAGACGGTCTCCATATCCTCCAAGTGGGAGATGGGCACGCCCACCCTGCCAACCTCGCTGTATGCGATGGGATGGTCGGAGTCGTAGCCAGTTTGAGTGGGCAGGTCAAAGGCCATCGAAAGCCCCGTCTGGCCCTGCTCCAGGAGGTAGTGGTAGCGCCGGTTGGTCTCCTCCGCCGATGCGAAGCCGGAGTACTGGCGCATGGTCCAGATGCGTCCCCGGTACATCGTGGGCTGAACGCCCCTAGTGTAGGGAAAGCTGCCCGGAAAGCCAAGGTCGCGGTCGTAGTCCTGGTTGGCGACGTCCTCCGGGGTATAGATGGGGTCAACCTCTATCTCAGAGGTGGTCTCAAAGCGGTCCTGGCGCTCCCGGCTGCGCTCGGTAGCGGGCTGCCAGACCTTCTCCTTCCATTCCTGTTTCCTGTCAGTGGCCATGACAAGCCTCCTGCAAGGGGTTAGTCTCAGTAATTTTGTGAAGTTCTATGGCGACTATCCAAAGGTAGGAACGCGGTTAGGATACGAAATGCCTAAAGTGGTGTCAAGCTGAGAAGGCGTTTGGTATTCTCTATACGTGTTGGTATTCCTCCTTAGCACAACAGACATGTACTGATACACCTCGTTTCCCGCTCACCCTGAGCATGTCGAAGGATGTGAGCGGGAGCCTCACGGCTGTCTTATGCCCGCTCAAATTGTTCGACAAGCTCACCATGAGCGGGCAAGAAGTGGTATCTCAATCTGCATTGACAATACCGACACACCCCGGGAATACCGAATGCTTCCGAACGGCCCGCTCTGCATAAGGCCTGAGCGCTGGTGAATGCTATAGATATACATCTAAGTATACTTGACAGCGCTCACAAGCACGCGCAAGCGCTTGCCTCACGACCCAGTCCCCTCCTCTATCGTCCGTATTTCGCCCTCCACCTGCTGTATGTTGCGGTAGTCCTCTTCGTACAGCTTGTAGCAGCGCTCCAGGTACAGCTGGGCCAGCCTGGCGCCCACGGCGTCCGGCATCTCGGCAACCTCAATTATCCGGGGCACGCGGTAGTTCTCCGGCAGGTGCTTGGCCAGGGTCAGTATCTCCTCCTCCGCCTCCTTCATCAGCCGCGAGTCGGATCCCTCGATGGCGAAGCGCAGCTTGCCCACCAGCTTTGACAGCTCACTCAGCTTGGCAGTCTCCCCCATCAGCTCAAAGAGAAGCTCGTTCACGCTGGGCTCTCCCGAAAGGGCCGGCGGCTGGCTCGACTCCTGGGACTGCTGCCAAAGGCGCGTGTACTCCTGCTGGAGGTCGTTCACCACCTGCACCATATCCAGGGGATTGTCGGCGTCTCCAGTGCCCCCGTCAATCAGGTCGTCGTCCCTTGCCTCCGCTAGGCGTTGAATCTCGGCCAGGCTATCAACCTTCTCCGGGAACGGCGGAAAGGCAAAGCCTGCAAGCTCCTGGGCGTTCATGCCCTGTATCTGGGCCGCAAACATCGGCGGGATGTACTTTGACACGTCCACCGTTATGGGCAGGGTGATGACGTATGTAGCCAGTATCTCATCCTGGTTGTACTTCTGACGGAAGTAGACCAGTGCGTGCCCCTTGGGGGCCTCCTTTGAACCGCGCTCGAAGTAGAGGTCCAACGTACCGCCTTTCTTTCTTCGTATCTGGCTACATTATACTACGAAAGCCCGCCTGCGCCCCTGCCCGAAAGCGACCTGTCGCCCGCAAACGCCGCCTGCAATCTGATAGAATGAAATTGAAGGCGTTATTCAGGGAGGAGCATCGATGGACATTGACCTCAAGGAGGCAATCCAGGCCGAGCAGGAAGACATGGTCTCCACCAGGCGGGACCTCCACGCCCACCCGGAGCTGGCGTTCCAGGAGGAGCGCACCGCAAGGCTGATCGCCGACAGGCTGGAACGCCTGGGCCTGACGGTGTCTACGGGCATTGCGACGACGGGAGTGGTCGGCCTGCTGGAGGGGGGAGGGCCGGGCCCCACGCTCATGATGCGGGCCGACATGGACGGCCTCCCCATTCAGGAGATCTCCGATGCGTCCTACAGGTCTCAGAACAACGATGTCATGCACGCCTGCGGCCACGACGGCCACGTGGCGGCGCTGCTGGGCGTGGCGTCGGTGCTTTCCAGGAACCGCGCATCACTAAAGGGACGTGTGAAGTTCGTGTTCCAGCCCGCGGAGGAGAACATGAGCGGCGCGCAGGAGATGATCCACCAGGGCGTTATGGACAACCCCCGTGTGGACAGAGTCCTGGGATTTCACCTGTGGAACGCCCTGCCCGTGGGCCAGATAGGGTTGAAGCCGGGCGTCATCTTCTCCAGCGCCGACGAGTTCCGCCTGGTGATCAAAGGCAGGGGAGGCCACGGGGCCTTGCCGCACCTCTCCGTTGACCCGGTGGTCATATCGGCGCAGGTCATATCCGCCCTCCAGACGCTGGTGAGCCGTGAGAAGCATCCCTTCGCGGGCGCCGTGCTGACCATCGGCACCATCCACGGCGGGACCGCCTTCAACATCATTGCCGACCAGGTGGAGATGACGGGGACGCTGCGCACCGTCGACAACGACCTGCGCCAGCGGCTCATGGCTCGCATACCGGAGATGGCGGCGGCCATCTGCGCCTCTATGGATGGCAGCCTTGACTTCGACCACCCGAGAGGCTGTATTGCTGTTGAGAACGACCTGTCCGTGACCGGGGCCGTGTTCAAGACGGCCTCCCAGGTGGTTGGAGACGCCAACCTGCCCGTCATTGAGCCCAGCACAGTTGGCGACGACATGGCGCTGTTCATGGCGGAGGCGCCGGGGTGCTACTTCCTGGTGGGGTCTGCAAACCCGGAGGCGGGCCTGGACTCTCCGCACCACAACTCATCCTTTGATTTCGACGAGAGAGCGCTTCCAATAGCGGCGGAGATACTGGCGCGGAACGCTATGGAATACCTGGGATAGCGTTGGCTGCTGCCTATCCCCTGCCCCGCGGCCGGTACTGTACGGCCTCCGCCAGGTGCGAAACGCCGATGCTGTCTTCGCCGGCCAGGTCCGCAATGGTGCGGGACAGCTTCAGTGTACGATGAAACGCCCTGGCCGATAGCTGGAGCTGCTCCATAGCAGCCCTTGCCAGGCTCTGTGCGGCGTCGTCCAGCTTGCAGTGATCCCACACCTCCGCCGGGCCCATGTCCGCGTTGGTCTGTACCCCTGTCCCGGCGAACCTGTGCCTCTGCCGCTCGCTGGCCTGCTCAACGCGGTCGCGCACAGCGCTCGACCCCTCGCCAACGGCGTCGGCCGTCAGCTTCTCGTACTCCACCCTGGGAACCTCAACGAAGATGTCGATGCGGTCGAGCAGCGGGCCTGATATTCGCTTCTGGTACTTGTTGACCATGGTGGGCGAGCAGGTGCACTGTCGCTGGGCGTCCCCGTAGTAGCCGCAGAGACAGGGATTCATTGCGGCCACCAGCATGAAGTTGGCCGGGAACGTCACGGAACCCTGCGCGCGGCTGATTGTGACCACCTTGTCCTCCAGTGGCTGCCGGAGCACCTCAAGCACGTTGTGTCCGAACTCCGGCAGCTCATCCAGAAAGAGCACGCCGCGGTGGCTCAGGGAGACCTCCCCAGGCCTGGGCCATCTGCCGCCCCCCACCAGCCCGGCGTGGGAAATTGTGTAGTGGGGAGCCCTGAAGGGCCTGTGGGACATCAGGGGCGTATCCGAGGGCAGCAGGCCGGCAACGCTGTAAATCCTGGTGACGTCCAGCGCATCCGCCGAGCCCATTGTGGGCAGGATGGACGGCAACGTGCGGGCGAGGAGCGTCTTGCCGCTGCCCGGCGGTCCGCTCATCAGCAGGTTGTGGCCTCCGGCGGCCGCCACCTCCAGAGCCCTCTTCGCATGCTCCTGGCCCCGGATATGAGCCAGGTCGCCGCCGTCCCAGGCGGTCTCATCGCTTGAACCGGCGCCATCCTCGTTCACAAACGGGGAAATCGCGCTCTCTCCACGAAGGTGGGATGCCAGTTGGCCCAGGGAGTCACTGCCATAGACGGTGATGCCGTCCAGCAGAGAGGCCTCCTTTGCGTTGACCGCAGGCACAAAAACCTGGTCTATGCCCATCTCCTCGGCAAGGCCGACCATTGGCAGAATGCCGTTGGTGTGGCGCAGCTTCCCGTCCAGGGACAGCTCGCCCAGAAACACCGCATTGGATATATCGGCGGAAAGCTGGCCGGAGCTGGACAGTATTCCCACGGCGATGGGCAGGTCATACGAAGGCCCTGCCTTCTTGAGGTCTGCCGGGGCCAGGTTCACCGTGATTCGGCGCATGGGAAATTCGTAGCCGGAGTTGCGAATGGCCGCCCTCACCCGCTCTCGCGCCTCCTGGACCGCCGTATCCGGCAGACCGACGATGTTGAAGGCAGGCAGCCCGGGGGATATGTCCACCTCCGTCTCCACCACGGCTCCCTCCAGGCCCACTATCGCGCAGGTTATGGCCTTAGCAAGCATTCGACTCCTGAACAAACCAGCTTGGGCATATGATACGGAGCTTCGGAAAGCCCGTCAAATGCCCGGGAATGCAACCATGTAGTCAAAAGAGAAGAGGCGGGGAAGCTCCCGCCTCTTCGAGTCATTGCATCCGTATGCGCTTAGGTGCCCCGAAGCCTGGGGTCAAGCACATCCCTCACGGCATCGCCGAAGAGGTTGAAGCCGTAAACGGCCAGGGAGATGGCAACGCCGGGCCAGATGGCCAGCCACGGGGCAACGGAGTAGAACTCTCTGGCGCGGCCGGAAAGCATACCGCCCCAGGAAGGCTCAGGAGGCGGAACGCCCAGCCCAAGGAAGCTGAGAGAGGCTTCTGAAATGATGGCCGTGCCGAGACCGGCGGTGGCTATGATGAGCCACGGGGCAACGCACTGGGGGAAGATGTGAAGCGCCATTATCCGGACGTCCCCCGCCCCAATCGAGCGGGCCGCCAGAGCGAACTCGGACTGCTTCACGGCAAAGGCCTGGGATCGCACAATCCGGTTCGCCCGGGGTATCTGCACAATGCCGATGGCCAGGACCACGTTCATGAGTCCCGTGCCCAGGCTGGCCATAATTGCAAGAGCCAGAATCAGGGTTGGGATCGACATCAGGGTGTCCATAGCGCGCTGGACGATTATGTCCACCTTGCCGCCATAGAAGGCGCTGATCAGTCCCAGCACGCCGCCGGTGCCGGAGCCAAGGGCGACCGCGGAGAAGCCCACAATCAGGGATATCTGCGCGCCGTTGACTATTCTGGACCACAGGTCTCTACCGAAGTCGTCAGTGCCAAGCAGGTATTTGCCGGACGGCGATTCCAAAGCGTCCACAATGTTCAGCTTCAGCGGATCACCGGCAATGACCGGGGCCAGAACGGCCAGTGCGGTCATTAGTAGTATGATGGCCGCGCCAACCGCCCCAAGGGGCTTCCTCACAATGAAGTTGCGTGTGCCCTTGAGCACCCGGGGCATCAGGGACGATTGCCTGTAAACTACTGCCTGTTCAGCTTCTGGTTGTGCTGCCATTCATTACCCCCCTTGCCGGGATTTTCCTAGTCGTAGCGCACCCGCGGGTCCAGAAATCCGTATGTGAGATCCACGAGCAGATTTGCAATTATTATCCAAACTGAGAAGAAGGCGACCAGCGCCTGAACGATGTTGTAGTCCCTGGAGTTCATGGCCTCTACCAGGAAGCGGCCCAGTCCGGGCAGCGAGAAGATGCTCTCGATGATCACGGAACCGCCGGCTATCAGCGCGAAGCTGATGCCGATAATCGTTACCACCGGGAGCATGGCATTCTTCATGGCGTGTCTATAAACGACCACCATGTTCCTGAGTCCCTTGGCATGGGCCGTCCTTATGTAGTCCTGACGGAGCACCTCCAGCATGGAGGAGCGCATCATTCTGGCCTTGGTGGCGGATGTAACCCAGCCCAGTGTAATGGCCGGCCAGACGAACATTCTGATGTTGTCCATTGGGGCCTCCCAGGGCGGAATGTACTCCAGTCTGGGCGACCAGTTAAACCAGTACAGGCCTGCCACCAGTATCAGGGTTGCAAACCAGAAGCTGGGCACTGATATTCCACCCAGGGAAACTATCCGCAGGACGTAGTCAATCCAGGTGTCCTGCTTCAGCGCCATCATTATGCCTATGGGTATGGCCACAATGACGGATATGGTGATCGTCATCAGGGCGAGCTGCAAAGTAACCGGGAGCTTCTCCTTGAAGTCATCCCAAACGGAACCCCCGTGGAAGTAGGAGGTGCCCCAGTCAAGGGTGAGCATGTTTCCCACCCACTTCAAGTACTGCAAATGAAGGGGATCGGCCAACCCCAGGTTCTCCCTGATTCTCTGGAGAGCATCTTCATCTATTGCCACAATGTCGTCGTCCCCCTGGGTGTAGACCATCATGGCGACGTCCCCAGGAGCCACGCGCAGTATGATGAATATCAGGAGCGACACCATGGCAACTGTCAACACTGCCAAGAGAAGCCGCCTCAGTATGTACGCCTGCATAGGTCCCTCCTGCGCCTAAGGGATACCGCCTCCCCGCCCCATCATCCGCGTTCAGTATCGGACAGGTTAATCCTTATACAGGATTCTCCTGGGAGCCTCGCCGGCTCCCAGGAGAATCTTGCCCAATCGTGTGTCTGTTGGCGGCTACTGGTCCTTCCAGTACCGCTCGTGAATCCACGCGTGGACGGCGTAGGTCCCGTAGTTGGGGAAGAGAACGCCCCTCATCCACGGCTGGCTGCCGTAGAACAGCTTGGTGTACTCCAGTGTGGAACCCCAAGTGGCGTCGAAAAGTATCTGCTTCTCAATCTCCCGGGACAGCTCCTGCCTGACTGTTGGGTCCAACTCAGCGTCCACCTGGTCAATGAGGTTAGCTATTGACCTGAGCACATCTGCGTCCGTGCCCTTCCGGCAAGCGGGGAATCCCGCGCGGTCGATGTGCCAGTTCTGGTACTTGTAGGACGGGTCGTACAGCCAGATCAGGGTTGCAGGCCAGCTCGCGTGTGCGTCGAACTGGCAGGCCAGCGCCCGCTCTCGCTCAACCACTCCCTCCAGAACGTCCAGGTCAGTTGGCATACCCAGCTGCTCCTGGACCTTGCTTGCGTAGTACACGCAGAAGTTCTGGTAGTTTTGGTCGCTGCGGGTCAGGCACGTGTTGGAGGGCCGCTCCCCTGCCCCGAATACTTCGTCCAGCAGCCTGTTTGCCTCAGCTATGTCCTCGTCCTTCGGCTGCCTGTAGCCGGGCCATGATTCCATCTCTTCCTGGGAATGGCCCCAGAAGTCGCCGGCAAGCCACAGCCCGCCGAAACCGGCGTTAACATAAGGCCCTGCGGTCTGAATGGTCATCCACTCCTGGCGGTCCAGGATCAGGTCAACCGCCTTCCGCGCCTTGAACTCGTCGAACGGCGGGCGGGTGGTGTTGTACAGAACGCCCATGCCGCCGGGATGGAAGAACTCGAAAATCGGCTTGTCCGGGAAGTCCCTGGATGCCTGGACCAACTGGCCGGACGTAATGCTGCCGCTGCCCTGACCCAGGATGTCTATCTTGCCGGTAGCCCAGTTGCTGAACGCCGTGGTGGCGTCCCGGATTACGTGGAAGTCAGCTCCGTCCACGAAGGGAAGCCCCTCACGCCAGTGGTTGGGGTTCCTGCGGATCTTGCTAACTATATCCTGCTGCAGGTCCTCTGACACAAACGGCCCGGTGCCCATGTTCAGGTACCAGTTCGCCCTCCGGACCTCTCCTGCATGAGCAGTCGTCAGCCACTCCAGCCACTCCTTGTCGTGCATCGTCAGAGGCGGCACGGTGAAGCTGGGCAGAGCGACCGCGGACAGCCTGTTGAGCTTCACTTCAAACGTGTAGTCGTCCAGGCAGGCGGTGCTGTCAACGAAGCTGAAAATCGCTGAGTTGGAGGCGCTGCCTCGCTCCGTCTCCCATTCCTCGGTGCCCCAGAAGTCGAAGCTCGCCTTTGCGTCCTCGCAGGTGAACTCAGTGCTGCGACCGGGCATATCACTAAGCCCGTGCTCATCGTCCTGCGGGATGGGGTCCCGGAACATCACGCCTTCCCTCAGGTTGAAGATGTAGGTGAGTCCGTCGTCCGAAATCTCCCAGCTCTCAGCCAGGTCCGGGCGAACGGGGCCGGTGAACCCTTCCCAGGGGTCTTGCCTAACCAGCACGTTGTACTGGGGCTGCACATACAGGTGCCTGTACGTGCTGTTGCACCACGGGCAGTTGGAGGTCTGCGGCCATGTGGTGCGATAGGTCACTACGCCGCCGTACTTCGGCTCGCCCCAAGCCGGGTCATAAGCCGGGTTCTTCAGCAAGGCGTCCACCGTTGCGTAGTCCACGTCCAACGTCATTGCATCCGGCACCGGAGTGTCGGTGGCCTGTCCCGTCATTACGGGCGTAGTGGGCGTGGGCGCCCTTGTAGCGGCGGGCTCAGCGGCAGTGGTGGCCGTTGGTTCCTCTTCGGCCCCCTGGCACGCTACAGCTATCACCGCCATCAGAGCAGCCAGAACCACAAAGATCGGCATTATTCGATACGAATCGCGTGGACGCATATCTTCTCCTCCTGCTGGTCTTGCAGCTATAGATTGCGTAAGGCTAGCACGACTTGTAGTTCGTGTCAATAAGTTTGCCTTCCCAAAGTATTACAATTTCCCAGCCACCGGCTCCGGTAAAACACGAGAGTGGAGGCCAATGACCTCCACTCTCGTAAGCTCGTCTATGCTACTTGTCGGAACCCGTCTACGTGCCTCGCAGCCTTGGGTCAAGCACGTCCCGCAGGGCGTCTCCGAAGAGGTTGAACCCGTACACCGCCAGGGACAGGGCCAGACCAGGCCATATCGCCAGCCAGGGAGCCACTGCGTAGTAGGTCCTGCCGGTACCGGAGAGCATACCGCCCCAGGAAGGCTGCGGCGGCGGGATTCCCAGACCCAGGAAGCTCAGCGACGCCTCGGCGATGATTGCCGTGCCCAGGCCCGCCGTAGCGATGATGAGCCACGGGGCAACGCACTGAGGCAGGATGTGCAGCGCCATTATGCGCACGTCCGTAGCTCCAATGGCCTGAGCCGCCATGGCGTACTCCGATTGGTTGACCGCCAGCGCCTGAGAGCGCACCACGCGGTTGGCTCTCGGTATCTGCGGTATTCCGACGGCGATGATAACGTTCACCAGTGACTGGCCCAGCGCAGCCATGATAGCCAGCGCCAGGATGAGGGTCGGTATGGACATCAGAGCGTCCATAACGCGCTGGATGCCGGCGTCAACCCTGCCGCCGTAGAAGGCGCTAACCACGCCCAGGATAGCCCCGGACACCGAGCCGAATCCCACGGCACCAAATCCCACCATCAAGGAGATCTGTGCCCCCAGAACAATGCGGCTCCAGAGGTCCCTCCCCTTGTCGTCCGTGCCCAGCCAGTGGATGGCTGAGGGGGCTGAGAGCTTCTCAGAGATGCTCCACTCTAGGGGATCGTAGAAGGAAATCACCGGTGCAAGTACCGCCAACATCCCCATTGTCAGGATGATCATGGCGCCCGCCGCCCCAAGGGGCTTCCTGATCAGGAACCTGGTAATACCCTTATACATTCTAACCGGTAGCGGCGCCACGTCTCTACGGGCCGCTAAAATATCCGCACTACTCTCTTGTGCTGCCATATCAACCCCCTTTTCAGGTTCAGGAATATTTTAGTCGTACCGTACCCGCGGGTCAAGCCAGCCGTAGCTGAGGTCTACCACGAGGTTGACCAGAACCACCCATAGAGAGAACATCAGAACCAGCGACTGCACCACCGGGTAGTCACGCTGGTTCATGCCTTCGACCAGCATGTTGCCAATGCCGTCCAGGACGAAGATCCTCTCAATGATAACCGAGCCGCCCATCGTCACGGCGAAGGTGAGTCCGATAACCGTGATCACCGGGATGAAGGCGTTCTTCAGGGCGTGCCTGACAGTGACCACTCGCTGGCTCAGCCCTTTGGCGTGGGCCGTGCGGATGTAGTCCTGGCGCAGCACCTCAAGCATGGTGGAGCGCATCATGCGGGCCTTTGTGGCGGAGCTTACGTAGCCCAGGGTAATGGCTGGCCAGATGAACTGGGTCAGGTTACCCACCGGGTCTTCCGTTAGAGGAATGTACCCTATCTGTGGACTCCATTCCAGCAGGTACATACCTCCCACCAGCAGCAGTGTTGCCGTCCAGAACGTAGGCATTGACAGACCTGCAAGAGAGACAATCCTCACTACGTAGTCTATCCACGTATCCTGCTTCAGGGCCATAAGGATGCCTGCAGGTATTCCCAGACAAATCGCTATGCTCTGGGCCATTATGACCAACTGGAGTGTCACCGGCAGCTTGCCTGTGAAGTTCTCCCATATCCCTTCGCTGGAGAACATGGACTCGCCCCAGTTCCCCGTCACCCATCCTCTGATCCAGTTGATGTACTGCATGTGGAGAGGATGGTTGAGGCCAATGTCCTCGCGGATCTTCTCCAGCTGCTCCTCAGTTACCAGGTCCTCTTCGCCTCCGGTCATCTCCAGGGCAATCATCATTGCAACGTCGCCCGGAGCAATTCGCAGAATAGCGAATATCATTATGGAGACAAGGACACCGGTAAGGGCTCCCAGTATCAAACGGCGCGCTATGTATTGTTGCATATATCCACCTCTAGTCTTTTGAGTCTAGTCCAGACACAAATGGATTCACTTTTGCTTTTTGTTATCGCATAGCACTACCATCCACACAGGCCAGAATAAAGGCTCTTCCAAGCCTATGCTTCACAGTCCAGTTACTCTAGCAGGCCCCCCTTGGATCATCTATGTATACGTGAAACATCCAGTGTTCAGTTGGGTCGAATGCGTGCCCATTAGGATAGTGCTCCCACGGCGGCGCCGGTTGCGGAGACCTGCTCTCCAAGTCGAAGCCAACCAGGTCCCCGTCTCGGTTGTACAGGAGGTTTAGCGCACCGTATCCGGGCAGCATATAGTGAATACCCTGGTTGGGGAAGCAGTCACCGTTCTGGACCCAACCCTCGCGCTTCGCCTGCTCGACGGTTGCCGGAAGGCCTCTGAAGACACCCTGGGTGATCATCAAACTATCGGTCGTGGATTCCTGGCTGTTGCAACCCACCGCTGCCAGGGCCAGTGTAACCGCGCCCATTGCGGCAGCCATTCCCACCAGTGGATTCTTAGGCACGTCTTCTTCCTCTCTGAGAGCCAGAGTACCGCTCTTCCCAATTATCGACGAACTACGTGCCTTCATGTACCATCCCCATCGTAGCTGTAGATGGTCGGTAGGCTAACATTAGACGTACCTCGTGTCAATAGGTTTTTAAGTCTTAAATTCTTACAAAATCATGACAGGTCAGTAGCCGATGTGAAGCTGAGGGGACGTATTTCGTAAAACACAAGGGCGGG
Organism: Dehalococcoidia bacterium; assembly: GCA_034422115.1. GTDB lineage: Bacteria > Chloroflexota > Dehalococcoidia > Lucifugimonadales > UBA2985 > DAOUJW01. The sequence continues at coordinate 316,968 of DAOUJW010000017.1, read as the reverse complement.
GGAGGTTAAGCCCCCGCCCTTGTACCACGCTTTCGCCTTGCGGGACTAGCTGTCAGCCAGCCACATCCTCTCGTTCATAGCGTACTTGGTGTAGGAGTACAGGTCGTAGCCCTTCCAGCCCTTGAGCTCCACCCTCCATCCGGGGAAGATGAGGCTCCAGCCCACCACAGGATACTGGACAACCTGATCGTGCAGGTAGAGGTCCAGCTCCCGCACCATATCCTTCCTCTTAATGGGATCCAACTCTTCCGACTGCGCCCGTATCATACGCTCCGCTTCCGCCATCACCTCCGGCTGCTCCTCCCAGCGCGCGTCCAGGTTGGTTATGACCGTTACCGATGCAAACTCCTGTATGTAGTTGGCGAACAGGTCGTCATCCGGGTCTCCTATAACAGATGAGGTGTAGGAGCTGATGATGAAGTCGAAGTTGCCCGACGTACCCAGATCATCACGCTTGGTGCGCTCTCCGAAGTCAGACTTCATCTTCATACCAAGATTCTTCGTGAGGTTGTCTATGACGAACTCACAGGCATCGATGTCCGATTGATCCGTTACCACGGCGACACACGCAGCCTCCGGGCGATTCCCCTCGCCAAACACCTCGTCCATCAGCCTGTTCGCCTCTGCGATGTCTTCATCCTTCGGCTGCCTGTAACCGGGCCACTGCCTTATCTCCTCGTCCGTGGGAGCGTAGTAGGTCCCGGGAGCCATTGTGTGCGCCAGTTTCATGCCCTCGTAACCGGCTATGCGATAGAAGTCCAGCCACTGGTCGCGGTTGAGGGCCAGGGTAATCGCCTTCCGCGCTCGCACGTCGTCCCAGGGCGCCCTTACGCCAAACATTATGGTCCTGGCCCAGTGGTTCAGCTGGTTGTTGATGACAATGCGATCAGGGAAGTCCCGGATGGCCTGCTCAGCCTGGCCGGGCGTCATGCTCCAGCTTCCCTCTCCCATGTAGTGAATCTTACCCGTCGCCAACGCGGTGAACCGGGTGCCAATGTCCTTTATGACCACGTTCCGGTACCCGTCCAGCAGGGGCAGACCCTCGCGCCAGTAGTTGGGGTTGGCCTCAAAATCCGTGCTGACGTTCAGGTTGATCTCCTTGGGAATGAAGGGGCCTGTGCCGTGCATGGCGTAGAAGTTGGCCGGCACCTCATTGTCGCCAAAGGATCGACCCTCTCTCTCGCCAAAGTCGTTGAGCCAGGCGATGAAGTCCTTGTCAAGCACCACCGCAGCGCGGCCGGCCAGAATACCCATCGTTTTGCCCAGTGGTCTATCGAAGTGCATGACGAAGGTGTAGCCCCGCGGCCCGTCGGGGCAGCTGGTGCTATCGAGGTGTGTAAATGCTTGTGGCCCCGTGGTCATTCTGGTCTCGAACTCAGGCGGCCAGACAAACCTGTCTATTGTGGCCTTGGCGTCCTCACACACGAACTCGTCGCCCAGGATCCTCCCTTCGTTGAACTCAACCGGTACAGGAGACTCCTCGGCCACGCTTGCCTCGTCGAAGAACATCACGCCCTGGCGGAGCTGCATTGTAAGGGTCTTGCCGTCTTCCGCCATATCCCAGGTCTCCACCAGGTCACCCTCAATGGATGTAAGGTCACCCGTCCAGGGGTCAATGCGGAAGAGGGAGTTGACCGGCAGGCCTCTCCAGCAGCCGTGAGTATAGCAGCAGGCCTGGATATAGAGGTTGAACCGGGTGTTGTCCCTCTGCGCTCCGAATATAAACGTACCGCCCCTAACAGGCTCACCCCATGCCTCGTCATAGCCGGGGCTATTCAAGTACCTCTCCATCCACGGGAGGTCTTCCATCATGGCGGCGTCTATAGGTGTCGCCGTAGGTTGTCCCACCGTAAGTGGTGTAGCCGCGGCCGGAGTGGTGGGAGTTGGCGCGGCAGTGGGAGCGGTGGTCGGCTCCTCATCGCTGGCACATGCCAGCGCGACGGCCATCATGGCAATAGCCAGAACTGCTATTGTTGGCTTTAACATGGACTTGACGTATAGCCTCATGTAGTACCCCCATCTGTGCAGATTGCAGGCAAGGCTATCACAGCATCTTGTCCTTTGTCAATTGGATATGCGCCCCTGTGGTATGCATTTTTGGGGCGCCGTGGGCACGCAGAAGATAAAGTGAATGGCCCCCGCTTGGTCGCGGAGGCCATTCAACAAAGGCTCTCAGGTTAGGCCTGTGGTTAGGCTACCGTTCTATTCGCCGAACCACACCCTCTCCCACATGGCTCCCTTGGTGAAGGAGTAGAGGTCATAGCCCGTGATTCCCTTGGCCTCTACACGCCATGACGGGAAGATGTTGGTCCAGCCCAGCATGTCGTGATAGCTGTGGACCTCTGTCCGCAGGAAGTCCTCCAGGGCGCGGAACAGCTCCTTGCGCTTCACGGGATCCAGCTCCCGCTGTTGTCCTCGAATCATGTCTTCCAGCATCTGCATATTCTCTGGCTGCGCTTCCCACATTGCTTCCAAGCTGGCCTTGGCGCCGTAGCTGACCGAGACGAACTCCCTAAGGAAGGTGCCTGGGTATGAGTCGTCCGGATCGCCGGTGGCGGTGCTCACTGAGCCCGAACCCAGCGTCAGCGTGAAGTTGCTGGCGTCGCGCTTGTCGTATGCAGCAGTGGTGTCCAGGAAGTCGGAAGTGACTTCCCAATCCACGTTCCTCTTGAGCTGGTCCATCACGAACAGACAGGCGTCAATGTCGCTCTGCTGGGGTGATGGCGCAAGACACTCAATCGCCGGGCGCTCACCGGCTCCAAAGACCTCGTCCAGCAGCTGGTTGGCCATGGCAAAGTCCTCGTCCTTGGGCTGCCGCCAACCGGGCCATGACATAATCTCTTCCTCAGATGCGGCGAAGTAGGTCCCCGGCGGGACAGTGTACGCCATCCGGGTGCCTTCCAGAATGGTGTCGCCCACCCTAACCTGGCGGAATGCCCTCCACTCCTCGCGGTCAAGGGCCAGGTGGACGGCCTCTCTGGCCTTCCAGTCGTCGAACGGGGGGCCGGCCGCGTTGAAGTATATGTTGCGGGCCCACATGTTCATCTGGGGGTTAACCACTATGGTTTCGGGAAAGTCTCGCAGGGCCTGCTCAGCCTGGCCGGAGGTGAAGCCGTAGCTCCCCTCTCCGTAGAACTGGATTTTGTTTGTGGCCAGAGCGGTGAACCTGCTCCCGATGTCCTTGATAACTACGTTCTCGTACCTCTCCAGCAGAGGCAGCCCCTCCCTGAAGTAGTCAGGGTTGGCATCCCAGACAGTGCTGACCGACACGTTAATGTCCGTCGGGACAAAAGCGCCAGTCCCGGACTGCCAGTAGAAGTTGTCAGGAGTCTGCTCCCTCATAATGTTGGACCCGTGGCCATGCAGCCACTCGATCCAGTCCTTGTCCAGCATGGCAAGGCCGCGGGACAGGCTGCTCAGGCTGCTAGCCCTGGACTCTGTAAAGTTCATCTCGAAGACAAGCCCTCGCGGGCCGTCTGGGCAGTTCATCTCGCCCAGATGGGAGAACATCCTCCGGGTAGTGCCCATAATGGGAGCTTCCCACTCCGGCGGGCGCGCCATTCGCTCGAAGCTGGCCACGGCGTCCTCGCACACAAACGCATCGCCGTTGACTTTGTCGGCTACCTCGGCCGGCAAGTTCGTGTTGTTGTAGAACGTAATCCCATCACGGAACGTTATGGTCAGAGTAGAGCCGTCATCCGACATCTCCCAGGTCTCTGCCAGGTCTCCCTCAATGGTGCCCAAGCCCACCCACGGGTCTACGCGGAACAGGGAGTTGTAGGCAAGCTCGTTCCAGCAGCCGTGGGAGTAGCACCCACCGATGGTGGCCGGGTTGAAGTTTGTGGTGTCTCGGTTGGAGCCGAAGACGAACGTGCCGCCCGTCTTGGGCTCGCCCCAAGCGGGGTCGTAGCCAGGGCTCTTCAGGTACTGTTCGACCCAAGTGAGGTCCATCTCCGTCTCCAGCACCGGCGTTGCCGTGGGCAGCACCATCTCACCTGGTGTCGTTGGTGTAGGCGCTGGGGTGTTCGTGGCCGGCACGGCTGTAGGAGCCTCGGTGGGCTCCTCCTCGCTGGCACACGCCAAAGCCACTGCCAGCATGGTAATTGCCAGCACCGCCACTAAAGGTTTCAGTATAGACGCACTGCGCATACGCATACCCTCCTTTTCTCGGGGTTGCAGATTGGCGGAAAGGCTAGCACTACCTTCCGCTTTTGTCAATAGCTGGGCCGCCTTTGGCATGCTGCACAAAAGCCGGAGGCCCCCGCCTGAGCGAGGGCCTCCTAGTCCTATGGATTCAACCAAGCTGGAAAGCTTCCTAGTTGGCTATCCACATCCTCTCGTGCATGATGTACTTGGTGTTGGAGTACAGGTCATATCCCCTCCAGCCCTTCAACTCCGTCCTCCATCCGGGGAAGATCAAGCTCCAGCCCACCACCGTGTACTGGGACACGTCGTTCAGGAGAATCTGGTCCAGCTCCTCCACCAACGCCTTCCTCTTCACCGGGTCCAGCTCTGCCGACTGTCCCTGGATCCTGTCCGCAACGTCCTGCATTACTTCGGGTTGCTCGTCCCAGCGGGCCTGCATGAAGTTCTTGGAGGTTGCGGCTACCTGGTCCAGCACGTAGTTGTTGTACAGGTCGTCGTCCGGGTCTCCAATGGCCGACGACACGTAGGACGTAATGTTCATGTCAAAGTTGCCGCTGCTCCTGATGTCATTGGCGGCGGCCGACTCCATGAAGTCCGACTCTACGTTCAGCCCAAGGGCCTTCCTCAGGTTGTCCTGCACGTACAGGCAGGCGTCAATGTCTGCCTGGTCAGTGGTCACTGCCATGCACTTGATGGTCGGCCGCTCACCGGGGCCGAACACCTCGTCCAGCAGCCGGTTGGCCTCTGCCACGTCCTCGTCCTTGGGCTGTCGGTAGCCGGGCCACGTCCGAATCTCCTCATCCGTCGGAGCGTAGTAGGTGCCTGGGGCCATGGTGTGGGCCAGCTTCATCCCCTCGTAGCCGCCTATTCTGTAGAAGTCCAGCCAGCCGTCGCGGTTGATCGCCAGGCTGATGGCCCTTCTGACTCGCACGTCATCCCAGGGCGGGTTAGAGCCAAAGGCGATGGTCCGGGCCCAGTGGTTCAGCTGGTTGTTGATGACAATCCGGTCCGGGAAGTCACGAATGGCCTGCTCAGCCTGACCGGGCGTCATGCTCCAGCTTCCCTCTCCCATGTAGTGGATCTTGCCGGTGGCCAGAGCCGTGAACCGGCTGCCGATGTCCTTGATCACCACGTTCTGGTACCGGTCCAGCAGAGGCAGTCCCTCGCGCCAGTAGCTGGGGTTGGCGTGGTACATGGTGAACACGCTGCGGTTGATCTCAACCGGCATGAAGGCGCCAGTTCCTATCTGGGCGTAGAAGTTGTCCGGAACTTCGTTGTCCAGGAAGGACGTTCCGTTCTCCTCGCCGAATGCGTTCATCCAGGCGATGTGGTCCTTGTCGAACATGGTCGCCGCGTCGCCGCCCAGAATGCCCAGGGTCTTTCCTCTGGGTTCCGTGAAGTGCATTACGAAGGTGTACCCACGGTCACCGTCAGGACAGCTGGTCGCCTCAAGGTGTCCTATATATGACACGCCTCGCGTAATCCTCGGCTCCCACTCCGGAGGCCATCTGTATCTGTCAATTGAGGCCTTGGCGTCCTCGCAAACGAACTCGTCTCCAAGGATCTGGCCGCCCTCGAACTCAGCGGGCACAACCGTCGGCGTAGCCTGAGCCGAGAGGTCCTCTGCACTGAAGAACGTGACACCCTGCCGCAGGTTCATCGTCAGGGTCTTGCCGTCCTCCGACAGCTCCCAGCTCTCAACCAGGTCACCCTCAACAGTGGTCAGGTCACCCGTCCAGGCGTCGATGCGGAACAGGGAGTTCATGGGCAGGCCTGCATAGCACCCGTGGGTGTAGCAGCAGGACTGCTCAAAGGGGTGGAAGGTCGTCCCGTCTCGCTGTGCGCCAAAGATGAAGGTACCGCCCTCTATGGGCTCTCCCCACGCCTCGTCGTAGCCGGGGCTCTTGAGGTACCGTTCCATCCATGTGAGGTCCATATCCATGGCATCCGGCACAGGCGTGTTCGTCGCCTGCATGTCTACTGTTAGGGGAGTAGACGCGGCCGGCGTCGTAGGTGTGGGCGCGGCGGTGGGAGCAGTAGTTGGCTCCTCCTCACTCGCGCACGCCAGCGCTACGGCCAGCATGGTTACCGCTAGTATCGCAACTAGCGGTCTAAGGATCGACGGACTGCTTAACTTCATATACCACCCTCCTTGGCAGATGCAAATTTGGGGAAGGCTAGCACTACCTATCTCGTTTGTCAAATGGAACCTAATCGGATGCTAAGAGCGCGCAGCCTACGATTTATGTCACCATACGCGCTGTCGCGACGAGATATATGGCTACGCTCTGAGTTGGATTGTGGAAGTTCATTAGAAACCCTGGGAACGCCCTAAAATAAAGAAAGAGGCTGCCCCTCGCAACGATTGCAAGGGGCAGCCCGTTGAACCTGGAATCCGGTCAAGCGGCCGGGTGCGCTACTTGACTATCCACATCCTCTCGTGCATTACGTACTTGGTGTTGGAGTACAGGTCGTAGCCCTTCCAGCCCTTCAACTCCACCCTCCAGCCCGGGAAGATGAGGCTCCAGCCAATCAGGACGTACTGTGAAACGTCGTTCAGGAGCTTCTGGTCCAGGTCCGCCACCAGCGCCCTTCTCTTAACCGGGTCCAACTCCGCCGACTGGCCCTCAATCATCTGCTGTACTTCAGCCATGACCTCAGGCTGCTCTTCCCAGCGAGCATTCATGAACTGCTTGGAAGAGGAGGAGATGAACGCCGGAATGTAGTTGTTGTACAGGTCGTCATCCGGGTCACCAATGGTGGACGACACGAAGGACGTGATGGTGAAGTCGAAGTTGCCGGTAGTCTGGATCTCGGTCCTGGCTGCCGCCTCCATGAAGTCTGAAGATACCTCCATGCCGAGGCTCTTCTTCAGCGTGTCAATAATGTAGAGACACGCATCGATGTCGGACTGGTCCGTAGTCACGGCCATGCACTTGGCAGAGGGCCGCTCGCCCGGGCCGAACACCTCGTCCATCAGACGGTTAGCCTCAGCCACGTCCTCGTCCTTCGGCTGCCGATAGCCGGGCCACGTCCGTATCTCCTCATCCGTCGGAGCGTAGTAGGTCCCGGGGGCCATGGTGTGCGCCAGCTTCATGCCCTCGTAGCCGGATATCCGGTAGAAGGCCAACCAGCCGTCCCGGTCAATCGCCAGGCTGAGGGCCTTCCTCACCCGCACGTCGTCCCAGGGCGCGTTGGAGCCGAAGGCCAGGGTCCTGGCCCAGTGGTTCAGCTGGTTGTTGATGACAATCCGGTCCGGGAAGTCCCGAATGGCCTGCTCAGCCTGGCCGGGCGTCATGCTCCAACTGCCCTCACCCATGTAGTGTACCTTGCCCGTTGCCAGCGCAGTGAAGCGGCTGCCGATGTCCTTGATCACCACGTTGCGATAGACGTCTATCAGCGGCAGCCCCTCCCTGAAGTAGGTGGGATTGGCAATGAAGTCGTTGCTGACGTTCAGGTTAATCTCATCCGGTATGAACGGCCCCGTGCCGTGCATGGAATAGAAGTTGCCGGGGACTTCCGTGTCCAGGTACTGCTCGCCCGTCTCTTCGCCGTAGGCGTGCAGCCAGGCGATGTAGTCCTTGTCATGAATTGTCGCTGCGCGGCCGGCCAGGATACCCAAAGTCTTACCCCTGGGCTCCGAGAAGTGCATCACAAAGGTGTAGCCCCGGTCGCCGTCCGGGCAGCTTACGCTGTCAAGGTGTGACAACTGCGCCGGGCCCTGGGTATACGGCCACTTACCTACTCTAAAGTCGGGCGGCCACACGAAACGCTCATAGGTGGCCTTGGCGTCCTCGCAGACGAACTCATCTCCGAGGATCTGACCACCGTTGTACTCAGCAGGCACCTCCGACTCTTCAGCCATCTGCTCAAAGAACTTCACGCCCTCGCGCAGCTGCATGGTCAGTGTAAGACCGTCCTCAGACATCTCCCAGGATTCCACCAGGTCACCCTCAATGGCAGTGAGGTCTCCCGTCCAGGCGTCTATGCGGAACAGGGAGTTGGTGGGAAGGCCGCGGAAGCAACCGTGGTTGTAGCAGCATCCCTGTATAGCATGGTTGAAGGTTGTGTTGTCCCGCTGGGCTCCAAACACAAAGGTCCCGCCCTCAACGGGCTGGCCCCAGGCCGGGTCGTAGCCGGGACTCTGCAAGTATCGGTCCATCCACGGAATGTCATCGGACACCGTATCAGTCACAGGTGTAGCCGTGGCCTGCCCAACTGTCAACGGCGTTGACGCGGCCGGCGTTGTAGGAGTTGGAGCAGCCGTGGGCGCAGTGGTTGGTTCCTCCTCACTCGCACACGCCAGCGCCACCGCGAGCATGGCAACAGCCAGAACGGCTATTATTGGCCTCAAAATCGACGGATTCCGTAAGCGCATATGCTTCCCTCCTATCTTTGTGGATACAGATGGCGGATAGGCTAGCATCAAGCGTTCAGCTTGTCAATGGAAATCCGCCGGGGTTTATGCAAAAGAAGGCTGCCCCTCGCAACTGATGCGAGGGGCAGCCCATTCAACCTGGAAACAGGTTATCCGGCCGGTTGCGCTACTGGTCCAGCCACATCCTCTCGTGCATAGCGTACTTGGTGTAGGAGTACAGGTCGTAACCCCTCCACCCCTTCAGCTCTGTCCTCCAGCCGGGGAATATGAGGCTCCAGCCCACAACTACGTACTGGGACACGTCGTTGAGGATCTTGAGTTCAAGCTCGGTCACCAAAGCCTTCCGCTTTATCGGGTCCAGCTCTGCAGACTGCGCCCGGATCATGTCCTCCACCTCTTGCATCACCTCCGGCTGCTCATCCCACCGGGCGTCCATAAACTTCTTGGAAGTTATGGAGATGAACTCCGGGATGTAGTTGTTGTAGATGTCGTCATCCGGGTCGCCGATGGTTGAGGACACGTAGGAGCTTATGCGGAAGTCGAAGTTGCCCGTCTCCGCAACGTCGTTCTGAGCCGCGGACTCGCCAAAGTCTGAGGCGACATCCATGCCCAGGTTCTTCTTCAGGTTGTCAATCACGAACTCACAGGCGTCAATGTCCGACTGGTTGGTTACGGTCCCCATGCACTCTGCCGATGGCCTCTCTCCAGCCCCGAACACCTCGTCCATCAGCCGGTTGGCCTCAGCCACGTCTTCGTCCTTCGGCTGTCGGTACCCGGGCCACTGCCTTATCTCATCGTCCGTGGGGGCATAGTACGTGCCAGGCGCCATTGTGTGCGCCAGCTTCATACCCTCGTAGCCGGATATGCGATAGAAGTCCAACCACTCGTCCCGGTTCAGCGCCAGGCTGATCGCCTTTCTAACTCTCACGTCGTCCCAGGGCGCCCTGGCCCCAAAGGCGATGGTCCTGGCCCAGTGGTTCAGCTGGTTGTTGATGACTATCCGGTCCGGGAAGTCGCGGATGGCCTGCTCCGCCTGGCCCGGCGTCATGCTCCAGCTGCCCTCTCCCATGTAGTGGATCTTGCCCGTCGCCAGCGCCGTGAAGCGGCTCCCAATGTCCTTGATGACGACATTTCTGTACTTGTCAATAAGCGGCAGCCCCTCGCGCCAGTAGTTGGGATTGGCGTCAAAGTCCGTGCTGACGTTCAGGTTGATCTCCGTTGGAATGAAGGGGCCCGTGCCGTGCATGGAGTAGAAGTTCGCGGGAACCTCATTGTCCATGAAGGCGATACCCTCCCTCTCGCCAAAGTCGTCCAGCCAGGCAATGTGGTCCTTGTCCATTATGACTGCCGCCCGGCCGGCCAGCACGCCTAACGTCTTGCCCCGCGGCTCCACGAATTGCATGACGTAGGTGTGCCCCCTGTCTCCGTCAGGGCACGAGGCGGGGCTGTTCAAGTGATCAAGATCAAGGTGGTTGAGGTCAACCTGGCCCAGGGTTAACCTGGTCTCCCACTTGGGTGGGTTGACGTTCCGGTTTATCGATGCCCTGGCGTCCTCGCAGACGAACTCGTCGCCAGTGATCTGGCCGCCGTTGAACTCGGCCGGCATTGGCGACTCCGCGGGGATGTCGTGGAAGAAAGTGACTCCCTCGTGCAGCTGCATGGTCAGTGTCTTGCCGTCCTCTGACATCTCCCAGGTGTCCACCAGGTCTCCCTCAATGGCCGAGAGGTCTCCGGTCCAGGGGTCTATGCGGAACAGGGAGTTCCAGGGGAGCCCGCGGTAGCAGCCATGATAGTAGCAGCAACCCTGGTTGGCGGGAGTGAAGCGGCTGACGTCCAACTGCGCGCCGAATATAAAGGTGCCACCCTCCACGGGCTGGCCCCATGCATCGTCATAGCCGGGGCTCTGCAGGTACCGCTCCATCCACGTGAGGTCGGCCATCATGGCGTCATCCACCGGCGTTGCCGTCGGCTGCCCCACTGTTAATGGCGTAGCCGCGGCCGGAGTGGTGGGAGTGGGCGCAGCAGTAGGCGCCTCCTCTTGCTCCTCGCTGGCACACGCAAGGGCAACCACCATCATGGCGATTGCCAAAACCGCTATAATTGGCCTAAGTATCGACGCATTGCGTAACTGCATATCTTTCCTCCTGTTAATTGGAGTAGCAGATTTTCGGAAGGCTAGCATTACCCGTAGGGTTTGTCAATAGAGTTTTGCCCGGGTCGCCTGTACGCGAAGACGCCCCTCGCTTCAGAAGAGAGGGGCGTCTTAGTTGCCTCAAGCGGGAGGGTGTGAAGCTGCCTGTTTACTGGGCCAGCCACATCCTCTCGTTCATGACGTATTTCGTGTAGGAGTAGAGGTCATACCCTCTCCATCCCTTCAGCTCCGTTCTCCAGCCTGGGAAGATGAGGCTCCAACCCAGGAGAACGTATGCAGACACCTCGTCAAGTATCTTCAGGTCCAGCTCCCGCACCATCTCCTTCCTCTTTACCGGATCCAGCACTGCGGACTGAGCCCTTATCATAGCCTCAACCTCGGCCATTACCTCCGGCTGCTCCAGCCACCGCTGCTCCATGAATTTCTTGTAGCTAGCGGTGACGAACGCCTGTATGTAGTTGCTGTAGAGGTCGTCGTCCGGGTCTCCAATCAGCGAAGACGTGGCCGAGCTGATGCTGAAGTCAAAGTTCCCGCTGGTGATTCTCTCGGTGTTGGCCGCCTGCTCATTGAAGTCTGATTCGACCTCCATGCTCAGGTTCTTCCCCAGGTTGTCAATCACGAACAGGCAGGCGTCTATGTCGGACTGGTTGGTGGTAGTAGCGGTGCACTCAGCCGTGGGCCGCTCGCCCGCACCGAACACCTCATCCATCAGCCGGTTGGCCTCAGCTATGTCCTCGTCCTTCGGCTGTCTGTAACCGGGCCACGTCCGAATCTCCTCCTCTGTTGGAGCGTAGTAAGTCCCCGGCGCCATTGTGTGGGCCAGCTTCATGCCCTCGTAACCCGGAATTCTGTAGAACTCCAGCCACTGGTCGCGATTCAGCGCCAAGTGAATCGCCTTCCTCACCCGCACGTCGTCCCAGGGCGCATTGGCGCCAAAGTAGATAGTCCTGGCCCAGTGGTTCAACTGGTTGTTGATTATGATCCGGTCGGGGAAGTCACGAATGGCCTGCTCAGCCTGGCCGGGCGTCATGCTCCAGCTTCCCTCTCCCATATAGTGAATCTTGCCGGTCGCCAGCGCCGTGAACCGGCTGCCGATGTCCTTGATCACCACGTTGTGGTACCTGTCCAGCAGCGGCAGACCCTCCCGCCAGTAGTCGGGGTTGGCGTCAAAGGTGGTGCTGACGCTCTGATTGAACTCCATGGGCATAAAGGGCCCAGTGCCGTGCATACTGTAGAAGTTCTGTGGAATCTCGGTGCGCCCGAAAGACCTCTCCTCCCGCGCGCCGAAATCGTATGTCCACTCAAGCCACTCCTTGTCAAGGATGGTCGCGGGGTAGCCGGCTGCCAATATGCCTATAGTCTTGCCCAGGGGCGCATTGAAGTTCATCACGAGTGTGTGACCCCTGGGTCCGTCGGGACAAGTGGCGCTCTCCAGGTGTTGCAACTGCGCGGACTCATTCCTCATACCGGTCTCCCACTCGGGAGGATTGACGTAACGCTCGTACGTTGCCACGGCGTCTTCGCAGACGAACTCGTCGCCGCTGATGAGGCCGCCGTTGTACTCCGCTGGAATCGGCGACTCCGGGTGAAGTGGTTGGAACATCACGCCCTCATGGAGCTTCATGGTCAGCGTGAGACCGTCATCGGACATGTCCCAACTCTCCACCAAGTCACCCTCAACGGTCGTGAGGTCTCCTGTCCAGGCGTCAATACGGAACAGGGAGTTTGACGGGAGGCCGGCGTAGCAGCCGTGAGTGTAGCAGCAGGACTGGCTCTCCAGGTTGAAGGTCACGCCATCCCGTTGTGCTCCGAAGATGTAAGTGCCGCCCCTGACGGGCTCGCCCCACGCTGGGTCGTAGCCCGGGCTTTGGAGATATCTGTCCATCCAACCCAGATCCGTATCCGTACGCTCCACTGGCGTCGCTGTGGGCTGCCCTATTGTCAAGGGCGTAGCCGCGGCCGGGGTCGTGGGAGTGGGCGCGGCAGTGGGCGCCGTGGTAGGCTCCTCCTCACTGGCGCACGCCAGGGCAACCACCAGCATGGTAACTGCCAAAACCGCTATTATTGGACGGAGTATCGACGCATTGCGTAACAGCATATCCTTCCCTCCTTCAATATGGAGTTGCAGATTCGTGGAAGGCTAACACTGCCCGTAGGGTTTGTCAATAGAGTTTTGCTTGGGTCGCCTGTACGCGAAGCCGCCCCCCGCTGTAGGCGCGAGGGGCGGCTTTATTCAGCCTCTATTGCTAAGAGTTATGGCTATACGTCTACTGAGCCAGCCACATCCTCTCATTCTGGAGGTACTTGGAGTAGGAGTAGAGGTCGTACCCCTTCCATCCCTTCAACTCCACACGCCAACCGGGGAAGATCAGGCTCCAGCCCACCAGGACGTACTGGGAGACCTCGTTCAGAATCTTGAGGTCCAACTCAGTGACCATCTCCTTGCGCTTTACCGGGTCCAGCTCCGCCGACTGCGCCGTGATCATGTCCGCAACATCCTGCATCACCTGGGGCTGCTCTGCCCAGCGCGCATCTACGATGATCCTGCTGCCTACGGAGACGAACTCCGGCACGTAGTTGGAATACAGGTCGTCGTCCGGGTCTCCAATCACGGTGGAAGTATATGAGCTTATGTAAAAGTCAAAGTTGCCGCTTTCGGTGATAGGACTTATCGCCGCCGTTTCCCCAAAGTTGGAGCCTATCTCCATCCCCAGGTTCTTCTTCAGGTTGTCTATGACGTACAGACAGGCGTCGATGTCGGACTGGTTCTCTATCCTCGCGGTGCACTCCGCAGTGGGACGCTCTCCAGGTCCGAACACCTCGTCCATTAGGCGATTGGCCTCTGCCACGTCCTCGTCCTTAGGCTGTCGATAGCCGGGCCACGTCAGTATCTCCTCATCAGTGGGAGCGTAGTACGTGCCGGGGGGCATAGTGTGCGCCAGCCTCATGCCCTCGTAGCCGGCTATCCGATAGAAGGTCAACCACCCGTCCCTGTCAAGCGCCAGACTCATTGCTTTCCTCACCCGCACGTCGTCCCAGGGCGCCCTGGACCCGAATGCCATTGTCCTGGCCCAGTGATTAAGCTGGTTGTTGATGACTATGCGGTCCGGGAAGTCACGGATGGCCTGCTCGGCCTGGCCGGGCGTCATGCTCCAGCTGCCCTCACCCATGTAGTGGATCTTGCCCGTCGCCAGCGCCGTGAAACGGCTTCCTATGTCCTTTATGACCACGTTGTGATACTGGTCCAGCAGTGGCAGTCCATCCTTCCAGTAGTTGGGATTGGCGTCATAGGTGGCACTCACACTCACATTGATGTCCGTGGGAATGAACGGCCCCGTGCCGTGCATGGCGTAGAAGTTGTGCGGAACCTCGTTGTCCAGGAACGAGCGATCCTCTCTCTGGCCAAAGTCGTTGAGCCATGCTATGTAGTCCTTGTCAAGGATGACCGCGGCCCTGCCGGCGAGTATGCCCATGGTCTTGCCCATAGGCCGTTGAAAGTGCATCACAAGCGTGTGAGCGCGTGGACCGTCCGGACAGGTTAAACTCTCCAGGTGGTTAAGGTCCGACTTACCAACGGTTATTCTAGGCTCCCACTGAGGAGGGTTGATAAAGCGTTCGTAGGTGGCTTTGGCATCCTCGCAGACGAACTCATCGCCCATGATTTGGCCGCCGTTGAACTCCGCAGGAACAGGCGACTCTTCCGTCACCTTCTCATGGAACATGACGCCCTGGCGAAGCTGTATGGTCAGAGTCACGCCGTCTTCGGACAGCTCCCAACTCTCCGCCAGGTCTCCTTCCACCGCTGTGAAGTCACCCACCCAGGGGTCTACGCGGAACAGGGAGTTGCTGGGAAGTCCGGCGTAGCATCCATGTGTGTAGCAGCAACTCTGGCTGATAGGATGGAATCTGGTGCTGTCTCTCTGCGCCCCAAAGATGAAGGTTCCACCTTCCACGGGCTGTCCCCACTCCGGGTCATATCCCGGGCTCTGCAGGTACCGCTCCATCCAGGTGAGGTCAGGGTCCATCTGCTCGACCGGTGTAGCCGTTGGCTCTCCGCCTACAGTCAGCGGTGTAGCCGCGGCCGGCGAGGTGGGGGTAGGGGCGGCTGTGGGCTCCGCCGTTGGCTCGTCACTGGCGCACGCCAGGGCAACTACCAACATACAAATTGCCAAAACCGCTATGATGGGCCGTAGTAACGACGTATTGCGTAACAACATATCCTTCCTCCTGTTAATTGGAGTTGCAGATTGTCGGAAGGCTAACATTACCCGTAGCAGTTGTCAATAGAGTCTTGCTTGGCTCACCTAAACGCGAAGCCGCCCCTCGCTGTAGACGCGAGGGGCGGCTTTGTTCAGCCTCTATCGCTAAGGGTTATGGCTATCCGTCTACTGGGCCAGCCACATCCTCTCGTGCATGATGTACTTGGTGTTGGAGTACAGGTCGTATCCCCTCCAACCCTTCAGCTCCACCCTCCAGCCGGGGAATATCAAGCTCCAGCCCACCAGGACGTAGGACAGGTCCTCGTTAAGGAGCCTGAGGTCCAGTTCCCGCACCATGTCCTTCCTCTTAAGAGGGTCCAACTCGGCTGACTGCGCCAGTATCATCTCGTTCAACTCCGCCCTCAGCTCCGGTTGCTCGTCAAGCCTGGCCTGAGACATTGCCCTGGTGCTGGCGAAGAAGTTGTCCGGGAGGTACTTCAGGAATCCGTCGTCCGGGTCTCCAATAATGGAGGAGGTGTACGAGCTAATGGTGAAGTCGAAGTTGCCCGTGGTCAGGATGTCCGTCCTGGCGGCGGCCTCCATGAAGTCGGAGGAGATATCCATTCCCAGGCTCTTCTTCAGCGTGTCTATCATGTACAGGCAGGCGTCGATGTCGGCCTGGTCAGTGGTCACGGCCATGCACTTGGCGGTCGGCCGCTCACCCGGCCCAAAGACCTCGTCCATCAGCCGGTTGGCCTCAGCTATGTCCTCATCCTTCGGCTGCCGGTAGCCGGGCCACGTCCGTATCTCCTCGTCCGTCGGAGCGTAGAACGTCCCCGGGGCCATGGTGTGAGCCAGCTTCATGCCGTCGTAGCCGGCTATTCGGTAGAACTCAAGCCAGCCGTCACGGTCTATGGCGAGGTGAATGGCCTTCCTCACCCGCACGTCGCTCCACGGCTCTCGTGCGCCGAATATCATTGTCCTGGCCCAGTGGTTCAGCTGGTTATTGATGACGACCCGGTCCGGGAAGTCCCGGATGGCCTGCTCAGCCTGACCGGGCGTCATGCTCCAGCTGCCCTCTCCCATGTAGTGGATCTTGCCCGTTGCCAGAGCCGTGAACCGGCTGCCGATGTCCTTGATCACCACGTTGTGATACCGGTCCAGCAGCGGCAACCCCTCCTTCCAGTAGTTGGGATTGCGGTCGTAGGTGGCGCTCACACTCTGGTTGAGCTCCGTGGGTATGAAGGGTCCCGTGCCGTGCATGGAGTAGAAGTTCTCCGGGACCTCCTCCCGACCGAATAGCCTGTCCTCCCGGTCGGAGTACTCTTGGAGCCAAGCGACGTAGTCCTTGTCCAGGACCTGGGCGCCGTCGCCCGCCATTATCCCGATAGTCTTGGCCAGGGGCTGGTCAAAGTGCATTACGAAGGTGTACCCCCGGTCACCGTCCGGACAGCTCGAACTCACAAAGTGGTTCAGGTTCCTCCGCCCGGACGTCAGGAACTGGCTCACGTTATCAGGTGGAAAAACGTAACGGTCATAGGTGGCGACTGCGTCTTCGCAGACCAACTCGTCGCCAAGAATCTGTCCGCCGTTGTACTCCGCCGGCACTATGGACTCCTCGGCCATCTGGTCGAAGAACATGATGCCCTCGCGGAGTTTTATGGTCAGGGTCAGGCCGTCGGCCGACAGATCCCAACTCTCAGCCAACTCACCCTGTATGGCCGTGAGGTCCCCAGTCCAGGCGTCAATGCCGAACAGGGAGCTCCAGGGAAGGCCGCGGAAGCAGCCGTGAGTGTAGCAGCATCCCTGGTTGTTGGCGTAGAAGGTAGTGCCGTCGCGCTGCGCCCCGAAGACAAAGGTGCCTCCCGTTACAGGCTCGCCCCACGCAGGGTCGTAGCCCGGGCTCTGCAGGTATCGCTCCATCCAGGTCAGGTCCGTTTCAGGACCTGCTACAGGTGTAGCGGTCGGCTGTGTGTCTATCGTCAGTGGCGTAGACGCGGCCGGAGTCGTAGGAGTAGCCGCGGCTGTGGGCGCCTCTGTGGCCTCCTCCTCTGCCGCGCACGCCAAGGCTACCGCGAGCATGGTGATTGCTAAAACCGCTATGATTGGTCTCAGTAACGACGCATTGCGTAACAGCATTTCCCACCCTCCTGTATTTGGAGTTGCAGATTTGCGGCAGACTAACACTACTCGTATTGTTTGTCAATAGATTCGCGCGCTTTCACACCGAGCGGTAAATAAAGAGGAGGCCCCTCGCATCCGGGCGAAGGGCCTCCTCCTATGGTCGACGTATCTGTGGAATGAAGCTATCTGGCTACTGGGTTATCCACATCCTCTCGTGCATTGCGTACTTCGTGTAGGAGTACAGGTCATACCCCTTCCACCCCTTCAGCTCCACGCGCCAGCCGGGGAAGATGAGGCTCCAGCCCACAACCACGAACTGCGATACATCGTTCATTATCTTCATGTCCAACTCTCGGACCAGCTCTTTCCTCTTTATCGGGTCAAGCTCCGCAGACTGGCCGCGGATCATGGCCTCCACGTCCGCCATTATCTCCGGCTGCTCTTCCCACCGGGCATCCATCATGGCTCTGGAGGAGGCGGAAATGTACTCCGGGACGTAGTTGCTGTAGAGGTCATCGTCCGGGTCACCTATAGTCGATGAGTTGTAGGAGCTGATGCGGAAGTCGAAGTTGCCGCTATCGGTGATCGGCGTCAGGGCAGCCTGCTCCCCGAACTGCGAATCGACCTCCATGTCCAGGTTCTTCTTCAGGTTGTCTATGATATACAGACAGGCATCGATGTCAGACTGGTTGGTGACGGTGGCCATGCACTGGACCTTGGGCCGCTCGCCCGGTCCAAACACCTCGTCCATCAGCCGGTTGGCCTCCGCTATGTCCTCGTCCTTCGGCTGGCGGTAGCCGGGCCACTGCCTTATCTCATCGTCCGTGGGGGCGTAGAACGTCCCGGGAGCCATCGTATGCGCCAGCTTCATGCCCTCGTAGCCGGCTATGCGGTAGAAGTCCAGCCAGCCGTCACGGTCTATCGCCAGGTGAATGGCCTTCCTCACCCGCACGTCGTTCCAGGGCGCCCTGGCCCCAAAGGCGATGGTCCTAGCCCAGTGGTTCAACTGGTTGTTGATGACAATGCGGTCCGGGAAGTCCCGAATGGCCTGCTCAGCCTGACCGGGCGTCATGCTCCAACTTCCCTCTCCCATGTAGTGAATCTTGCCCGTGGCCAGTGCCGTGAACCGGCTCCCAATGTCCTTGATCACCAGGTTGCGGTATCCGTCAAGGAGAGGCAATCCCTCGCGCCAGTAGTTGGGGTTGGCTACGAAGTCAGTGCTGACGCTGAGGTTGATGTCCACCGGCATGAATGGCCCCGTGCCGTGCATGGAGTAGAAGTTGGCGGGGACCTCCGTGTCCATGAAGGCCGTGCCCTCCCTCTCACCATGGTCATACAGCCAGGCGACAACGTCCTTGTCCATGACTGCCGCGCCCCGGCCTGCCAGTATACCTATGGTCTTGGCCATAGGCCGCTCGAAGTGCATTACCACTGTGGTTCCCCTGGGACCATCGGGACAGCTTAAGCTCTCAAGATGCGCAAGGTCCGCCCTGGCCCAGCTGATCCTGGTCTCCCACTCCGGCGGATTGATATACATGCGCTCATAGGTGGCAACCACGTCCTCACAAACGAAGTCGTCCCCGGCTATCTGCCCGCCGTTGAACTCGGTCGGCAATGGAGAATCTTCCGGGATTGTATGGAAGAACGTTACGCCCTCATGCAGCTGCAACGTCAACTCAGTTCCGTCCTCCGACATATTCCAGGTGTCCACCAGGTCGCCCTCTACGGCCGTGAGGTCCCCCGTCCAGGGGTCAATGCGGAACAGGGAGTTCCAGGGCAGCCCTCGGAAGCAGCCGTGAGTGTAGCAGCATCCCTGTGTGGCCGGAGTGAACTGATTGCTGTCACGCTGGGCCCCGAATATGTAGGTCCCGCCACTTACGGGCTGGCCCCACGCCTCGTCGTAGCCCGGGCTCTGCAAGTACCGTTCCATCCAGCCAAGGTCCGCCATGCTCGGATCCGGCACGGGCGTATCCGTGGGCTGTGTGTCCAGCGTCAAAGGCGTAGACGCGGCAGGAATAGTGGGAGTGGGCGCGGCCGTGGGCTCAGCCTCGGGCTCCTCGCTGGCGCACGCCAGGGCCACTGCTAACATGGCCGTTGCTAAAACCGCTATTGTTAGCCGTAGTATCGACGCATTGCGTAACATCATATCTAACCCTCCTTTAGTTGGAGTTGCAGATTTGCGTAAGGCTATCACTACTCGTAGGCGTTGTCAATAGAGATGCCAGACGAGCTTAGGAACCTTTTGAACAAGCAAGGGACTCTTGCAGAAATACCCCCAATCCGCTCGGTTAGACCCTTCGACAGGCTCAGGGCGAGCGGGTTGGGGGGTACGCCCACGGACTTATTCAGACCATTCTGAAAACGAGGGAGGCCCTCGCATTAAAGCGAGGGCCTCAAATAAGCCCGCAGCGCCGAGTGTTGAAGCTATCTCCTACTTGGCCAGCCACATCCTCTCGTGCATGACGAACTTGGTGTCGGAGTAGAGATCGTAGCCCTTGAAGCCCTTCAACTCCACCCTCCAGCCGGGGAATATCATGGGCCATCCCACCACGACGTACTGATTCACCTTGTCAAGGGTCAGGAGGTCAATCTGCCTGACCATCTCCTTGCGCTTCATCGGGTCCAACTCTCGCGCCTGGGCCCGCACCAGCGATTCCACCTCCCCCATCACATCAGGCTGCTCCTGGAAGCGCATCTCCAGAGGCGCTTTGTAGAAGACTGAGGTGAACTCCGGGACAAAGTTCTTGAACAGGGTCTGGTCCGGGTCGCCCGTCCTGGTGTCCACCGCCGAGCCGCTGTTGAAGTCGTACTCCCCGGACTGCGCCAGCGCCGTGAGCACCGCGCCTTCCCTGAAGTCCGAAGCTATGTCCATGCCCAGGTTCTTCCTGAGGTTGTCCATCAGGAACTCACAGGCGTCCACCGGGCCCGTGTTTGCGATGTTGGCCTGGCACTCTGAGGTGGGCCTGTTGCCCGCCCCGAACACCTCGTCCATGAGACGGTTGGCCTCTGCAATGTCCTCGTCCTTGGGCTGGCGATACCCGGGCCAAGTCCTCAGCTCCTCATCCGTGGGAGCGTAGAAGGTGCCCGGCGCCATGAGGTGGCCCAATCGCCCGCCTTCGAACTGCGGGATGCGATAAAACTCCAGCCACCCGTCCCGGTCAAGGGCCAGGGAGATGGCCTTCCTGACCCGCGCGTCGCCCCACGGCTCCCTTGCGCCGAAGTGGATTTCCCTCGCCCAGTTGTTCAGCTGGTTGTTGATGACAATGGTGTCCGAGAAGTCCCGGATGGCCTGGTCAGCCTGCCCGGGCCTCATGCTGTAGCTGCCCTCACCCATGTAGTGAATCCGCCCCGTGGACAGGGCAACAAACCTGGTGCCCGCGTCCTTGATCACCACGTTATGGTATACGTCCAGCAGCGGCAGCCCCTCCCGCCAGTAGTTGGGGTTGGCGTTAAAGGTGGTGCTGACGCTGGTATTGATGTCGGCCGGCGCGAAGGGCCCCGTGCCGTGGGTGGCGTAGAAGTTGGCCGGTACCTCCGTATCCCCAAAAGACCGTCCCTCCCTCTCGCCAAAGTCGTTCACCCAGGCAATGTAGTCCTTGTCCTGCATGGCCACCTGCCCGCTGCGATGGGCCGACAGGCTGGTCATGGTCCTGGCCAGCGGGTACTGGAACTGCATCACAAAGGCGTATCCACGCGGGCCGTCCGGGCACGTGGCCGTGTCAAGGTGTTTCAGCGCCGCCTTGGTTTCGATGGGGGTGAACCCCGACTGCTCCCACTCCGGCGGCCAGGCGGCGCGCTCTATGGAGGCCTTGGCGTCTTCACAGACGAACTCGTCGCCCAGGATTCTGCCGCCGTCGAACTCGGCCGGTACCGTAGTGTCCTCCGGCATACTGGCCTCGTCAATGTACATCACCCCTTCGCGGAGCTTCATGGTGAGTGTCAGGCCGTCCGCCGAGAAGTCCCAACTCTCCACCAGGTCACCCTCTATGGCGGTGAGGTCCGCCGTCCAGGCGTCAACCCTGAACAGGCCGTTGGTGGACAGCCCGGCGTAGCAGCCGTGGCTGTAGCAGCAGCTGCCCTGGTTCCAGGGGTTGAATCTGGTGCTGTCGCGAGGAGACCCAAAGATGAACGTCCCGCCTCTGACAGGCTCGCCCCAGGCCGGGTCGTAGCCCGGACTCTGCAGGTACTGCTCCATCCACCCCATCCCTGTCACCGTGTCCCGGACCGGCGTAGCCGTAGGCTCTCCGTCCATGGACGGCGACGTGGCCGTAGGCATCGCCTCAGTCGCTTCCGGTTCATCAGTGGGCGGAGCATCCTCACTCCTGCAGGCCATGGCAACCACCAGGATTGCGATCGCCAAACCCGCTATTATGAGCCTCACTATCGACGCATTTGGTATCCTCATCTCCCTTTCTCCCTTTCCTCAATTTCACGGTTGTCTATAGGCCTTCACTGTTCCAAGGTTTAGTTAATGGCGTCGGCCTGCCAAGAAAAGAGGGCCGCCGCCGGGGATTCTACTGAGCCAGCCACATCCTTTCATGCATGACGTACTTGGTGTTGGAGTACAGGTCGTACCCCTTCCACCCCTTAAGCTCCACCCTCCAGCCGGGGAAGATCAGGCTCCAGCCCACCAGCACATACTGCGACACGTTGTTCAGGATATAAAGGTCCATCTCCCGGACCAGGTCCTTCCTTCTTATCGGGTCTAGCTCCGCAGACTGGGCCCGGATCATCCTCTCCACCTCCGCCATCACCTCCGGCTGCTCATCCCATCTGGCCTGCATAAACGCCTTGGAAGAGGCGGCAACAAAGTCCATGATGTAGTTGCCGTAAAGGTCGTCGTCAGGGTCTCCAATAGTGGAGGAGGTCGCCGAACTGATGGTGAAGTCGAAGTTGCCGGTGGTAACAATGTCAGTCCTGGCAGCAGACTCCATGAAGTCAGAGGAGACGTTCATGCCCAGGCTCTTCTTCAGATTGTCCAAGATGTACAGACAGGCGTCGATGTCGGCCTGGTCAGTGGTCACTGCCATGCACTTGGCAGTCGGCCTTTCACCCGGGCCGAACACTTCATCCATGAGCCGGTTGGCCTCAGCCACGTCCTCATCCTTCGGCTGTCGATACCCCGGCCAAGTGCGTATCTCCTCGTCTGTCGGCGCATAGAACGTTCCGGGAGCCATGGTGTGAGCCAGCTTCATGCCCTCGTAGCCGGATATCCGGTAGAAGTCCAGCCACCCATCGCGGTTAATTGCCAGGCTGATAGCCCTCCGCACTCTCACGTCGTCCCAGGGCGGGTTTGAGCCAAAGTAAAGCGTCCTGGCCCAGTGGTTCAGCTGGTTGTTGATGACTACGCGATCCGGGAAGTCACGGATGGCCTGCTCCGCCTGGCCCGGCGTCATGCTCCAGCTGCCCTCTCCCATGTAGTGGATTTTGCCAGTCGCCAGAGCGGTGAACCGGCTGCCAATGTCCTTGATCACCACGTTGTGGTACTTGTCCAGCAGCGGCAGCCCCTCCCTGAAGTAGTTGGGGTTGGCATCGAACGTGGTGCTCACGCTCTGATTGAAATTCGAGGGTATAAAGGGCCCCGTGCCGTGCATTGCGTAGAAGTTTTCAGGAACCTCTGTCCGTCCGAACAGCTTGTCCTCCCTGTCGGAGTACTCCCTGAGCCAGGCGATGTAGTCCTTATCAAGGACGTTGACGCCATCACCTGCCATTATGCCCAGAGTCTTGGCAAGGGGCACAGTAAAGTGCATCACAAAGGTGTACCCTCTGGGGCCGTCCGGACAGCTGGTGCTCTCAAGGTGGTTCAGGTTCCTCCTGCCGGAAGTCAGGAACTGGCTCACGTTCTCCGGTGGAAAGACATAGCGCTCATAGGTGGCCATTGCGTCCTCACAGACGAACTCGTCGCCCAGGATCTTTCCTCCGTTGTACTCCGCAGGCAGTGTCGACTCATCTGCCATCTTGTCGAAGAACATGACCCCCTGACGGAGCTGCATGGTCAAAGTCAGGCCGTCCTCCGACATATCCCAACTCTCGACCAGATCCCCCTCTATTGCCGTGAGGTCCCCGGTCCAGGCATCAATCCGGAACATGGAGTTCCAGGGGAGTCCACGGAAACAGCCGTGAGTGTAGCAACAGCCCTGATTGTTGGGGTAGAAGGTTATGCCGTCCCGCTGGGCTCCAAAGACATACGTCCCGCCCCTGATGGGCTCGCCCCAAGCCGGATCATAGCCCGGACTCTGCAAATACCTGTCCATCCAGGTCATGTCCGCAACTGGACCTGATACCGGCGTGGCCGTAGGCTGTACGCCACCCGGCACAGGCGGAGTCGTGGCCGTGGGCGCCGTTGTGGCGGTGGGAGCGACAGTGGGCTCATCAGCCTCACCCGCACACGCCAGCGCCACGACCAACATGGCAATTGATAAACCCACCAGCAAAGGCCTTACTATCGACGCGTAATGTATCCTCATCTCCCTTACTCCTACTCCTCAATTTCACGCTTATCTATAGGCCTTCAATGTTGCGAGTTTAGTCAGTTGCGTTGGCCTGCCAACAAAAGAGGGCAGCCGCCCGGGATTCTATTGAGCCAGCCACATCCTTTCATGCATTACGAACTTGGTGTTGGAGTACAGGTCGTAGCCCCTCCATCCCTTCAACTCCACCCTCCAGGACGGGAAGATGTTGGTCCATCCCATCACCACGTACTGGGCCACGTTGTCCAGAATATAGAGGTCCAGCTCGCGGATCAGCTCCTTGCGCTTCATCGGGTCCAGCTCCAGGGTCTGGGCCCGGATCATCCTCTCCACCTCCGCCATCACATCAGGCTGCTCCTCCCATCTCGCTCCTATGGCAGCCTTTCTGCCGACGGGGAGGAACTCCCGTATGTAGCTGTCATAGAGGCGATCATCCGGGTCCCCGATTACGGAGGACGTGAACGAGCCGACGCTGAAGTCGAAGTTGCCGCTGTCCGTTATGGGCGTGACTGCCGCCGTCTCCCTGAAGTCCGATTCCACTTCCATACCCAGGTTCTTCCGAAGCTGGTCCATGACCCACAGGCAGCCGTCTACGTTGGAGACCGTCTCTGTCCTTCCCAGGCACTTGGCCGACGGGCGGTTCCCCGCCCCAAACACCTCGTCCATCAGCCGGTTGGCCTCGGCAAGGTCCTCGTCCTTGGGCTGGCGATAGCCCGGCCACATCCCGATCTCCTCCTGGGTGGGAGCGAAGAAGGTGCCCGGCGCCATGGTGTTCGCCAGCTGCGTCCCCTCTATACTGCTGTCGCCGACCTTCACACGCCGGAAAGCCTTCCACTCATCTCTGTTCAGAGCCAGGTGAATGGCCCTCCTCACCCGCAGGTCATCCCAGGGCGCCTTTGCGCCAAAGTAGATTGTCCTGGCCCAGTGATTCAACTGGTCATTGACCACAATGGTGTCCTGGAAGTCCCTGAGAGCCTGCTCTGCCTGCCCCGACGTGAAGCCGTAGCTCCCTTCGCCGTAGTAGTGGACTTTGCCAGTGGCCAACGCCGTGAACCGGGAGCCGGGGTCCTTGATCACCACGTTGTGGTACTTGTCTATCAGCGGCAGCCCTTCCCGCCAGTAGTTGGGATTGGCGTCAAAGGTTGTGCTTACGCTTTCGTTGATATCCACGGGAATGAAGGGGCCGGTGCCGTGCATGGCATAGAAGTTGGCGGGAATCTCCGTATCGCCGAAGGAGCGTCCCTCCCTCTCACCGAAGTCGTGCACCCACGCGATGAAGTCCTTCTCCTGGATTGACGCGGAGTGGCCGGCCAGTATGCCCATTGTCTTGGCCATTGTCATGTCAAAGTGCATCACAAAGGTGTATCCGCGAGGGCCGTCCGGGCAGCTTGTGCTCTCAAGATGCCCCAGATACACCTTGCCCCTGTTGATGGGGTATCCGGTCTCCCACGCCGGCGGGTTGACGAAACGGTCGTAGGTGGCCTTGGCGTCCTCGCAGACGAACTCGTCGCCCAGGATCTTGCCGCCGTTGAACTCCTCCGGCACCACCGACTCTTCCGTCATCTTCTCGTGGAACATGACCCCTTCGTGGAGCTTCATGGTAATGGTCTTGCCGTCTTCGGACACTTCCCAACTCTCCACCAGGTCACCCTCAATGGCCGTCAGGTCTCCCTGCCAGGCGTCAATGCGGAACAGGGTGTTCACCGGCAGGCCGCGGAAACAGCCGTGGGTGTAGCAGCACCCCTGCCCGGTGGCGTTGAACTTAGTAGAGTCCCCTTGAGCTCCAAAGACGTAGGTCCCGCCCGTCACCGGCTCGCCCCAAGCCGGGTCATAGCCCGGGCTCTGCAAGTAGCGCTCCATCCAAGTTAGGTCTGCCGGGATGGTATCACCCACCGGCGTCGCCGTGGGCTGTCCTACCATCAAGGGTGTAGCCGCGGCGGGAGTCGTAGGAGTGGGCGCGACAGTGGGATCCGCTACAGGTTCATCCTCGCCCCGGCATGCCAGGGCAACCACCAGCATTGTTATTGCCAGCACCGCCAGCATAAGCCTTGCTATAGAACCGATTTGTATCCTCATCTCACTTTCTCCTATCCTTAGAGTTCGGTATGAGCTGCAGGCCTACGCTCTCAGGTTTTTGGTCAACGGCTTTGGCCTGCCAAGAAAACAAGGGCGCCTCCCGCACTTGAAGCGAGAGACGCCCTGTTCTGAATCCGTGGAGCTAAGCTTCAGCTATCTGCTAATTATCTGCAATCCACATCCTCTCGTTTGCCGCGGACTTGGTGTAGGAGTACAGGTCGTAGCCCTTGAAGCCCTTCAACTCAGTCCTCCAGGAGGGGAAGATGTTGGTCCAGCCCAAGGTTGTTATCTGCACGAGTTCGTTTATGCCTCGCTCCTGAATCTCCCAGACCATCTGCTGCCGCTTCACCGGATCAAGTTCGCGGCTCTGTTCCAGGGTAGTGGTCTCCATCCACTCCATCAACTCCGGATGCTGTCCCTTGAGAGCCTGGATCTGGGTCTTGGTGGATATGTAGCCCAGGTCTTCCACCAGGTTCCACGGCAGGTAGTCGTCCGGGTCTCCTATGGCGGTACTAACCACGGAGGCGCAGTAGATATCGAAGTTTCCGGAGTTGGTTCGCTCCGTAGACACCGCGGGCTCCACCAACTCCGCTTCAACTTTCCAGTCGAGGTGCCTCTTCAACTGGTCTATCACAAACAGGCAGCCGTCCGCGTCGCTGGGGTTGACCGCCCTGGCCATGCAGCCGATCTCAGGCCGTTCGCCCGGTCCGAACACCTCGTCCAGAATGCGGTTGGCCTCGGCTATGTCCGCATCTTTGGGTTGCGTATATCCAGGCATCGTTAACAGCCTATCATCAGGGATGGCCCACGCGCTGCCCGGGGGCATCCAGAACGCGGTGCTGGTGCCCTCAAGCACTGTGTCGCCCACCTTAACTCGCCTGAAGTCTTTCCAAGCCTCCCTATCAAGTGCCAGGTGGACGGCCTTGCGGACCATCACGTTATCGAACGGCGGCTTGGTCGCGCTCATCCTTATTGCCCGTGCCCAGTGGTTCAGCTGGACGTTGATCTCCATCGTGTCCGGGAAGTCGCGGATTGCCTGCTCCGCCTGGCCAGAGGTGAAGCCGTAGCTCCCCTCCCCGTAGAACTGAATCTTGTTGGTGGCCAAGGCCGTAAACCGGGTTCCCAGGTCCTTTATGACCACGTTCTTGTACCTATCGAAGAGGGGCAGCCCCTCCCGGAAGTAGTTGGGATTGGCGTCGTATATGGTGTGAACGCTCAGGTTAATGTCCGCCGGGACAAAGGGCCCAGTGCCATGCATGGCGTAGAAGTTGTCCGGTACCACGTTATCCCCGAAGGCGGTGTCATGCTCTTCGCCGTAGGCGTGCAGCCATTCGGCCCATTCCTTGTCGATAATCAGGGCGCCGCGCCCGGCAAGAATGCCCATGGTTTTCGCCAGGGACGCGTCAAAGTGCATCACGGCCGTGTGCCCACGTGGGCCGTCGGGACAGGAGACGCTTTCCAGGTGGCCTATGTCGGTCTTGCCGGTGATGATCCTGGTCTCCCACTCCGGCGGATTGACGTACCTGTCGTACGTGGCTACGACATCCTCGCAGACGAACTCGTCGCCGAGTATCTGGCCGCCGTTGAACTCCAAAGGCACTACGGTGTCGGCAGGCATACTTGCCTGGTCGAAGAACGTAACTCCCTGGTGCAGCTGCAACGTCAACTCGGTCCCGTCCTCCGACATCTCCCAACTCTCCACCAGGTCGCCCTCCATGGAGTCGAGCGTGCCCACCCAGGGGTCAATGCGGAACAGGGAGTTCCAGGGGATGCCGGCGTAGCACCCGTGGGTGTAGCAGCAGCTGTGGCTGCGAGGGTTGAACCGGGTGTCGTCCCGGTTGGCGCCGAAGATGAAGGTGCCGCCAGCCACAGGCTGGCCCCACTCCGGGTTGTAGCCCGGGCTCTGCAGGTACCGCTCCATCCAAGTGGCATCGGTGGCAACGTCCACGGGCGCGGCCGTGGCCTGCCCGTCCGGCATGGACGCCGGCGTAGCCGTCGGCGCCGGCGGTTCGGTGGGAGCGATGGTGGCTTCCTCCTCGCTGGCGCACGCCAAAGCGACAGCCAGCATGGTGATTGCTAAAACCGCTACTATATGCCTTATCCATAACGATTTGCGCAACATCGTATCTCTCCCTCCCTATCTTGGAGTTGTAGATGGCTGAAATGCTAGCACTACTCGTAAGGCTTGTCAATTGTTTTGCGGGCGCAAGTTGTGCTACGATAAAGGCAGTCCCGGCGTAGCCGGATGGTTTCACGGCGCATTCGTCTAGCGGCCAAGGACACCGCCCTCTCAAGGCGGAGACCACGGGTTCAAATCCCGTATGCGCCACCAACCACTTCAACTATTCTCGCCCCAGGTTTGATCTGATACATGGACTCGTGTTCAATCTACTCGTTCCGGTCACAAATCTACTCCCGTTGTTGGATTGCGTGCATTCCTTCGGCTTGATAGCATGACCCAAGCCGTAACTGAGGAAAATCATGACAAACTACTGGAAACCAGGGGATAACATCGTTCTCCGCGAGATATGGCGCGGCCGGGTCTGGGCCGGAAGGCCGGTCACCGTCGTTGAGGACACTGACGTGCGGCTGATTGTATACTTCGGCTCAGGCGTTCGTTGGGTGAGACCAGCGCGCCCCGACGGCACACTTCTAAGGACGCGAGAGGAGGGCTGGGTGCTAAATGAGGGTATCTGGCCCATAGAAGTTCTGCGCATCGTCACCCCCGGCTCGCACCACAGCACCCTGCTTCAATGGACAGGGGGATTCCGGGAGTTCCGGCAGTGGTACGTCAACCTTGAGGACCCTTTAACCCGCAGCCCCATAGGCTTCGACTTTCTTGACCAGATACTCGACATCGAGATAGCGCCGGATCTATCCACATGGAACTGGAAGGACGAGGACGAGTTGAAAGAGTCGATCTTGAGTGGCATGCTGACCGCGGATAAAGCGGACGCCATCAGATCTGAGGGAGAGAGGGTGATCTCGGCCTTGGTAGCGGGGAACCCGCCTTTCAATGAGCCATGGGATAAGTGGCGTCCAAACCCGGACTGGATGCGCCCCAGTTTCCCCGAAGACTGGAGCGATCTCGAAAGGTATCCTGCCAGCGGCGGCGAATTCTAGTTCAAAAACTGGTATAGCGGGCCACCGGCTGCTATTCGGCTAGCGAGTAACCCCCCTCACACGTACCGCCCCAGGTGCGTTCCGCCCAGGACGTGCAGGTGGCCGTGGGTCTGGCTCTGCATCCCCTGGTGGCCAAAGTTGGACAGCAGCCGGAAGCCGCCCGGGCAGTGGCTGTTGCCCATCTCAACCGCCACCTTTGCGATCCGGGCCATCACCGCGTCCTCCCACATCTCCTTCTGGGTCATGTGCTTCTTGGGGATAACCAGGAGCATCACGGGCACCCAGTTCAGCTGGTTGTGGAACGCCATCACCTCGTCGTCCTGGTACACAATCCTGGCGGGGGACTTGCCGGCAACAATCTCGCAGAAGACGCAGTAGCGAGGGGAGTCCCAGGGATTGATCTGATACTGCTCCCAGTAGCTGCTCATGGCCTCTCAACAATAGCACGAATGAGAGCCGATGGCACTAGAGCACCCCGCCTGACGCTGCAAGGGGCTAGCCGGCCAGCTACCCCCTGCCCTGGTAACGGTAGTCCGGCGCATCTACGGGTATCACCGAGACGAGGGTTACGTCGTGCAGACGCGATGCAATTGGGTCCGGCCTCTTGCTCTCTTCCCACGCGATCGTTGTGATGAGAGTAGGGAGACGGGCCTCGTGACGATGTACCAGAATCTGGTGCATCTTCTCCTCCGCCCAATCCGAGGTCTTAAATCTAGCGAAGTCCTCCAAGGCGAGAAGAGGAGCATTGCGCACCTCCTCAAAGAGCTTGTCATAGGTCACGTCGCTTTCTGGGCTGTAGGCAACTCGGAGATAGTCCAGCAGGTCAGCCCACCGGAAGTAAAGAACCCGCTGACCCAGCTTCAGACGCTCGTTGGCTATGGCGTGCACCAGATGAGTCTTGCCACAACCAGGGGGCCCCAAAAAGACAGTCCATCCCTCTGGATGCTGAGCGTAATTCCTTGCGGCGTCCAAAGCCCTTTCTAAAGTTTCTCTTTGAAGGCGGTTCGCCTTGTTGCCTCGCACGTCAAAACTATCGAAAGTCATGCGGCTAAGCATATCTGCCCTCATTGAACCAATCCGTCCTGACAACCCACTTCGCACAGGAGTGCCCAGAGAACACGTCACTGCTACTTCCGGATCTGTCAGACGCGTTTGCAATCGGGTCTCCATTTCCTCTACCTGGGAACCCAGCGTAACGACGGTGGGCATCCGGTTGGAATGTCTGAAGTTAAGTACCTGATAGAGTTTCTCCCCTGCCCATGGCGTGCTGCTGTGACCACCCAGATCGTCCAGCACCAGAAACGGGGCATTCCGCACCTGCTCAAAGAGCTGGTCAAAGGAGACGTCGCTAGAAGGAGAGAAGGCAGACCGAAGATGGTCAAGCAAGTCCGGGACAAAAACGAAGAAAACAGGCCGACCGGCCTCTAGCACGCTGTTGGCGATGGCCGCCGACAAGTGGGTCTTGCCGCTGCCGCTGGGACCGGTGAGCACAAGCCAGCCGCTTGGGTCTTCGGCGTAGGCAACCGCAATCTCGTATCCTTTACGAAACAGCTCCTGATCCTCAGCCTTGGCACTTTTGCCCTCAGGCCTCGTAACCTGGAAAGTCAGTTTGCTGAGGGATCCCATGTTGCTGTAACGCTGCAACCGAGCCACGCGGGACGGGTCGTTCTCACGCTGCTGGCAGCCGCAGGGCACGGCCTTACCAAAGGACGGGTGGCCCACAGGGACCTCCACCCGCAGCCAGCCCACGTCGCCGCAGACAGCGCAGTCGGCCTCCAGTCTCGGGTAGTATGCGCTACCTGGAAGACCCTGGGAGTCCGTGTCTTCTGATCCACTCCCTGGCGTCAATCTTTTCAGAACGTCCCCGATGTTCTCCATCGTCTTTTCCTTCCGCTTCCCACTTTTGATCTTTTCCTTCCGCCTTCCACCTTTTTAGGATCGCTTCAATGTATCGCCAGTTTCGCTTGTTACCCGCTACTGCCTCTCTAAAGGCCTCCTGTATCCAGACATCCGGATACTGTTTTTCCGCATCCTTCAGTACATCAGCTATAAGCGGAGTGATTAGACCTATGTTCTCCTCATAAAGAGAGAAGACGTTGGGTTTGGGCGTGACTGCTGGCGCCTCACTATGACTGTCGGTTATCTCTAAGTCAGGCCTGGAGGCTTTCAATTGATTAACACCCCGTCTCCCTGCCCGGGTGTTGGGTGCATAGACATCAAATAGCCCCCTCGATGATTCCACCCTTACGTGCAGCAGTAGTCCTAGCGCGGCCGTCCTGTCTAGGACGGCTTCTATTGACTCGCCAGTTGTGGATACTACTCTGGCCAGCGTTCTATCCGACAGCAATTCTTCACGGATCAGGAAGCTGGGGACACCATTCTTCTGGGAGTGCAGCCACAGCACCCGCAGGAAGCACTTGAGCGCCAGTGGGTCGTCTATCTCCTCCAGCAGAGAGCCAAAGAGGAGATTGGGCACCGGGGTGTATTTGCTGTCATCCGGGAAGCCTGCAAAGGGAGCCATCAGATCTCCCGCTGGGAAGGCATTTCCTCAAAGCGGGCCATTGCGCCGTTGAACCGCAGGTCTATGGTGTCCAGCGGCCCGTGCCGGTGCTTTGCCACTATCAGCTCCGCCCTGTCCCGGAAGTACCTGTAGTCCCGGTCCGGGTACTGCCTCTCCCACTCCTCCTCGGTCATGCGCATGGCCTCCCGGTGGATGAACATCACCACGTCCGCATCCTGCTCAATGCTGCCGCTCTCCCGCAGGTCCGTGAGCTGGGGGCGATGCGAGGGGCGCATCTCCACGGCGCGGCTCAACTGGGACAGCGCCAGCAGCGGGATGTTCAGGTCCCGGGCTATCCCCTTCAGCGACCGCGTAATCTCTCCCAGCTCCTGCACCCGGTTCTCCCGCCGACCGGTGCCCTGAATGAGCTGCAGGTAGTCCACAATTGCCAGGTCCAGCTTGCCCTCCATGTGGAGCCTGCGGCACCTGCTGCGTATCTCCACGATGCTCTGGAGCGGCGTGTCGTCTATGAAGATGGGCAGTTCCGAGAGGGTACCGGAGGCGTTGATGATTCGGCGCTCCTCCACCTCGCTGTAGAGCCTCTGGCGCACGCGGCGCAGGTCCACGTCCGCTTCACTGGACAGGTAGCGGTGTCCAATCTGCTCACGGCTCATCTCCAGGCTGAAAATTCCCACCGCCTGTCCCTGCTCGGCGGCGTTGCGGCCTATGTTCAGTGCCAGGGTGCTCTTGCCCACGCTGGGGCCTGACGCCAGCACAATCATGTCGGAGCGTTGGAACCCGCCCAGAAGCTGGTCCAGGTCGGAGAAGGCCGTGGGTATGGGTGTCTCGCCCCGCTCAAGGGTGCCAACAAGGCTGGCGCTCTCCTCAAGGTACTGGTCAAGCACCTCTCTAATGGCAACGAAGTCGCGAGTCTCCTGGCCGGTGCGCACTTTGAACAGGGCCGCCTCCGCCTGAGAAAGAGCGTCGTCGACATCTGTTCCGCCGTCGTAGCCCAGGGCCGCTATCTCTCCGGCGGCTCCGATGAGGCGTCGAAGGGTGTGCGTTCTGCTGACGATGCGGGCGTAGTGCTCCAGGTGCGCCGAAGTAGGTACGAAGCTCACCAGGTGGCCCAGGTAGGCAGGCCCGCCTATATCCTCCAGCTGGTTCTTCATCGCCAGCCGGTGGCCCACCGTGATCTGGTTTATCGCCTCGTTGCTGTCCCACAGCTCCAGGCACGCCTCGTAGCACCAGCGGTTCCGCTCCCGGTAGAAGTCCTCCGGGCGCAAGATGCCGACGGCGCTGACGATAGAGTCCCCGTCGATCAGCAGGGAGCCTATGACCGATTCCTCAGCCTGCTCGTCGTGAGGAGGCAGCCGCTCTACGTACATCCTAGTCTTCGATGGCCTCCACTTCCAGCGTTACGTTGGCCACGACCTCCGGGTGCAGCCTCACCCTGGCCTCAAAGGCGCCAAGCTCGTGGATGGTGTCCTCCAGCAGCACCGACCTGCGATCTATCTCCCTCTCCAGCAGGGTGGAAAGCTCCTGGGCCACCATCGCCGTGGTGACCGCCCCGTACAGCCTTCCGGTCGGCCCGGAGCGCACCTTCAGCGAGACGGATGCGCCCTCAAGCTGCTCCGCTATGGCCTCTGCGCCCACCTTCTCCTTCTGCAGGCGCTCCATGCCCAGCTTCCGTATGGACTCCAGGCGCTGCAACTCCTGGGGCGTGGCGGCTACGGCCAGACGCTTGGGCAGCAGGTAGTTTCTGGCGTACCCGGGTTTAACATCCTTGACCTCTCCGGTCCTGGCTACGTTGGGAACGTCCTCTACAAAAATAACTCGCACGGAATGCACCTCGATTCAGAGTGTTTGTTCTATCATACCACAGGTGGCAACCCCTCTGATAAGGGGCATCAAAACCCGCCCGTGAAAGATTACCACAGCCCTTTTGTCAAACCGTCAAGTCGCGGTGCGACTCGATTTTCTGACTTCTAGGACAGGGTTTTTTCTATGTCTTCAATCATCTCTTCGGCGGTGACGAAACCCTCGAACCTGGCGGAGATGATTCCCACGGAATCGATGACGAAGGTGAACGGCTCCGTCTTCAAACCCCACTCCTCCACCGCGCTCACGACCCGCGCGCTGGTATAGTCCTCCCTCATCTCCAGCGGGTTATCAAAGACCTCCACGTGAATAAAGTTGACCCCCTCCGGGTACTGCGCCTTCACCTCCTTAAGCGCCTCCAACTGCGGGCCGCACGTGGCCGTTCTGCAAAAGGCCGGCGTTGCAAAAGTCACGACAAGCGGGCTACCCGCCTCCAGAGCCTCCGCTATGGTCATGGAGTAAAGCTCCCTGTCCGGCATCCCGTCCGTGGTGAGCTCCTCTATGCGCTCCACGTCCTGCAACGTCTTGTTGCGACTGGCGGGCGCGGCCTCGCCCAGGGCCGGCGACCCGCTCACCAAACCCACCTGGAACCCGGCGCTGCCCCCGGCTACCTGACCGTCTATCTCCGTGTCCACATCCAGCCGCCACGAGCCCGGCGAATCAAACCGGGTCTGCACCGTGTACAGGCCCCTGCCGGTAGGCCACTGGCGGAATGTGGCGGCGCTCTCAGCCTTGAACCGCTCCTGCGACCCTTCGTGGAAGAAGGAGGCGTACACGTCTTCCTGGGACACCAGGCCGCCGTCGGCATTCAGAACGGCAAAGGCCACCCGGTTTTCGCCCACAGCCAAGTCGGTGGTGGCCAAGACGACGTTCAGGCGGGGCGCCTCGCCGGCCTCCTTCGGGGTTGCGGCCTGGACGCCTCTCCAAACTGCGGTTGCGCCTGGAGACTCCGAGCAGGCGGCCAGCGCAGCCGTAAGGACAACGCCGAGTACCAGCAGCGTTGCGGTTGTACGCCTTTGCTCCAACAGCGCGTCTCCCGTCAGCACCGCTACTCGACGCGCCTGCGGTAGATCTCAACCCCCGCGCTTTCCAGAGTCGCGCCCCTAATGGAGACGTGGGGCTTGGTCACCCGCACCCTGACGCCCTCGACCGGGAACGCGCTCAGCACCCGGCGGGCCGTCTCCTCAGCCAGGGTCTCCAGCAGGTTTCGCGACGGCCCCTCTATCGTCCCTCGAACCACCTGATACACACGGGAGTAGTCCACCGTGTCGCTCAGGTCATCGGAGGCGGCGGGCGCGCTCAGATCCAGCTCCATCTCCAGGTCCACCACAAAGCGCTGACCAAGCTCCTTCTCCTCGGGCCGCACGCCGTGGTAGCCGTAGAAGGTCATGCCGGTCAGGAGGATCCTGTCCCCCACGCGCTACTGCCCCCGGGCTTCCTTCGCGGCGCTGGCCTCCGCCAGGGCCAGCACGCCCTGGGCGCGCTTGACCACCGGCACGTCGATCATCACGCCGTCGATGGATGTCGCTCCCCTGCCCTGGGCCTCCGCCTCCTCAAAGGCGGCCACCACCTTGCGGGCGTACTCCACGTCCTCCGGCAGAGGGCTGAACTGCTCGTTGATGGGCCCAACCTGCGCGGGGTGAATGGCGAACTTGCCCTTGTACCCCAGGGTCTTGCCCACGTTGATGTCCCGCCGCAGGCCCTCTTCGTCCCGGAAGTTGGCGTACACGATGTCCAGGGCCACCACGCCCGCGGCCCTAGCGGCTATTGCCACCATCGCCCTTGGCAGGTACACCTCGTCGCCCTGCTCGGTGCGCTTGACCTCCATGTCCACGGTGTAGTCCTCCGCGCCAAAGGCCACGGCCACAACACGCGGAGACGCGGAGCAGATGGTGTAGGCGTTCACCATTGCCAGGGCAGACTCCAGGAAGAGCACAAGCCGGATGTGCCCTCTGTCCAGACCGGCCTTGGCCTCAATGCCCGTCAGTATCTTGTCCACCTCCTGGACGTCCCAGGCGTTCTCCACCTTGCCCACGAGCACGCCGTAGGTGTGGGGAGTCACCGCCGCCGCCAGGTCCTCCTCCAGCCAGCCTGTGTCCAGGGCGTTCACCCGCACCACCAGCTTGTGGCCGGCGCCCGCCAAGACGGGCAGCATATCGGAAATCACGTTCCGGGCCGCGGCTTTCTCGCCAACGGGCACCGAGTCCTCCATGTCGGGCACCAGGATATCGGCGGTGAAACCCACCGCCTTCTCCTGCATGTCCCTGCGGTTTCCGGGGACGAACAAAAGGCTTCTCATTATTTCCACGTTCACCTCCTGTCGACGGGAGCGCATTGACGAAGTGGCTCCGTCGCTTCGACCCAAGTATAGCACGTTTGCGCCCAGCATCCCTAGAAGCACCGATGCGTTTATTCGCCGCGCCGGTCTCTCCGAATCCTGCCATCTGAGCGTCCACAATCGCTTTTTGGCGCAGCCACTGGTATAATCGCATCGGGAAGCGCGATGCTTCCCGCGCCGAAAGGAGGCGAGCCATGACGCAGGAAGAGACAAGCCTACCCGACTTTCGCCTGGAAGACCTCCAGCCAATGGCGAGCCCGGGATACGCATTCGAGACCATCTGCGACCCCACCCACGACAACAATGTGGTCATAGGAATTCAGCAGAGCTGGCTTCAGCCCCTAGCCGAGGACGTATACGAGGTGACGCTCCAGTCCAACAGGGGCCTCTGTCAGGCCATCCTCACGGTCGCCCAAGGCAAACCCGGTGTCGTCTTGTGGATTCCCGGTCAGGGAGAAAACCTGAACGGCCCGGCGGGCGGGGTGTACGCGGAACTGACCCCGGAGCTCAAGGCCACCGACATCAGCTCTCTGCGCATGGGCTATCGAGACCCAAGCTCCCTTGAGGAGTGCGCCCTGGACGTCTTCATGTGGCTCTGCTTCCTGAAGGGCGTCGGGGCCAAGCAGGCCGTGCTGGTCGGCAACGCTCTGGGCGTCACCGCGGCGATACCCGCCTCCATCATCCACCCGATGGTGCAGGCACTTGCCGCAATCAGCTCCCAGGAAGAGGGCACGGAGGCGATCGGCCGGATAGCGCCCAAGCCCCTGCTCGTCCTGCACGGTGAGCAGGACAGGCGCATCCCGGTCGATATGGCCCGCGAGATATTCAGCCGGGCCAATGAGCCAAAGGAGCTGGTCATCTACCCGGAAGGCACATTCACCCTGAACGAGTGCGGCCCAGAGGTCCAGGAGAAGCTGGGGGCATGGATAACCGAAAACCTGGGCGCATCCGAGACCTACAGGGCGCACCTGGAGTCGAGGGAGGACCACTTCCCCGCCCTGTCCAGGCTGGTCTACCCGCAGGAGGGCGGCCCTCCAAAGGAGATAGCGCTCACCCGCGACGACATCGTGGGGATGGACGTGGACGCCATAGTCAGCCCCACGGGATCGTGGCTTGACCTGAAGCATTCGGTGCTGGCCGGGGCCATCGTCGACCAGGGAGGCTGGAACATCCAGGAGCAGCTATGGGGGTTGGCCCCCCTCTTCGTGGGTGACGTGGGCGTGACGGACGCCGGCAGCCTCAAGGCCCGGCACATCTTCCACGCCATCACCGGGGGCGAGAGCTCCGGCGAGCCGCTGTCCAGGGACGAGACGGTGGCGTTCTGCACCCACAGGTCGCTCCAGGAGGCCGACTCGCGCGGGTTGAAGACCATCGCCATTCCCGCCATTGGCACAGGCGGCCGGGGGTTCGCCACGGAGAAGGCCGCCCACATAGAGGTCGGGGTAATCGCCAGCTTCCTGTCGGGGAGCACCTCCCTTGAGAAGGTGACTATTGGCGTTGTGACCGACGGCATATACCGCGCCTTCGAGGGGCAGTTCAAGCTGATCCCGGAGTAGTCTGCCCCCTCTCTGACTCTCCCCCTTCAGGGGGAGAGAAAATCCCTTCCCCCTCGGAGGGGGAAGGTAAGAGCCTGCCCCGCACTTGATGCGGGGATGGGGGTCACGCTAGAGTCTACAACAGCGTGGCCGGGTTATTCGCGCGGCTGCCACCATGCCAGCGCCGAGCGCATACCGTCGGGCCAGTGGTACTCCCCGTTTCTCAGGGTCAAGCGCCGCTCCAGAGCGTCCCGTATCATCTCGTCGTGGGTTGTGTCATCTCCAAGGCGAAGATGGCGCTTGGCTCGCTCAAGGGCGTCGTCCAGGTTGACGTTGGTCCAGGGGCGCATGAACGGCTCCATCATCACGTTGGCGTAGATTCCCATGCTGTACAGCACGTTGTAGCCCACCACAAAGTTGGGGCTGTCGTGGGGCTGGCCGTAGACGTGAGTGCACAGCTCCGCCATCACCCCGTCGTGGCTGGGCACGCGCATCAGGAGAAAGCAGGCGACCCCGGAGTGGGCCTCCATCTTGCGTACAAAGCTCACCATGTCCGGGGTGGTGTACATGGCGTGGGAGCAGAAGACAACCTCGTGCCGCCCCACCTCCGCATCCTCCCAGGCGGACTCCAACAGCGTGATATTGGCCACGCCCTCCGCGGCTGCGTTCTCCCGCAGATACACGGACATGTTGGGAGAAGGCTCCACTGCCGTGACCTCCCGCGCGACCTTCGCCATCGGGATGGCGAACCGGCCGGTGCCCGCTCCAATGTCCAGGACCGTATGGCCCGGCTCAAGGTTGCTCAGCAGGAAGTCCAGCAGTGGGTCCGGGCGCTCGGCGCTCTTGCGCTTGGACGCAGCATCAAAGTGGTGCGCCCTGTCCTCGCGCCACCCCGACGAACCCCTGGTTTCGGGCCACCGAAAGCGGTCGCTCAGCTCGCGCCACAAGTCGGGCCAGTAACCTTCACTCATTATCACAAAGACCTCCAGCAGTTAACCGCCCGCCACACTCCGCAGGGTTCCCGTGTACAGCTTACAGTCTATATCCTGTATAGCCGATCCGTCACCCTAGAACGGGCAGTCCATTGAGGTTATGGTAACAGGAAATTCTATCCTGTGGCCCGGAAAGACCATAAGAAGGGGACGACCGCCATCCACATCATAAAAACTCTTGGTTTGATGAGCCGGCAGGGCAAATTTGACCATGAATGAATCGCTAGTCTCGCGCCAGTAGTCCGCCACGACCGGGCCTGGTGTATGAACTTGCTTGTTCGGGTCTAACTCGCTTGTATCCACCCCGGGATTCGTGACAACCGGGGTCATCTGGAGTCCGACTACAGACAGGCCCTCAATCCTTTCGGGCCCCACAAAGAGATACTCCCCCATCTCAAATCCCGGGTCCAGCTTCTGAAAGCCAAAGGTGAAATACCCATCGCCCCACAGAATAGGTGTGCCTAGCATCGAGATAGAGTTGTCAGAATAGGAGAAATACGAGACCCTGTCCAGCGCGTTGCCGACTTCCGAGACGAATATCTCTTCAGATAGCAATATAACTGGCGTAGGCGTTGGGCTGGGTATCGGGGTGGGCGTGGGTACCGGCGTGGGAGTAGACGTCGGCGCTGGCGTGGGAGTTGGCGAAGGCGGCGGTATGGGAGTGGAAGTTGGTATTGGTGTAGGCGCAGCTGTCGGGACGGGCGTAGGCGAGGGTGTCGGTGTAGCCGTAGGAATGAGGACGGGCGCCGGCGTATGCATGGGGACCGGTGTGGAGATAGGAGCCGGCATGGGCGTAGGGGCCGACGTAGGAGTTGGCGTGTTTGTGGGCGTAGGTTCAGGGTCAGGTATAACTGGTATAGATACCGGCTGAGGCGTAGACATAGAAGCATGTGTGGGAGTAGGTCCCGGGGAAACTGGAACGCCTCCTGTGGCATCGCCGCCGTTCCTGGAAACCAGCCATCCCACCGCGAGGAACAGGACCACGGCAGCAGCGCCAATCAGGATTCCGACCGTCAGCAGGTTTCTGGTGGGACGGGTATACAGCTCCTGATATGTCCTCTCCTCTGCTTCTTCCCTGGCACCGGTCTCAACGCCGTCACCCGCGGCTTCCTCGGCCTGCTCAGCCCTCCGCTGTGCGCCCTCCGCGGCCCTTCTGGCTTCCTCCTGTACTCTCTCAGCGGCTCTCCTGGCCTCTTCACGTCTCGCCTCTTCTTCCCTCCTGACTCGCTCGGCCGCCTCCCGCTGCGCTCGCTCCCTTGCCTCCTGCTCAGCCTGCCGACGGGCTCGCTCGGCCGCCTCCCGCTGTGCTCGTTCCCTTGCCTGTTGTTCAGCCCTTTGTCGGTCGCGCCGCGCCGCCTCTTGTGCTGTTTGCCTGCTATGTCCTCTGCCTAGAAGACTGCTATCGTAGCCAGCTCTGCTTTGAGAGTTCCTCAAAACTTCATAAGCAGCATTTATTCGTTGTATGCGCCTCGTCGCTCCAGGACTCTTATCACGATCCGGGTGATATACCAGCGCCAGCCTTCTATAGGCAGTTCTTATAGCTGCAGCGCTGGCGTTCCTAGGCACGCCCAGAACTTCGTAATGAGTTGCGTTAGGATTTTCTAGAATGGCCCGTATTTCGGCGCTGCCTGCCCTGTCCCTGTAGTAGTTCCTCTCTGGCTCCCCCCAGATATTCCCGCATGAACCCTGCTGGCACTGCCAGATACCGTAGTTAACCAGGTAGCGCCAGGTGGTTTCCCGCCGACATCTGGTGCAGTAATGCTGGTCCGGAGTCATTCGGTGTCCTTACATCCTCTACACAAGGCATAAGGGAAAGCGGTAGAGCGCAAAGATTTGTTGCCTCTGCGCTCAGCGCCTGCCGCAGTCCACTATAGGGTCTGCGACAGGTGAAGTCCACCTGAAATCCGGCTCTTTGTCATCAAACTTGCCCGGAGATGTCTATGGGTATATCCCCCTCAGTTGTATGACCTCGGCAACCCGGCTGATTCCCAGGAGCAGCGCTCCCTTGCGCATGGAGGTCTTCTTCTCCTTCGCCACGTCAACCACCTGGTCAAAGGCCCTTGACATCACCCGCTCCAGCCTGTTCTCCACCTCCTGGCCGTCCCAGAAGTAGTGCTGACGGCCCTGCACCCACTCGAAGTAGGAGGTCACGACACCACCGGCGTTTGCCAGGATGTCCGGGACAACCTGGACACCCATGTCCTCCAGGATGCGGTCCGCCGCCGGAGTTATGGGGCCGTTGGCGCCCTCGACGATGGTCTTGGCCCGGACGCGGTCGGCGTTGGCTCCCGTCAGCTGGCCCTCGATGGCGGCAAGCACCAGTATGTCGCAGGGCATGGCAAGCAGGTCTTCGTTGGTCAGGTGGTCGACTCCCGGGTAGTCGATGAGGTCCATCCCGCCGTCCTTCCACTGCTTCAGCTTCTGGACGTCCGCTCCGTCCTTCGTGTAGCAGCCGCCGCTGCTGTCGGTAACGGCTATCACCCTGCACCCCTGGGCCTCCAGAAGGCGGGCCGCATAGTAGCCGACGTTGCCCATCCCCTGCACCGCCACTGTCGCTCCGTCCAGCCCTCCGCCGTTCCTGGACATTTCCTTGCCCGCGACAATCATGCACCCCCGGCCCGTGGCGTCCAGCCGGCCAAGTATGCCTCCGATTCCCGTCGGCTTGCCCGTGACCACGCCGGGAACGGAGTACCCCGCGTTCATGCTGTAGGTGTCCATAATCCAGGCCATAATCTGCGGGTTGGTGTTCACGTCAGGGGCGGGGATGTCGCTTTCAGGGCCTATGAGCAGCGATATGTCCGTGGCGTACCGACGGGTGAGGCGCTCCAGCTCCGCCTGTGACAGGGTCTTGGGGTCAAAGGCCACGCCGCCCTTGGCGCCGCCGTAGGGGATGTCTGTCACGGCGCACTTCCAGGTCATCCACATGGCCAGGGCCCTCACCTCGTCCAGGCTCACCATGGGGTGATAGCGAATGCCGCCTTTGGCCGGGCCCCGGGCCAGGTTGTGCTGTATCCTGTAGCCCGTGAACATCCGCACGTCGCCGCTGTCCATGCGGACGGGAAAGTTGACCGTAAGCTCCCGCTTGCACTTTCTGAGGTGGTCGGCGACGCTCTCCTCAAGGCCCAGCATCGCCGCTGCGTCGTTGAACTGCTGAATGGCCACGTCATAGGCCGAAGCCTCGTCGTGCGCTGTGCCATCGTCCCGCGTCACCTCTCTTAGCTTCTCCATCTGCGTCCTCCTCTCTGCCTCTAGCGGCCATTCGTGCGCCGCACGGCTCTACCAGACCATCTCCATCCACACAGGCCCCTCAATTCCAGTCTAGCAACCGGCGCACCGCCTGTACAATTTGCGGTCCAACGCCAGGGAGGGCTGTTTCTTCCGAATAAATACTACGAGGGCCTCGCCTGAGACGAGACCCTCGCGTTTCCATCATAGAAATGGGCGGATTCTAGGTCTGCTTTCGCTCGAAGTCCTCCAGGTCCAGTCCTCCAATGAACTCCTTGAAGGCCGAGAGCCTCTGCAGCTCCTCCTCGCTCATCTTCGCAGCCGCCTCCTCCTCCGTCTCGCCTCCGATTACCGGCTTGCCCGTCTCCTTGTCCAGGGCCACGCCCGCCTTCTCCAGCACCGTCTCTTCAACGTATATGGGCACCTTGACCCGCACGGCAAGGGCAATTGCATCGCTGGGGCGGGAGTCCACCTCCAGGTTGTCGCCGTTGCACTGGATGAGAATCTTGGCGTAGAAGGTGTCGTTCATCAGGTCGGACACGACAATGTGGGAGACGGAGCCGCCCAGGGAGGTGATAACCAGGTTCAGCAGATCGTGGGTCAGTGGGCGCGGGACCGACACGTCCTGAAGCTTCACGGCAATCGAGTCGGCCTCTGCGGGCCCAATCCAAATGGGGAGGTACCTGTCGGAGGACTTCTCCTTCAGGATCACCACTCTTTGATAGTTCATCAGGCTAACCCGGATGCTATCTATCAGCATTTCTTGCATCTGAGATAATCTCCTTCCCGTTTGCCCTTAGTGCGATTCTACGACCAGCCCTATGAAGGTGTCAACGACCTCAGAGCCCGCCGGACGCCCCGCGGCGTTGACTTTGACGAGCGCCAAATCGATAATCTAACTATGAGGCTTCTCGCCCTGGCCGTGGCCCTGCTGCTCCTGCTGATGGCCTGCACCCAGGCCCAACCCACCGAGACGCCAGCCCCCACCCCCAGCCCCGCGCCCCCTACGGCGACCGCCGTCGCCACTACCGGGCCGACGCCTGCGGCAACCCTCTCTCCTTCCCCGACAGCCGCGGCCACCAGAGCGCCAACGCACACGCCCGCTCCAACCTCGACCCATACCCCTGTACCGACATCCGAGCCCCTGGACTACCCGGTTCTGGGTCCCGTCTACAGTCCAATACTGAGGAGTACGGCAGACGTGAGGGGGCTGGACCCCACGGAAGCGGTTGTACCCCAGCTCCTGACCAGGGAGGAGCTGGCGGACTACCTGGTTGAGGACCTGGAAGGAAACCTGGAGGATATCCGCAATGCCCAGGAGGTCTTCAAAATCCTGGACCTGATACCCTCGAACGCCGACCTGTACCAGATGTATCTGGACCTCTATGGGGAGCAGGTAGCTGGGTTCTACGATTCGGAGACGGAGGAGTTGTACCTGGTGGTGGATGAGGCTAGAGGGGAAATCTCCGTCCAGGACGAGATAACCCTGGCCCACGAGTTCGTCCACGCAATTCAGCAGCAGCACTTCGACATAGAGGCTCTGCTGGAGTCTGCTGAGGACAACTCGGATGCAATATCAGCGCTGGTGGCCCTGGTGGAAGGAGACGCTTCGGCGGTCCAGTTCCGGTACATGTTCTCCAGGTTCAGCCGTGAGCAGCAGATGG
Source organism: Dehalococcoidia bacterium (assembly GCA_034422115.1). GTDB lineage: Bacteria > Chloroflexota > Dehalococcoidia > Lucifugimonadales > UBA2985 > DAOUJW01. The sequence goes on along the minus strand of DAOUJW010000017.1, from coordinate 274,165 downwards.
AGGCGCTGAGGGGCAACGGCGGAGGGGGTACTTCCGCTTTCGACGAAACGCCCTACGTCCTTCAGCAAAGCCTGACATTCCCCTATGTTGAGGGACTAACCTTTGTCACTGCGCTGCTATCGTCGTCCGGGTGGGACGCCGTCAACGCCGCATACGACGATCCGCCCGACTCCACTGAGCAGATTCTGCATCCCGAGAAGTACGTGGAGAGGGAGTCGCCCATACTCGTCGACCTGCCGGACGTGGCGGCCGCCCTGGGCGAAGGTTGGGAGAACGCCTACAGCGACGTGATGGGGGAATTCTTCCTCAAGACCTACCTGGAGACGCGCACCCGAAACAGGACCGCCGCCGAGGCCGCCGCGGGCTGGGGAGGCGACGGCTTTACGCTGCTGAGAGGCCCCGATGACGAATATACCCTAGTCAGCCTTCTGGCGTGGGACACCCGGCAAGACGCCAGGGAGTTCTTCGATGCTATGACTGCCTCCGACAGCGTTTCAAGCGAGGGCTTTCTGGGCCTGGAGGACAACTGGTTGCTGTGGGTCATCTCTCCTGACCGGGAGGTTACGGAGCAAATACGCGCCCTGTGGCCGGAGTTCTGATGTACGATCTCCGCATTCTTCAAGAGCGGAACATTCCCTGTATTCTCTGGGCGTGTTTGTATTGCCAACACTGGTCGTAATACCACCCCTTTCCCACTCATGGTGAGCCTGTCGAACCATATGAGCGGGTAGATTTTGAGCGTAGTCGTGCCGCTCATTTCCTTCGACAAGCTCAGGATGAGCGGCACAATCCGGTAATACCAACACATGCTAGGAATACCAGATTCCTGCGGTCAGTGTGTGGACAGCCTGCCTATCGCCTGCTATAATTCCAATGCTAAACTAGGAGTTGTACGCCCTTGAATATAGCATCCGACAACAAAGCTGCCGCCACCGACCCTGGCAAGCAGGTCTCAGTAGACAGCCTGAAGAGCGCCGCCACAGAGATGCGGCGGGACATACTGAACACCATCGCCGAGGCGGGCAGCGGGCACCCGGGCGGGTCTCTCTCAGCCGTTGAACTGCTGACTTCCCTCTACTATACTGAGCTCCGCCACGACCCGTCAGACCCGGACTGGCCGGAAAGGGACAAATTCATCCTCAGCAAGGCCCACGCCTGCCCCGTGCTATACGTTGTCCTGGCCCACTGCGGCTACTTCCCCAAGGAGGAGCTAAAGACCTTCCGCAAGATCAACAGCCGTCTGCAGGGCCACGCCCACACGACAACGCCCGGTGTCGAGATGTCCGGCGGCTCCCTGGGACAGGGCCTCTCCTTTGGAGTGGGCGCGGCAATGGCGGCCAAGCTGGATGGCCGGAGCTCAAAGGTGTTCGTTATGCTGGGTGACGGCGAGTGCGATGAAGGCCAGGTGTGGGAGGCAGCCATGTCGGCGGCCCACTATTGTCTGGACAATCTGGTCGCCATCGTAGACAGGAACGGCATCCAGAACGACCGCTTTACCGACGAGGTCATGAAACTGGAGCCTCTGGCAGACAAGTGGCGCTCCTTCGGCTGGCACGCTATCGAGATCGACGGGCACAGCTTCCCGGACGTCCTAGGCGCGCTGGAGGAGACAAGGTCGGTCAAGGACAAGCCGGTCGTCATCATTGCGGCCACGGTGAAAGGCAAGGGCGTCAGCTTCATGGAGAACAACCCCGACTTTCACGGCAGGGCCCCCAGCGCCGAGCAGCTTGAACAGGCCCTCAAGGAGCTGGCGGGCTAGCCGCCGCACTCAGACATGACCACCGCCTCTACCAGAGAGACCTACGGCAAGACCCTTGTGGAAATGGGAAGGGAGAACCCCGACATTGTGGTGCTGGGCGGCGACCTCAACAAGTCCACGGTCATAAACCTCTTTGCCGAGGAGTTCCCGGACCGCTTCTTTGACCTTGGCCCCGCCGAGCAGAACATGATGAGCGTGGCCGCGGGCCTGGCAAGCTCCGGCAAGACGGTCTTTGCCAGCACCTTTGCCGTCTTTGGCAGCGGCCGCCCCTACGACCAGATACGAATCGGCATATCCCAGGCCAAGCTCAACGTAAAGATAGTGGTGACCCACGCAGGCATCACCACCGGCGAGGACGGCATGTCGGCCCACGGCATTGAGGACCTTTCCCTTATGTGCGCTCTGCCCAGCTTCACGGTCATTGTGCCAGCGGACGGCCCGGAGACGGAGTTGGCCGTGCGCAAGGCCGCCGAAAGCTACGGCCCCTTCTACATCCGCCTCTCAAGGCCGGCCACGCCGGTTGTCCACGACAGCAGCTACGAGTTCAAGATAGGGCAGGCGGAGCTTATGCGAGAGGGCGGAGACGTGACGATTATCGCCTGCGGCACTATGGTGAAGACCGCGCTGACCGCCGCCGAGACCCTGGCGAGTGAGGGTGTCCAGTGCCGCGTGCTGAACATGGCAACCCTGCAACCCATTGACGCCGAGGCCATCGCCAAGGCCGCCCAAGAGACAGGCGCCATTGTCACGGCGGAGGAGCACCTGCGCCACGGAGGGCTTGGGAGCATTGTAGCTCAGGCACTGGGAGAAAGCTGCCCCGTCCCCATGCGCATGGTGACCCTGGACAGGTACGCGGAGTCGGGCAACCCCGACCAGCTCATCGAGAAGTACGGCCTTGCCCCGGCAAATGTCGTTGAGGCAGTGAGGCAGGCTGTCCAGCACAAGGCGCAGCTCTCGGCCAACGGCAGGGCCACCTCCTAACACTCCCTCCAGGTCAGCCATGGCACAGCCCACCATCCAGGAAGCCGACCGCCCGGGGGACGGCCGCGCCTCCACAAGGGCCAAGGTAGCCGTCGTCTACACCCGCCCTGAGACGGTGCTGGAGGACATCGGCAAAGCCATGCGCCTCGCCGACTACCAGTCGCACTTGCCCATAGACGTACCCACGCTGCTCAAGATAAACATATCCTGGCAGCACTACTACCCCGCCTGCTCCACCACGCCGTGGCAGCTTGAGGGCGTCATCAAGGCGCTCCAGCAGGACGGCTACAGCGACCTCATCGCAGCGCATAACGGCACTGTGGTCGTGGACTCCTTCGAGGGGGAAATTCGCAACAAGCAGAAGCCCGTGCAGGACAAGTACAACCTGCCCAACGTACACTTGGACGTCCCGCCCAACAGGTGGATTCCGTACCAGCCCAAGGGCGAGATGATGGTGCTGGACGAGATATTCCCTGAGGGCCTCGCCATCCCGGAGATATTCCCGGGCAAGAACGTGGTGCACCTGCCCACCATGAAGACCCACGTCTTCACCACCATGACCGGCGCAATGAAGAACGCCTTTGGCGGGCTGCTGAACCGCAAGCGCCACTGGACCCACTCGGTTATCCACGAGACGCTGGTTGACCTGCTGACCATCCAGAAGGAGATTCACCCGGGCGTTTTTGCAGTGATGGACGGCACCTTTGCAGGCGACGGCCCCGGACCCCGTGCGATGCGCTGGCACGAGAAGAACGTCTTTCTTGCAAGTGCAGACCAGGTTGCCATCGACGCGGTGGCGGCCAAGATGATGGGTTTCGACCCCATGTCCATCAAGTTCATCCGGCTGGCCCACGAGCGGGGCCTGGGCTGCGGCGACCCCTCCCAGATAGAGACCGTCGGCGAGGACATCTCCGGCGTGGACTGGCGTTTCGAGGGGAGCGGCAACACCTTTGCCAGCCGGGGCCAGAAGCTCATCTACTGGGGGCCCCTCAAGCCCCTGGAGAACATCCTGCTCAGGTCTCCCATTGCGCCCTGGGCCTTCGTCGCCTCCAACCTGTACCACAACTCCTACTGGCTCCGCTTCATCGGCAACCGCCGGGTGAAGGCCGCCATGAAGACCGGCTGGGGCCGCCTCTTCCAGCAGTACTAGGCCGACCCGTGAGCGACTCGACGCCGTCCATAACCACCCTGATCTTCGACTTCGACGACACGCTGGTCAACTCCTACGCCGCCCGGCTTGACGCCCTCCAGCGCGTCTTCACCGCCGCGGGCATCCACGACCCGACCGCGGAGACGTTCTTCCGGGACATGGACGGTCGCCAGCTACAGGACGCCCTGCGACCCCTGGAGGACAGGGAAGGACTAACACCGGATGCCCTCTTCCAGAGCTATCGCCGTACCTACTGGACCAAGAAGGCCGGGCTCATTTCCCTCTTTCCCGGAGTCCGCCAGGTGCTTGAGGAGCTCCGCGCCCGGAGCCTGAAGATGGGCATCCTGACCCAGAAGGGCTGGGTGTTCGAGACGGAGGGCCGGCGCGTCGGGGCGTCCCAGGAGCTTGTGGAGGTGGGCGCGAGGGAGTTCTTCTCCGTAGGCGTGGGATTCGAGAGCGTGACCAACCACAAGCCCCACCCGGAGGGCGTGCTTCTGGCTCTGGAGGGCCTGGGTGCTGAGCCAAGCCAGTGCATCGTCGTTGGGGACACCCCCGCAGACATGGGCGCGGCGCAGGCGGCCGGCTGCTGGAGCTGCCTTGCGATCTGGGGCATTCCCGCGGCCAACAGCAGCCACGCCCAGGCGAAGGCCGACTTCGTCATTGACAGGCCGGAGGCGCTGCTGGAGCTGCCCATACTCCGGTAGAGCACACCCGTCCCTTCCCAAGCATAAGGCGCGGCAATCTGTGGCATAATGTCCCCGACATGACCTCAGAGACAAAGACATACGACGCCAGGGCCAAGGAAGCGGTCAAGAGCCTGGCCGCCGAGCTTGGCTTCGACCTTGTGGGCATAACCTCGGCGGAGCCGTTCCGGGAGGCGGAGGAGATAACCCTGGAGAGGGTACGCGAGGGCCTTATGGACGGCCTGCCCTGGTTCCACGAGGCCAGGGTCAAGCGCGGCTGCAACCCCCGGGAGATACTGCCCGGCGCTCGCTCCATCATCGCCGTGGCCATGAGCTACATGGCGGAAGACCCGCCCCAGGAAAGCGACTCTCCTACCCCGCGGGGCAAGGTGGCGCGCTACGCTTGGGGCCAGGACTACCACAAGGTCATGGAGCGCCGCCTGAAGCTGCTGGCGCAGAGGCTCTCGGAGAGCCTGGAGCAGCCGGTGCAAGCCAGAATCTACGTGGACACCGGCCCCATGCTGGACCGGGCCGTGGCGGAGCGCGCGGGTATCGGCTGGTTTGGCAAGAACACCAACGTCCTCACCCGCAGTCACGGCTCCTGGGTGTTCCTGGGCCAGATCATCACCGACCTTGAGCTTGAGCCGGACGCGCCGTCCAGGAAGACCTGCGGCCAGTGCCGTATCTGCATAGACGATTGCCCCACGGGCGCAATCATCGCGCCCTACGTCCTGGACAATACAAAGTGCATCTCCTACCTGACCATCGAGCTGCGCGGCTCCGTGCCCAGGGGCCTGCGGCCTCTGGTCGGCGACTGGGTGTTTGGCTGCGACATCTGCCAGGACGTGTGCCCCGTGAACCGCAAGGCTCAGCCCACCCGGGAGCCGGCCTTCCAGGTCGGAGAGCACGGCTTTACGGCCCTGGAGCTGCTGCCCCTGCTCCAGATTACGGAGGAGGAGTTCAGGGAGCGGTTCGCCAACAGCCCCGTCAGGCGGGCCAAGCGCGCTGGGATGCTGCGCAACGTGTGCGTGGCCCTGGGCAACATCGGCGACCCAACGGCCGTGCCCGCCCTCGTAGAGGCGTTGGGCCACGAACTGCCCCTGGTTCGCGGCCACGCCGCCTGGGCCCTGGGCGCAATAGGCGGGCCGGAGGCTGAGGCTGCGCTAAGGGATGCGCTGGCCTTGGAGACGGACGCGGAGGTGAGGGGGGAGATTCAAGAGGCGTTGGCAACCAACTGACGTTCACAGGGATACGACCCTCTTACCGCTCATAGCCTGCCCCGTACTTGATACGGGGGTGAGCCTGTCGAACCAGAGAGGTAAGACTCAAAAGGCGTTGGTCACAGGTAAGAGATAGCCTTCTTCCCGCTCATGGTGAGCCTGTCGAACCAGAGCGGTCACTCAACAGCCTTGAGGCACCCGCCCACCCTTCGACATGCTCAGGGTGAGCGGTGGCATTGGACATTATAAGAGAAACCGGGTATCCCCTACTCTATCCCCAGCTCCTCCTTCACCTCGCGAACGGCGTCGCTGATGACCTGGAGCTTGGCAATGGACTCATCCACCATGCGCGTCTTCAGCCCGCAGTCGGGGTCGATGTACAGACGCTCCGGGGTGAGCACCTCCAACCCCATCTTGATGCCCGCCTTCACCTTGTCCAGCGGCTCAATGACGTGGTTGTGAACGTCCACAACGCCCATCGCCAGGTACTTGTCAAAGGACGGGTAGTCCCTAATCAGGTCAAGGAAGTCGAAGTCGCTGTTGGTCATCTCCATGTCCAGCATGTCCACCGGGAAGGTGGCCAGGTGCGGGAAGACCTTGGCGAAGTCGCCGTAGCAGATGTGGGTGATGGTGAAGGCGTCCAGCCCGTCGGTGACGACTGCAAAGGCCCTGGCCGCAATCTCCATCTCCTCCGGCCTGACGGACAGCGCCGGCTCGTCAATCTGGATGTACTTGCAGCCCGCCTTGGCCAGGTCCATCGCCTCATCGTGGACGGCCCTTGCGGTGTCCATGATGAAGGCCTCCCTGGTGGGGTAATACTCGTTGAATGACCAGTCAACAATGGTGTACGGCCCGGTGAGCATCCCCTTCACGGGCTTGTCCGTGAGGCTCTGGGCGTACTTCCACCAGTCAACGGTCATGGGACTGGCCCTGCCGATGGGGCCGGTGGCGATGGGCTTGCGGTAGTAGCGATTGCCGTAGGATCGCACAAGGCCGCTGTTGGTGAACCCCTCCATGTTCTCGGCGAAGTAGGCCACCATGTCGCCACGATACATCTCGCCGTCCACCATCACGTCCATCCCCACGTCCTCCTGCACCTGGATCCAGTAGGCCGTGGCCTGCTTCTCCAGCTCCTCCAACTCCCCGGACGATATTTCGCCCCTCAGAAGCTGGCTGCGCGCCCTGGTGATGTAGTCCGGCTTGGGATAGCTCCCGACTGCCGTGGTCAGTAGTTTATCGCTCATGACAACTCCTCCTGGGCCTTTTTTGCGCCTTCCACCAATCGGACCAGCTTGGCTCTTGCATTGGGTCTGGGCAGGAAGTCCAGCCCGCAGCTTGGGTTGACGTGCAGGCGGTCCGGCGAAACCGACGCGCTCAGACGCTTGATGCTCTCTGTGATCTCCTCCACCGTCTCCAGGCGGGTGTTGCGGGCATCGACGATCCCGGCGCCCAGCGTCTTGTCCTGGGGCAGGTCGCCGACGAGGTCGTAGTTGCCCGGCCCCATCACAAAGTCAAGGCCGATTATGTTGACGGGCAGGCCGAACAGCCGGCTGTGGACTCCCGACGCGTCTCCGAATATGGTGCACACGCCTGTGGTGGCGGTGACGCCGTCGGTCACGGCCTCGATGGCCTCTGCGAACAGGTCTATGTCCTCCTTGTGCTTGAGAATGGACGGCTCATCGAACTGGATCACGGAAGCGCCCGCGGCCTGGAGGGCCTTGGCCTCCCGGTTCAGGATGGGCACAAGGTCCATCACAAGGGAGCGGAGGTCATCGTAGCAGCCAAGCTGCGACAGCCGCGCCAGGCTGTACGGCCCCGTGACAACGGCCTTGACCGGCCGGGCGCTGTTGGCCGCGGCGAACTCGTAGTCCTTCACCGTGATGGCGCCGTTGGTCGCCAGCTTCTTCTCCGGTATCGGGTGTCGGTAGTAGGTGTTGGTGTCGAAGTACCGGATAAGGCCGTTGATGGTAAAGCCCTGTATGCCTCGGGCAATGTACGTCTGGCCGTCATCCCATCGGATCTGGCCGTCCGTGACCAGGTCCAGCCCTGCGTCCACCTGGTCCTGTATAACCTCCCTGGTCACCTCATCCTCCACCCGCTTCAGCTCCTCCAGAGTGATACGGCTCTCGTCGAAGCGGGAGATAGCTGCGCGCAGGCTGGGGGCTTTGGCGTCCGGGGAGATTTTGGGATAATTCCCCACCATAGTAGTAATCAAACCAGCTTCTCCTTAGATACTGAAGATTCCGGTGGATCAAGTCCGGCGCACGTGCCCCATTTGGGCGCGTGGCTAGCTCACGTTGTACGATTCTACTGAAAAAGCAGTCGGGTGCAGCCTGAAGCTCATCCCGAGCACGAGCAGAATCCGTTTCCTGTTCTGTGGTTTCCCCGCACGAGCAAGGGAAACGTCTGCCGAATGCCCCTAGATACTAACACGACACGGCGAATGAGTCAACGCGGGGATGAGAGGGTTAGCGCTATTGCCAGACATCCTCAGTGACCAAGAAGGATATCACGAACGTGCGCGTCGGCTAAAGCACGCTATACATGAACACGCATAATCTGTGCTGAGGTGCACTAGGCCGTGCAATGTTCCGCCGTCTTGGTCGAATTTCGGCGCTATACGGTCGAAATCCCTGGCTAATCCCGCGTGATACCGACCATAAACCGCGTTTGCGCAGAAATCTGCAAACTGCAATAGACGTGTGTCACGGGCAGGAGCAAAAAAAGGAACATCCGTAACATTATGGAGAGAACCCCAACGGGTACCCCTTTCCCTAAGACGGCCAGCCAAAAGTGAAAGGGTCTTGTCGTAGCTGGATTGGGCTAACACTACCAGACCGCGTTGCTCTTCTTTCCCATCCGCTACCAAAGATTGGTTTGTGCGCCTCATGAACATGTCAAATCTGCTCATGAGGTCCTCAAACGCCCTCTCGTAGGGATCTTCATGGCGGAGCTCAGCGTACCTCTTCTCCACGGCGCACGCGAACAGGACTCCTCTACGATTGCGTATCACCTCATAGATTCTGTCCTTCAGTTCGTTCCTTTGCTCAGGAGTCAGTTGCCCCCAAGGGAACTCCACTTCGTCACCAGCTCGAACGCGCAGCCTAGACGCGTGGAAATAGACCGCCTCAGTTTCTTGGGGGAAATATTCCCTTTGCAGAGAATCAAGGTCCTGAGCGAACCAATGAATTTCTCTCTCGAAAACAGCAAGGCCAGCTAACACAAAGTAGCTGGCCTCCGCGTGAGTACCGGATTCGTCCAGATATAAAACGTACATTCAGTAAATTAAGCGCAGCCGACGGATGAGAACCACCCACGGGCTCAGCTAGCAGCCCTGCCGGCTACTATTATGGTACAAACTTCAGCCATACTTGTCAACGAGTAGAGGCACGCTAGGCATAATTGGCAATAAACTTCCCCTTGAGCCACTCCAGCGCAACGCCGATGGCCGCGGCCTCGCTGCGGAAGCGGTGCCCCACGCCCGGCAGCATCTGCATGTCCTTGCCCTCACCGGCCAGCTCGTAGAGCGCATAGACGCTGTCCGGCGACACCACGTCGTCGGCGTCTCCGTGGAGAAGCAGGAGGGGTCGCGGAGCCACCTTGCCAATCCACTCCGACGGGCTGAGGGCAACGCCCTCGTTGGCCCACTCCTCAAGGTTGGGCGGAAAGTCCGGGTCGCGGATTATGCCCATTGCCCTCATGCGCTCCACGGCCTCGGCAGGCTCGGCCCGGGGCCTGGAGGCCGCCGGGCCCGCGAAGGAGACCAGGCCCGCAATCTCAGGGCGGTTGGCAGTTGTGTATATGGCGATGGTGGCCCCCATGCTGGAGCCAAGCAGAATTACTCTTTCTCGGTCCACCTCCGGCCTCTCGATAACCCAGGAGACCACCGCGTCCGCGTCCCGCGCCCAGCCCAGGGCGTGGAAGTTCCCGCCGCTGTCGCCGGTGCCGCGGAAGTTGAATATCAGTGTGGCAAAGCCCTCCCAGGCACACCACTCGGCGAGGCCGGGGTACTCAAGGCCTTCTTCTGCCGGAGCCGCGTCCGATGCGCCGGGGTCCGGGCGCGGGCCCGCGGGCATCCCGTGGCATATGACCAGCGCCGGGTGCGGCCCGGGGCCGGGGGGCACGAAAAGGGTCGCGGCCAGTGGTATGCCGCCGCTGTCCAGCCTGTAGTCCTGTCTCGTAACCAAGGTCTCCTCCTTGGGGGATATGACACCCCCATCTCGTTCTTCCCCCTTGAAGGGGGAAGAGGTCTTATGATTGCAGATTTGCCCAATTATATCATCGCTCTATTGACCACCCTCGCGGTTTCCCGATAACGGCGTGGTAGCGTATAATCTATCCAGCCCAACTAGGGAGGAAGGACAGATCACATGACCACAGTCTCAGCCTATAGATTGCCCACCAACGTCCGCCCGGTGAAGTACGACCTCACCCTGACCCCGGACCTGAGCGCCTTCACCTTCGCCGGTGAGGAGACCATCAGCATTGAGGTGGACGAGGCCGTATCCAGCATCGCCGTCAACGCCATTGAGCTTGACATCCTGGAGGTGCAGGCGACCCTGGCGGACGGCACGACGCTGTCGGCCCAGAGCATCTCGCTTGACGAGGAGATGGAGACGGCGACCTTCGCCTTCGGCCAGGACATCCCGGCCGGAGCGGCGTCCCTCTACATCCGATTCAACGGCACCCTCAACGACCAGCTTCGGGGCTTCTACCGCAGCCAGTACACCGACCCGGAGGGCCAGCAGCGGTATCTTGCCACCACCCAGTTTGAGGCCACCGACGCCCGGCGCGCTTTCCCCTGCTGGGACGACCCCGCGGTCAAGGCCACCTTCGACGTGACGCTGGTTGTCCCGTCTGACCTGGTCGCCATCTCCAACACGATGATAGTCAGCGAGACGCCCGCGGCCGGCGGCGCAAAGACCGTGCGCTTCGGCGAGTCGCCAAAGATGTCCACCTACCTGCTGGCGTTCATCGTCGGCGACTTCGCGTCGGTGGAGGAGAGAGCGCCCAACGGGACGCTGATCAGGGTCTGGGCCACCCGCGGCAAGGAGGAGCAGGGGCGCTTCGCAGTGGAGAACGCCGTGGGGCTGCTCAACTACTTCAACAGCTACTTCGACATCCCTTACCCGCTTGAGAAGCTGGACCACATAGCGGTGCCGGACTTCGCGGCGGGCGCAATGGAGAACTGGGGCGCAATCACCTACCGGGAGACCGCCCTGCTCTTCGACCCGGAGAACTCCTCGGCGGCGACCAAGCAGCGAATCATGGAGGTGGTGTCCCACGAGATGGCCCACATGTGGTTCGGCGACCTGGTGACGATGGAGTGGTGGGACGACCTGTGGCTCAATGAGAGCTTCGCCTCCTGGATGGGCGACAAGGCCGTCGACCACCAGTACCCGGAGTGGAACATGTGGACGCAGTTCGTCTTCCAAGACACCAACTCCGGCCTGAGCCTGGACGGGCTTCGCAACTCACACCCCATCGAGGCACGTGTTGAGAATCCCGCCCAGATCCGTGAGCTATTCGACGCCATCAGCTACAGCAAGGGCGGCGCTACCCTGAGGATGCTGGAGAACTTCCTGGGCGAGGAGACCTTCCGCCAGGGGCTGCACGGCTACCTCTCCGCCAACCAGTACGCCAACGCCCGCACGGAGGACCTGTGGACGGCCCTGGAGGAGGCGTCCGGCCAGCCCGTCACCGCCATCATGAACACCTGGGTCAAGCAGATGGGCTACCCCGTGCTCCAGACGGACACCCGCGCGCACGAAGGAGCGCGGCGCGTCGGTCTCACCCAGCGCCGCTTCCTATACGACCACCTGCTGGACGAGAGCGAAGCAGACCCCACTCTGTGGCAGGTGCCTGTCAGCGTCGCCAGGGCCGGTGACGACGACAAGGTGTCCCTGCTCATGGAACAGCGGGACGCCGACGTGGAGCTGGACAAGGACACAGGCTCCGGCGGATGGGTGAAGGCCAACGCCGGGCAGACCGGGTTCTACCGGGTGAACTACTCGACGGAGGGCTGGAACAGGTTGCAGGGAGCGGTGGAGCGGCTGGAGCTTCCGGCCGTCGACCGCCTGGGCCTCCAGAACGACGCCTACGCCCTGGTGCGTGCGGGCTTCCTGCCGGCAACCCAGTTCCTGTCCCTGGCGGAGGCCTACAAAGTCGAGTCGGACGCCTCCGTCTGGAGCGACCTGTCCACCAACCTGCGCGGCATGGAGAACCTCCTCTTTGACGAGCCGTGCATAGACCGGTACCAGGCGTACGCCAGGGGTCTGTACGAGCGCATCGCCGGGCAGGTGGGCTGGGACGCAGGTCCCGACGAGGGCCACCTGGACTCCCTGCGCCGGGGCGTCGTGCTGGGGCAGTTCGGTGGCTACGGAGACCCGGGCACCATCGCAGAGGCCAAGGGCCGCTTCGGCCGGTACCTGGACGACCAGTCATCGCTGCACCCGGACCTGAAGGGCGTGGTCTACGGGCTGGTGGCCCAGGAGGGTGACGAGTCCACCTACGACACCATGTGGAGGCTGGAGCGGGAGGCTGACCTCCACGAGGAGCGCATGCGCCTGCTGGGCGCGCTGACCCGGTTCCAGAGCAGGGAGCTCCTATCGGACATGCTGGAGCGTTCCCTCTCCGACGAGGTTCGCTCCCAGGACACCGTGCTGGTGGTGGTCTCCCTGGCGGGCAACCGCTACGGAAAGGACCTGGCCTGGGAGTTCATCAAGGAGAACTGGGAGGAGTTCGACAGGCGGTACGGGCGCGGCGGCTTCGCCATAATGCGGCTCGTTGGCATAACCGGCTCCTTCACCGACCCGGAGCGCGCCAAGGACGTGGAGGACTTCTTCGAGAGCCACCCGGCGCCGTCGGCTGCAAGGACCATCCAGCAGTCGCTGGAGCGCATCCGGCTGAACGCCACCTGGCTGGAGCGGAACCGGGAGGGCGTTGCCGGTTGGCTCGCAGCAAAGGCTTAAGGAAGGTCTGAATAAGCCCAATCCACTCCCGCGAAGGCGGGAGTCCACATCCCGCCCCTCCTGGATTCCTGCCTCCGCAGGAATGGTTGTGAAGGTATAATTAGGCGGAATAGTCTTGTTTCTAACTTGTTCAGAGTACCCTTAAGAATAGTACAAACAGGGGGCTTTCAACTCGTCAGAGGTGTGACAGGAAAGGCGGACCATCCATGAAAGGCAACGCGGCGCTTGCGAATATCCTGAAGATGGAAGGCACTGAGTACCTCTTCTGCTACCCGGCCAACACCCTTATAGAAGACTGTGCCATAGCCGGGATCAAGCCTATCATGTCCAGGACCGAGCGCACCACGGTAAACATGGCCGATGGTTACACCAAGGTGACCAATGGACGCCCTAATGGAGTTGTGGTCACCCAGTCAGGTCCTGGGATTGAAAACGCCTTTGGCGGGGTCGCCCATGCCTACGCCGAATCGGTCCCCATCCTCATAGTCCCGGGCGCAGCGAATCGCAGCCGGTCGGGCCAGCCGCCGGATTTTGGCGCCGTCGAGAACTACAGGGGAGTGACCAAGTGGGTCTCCCAGATCAACCAGGCGCCCAGAATCCCTGAGATGATGCGACGAGCATACACACTTCTCCGATCCGGCAGGCCGGGCCCTGTGGTGCTGGAGGTGCCGGGAGACGTGGGGCAGGAGGAGATAGCCGAAGAAGCCTTCAGCTACAGATCGGTCAAGGGAGCCAGAAGCGCAGGAGACCCCGCAGACGTAACCGATGCCGTCCAGGCCCTTCTGGCCGCCAGGAACCCTGTGATCTTCGCGGGCCAGGGGGTCCTCTGGGCTGAAGCCTCCGCCCAGTTGCAGGAGTTCGCAGAGCTCGCCAACGTTCCCGTCATGACCACCAACACCGGAAAAAGCGGTTTCCCGGAGGACCATCCGTTATCTCTCGGGGCCGGAGGCGGCACTATGACCCGAATGGCGCGCCATTTCCTGGACAGGGCCGACCTGGTTTTCGGTATCGGCACCAGCTTCACAACCAACCTGGCGTCCGTCGGCATTCCCCCTGGGAAGACCCTCATCCAGTGCACCGTTGATGAGAAGGACTTCAATAAGGAGCAGCAGATACATCACGCTATCAAGGGAGACGCCCGGCTGGTGCTCACCCAGCTCATCGACGAGGTTCGCAAGCAGACCGGGGCGGAGGGACGCAAGGGCGATGGCAGGGTCGCCGACGAAGTGAAGAAGGTCAAGGATGAGTGGCTGGAGCAGTGGATGCCACTGCTAACCTCCGACGAGACCCCGATAAACCCCTATCGGGTCATATGGGATTTCATGCACGCGGTGGACCGGGACAAGACCATCCTCACCCATGACTCCGGCCACCCCAGAGACCAGACCATCCCCTTCTATCAGCCCACTGTTCCTCGAGGATACCTGGGCTGGGGAAACTCAAGTCAGCTGGGCTACTCCCTGGGACTCTCCATGGGGGCCAAGCTAGCCGCTCCCGACAAGCTGGTTGCGACCATCATGGGGGACGCGGCAATTGGAATGTGCGGCATGGATATCGAGACGGCTTCCAGACACGAAATCCCCATACTTATGCTGGTGTTGAACAACCACGTCCTCAGTGGCTACTCCCGAAACTATCCGGTGGCGGCCGAGCGCTACGGATTCACCGAGCTCTACGGCGAGTACGCCAACGTGGCCAGGGCCCTGGGCGCTTACGGCGAGAGGGTGGAAGATCCCAGGGAGATAGTCCCGGCCATACGGCGCGCAGAGGAGGCAATGGCAACCGGCAAACCGGCGCTCCTGGAGTTTATGACCAAGGAGGAGAACACCCTGGCCCGATACCCGACTGCTGTTAATTAATGTTAACTAAAAGGAAGGTTTCGCAACAAGCCAGTTTGAACGCCGCCCGGGCATTTGGAATACTCTGAACAAGTCAGAAGTACGAGCATCCCGCTTAATGATACCTTCGTCACCATTCCTGCGTAGGCAGACCTTTGCGTAACTTGTGACCAAGCCCCGTATCAATGTCATTCTGAGCGCAGCGAAGAATCCAAGGGCTTTGCCTACGGACATCGCAGCTTTGCAGACAGAGGCTTTGGATTCTTCACTCCGCGCAGTTTATCCTGAGCGTAGCCGAAGGGCTCCGTTCAGAATGACAGCGTCGCGCTTCTGGTGAACTGATACATCTAGGTTGTGCAAAGCTCTCCGTAGGGAGGAATCCAGGAGGGGTGGGACGTGGACTCCCGCCCCGTATCGAGTACGGGGCGGGCTATGAGCGGGCAGGATATGGCGCTCCCTGGGAGCATTGGCAATACCAACAAACCCCAAGAATGCCTAATCGAGATGCCACTAATATTGCCACTCAATCTCCACTCTATATCCACATAGTTTCTGTTATAATGCCTGCCGAGAGGCAGTGCATGTTTACCTATAGATCGCGGCTCTGGGCTTTTCTTCCCAATATTCCGGTATTCTCTACAGGCGTTGGCTATTGTGAACGGCACCGTTCATACTCCGATAAGCTCACATATAGAGGATGCACCCCGCCCCTTAAAACTTGACACACCTCCCACACACGTCAGAGCGCCGAGGGAACGCCAGCGAACAAGGAGTTAACGACAATGGTCCCGGACATGGGCGGTTATATAGCATTTCTAGCGTTGCTGTACATCGGCGTTCCTACACTCACCGTATTTGTTCCCTTTTTTATTCTGACGACTAGCGCATTCGCGTCACTCGTCTACGAAAGGCCAACCGCGGGATGGCTTCTCGGTGTGAAAATGGGCGCACTGAGCATTCCTGCCGGAATCGGCTTGTTGGTGTTATCAGCCTCTCTATTCCCCGGCGCCTTCGACATAATGGACAATGCATATGGTTTGTGGAACATCATTTATCTGTTCATCGGGAATGGCTTGATATTCTGCTTCCTCACTGTTCGCAAGACTGCCGCCGACGCAAAGCGAGACAAACCCTCAACGTCCCATTAACCACCCCATTCTGTGGCCTCACTTGACACGCTACCGGCACAGGTGAGCCTGAGACTGCCCCCTTGCTGGAAAGCGCGGCGGTCCAAGATCAAGAAGAAAGGACTGGATAAATGACTATACTGTTCTACGGAACACCATTAGGGCTGGCGCTGAACATAGTGGGGTTACTGTTAGTTTTTCATCACGGGCACGCGCTGTTCTTGCGGGCTGGAAGCAGGGAGCCAAGTGGCCAGGAAGGTAATGAAGCGGAGAGAGAAATGGCGCGACCCAGGAGGTTGGCCAAGTGGGGAGCGGGTCTGCTGTTGGCAGGACTTTGGTGTCAACTGGTCTCGGTCTTGGCGTCATGGGTGTTCTATTTGTAGAGAGGCCGGACTTCCCCCAATCTGGTGTATTGCTTGACGCCTGGGTTTCTGATGAGCTCGCTTCACGGCGCTGGGGTTTCGGTCTATTTTGCACAACTCTTACATCGTCGCCTTGGCTATTGCCCTTTAGCGAGGCCGTGTTATAATATTCACAGCCTAAGAGAGGATGTGCCATGCAAGATTTCGAATATGTAGCGCCTACCACCCTTGATGAGGCCGTTCGGTTGATGGCCGAAAGTGGCCCCAAAGCCAAAGCCCTCGCAGGAGGCACGGATGTCATAGTCCAACTGCGCGGCGGCCGGTTTGAGATTGACCGCCTGGTGGACGTCAAGCAGATCCCTGAGATGAACGAGCTCTCCTACTCGGAGGCCAACGGCCTGACCGTGGGAGCCGGCGTTCCCTGCTGCTTGATCTACGAGAACGAGACCGTTATAGAGCATTACCCCGGCCTGGTGGATGCAGCCTTCCTCATTGGCGGCATCCAGATCCAGGGACGAGCCACCCTGGGCGGAAACCTGTGCAACTCCTCCCCCAGCGGCGACACGATTCCGGCCCTCATGGCCCTGGGCGGCGTCGCCAATATAGCCGGGCCGAACGGGAACCGCAGTATCCCGATTGAGGACTTCTGCACAGCGCCCGGCAGAAACGTGCTGCAGGACGGCGAGCTTCTTGTCAACATGAACTTCCCGACCCCCAAGCCTAACTCCGGCGCAGCTTTCCTCCGGTTCATCCCCAGAAACGAGATGGACATTGCCATCGCCAACGCGGGCGTGTCCGTTGAGCTGGACGCCGCCAAGGAGAAGGTTGTCTCGGCCAGGATCGCGGTCGGCGCTGTTGCGCCAACGCCCAGGATGGCCCAGGCAGCAGCCGACGCAATGGTCGGCAAGGACGCCAACGAGGCCACCATCGAGGAGGCCGCGGAGGCCGCCAAGGCCGTCGCCAGCCCCATCAACGACATGAGAGGCACCGTCAAGCAGCGCATACACCTGGTCGGTGTGCTCACCAAGCGAGCCCTGCGGACCGCAGTTTCAAGAGCAAAGGGGGATGAATAGATATGGCAGATAAGGTCCACGTACGAACCACCATCAACGACACCGAGGTAGATTTCCTGTGCGAGGGCCGCCAGAGCCTCCTTGAGTGTCTCCGTGACGTAATTGGACTCACGGGAGCCAAAGAGGGATGCAACGACGGCAACTGCGGCGCATGCACGGTCATCCTTGACGGCAGGATCGTAGACTCCTGCTGCGTGCTGGGCGTCGAGGCACAGGGCAAGACCATCACCACCATTGAGGGCGTTGCCACCCCCGAGGGGCTGCATCCGCTTCAGCAGGCCTTCCTGGAAGAGGCCGCCCTCCAGTGCGGCATCTGCACCCCCGGCTTCATCGTGGCGGCCAAGAGCCTCCTGGACCGCGAGCCGGACGCCGACGAGGCCCGCATCCGCCACTGGCTGGCCGGCAACCTCTGCCGCTGCACCGGCTACGACAAGATCATCCGCGCGGTGCTCAAGGCCGAGGAGATAGCAAAGGCGTAAATTCGCCTGCAAAACGGATCCGCTTAATGGCCTGCACTCTCATGAGGGTGCAGGCCATTGCTTGATATACGGAAAGTACGGAGGTTGCAGACATGCCCAAAGCGACGTTGTACTGGTGGAGCCGCTGATCCACCTGCCGTAAGGTGAGAGCGTGGCTCCACGAAAAGGGTCTGGAAACTGAAGACAGGGACTTCTTCCAGGATAAATTCACAGAAAGCGAGATCCGGCAGCTGATTGAAGGCCGCAAGCCCGCGGACCTGTTCTCATGGAACAGCCCGTCGTTCAAGGCACTGGGCCGCCCGGCGGACAGCCTCTCGGAAGATGAGCTGGTGCAACTGATGCTGGAGGAGCCGCGGCTGATACGCCGGCCGTTGGTTGTGGTCAACGGGCAGATGGTGATAGGCGGGTCGCAGAAGGCACTGGAGGCGGCTCTGGGTTAAAGGCCGTCCACCCCCATCTCAATCTTCCCCCTGGAGGGGGAAGAGGTATTGGCGCTTGGCTAAGCCCCTGCGGAAACCCCTAAACACGACCATTCCTGCGAAGGCAGGAATCCAGAGGGTGTGAGGGGAAGTTCTTGCTCCCGAATTCTCGCGGCTATTTGAAGAGAGGCCTGTTCAGGTCCGTGGTATAAGAGTCCTGCGGCTGGCCTTTCGTCTTCTTGCCCAATCTCTTCAACCTGGAGATGGGCCACCAGACGGGAGCCGTGACGACCTTGACTACCACCACCATGAAGTGTACCACCGCCTCAATGATATGGACGCTGTTCCACATTACGTCGGTCAGGCCGCGGGAGGCCCCGCCGTGCTCGGGCATGGACTTGGACGCTGACAACTCCATCATGGTTACATCCTGATGCGCGTTGTGTCCCCAGATGAATGGAGGGCTCATAGTCTCACCTCTTGCTCTACGCAGATTGCTACTATTGAAGTCAGGGCTGCCCCTGGAAGTAGACAAGGCGGAGCCTTTCGGCTATTTGTAAAGCGGCCTGTTCAGGTCGGTGGTAAAGGGGTCCTGGGGCTTCTGGTTCTTCCTCTTCTTGCGCCTGTTCCACATTGAAATGGGCCACCAGATTGGGAACGTCACGACCTTTACGACAGTCTCCATGAAGTGCCAGAGGGCGTCGGCGGCCCTGAGGTGAGCGGTGCTATACTCGCCATTCTTGGTCTGCTCCATTGCCTTGTCCGCCCAGTACTCCATCCGCTGGTGGTGATGGGGATCGAACATGTTCATGGCCTCTACCCCCTTACACGTCGGTCGCGCCCATTAGAGCACACTATCGGCTCAAAAGCAAATACGGCCTTCCCACCACATGTCGGCAATAGAAGATGCTACCGCTCGCCCTGAGCCTGTCGAAGGGTGAGCGAGGCAAGACTACCTCGCTGCCTTTCCGCTCTGGTTCGACCAAGCTCAACATGAGCGGAAAGGGTGTAGTCTACGTCTCCGCTCCGGTGTTGAGCCGCGCGGCCTTCTGCACCAGTGAGGCAAACACCTCCGGCCGTATGTCCTCCGGCCTCCTCACCTTTATGTGGCGCATCTTCTCGCCCGTGCCCTCAATCAGCCCGTCGGGGTTGGGCAGCCCTGCGCCGTTGAAGAACCCGATGTTGATGTATCCCTTGTTGGCAGCCAGGTAGCAGACGTTACCGCCCCTGGCGTAGTTGGGCGTGTTCCACTTGATGGACTCGCGGAGGTCCGGGACGGCTTCCAGGATGAGCGCTCTGAGGGTCTGCGCTATCTCCCTCAGCGACGGGTCCAGCTCCGCCATCCAGGAGTCGACGGTCTCCTTATCCGCCACCGGGACTCCCCTATCCCGCCGCCGAGTCCGCCGTCACAGCCTCTTCCAAGGCCGCGGAACGGGGGTAGCTCTCAATCTCCCTCTCTATCGAGGCCTGTCTGCCTGAGACGTCGCGGATAGCCGGGACTGTGGCCTGGCAGGGGTCGCACCAGATTTCGTCACGCGTGGACAGCATCAGGTTCTCCTTCTTCTCGGAGAAAGTGCCCAACTCCACGTCGCACTCCGGGCAAACCTGGGTAACGGTTATGGTCTCTCGTGGCGGCATTTCGTCCTCCCGTCTGGCTGCGGTTTTTCTGCGATCAGGCGCGCCACCGGCGGTTGCAGCTTGCGCATCGATAGCCGTGCGCGCTCCTATAGTATGCCACACCAACCGCAACGGAGACCAGCGCGTAGACCGGCAACGCAAACACCCACGACGGCTCCCTGGTCAAGAGGGCAAGAGCCCCCCAGACGATGGAGGTAAGCCAGAAGAGGCCCAAGACCCAGAGCACACGCCTGCGCCTCGCGACCGCCTGTGGTTCCCAAGGCACGTGGACTGCCGGACTCCCGCAGCCGGGGCACTCCATAAACCGCTTGCGTGGGGCGGGTTCCATACCACTACCGCAGAGCCGATCTCAAAGGGCCAGCTTCTCCACAAGGCGCTCCGCCCAACGCCGCATTTCGTTCTCCACGTCCGCTCCGCAGTGTGGGCACTCGTAGTCCCCAAAACGAAGCCTGGTGTCGCACTGGTCGCAGGACACAAACTCGTACATGCTGGTCAAAGTTCTACTTATCAGAACATCTTTATCCAATCATCAGCCCTCTTGAGTTCATAGGTACGCCACCGTCCGCCATATCGCGCAGGTCGCCCCAAAGTTAACCTCCACAGCCTGTATTGGCAAGAGGTTCTTCAATTTTTCTTCAAACTTCATTCGTATGCTGAACTCCTGAACCTATCAAGCGAGGATGAGACGTGAGACCACCTGCTATGTGCTAGACCACAGCTTTGTTAGGCTGTAAACTAGTATTGAATACTGAGGTGCCAAGGAGCAATGGAAGACACAAGCAGCCATATCAACCATGAGAACACCCCATCCGCAGGAAGCCGGAGCAACGCCACCGTTGTGTGGTTTGGAATAACCCTGATAGTTGGACTGCTGGGTCTCGCCGGAGGGCTGGGACTCGGCAGCATGCTCCAGGAATCGAATGAGACGCCGGCCCCGAGCGAGGCCGTTGCTGAGCTCTCAGAGCTGCGAGAGCAGGTCGATGGCCTGCAGGCCGACCTGGACGCCAGAACCAAGGAGTCTCTGGCGCTCGCCGCGGACCTGGAATCGGCCGGTTCGCGGGAGGCCGAACTGAGGGCGCAGATAGCCCGGAATGAGACCCAGGTGGGGGCAGCGCCCAATGAGGACGTAACCGCCCTTAGCAACACCATTGCCGGCCTGGAGGAGCAGTTGAGCAACGCTCTCGCACAGCTGGAAGCGGGCCAAGGCCAAGACAGGCTGAACGTCATCAGGGAGTCATCTGACACCGTCGAGAAGCACCGGCTTCTGCTGGTGGAGATGCGGCGGGACGTACCGACCACCAGGGAGGATGCCCGCGCCTACTGGAGCAACCTCAAGTCCATCGCCGCTGAGGCTGACCCGGCCCTGGTCACCCCCATCGACCGCATCATCCTGAGAATCGACAACTACTTTGATTGGGACGAAAGGCAGCCCAGCCTGAACGTATCCGTGGACGACAACTACCTGGCGTGGCTGGAGAGCTACAGCCTCTCCGGAGCCAGCGAGTACGGCGCATACGTGGACGTCTTCACCAAGGACGCCATGCTGGCAATCATCAACCAGTTGGACTCTATTGTGACGCAGTTGGAGTAACGGCAAGTTGACCGCTGTGCCGTCGAAGGACGTCCCTCATCCCGGAACACCCGCAAACTGAACGCTTCTAAAGTAAGGTGGATGCATAATGGCTCGTAGATTTGTTGCGCTGGGGACCATACTTACCCTGCTTCTGCTGGTGGCCTCCCTCGCCTCCACTGCCCTGGCGGGAGAAAAAGGAGACCCCAATCTATCGTCTCACCAATCCCTGGAGCCAGCGGCGCTGATGGAGCCCTTCCGGGACCACCTCTCCGGGGCCGCGTGGCTCGTGGCTCACGGAATGGACCCGCGCATCTCCTCCGTCAAAGACAATCCCCTGGGCAGCGCGCTCCCCAGCCAGGAGCCGAAGGTGCGAGGCATTTCCGCGCAAGGTGGCGGAGGCCAGGGGCCGCTGGTGCCATACCGCAGCCCATCGCCCAAGTTCAGCCGCAACATCCTGGTAACGCGGGACTTCAGCCAGTTCCCCTATCAGACCGAGCCTCACCTGGGAGTAAACCCCAAGGACCCTGAGCACGTGGTCCTGGGCGTCATAGACTACAGTTTCCCGGGCATAACCACCTACACCAGCATTGACGGCGGCGCTTCCTGGGAGGGCCCGTCCCAGGTCAAGTACCCCTCAGAGGACCTGGGAGGCGCGGGCGATCCCGTTATCGCCTTTGACAGGGACGGGAACGCCTACGCGGCAGCCATATCCCTGGACGTGGAGGAGTTCACCATCGGCAACGCCATCGGTTCCTCCGTCATTGCCGCCATCCCCATAGCCAAGTCGGAGGACGGCGGCTTCAACTGGGAGGAGCCAATCGCCTCATCGCGCAGCCACATCACCACCGCCACCCTCCCGCCGGACGAGGAGGGCCGTGACGTGTACGAGCTGTCCCTCCCCTTCCTGGACAAGCCCTGGCTCACCATTGGGCCGAGCAGCGATGACCCTGAGAAGGACGTGATCTACGTCACCTACACCAAGTTCGTGACCAAGATCCCCGTGATCTTCCTCTTTGGCGTTGACCCCATACTCCAGGCGCCGGTCACGGAGACCAGCATCGAGCTGGTGCGCTCCGAGGACGGCGGCAGGACCTGGAGCGAACCCGTGGCGGTCAGCCCCGTGGTTGTCAGCGCCTTCGGCCAGGAGGACCAGCGGGTGGTGCAGGGGTCGCAGCCCTCGGTCGCCCCCGACGGCACCCTGTACGTGGCATGGATGGACAGCACGGACGACGACACCTTTGAGGGACGCGCCGAGGTGCACGTGGCCCGCTCCGACGACAACGGCCACACCTTCGTCACCAAGCAGGCCGCCGACTTCAACGAGGTCGCCTACAGCCCGCGCAACTCCCTTTTTCGCTTCTGGGCCTCCAGCTTCCCGCAGATAACCAACGGCCCGGAGGGTGAGGTGTACGTGGTCTACACGGCCAAGCCGCCGGACGGAAAGAGGGACGACGGGGACATCTTCTTCCTGTCCTCCACGGACAAGGGAGAGACGTGGTCACGCAAGCGCCTGAACGACGACGACACCGACCGCGTGCAGTTCTTCCCCTCCGTTACAGCCGGCCCGGACGGGGTGATCCACGCCATGTGGGGAGACATGCGTGACGACCCGGTGGAGGCCAGATACCACATCTACTACACCAGCTCCGAGGACGGCGGAGAGACCTGGATTGAGAACGCCAGGGTGACGGACTTCCCCTCCAACCCCAACTACGCCTTCCCGGGCGGGGCCTTCATAGGCGACTACTTCACCATCCAGGCAACGGAGACGGACGTGTACATGGCCTGGCCGGACGCCCGCCTGGGCGAGTTCGGGCCTCTGAACCAGAAGATAGGGTTTGCCCGCAAGGAGCTCATGCCTCTGCCATCCATATTCCTCTCGCCGCCCTCCGGGCCGGGCGGGAAGGACATCACCATCCAGGGTTCCAACTTCCAGCCCGACCAGGACGTCTACCTGGAGATTAGCGGCGCCGTGGTCAGCACCATCAGGACCGACGCCGACGGTCGTTTCGCCGCCCGCCTCTTCATTCCCATCTCCGGGGAGGGCGCACACGACTTCCGCGCCATTGACGCCTCCGGCAACATAGCGACCGGCTCCTTCTTCATGGACTTTGGCTTTGACAACATACAGGAGGCCGTGGTCGACATCACAGAGCGGCTGGACACCCTGCAGGGGGACCGCCCGGACGTGTCGGACGGTTCTCCCGCAGATCCGCCAACGGTGCTCTTAATGTCTGAAGACATCAAATCACAGCTTCAGGACATCCAGGCAAGGCTCGATCTTATGGAGCAGGGAGAGCGGGGCGAAGAGGACGATGATTCCGATATGTGGACTACGCTCTCAATCGCAATAGGCGTTATAGGCATGTTCCTGGCCGCGCTTGCGGGCGTGGCAGTGGGCGTGCGCGCTTTCCGGGCCAAGGCCGGAGTAGAATAATCAAAGAGTCCCCGTTTTCGTAGCGGCCCCGCTCAGTCTGTAGTAGACTATTGGGCTAGCGGAGCCGAATCCATATCAACAACCGGAAGAGAGTGAATATGAGAGGCAAGAAGGCCGGAAGATACCTGCTAGCTGGAACAACCCTGGCGCTCCTTTTGGTTCTCCTGGCTCTCGCCCCACCGAGCGACTACGTCCCGCCCCACGACCGGCCCGGCCCGGCCACGGACACCATCAACTTCAGCGCCTTTGACGTGGACATAGCCTCCAGGGAGCTGGAGGCTGGCGCTATGGACATGTATATCTTCGGCCTGAAGATCCCGGCCGCCCAGCGCCTGGAGGACAACACGGACGTCACCGTGTACCAGGCCCCGGCCACCATGATCTCGATAATAACAAACCCCGCGCCCGCGCCTGAGGGCGAGCTTAACCCCCTCTCCATCAAGGAGGTGCGCCAGGCGCTCCAGTACATAGTCAACAGGCCCTTCATCTCCCAGGAGATATACCAGGGCTTTGCCCGTGAGATGCTCACCCACGTCAGCCCGGAGGACTTTGACTACCTCACGGTGTTCGAGACCGTGCGCGGGGCCAAGATAAAGTACGACCCCCAGCTTGCCAAGGACATCGTCACCCGCGCCATGACCGGGGCAGGCGCGGAGATGAGGGACGGCTTCTGGCACTACAACGACCAGCGCATCGACCTGAAGTTCATCGTCAGAACGGAGGACGAGCGCTTTGACATCGGCAACACCCTGCGCGCCGACCTGGAGCAGCTTGGCTTCTCCATCATCCCCATCCCGCAGCAGTTCGGTCCGGCCATTTTCACCGTGTACGGCACGGACCCACAGCTCTTCCAGTGGCACCTGTACACGGAGGGATGGGGTCGCGGCTCGCCCCAGAGGTACGACTTCTCATCCATCAACCAGATGTGCGCCCCCTGGCTTGGCAACATGCCCGGCTGGCAGGAGGTGGGCTTCTGGCAGTACGAAGCGCCTAATATAGACGAGATAGGCCAGCGCATCTTCACCGGCGACTTCAACGGGCTGGAGGAGCGAAATCGACTCTACGCCCAGGCCACCAAGGCGTGCCTGGACGAGTCCGTGCGCCTGTGGGTCGTCACCGCCGTGAACAACTTCCCCGCCAGGGCCGACATACAGGGCGTGACGGAGGACCTGGTCTCCGGCCCCAAGAGCCTCTGGACTCTGCGAGAGGCCCACGTCCCGGGCGCCACAGACCAGTTGAACGTCGGCAACCTCTGGGTGTGGACCAACCGCACTACGTGGAACCCCGTCGGAGGCTTTGGGGACGTGTACAGCGCCGACATCTGGGGCAACCTCCAGGACTCGCCCCTGGCCACCCACCCCTTCTCCGGCACGCCCATCGCTTTCCGCGCCGACTACGAGGTCGAGACGGCAGGCCCAAGCGGCAAGCTGGACCTGCCATCGGACGCCTTCAGCTGGGACGCCGACGTGGGGAGGTGGGACACCGTTCCCTCCGGAACCCAGGCCACCAGCAAGATTACCTACGACTACTCCAGGTACTTCCAGAGCTCCTGGCACCACGGCCGGCCCATCACAATGGCGGACGTCATCTACCCCATCGCCCAGCTATTTGACATGGTCTACAGCGAGGACAAGGCCAAGATAGAGTTCTCCATCGGCACCACCAACAAGCCCTTCACGGACACCTTCCGCGGGTTCCGCATTACGCCGGACAACAAGCTGGAGGTGTACGCCGACTTCTGGCACTTCGAGAACGACTACATTGCCCAGTTCGCCAGCGTTTCGGGCGTCAGCATGCCCTGGGAGGTGCTGGCGGCCATGGACGACCTGGTGTTTGAGCAGAGGAAGCTCGCCTACAGCGACACGTCAGCGGCGCGGTTCAACGTGAACTGGGCCAGCCTCATCCAGGACGGCGACGCCCGGCTGGTCAGGAATACCCTGCGCAGCTTTGCGGAGGACGGCTTTGTGCCCCAGGACGTATTGACCGTTGGAGGTCAATCCCTGGTCAGCGAGTCGGAGGCCGTGGAGAGATACCGCTCGGCCATAGACTGGTTCGCCGAGAAGGACCACATGATCATCAGCAACGGCCCGTACCAGCTTGAGACCTTTGACAGCGCCGCGCAGTTCGCCCAGATCACGGCCTTCAGGGATGCCAACTACCCCTTCAAGCCCGGCGACCTCTACTTCGGAACGTCTCCAGTCGTGCAGATAAGCGGCATTGAGGGAGGCGCGCTGGAGGAGGGAACGGACTTCTCGGCGATTGTGGGGCTTGAGGGCCCCGGGCAGCTTGCCGTTCAGTACATCTTCCTTGACCCGGCAACGGACGAGATAGTCAAGTCCGGCTCGGCGGAGGCCCTGGGCGGCAACAGGTTCCAAGTGCAGATTCCCGCCTCGGAGGTGGCAACCCTCCCCGGCGACCTGTACCACCTCTACCTGGCGGCCTACAGCGACGAGCTGGCCTCCGTCCTGGAGCACAGGCTGGACATCGAGTACGGCGCGCCGCCCCTGCAGCCCCAGCCCACCACTCCCACGACCACAACCGACGCCACGCCCGCCCCCGGCACAACGCCCGCGGCCACGGCGATGCCGGAAGCGGAGACGCCTGAGGCGGACGACGGCGACGGTGGCATATCCATAGGGATTATCATCGGGATTATACTTGCCGCGGCGGCCGGAATAGGTGTCGGCCTCATCCTGATAGTAATGAGATCGGGCAGGAACAGAGGGGCCGGCCCCCCTGCGTAGCAGACCGCCCGGCAGAGGCGACCCGTCCAAGGCGCCGTGATGTCCATTGCCAAGACCCTGGCAATAAGAGCGATAACCCTCCTTGGCGTACTGTTCGCCGTTCTGGTCATGGTGGCGGTGACCCTGGGCGCAACCGGCTTCTCAGACCGGATGCTCACGGCCATAGTCAACGAGGAGGTCCGGGGTCTGCGCCAGGGGCTGGCCCAGACCGTCAGAGACCCCGACCAGATAGAGCGCGCCATTCAGGAGCATCGCCAGGAGCTTGAGGAGTCCTACGACCTGGACAGGCCCTGGTACTTCCGCCTTCCCGGAATGATCGGCCGGGTCATCATGCTGGACCTGGGTGAGGCCCGAACCCTGAAGACCGCCGACGGCAGCAGCAAGATAACGTCCCTCATCGCCGAACGCCTGCCCAGGACAATGCTCCTTGTGACCACCGCCTCCGCGATAACCGCCACGCTTGGCCTGTTATTCGGCGTGAAGCTGGCTACCAAGGTGGGCACAAGAGCCGACCGCATAGCGTCCCTGTTCTCGGCTACCTCCAACGCCCTGCCAGCGTGGTGGGCGGGCATCCTCATGATACTGCTGACGTACTTCGTGCTCTCCACCTTTGGCGTGAGGGTCTTTCCGCCCGGCGGAATGTACAGCGTCCCGCCGCCGGAAGGGGTTATCCCACGGTTCATAGACCTGATGTGGCACGCCGCCCTGCCCATAATCACCCTGGTGCTCATCTCCGTCGGCTCCTGGACCTACGTGGTGCGCACGATGGTGATGAACACCGCCCAGGAGGACTTCGTGACCGTCGCCAGGGCCAAGGGCCTGCCGGAGGGCCGCGTCATGCGACACCACATCCTGCGAGTGGCCGCTCCGCCAATCCTCACGGGGCTGATTCTGGGCCTCGCGTCCTCCGTGGCCGGCGGCATCCTCACGGAGACGGTGTTCAACTGGCCCGGCATGGGCCGCCTCTACTACGACGCCATCCTGGCCGTTGACGAGTCCGTAGTCGTGGCGCTGACCTTCATGTTTACCCTCATCTACATCACCGCCAGGTTCACCCTAGAGGTGCTCTACATCGTCGTTGACCCCAGGGTGAGGTACCAATGACGGGCGCGCTGGGCAACACCCTCAAGGAGCTGCTCTCCTCCACCACCGGCAAGACGGGTGTGGCTTTCTTCATCACTATGGTGGCGATTTCGGTTTTCGCCCTGACGACCAACCCCCTGGACTTCGGCGTCCGGCTGTGGAACAACCCCTCAGAATGGGCCGACAACCCGAAGAACGTGCCTCCTGGCTGGATAGGCGGGGGCGTCAAGCACACGGTGTTCGAGGCGACCGAGCCGACCGAGGTGCGACAGACGACACGCGGCGTGGAGAGCGTCTACACCTTCGACCTGGACTACGGCTACGATGAAGCGCCCACCTTCACCTCCTTCTCCCTGGAGAGAGTCTCCTACGACACCAGGCCCACGACGGTCACCGTCTCGGTGGAGCGCCCGGACGGCAGAGTCGTCAACCTCTACCGCCACGTGGTCCCCGCCCCAAGGCCCGGCGAGACGTCGCCGGTGGTCAGGTACGTAGATACGCCCTTCCGCGTCTTCCTCACAGGCGAGACCTCCGTCGCCGGCGAGGTGTCCCGCTTCCTGCAGAGCGAGTTCGGCGTTCAGGCGCCGGCCACCGAGCTTGTGGGAGAGATTGACCAGGCGGTCTTTGGCACGCCTGACGCCCAGGGCGGCGGGGAGTTCCAGCCGCTCAAGGGCGACTACCGGATACGGGTACTCGCCCGGTCGTCCGGCCCTCAGGACTCCATAGGCTCGGTCCGGTTCGTGGTGGGCGGGTCCAGCTTCGGGTTGATGGGCACCGACTCCATAGGCCGTGACCTGGCGCGCGGCCTAATCTTCGGGTTTCCCGTTGCGCTGACTATCGGGCTGGTCACGGCAATAATGGCCACCACGATAGGCACGACGATGGGCATAATAAGCGGCTACACCGGCGGCAAGACTGACATCTCCATCCAGCGTTTCTCCGACATCCTGACCAACATCCCCCTTCTGCCCATCCTGCTGTTCCTGGCCTTCATCCTGGGCCAGAAGCTGTGGATAGTAGTCGCGATAATGATTGTATTCGGCTGGCCAGGCCTCGCCATCGTCATCCGGTCGATGGTGCTGCAGATAAGGTCGGGGCAGCTCATGGAGGCGACCGCGGCCCTGGGCGCGTCCCGGTGGCGCATTATGTTCCGGCACATCTTCCCGCAGATGGCGCCCTTTGTCTTCGCCCAGATGATTTTCTTCACGCCCGCCGCGATTCTGGCGGAGGCCGGGCTGAGCTTCCTGGGGCTGGGCGACCCGTCCATACCCACGTGGGGTCAGATACTTGACCAGGGCTTCAGGACGGGCGCAGTCTACGTCGGGTATTGGTGGTGGGTGCTGCCTCCGGGCATCCTCATCGTGCTCACCGCGCTGACATTCGTACTCATCGCCCTGGGCATGGAGCGGGTGGTCGACCCCAGGCTGAGGATGGCGAGGCAATGAGCCTCCTGGAGGTGAGAGACCTGCACATGTACTACACCACTCGCGAGGCGGTGGTGAGGGCCGTGGACGGCATCTCATTCGACCTGGAGCGCGGCCAGGCGTTGGGCATCGTCGGCGAGTCCGGCTCCGGCAAGACCAGCCTCTCCCTTGCCCTCATGCGCCTTCTGCCGCGCAACGCCACTGGCTATCGCGGCGACGTGACGCTGGAGGGCGAAAACATAACGTCGATACCGGACGATGAGTTCCGGCAGCTCATTCGCTGGAAGCGGATGTCGATGGTCTTCCAGGGAGCCATGAACTCCCTCAACCCAGTGCTCAAGGTGGGCCACCAGGTAGAAGAGCCTCTCCTGCAGGCCAACCGGGGCAACAAGGGGTCGGCGCGAGAGCGTGCTTTGGAGCTCTTCGACCTGGTGCGGCTGCCGGGAGAGGTGGTCAACAGGTATCCCCACGAGCTGAGCGGCGGCATGAAGCAGCGGGTCATGATAGCCATGTCCCTGGTGCTGAACCCCAGCCTGGTAATCCTGGACGAGCCTACCTCCGCCCTGGACGTGAGCATTCAGGCCCAGATGATGAACCTGCTCAAGGACCTGAAGCGGGACCTGGGAATCTCCTTCATCTTCATCACCCACGACATCGCCCTGGCCAGTGACCTTTGCGATAGAATAGCGGTCATGTACGGCGGGCAGATTGTGGAGCTTGGCACATCGGAGGACGTTTTTCTCAGCCCCAGGCATCCCTACACCCAGAGGCTACTTGACAGCATACCAAGGCTGTCGTCAGAGGAAGCGCCCGTGTTCATCTCCGGCGCGCCCCCGGACCTGACGAGTCCGCCCACCGGCTGCCGCTTCAGTCCGCGATGCCCCTTTGCCTTTGAGCCATGCGCAGACCGCGTCCCGCCGGCCCTCGTTGTCAGAGACGGCCACGAGGCCCGCTGCTGGCTGCTGGAAGGAGGGTAAAAGCACCTAAATCCCTTCCCCCGCATGGCGGGGGAAGGTTAGGATGGGGGCACAAAAACTATGACTGAACTCATCAAAATAGAAGACCTCAAGGTGCACTTCCAAGCAAGGAAGGGGCTTCTGAACTCCGTCGTCGTGAGGGCACTGGACGGGGTGTCCCTCAGCCTTGAGCGCGGCGAGACCTTGGCGGTGGTCGGCGAGTCCGGCAGCGGAAAGACCACCCTGGGGAGAGCGGCCCTCCGCCTGCTGAGGCCAACGGACGGTCGCATATTCTTCGACGGCGAGGAGATAGGCCAGGCCCAGGACTCCAGGCTCAAGGAGTTCCGCCGCAGGGCCCAGGGCGTGTTCCAGGACCCCTACTCCAGCATCGACCCCTTCATGAGCATAGGCCAGACCCTGGAGGAGCCGCTGGTCATCCACGGCCACGGCAGCGCATCCGAGAGGACGGCCATGATTCACCAGTCGCTTGAGGATGTGAACCTGTCGCCCGCCGGGGAGGTCGCCGCCAAGTACCCGCACATGCTCTCAGGCGGCCAGAGGCAGCGCGTCGGCATCGCCCGCGCCCTCATCCTCAAGCCTGACTTCATCCTCGCGGACGAGCCGGTATCGATGATAGACGCATCCAGCCGGGCGGAGATTCTCTACCTGATGCGGGACTTGCAGAAGGCGTACGGCATCACCTTCCTGTACATCACCCACGACATAGCGACGGCCCGCCACTTTTCCGACAGGATTGCCGTGATGTACGCCGGGCGCATTGTGGAGATGGGGCCTTCCGACAGGATTATCGAGGAGCCGCTTCACCCCTACACAGCTGCCCTGATCCAGGCGATCCCTGAGCCGGACCCGGCCAACAGGCTGCGCCAGCGCCCCGTCATCCCAGGCGAGCCTCCCAGCCCCACGGAGCCGCCGACGGGCTGCCGGTTCAACCCCAGGTGCCCCCACGCCATTGCCGGCATATGCGAGGTCATAGACCCGCCGCTGATTGAGGTCGCCCCCAGGCATCTGGCCGCCTGCCACCTCCACCCAACGGCGTATGGGGGATAGGACCTTCAGCGCATTTCTTGAGAATGTCTCTTACTCAGTCCAGCCGCCACTCTTTCTTGAGGGTATCAATCAAATCACTCTGGCGCTGCGCAAGAACATCTCGTGTCCACTCCGACGCATTGACCACTTGGGTGGTCAGGGCAAAGGTCGCAGTCCCTTTCTTCTGAAAATACTCACTCTTCTTCTTGTTAAAATCGTAGTTTGACGCTTGGCTGTTCTTGCGACGGGACAACAGAACCAAATTGGCGAGCTTATGAGTCCATTCGTCTCTCTCATCGGGGTCTGGAAATAACTTAGTCCAATCAGAGTCACTTGCCGGATTCTGGGGCAAAACGTGTTCAATGCTAATAACAGGTTGGTCATACTTGACTCCAGTATCCGCCAGCAGGTTGTCTAGCCGTAGTAAGAGAGTCTTAGGAATACGAGGTTGGGTGTATATGTCGCCTTCCAACCTTCTTAAGATTTCCCTTTTTTCTTCGGTGTCGAGTTGGAGACGGCTACCTTCCGCAAACAGATCATCGCCCTTCTCAATTGAGGTTAGGACTTGACCGTATCGTCTTATCCGCTCAGTGTCGTACGCTCGCAGAATGAACAGACCATAGGCCAACCTCTCCAAGTCGCGCGTGAACTCGACAAGAATATTAGTTTGTCCTTCATTGCGACGAAAATACTCCATGGCCGGAGGTATCCAGTCGAAGTTGTCGAGGCGATTCAGGTGTCGCAATAGCTCGTTGATCTTTTCTGCGTCCTCAGGGCTCGCATAATTAGCCTCGGACACAATCTCATAAACATCGGTGTAAGGTTCAAGGACATGGTCAAAGAAATCTACAGCTTTTTGCTGATTTAGGGTACCTAGCACATACTCTTGGAATTCTCTTTGCAGTGAACCCCGCAACTTGTCTTTGCGATAAATTGTACGTATATGTGCAAAAAGATCTCTGAAGTTATCTCGTCCAAGATCCACTTCAATATCTTCCCAGCGCTTGGCATATTTCTCTTCGGAACCCGAGGGCATCTTCCCAATTACGTCCGCCTTCAATATATCTGTCGGGGACAATGGAATGCCGCGGTTGTTCATTACAGAGAAGATTCTGTATGCTGATTCCACATCGGATGCTGACACAACAACCAGATAGCAATTCTGATCTATGTATTTTGCAATATCAAGCCTGGTTTCCTCGCCCAGTTTCTCAAGTTCCGCGTGAAGTTTCTTGGTATTCTGGGCTATATTCTTCCGGCTATCTGGGAGGTCCGTATTCTTGGTATTAAGGCTCAGATAAGCCTCGCTACTGTTACCTTTCTGAACGTATTTCTCAAAGAAATCTTGATCCTGCGGCCTTATACTCAACCGAACCTTACCTTCTACTCCACCGATAGTATCGCTCGCTGCGCGGACTCGCTTGTCCAAGTCAGCTCGGATTGTGGCGTCGTTGGAAAGTTCCCGAAGCACACAGAACAGCATGGTAAGGGTTGTCAATCTCTGCTGGCCGTCTACCACTTGGCTCTTCGCGTCACCGTCGTTTTTTATGAGCACTATGCTTCCGAGAAAATAAGGTTCATCTCCGCCTCTTTCCTTGGCTTCTTTGATATCATCCAGGAGTTGCTGGACTGTTTCTTCCTCCCAGATATAAGGTCGCTGATACATTGGGATCTCAAATGCATAGTCATCGCTGAAAATCTTGCCCAAGATATGTTCTTTTGCCTCAATTTTCGTTGGCATAATGGCTCCTCGTTGAAATCTGCCGACGCTTAGCCCGTGCCCAAGAAAGAGCTATAGGCAATGCTTTAGGGCTAAATGAATGGTCGGGGTGGTCGGATTTGAACCGACGGCCCCTTGCACCCCATGCAAGTGCGCTCCCGGGCTGCGCCACACCCCGAACCCTCGTAGAATAGCATACAAGCAGGCACGCTTCAAGCTGAGGGGACTTGCTTGCGCTTCTTTGTCATGCCCGTGCAGACGGGCATCCATGAGGAAGGGGGGGGGTGGACTCCCGACTGCTCAGGAGTGACGGGAATCCCCCTACCCCAGAGCCTCCTCCAAGCCGCCCTCCCAGGCAGATCGCAGGTCGCCTACGGCTACATCCAACAGAGACGGCAGCGAGAGGCTTTCACCGCCCACTTCACCCAGCCACGCCCACGGCACACCCTCCTCTGAGGCTAGAGCCTCAAACCCGGCCAGCGCCTCGCTCGCCAGAGACACCACAATCCGCGACTGGGCCTCTCCAAACAGCGCCGCGTCCCATCGACCCTGAACTGAGAACTCGCCCTTGAAGCCGACATCCCCTGCTATGCAAGACTCCGCCAGGGACACCGCCAGACCGCCGTCCGCGCAGTCGTGGGCCGACTTGAGCAGCCCCGCCTCAATCGCCCTTCGGCACAGGCGTTGAACCCTGGCCTCCAGGTCCAGGTCAATGGCGGGTCGACCAGTTACCCTCCCATGAACCGCTTGAAGATAGGAGCTCCCGCCTATCTGCGCGCCCTCTGATTCGACCTCACCCGCGCCTATGAGAACGACCACGTCTCCCGCGTCGCTGAAGGCCGATGTGCAGCGTTTGCCTGCGTCCTCCAGCAGGCCAAGCGCGCCCACGACCGGCGTGGGCCACACAGCCTCTCCCATCGTCTCGTTGTACAGGCTGACGTTACCGCTAATCACGGGGACTCCCAGCACCTCGCAGGCCCTGGCCATTCCCTTGATGCACTCCTCAAGCTGGAAGTAGCCCTCCGGCCGCTCCGGGCTGCCGAAGTTCAGGCAGTCGGTGAGCGCAATCGCCTCTGCGCCAACGCACGCCAGGTTGCGGCACGCCTCGGCCACGGCTATCGCTCCGCCCGTGAATGGGTCCAGGTAGGCGTATCGCCCGTTGCCGTCGGTGGTCACCGCTATGCCCTTCTCCGTGTCCTTCACCCGCAGCACCGCGGCGTCGCCTCCAGGCCCCTGGATGGTATTGGTCTGCACCTGGTGGTCGTACTGCCGGTATATCCACCTCTTGCTGGCGATGTCGGATGTCGACAGCAGGCGCTGCAGCGCCGACTGAGGCCCGTCCGGCGGAAGGGGAACTGAGTCCGGGTCGAAGCTGCGGGTCGACGCCAGGTAAGCGGGCGGCAGTCCCTCAAGCCGATACAGAGGCGGGTCTGTCAGGACATCGATGGGCAGCGACGCCTCCAGGCTGTCCCCGTCGTAGACGTTGATCAGGCCGTCGTAGGTGACCTGGCCAATGACGCTGCTCTCCAGGTCCCACTTGTCAAAGACCTCTCTCACGGCGTCCAGGTTGTCCTGGGTGACTATCACCAGCATCCGCTCCTGGGACTCGGACAGCATCACCTCGTAGGGCGTCATACCCTCCTCCCGGCGCGGGACCCGCGATATATCGATTACGGCCCCGGCCCCCGCGCGGGCCGCGGCTTCGACCACGGTGCTCGTCAGGCCTGCCGCGCCCAGGTCCTGCATCCCAACGATGATCCCGGCGGTCGCCACCTCCAGGCACGCCTCAACCAGCACCTTCTCCAGGAACGGGTTGCCCACCTGCACCGTGGGTCGCATCTCACGCTCCTCCTCAAAGGTGCGGGAGGCCAGGCCGGACGCGCCGTGAATGCCGTCCCGTCCCGTGTCCGCGCCAACAAGCACCAGCAGGTTGCCCTCGCCGGAGGCCTGGGCCTTCACCAGCATGTCCCTCTGCACCAGGCCCACGCACATGGCGTTGACCAGGGGATTGTTGGAGTAGGAGTGGGAGAAGCACACCTCGCCGCCCACGTCCGGGATGCCGATGCAGTTGCCGTACCAGGATATGCCCTCGACCACGCCGCCAAACAGGTAGCGGTTCCGTGCGTCGTCCAGTGGCCCAAAGCGCAGGGAGTTCAGCAGAGCGATGGGCCTCGCGCCCATGGCCAGGATGTCCCGCACTATGCCGCCGACGCCCGTGGCCGCTCCCTGGAACGGCTCCACCGCCGACGGGTGGTTGTGCGACTCCACCTTCATCACCACCGCCAGCCCGTCGCCGATGTCCACGACCCCGGCGTTCTCCTCGCCGGGCGACACCAGCAGCCGGGGGCTCTGTGACGGCAACTGTCTGAGGAGCAGCTTGGAGTGCTTGTACCCGCAGTGCTCGCTCCACAGCGCCCCGAACATCCCCAACTCCACCGGGTTGGGCTCACGGTCCAGCCGCTCCTCAATGAGGCGGTACTCCTCCTGCGTTAGGGCTATCTCGTCCAGGACCTCTTTGGATACCGGCATACTATCCTACACCAAAGCGCTCAGCATAGACTCGAAGATGAACCTGCCGTCGGTCCCGCCCAGGGACGGCTCGCAGCACCGCTCAGGGTGGGGCATCATGCCCAGCACGTTGCCCTGCGCGTTGACAATTCCCGCCACGTTCTCAAGCGACCCGTTGGGGTTGGCCTCCGGAGTTATCTCCCCCTCCGGCGTGCAGTAGCGGAACACAATCTGGCTGTTGGCGTTGAGGGAAGCCAGCGTCTCCTCGTCGGCGTAGTAGTTGCCCTCGCCATGGGATATCGGGACGCGCAGCACCTGGCCTTCGGCGCACCCGGACGTGAAGCCGGTGCAACTGTTCTCCACCCGCAGGT
This sequence comes from Dehalococcoidia bacterium, assembly GCA_034422115.1. GTDB lineage: Bacteria > Chloroflexota > Dehalococcoidia > Lucifugimonadales > UBA2985 > DAOUJW01. The sequence goes on along the minus strand of DAOUJW010000017.1, from coordinate 238,602 downwards.
CGACCCACTGGCATCGGAACTGAAGGTGCTCGTTGCGCATGAGCGCGCCCGGCAGAAGGCCGGCCTCGCACAGTATCTGGAAGCCGTTGCATATGCCGATAACCAAGCCGCCCCTTGCGGCGAACCGCTCAACCTCCTCCATGACTGGAGAGAAGCGGGCGACCGCGCCGGTCCTCAGGTAGTCGCCGTAGGAGAACCCGCCCGGAAGGATGAGGCAGTCCAGCCCCGACAGGTCCCTGTCCTTGTGCCACACGTACTGCGCCTCGTGGCCCAGGACGGAGTCGACCACGTGGTAGCAGTCGCCGTCGCTCCAGGTGCCCGGAAAGACTATGACGCCGAACTTCATTTCAGCACTCCGCAAATACAAGAAAAGCGCCTCTGCTCAGAAGGCGCTCCGTTTCTGTGTGCCCGTCACGTCCGGTAAATGACACTTTTACAGCTGTTCAAGTAGCTGTGACACCACCTCGTTGACCGCCGAGCCCTCCGCCTTCCCCTTCACCTGGGGCATCAGCTTGCCCATCACCTTGCCCCTGTCTGTGGGGCCGCGGGCCCCCACGTCCTGAATGGCCTGCTGCGCCAGGGCCGTGATCTCCTCAGCCGTTAGCTGCGCGGGAAGGTAGGCCAGTAGCACTCCAAGCTCCGCCTCCTCCTTCTGGACCAAGTCCTCCCTGCCGCCCTTGCGGAACTCGCTAATGCTCTCCCGGTGCCGCCTGGCCTGCCTGGACAGGACCCCCAGAATGCCCTCGTCATCGAGCGTCTTCTGGCTGGCCTTCTCCTCGTTCTGGACCTCTGAGCGAACCATGCGCAAGACGGAGCGCCGAACCTCGTCGCGCTCCCGCATTGCGCCCTTCAAGTCCTCATCGAGTCGTTCCCTGATGCCCTGGGCAGGGTCGGCGCCGCTATGACCGGCGACCATCGCTGCTGCTTCGAGAGCTCTTGCGCCTCTTGGCCGCCGCCTTCCGCTTGCGCTTAACGCTGGGCTTCTCAAAGTGCGCCCGGCGCCGCGCCTCGGAAAGGACGCCGTCCATCTGCACCCTCTTGTTGAAACGCCTCAAGAGGCTGTCAAAGGTCTCTCCCTCTCTGACTACGACCTGAGACAAACTCTCCCCCTTTCTGCCACGCTGAGAAACTGCAAAAAGGGCCTGGTAGACCCAATGAAGGATTATAGGTGAGCGCTACAGGGGTGTCAAGGGCAGTGACGCCTGAACAGAAGTGTTGACTACAACAGATATGTTGTGTATGCTTGCAAAAATACTGAAGATCTGGGGTTAGACTGATGCTGCGCTATCCAATACAGCTTGAAGATGACGACGACACTGTGCTGGCAACCTCTCCGGACTTCCCGGAGCTTACCACCTTTGGAGCGGACAGAGATGAGGCTATAGCCCGCGCTTCCGACGCTCTGCAAGAAGCCATAGCCGCGCGCATCCACGATGGCAAGGATGTTCCGCTACCCTCCGGCGGGCAGGACTACGCCGTGCTGCCCACCCTCACCGCCGTTAAAGTAATGCTGTACCGAGGGATGAAGGAGCAGGGCATCGGCAAAGCTGAACTGGCGCGGCGTCTAGGGTGGCACCTGCCCCAAGTAGACAGGGCACTTAACCTGCGTCACCGCTCACGGCTGGACCAGATGGACGCTGCGCTGAGCGCAATAGGCCGCAGGCTGCACGTGAGCGTCTCCTGAGCTTACCTGTTCCGCGCCCAGACGGTGTGGTAGTTCTCCCCGCTGATCACGGCCCCAAGCTCATCCCTCTCCAGGTTGTGCACCTCTTTCAGCACGTCGTTGCACGTCTGGATCGCTTCCTTGTGCCCGGAGTAGGCAAACCGCTCAAGCAGCTTGTCCCAGATGCCCAGTTCAACCAGGCTGTCAACATACTTGGGCCACGGGACAACCGTTATGCTCTTTGGCCTTGGGAACTGGGGGCGCAGCCTTCGCAGGGAGCGTTGCCGCTCCTCAAGGGAGCCGGCCATTGGCACAATGCGTACCATCGGGGGGTCTTCCGACGTAAAGCGAGTGTCCACCAGGATGGTCTTCCGAAGGACGGGGAAGTATATGGAAATCACCTCCGCGGTGTTGACGTTCTTGAGCAGATCGTCCAGATCTATTCGAAAATCGCCATCCATCGCAGCCGCGACCTCCGGGAGCTATGATTCCAGATTTCTATAATCGAACCGGGGCGCAGGTACAGACTGAACTGCACGCCCTGCCACCCCGGTCACGAATCAAAGTTATGAAGCGAACGGGTAACCGTCCTGCTTGCCGGTCTAGTCGGCCATGAGCTCCTTCACCTTTGCGTGGAAGGAGGGAAGTACGTCCTCCCACCGGCCAACTACGCCGCACTCGGAGTGCCTGAAGATGGGCGCATCCGGGTCTCGGTTGATGGCCATGATGTGCTTGGAGAAGGTCACGCCAGACATGTGCTGGCTTGCGCCGGAGATGCCCACTGCCAGGTACAGCTCCGGGGCAACGGACTTGGACGTGATGCCAAGCTGCGTGTCCATGGAGCAGTAGCCCTCGTCGCAGGCGCCGCGCGTCGAGCCGACGGCTCCGCTCAGGTCTGCCGCCAGGTCCTCCAGCTTCTTCCAGTTGTCGGTGCTTCCAAGGCCGCGGCCGCCGCCCACGACTATGCGCGCATCCTCCAGCTTGACGCCCTCGGCCTCCACCAGAACGTTGTCCACCACGTTGGTCTTGGCGGCCGCAGGGTCTACGGTCGCATCGACCATAATCACCTCACCCTGTCGAGAGGGGTCCGGCTCAAGGGGCTCCTGTGACTTGATGCGGACGGAAGCCATTGCCGGCTTGATGGGGCCGCAGTCAACGTCCGCAAGGGCCTTGCCGCCGAACACCGGGCGGGTTGCTATGAGCGCCTTGCTGGCGGAGTCTATGTTCAACTCCGTGCAGTCCATTGCCAGACCGGTCCGCAGTTTGCAGGCCAGCCTGGGCGCAAGGTCGCGGCCCACGTAGGTCACGCCAACGACAACCACGTTGGGAGGCGACTCTGTGCACATTCTCTCAAGGATGGTGGCGTAGGACTCAGGCTGGTACTGCTCCAGAATGGGGGCGTCCGCCACGTACACCTTGTCCGCGCCCTGGGCAAAGGCGCCCTTGGCCTCTTCTGCAATGCCATGTCCAAGAAACACCGCGGAAAGCTCCTCGCCCAGGGCGTCCGCCAGCCTCCGGCCCACACCCAGCAGCTCGCCCGTTACACTGGCTATTGCGCCGTCCTGGAACTCTCCTACAATCAGTACGCCGTTTCCGTCTGCCATCTCTGAACCTCCTGAATCCTGATAAAGCGTGTGAAGAAGAATGGCCCGCCTAGATTATCCTCAGCTCCCGAAGCTTGAGCGCCAGGTTGACGCCCATCTCCGCCGGGCTCTCCCCTTCGATGAATTCGCATTCGCTGACCTTCTCCTCAACGTACAGCCGCTGCACCTTGGTCAGGGCTCCGGCGTCGCCCACGGTGGAGGGGTCCAGCCCCAGGTCCTGGGCGTTCCAGACCTCAGCCTGCTTCCGACCAGCGGCCATGATGTCCCTCAGCCTGGGATAGCGGGCCACGCCCACCTCGTCACCGGCCGTAACCAGCGCGGGCAGCGGCGCCTCCACTATCTCGCGGCCGTCCCGGATGGTGCGGTCTCCACGAATCTTGCCGTCCCTGACCTCCAGGGCTCCTATGTTGATAATGCAGGGGATGCCCAGCATCTCTGCCAGGTAGGAGCCAACCTGTCCGTTGTCCCAGTCTCCCGCCTGCCTGCCGGTCAGAATCATGTCGTAGTCGCCGACCTTGTTGGCGGCGGCGGCAAGGACCCTGGCCGTCGTGTAGGCGTCTCCGCCCTCAAAGGCCTGGTCCTGGAGTAGAATCAACTCATCGGAGCCCATCGCCAGTGGCTTCTTGATGACGTTCATCACGGGGTTGTTGCAGAGGCTTATCACCGTGATTTCGCCGCCGAGCTCGTCCCGCAGCCTGAGTGTAGCCTCCACAGCCAGCTCGTCGTAGGTGCTGACGGCGGGGGAAGAGCCGGAAGGAGGGATGACGTTATTGGTCTGGGGGTCGATCCGGAACTGGGTCGGCGGGATGTCCGGGTCGGGAATCTGCTTAACAAACACCAGGAATTTCATGCGTGCACCTCCCCACAAATGAGACGTAAGGTAATTAGTGATAAATTTAGCACGCACCCTTCCTGGTGTCAATAACGCACGAGGGCTTCGCGAAACAGGACTAGCCAAATTCCGCAAGTAGCGTTACCATATTTCGGCGATGATTATCAGGCACCTTATATCAGACCTGCTGGAGCAGGCCCTTGATGAGGCTCGTACGTCGGAGTTTCTGCCGCCGGGCACCGCCGTAGACGTGACGGTGGAGCACCCGCAGAGCGCCGAGCACGGGGACTTTGCAACCAGCCTGCCTCTGAAGCTGGCCCGCTCACTGCGGATGAGCCCCATCGACATAGCCCAGCGCATCGCTCCACTGGTGCCTCCCGCCGACGCCGTGGAGAGGGTGTGGGCGGAGCCGCCCGGCTTCATCAACTTCTCGCTGAAACCCGCGTGGCTGGCCACCCAGGTGGAGAGCATAATCGCGGAGGGAGACGACTACGGCAACATCGACCTGGGCAAGGGCGAGAAGGTTCAGGTGGAGTTCGTGAGCGTCAACCCCACCGGCCCCATCCACGTGGGCCACGCCCGCGGCGCAGTGCTGGGAGACGCCCTCGCTTCGGTGCTCTCAGCCGCCGGCTACAGCGTCACCAGGGAGTACTACGTCAACGACGCCGGGAGCCAGATGGAGTCCTTCTACAACTCCCTCTTCGTCCGCTACCAGCAGGCCCTTGGCCGGGATGCGGAGATGCCCCAGGGCGGCTACATGGGCGACTACATGGCCGAATTGGGTAAGGAGGTTGCTGAGGAGGAAGGCGACCGCTTCCTGTCCATGCCGGTCGAGGAGGCCGTGGGCGAAATCGGGCGCATCGGCCTGGACCGGATGCTTCAGAACATCCGGGAGGACCTGGAGCAGCTGCGGATCAAGTTCGACGTGTGGTTCCGGGAGTACACCCTCTACGAGGACGGGCAGTACCAGAGGGCAATGGACGCCCTGAGCGGCGGCGACCACATGATGCAGCGTGAGGGCGCCACCTGGTTCGTGTCCACGGCCCTGGGGGAGGACAAGGACAACGTGCTGGTCAGGAGCAACGGCACTCCAACCTACTTCGCCTCAGACATTGCCTATCACTACAACAAGTTCCTGGAGCGCGGCTTCTCCAAGGTCATCGACGTGTGGGGCGCCGACCACCAGGGGCACGTCTCCAGGATCAAGGCCGCCGTCGGGGCCCTGGGCGTCGACCCCCAGCGACTGACGGTCCTCATAGGCCAGATGGTGACACTCAAGAGAGGCTCCCAGCTGCTGCGGGCCTCCAAGCGCACGGGGGAGTTTGTCACCTTGCCGGAGCTTGTGGAGGAGGTTGGCCCCGATCCCTGCCGCTACTTCTTCCTGGCCAGGTCGCCAGAGAGCCAGATGGAGTTCGACCTAGAGCTTGCCAAGAAGGAGTCTGCCGAGAACCCCGTGTACTACGTCCAGTACGCCCACGCCCGGATTTGCAGCATTCTGCGACTGGCGGAGGAGCGCCAGATCTACTACACCGACGGCGACGTGTCTCTCCTGACTCACCCCGGGGAGATGGGCCTCATCCGCAAGCTGGTTATGCTGCCGGAGCTTGTGGAGTCCATGGCTGCCAACCTGGAGCCACACCACCTGCCACACTACGCCCAGGACCTGGCCGCCTCTTTCCACTGGTTCTACCAGCAGTGCCGGGTTGTCTCCAGCGAGCCGGGCGACGAGGCTATCACCAAGGCCAGGTTGAAGCTGGTGAAGGCGTCGGCTGTGGTGCTCGGACGCTGCCTGAGGCTCATGGGTATGGACGCCCCGGAGCAGATGTAGTCTACTCCTCCACGTCCGGCCGCCACGCCGGCTGGCCCTCGTGGAGGTTGCCCTCCGTAAGCCGCACCTGGTTGGTGCCGTCCGCGTTCATCACGTAGATCTCCTGCGTGTCCTCCCTGTTGGAGGTGAACACTATCCGGGAGCCGTCCGCGGAGTAGGCCGGGTACGTGTCCTGCGCCGAGTTGAAGGTCAGCCGGCGCACGTTCGAGCCGTCGGCGTCCATCTCGTAAATCTGGGCTTCCCCGTCCCGCTCCGATGAGAAAACAATCTTGCTCCCGTCCGGAGACCAGTTCGCGGACAACTCGTACTCCGGGGTGTTGGTCAGATTCACCTGGTCGGAGCCGTCGATGTCCATGACGTAGACTTCCAGGTTGTCGTCCCGGCCCGATATGAACAGGACCTTTGTGCCGTCCGGCGAAACCCTCGGAATCGTATCCCGGGCGTCGTTATCCGTGAGTTGGACCTGGGAAGTCCCGTCAGCGTTCATCACGTATATCTCGTCATCGCCGTCTACGTCAGATACGAAGACAATTTTGCTGCCCCGCGTGTTCCAGGTTGGGAACGTCTCGCCAATCTCCGGGCTGTTGGTCAGGTTGGTGGGATGGTGCCCGTCCGAGTCCATCACGTAGGTCTCCAGGTTTCCGTCCCTCAGAGTATCAAAGGTTATGTTGACGCCGTCCGCAGACCACTGGGGAGACGCGCTGTCGTCTTCCGCGTCAGTAAGTTTGAGCGCGTCAGTGCCGTCTGCGTTCATGCGCCATATCTGCACAACGTTTACCTGGTCAAAAGACATACTGTGGTAAGCAATAGGCTGTCCGCCCAAAGCTCTGTACGCGGGAGAGGCATGGGGTGAGAGCTCTTCCGCAGCGCTTCGCGTCATGGCCGTCTGGCCGCTCCCGTCCGCGTTCATGTAGAACACGTCCGGGTCGCCGTCAATCCAGGACACGTAGTATATCCTGCTGCCTCCGCTTGACCAGGTCGGCTCCACGTCTTTGGCGGTCTGCCTGGTCAGCCTCTCTAAACCCGTGCCGTCTGCGTTCATAACGTAGACCTCAAAGTTGCCGTCACGTCCCCTCTCGTTCCGGTCGGTGTGGAAGAGAATCTTCTCCCCGTCCGGCGACCAGCTGGGAGACCCGTCAAAGTTCTCGTTTTCAGTGAGGCGCGTCTCCTCCCCCGTCTCAACGTCCACCAGGTATATCTCGCTGTTGCCATCCCTCTCCGACTGGAAGACGATGGCAGAGCCGTCCGGCGACCAGGCTGGATTGAAGTTCCAGCCTTCACCTGCTCCAAGGTGTGTCAAGGCCGAGCCGTCGGCATCCACGACGGAAATGACCGCCTCTTCATCCCTGAATGACCAGAACGCAATCCTCTGTCCGTCCGGCGACCATTGCGGAGATCCTTCCAATATATCGTTGTCCGTGAGGCGCTCCAGGTCCAGCCCGTTTGCGCCGATGGTGTACAGCTCCCATGCTCCGCTTCGATTTGAGGCGAAGGCCAGCCTCGTGCCGTCCGGCGACCAGCTTGGCTCCCTGTCGGAAGCCGGGTGGTCCGTCAGCTGGGCCTTCACGCTGGCGTCTGCGTTCATCAGGAAAATGTCCTGGTTGCCGGTCTGCCCCGATGAGTAGGCCAGGGCCGGGTTGTTCATCACGCCCCGTCTGGCCGGGATCAGCGGCGACCACGAGGCGTCGGCGTCGGTGGCCGGATTGCGGGTCACGCGGTAGAGGTTGGAGCCGTCCGGGGACGCCATGTACAGCTCCTGGTTGCCCTCATGCGCTGAGCGGAAGAGAATGGCCTCTCCGTTCTGCGCCCACACAGGCGAGCGCTGGTCTCCGGGCAGGTCCAGCAGCTTCACCTGCCCCGAGCCGTCCGCGCCGATCACGTATACGTCGTAGTCCCCGTCCAGGTTGGACTCAAAGGCCAGCCTTGTGCCGTCGGGCGACCACGCCGGCCGCAGGCTGAGGGCGCCGTTACTGGTCAGCCGCCTTACGTTGGAGCCGTCGGCGTCCATCACGGCCACCTCCAGCCCACCGTAGCGGTCTGTGGCGAAGGCTATGTGGCTGCCGTCGGGCGACCACGCCGGGCCGTAGTCCTCCCCCGCCCGGTTGGTCAGGTTCGCGGGCAGGCTCCCGTCGGCGTTCATCACGTAGACCTCTCTGTTCCCGTCCCGGTCGGTGTCGAAGGCGATGCTGGCGCCGTCCGGTGACCACGCCGGGTGGGCATCGAGGGCCGGGTTGGAGGTGAGGTTGGTCTGCCCAAGGCCGGCGGCGTCCATCACGTATACCTCGCCGTCGCCGTCCCGGAAGGACTGGAAGGCGATGAGGCTCCCGTCGGGCGACCACGCCGGAGACTCGTCCCTCCCCTCGCTGCCCGTTAGCCTTGCAACGTGGATGCCGGAGGGCTCCATACGGTAGATGTCCGTCTCCCCGTGCCTGTCGGACGAGAAGACGATGGACGTGTTGGACGGCACGGAGGGCATATCCACGGGAAGGACGCCCCAACGGGGATACACCTTTATCCCGCCCGCCATGGTAATCTGGCGCTTCTCGCTGCCGTCCGGGTTCATCACAAAGAGCTCCAGTGGCCCAATCTCCAGCGCGACAGCGTACACAATCCTGGAGCCGTCCGGTGACCAGTCGGCCATCAGCTCGCCCTCCGGGCCGCTTGTAAGGGCTATCACGTTGCTGCCGTCCGCATCCATCAGGTAGACGTCGGCGTTGCCATCCCGGTCGGTATCGAACAGTATCTGGCTCCCGTCGGGAGACCAGCGCGGAGAGCCTTCGGTTGCCGGGTTGTCGGTCAGCCGTCGTGGGTTGCTGCCGTCGATGTCCATGACGTAGATTTCGTCGTTGCCGTCCCGGGCGGAGACGAACGCTATCCTGGCCCCGTCCGGCGAGATGTGGGGGTCGCGATCGTCGGTTTCGTTTTCGGTCAGACGGACCTCGTTGGTGCCGTCGGCGTTCATAATGTAGATCTCGCCAACGTCCAGGTCACTCCTTACGTCTCGCGGAAAGTCCCTGTCGCTGCTGAAGACCAGCCTCTCGCCCCTGGGGCCCCAGGTCGCTCGCAGATCCGCCCCCACGCTGTGCGTCAGGCGCGTCTCATTCGAGCCGTCAGAGTTGGCAGTGTATACGTCCCAGTTCGCGGACGCTCCCCTGGCCGATGAGTAGACTATCTTGGAGCCGTCCGGCGACCGCTCCACGAAAGAGCCGGACAGCCTCTGCCCGGGAATCACGCTCTCTCCGTTGCCCTCCTCATCAGTGGCAAACAGGAACGACTCCGACAGCGTGGTCTCCAGCCAGGTATAAAGTATGTCCTCCCTGACCGAGGCGGACACGTCCCTCCCCTCCCTCAGAGTGGGCACCACCTCCTCAAGGTACTCCGCCGTGATTATGAGGCCGGTGGCCGTGGCAAGCCCAACCAGGCCGCCGTCCTGGCCCACGGTCGGCCCGCCAACGTATCCCCGCGGCAGAAAGTCGTCTGTGTTGAGGTACAGTATTCCCTCCCTGGGCCCCACGGTGAACCACTGGGCGGGAGGGTCGTTTATCTCCCACTCAATCTCGCCAACGCCGCCCTGTTCCGGGAAGCCCAGGGTCAAGAGCGGGTCGCCTGGCTCCAGCGACGTGGAATCCCCCAGGGACAGGCTGGGGTAGCCTTCCCCGTTTATCTTCACTATAGCCAGCCCGGCTATGCTGTCGACGCCCAGCACAATCCCTGTGCTCTTGCTGCCGTCCAGCATCTCCACCAGCACCGTGGGGTTGTCTGCGACTGCGCGGTAGCCGGTCAGCACAAGGCCGCCCTCGTCCACCATCACGCCTGAGCTCACGGCCCCGGAGCCGATGACCCTGACCACGGTCTCCCTCAAGGCCAGGATGGTATCGGCCGGGAAAGGCGGCTCCGGTGTGGGCTGCACCGTGGGGTCTGGCGCTGGCGTTGCCGTCGGCGCGGCGGTTGGCGCGGGAATCGGGGTGGGTGTTGGTTGGGGAGTCGGAGTAGGCGTGGGCGTGGGCGCTGGAGTCTCGGTAGGAGGTGGTGTGGAAGTGGGAGCAGGTGTAGCTGTCGGCGTGGGAGTGGGCTTCTCCGTAGGTGTAGGCGTGGGCGTTGGCTCTGCTCCGGGCTGGCAGGCCAGGATAGACAGCAGAAGAAGGAGTATGACGGGTATGGCCAGCCGATGCCGTCTCATCTAGGCAGCAACCCTTTCACGATGCCACCGGCACGCGTCAGCGTAGCGGACTCCTCCCGGAACAGATTGCAACATGCGAGAAATGATACCCCTATCACCACAGGTTGACAACTGTATGCGCCCCGCTTTTGGTAGAATATGCTGCGGGACAAGGTCCCAAAAGAGGAAGCTATGGAGAATGCGAACTCCGCCCGAAAAGAACACAACCTGCTCCAGCAGCGCGCCTTCGACGAGGTGGCCGGGGGCTTCGCGCAGCCCATCCCGGAGGACATCCTCCAGCGTCTGGAGGCCGTGGTGGACAGCGCGCACATCCGACCCGACGAATCTGTGCTGGACGTTGGGACCGGCGCGGGCGTACTGTTGCAGTTCATTCTCAAGCGCCGCCCCGCGCGTGTCGTGGCCTGCGACCTCTCGGGAGAGATGATCAAGGTTGCCACCCAGCGGTTTGGGGACAGGGTGACTTTCCTCCAGGCGGACGTCGTGGACATCCCGCCGGGGATGGGCCCCTTCGGCACGGTGTTCTGCAACGCCATGTTCGGGAACGTCTACGACCAGAGGCAGACCATCGAGGCCATCGGCGGCCTTCTGGGTCCGGGCGGGCGGTTTGTCATCAGCCATCCCCTGGGGAGTGACTTCGTAAGGAGGCTCAAGGCGGGAAGCCCGCAGTATCACCTGAAGGAGCTGCCGGACGAGGCGTCTCTGAAGCATCTGGTCGATGGCACAGGACTCGCCGTGACTCACTTCGTGGACGAACCCGATCTGTACCTGGCCATCTGCACAAAAGCGGGCGGCTAGCCGAGTTGGCATTGCATCCGATGCGCCCTTTGTCTAAAATGTAGAAGTGCAACTCCAACAAGAGCCGCTTGAAGTTGCGCGGGAACCTTGAGGCCTTTCTGCAGGCGCTCAGCGCACATAGAAACAATCTTTGAAGGGGGCATCCATGCCAGACTTTACACCGGAACGGCTGAGAAACGTAGCGCTTCTATCTCATAGCGGAGCCGGCAAGACGTCCATAGCAGAGGCCCTCCACTTTGCCACCGGAGCAACCACCCGCATGGGCCGCATTGAGGACGGCAACACCACCTCCGACTACGAGCCGGAGGAGGTCAAGCGAGGGGGCAGCACCCAGATGGCGCTGGTTCCCTGCGTCTGGAACAACAACAAGGTCAACCTCATTGACACGCCGGGGTACGCCGACTTCATGGGCGAGGTGGTCTCCGGCCTGCGTGTGGCCGACGGCGCTGTGGTGGTTGTGGCCGCGCCCTCCGGGATTGAGGTGGGCACCGAGCAGATGTGGGACCTGCTGGACGAAAGCGGCGCTCCCCGCATCGTGGTGATAAACAAGATGGACAGGGAGAACGCCGACTTCAACGGCGCGGTGGACGCCCTGCAGCAGCGATTCGGCCGCCAGTGTGTGCCCACGCACCTGCCGATAGGCAGCGAGGCCAGCTTCAAGGGCGTTGTGAGTGTTCTGGGGTCCGACGCCCCCGCTGATATGGCCCAGGAGATTGAGGAGGCCAGGGAGCGGCTGACAGAGGCCGTCGCAGAGAGCGACGACGACCTGGCCACCCGCTACCTGGAGGGAGAGGAAATCTCCGAAGAGGAGCTCAAGGAAGGTCTGAGAAAGGGCGTGGCCTCGGGCCAGGTAGTGCCTGTGCTCCCCTGCGCCGCGACTGCGGAGATAGGCGTGAAGGAGCTGTTGGACGCCCTGGTGGACTTCATGCCCTCCCCCAGCGACGTTGAAGCCCCGGTCGCCCAGAACGCATCCAACAGTGAGGAGAAGGCCCTTTCTGCCCAGAGCGGCGGCCTGGCGGCCCTGGTATTCAAGACCACCGCCGACCCCTACGTCGGCAAGGTGTCCTACTTCAGGGTGTACAGCGGCGCCCTCCAGAGCGACTCCCAGATATGGAACAGCAACAAGGGACAGGCGGAGCGCGTGGGCCAGGTGTTCACCATTCGTGGCAAGAACCAGGACCAGGCCGCCGAGATCTCCGTCGGGGACATCGGCGCAGTCGCCAAGCTCAACACCACCACAACGGGAGACACCCTCGCACAGAGAGAGGAGCCGTGGGCGCTGCCCGGCATTTCGTTCCCGGGAGCCAACCACACGGTGGCAGTCTATCCCAAGAGCAAGCAGGACGTGGACAAGATGTCCAGCGCGCTGGCGCGCATTGCCGAGGAAGACCCAAGCCTGAGGGTGTACCGGGAGCCGGACACCACGGAAATCCTGCTTGCGGGCCTTGGCGACGCCCACGTAGAGGTGGCGGAGGAGAAGATAAGGCGCAAGTTTGGGACGGACCTGATGCTCCAGATACCCAAGGTCCCGTACAAGGAGACCATCACGTCCCCCGCCAAGGTGGAGTACAAGCACAAGAAGCAGACCGGCGGCCACGGGCAGTACGGCCACGTCTTCCTGGAGCTTGAGCCTATGGGCAGAAGCGGCGGGTTTGAGTTCGGGACCAAGGTGGTTGGAGGCAACGTGCCCAGGGAGTACTTCCCTGCGGTGGAGAAGGGAGTGGTCAAGTCCATGGAGGAGGGCACAATCGCAGGCTACCCGGTAGTCGACTTGCGCGTGGTGCTCTACGACGGCAGCTTCCACCCGGTGGACTCCTCCGGCATGTCCTTTGAGATAGCCGGCGGATACGCCGCTCGCAAGGGGCTGAGCCTTGCGCAGCCGGTGCTTCTGGAGCCGATAATGAGGGCGGAGATCAAGGTACCGGACGCCTTCACCGGCGACGTCACGGGAGACCTGAACACCAAGCGGGCGCGCATACTTGGCATGACGCCCCAGGACGGCTACACGGTGATTGACGTGGAGGTGCCCCAGGCCGAGATGCTCAGGTACTCCGCAGACCTGCGCTCCCTCACCCAGGGCAAAGGCTCATTCTCTCTGGATTTCGACCACTATGAGCCAGTCCCGGCCCACCTGACAACGAGGATCGCGGAAGAGGCAAAGAAGGCAAGCGGCTAGCCTTACGCCTTGCCTGGCAGGCCCATTCCTGCGGAGGCAGGAATCCAGGGCATTAGCCGTCGAAACTGGAACACGTAAGGGCTGTTCGCGAACAGCCCTTACAACTATCTTCTACATATGACCACTTGTTTCAAAAACCTTACATCAGACCCGCGTGCAGCCACGCCCCATTGACTTGAGCGGCGTTTGCGCCTTATCGTAGAGGTATGATGGAACTGATGACAGGTCTCTACCGGCGTCTGCTGCGAATCCTCGCAGTTGCAGACGACGCCCTGTTCGGCGGAAGCACGGGCTATCCCTCCACCGCTTCTTGAGGGTACGACGCCGTAATGGCAAGCCCGGTCTGGGTTTCAGTGCTCCGCAACGACATAGACATTGAGCTTGGCCTCAAGCTCGACAGAGAGCAGGACTGAGTCCGCCAGGCGGCCCATTCCAACGCGTTCACCACTTGTTCACCACTGGCCTCCGAATCTCGCGTCCTCCCGCGCGTAACTCCCTCCACATCTCCCAAGAAATGATAATATTTTCACAAGTAGTTGACTAACCACTCTCCCACAGATAGAATTAGTCAACCCCTTTACCCCAATTCATGCTCCACATTGAGGTCGTGGAATCATTATGGGAGCTACCAGACTTGAAATCAGGCTTGGCGCTTTGGCGGCCCGCTTGGACATAGTATCAGGATGGGGACAGAAGCTGCAGGATGGGCATGTCCGATAGGGTCGACCTGACTGAAGGCGAAGTGCCGGAGGTTGTAGTCCTCCGGCTTCCCCAATACGTCCGCGCTCTGGCCGACCTGCTCAGGCGAAACGTCCAGGTGGTCAGCTCCCAGCAGCTGGGAGCCCAGCTCCAGATGACTCCCGCTCAGATACGCAAGGACCTGAGCTACTTCGGGCGGTTCGGGAAGCAGGGCCGGGGTTATCCGGTGAGCTACCTTCTGGGAGAGTTGCGACAGGTCCTTGGCCTGGAGCGCACGTGGAATACGTGCCTGGTGGGTATCGGCAGGCTGGGCAGGGCCATCATCAGCTATCCCGGGTTCACGCCGGAGGGCTTCAACATAGTCGCCGCCTTTGACGCAGCGTCCAGCGAGGTTGGGCAGCCCATTGGCCCGCTGGTGGTGCAGCCCATCTCGGACCTAGACAAGACCATACGCGAGCGGGACATACGAATTGGGATTGTGGCGGTCCCTGCGAACCACGCGCAGGAAGTCATAGACCAACTGGTGAAGTGCGAAGTGAGCGCTATCCTGAACTACGCCCCGATAAGCCCGCAGGTGCCCGAATGGGTGCACGTCCGCAACATCGACCCCATCCTCTCCCTCCAGTCGATGACCTTCTACCTGAAGGTTAATTAGGGCACTGCTCAATAAGTAGAGCGTCATTAGGCTACTACGTCATTCCTGCGGAAGCAGGAATCTAAGAGCGTGGGGAAGAGGTTCCTGCTTTCGCAGGAACGACTGTGTTTAGAGGTCTCTTGATATATTGCCCTAGCCCTGCTGCTGCGGGGTCGGTCTGCTCCGGCGACGCTGCGCTACCTTGAGCCTCGCCTGTGAACGCCGCAGCGCGGCCACCGCCCGCTCAAGGTCCATGTCCGACTCGCGCCTCTGGATGCGCTCCTCCGCCCTCTTCATGGCCTCCTGCACCCGCGCCTCGTCTATCTCGTCGGATCGCTCCGCTGTGTCCGCCAGGATGGTGACCTTGTTGTCCATGACCTCCAGGAACCCACTGCTCACGGCCATGAACACGTCCTCGCCGTCCTTGCGAATCCGTATCTCACCGGGTTGCAGCGCAGTCATAAGCGGAGAGTGATGGGGCAGAATGCCCAACTCGCCCTCAATGCCCGGGGCCACCAGGATGTCGACGTCGTCCGAGTAGACCTCCCGCTCCGCGGTGATTATCTCAAGTCTCATAGGCGCCATATCGACCTCTATCCCTCAGATGCCAGTTGCTCCGCAGCCTCCACGGCCTCCTCGATTCCACCGACCATGTAGAAGGCCTGCTCCGGCAGGTCGTCGTGCTTGCCCTCAAGAATCTCGCCAAAGCCCCTGACTGTGTCACGGATGGAGACGTATCGTCCCTCCCGGCCCGTGAAGGTCTCGGCAACGAAGAAGGGCTGGGAGAGGAACCGCTGTATCTTGCGGGCCCTGGCCACAGTGACCTTGTCCTCCTCCGAAAGCTCCTCCATGCCCAGAATTGCGATGATGTCCTGCAGGTCCTTGTACCTCTGGAGCACCTGCTGCACGCCGCGGGCCACGTTGTAGTGCTCATCCCCGACTATGATGGGATCGAGAATTCGGGAGTTGGACGTGAGCGGGTCCACCGCCGGGTACAGCCCCTGCTCTGCGATGGAACGCTCCAGTGAGATCACGGCGTCCAGGTGGCCGAAGGTGGTCACAATTCCCGGGTCCGTGTAGTCGTCGGCGGGGACGTAGATGGCTTGGAAGGACGTGATGGAGCCGGTCTTGGTGGTGGTGATGCGCTCCTCAAGCTCGCCCATCTCCGTGGACAGCGTGGGCTGGTAGCCCACCGCCGAGGGCATCCGGCCCAGCAGAGCGGACACCTCCATGCCTGCCAGGATGTATCTGTAGATATTGTCGATGAACAGGAGAACGTCCTGACCCTCGCGGTCGCGGAAGTACTCTCCCATAGTAAGCCCCGTGAGCGCTATGCGAAGGCGCACGCCCGGCGGCTCGTTCATCTGGCCGAAGACCAGCACCGTGTTCTTCATAACGCCGGAGTCCTGCATCTCGTGCCACAGGTCGTTGCCCTCTCTTGAACGCTCACCCACGCCTGCGAACACGGAGTAGCCGGAGTGGACTGTGGCGATGTTTCTGATGAGCTCCTGGATGATGACCGTCTTGCCCACGCCTGCGCCGCCGTACGCGCCGATTTTGCCGCCGCGAGTGAAAGGGGCAATCAGGTCAACGACCTTGATGCCCGTCTCCAGCATCTGAATGCTGGTCTCCTGCTCCTCGAAGGCGGGAGCCTCACGGTGAATCGGCCACCGCTCTTCGGCCTCAACGTCGCCCAGGTTGTCCAGGGGGTCTCCGATTACGTTGAAGAGCCGTCCCAAGGAACCCCGGCCTACGGGCACCGCAATGGGCTGACCCATGTCGGTGACCTCGTCGCCGCGCCGCAGTCCCTCTGTGGGGCCGAGGGCCAGGCAGCGGACCCAGTTGTTTCCGATATGCTGCTCCACCTCAAGGACCAGCCGCTCGCCGTTGTTGTCCAGCTCCAGGCCATTGTTGACCTCGGGAAGCTCATCCGGCGGGAACTCGGCGTCAATCACCGTGCCAATTACTTGAACAACTCTACCTTTGGATCCTGCTGGCATTTTATCTCTCCTCTCGACTTGGGGAAGCGGCTACCCCTCCAGGTTATCCCTCAAGGGCGACTGCGCCTCCCACGATGTCCAGGAGTTCCTTAGTGATGGTGTCCTGGCGCACCTTGTTCATTAGCAGGGTAAGGGACTGGATCATGTCGTTTGCGGCGTCGGTCGCGTTGCGCATGGCCACCATGCGGGCCGACTGCTCGCTGCCGATGGACTCCAGAACAGCGTGGTAGACCTGCATCTCCACGAAGCGAGGCAGAAGGGAGGTCATCACCTCCAGGGAGTTTGGCTCGTAGATGTACCCCGCCGAAAGGCTTCCCTCCAACTCCGTAGGCTCAACCGGAAGCAGCCTCTGTATGGTGGGACGCTGCACTACGGTGGACACGAAGCGGGAGTAGGAAACGTACACCTCGTCGGCATAGCCGCTCTCGTAGTCCTCAATAGCCAGGCGAGAGATTGGAAGGGTGTCAAGCTGGCTCGGACGGTCTCCCATGTCCACGAAGACGGCGCGCACGTCGTTGCTGGAGCGCACCATGAAGTCCCTTCCCTTCCTGCCGACAGGAATGACGGATACGGGCACTCCCTGCTCCAGCATAAACCGGCCCGTGGCGCGGTTCAGGTTGGAGTTGAGGCCGCCGCAGAGTCCCCGGTCGGGAGTGATGTGGATAATCTCCACACGCTGCACTTCCCGGCGGGCCAGAAGGGGGTGGCCGCTCTCGGCTATGTCGCCGGACTGGGCCGCGAGATGTCCAAGCACCTCCACCATCGTATCTGCGTACGGGCGGCCTGCGAGGAGACGCTGCTGGGAGCGTCTCAGCTTGGACGCGGCGATCATCTCCATCGCCCGGGTCACCTTTGCGGTGTTCTGGACGCTTCGTATACGCCTTCTGATCTCTCTTATGTTTGGCATATCGTTATCTCACGGGCGCCTAGTAGGGGACGGTCCTCCTGAACTCCTCGATGGCGCTCACCAGAGCCTCGGTAAGCTCTCCGTCAAGCTCCCGCTTCTCCAGGATGGAGCGCAGAAGGTCGGTGTGGGCGCTCTCCATGTAGCGATGGAAGGCCTCCTCAAAGTCCTTCACCCGCTCCACGGGGACCTCGTCCATGTAGCCGTTGATGACGGCGTACATAATTGCAACCTGTTTCTCCAGGGACATGGGCTGGTACTGGAGCTGCTTCAGCACCTCGGTGATGCGCTGGCCCCGCTCAAGCTGCGCCCTGGTCGCGGCGTCAAGGTCGGCGGTGCCGAACTGGGCGAATGTCACCAGCTCGCGGAACTGGGCTAGGTCCAGCCGAAGGCGGCCGGCCACCTGCCTCATGGCCCTGGTCTGGGCTGCGCCGCCCACGCGGGACACCGAGAGTCCCACGTTAACGGCCGGTCGGATACCGGCGTTGAACAGGTCCGGCTCCAGGTATATCTGGCCGTCCGTAATGGAGATGACGTTGGTCGGGATGTAGCCGGACACGTCTCCGGCCTGGGTCTCGATGATGGGCAGCGCCGTCAGCGACCCGCCCCCGAACTCGTCGTCTATCTTGGCCGCCCGCTCAAGCAGACGGCTGTGGAGGTAGAAGACGTCGCCCGGGTACGCCTCGCGGCCCGGCGGGCGTCGCAGCAGCAGAGACAGCTGGCGGTAGGCCCAGGCGTGCTTCGACAGGTCGTCGTAGATGATGAGAGCGTCCCTGCCCTGCTCCATGAACTCCTCACCCATGGCGCATCCCGTGTAGGGGGCCAGGTACTGGAGAGGAGCCGGGTCGGAGGAGTTGGCGGCCACGATAATGGTGTGGTCCATTGCACCATACTGCTCCAGAATGCCGACCGTCTGGGCGACTTTGCTGGCCTTCTGGCCGATGGCCACGTAGATGCAGAGCAGATCGCCGCCCTTCTGGTTGATGATTGCGTCCAGGGCGATGGCGGACTTGCCCGTGTAGCGGTCTCCGATGATGAGCTCCCGCTGCCCTCGACCGATGGGAATCATGGCGTCAATGGCCTTGATGCCCGTCTGGACAGGGGCGTTCACGGACTTGCGCATCACGACGTTGGGGGCCACCCTCTCCACCACCCTGTTCTTGTCCGAGCGGATTGCGCCCTTCCCGTCGATGGGTCGGCCCAAGGCGTCCACAACTCGGCCCAGCAGGCCGTCGCCCACCGGGACCTCCACAATGCGGCCCGTGGAGCGTACCTCGTCGCCCTCCTTGATCTGGGAGTCGTCGCCCAGGAGCACTGTGCCAACGCTGTCCTCTTCAAGGTTCATTGCGATGCCCATAATGTCCCCGGGAAACTGGAGAAGCTCCGTATACCGGCATCCCGCCAGACCCTGAACGCGGGCGATTCCGTCACCAACCTCCACCACAGTGCCCATATCCACCATGGTGACTTCGCCGCCGAAGTCCTGGATCTGCCGTCTGATTACCGAGGTGATATCCTGTCCACGAACTGCCATTACGCCACCTCTAGCGAAAGATTAGTAGGCTGCCTCAGCCAAAGAATTTCTCAGGTTCCGGAGCTTGGTCCTGGCGCTGCCGTCCATCAGCCTGTCGCCGACTCGAACCACCAGCCCGGCCACAATACTCTCATCCACGTTGGTGGTCAGCTGTATCTCCTTGCCCGTCAGCTCCTGAAGGTACTGCCCTAGTCGCTCCCTCTGCTGGTCATCAAGAGGGACAGCGCTGGCAACGCTTGCTCTCTCCAGACCGCGATGCTGGTCGATGAGGTTCCCGTACTCCTCCCTGATGGAGGGCAGCGTGTCAATCACGCCCCTCGCCACCAGTAGTCCCAGTAGGTTGTGCGCCAGGGGATTCAGGTCCGGCAGGGCCTCCTGTATCACGCTCATCTTCTGGTCCAGCCTGACCTTGGGCATACCCAGGAACCCGGCGAACTCCCTCTCCTGGAGCGCCTCATCCAGCACCTGCAGGTCCGTCTGCCACCTTTCCAACTCGCCCATCTCCTGGGCCAGCTGGAATATGGCTAAGGCGTACCGTTTTGACGAGGGTCTTCTGGGCATGTCTCTTCCCTATCTGCCGCCCACGCTGGGGTTTTCCTCCAGCACCTTTTCTATGATGTCCCTGTGAGCGCTCTCGTCGACGGAGCGTTCGATCACCCGCTCGGCGGCCAGAATGGCCAGCTCTGCGAAGTGACTCCGCACCTCTTCGATGGCCTCATCGCGCTCGCGCTGGATCTCGGCCCTGGCTCGGGTGAGCATGGCCTCGGCCTCCTGCCGAGCCCTCTCCTGCTCCTCCTCCCGATACCTGTCGGCCACCTCACGAGCCTGCGCCATGAGGTTCTGGCTCTCCTGCCGGCCCTCCTCCAGCCGCTTCTCCAACTCTTCCTGCTGCTGCGCCGACTCCTGCCTTACGCGTTCAGCCGCCTCGACGCTCTCCCGTATCCGCTCCGACCGCTGGTCCAGCATCCCCAGGATGCGCTTGTAGCCGACGAAGTACAGGATGGTCAGCAGTATTATGAAGTTGATTAGATAAGCAATCAGGCTGGGTATGTGGAATCCCAGTTTTGCCAGTTCCGCCATACCTTCCTCCCGTTGTTATTTACGCTACGTCCGGGTGTGGCCCTACGCCACGAAGATAAGCAGGAACGCCACGACAAGCGCGTAAATGGCGATTGCTTCTGCGAAGGCGATGGCCAGGATCATGTTGGTGAGAATGGGGCCTCTCGCCTCCGGGTTGCGGCCAATGGCGTTCATGGCCGCGGCGCCCAACACGCCGATACCCACGCCGGGTCCCACCGCGCCAAGGCCGATGGCTATCGCAGCTGCCAGCAATTTCATGGTTTCCGCTTCTATCATGACTCCTCCTCTAGGTCTTTGCTATTCCAGATTTTGGCTCTTGGCCTAATCTACTCAAACTTTGAGAACACTGCCATTACGCCGGCCAAGGCCGCCGCCGACAGGCCTACCGCCACTACTACCATTGCCAGTATCACTACTTCCATGCGCTTGACCTCCGACTTTTAATGCTCTTCTTCCGCATGTGGAGTTACCGCCACTACCACAAACACCAGGGTCAGACCGGCGAATATCAGGGCCTGGACAAGGCCCACCAACAGCTCCAGGCCGTAGAACACCACCACCGCAACAAAGGGCACCAGGTAGGTTATCACTATCAGCACGATTTCGCCGGCGGTCATGTTGCCGAAAAGCCTGAAGGTGAAGCTGACAATTCGCACGAACTCGCTGAGGAGCTCCAGCACACCTACGAACAGGTCTATGGGGACCTGAAGGAAGTTGCCCTTTCGGAGGTTGTCCAGGCGGACGAACTTGCCCAGATAGTGCAGCTTGAGCATCTTCAGACCCCAGAACTCCACGAACACGAAGGACACCAGGGCCAGGGCCAGGGGCATGTTCATGTCTGTGCCGGCCGGGCGCAGCAGGTGCGTGCTTATCGGCTCAGTGGTGAAGAAGGATTCCGCGTCGTAGCCAAAGGTGGGATAGAATGGCAGCAGTCCGACCCAGGCGTTGAGCATCACAAACAGGAATATGGTGGCAATGAGAGGGAAGAATCGCCGTGCGTTCTCCGACCCGGCCACGCTCTGAACAAAGTTGTACAAAACCTCGACCCCGGCCTCCACAAAGTTCTGCATGCCACGGGGCACCACCTCCATGCGACGGGTGGCAAAGAAGAAAATGGCAATGAGAAGCAGCGAAACCATCCAGGCAGAAAGGAGGGTGTTGGTAATCACAAACCCGTCCTTCTCCGTGATGTCGTACTTGGCCTTGTCTCCCGGTTTGCACTCCCCGTCGATTGGCGGATAGTACTCGTGCGTCTCGTAGTCCTCGCACTTGGAGGGCGTCAGCTTCTGGGGGGGGATATGGGGAGAAGGCTGCGATACGAAGGGCGGATCCGCGTCTTCGCCGGAAAAGAGGGCCGTCCCGATTGCTCCGGTCACAAGGCCGGCCAGCAAAAGGGCCACTACTACAATACCGCTCAGCGCTACTATCTGCTTGGCTGAACCAGACATAGCGAGGTTATCGCTCCTCGTTCCCCTTCTCTTCGCCGTCGCTGTTATTCGTCATAAGCGGCAGAACCATCTTGTATATGCCGTAGAAGGCAAGCACGGTGCCAAACAATATCCCGCCAAGGGTGAACACCGGAACCCTACCCAGCGTATTGTCCAGCCACAACCCCACCAGCAGGCCCCCAACTATGCACAAGGCAACATACCACCCCACACCCACCAACTGCAAGACTATAGCCAGGGTTCCCTTGCCCATTCACACCCTGCACCGAGTTTTGTGCATACTATCACATACTTTTCTTCTGGTCAACGCCAACAGCCTCCGGCAAGGCGGGTTTTCTGGAAAACAGCACAAGGAATCCCCCGGCCAGGTTGATTACCGCCAGTGTAAGCAGCGCCACCCTGTAGTGCCCCTGTATGTCGAACAGGTAGCCTGCGAACAGGGGCGATATAACCGACACGCCGCTCAGGAAGAAGGCGGAGAGGCCGAAGATGGTGGCGAAGGCCTTTCGCCCGAAGTAGTCGCCCCTGAGAGCGGTGAAGAGCGCGCCGCGCCCTCCCCAACCAAAGCCGAACATCACGGCAAAGGGCAGCGCCGTCGCAAAGTCGCTTATGCCCACAGCCGCCACCACGCCAAAGGCCTGGACCGTGGAGAAGCCGAATATCACCACCGGCTTCGGGAATCGGTCTCCCAGGTAGCCCCCAACTATGCGAGACCCCATGCCAACGAACGTGTAGACGACCACCACGGTGCCGGCAAGCTCCAGGGAAAGCCCCGCGTCGTAGAGCATTGGGATGGCGTGCACCTGGAGCGCGCCCACCACCATCGCGCTCAGCCCGTGACTGAAGGTGATCAGCCAAAAGGCGGACGTGCGCAGCGCCTGGCGTGCGGAGAAGTCGCCCACTCCGTACGCGTCCATCCCGACGGGAGCGTCATCCGAAAGCGATCCCACCTGGCTCATCTCGCCGTCGGGCCTCTGGCCGTACTCCTCCGGCCTGTTCCTTATCTGCTTCGTGAGGGGGTAGGCCAGCACCAGGAACATCACGCCGAGGGCGAACGAAATGGCCCGCCAGCCCAGCATCCCTATTCCAAAGGCCAGCACCGGCACCAGCACTCCGCCCAGGTAGTTGCCCATGCCGGCCGAGGCTATGGCTATGCTCCGCCGCCGCACGAACCAGTTGTTGACGGCGGTTATCATCGGCAGGAAGCCGCCAAGCCCCATGCCCACGGCGATCACCATGAACGCCAGGTAAAAGCTGGCTATGCCGCTGGTGAAGCTGAACAGGAGGAATCCCAGCCCCAGGATGCAGAAGCCCGTCAGCACCATGCGCCGGGAGCCGAATCGGTCGGTCAGGAATCCCTCCACGGGGCCCATGACCGTCCCCTCCAGGCGCGCCAGGGCAAATGCGCCGGACAGCACAGTCCTGCTCCACCCGAAGTGTCGCTCCAGGGCCACGAAGAACACCCCAAGCCCGTGGGCCGCCGCGCCGTTGGACAGGGCTATGGTGAACATCGCTATGCCGACAAGCCACCAGCCGTAGAACAAGCCGCGGGGCTTGCTGGCGGGTCCGGCGGCGGTAGTCGGCTGATCCATGGGCGGCGTCTCCTGATGGGATTTGCTCGCCGCAGCGAGCCTTACGCATTATGCCACACAAAGGCATAGCGCCCAACAGACAGGCAGGGGCATGAACCTGAACGAGAAGCGCGCACGTCTAAGCACTTACAAGCGCTTGCAAGAGCTAGTATATGGCTCCTAGAGTTCACGGCTCAGCATGAGCGGGTCTGACGGCAAATGTAGGGGCGGTTCGCGAACCGCCCTACGTCAACGGCGTTTTCTCGTCATGCACGTGCAGCCTGCCCCGCACTTGATGCAAGGACGGGCGTCCAGCCGGAGGTAGCTAGCTCTCCAGGACTATCTCCCCGCTCTGGCCGCCGCGCTTCTGCACAAGCCTCACGCCCTCTATGCGCATCCCCCTGTCTACGGCCTTGCACATGTCGTAGATGGTGAGGGCCGCCACGGAGACGGCGGTGAGGGCCTCCATCTCCACGCCTGTCTTGGCCGTTGTCCTGGCGGTGGCGGTGATTCGCACCTCGCTGCTGGACTCGTTCAGCTCAAGGTCAACGTCCACGCTGTCCAGGGGCAGCGGATGGCAGAGGGGGATAAGCTCCGACGTGCGCTTGGCGGCCATGATGCCCGCAATACGTGCCACCGACAGCACATCGCCCTTCTCCACGCCGCCGCTCTTGATGAGCGCAAGGGTCTCCTCCTGCATCGACACCGCGCCTCTGGCCACGGCCTCCCGCTCCGTCTCCGGCTTCCAGCCCACGTCCACCATACGCGCTCTCCCTTCCTCGTCCAAGTGGCTGAGCCGTGGGCTTTCCTCCTCCTGCTCCTGAACGACACCCGCCTTGCCGCTGGCCAACTGGTCGGCGCGCTCGTTCTGGGGGTGTCCGGCGTGGCCGCGCACCCACTGCCAGGTGACGTCGCGGCTCGCCACCAGCGCGTCCAGCCGCTCCCACAGGTCGGTGTTGACGTTGCGCTTCCAGCCCCGGGTCATGGTGTTCACCAGGTAGCGGCTGTCGCTGTGGAGCGTGACGCTGGAGCCCTCCGGCGTGGCCTCCAGTCCCTTGATGGCCGCCGTAACCTCCATCCGGTTGTTGGTGGTCCTCTGCTCGCGGCCCGCCAGCTCCCTGCTCTGGCCGTCCTGCTCAATGATAGCCGCCCAGCCCCCGGGGCCCGGGTTGTCCTGGCAGGCGCCGTCCGTGTAGATGTTGATTCGTTCAGCCATGCTCACACCCCGCATAATCACAGCAGGACAGCATCGTGCTGCCCTGCCTATGTTGACATCGATTCTGCCGCCACCAACCTACCCGCCGATCTGGTACATCTCCACTTTCCTTTGAGGGGGCGTGGTGAGAGAAGCCCTTATCTCCGAGTACCTGTCCACCCGGCGGTTCCACACGTCCGTTACCAGCGCCTCCAGCTCAGCGTCGGTTGCGCCGTCCCGCATCGGGTCCCGAAGGTCGCGGCCGTCGCTGGCGAAGAGGCACGTGAACAGCTTGCCGTCCGTCGAGAGCCTGGCGCGGGTGCAGTCGCTGCAGAATGCCTCCGTCACCGAGGAGATGAACCCAATCTCGCCGCTGCCGTCCACGTATCGGTACCGGTCAGCCACCTCTCCGCGGTAGTTCTTGTCGATAGGCTCTATCGGCATTTCAGCGTTGATCATCTTCACCAGCTCCGCCGACGAGACCACCTGGTCAAGCCTCCAGCCGTTGAGGTTGCCCACGTCCATGTACTCTATGAAGCGAACGATGACGCCCGTGCCCTTGAAGTGCCTGAGCATGTCCAGCAGCGTGTGGTCGTTGACGCCCTTCTGGACGACCGCGTTCACCTTGATGGGATCAAGGCCAACCTCCCGCGCCTTGTCGATGCCCTCCAGCACACGCTTCACCCCGTACCCGCGGCCGTTCATCTCACCGAAAATCTCGTCGTCAAGGCTGTCCAGGCTCACCGTCACCCTCTGGAGGCCGGCGTCCTTCAGCGCCTGGGCCTGCTGCGCCAGCAGGTAGCCGTTGGTGGTGAGGGTAAGGTCCTGGACGCCGTCCACCTCTGTCAGCAGGCCGACCAGGTTGTCCACACCGCTTCTCACCAGAGGCTCGCCGCCGGTCAGTCTTATCTTGGTCGTCCCCAGCCCCACGAATACCCGCGCCAGGCGGGCAATCTCCTCAAAGGTTAGCAGGTCAGCCCTGGGGAGGAACTCGTATCGCTCGCCGTAGATCTCAGCGGGCATGCAGTAGGGGCAGCGGAAGTTGCACCTGTCGGTAACGGAGATGCGCAGGTCCTGTAGCAGCCTGCCGAATACGTCTCTAATCATGTCTACGTTGTCGTCCTCTTGCCCTCGGCCTCAGCCTTCAGATAGGCCAGCGCCTTCCTGGTTGCCATACCCCTATGGCTCACGCCGTTCTTCTCCTCCATGTCAAGCTCAGCCATGTGCCTTCCCAGGGCGGGAATGTAGAAGATGGGATCGTAGCCAAAGCCCTTGGCCCCGCGAGGCTCAAAGGCGACGATTCCCTCGCACGCCCCCTCAAAGAGCCTCACCTCTCCATCGGGATGAGCCAGAGCCACCAC
Organism: Dehalococcoidia bacterium; assembly: GCA_034422115.1. Taxonomy (GTDB): domain Bacteria; phylum Chloroflexota; class Dehalococcoidia; order Lucifugimonadales; family UBA2985; genus DAOUJW01. The sequence goes on along the minus strand of DAOUJW010000017.1, from coordinate 213,098 downwards.
GGAGCGGAACCGCGCGCTCCTCTTCTCCCATTCTATATCCTCCAGCTTGCCCAGTAAATAGCGCACCAGCTCCTCGTCCGTGGCGCCGGGTCCCGCGTATCGAGCCGAATACACCCCCGGCTCTCCGCCAAGGGCGTCCACCTCAATGCCGGAGTCGTCGGCGAGGGTGCAGAGGCCGCTGGCCTTGGCGAAGGCCTCAGCCTTGAGCGTGGCGTTTTCCTCGAAGGTCGTTCCCGTCTCCTCAACGTCCAGGACAATGCCTTCTTCATTGGGCGTGGTGACAACGAACGGCGTGTCCTGGAGAAGCACAGCAAGCTCTCGTATCTTGCCGGGGTTGTTGGTTGCCAGAAGCAGCTTGCTTGGTGCGGCCATTGTATGGATTTGAAGTCCCCGGCGGCGGCGGCCCGGCTGTGGGCCGACGCCGCTCCAGGGATTATTGAAGCGAGGTTATCGCTAGGAGGAAGTGGATGCGGGAGTGGTTGCCATGTGGCCGTCCCGCACGGCGAACTGGCTCATCAGGCCCTCCACGGTGTCGCGGAAGCCGCTGTACTCCAGCTCGTTGTAGGGCAGCATGGCGGCGCCGGACCAGCCCTGATCTCGCATCGCCAGCGCCTTCTCCTGGGCCTTCAGCCGCACGTGGTCCCAGGCCGGGTTGTCGAAGATGTCCACAACGCCGTCGGAGAAGTACCCGTCGGCGTCCAGAGAGAAGGCCGCGCAGGACACTAGCGGCAGGCAGTAGATGCCCGTCACAGGCGTGTTGAGAGGCACGGGCATGAGGGGCATGACGTGGGAGCCGCGAGCGTCGCCGCCGATGTAGTGGGCCTTGGTGAACGGCGACACCAGCTCCTCCGGCGCGGGGAATACGCCCTGGGTGCGCACCAGCGCCACGGGGTCGTCCTTGCCGGTGTAGGTCCCGGCTATGCTGTGCAGACGCTGTGCGGACACGGCCGCCGCCTGCTCGCCGTAGGTGCGGGAGATGATGGCGTCTATGCCAAACCGCTCGTTGTCCCGCAGGAGCATGGCTATCTTGTAAGAGTCCTCCGGAGCGTTGAGCTCGATGACGCTGTCCCCCTCCGTGTGATCCATGTCAATGATGCGGAACGTGAAACCGCCAATCATCCTGGGGAGCATCAGGCCCGCGCAGTACATGGGGTCTGCGAAGCCCAGGAAGAAGGGGAGGTTGTATGCGCCGGGGCCGCACTTGTCGGCGGCGTACATCAGGAAGGACTCGGCGGGACGAACGCGGTTGGTCCTGACCGGGTCGTGATCGAACTCCACCTCAGCCACGGCGGGCCCCGCGCCCCGGATGTTGCCCGATGGCGCGTCCACCAGCAGGTCCTGGCCGGCTCCGTACAGACCGCCCTTCTGGGCTATGGCCGTGGCCTCCAGGAAGGTCCTCCACGCAAACTGGTGGATGTCGTCGTTGTCAGGCCCCTTGGTGTGGGAGACGAGCATAGCTATGTCGTCACCCGTATGGGACACGTAACCGTCGATGATGAGCTTGCTGTCTATGGCCGCCTGAACAGCCGCCCTGGTAGCGTCCATCATCGCGTCGGACGGTTTGGTGTGGCCTCCAATGGAACCAACATCTGCCTTCAGAATGGACAATGTGATTTTCATACTTCCTCCCTAAAAATCGGGTCTAGTCCAGTATAGCAACCGCGAGATACGAGGGTCAACAAAAGTAGGGCGCGGTATTCGCGGGGTGAGTTGGTGGACAACACCGCTCATCCTGAGCCTGTCGAAGGGTGAGCGGGGCCACACTAAGCCCGCTATCTTCCCGCTCTGGTTCGACCAGGCTCACCCCCGTATCAAGTACGGGGCAAGCTATGAGCGGGAAAGGAGGGGTATTACGACCGCGCCGGCAATGGGTTACAATGGAACGCAGACCCGTCTGAGGAGGGCTTCCGATATGGGGACTTTCAAGTGGCCGATGCGGATCTCCAGCATGGACGGCCAGCAGTCCGTGGACGTTGAGGCGGTTGTGGACACCGGCGCTTTCTATACGACACTTCCCGCCCCAATGCTGCGTGAGCTGGGCGTTGCGCCCACGGGCAGGCGCGAGTTTCTGATAGCCGATGGCAGTCGGATAGAGATGGAGTACGGCGAGGCGCGGGCAACCATAGACGGTGAAAGCGTGGCCACCATAGTGAACTTCGGAGAAGACACCGCTCCCCCTGTACTAGGACGCTACACTCTGAACGGCCTGGCCCTTGCCGTGGACCCCAGGGCACAGCGTCTTGTCCCCGCCGAGCTGATCATGCTGTAGGGACGCTGCGCTTCAAAAAACGCGGCGTTCTTCAAGATCCCAACAACCCCGCCACTTCCTTTGCGCTGTAGGTGATGATGATGTCCGCCCCGGCCCGCTTGATGGCGGTCAGTATCTCAAGGGTGATGGCCGTGCCGTCTATCCACTCGTTGGCGGCGGCGGCCTTGACCATGGAGTACTCGCCGCTGACGTTGTACGCGACAATGGGGTGGTTGAAGACGTCCCGGGCCCTCGCTATTACGTCCAGGTACGCCAGGGCCGGCTTGACCATTATCAGGTCGGCCCCCTCCCGGATGTCCGTCTCCATCTCCCTCAAGGCCTGCCGCGCGTTGGCCGCGTCCATCTGGTAGCCGCGCCGGTCGCCAAACTGGGGCGCGGACCCGGCCGCCTCCCGGAAGGGGCCGTAGAAGGATGAGGCGTACTTGGCGGAGTAGCCCATGATGGGCATCAGGGGATACCCGCCGTCGTCCAGGGCGCGCCTTATCGCCGCCACCTGCCCGTCCATCATCGCCGAGGGCGCCACCACGTCCGCGCCCGCCTCCGCGTGGGATAGGGCGACACGCGCCAGTATCTCCAGGGAAGCGTCGTTGTCGACGCGGTCGTCAACTATGAGGCCACAGTGCCCGTGGTCGGTGTACTCGCAGAGGCACACGTCGGTGACTACCAGCAGGTCGGGCGCGGTCTGCTTGATGACGCGTATGGCCTCCTGCACGATGCCCTGTGGGTCGTAGGCCTCCGTTCCCTGGGCGTCCTTGCGCATGGGAATGCCAAAGAGCAGCACGGCGGGGATGCCCAGTCGATGTATCTCCGTGACCTCGCCCAGCAGCCGGTCTAAGGACAGCTGGTTGACGCCGGGCATGGCCTCAACGGGGCGCGACACGTCGCGGCCGTGGGCTATGAAGAGCGGGTACACCAGGTCTTTTACGGACAGGGAGGTCTCCTGCACCATGTGGCGCAGCGCGGTCGACTCCCGAAGTCGCCTGAGCCTGGTTCGAGGGAAGTCAGCCATAGCTTATCCCCCTGACAGTGTGATGTGGTCGACCAGCACCTCCACCAGTCCGGCGGTGGTCGAATTCCGGGCCACCACGTCCACATCAAGGCCGGCGTCGGCGACTGTCTGGGCGGTTATGGGGCCGATACAGGCCAGCGTAACGCCCTTGAGGGGCGTGGTGTCGCCTCCCAGCAGGGCTAAGAGGTTGGTCACAGTCGAGGAGCTGGTGAATGCCACCACGTCCAGCTTGTCGCCCGCCACAAGCTCTTGAACCGCCTCCCGGGACTCCTCCGGCAGCACTGTGCGGTAAGCGGCAACGTCGTCCACGAGCGCGCCGCGCTCCGCAAGCCCGCCAAGGAGCACGTCGCGGCCCGTCTCAGCTCGAAGCAGCAGGACGGACGCGCCGTCCAGACCAGTCTCGCCGAGTCCCTCCACAATGGCCTCCGACACGGCGGTCTGGGGCACGAAGTCCGTCGTGATGCCCCTCTCGCCAAGGGCCGCGGCCGTGGCAGAGCCGATGGCGCACACCCTTGCGCCGCTGAAGGCGCGGGCGTCAAGGCCCAAAGCCTGCAGCCGGTTGAACGCCTGGGCCACGCCGTTGACGCTGGCAAAGACAACCCAGCCGTAGCCGGACAGCGATTTCAGCGCGGAGTCCAGTCGTGTCGTGTCCTCTACAGGCTCCACCTTTATGGTCGGTATCTCCACGGGGTCTGCCCCCTGCTCCAGCAGCAGCCTGGACAGCGTCCCCGCCTGCTCCCTCGTCCTGGGAACCAGCACCCGCTTCCCGAAAAGCGGCCTGTCCTCGAACCAGCCGATTGTTTCTCTCAGCCTCACTACCTCCCCGAATACGGCCACCACCGGCGGCGCAAGCTCGGCATTCCGGCCCTTCTCCACGATGTCCTCCAGGCAGCCGGCGACGGTCTTCTGGTGCGGCTCGGTGCCCCACTGCACCAGGGCCGCGGGCGTCAACGGCTCCATGCCGTGCTCCATCAGCGTCTCCACGATACCTGGCAGCGTCTCCCAGCCCATGAGCACGGCAAGAGTGCCGTTGCTTTCGGCCAGGCGCTTCCAGTCCACGCTCGATTCCCCCTTGGTCGGGTCCTCGCTGCCGCTCACAATGGTGACAGACGACGACACCCTGCGGTGAGTCAGGGGTATGCCCGCATAGGCGGGCGCAGCAATCGCCGACGTGACGCCCGGCACTACTTCAAAGGGCACTCCCGCCCTGGCCAGGGCCTCCGCCTCCTCCCCGCCCCGCCCGAAGATGAAGGGGTCGCCTCCCTTCAGGCGCACCACCATCCTGCCCTCGGCGGCCTTCTCCACCATAAGCTGGTTTATCCCCGCCTGAGGCTCCCTGTGGAATCCCCTAGCCTTGCCCACGTCTATCATCTCAGCCTCAGGCGACGCCTCAGACAGCAGACGCTGGTCGACCAGGCGGTCGTACAGCACCACCTGGGCCTCTCGCAGGCATTGGAGGCCCCTGACGGTGATCAGCCCCGGGTCCCCAGGGCCTGCCCCGACCAGGTACACTCTGCCTTGCTCGCTCAACTCCCCTCCCCTGTCTGCAGAATCTCCGCGGCCCCGGCTGCAAGCAGTATATCCGCAAGGGTGAAGCCCGCGACGATTGGGTTGTCCGGGCTCAGGCTCATGCGCTCCTTCACCATCCTGTCCCCGTCCTCAGTAGCCGCCATCGCCACCATCTTGAGGGTGTTGTCCTCCAGGGAGCCGAACGCGGATATGGGCACGCGGCAGCCGCCGCCCATGCCCTCCACGAATGCGCGTTCAGCGGTTGCCGTGATGCTTGACGCCGGGTCCTGGATACTCTGAAGCAGCTCAAGCAGCCACTCGTCGCCGGAGCGGTACTCCACGGCCAGGGCTCCCTGGCCGGGCTCCGGCACCATCTCAAAGGGGTCGAAGTACTGGGCCGCGCTGTCCTCCATCCCAAGCCGCGCCAGGCCCGCCGCGGCCACCACCACGCCATCGTAGTCGTCTCCCAGGGCCTTGGCCACGCGCGTCTCCACGTTGCCGCGCACGGGTTCGACCCGTATGTCGCTTCTCATCGCCCTGAGCTGCACCGCCCGCCGCGGGCTGCTGGTGCCGATGACCGCGCCCGGCGCCATGTCCGCGAGGGCAACGTCTCCCTTACTGACCAGAACGTCCCTAGGGTCCTGCCTCTTGCACACCACAACTACGCTCAGGCCCTCCGGCAGGTCAACGGGCAGGTCCTTGAGGCTGTGGACGGCCATGTCTATGCTCCCGTCAAGCAGGGCCAGTTCCAGGTCCTTGATGAAGATGCCCTTCCCCAGCCTGGCGAGGGGCGCTTCCGGCTGACGGTCGCCGGTTGTCCTGATGGTGACGACGCTGGTGGACGGCGGATCGCTCAGCCCCTTCATCGCCGAAAGCACCTCTTCGGTCTGTATGAGAGCCAGCCTACTCCCCCTGGTGCCAACTACTATTTCCATTGATGTAGCCCTGCGCTGCGTCTAACTGGATTCAGTAGTATCGTACCACAAAGGGAAGACACGCTGGATTCTACTTCCAAGGCTGAGGGAGAGCTTCCGAAACCGGCCTCAGGAGTCCTTGCCGCTCAGCTTGAACATCCTCTGGGCCGTCTCCATGTAGGCGGGGTTCTCTTTGATGGTGGCAATGGGGTTGTGGAGCAGCTTCTTCACCAGCGCCCGGCTCATAGCCTCAATGCGGGCGGCGTCCTCCTCCTCAAGGTGGGGCATCTGCTTCAGGGCCTTCCTGATCTCCCGAATGCGAAGCGACTCGGCGTGCTCCTTCAACTCGGCTATTCCGGGGGCCACGCGCAGCCCGTCCCACCAGTCGATGAACTTGCCGACCTCCTGGTCGATAATCCCTTCGACCTTGGAGACCTCCTTCTCGCGCTCCAGGCGGTTGGCCTGGGACACGCTCTGCAGGTCGTCCATGTCCAGCAGCGACACGCCGGGCATCCGGCCGATGGCGGGGTCGGCGTCCCGCGGCATGGCTATGTCCACCACCAGCAGGGGGCTGCCGTTGCGCTGCGACCTGGCCCGCTCCACCATGTCCGTCGTAATCATCACGCCCTGGTAGTCCGTGGAGCTAACCACTATGTCCACCGCGCCGAGGAGGTCTGGCAGGTGGTCCAGTGGCGCAGCCTCAGCCTCCAGCTCCAGGGCCAGGTCTCTGGCTCGCTCAAGAGTGCGGTTGACCACCGTCATCCGGCCCACGCCCCGGTCCTTCATCGCCCTTGCCACCAGCTTTCCGGCCTCTCCGGCGCCTATCACTGCCACCTGGCTCCGGCTCAGGTCACCCAGGGTGTCGCGGGCGGCTTCCACCGCCGCGGAGCTAATCGACAGAGCGTTCTCGCCAATCCGCGTCTCCCGGCGGGCCCTCTTCCCCACCCTCAGGGAGTGGTGAAACACCTTGGATATCAGGCCGCTGGCGCACCCCTGGGTCACGGCCGTGCTGTAGGCTTCCCGCACCTGTCCCAAGACCTGGGACTCGCCCAGTATCATGGAGTCCAGGCCGGACGCGACCCCAAACAGGTGCCTGACCGCCTGCTCCTGCTCGTAGAAGACCAGGTAGCCGGAAAGCTCCTCTTCCGACCAGGAAGTCTTGTGGCACATCAGCGACGTGAACGACTCCCGCACGGCGTCCGCCTCCTCAGCAACGGCGTACAGCTCGGTGCGGTTGCAAGTCGAGAGTATGACGGCGTTGTCCAGCACGTCTTTGAGGGAACGCAGGGCATCTGGCAGCTCCGCCCTTGTGAAGGCGGCCCTCTCCCTCACGGCTATGGGAGCCGTCTTGTGGCTCAGCCCAAGGGCAAACACCCTCATACGGCGCTCACCTCCGCAAGATGCGGGTCCTGTAGCAACGACTCCTTGAGCGCTGCCCTGGCTGCATCCCTGTCCCTGTAGAACAGCTCAAGAAGCTCCTGGGTCAGGCACGCCTGCCAGTGGTCCGGGTGGACTATGTTGCCCTCTCCCCTGAGTTCCCCTCGAACCTCTCCAAGCAGGGAAGCCATGTCCGCGTAGGCCAGGTCGCGGCTGACCTCCAACGTCTCCCGGAGCTTGCGAGCCAGCGCCGGGCTGACGCCGGCGGTGGATATCGCCACCGTCACCTCTCCCTTCCTGACAACCGAGGGAGCGATGAAGTCGCACAGGTGGGTAACGTCCGCCACATTGAGGAGCACGCCCAGCCTCTCCGCCTCCGCCTTTATCCTGCGCTGGACGGCGTTGTCGTCGGTGGCCGCGATGGCAACGAACGCTCCCTCCAAGTCTCCCTCCCGGTACTCGCGCTTCTCCAGCTTGAGCACCCCGGAGTCGGCCATATCCTGAACGTCCTCCGTGACCTCCGGGGCTATCATCCTGATGTTGCCGCCGCACTCCAGAAGGGACGCAATCTTGCCCTCGGCTATCTGCCCTCCGCCGATTATCACGCAAAGACGGTCTTTGATGGCCAGGTATACGGGATAGTAGGGGGTCATAACGCTCTACTCCTCGACGAAGTACCTCACCCTCGTCTTCTTGTACTCTCTGGTGCTGTAAATCAGTTGGTAGTCGTCGATGCCGGTGTTCTCGGATATGTCTCTGACGGCATCCTGGCACTGCTTCTTGGAGGTGCCGTGAATCATTGTGAAGTGGGTGTAGGGCCAGTCCGGGAATGTGGGACGCTCGTAGCAGTGGGTGACCCAGGGCGAAGTCGCCATTATCTTGCCAACCTCCTCCGATCGCTCCTCCGGCACCCTCCAGACCGCCATAGCGTTGGCCTTGAAGCCCGCCTTCCGATGATGCAGCACCGCGCTGAACCGCCTCATTATACCGCGATCTTTGAAGGAAGACGCGATCTCAAAGAGCTCACACGGGGTTACGCCCAGACGCTCGCTCATGGCGTCAAAGGGCCGAGGGATTAGAAGAATGTCCTCCTGGAGCTCGCGAATGGCCTGAATCTCGGAGTCCGTGACCTGCTGCGCCCTGTCCCATCCTTCGCCCCCCGTGTAGTCGTAGCCGTCCGGGCTGTAGTACTTGTGGGCGTTGCCCACCTCCTGCACCATGTCGAAGTTGACGCCTATCTTGAAGAAGCGCAGTGTGGGCATGATGCGGCAGGCCTCCGCTCCGGTCCTCTTCGCCATGTCCTCCACCGTCTCTGCCAGGTCCTCATACGGGGGCACGGCTATGGTGAACCAGAGGTTGAACTGCCCCGTGCGTCCGTAGTTGTGGCTCACTCCGGGGTGCCGGCTGATAATCCTGGCGCTCTTGTTCAGGTTCTCCGGCGGGAAGCGCATGGCCACCAGGGTGGTCTTGTAACCCAGACGCCTGGTGTCGAAGATGGCGCTAATCTGCCGCACGATGTTGGTCTTCTTGAGCTTCCCCGTCCTCTCAATGGCCTCCGCCTCCGAGATTTCCAACTGCTCCCCAAGGCTGCCAAACGGCTCCTCCGTCAGGGGGAAGTTGGTCTGGATGATGTTCAGAAGGCGACGGTCGGTCAGGTCCATCTCGGCCTTTGGGGGCATCTATATCTCCTTGCTTGCACTCTGTGGACTGGTCGGGTGTGCGGCCTCGTAGCAGGACGCCAGGGACAGCAGCATCTGGTCGGCCAGGAGGTTCACGGAGCGCCAGAGCTGGGACGACCCGCCCGACGCGGCGTAGTCGTTGCCAAGGACGTTTTCCAGCAGGAAGGTGCGGAAGAACACGAAGGCCTCCAGCGCGTCCCTCAAAGACGTGCCCTGTCTGGTCATCTCCGCCCCGTACTCCTCGCCGATGAGCCGCGCCTCCTCCACAAGGTCTGCTCGCATACGGTGCTGGGTGGAGTAGTCTGCGGCGATGGAGAGGAGCCTCCTGCCCAGAAGGCGCATCCTGGAGCGGGTGGCGTCGTCCATCGACTGGTACCAGCGCTGGGACGAGGTCTGGCTGCTTCTAAGCCTCCGCCTCACCCTCTGGATGGCCGTGTCCGTCCAGCGCGGCTCCCTGCCGTTTCCGGCAGGCTCGTTGCCCCTTGCGATGAGAGAGCGTACGGCCTCCGCGGAAAACCGCCTGTGCCCGCCCGGAGTCCTGTAACAGCGTATGCGACCGCTGTCAGCCCACTGGCGAAGCGTGGTCTCGTTGACCTCCAGGAGGCTGCACACCTCTCCCAGAGACATCCATCGCTTGGATTGACCCGAAGTACTTATCGCCATCCCCGTCCAAAACTATGGAAATCTGAAAATGTATGAACATTCTCAATGTCGTCAACAGAGATTAGTATATTGCTTCGTGAAAGTCAACACTATCTGAGGATGGTATACAGACATGTTGGTATTGCCAACTCCGTTGGGGTACTACAACTGTCCCATCATTCCTGCGCAGGCAGGAATCCAGGGTTCCTACACGAGAATTCCTGAGGACTACAAGGTCGCCTATTCGCCCTCCTCCTCAATAAGTCGGTAGCTGCTGGTCAGCTTGCAGTCGGGGTGAAGGCTGGCGGCCACGGAGCAGTACTTCGTCTCGGAAAGCTCTATGGCCCGGCTGATGGACCTCTCGTTCAGGTTGCTGCCCCTGATGACGTACTCCATGTGAATCTCCCGGTATCCCCAGGGGGCCTCAGGCGCCTGCTTGCCCGTGACGTTTATCTCCAGCCCCTTGACGCCCTGCCTCTGCTTGATGGAGATGGCAGCCACGTCCACCCCGGCGCATCCGGCCAGCGCCGCCAGAAGCATGGCGGGCGGCTTGAAACCGTCGTAGCCCGACCCGTCCTCTGCGGGCGCGTCGGTGGTCACCGAGTGGCCGTGTCCGTCGCTGGCGGAGAACTTCATTCCACCCTGCCACGTGCTGCTCACCGAGATCGTCGTCTGGTCCGGCATACTTCTCTCCTGTTCTCTCGTCTACTTTTATCGTAGCACGCAGCAGGCCGACGGGCTATTGCCCCGACCTGCAACCGATGTCCTTCTAACATCCCGCGTCCTGCCTTATACTCTTGTGGGTATAGAGTTACAAAGGGGGTACTCTCGAAGCGTGTTGGCAATACCAATTCTTGCCCGCTCATGGTGAGCCTGTCGAACCATATGAGCGGGCAGATTTCAAGCGCAGTTACACCGCTCATTTCCTTCGACAAGCTCAGGATGAGCGGTGTCATACGCTATTCGCAAAACGTCTTTGGAATATCGGAAAGGAGCGCCACCCGCCTCTAATGGCCAACCACTTTGAAGTACACGCCGTCGACGGAAGCGCCCGGACGGGGACGCTGCACACCGCCCACGGCCCCGTCGAGACCCCTGCCTTCATGCCCGTGGCCACCCTCGGCTCGGTGAAGGCCCTGGCCCCGGACGACCTGTCGTCGCTGGGCGCAAACATCCTCCTGTCCAACACCTACCACCTGATGCTCAGGCCGGGCGTCCGGCTGGTCAGCAATATGGGCGGCCTCCACGCCTTCATGGGGTGGGACGGCCCCATCCTGACGGACAGCGGCGGGTTCCAGACCTTCAGCCTCAGCCGCCTGAAGCGCGTCTCCGAGGACGGCGTGACCTTCCAGTCCCATATCGACGGCAGCGAGCGCTTCCTAACGCCCGAGGCAGCCATCGAGTACCAGGGCCTGCTGGGGGCCGACATAGCTATGGCGCTGGACGAGTGCGCTCCACACGACGCAGACGAGACCCGGATGCGCCAGGCTATGGACAGGACGCACCGCTGGGCCGCCCGATGCAGGGAGAGCCACAGGCACCCCGACCAGCGACTCTTCGGCATAGTCCAGGGCGGCATCTCGCCCGACCTGCGCCTTGAGTCCGCCGCCGCCGTCACCTCCATAGACTTCGACGGATACGCCGTTGGAGGGCTGAGCGTGGGAGAGCCCAAGGCGGACATGTACCGCATAGTGTCCCTGATGGGCGGAACGCTCCCCGCCGACAAGCCCCGCTATCTGATGGGCGTGGGATCGCCGGAGGACCTGGTGGAGTGCATGGCCCGCGGCATGGACATGTTCGACTGTTCCCTGCCGACAAGGGTAGCCCGCAACGGCGGAATCCTGACCCGCCAAGGGCGGCTGAACGTCGCCAACGCCTCTTTCAGGGAGGTGAACGCTCCCCTGGATCCGGACTGCGACTGCTACGCGTGCCGGAGCTTCTCCGCCGCCTACCTGCACCACCTCTTCAGAGCAAAGGAGCTACTGGCCTACCGCCTGGCCTCCATTCACAATCTGAGGTTCATCATGCGCCTGCTGGAGGAGGCCCGCCGCGCCATCCTCGACGGCGTCTTTGGCGCTTTCAGAGACAGCTTCATCGGCGGGTACAGGACCACCGACGAAGAGGTCCGTCGCTCGCAGAAAGACAAGTGGCTTGAGGCCCGCCGCAGGGGCGAGTCCCAAGCCGACTAAAGCTGGGAAATCCCTTAGAAACGTCGTTCCTGCGAAAGCAGGAACCTCTGCCCCATCCTTTAGATTCCTGCTTCCGCAGGAATGACGAGATAGTGGAAATGGGCTTTATTTATTCAGCGATTTCTAAGAGAAGGCGCCGCCGGCCACCGCAGGCACAATGCTGACCTCGTCGCCGGCGCTGACGCCGGTGTTCAGCCCCTCCAGGAACCGCACGTCCTCCCCGTTGACGTAGATGTTCACAAAAGTGCGCAGGTCGCCGCTCTCGTCGCACAGCCTCTCCCTGATGCCCGGGTACTGCGCCTCCAGGGAGTCAATTATCTTGGCAAGGGTGTCACCCTCCGCCGAGGCCTTGTCCTGGCCGTTGGTTGCCCGGCGCAAAGGTGTCGGAATTCGTACCACTACACTCATCTTGTTAACCTCCTGCGTGCTTGGCAAGAGCGGTTCTCAACGCCGCTCGATTATGTTTTCGTCGACTTGGCCCTCAGCTCTCCACCACGTCTCCGCTTACCGGGTCCACCCTCACGCCGAGGGAGTTGACCCAGTCCAGCCCCCTTTCGATCTCATCCTCATCGCCCTCGAGCTCCAGTATGACCCAGCCCACATCCTCCCGGACGTCCGCCCGCCGGATGTTGGTGACCACCCGGAAGTTCTGCCCCAGGTCGTAGATGACCGGCTGGGTGATCAAGCCGGTGGGAAAGGTGAATTTGGCCCGCCGAGTTGCCATTATCTACTCCTCCAACGGAAAGCTGTCAGCATATGGCCCTACGACCTCACGCTCAGCGACTCTTCAAAGGAAGCGAAGGTGGGCTTGATGAGCACCGGGCCGACCGCGTCCTGCACCACTTCCTGCGTCTTGAAGCCGTTGCCGGTTATGAAGGCAACCGTGGTCTCGGAGGGCTTTATCTGCCCCATCTCGGCCAGCCGCTTCAGCGCGGCCACGGTCACGCCGCCCGCGGGCTCCGTGAATATGCCCTCCGTCTTCGCCAGCAGCTTTATGCCCTCGGAGACCTCCTCTTCAGGCACGGCGTAGGCGTAGCCCTGGGACTCGTCTATCACCTTGAGGGCGTAGTAGCCGTCGGCGGGATTGCCGATGGCCAGGGACTTGGCGATGGTGTCCGGCTTGACGGGCCGTATAGCGAAGTCGCCTGCGTCAAAGGCGTTCACAACGGGCGAGCACCCGACCGCCTGGGCAGCGAACATCCGCGTGGGCACGGGGCCAATCAGCCCCAGGTCGGACAGCTCGTTCAGGCCCTTCCATATCTTGGTGAGCAGGGACCCGGAGGCCACCGGCACAATGCAGTTGTCGGGCGCCCTCCAGCCCAGCTGCTCCGCCACCTCGTAGCCCAGCGTCTTGCTGCCCTCGGCGTAGTAGGGCCGCATGTTGATGTTGACGAAGGCCCAGTTGTAGTTGTCGGAAAGCTCGCTGCACAGCCGATTCACGTCGTCGTAGCTGCCGTCGACGGCCACCAGCGTGGGGTCGTAGACCGCCGCGCCCAGTATCTTCCCGCTCTCCAGGTCCGACGGGATGAACACGAAGGCGCGCATCCCGGCCCTTGCGGCGTGGGCCGCCACCGACCCGGCCAGGTTTCCGGTGGAGGCGCAGGCAAGGGTGTCAAACCCGAACTCCAGGGCCTTGGTGCTGGCCACCGCAACCACCCTGTCCTTGAATGAGAAGGACGGGTTGACGGTGTCGTTCTTGATGTACAGGTTGTCCAGGCCCAACTCTCTCGCGAGGTTTTTTGCCTTGATGAGGGGCGTGAACCCGGCGTTGATATCGACGGCGTTCTCGGCGTCCGCCGGCAGCAGGTCCTGGTATCGCCAGATGCTGCGGGGGCCCTGGGCGATGCGCTCGCGGCTCACCACCCGGGCAATGGCTTCGTAGTCGTAGGTGACCTCCAGCGGCCCGAAGCAGAAGTCACACACGTTGAGAGGCTCCGCGGGGTACTCGCGGCCGCACTCCTTGCAGAAAAGACCCTTTACGTTAGACACAGGCTGAAGGCACTCTCCCGTTCATCTCTGCCCGTCTGACTAAGCAGGCCGCGCAATTGCGCACAGCCTCCCACTCTAAGACTGCGACTGATGTTACAAGAGGCGCATAGGGTTGTCAAGGAGAGGGCGCGGCAGACGCGCATATGGAGCACTGACGATAGGACAACAGCCAGTTGACAGAAATGTGCTCGTGACGCACTATCCCTGTAAGGCTTATTAAGAGGAATCAGATATGCCACGCGTAACAAGGACAATCACTTTCTCAATGTCTCCGGAGATGGTAGGCAGGGTAGATGAGTTAACGAAGCGGCAAGGCCGCACCAGAAGCGAGTTTCTTCGGGAAGCGCTCCTCCGTTACATCGCAGATTGTGAGTGGAGGGAGCAGCTCAGCTACGGAGAGCAGCGGGCCAGGGAACGCGGCCTTGGGCCGGAGGACGTGGCGCAACTGGTGGAGGAGTACCGGGCTGAGACTGGCTCCGCTCCGGCATGAGGGTGGCCCTGGACAAAAGCGCAGAGGTTAGCGTTATTCCTGGCCCTCTCTCAGCAGAGCGACGAATCCTGCCTGCTCAAAGTCCCGGTCGTAGGCCAGCGCCTCGCTGATGCCGCGCTCTTCCATCACCAAGAAGCTCGCGCAGTCCGTAAGGCTCCACGTCTGGTCGCTGCGCGCGGCGTACCGCTCCACCGCAGCCTTGAACTGGGCGTCTGTCTGGGGGATGATTTCGACGTCTGGGTCGTTCTCAAGGTCTTCCAGCAGTTGAGCAACTTGGCGCCGCCCGCTCTCGCCCATCCTTGTCATGGCATTGAACGATTCTGTCAGCGCCATCTGAGTTGTCACAATTGAAGCTTCCCCCAACTCCGCAGCTACAACCGTCGCCCTAGCGTGATGCTGGTCTCTAGGATACAAGAGGGCAACCCAATAGCCAGAATCCGCAAAGAGGGTCCGTCTTTGTATCACTCCTCTTCCTTGGGATGGCCATACAGGTAGTGTTTCTTGTTCTTGACGAGGTCTGTGGGTAGACCGTCCCATACGTCAGTGGGTAGCTCCGCCTGGCGTTCCTGGACCTTGCGGAGTATGCGCGACAGGGGACCCTCCTTCCGATTTTCGATCTCCCCTGGCATCTCCTCAACCGACACCACCACCTCCTGGCCCTCCTCCAGGTCAAGCGGCTCCAAAGGCATCAGAATGCCGTTTGTAAATCTGGCCTTCACGCTCGCTATCATCTCCGGTCCTCTCATCGACTGCGTTGCGCCCCAAGCCTCCGGCGATGTCCCTGCACTCATTATACCACGCATGCTCCACGCTTCCTGTCAGCGCTGGAGGGGTGAAGCGTGCCCCCCTACCCCCTAACCCCCTTCAGCCGCACCGCCGGCAGCCTCTTGAGGGTCTCGTTGCGCGGGTCCACCTCTATCCCCGCCGACTCCAGCGCGGTGACTCCCAATAGCGGCTCTGAGCCTTCGTCTCCAAATATGATCGTGGTGCCCACGAATTCACCCATGAACTCCACACGCGCCGCCGCTATGTCAAAGCGAACCGACTTGCCATCGGCCAACTCGTAGAGGCGCTGTCCTTGAGGCACAATGCCAATTGCCTCCAGATACTGCCTGGGCACCATGCAGTCTGTGATGCCGGTATCCACCCGGAAGAGGCCCTCCCACGTTCGTTCCGGCTCTGCCATGTTGCGAACGGTGACTTGTAAGTGAGTCGCTCCCACTTCAGAACGCTTGGCTACTCTCACCTTGGCAGAACTTCGGCCTTGCGGACGGCAATGCCCGCAATTACTCACTGCCCCAATGTTCTGCAAGCTGGATTCAGCCAGTTCTATGCGCTCATAAGGTCCGTGCCACCAGTTATTGGGCTTGCGAGTACTCTTGCGGCTTTGGACCCAACGACAGGTAGCCTTATGGATTTTCGACTTATTTGTCGGCTGATCGCTGTACATCCAATAAGGCATCCGCGCCCCCTACCCCTCCCGCAGCATACGGCGCAGGACGGTGTGCAGCACGCCGCCGTTGCGGTAGTAGTCCACCTCAACCTGCGTGTCTATGCGGGAGAGAACGCTGAATTCCAGCGCGCTGCCGTCCTCCCGGACCGCCCGCACCTGGACGTCCTGCCCCGGCTTGAGGCCCTCGGTGATGCCCGTGATGTCGAAGGTCTCGCGGCCCGTCAGCCCCAGGCTTGCGGCGCTGTCTCCCGGCTTGAACTGCAACGGCAGCACGCCCATGCCGATGAGGTTGCTGCGATGGATGCGCTCGTAGCTCTCGGCGATGGCCGCCTTCACGCCCAAGAGGTTGGGGCCCTTGGCCGCCCAGTCCCGGGAGCTGCCCGCTCCGTACTCCCGGCCCGCCAGCACAATGGTCGGGATGCCTGCGGCCTGGTACTTCTCACCCGCCTCGTAGATACTGGTCTCTTCCTTTTCGGGGAAGTAGATTGTCCAGTCGCCCTCCTTGTCGGGGGTGACGCCGTTCCGAAGTCGCACGTTGCCGAAGGTTCCGCGCATCATCACCTCGTGGTTGCCCCGGCGTGCGCCGAAGGTGTTGAAGTCGCGCTGCTGCACGCCCTTGTCGACCAGGAACTGCCCGGCCGGTCGGCTCAGGGGTATCGCGCCCGCGGGCGAAATGTGGTCGGTCGTGATGGAGTCGCCCAGCATCACCAGGACGTGCGCGCCGTTGATGTCCGTCGGCTCGTCGATATCGCCGCTGAAGTCCTTGAAGAAGGGCACCTCCTGGATGTAGGTGGAGGCCTCGTCCCACAGGTACAGGTCGCCCTCAGGCACGGGCAGCTTGCTCCACTCGTCCGGGCCAACGGAGACGTTGCCGTAGCGGTCCTTGAACATGTCCGGGTTGAGGGAGCTGGCAACGGTCTCCCGGATCTCCGACTGGCTGGGCCAGATGTCCTGCAGGTAGACGGGATTCCCGCCGCTGTCCTGCCCCAGTGGCTCGTTGGTGAGGTCGATATCCACGGTGCCGGCCAGGGCGTAGGCCACGACCAGCATGGGCGAAGCAAGGTAGTTGGCCTTGACGTCCGCGTGCACCCGGCCCTCGAAGTTGCGGTTGCCGCTGAGCACGGCGGCCACGGCCAGGTCGCCCTCCTTGATGGCGTCCGACACCGGGTCCGGCAGCGGCCCGCTGTTGCCGATGCACGTGGTGCAGCCGTAGCCGACGGTGTGGAACCCCAGGTCCTCCAGGTACGAGGTCAGCCCGGCGGAGTCCATGTAGTCGGTGACCACCTGGGAGCCGGGGGCCATGCTGGTCTTCACCCAGGGTTTGCGGGTCAGGCCCCGCTCGACGGCCTTCTTCGCCAGCAGCCCGGAGCCCACCATCACCGACGGGTTGGAGGTGTTGGTGCAGCTTGTGATGGCCGCTATGACCACCTTGCCGTCCTCCAGTGACTCCTCCTGGCCGTCCAGCGTCAGGCTGGCGGCGTTGCCCTGCTCCCCAAAGTTGGAGTGGAAGGCGTCCCGCATCTGGCTCAGCACCACCCTGTCCTGGGGCCGCTTGGGGCCCGCCAGGCTCGGAATGACGTCTCCCATGTCCAGCTCCAGGGTGTCGGTGTACACCGGGTCAGGCGTGTCGTCGGTGCGGAACAGGCCCTGGGCCTTGGCGTACCGCTCGACTAGCTCGACCTGCCCGGCGTCCCGCCCGGTGCCACGCAGGTACTCCAGCGTAACGGCGTCGATGGGGAAGAAGCCGCAAGTCGCCCCGTACTCCGGTGACATGTTGGCGATGGTGGCCCTGTCCGGCAGGGGCAGGTTGCTCAGCCCCGTGCCGTAGAACTCCACGAACTTCTCAACGACGCCCCTCTCTCGAAGGATCTGGGTCACCGTGAGCACCAGGTCCGTGGCCGTGACGCCCTCTCGCAGCGCGCCCGTGAGCTTGAAGCCGATGACCTCCGGCAGCTGCATGTAGTAGGGCTGGCCCAGCAACACGGCCTCCGCCTCAATGCCGCCGACGCCCCAGCCAAGCACGCTCAGCCCGTTGATCATGGTGGTGTGAGAGTCGGTGCCGACGACTGTATCTGGGAAGGCCATCAGCCCTGAGCCTGAGTCCCGCGAGTCGACCACCGTGGCCAGGTACTCCAGGTTGACCTGGTGGACAATGCCCGTCCCCGGCGGCACGACCGAGAAGTTGTCGAAGGCCTTCTGCGCCCATCGCAGGAAGGTGTACCGCTCCGTGTTACGCTCGAACTCCCGCTCCACGTTCAGCTGGAACGCGGTGGGAACGCCAAAGTAGTCGACCTGCACGGAGTGGTCGATCACAAGGTCGACGGGCACAATGGGGTTGACCTTGTTGTGGTCGCCGCCGGCCCTGGCGATGGCGGAGCGCATGGCAGCCAGGTCCACGACCGCCGGGACGCCCGTGAAGTCCTGCATGAGAACGCGGGACGGCATGAAGGGGAACTCCCGGGCCGACTGCGCCTTCGGGTCCCAGTTGGCGACGGCCATCACGTCCTCTTCCGTCACAAGGTAGCCGTCCATGTTCCGCAGGGCGTTCTCAAGCAGCACTCGTATGGAGAAGGGCAGCCTGGACAGGTTGATAAGGCCCTCCTCCTCCAGCGCCGCAAGTCGCGAGTAGCCCACGCCCCCCAGCGCGGTGTCCAGCGTGGAGTGTGCTTTCTGTTGAAGGTTCTGTGTGCTCATTTATGCGAAATCCCCCTATAGAGTGGTCTATGTTTACGTGTTAAGATTATGCCACAGGCGGGGTGAGTATGCCAGAGCAGGAGCAGTGGGCAGCAGGTACGCCGCACCGTCATTCCGGCGGAAGCCGGAATCCAGGACGCCTGTGAAAGATAGGGATAGATTCCCGTTTTCACGGGAATGACGAGACGATGATGCTCCCGCTCAGCAACCAACCATTCCTGCGGAGGCAGGAATCCAGGTGGGGCGGGGCGGTAGGAGAACCACGTAGGAGACGAAATATGCCGGAGACGCAGACAAGAATGGTCTCCCTCACGGACACCGACCTCGACTTCATCGTGGGTGAGACCACCCCAGACGCCGCGGACAAGGACCGCCTCAAGCTCCTCATAGAAGAAGACGAGCAGTTCCGCGCAGCCCTCCTGGGAGATGAGAAGGTGTTCCAGCGCCTGACCGCAGACGAGGAGACGTTCCTGAGGGTCTCCCCTGCCCTCTACTTCGAGGTGTTGCTCAGGCAGTCCCTCCGTGACCTGGAGACGGCTGGCTACACCGTGGAGCGGGACGGCCGCGCCGACCTCCCCGTCTTTGACACGCCGGAGGTCGTCAGGTTCCTCTCCATCCACGGCGTGCTTGACTACCTGGCCCACATGCTCGCCTCCTTCACCCGCATCAACAGCTACGCAGTGCCGGTGCGAATCCGTCGCGGCATCCGGAGGCGCGTCGTCTACAACGACATGGACGTCGACAGCCTGGTGCGACTATGCGCCACCGCCGACCCGGAGCAGCGCTTCGGCTACTACAAGCGCATTGCCGACGTGTGTCTCTTCATCTCCGGCGTCTTCCCCGAATTCGCCGCGCCCGCCGTCCGATACTCGGTACCCGACCGGATGCGCTCCGCCGTCTCCGACCGCGTTCGCCGAACCCTGGAGGACTACGAAGCCCAGGGCAGGCAGTTCTACGGCCTGGCGGAGGAGCACGCCGCCGCTCAACCCCTGGGGCTGTCCGGGGTCTTCCGCCTGCTCAAAGACCACTTTGCAACGGCCCGCAAGCCCCTGAGCTTCATCGCCTCCCACTACCTTCACGGCAGCAGGAGCCGGCTGTTCGGCGCGCCCTCCGCCTGAAGGCCGGATTGACAAACCACAGTCAATTGTGATAATTTTCCCAAAATGTCCATTGAGCAGTGTGTTGCACGAGACTGTGCGCTAAGCCGATGTTCAGGCCAACGATAGCGGTTCTGGCGGCAGTCATGGTGTCCATTGCCCTGGCGTGCGGAAGCGAGGAGCCGACGCCAACCATTGCGCCTGCTCCCGCCACGGCTACGCCGGCCCCCACGTCCACTGTGGACCTCACCAGTGTGAATCAGACGAATGAACCGATACAAGGAGAGACCATGCCCAAGCAGTACAGCGCGCCGCCCCCAATGACCATCGACCCCACCGCGAAGATAACCGCCACCATGCACACAAGCGCCGGAGCCATTACCTTCGAGCTGTTCGCGTCGGAGGCGCCCAACACGGTGAACAACTTTGTGTTCCTGGCCCGGGAGGGCTTCTACGACGGCGTGATTTTCCACCGCATAATCAGGGGATTCATGGTGCAGAGCGGAGACCCGGACGGCACCGGCATGGGCGGGCCCGGCTACAGCTTTGCCGACGAGCCGGTCACCCGGGACTACCTGCCCGGCACCCTGGCCATGGCCAACGCGGGGCCCAACACCAACGGCAGCCAGTTCTTCATAATGCACCAGGAGGCCGCCCTGCCCAAGAACTACACCATTTTCGGGCAGGCGACGGAGGGGCTGGACGTTGTGGACGCCCTGGCCAACACGCCCGTTACCACCTCCAACACGGGGGAGCGCTCAAGGCCCGTAGAGCCGCCAACCATTGAGCGAATAGAGATATCCGAGGGGTAGGGCTAAAGCAAGAACTGAGCGAAAGCGCTTTAGCTCGGGCAGAACGGGAAACCGCCCCAAGTGAAGAGGTTCACTTCTAACCGGTACTGTAAAGCGCCCGGGACGCACCCGTTTAAATCATTCGAACCGAGCCGGAGTTCGAACAAATTAGAGAGCCTTCCCAACTCACTCGGAATCTGCCCACTCAACCTGTTATCGCTGAGGTGCAGACGCTCCAAGTTGGAGAGGTTGCCCAACTCTCCCGGTATCTCACCGCTCAGTTCATTGCCACTGAGGGACAGAACTTCAAGGCTGGAGAGGCCCCCGATCTCACGGGGTATCGCCCCGCTCAATCCGTTCGTGCCGAGCTGCAACTCGGTCAATTTGGAGAGCTTCCCCAACTCACCCGGTATCGGCCCGCTCAGATCGTTACCGCTTATGTACAGACGTTCCAGGCTGGAGAGGTTGCCCAACTCTCCCGATATCTCACCGCTCAGTTCGTTACCACTGAGGGACAGAACCTCAAGGCTGGAGAGGCTGCCCAACTCTCCCGGTATCTCACCGCTCAGTTCATTGCCACTGAGGGACAGAACTTCAAGGCTGGATAGGCTCCCGATCTCACGGGGTATCGCCCCGCTCAACTCGTTGGAGCCGAGCCGCAACTCGGTCAAGTTGGAGAGGCTCCCAAGCCCACGAGGTATTGGTCCGCTCAGATCGTTACTGCTGAGAGACAGTCGTCCCAAGTTGAAGAGGCTGCCCAACTCTTCCGGTATCTCACCGCTCAGTCCGTTACCACTGAGAGACAGAACTTCAAGGTTAGAGAGTCTACCTAACTGACCCGGTATCTCCCCACTCAACCCGTTCCCGAAGAGGTCCATTACTTGCAAGTTGGAGAGGCTCCCCAATGTAAGGGGTATCTCCCCGCTCAACCGGTTAAGACTTAGGGAGAGACGTTCCAGATTGGAGAACTTAACCAGCGCCCCAGGTATCTCCCCTCTCAAGTCGTTCGAGTTAAGCTCCAGCGCTATGACTCGCCCGTTAGGGCCGGTAGTAACGCCGTGCCACTCTCCTATGGGTACATCACTCAGCCAGTTATTGTTATTCCTCCAACTGGGCCCGCTCGCGGCGTTGTAGAAGGCGATCAGCATTTCCCTGTCTGTTGCGACGGATGTCCGGTCGTAGCCGCAGGCAAAGAGTACCCCAAGAGCGGCCAGCGCAAGGACCAAGACCAACAAGGTAAGCCACCTGGTCATTCGCGGCATTTCATCCACTCCAAGCTCAACTAGCCGGATACGGCGCAGTTTCCCCGCGGCGGGGCCAGTTGCGGACTATGCGCCCCGTGCCCGTGTCCAACTAAGGCGGGCGTCTCAACCCAGCACCAGGGCCGGCTCGCCCCGGCGGGCCTTGTACGTCTCCACCAGCACGCGGAACCTCTTGCTGTAGGCGTCGGACGCAAGGGTGTCCGTGGTCATTATGTAGGCGTCCTCGTTGTTGTCGGTGTAGTACCGCTTGCGCAGGCCCACCTGCTTGAAGCCGTACTTGGTGTACATCGACTGGGCCACGTGGTTGGATACCCGCACCTCCAGGGTGACAACGCGCGACCCCCTGCTCATGGACAGCTCAACCGATGCCAGGAGTAGCAGTTCGCCCACGCCTTTGCCTCGCAGCGACTCACGCACGGCTATGCCGGTGATGTGCGCCTCGTCCGTCATGAACCACGTGGCCACGTAGCCGGCGATCTGGTCCCTGCCCAGGGACGAAGCCGATGTTCGCTTGCCCCCGCCGAACAGGCGACTGAGGGTACCCTTCAGGCCGCCCGGCCTCGAGGCGCGGGCAGGAGCTACGGGTTCGGCTTCCTCAAGCGGCTGGCCCGCGGCCGATGGGTCGTAGGCAACCAGGATGCTGGCCAGCCTGTTGGACATGTCTCGCTTGAAGGGAGCCGGCGGCCAGTTGGTGGGGAAGGCCTCCCGCTCTATCTCCGCCAGCTGGGGGACATCCTCTTCCCTGGCCGGCCTGATGGCGTAGGGCATGGCTGGTTCTCTCGTCCGGTAGGTGCAATTGGGAATGAGCACCATTATAGCACAGACACCGGCGCTGTCTTTGAATTGACCAGTGGCTGTGGCTGGGCTATCATTCCAGCCACAAATACGAGATAATCCACGAAGTGCCCAAGAAACGGCATTACAAGCATCCACCCAGCCACACCCCAACATGGAAGAGCCGCACCCAACCGAAACCAGCACAAGAGACTTCTTTGGCGGCCTGTCTCTTTTTGTCATGCTGGCCGCCCTGGTTGCGGATCAGCTGTCCAAAGCCATCGTACTGCTGAACATGTACCCGGGGCAGTCCATCCCGGAGTCCGGCTTCTTCCGCATCACGTACGTCACCAACTCCGGCAGCGCCTTCGGCCTCTTCCCCAACCAGACCCTGTTCCTCATCATCGCCTCCTTTGTGGGAATCGGGATACTGCTGGTCTTCTACCGCATCCACAGGGTCAGCAGCCCCATTCTGCGAATCAGCCTTGGCCTGCAGCTTGGAGGCGCAATAGGCAACCTGATGGACCGCCTGCGACTGGGCCACGTGGTGGACTTCATCGACGTGGGCGCGTGGCCCGTCTTCAACCTGGCGGACTCGTCGATAGTGGTTGGCTTGGTTGGGCTGCTGTTCACGATGCTGACCGTCAAGAGCCCGCCGGAGCGAGAGCGCTACTCGGCCCCGGACGCCTACCTCTTTCCGGTCGCAGTGGAGCAGAGGGAGAACATCGCGGGCGATGAGGCCGACGTGACGCCCGTGGCCGAGGACACCGCGCCGGAAGCAGGGGAAGACCCGTGGAAGAAGTCCGCCGAATCGTAGTCGACGTCCGGGGCGAGCGTCTGGACAAGTTCCTGGCCGCCAGTCAGAGCGACCTGTCCCGCGCCCGGATAGCGGGCCTTGTCGCCGGCGGCCACGTGAAGGTGGACGGCGCCATCGTCAAGGCGTCCCACAGGCTGCGAGGAGGAGAGACGGTGGAGATGCAGGTGCTCCCGCCACCGCCCGCAGGCGTGTCTCCGCAGGACATACCCCTGTCAGTGGTGTACGAGGACGATGACATTCTGGTGATAGACAAACCCGCAGGCATGGTGGTGCACCCCGCGCCGGGCCACCGGCGGGACACCGTCGCCAACGCGCTGCTGGCAATGCTGCCCGGTATCGGAGAGGTGGGCGACGGCCAGCGGCCGGGCATAGTTCACCGCCTGGACATGGACACCTCCGGGCTGATGGTGGCGGCCAAGAACCCCAGGGCCCACCGCACCATATCCGCGCAGATCAAGGGCAGGAGCGTCCTCAAGGGGTATACTGCCCTCGTAAAGGGAGACATGGACCCGCCGGAGGGCGTTATCAGGGCGCAGATAGGCAGGGACCGGCGTAACAGGAAGCGCATGGCGGTTGTTGAGGATGGGCGGGAGGCCGAGACCTCCTACCGCGTCGTGGAGAGGACGAGCGGCTGCACGCTGGTGGAAGTCTTCCCCAGGACGGGCAGGACTCACCAGATAAGGGTGCACCTCTCAGCTTTGGGCCATCCCATCGTTGGAGACGCACTCTATGGTGGGAGAGACCCGCGCCTGGAGCGGCAGTTCCTCCACGCCCACCGCCTGGGGCTGAGGCTGCCGGGGTCGGGAGAGTACGCGGAGTTCGCTTCTCCCCTGCCGTCGGACTTGACATCCTTCCTCACACAACTGAATATGAACGCAGCAGAGGCCGGTTAACCAACTGCAGAAAGGTCCTGGATCCGATGTACGAGAGAGTCAGAGTACGCTACGCGCCCAGCCCTACGGGAGACCCCCACGTGGGAAACATCCGCACCGCCCTTTTCGACTGGCTGTTCGCCCGCCACACCGGCGGCGACTTCATACTGCGCATTGAGGACACGGACGCCAACCGCAGGACCGACGGGGCCTTGGAGTCCATCATGGACTCCCTCAGGTGGCTCGGCCTGGACTGGGACGAGGGCCCGGACGTCGGCGGCGCCTACGGCCCCTACGTCCAGTCGGAGCGGCTGGAGCTGTACCAGGAAAAGGCCAGGGACCTGGTAGATCGGGGCTTCGCCTACTACTGCTACTGCTCATCGGAGCGACTCAAGGAGATGCGCCAGGAGCAGGCCCGCCGGAAGCAGCCCCCGGGCTACGACCGCCTGTGCCGCGACTTGGGGCACGGGCCGGACGGCGATCCTCGCCCGGTGGTGCGGTTCAAGATGCCCCTGGACGGGGAGACCGAGTTCCACGACATCATCAGGGGGGACGTGACCTTCGCCAACGCGACTGTGGACGACTTTGTCATACTCAAGTCGGACGGGTATCCCACCTACCACCTGGCAAGCACCGTTGACGACCACTTCATGGAGATTTCCCACGTGCTACGGGCCGAGGAGTGGCTGCCCAGCGCCCCACGCCACGTCCACCTATACGACGCCCTGGGGTTTGAGAAGCCCCACTTCGCTCACCTGCCCATCATCCTGGGCCCGGACCGCTCAAAGCTGAGCAAGCGTCACGGCGACGTGTCGGTGCTCCAGTACCGGGACATGGGCTACCTGCCGGAGGCCATGTTCAACTTCCTGGCCCTCCTGGGCTGGTCCCTGGACGACCACACGGAGATCATCTCACGGGATGACCTGGTCCAGCACTTCTCCATAGATCGCATAGTCAAGTCCGGGGCCATCTTCAACCTGGAGAAGCTCACGTGGATGAACGGGATGTACATCCGCAACCTGAGCGAAACCGACCTCGTGAGCCGCATCATCCGGGTGCTTGACGACTCGCTGGCAGCAGACGTGCCGCGCCCGATTTCCGAGGACTACGTTGGCGCAATCACTCCCCTTGTCCAGGAGCGCCTCAAGACGATGACCGACGTCCCCCAGCTGATGGACTTCTTCTTCACGGAGGAGCTTGACTACCCTACGGAAGACCTGGTACAGAAGGGCATGGACAGGGAAAGCACGACCCTCGCCCTTGTGTCTACGCTGGACAGGGTATCGGGCCTGGAGTCGTGGTCAACCGAGGCGCTGGAGGGGGAGCTGAGGCCCCTCGCCGAGGAGCTGAGCGTCAAGACGGGCCAGCTGTTCGGGGCCATCCGCGTGGCCGTGACGGGTCGGAAGGCTGCCCCGCCGCTCTTCGAGACAATGGCCGTGCTGGGACGGGACAAGTCGCTCCACAGGCTCAGGAAGTCCGTCCACAACCTGCAGGAGAGTTGACTAAGGCAGCCTGCGGTCTTACACTTAAAGTAGCAGACATTAGACTGGGCCCCTGCGCTCCGAGAGCCGCAGCGGGCCTTCAGGTTCAACAAGATTAGGAGGTACTGAAATGTCCCTGCCCACGCCCGTAACCGATCAGGATTTCGACCAGGAAGTGCTGGAAGCCGACACCGTTGTGCTGGTGGACTTCTGGGCCGAGTGGTGCGGCCCCTGCAAGATGGTGGCCCCCGTCCTGGACGACCTGTCCCAGGAGTACGACGGCAAGATCAAGTTCACCAAGGTGGACGTGGACGAGAATCCCCAGACTGCAATGAAGTACGGCATCAGGAGCATCCCCACTCTGCTGGTGTTCAAGGGTGGCAGCCCCGTGGATCAGGTGGTCGGCGCAGTGCCCAAGGCGGTAATCAAGAAGCGCCTGGACTCCGCTCTCTAAGGAAACTCTGAATAAGTCATAGATATGACCGCCTCGCCCAATGACACCTTAACCACCATTCCTGCGTAGGCAGGAATCCAGGGGGGCGGGATGTGGACTCCCGCCTTCGCGGGAGTGGATTGGACTTGATTAGACCGTTTCTGAATTGAGCCTCGCCTTGGGAGTGGATAGGCTCTGGTGGGCTTCGCGGACTTCAAATCCGTCGGTGGGCGCCCTGCGGTGTCCACGGGGGGTTCGACTCCCTCCCGCTCCCGCTTGGTACGCTGAGTCACACAGGCCGTTGGCGGTCCTTCTGGGCACACCCTCTTTGACGCTATTCTCCGGGCATGAACAAGCAGGCGTTCCCTTCACCTCACTAAGGGAGTCCTTTGCATAACTTGCGACCAAGCCCATACGAGTGTCATTCTGAGCGCAGCGAAGAATCCAAGGCCCCTCACTAAATGCATCGCAGTTTTGCGGACTAAGGCTTTAGATTCTTCACTTCGCTCCGCTCCGTTCAGAATGACAGTTGGAGCGTTTCTTTTCGGGACAATGCTGGGATTATTCAATCGGACTCACCTAACCACCCTCAAGTCAAGGGTGGTTTTCTTGTTGCGCAACTGGTACTGCGAGACTATCCTACAAAAGGAGATATAATGACTGAAACACCTCTATCACCTGAAGAGCGCAGAACCAGGCTCAACCAAGCTGTCACAAGAGCAATACGTGCGGGGTGGCGTATTGAGTCCCAGTCCGACTTTCAGGCGATTGTGGTCTCAGGCAGGCGGGTCAACCACGTGTTGCACCTCTTGCTGTCTATACTGCTGATTGGGTTGTGGCTTATTGTCTGGTTGATTCTGGCAATAACTGGTGGTGAGAAGCGGTGGCTAATAGAGGTATCGGAGACTGGTGTAGTCAGCAGGTATAAGTTGCCTTGAATGCACATAGGTATGTAATTACCCTATTCAAACGTCTCATCTAATGCAGCTGAGTCCCTGGCTCGGCGAACTATCCCCGCTCCACAAGCTAACTCTGAGCCGCGGGAACGGAGAAAGCGAATCCGGGCTCGCCAATCATTCCGGCGGCGACGGTGGAGTTGGTCCCCTCGTCAATGAGGATGAAGCTACCGGTAACGCGGTTGCTGGTGTAGTCGTCGATAGTCAGTGGCGCGCTGACCCTGAGCTTGACCTGTCCGATCTCGTTCAGCCGCAGCGAGTCGGCTTCCGTTTCGCCGGTGAGCGACGTGATGCTGAACAAAGACACCAGGTCGGTGACCACCGCCTTCGCCGACTGCGTGGTGTGCTTGATGCGGTACACGCTACCGGGGCGGAGCGCGGAGCGCTCGTCCATCCAGCAAACGACCGCGTCGAACTCCTGGGCCATGGCCGGCCCGTCGTCCGCTCCACATATCATCTCCCCGCGAGTAACGTCTATGTCGTCGGCAATCTGGACGGTCACGGCGTCGGGAGCGCGCGCCTCCTCCACGGGGCCCCAGGGCGCTTCGATGGCCGTGACAGCGCTCTCCGCGCCGGAGGGCATGATGCGCACTCTCTGGCCCACCCGCAGGACGCCCGACGCCACGCTCCCCGCATAGCCGCGGTAGTCATGGTACTCCTCGCGGTGGGGGCGGACAACGTACTGAACGGGCATTCTCAACGGCAGCGCATCCAGTCCTTCACGCACCGGCAGGCTCTCCAGGTGGGCCAGCAGCGGGTCGCCCTGGTACCAGGGCATGTTCGCCGACGACTCGACCACGTTATCGCCGTTGAGCGCCGACATGGGGATGAAGGTCGCATCGTCCACGTCCAGCCGCTTCATCAGCGGGGTGAATTCGGAAAGGACCGCTTCGTAGGCCCGCTCCTCATAGCCAACCAGGTCCATCTTGTTGACGCAGACGACCATGCGGTCGATGCCCAGCAAGGAGGCGATCACGGCGTGGCGGCGTGACTGCTCCACCACGCCGTTGCGCACGTCGATCATAATGAGCACCGCCTCGGCGGTGGACGCCCCGGTGACCATGTTGCGCGTGTACTGCACGTGCCCAGGGGTGTCTGCCAGAATGAACTTGCGCTTTGGAGTGGAGAAGTAGCGGTAGGCAACGTCTATGGTCACGCCCTGCTCCCGCTCCGCGCGGAGGCCGTCTGTGACGAGAGCCAGGTTCACGTAGTCGCCGTGGTGGCGCCGGCTGGCGTCCTCCACGGCCAGGAGTACGTCGTCGTCCAGGGCCTTGGAGTCATACAGCAGCCGACCGATGAGTGTGCTCTTGCCATCGTCCACGGAACCGGCGGTGGCAATGCGGAGAAGGTCCACGCTAGAAATACCCCTCGCGCTTTCGGTCCTCCATCGCAGCCTCGGCGGTGCGGTCGTCGGCCCGAGTCGCGCCGCGCTCGGAGATGCGGGTCGCCAGCGTTTCGGCGATGACTTCTTCGGGCGTGGCGGCATCCGACTCTACGGCCGCCGTGGACGTCATGTCGCCTACGGTGCGGAAACGCACGCTGCGGACGACCACCGGCTCGCCGCGCTGCGGCTGCATCACCGGGGACAGCGCCATGAGCATCCCGTCCTGCTCAAACACCTCGCGCCTGTGGGCGTAGTAGATTTCCGGCAGGTCTATGTTCTCCTCGGCTATGTAGCGCCAGATGTCCAGCTCCGTCCAGTTGGAGAGCGGGAAGACGCGCATGTGCTGGCCGAACCCAATGTTGCCGTTGTAGAGGCCCCAGAGCTCCGGGCGCTGATTGCGGGGGTCCCACTGGCCGAACTCGTCGCGCACTGAGTAGACGCGCTCCTTTGCGCGTGACCGCTCCTCATCGCGCCTCGCGCCGCCGAAGACCGCCGTGAACTTCCCCCGGCGAATGGTCTCCAGCAGCACCGGTGTCTGCATACGATTGCGAGAGTAGCTGGGACTCGGCGGCGTGGGAATAAACCCTGTGGCAATCGCCTCGTCAACCGAGCCCACTACCAGGTCAATCCCCAGCCGCTCCACAACGCGATCCCGGAAAGCGATGGCCTCGGGGAAGTTGTGGCCGGTGTCGATGTGGATCACGGGGAACGGCAGGTTGGCGGGTCGGAGCGCCTTGACCGCGAGGTGCAGGAGCACGGCCGAGTCCTTGCCGCCGGAGAAGAGCAGCCCCGGCCGGTCGAACTCCGCGACCACCTCCCGGATGATGTGAATTGCTTCCGCCTCCAGGGCACGGAGATGCCAAGACTCGGAGCTGTCGTCTAGCTCGGCAAGCCCTTGCACATCCAGCCTCTTTGTTTCTGTTATTGTCATCCGGGTCTCCTTCTCGGGACATTCGGGCAAAAGAAAAACCCCCTCCGTGTGTGAAGGGGGCCAGGGGCTTTCTTCTTATATCTTCTGAGTGTCTGCGCTAGGTGGTCAGCTGCGCGCACGCCGAAGCAGAAGGCCCTCTGGCCTCCGGACAACAGCAACAGCTACACATGCACACTGCGGCGCTCATTACAACGGATGGTAACAGCGTGCAGCAGGAATGTCAAGGGCACAAGCTCCACGCTCTCCTCAACCCTTCAACTGTAGGACGGCGGGTGTTGCTTCCCCCGATACGGGCAGATGAGTCCGCAGTAATGGCGTTGCCGTGTCGGGCTGCGCGGGGTATCTCAGGAGTCGTCTGACCGGGGAGAGGTAAAGAGCAAATGGATTAGGACGGGGAGACAGGTCGCTGACATCCAAAACCACATCCCAAAACTATGTTGGCGGACTTCTCCAGGGGTGGGTTCTGGAATAGGAGTGAAGAAATCGGAAGTGGCGAAGATGTTACTTGTGATGACGAATACACTGATTTTGAATACAGCCCAATTCAGGCCAACTCCGACTAGAACCGTGAACTTACCTAACTTCGGTGCCCGCTGCAGCAAGATACGCGAGGTAGCAACTAGGGGCATCGCTCCAACCCACATCGCTGGCATCCAAAAGAAAATCAGGCCGTAGTCAGGGTCCCAGATGCGAGCAATGAACTCCTCCCTTTCCATACCCCCGTCCGCCCCTCCGTCCAGCAGTAAGAATGGCAGCCACGCGCAAGGTGCCCATAGCGAGATTAGCAGCACTTTGCTGGTAGGAGATAACCCTGCGACGGTCTTCTTCAAACCTGCAGCGACTTTTTGTAGCCTTGGAGTCATTTTGACTGCGCCTGCGCCCTGGTCGGCGTAGTCAAATAGATAGTGGCTATCAGGGCCGGCATTGCCGCCGCGATAGCCACCATCCCTATTCCAACGGTCCTCTTGTGAACTCTAACTCTCATTTCGTATCAGCTATCCTCCGTCCGCTTCGATTTACAAGATTTGGGAGCAGGGGTCAGTCCGCCCAGATGTTGCATGCACCTCTAGCCGGTACTATAGAGGAAACATCGCACGATGGCAGTAAATTTTCGGTGACAATTTTTGTGTATTTTCGGTGAACACCGCCTTCTGAGCCTGGGCAGAGCGCAGAATGTTAACCGCATATTCACCAATCCCCGGCGGGGCGCGGCCTTGAACTGAGCGGAGAAACCCGAAGTGGGACCCGGGGTATTCTCCATACGTGTTGGTAATGCCAATGCTCCCAGGGGGCGCCATATCATGCCCGCTCATAGCTTGCCCCGTACTTGATACGGGGATGAGCGGCGGTGCTGTCCGGCTAACGCCAACACACACTGCCCTCAACGCGGTATAATCAAGACGCTCAACGCAGCACAGACCGCATATCAAGGAGGTATCCATGTACGACGAGGTAATCATCGGGCTGGTGGACGCGCGCAAGGCCATACAGGCCATGCTGGACGAGGCAATGAAGGAGCCGGACAGGCCCATTGCAATGGCCGTGGTGGACGTTAACGGCAGGCTGGTGGCCTTTGCGCGGATGGACCGCTGCCGCCTGCTGCCCCAGTCCCTCGCCTTCAAGAAGGCCTACACCGCCGCCGTTATGCGCAGCGACACCGTGGACGTGGCAGAGCGGTTCAGAAGCACCGGGCGCAGCGTCAGCGACTTCGGAGACACCAACATGGCCGCGGTCCAGGGCGGCGTGGTCATCCAGCGGCCCAGCGACGGCGCATTCCTTGGTGGAATCGGCGTGAGCGGACTGGCCGCCCAGGAGGACGAGGACCTGTGCCGCGTGGGCATCGCCGCAATGGGGCTGTAGACCTGCCCACTTTAGTGTAAAGACACTAACAGCACCTTTTGTCTCACCCCCTCTCTAACTCTCCCCCTTGATGTGGGAGAGAATATCCCTTCCCCCGGTGCGCGGGGGAAGGTTAGGATGGGGGAAAGATGGGAGCAAGGAGGACCTCAATGCAACTGGAAATCCCGGGCCCTGTCGGAACCCTGGACGGCTTTCTGCACCTGCCGGAGGGCAACGGGCCTTTCCCGGCGGTGGTGGTGTGCCATCCGCACCCGCAGATGGGCGGGGACATGAACAACAACGTGGTCATGGGCGTCTGCTACTCCCTCTTCATCGCCGGTATCGCCTCCCTGCGCTTCAACTTTCGCGGCGTGGGCAGGAGCCAGGGCGCTTATGACGAAGGCCGTGGTGAGATGGATGACCTTGTAGCTGCCCTTGCGTTCGCGGGCTCTCAGGAGTCGATAGCGACTGACGCCGTCGGCCTTGTGGGCTACTCCTTCGGCGCGGGCGTGGCCATGAAGACGGCCCAGAGGGGCGACGTGACCAGGGCCCTCTCCCTGATTGGCCGCGCCAGGGTCGATGACGAGGACGACTTCAGCCGGATACCGTCGCTGCCCATCCAGTTCGTAATCGGCGACCGGGACAGGCTCATGCCCCCGGAGCAGTTCGCCGACCTGCAGGCGCGGCTCACCACGCCGCCGGAGATGCACGTAGTCCCCGGAGCCGACCACTTCTTCGGAGGGCAGGAGCGGGAAGCTAGCGAGCACGTGACGGCCTTCTTCCAGCGCTGGCTCACCGCTTCCGCCTAGCCATGCGCCAGCAGAGCATCAGCTTCAGGAGCGGCAAGCTCACCCTGGAGGGCATAGTCACCATCCCGCAAGGCGCCGGTGGCGACTGCCCGGGCGTGGTCGTATGCCACGCGCATCCCGTGCTTGGCGGCAGCATGACTTCCGACGTTATGCACGCCGTCTGCCAGTCGCTGGACGACGCCGGAATCGCCACCTTCCGCTTCAACTTCCGCGGCGTCGGGGGCAGCGAGGGCACATTCGACCAAGGCAAAGGCGAGCAGAACGACCTCAAGTCGGCCTTCGACGCGTTCAGGAATTGGCCTGGCGTCAGGAAGAACAGCGTGGGCGTGGCCGGCGTTTCCTTTGGCGCGGTGGTGGCCCTGGACTTCTTCAACAAGCACAGGGGCCAGGCAGCGCTTGCCGTGGTGTCGCCGACGGTGGCGGCCATGAAACGGGCGCGGCTGGGCAAGCTCAAGGGCGGAAAGCTGCTGGTCGCGGGTGAGCTTGACCGCATGGCGCCGGCGGACGAGCTGATCAGCCTTGCGGTGTCGTCTCAGGGGGTGGAGTGCCGTATGATCACCGGCGCGGACCACACATGGGCCAGCCTGGAGAGCGAGCTGGCCCGCCAGATGGCGGAGTTCTTTACCGCAGAGCTGCGGTAGGCGCGTGGGCCTAACAGCCATTAGACCCGCTCACACTGAGCCTGTTGAAGTGCGTGAGCGGATTCATCCTGCACCTTCTGTCTCCCCGCTCTGGTTCGACGAGGCTCACCATGAGCGGGAACAGCCAACCGTCATTCCCGCCTCCGAGCCGGAATCCAGGGGCGGGGGATGTTGATACCCGTCTTCACGGGCACGACAAAAGGACATACCTTAGGTACAAACCTCGTGGTTGCTACAGGTGCGCAGGCTACCAAGTATGTTATACTCAGTTGAGCTTGGTACGCCGTAGTGCCCGACAGAGAGAAGTGAATGACCACAGTTGAAGCAGAAGCCGCCCGCATATTCGCGGACGCGAGGGCCATGAGCGACGCCGCCCTTGAGCGACTTGCCGCAGGAGACCTCCGGGACGCCGCCGAGAAAGCCTGGTGCGCCACCCTTCGCGCCACGGAAGCCCTTGTACTTGCCCGCACGGGGCAGAGGCCCGGGACGTCCACCCAGGCCAGCCGCCGGCTGGGGGTCATAGCCGACTCCGACCCTTCGGTCAGAGAGCTTGAGCAGATTTACTATCTCAGGCAGGGCAGACTCCACGGCGATTGCTTCTACCACGAAATCTGCCCCATGCCCGGCACGGAACGCCTCATCCGCGAGACCGCCGACTTCAACGCCCAGGCTGAGCAGCTGGCCAACGGCCCGCCCGTTCCGCCACAGGACGTTGGCCCGTAAAGCTACCCGCATCTTTAGATTCTCCCCGGATGTCTTTCCTCCCAAAATAAACACCTCAGAATTGGTAGCAACATCCGTTCACTCCCTTAGACAGGCTCAGATCCTGCCCCGTACTTGATACGGGGATGAACGGGAGTGGCAACCTGACGACTTATCTTGCGATAGCCCGGGCACTGAGAGTTAGGTAGTGCCTCAGTTTGAATTATCCAAATTTCTTCTAAATTCCTATTCATGCCAGGAACACTAGAATGTATATCAAGCCCAGAATGGACGATAGAGTAATTCCCGTAGCTACTACTCTATGGAGTTTAGTCGTGGGGGTCATATAGACTCCGAGGGTCCAGGTACAAAGAGCCACTCCCACGAGGACATCGCCAAGTATCATACTGGAAATACCCGGAGACATAAGTATGAGGATTATTCTTATTCCTATCGCAACGAATACTCCCCAGCCTCCGATCTTTCGGAGCTCATAGCCTGTACCTGACCTAGGATATTCGTCATTGGGGGAAGGAGGGACATAGCCAAGAGAATCTGCGGCTATCTTCCAGATTCTCATGGCCTCATATAAGTCCATTGCCACGTCTCTTGCCTTCGCCTCCTTTACCATCTGTTGATAAGAGGGCAGAGCGCCGTGGATGTTGATATAGGTTCTGACATATTCCACCATCACTATCTCTGATTCCGGTGTCCCTTCTTCTGGAACATAGTCTCCTTGATTCGTTGTCGCCATTTACTTAAGCCTCCTGAATTTACTGGCCAATGTACTGGCCGCTGTGAATTCGGGGAGTACTCATAAGGAAACCCCCTTGCGGCTAGGCGTTGGCTTCTTGTCACAGTCGCCGAGTCCTATACGTGAGCCGAAGCAAGGGGGCACGGGGCCACGCCTGCAATAAACTCACGTACAGGTTGTTGTATAATCAGACTCGGACTGTGACAATTCCTACCATAGCCTAGCCAAGGAAGCGCGTCAAGCAGATAATTGCTCATGAGGAATCAACCTGACATTGACAAACCCCTTTTCCCGTAGATAAAATTCAACAACCATCGACTTCGTGTGGAGCGGTGAGTAAACGGAATATTCAGCAGGGAGCCGCGGGGATCGTGAGACCACGACGGCAGGACAGCACGACAGAGACGCGCGACAAGCCTTCTCCAAGGAGGGAGAAGGCCTTTTTTATTGTGGAGCGGTGTCGTGCATAACGCCATCACGGACGTGGACGGCATTACCGTGGGCCACTTCACCAACCGGGCGGCCGCTACGGGCTGCACCGTCGTCCTCTGCCCAGAGGGAGCCGTTGCCGGCGTTGACGTGCGCGGCTCCGCCCCCGGCACACGGGAGACCGACCTCATGCGCCCCGGCAACCTGGTTCAGCAGGTGCAGGGCGTGCTCCTAACCGGGGGCAGCGCCTACGGGCTGGACGCCGCATCCGGCGTCATGCGCTACCTGGAGGAGAGAAACTTCGGCTTCAAGATAGGCGCGGGCGTAGTGCCCATAGTGCCCGCCGCCGTCATCTTTGACCTGGGCCTGGTCACCCACCAGGTGCGCCCCGGCGCGGACGACGGCTACGCGGCCTGCCTCAACGCCACCGACGGCCCGCCGGCTGAGGGCAGCGTAGGCGCTGGCACAGGCGCGACGGTGGGCAAGGTGCTGGGCAGGGAGCATTGCACCAAGGGTGGCCTCGGCACCGCCAGCATCGACCTTGGAGACATAACCGTGGGAGCGCTGGCGGTGGTCAACGCCATCGGCGACGTTGTAGACCCGGACACGGGGCGCGTTGTCGCAGGCCCAAGGGACGAGGACAACCGGGGCTTTCTCCGCACAACGGACGTACTCGCCAATCCAAAGAGCAAGCTGGAGGCGCAGGCCGCGCCCACCAACACCACCCTTGCGGTGGTTGCCACAAACGCCACTCTGAACAAGGAGCAGGCCAACAAGCTGGCGCAGATGGGCCACGACGGCATGGCGCTGGCCGTGCGCCCCTGCCACACGATGTCCGACGGCGACGTGGTGTTCTGCGTAGCTACGGGCCGCAGCGAGGCGGAGGTGGACATGAGGCAGCTCTGCTCCGCAGCCACACAGGCCGTAGCCCAGGCGTTGGTGAGAGGCGCGCTCATGGCGGAGGGCCTTGGCGGAGTGCCCTCGGCCAGGGAGCTGGCGGAGCTGGAATGAAGGGACTTGACACTGATGTTCAATAGCATTGCGCCAAGGCTGCTGTCATGGGGAATGACCTTCTCCGGGCTTGGCATTGGGCTTATCGTGGCCTCCTTTGTTGGCGAGGACACCCCTACCCTGGCTCTGGCGGGCCTGGGAATGCTGGGCGGAGGCGTGACGATGCTGGCGGCTCGCTACCTTCTTGGGAGGAAAAGCAGTGAGCAGTAGCGACTTGAAGCTGGGCTTCATCGGCGCGGGCCGTGCGGCCACCGCCCTTGCCTTGGGGCTGCGCGCCCAGGGCTACGACATCGCGGCCGTCTCCAGCCGCACGCCGTCCTCCGCCGATACGCTGGCCTCGCGGCTTGACGGATGCGCTTCCTGTACCGACCCCCAGCTTGTAGCAGACGCCTGTGACCTGGTCTTTATCACAACCCCGGACGCCGCCATAGAGCCGGTGGCGCGCAGCCTCCGGTGGCGCGCGGGAACGTGGGTGGCCCACTGCTCCGGCGCGGAGACCACGGAAGTCCTGGAGGCCGCCCGTGAGCAGGGCGCGCTGGTCGGCTCCTTCCACCCAATGCAGACCTTCCCCGGAGCCGGGGCCGCTGATGTAACCAGCCTGTCGGGCATCGCCTACGCCGTCGAGGGGCCGCCGCCACTGGCTGACGCGCTCAAGGAGATGGCCCGGGCGCTGGGCGGCTGGCCCGTGGAGATCGACCCGCAGGACCGGGCGCTTTACCACCTGTCCGGTTTTCTGGCGTGCGGCGCAGTCGTCGCCCTGGTGGCCCAGGCGTCGGAGCTGTGGCGGGCTATGGGCTACACGAGAGAGCAGGGCCAGGAGGTGTTGCTGCCCCTTCTCAGGAGCACCGTGGACAGCATCGAGACTCGCGGCATCCCGTCGGCCCTGACCGGCCCCGTGTCGAGGGGCGACGTAAGCACCGTGATAAAGCACCTGGACGCCCTGGAAAGCCGGGCGCCAGCCGTGCTTCCCATCTACTGCCGGACGGCTCTTGGAGCGGTAACCCTGTCTAGGGAAAAGGGAGGAATCGATGGTACAATAGAGCAGGAGCTCACCCAGCTTTTGGAAGAGCGGCTCGCGGGAGCCAGTGGACTATTCGTGGGTTGAATTCACGCGACCCGGAAGGGCGCGTAGGAGGTTGACATGCGGGTAACCATAAGCGACATCAAGGCAATGAAGGCGAGGGGAGAGAAAATCCCCATGATTACCGCCTACGACTACACCTCGGCCCGGATTGTGGACGCCGCCGACATCCCGATGATCCTGGTGGGCGACAGCCTGGGCCAGACGATGCTGGGATACGACTCGACAGTCCCGGTCACTATGGACGAGATGATCCACCACACCAAGACGGTGGTGCGCGGCTCCAGCAGAGCCCTGATTGTGGGCGACATGCCCTTCATGTCCTACCAGACCGGCTCCACCGACGCGCTGCGAAACGCCGCCCGCTTCCTCCAGGAAGCCGGCGCGCAGACGGTGAAGCTGGAGGGCGGAGTGGCAATGGCCTCTACGGTGCAACGCCTGGTTTCCGCAGGCATCCCCGTGATGGGTCACATCGGCCTCACGCCCCAGTCGGTGAACCA
This sequence comes from Dehalococcoidia bacterium, assembly GCA_034422115.1. Lineage (GTDB taxonomy): Bacteria > Chloroflexota > Dehalococcoidia > Lucifugimonadales > UBA2985 > DAOUJW01. The sequence goes on along the minus strand of DAOUJW010000017.1, from coordinate 176,320 downwards.
GCTGGGCGGCTACAAGGTACAAGGCAGGACCCTCAAGACCGCCGTCAGGGTGATGGAGGACGCCCGGGCCCTGGAGCAGGCGGGAGCCTTCGCCATCGTCCTGGAGTGCGTGCCCGAGTCCCTGTCCAAGCTCATCACGGACCGCCTCTCGATACCGACCATTGGCATAGGCGCGGGCAAGGAGTGTGACGGCCAGGTGCAGGTGTTCCACGACATGCTCGGCCTCATCAACGACTTTGTGCCCAAGCACGCCAAGCGGTACGCCAGCCTGGGCGATACGGTGGCCAGCGCGGTGAGGCAGTACGCCGCGGAGGTGAAGGACCGGAGCTTCCCCGACCCAAGCCACAGCTACCACCTCAAGGAGGAAGTCCTGGCGGAGCTGATGGCCCAAGTCCGCTAGCCCCATGAGGCTCATCCACACGGTGGCGGAGATGTCGGCGGCCCAGCGTGAGGTCGCCAGACCCCTGGGCCTTGTGCCCACTATGGGCGCTCTGCACGAGGGTCACCTGTCCCTGGTGCACAGGGCCCGGGAGGAGAACTCGACCGTAGCGACGAGCATCTTCGTCAATCCCACCCAGTTCGGGCCGAACGAGGACTATCGCTCCTATCCCCGTGACCTGGACCGCGACCTGGCGCTGCTGGAGGAGCGCGGCGTCGATCTGGTGTTTCTTCCCCAGCCGGATGACATGTACCCCAACGGCTTCGACACCTGGGTGGATGTGGAGCGTCTCGCCAGCCGCCTTGAGGGGGAGTCCAGGCCCGGCCACTTCCGGGGCGTGGCCACAGTGGTTACAAAGCTGTTCACCATCGTCAGGCCGGACAGGGCCTACTTCGGGCAGAAGGACGCGCAGCAGGCCCAGGTGATACGGAGGATAAACGCCGACCTGAACCTGGGCGTGGAGCCGGTTGTGATGCCCACCATCCGGGAACCCGACGGCCTTGCCATGAGCAGCCGCAACGCCTACCTCAACCCCCAAGAGCGGGAGGCGGCGCTGGTCCTCTACCGATCGCTGTGCCTGGCCCAGGAGATGTTCGCCAACGGCGTGGCCTCGGCGTCTCAGATAAGGGCAGCCATGCGCGAGCTCATCCAGGCCGAGCCCCTGGCCCGGATTGACTACGTCAGCATCGCCGACACGGAGACGCTGGAGGAACTGGACACGATGCAGGCTCCCGCGCTCGCGTCCCTGGCCGTGAGGATTGGCAGGGCGCGCCTCATAGACAACATGGTCCTGGGCAACGAGGGGCTTTAGGCCTCCCGCCAATGTCCGTTGCGTCACAGCCCGTTGTGGTATCATGGGTTGGCGAGTGGAAGGAGCAGCCATGTTGGCGGACAGTTTTCTCAAGAAGCGGTATGCTGAGGGAGAGGCCAAGCGGCAAAAGATATGGGAGGAGTGGAACGAGCGCCGGCAGGAAGCAGAGGCCAGGGGAGAGGCTTTTAACGAGCCGCCGCCTACCTTAGAGAAGCGGGAGTAGGCTAGCTTGCTGGCGGATCGGTTTCTCAAAAAGCGGTACGAGGCGGGCTATGCGGAAGGACGGGCCGAGGTAGATAAAAGGTGGGAGGAGTGGAACGAGCGTAGGCTGGAGGCGGAGGCCAATGGCCAGCCCTTTGATGAGCCGCCGCCTACACTGGAGAACCACAAATAGTACAGAACTCAACCAGCAGAACCACGGGCTACTGAGGCCCGTGCTTACCGATGTTCACGACACTTAAATAGACCAGCCGGTCTCCCAAGGCAGGCGCTCTTGCTAATCCTGGCTACCAATGACGACGGCGTATACGCCCCGGGCCTGTGGGCCTCTGTCGCGGCTCTCAAGGAAGTTGGAGACGTGGTGGTCGTGGCCCCGGACCGGGAGCAGAGCGGGGTGGGCACCGCCATCACCCTGAACAATCCCGTCCACGTCAGGGAGGTCATGCCCCTCATAGAGGGCGTCAAGACCTACGCGGTCGAGGGGACGCCCGCGGATAGCACCATCCTCGGGGTGGAGTCCCTGGTTGGAGAGGAGAAGTTCGACCTGGTGGTCTCCGGCATAAACCCGGGCGCCAACATGGGCAACGACGTCTTCATCTCCGGCACTGTGGGAGCGGCGCTCCAGGGATTTTTCCGGGGCATACCGGCCATTGCCGTCTCCGTGACCGCCCTGAGAGACGTGCACTTCACGCCGGCCGCAAACGTCATCCGGCAGCTGGCTGAGGCGGTAAGCCAGGAGGCCCTCAAGGCCCCTCTGCTCCTGAACATAAATGTGCCCAACGTGCCACAGGAGAAGCTCAAGGGCGTGTCACTGACACACCTGGGACAGCGCACCTACATGGACGTGGTCAAGGAGGAGGACAACGGCCGTCGAAAGTTCTATTGGATTACGCGGGAAAGCCCGGGATGGGTGCTGGAGAAGGGGCTGGACGTATGGACTATACGACGTCGGCGAGTCTCCATTACGCCCATACACACCGACCTGACAGCATCCGCCCGCACTAAAGAGGTGCGCAAGGTGACCCGCGAAATCAGGGCGTCTCTGAAGCCTGGAGAGCCTCCGGCCGGAGACTAAATCAGGTCTATTGGCGGGATTGAGCCAATTATGCCGCGCTCAACCGCCCTGGAGAAGAGCGTCTCCAAGGCCCTCTTCCCCTCCTCGCCCATGTCCAGCGTGTCGTCGTTGACGTACATCCGCACAAAGCGTCGGCAGGTCTCCCGCTCAATCCCTCGGCTGAACTGAATGGCGTAGTCCAGCGCCTCGTCCTCGTGGTCAAAGGCGTACTGGATGCTGTCCCGCAGGGAGTCTGCCATGAGCTGCGCCACCTCTTCACCCAGGTCGCGGCGCACCATGTCCAGGCCAAGTGGTATGGGCAGGCCCGTGTCCTGGCCCCAGGCCTCGCCCAGGTCCAGCAGCTTCACCAGACCAGCGTCGCCGTAGGTGACCTGGCCCTCGTGTATGAGCAGACCGGCGTCCACCTCCTTGTCGAGGACGGCTGGCATGATCTTGTCGAAGTCGATTGGGACGGGGTCAAAGCCGTCCGCGTACAGCCGCAACAGAAGGTAGGCCGTAGTGTAGGTTCCCGGTATGGCGACCCGCGCGCCCTGGATGGAAGTCTCGCCCCGGTCGGCGCGGGCCACGATCATGGGGCCATAATTCCGCCCAATGGAGGAGCCCACGCTCATTATGCGGTACTTGTCCGCCACCTGGGGGTATGCGCCCGCGGAGATGGCCGTGCCCTCCAGCTCACCGCTCAGCGCCCTCTTGTTGAGGCTCTCGATGTCCTCCAGGACGTGCTGAACCTCGTAGTCACCCACCGGCACCTTGCCGTGGGCGATGGCGTAGTACATGAACGCGTCGTCGGCGTCCGGGCTGTGGCCTATGCGGATTACGGACATGCTGCCTCCATCGAGCGACCCTACTCGTCGAACACCTTCAGAATCTCGTACTTGGTGGTGCGCTGCGCGGGCATGAAACCGGCATCGCGGATTATGTCCTTCACCTCGTCGGCGGTGGTGCGGTTGTAGAAACCCGCCTCCTGCATCACGTTCTCGTCGAAAAGCGTCCCGCCGAAGTCGTCCGCGCCAAAGCTGAGGGCCACCTCGCCCGTCTTCTTCCTCTCGGAGAACCAGGACGCCTGAATGTGCTGCACGTTGTCCAGGTAAATCCTGGAAAGGGCAATCATGCGCAGGTAGGGGTTGGGGCCCTGTTCAGTCTTGACCCTTGCGCCCAGGGCGGTGTTCTCCCGCTTGTAGCTCCAGGGGATGAAGGCCGTGAACCCCGGCTGGCCGCCGGCCAGCGCCTCGTCCTGGACGGAGCGGGTGTGCTCCAGGTGCTCGATGAGGTCGGACGGCTTCTCAAGGTGGCCGTACATCATCGTGGCGGTCGTCCTGTAGCCCAGCTTGTGGGCCTCCCGGTGCACGTCTACCCAGTCCTGCACGCGGCCCTTGGGCCACAGGCGGCTGAGCCGGTGCTTGACCGTGTCCGAAAGCACCTCGGAGCCGCCGCCGGGCAGCGTCTCCTGGCCCGCGTCCTTTAGCCTGCGCAATACCTCAGATAGCGGGATCTCCGAGACCTGAGACATCTTCTGTATCTCCGGCGCGGAGAAGAAGTGGGGCAGCACCTGGGGGTAGCGCGCCCGGGTCTCTCGCACCAAGTCTTCGTAGTACTCCATCGGCAGCTTGGGGTTGAGTCCGCCCTGGAGGAGCACCGTCGTCACGCCCTTGCTGGCCGCGTTGCCCACCATCTCCATCATCTGCTCCACGGAGTAGGTGTAGGCGTCCTCGTCCTTCTCCGTGCGATAGAAGGCGCAGAAGGTGCAGTAAGCATCGCAGACGTTTGTGTAGTTCAGATTGGTGTCAACGACAAAGGTGACCACCGGCTTGGGGTTGTGCCTGAAGCGCACCTCCTGGGCCAGCGCGCCAAGCTCCAGAAGCGGAGCCTCTTCCAGCAGGTAAAGACCTTCCTCCTGATCGATTCTCTCCCCGGAACGCACCTTTTCCGCTACGTCCTTCATCTGGATTGTCGCACTCATGCCGTCGCCTCCTTTAACACAGCGAGAGATCGCCACTCCCGTCTGAACACGTCGATGGCCTCCATGTCTTCTGCATCCAGGGTGAATCGCAACCCCCGCAGATAGCCTGCCACCTCTTCACGCGTCATACCCATGTACGCCCTCTTGTCGGATATTGCCTCAAGGTTGTTCGCCATGTTCCAGGCTAGGTTCTTACTCAGGCCATCGGCCAGCATCGCCTTCACGCCGTCGTCCAGGGACTTGCGCGCCATCCACACGGCGAACACGAATGGCAGGCCCTTCCAGTCGTACCACTCCTCCGCCAGGTCATAGCGATAGGGGTATTCCTCAACGCGCCCGTGTGTGGCGAGAGCGTCGTCGCCGATGAGCAGGAAGGCGTCCAGTCCAGGCACGTCCAGAGCGGTGTACTCCTTTGGCCGCACACCGCACCTGTGCTCCAGGATGATCTTCATAAGCTGCACCGACGTGGCCGACTCGCGGGTCGTGCCCACCAGCGCCCCCGACAGCTCCTCCATTGGCACGCGGGAGTAGAAGAGGATGCTCAGCACCGGGCCTTTGGCGCTGATTCCCATGCCGCCCAGGTACTCGTACCTGTCCTCCAGGTCAAAGCTCTGGACCAGGGAGAACGGCCCGGCGTCCAGCTTCTCCGCCTGCGCCAGGGGGCCCATGTAGCTTGGCGGCATGGGGCAAAGCTCCACGCCCTCCAGGGCAAGCCCGTGGTAGTAGGGCTCGCAGTTCAGGTACGGAATCTGACCTACTCTAGCTATCGTAGACATGGATCTCGTTGTACAAGGCGTCCCGCTCCACCGGAGTCTTGCCGGCGTCCCGGATGAGGCGCAGCATCCGCTCACGGGCCAGGCCGATGGGGCTTGCTGCCAGGGCGGCGTGGGCAATTCGCTCTTCGCCAATTGTGCCGTCAAGGTCGCTTGCGCCGAAGTTCAGGGCGATGGAGGCCGTCTCCTCGCCGATCATCACCCAGTAGGCCTTGATGTGGGGGAAGTTGTCCAGCATCAGGCGTGAGGTGGCGATGGTGCGCAGGTCCTCGACGGACGACGCCTGGCGCGGGACAAGGTTGGTGGTGCCTACCTGGTACTCCAGGGGAATGAAGGCCAGGAAGCCGGGCGATTCGTCCTGGAGCTCCCGCAGCATCATCATGTGCTGGATGCGCTCCTCGTAGGTCTCGATGTGGCCGTACAGAAGGGTGGCGTTGGAGGGTATGCCCATGTTGTGGGCCATGCGATGTATGTCCAGCCAGCGCTCGGCGGAGTTCTTGCCCGGGAACAGCTCCTTGCGGACGCGATTGGAGAATACCTCCGCGCCGCCGCCGGGCATCGACTCCAGGCCGGCCTCCTTCATCCGTGTAAACACCTCCTCCTCAGACATCTTGAACCGCTTGCAGAAGTAGTCAATCTCCGACGCCGTCCACGCCTTGATGCGTATGTGCGGGAACGCCTCGTGGATGCCCTTCACAATGCCCTCGTACCGCTCGAAGGGCCAGTCCGGGTGGTGGCCGCCCACAATGTGTACTTCGTGCAGGTCATCGTGGAGCTTGGACAGGATCTCCTCCATGCCCATCTCGTAGGCATCGGCGTCGCCCTTCTTCTTCGCGAAGTCGCAGAAGGTACAGGAGAGGACGCAGATGTTGGTGGGGTTTATCTGGCGGTTGAACACGAAGAACGCCTTGTCGCCCCACATCTGCTCCTTGGCGTAGTTAGCCATACGGCCCAGGGAGATGATGTCCCTGGTCTGGAGGCAGGTCATGCCGTCCTCAAAGGAGATGCGCTCCCCCTCCCGAACCTTCTCCCAGACGGGAGCCAGCGACTGGTCGCTGAAGCGAATCTCAGGCGAAACCGCTGCTGTGGCCATACTCTCTTGATCCCTTTCTTGAGGCTCTCGTTTGCGTTAACAGGTTGTAGACCGACTGGTCGGTCTAATGATATGCGGGGAGCAGGCGTGCGTCAAGGGGTGGCTGGAATGCACACAGTACCTTTCAGTGTTTAACCGGGAGGGACCAAGTATCGCGAATTCACTGCAAGCAGCCACCGATACTCCATCAGGAACTGCGATGGCCCCACAGTTGCTTCAACTTGGACATGGGCGTACCGCCATCGTCGCCATGGGTCTGCCACGTATTCGTCCTCCGGGCGCCACTCAACCTGCACGGCAAAGGGAGTTCCAGCCTTTTCTGAAGCAGCCTGTGTAAGTTCGAGATAGTCTGAAACCCTGTGATGAGCCTGGCCGGATGCAGCCAAGTTCTCTATGCGGAGGTCTTCAAGTTGTACCTGCTGGGACAGCAGCCTGTCCCTGTGCCAAACTGAGAGGCTGTCCTGCTTGAACGCCCCTGGCCTAGGCCTGTTGTCCCGGCTGCTCCAGTCTTGAGCGCGGACAAAACGGCAAACGATGTCTTCTGCAGGAACAGGCACAGCGTCACTTCAGAAACAGCGGATAAGCTCCTCTGCCGTGGTATTCCGAAGACGCTCTACTATGGAGCCTTGCTTATCGTCGATTATGCCTGCATCCAAGGTACCGTCGACTCCCAGTTCTGCCATCAGCAGCAGGCCGTTGGCAAGCCGCAGATCAAAGGACAACGCGCCATCGACGTCAACAGAGATCTCAGGTTCAGTGGTCTTGCTAATGGCCGCCGCTACAATTCTTTGGGCAATCACAACCACGGCCGGCTCAGGCCGCGCGTCCCCAACTCCCTCGGCGAAGGCTTGCACTGCCGGGTGCAACGGAGTCTCCAGCTTGCCCGGTACTATGTTCGTCATAAGGCCTCCTGGATGTCAGTCATTATATCACAGAGCACGCCTTCGCAGCCCAATGCCCCATGCTATACTACCCGCGCCATGGAGCGCATTGTCGTCAGCATTGATACGGAGGGGCCGTTCCGGGCCACGGAGGCCATGGCCGACCTCCGAAACGTCGCTGAGACCCTCTTCTTCCCCATGAGGTTCGTGGCGTTCTGGGACGCACAGGCCGACGGCGCGCACCTCTGTCGTCAGGAGCAACTAGGACAGGAGTGCCTCCACAAGCTGCCGCCGGACGATCCGCGCTACGAGGACTACTCAACCGCTGCACAGAGAGACATGCGCGCAACTCTTGAGGTGAGCTTTCAGCCGGCGGGGGTGATCATCTACCTGAGGTAATCACACGGCTGGTAGCCTACATCCCGCTCATATGGTTCGACAGGCTCACCATGAGCGGGATGGGGTAACTCGGCAGCTTCCGCTCACCCTGAGCCTGTCGAAGGGAATGAGCGGACGCGCCCCACCCTGGATTCCTGCTTCCGCAGGAATGACGGAATGGTGAAATGGCGCTCTCTTGTTCAGAGGTCTCTTAGCGGCCTTTACAGGTCGTACCTACTGAGCTACGCCCCGGTTCCTGAGGCCAATGGCGCCCTTCAGGTACAGGTGGGACATCTCCCGCTGGGACTTCTCCGTGTTCACCAGGACCAGCACCCTTATGCACAGAGGCTGGGCGTCGGGCACGTTCATCTCATGGCCGCACATCAGGGGGACATCCACCCAGCCCATCTGGCGCGCGCCAACCGCCGGGAACTCGGCGTTCAGGTCCTGGGTTGTGGTGAAGAAGGTGGCGGCGATGTCCTTCGTGTCAATGCCATTGGCCTCCACGATTGCCGCCAGCAACTCCCTGGTGGCCTCCAGGATGGCCTCTTTGGTGTTCTCGTCCGCGGTGGTCGCGCCGCGTATTCCTCGACAGACCATAGCCATAGTCAGCGCCCCTCGCCCCTGTATTCCGCGCCCTTGAGCCCGGCCACGAAGTCCCTCACGGCCTCCTCTCGCTTCTCCGACGGCGCGCTCTCCACCACGTCTATGAGGGCGCTCCCCACAACAGCCGCCTCGGCGTAGGGGGCCAACGCCTGCACGTGGCGGCTCTGGGATATGCCGAAGCCAATGGCTATTGGCAGGTCTGTGTGCTTCCTGACCTTCTGGGTCAATGCGGGTATGCCGCTGGGAAGCTCCTGCCGCGCCCCGGTGACACCTGTGAGGCTCACGCAGTACACGAAAGCGTCGGCCTTCTCGCACATCTTGGCAATGCGTTCGTCCGTGCTTGTGGGCGCAAGCAGAGGTATCACGTGAATCCCCTTCCGGCCGCATATGGTCTGCAGGGTCTCCGCCTCTTCGTAAGGCAGGTCCGGCACTATCACCCCGTCGACACCGGCGTCGCAGGCGTCATCGGCAAAGCGCTCCAGGCCGTAGCTGAGCATCGGGTTGTAGTACCCCATAAACACCATCGGCACGACCGCGCCCTGCGCCCTGAGCTGGCGGCACATCTGGATGCAGATGCCGAGGTTGACGCCCTGGCTGAGAGCCTGGAAGCTGGCTCGCTGAATGGTCGGGCCGTCCGCAAGAGGGTCGCTGAAAGGCACCCCCAACTCAATTGCGTCCGCGCCGCCGTCCACCAGAGCAGTCAGCAGAGGAAGGGTTTCATCGATGGTCGGAAAGCCTGCGGTGAGAAAGGGGATCACACCGGGCGTCCCCCTCTCGCGGATATTCTGGAAGCTCTCCTTGAGCCGGTCCACTTAACGGCGCCTCCGTACCTGCCGTATATCACTGCGCTGCGACGTGCAGGTGTGAATATAACACGCCTTCACTTGGCTAGGCAACCAAGCCCGCCGCTCCTTGACGCCGATTTGAGGTCGGGGCAAAATGAAGCATCGCTCTGAAGTTGAGGGTTTTCCCGTGTCCGATAGCGTCCTGAACCTGATAGGCAACACCCCGATGGTCTCCCTGAACCGAATCGCGGGAGAGGGGGTGGCCTCTGTCTTGGGAAAGCTGGAGAGCTACAACCCCACGGGCAGTATCAAGGACCGCATTGCCCTGGGCATGATTGAGGACGCGGAGCAGTCTGGAAAGCTGCTGCCGGGGTACACCATTGTGGAGCCGACCAGCGGCAACTCCGGCGTGGCCCTGGCGATGGTGGCCGCGGCCAAGGGCTACTACGTCACAATCGTCATGCCGGAGAACGCCCCTTCCGAGCGCAAACGGCTGCTGACGCGCTTCGGCGCCAGAATCCACACTACGCCCTCCATTGAGGCCATGCCCGGGGCCATCCGCGCCGCGGAGGCGCTTGTCCGGGAGAACCCCACCTTCCTGATGCTCAACCAGTTTGAGAACCCGGTCAACGCCAGGGTACATCGGGAGACCACCGGCCGCGAGATACTCCGGGACACCGGCGGGCGAGTGGACGCCTTTGTGGCGGGGGTCGGTACCGGCGGCACAATCACTGGAGTTGGAGAGGCGCTGAAGGCGGCCAACCCCGATACGCTTGTGGTGGCCGTGGAGCCTGCCGCATCGCCACTGCTGCAAGAGGGCGCCCCGGGAAATCACGGCATCCCGGGCCTGGGGCCGGACTTCGTGCCGCCCATCCTCAACCTGGACGTCATAGACGAGATAATCGGCGTGGCGGATGAGGACGCCTACTACATGACCTTCCGCCTTGCGCGGGAGGAGGGTCTTATGGTGGGAATCTCCTCCGGGGCCAACGTCTTCGCCGCCCTGCGCATCGCCGAGCGTCTCGGCCCCGGCAAGAGAGTTGTCACGATTTTGCCGGACAACGGAGAGCGGTATGTGTACACTTCGCTTTAGTCTCGGAGGATCGGACATGACAACTACCAAAGGCAAAGTCGCCCTCATGGTGGGCACCAGGAAGGGGCTGCTCATATTCACCAGCAGCGACCGCAGGCGCTGGGAGCTGGACGGAGGCATCTCTCTGCAGGGCAAGGAGATCAACCACGCTATGCAGGACCCTCGCACCGGCACGGTGTACGCAACTCTCAACGACCCCTGGTTTGGAGGTGAGATAGTCCGCAGCCGCGACCTGGGCCGTTCATGGGAGTCTTCCACTAGAAACCCGGCCTTTGACCCGGACCGCGGGCTTACGGTGCAGCGTCTCTGGCACGTTGAACCCGGCCCTGCTGCCCTGCCGGGCGTCCTGTACGCCGGAGTTGCGCCGGCGGCCCTCTTCCGCAGCGAGGACTCAGGCGAGACGTGGCGTGAAGTGAGAGGACTCGCGGAGCACCCGACCAGCTCCACATGGCACGAGGGCGGCGGCGGGCTCATGGCGCACACCATCCTGCCAGACTCCTTGAACCCTGAACGCATTGTCGTCGGCATATCGGCGGGTGGGGTCTACGGCACCGAGGACGGCGGAAGCGCCTGGCGGCCACTTAATCAAGGAATCCGTACAGAGGAGCTGCCCGATCGATATCCTGAGTCCGGTCAGTGCGTCCACAAAATGGTCATGGCCCCAGACAATCCAAACTCCCTCTTCATGCAGGGTCACTGGGGGACTTACCACAGCGCGGACGGCGGCGAGTCGTGGGAGGAGATAACGGCGGGCCTGCCCTCGGACTTCGGCTTTACAATGGCCCTTCACCCCGGGGAAAGCGAGACCGTCTACGTGATACCCCTTCAGTCGGACGACTTCCGATGCCCCGCGGACGGAAAGCTCCGGGTCTACCGCTCCCGCGACGCGGGCCGCTCCTGGCAGGCCCTGGGCGACGGGCTGCCCCAGGAGAACGCATTCATGGGCATATACAGGGAGTGCCTGGCGACGGACTCCCAGTCTCCAGCCGGGGTGTACTTTGGCACAAACACGGGCAAGGTCTTCTACAGCATCGACGAGGGCGATACCTGGGACGTTCTGGCGGACAACCTTCCGCCTGTTACGTCCGTATCGGTGGGAACGTCGGAGTGAGCGACAAGCCCCGTCGTTTCCGAAGGCCCATCTGCCCAAAGGGTCGTTAGAATGTGCTACCATTGGAGCAGAGCGGAGTAGATTCGTCCACGAGAAAGGAAGAGGGAATGCAGGGTGAGCAGATACGCCTGACCAGCCTGGCCAACTGCGCCGGTTGAGCTTCCAAGTTCAGTCCAACCGACCTGGCGCAGGTCCTGCGCCGGCTGCCCACGTTTGAGGACCCCAACCTTCTGGTTGGGACCGCCACCGGAGACGACGCCGCCGTCTACCGGCTGGGTGAGGATTCGGCCCTGGTCCTCACCGTTGACTTCTTCCCGCCCATTGTGGACGACCCCTGGCACTTCGGCGCCATTGCCGCGGCCAACTCCTTCAGCGACGTATACGCCATGGGCGGCAGGCCCGTCCTTGCCCTCAACCTGGTCTGCTTCCCCACGGACCTGCCTGTGGACATCCTGGGAGAGGTGCTGCGGGGAGGAGCCGACAAAGCGAAGGAGGCCGGAGTGCTGATTGTGGGCGGCCACACTGTGAACGACCAGGAACCCAAGTACGGCATGGCGGTGACCGGTATGGTCGAGCCGGGGCGTCAGGTTACCAACGCGGGCGCGCGGCCCGGCGACGCGCTGGTGCTCACCAAGCCCCTGGGTTCGGGCGTCATAACGACCGCAGGCAAGAACGGCATAGCCGACCCGGACACCCTCTCCCGGGCCGTTCACCTGATGGCACAGTTGAACAAGAACGCATCGGAGGCCATGATGGAGGTTGGAGCGAACGCCTGCACCGACGTCACCGGCTTCGGGCTGCTGGGCCACCTGCAGGGCATGGTCGAAGCCTCAGGAGTGACGGCCAGGATACACCTGTCCCAAGTGCCCCTCATCCAGGGGACCCGTGAGCTGCTCCAGGCGGGGGCCATTTCTGGCGGAACGCAACGCAACCTTGAGTCGGTTGACTTGGTAACTTCGTGGGACGCCTCAATCACCCAGGAGGACAAGCTGCTGCTGGCGGATGCCCAGACCTCCGGCGGGCTGCTGATTGCCGTCGCGCCGGAAAAGGTGACTCTGCTGATGCAGGAGCTGACCCGGAGAGGGATTGTGGAGGCTAGCGTGGTGGGTGAGATCACTGAAAGAGGCGAGTCGGAGATTCAGGTCCTGCCTTAGCTCTCGGGCCGCGGCCGCGCCTAGTTGATCCTGGAGCCGTCACCTATCACGGTCTGCACGGTGCGGACAAAGCTGCCGCTACCCCAGTAGGCCAGCCGCCAGCGCGCCTCCTCCTCCTTGTCCATTCCCTCGGCGTGGAACTGGTAGTAGGCTTCGCGGCCTATGCCGCCGTAGATTACCACGCCTATGCCGGCTATGATGGTAAGCCAGGACGTGATAAACACCAGGGTCACCGCCATAATGACCCCGCCTATCACCATCATCGTCCCTGCAATCATCACCCTGTGGCGGGCCAGCTTGACCACCTCCACGGAGGTCAGCCGCGAGTAGGGCAGCTCCTGGAGCTCTTCGTTTCCGTCCCTCTCCTCGTAGTGAATAACCCGATAGGAGGTGGCATAGAACGGGTTGTGGTCCGAGATTATTGCTTCGCCCTGCCTCAAGTGGTCTCTGATTGACATACCTCAGCCGCCTGCGTTATCGAGTTTCTGTACGGAGGCACACTTATACTCTACACCTGAGAAGATTACGAGTCAAAGTTGAAATCTTAAGGAAAAAAGTCGTTTGACACCCAAAGTCCGCAGCCTTAAAATTCAGGCAGGCGGGTGTAGCTCAGTGGTAGAGCTCTTGCTTCCCAAGCAAGTTGTCGTGGGTTCGATCCCCATCACCCGCTCCAACCACCAGGACAGACCTGTCTAAACCGCGCGGGATACTCGTGACGTGCGATCTGCCCGGAATGCAGCGATGGGCAGGACTATCCCCAACTCTAAGCCTTAAGTGTGGGGCGCGTCAGGTGGAAGTACCGCGGGTTGGCGAGTTGATCTCAAACATCTTCCCGGTGACCATGAAGATCACCCTCTCGGCGATGTTGGTGGCCCGGTCTGCAACGCGCTCGATGTCGTGGGCAACCCACAGCAGGTGGGTGGCGCGCTGGATGGTCTTGGGGTCCTGGATCATGAAGAAGATGAGCTCCCGGTACACCTGGTCGTACAGGGCGTCCACGTCATCGTCGTCGTGGCAGACGGCCATTGCTGAAACCGTGTCCTTGTGCACAAGGGCGTCCAGACTCCGGCGGAGCATGTCTGTTGCCATCTCAGACATCCGGGGTATGTCAATCAGGGGCTTAAGGGGAGGATCGTCGCCCATCATCAGGCTGATCTTGGCTATGCCCTCGGCGTAGTCCCCCATGCGCTCCAGCTCAACGGCGATGTGGAGCATTGTGATGATGGCCCTGAGGTCGCTGGCCATTGGCTGCTGGGTGGCAATGAGCTCCACGCACTGCTCCTCCAGCTGGAAGCGCTTCTCGTCTATGAAGTCGTCCTCCAGGATGACCTGGCGGGACGCCTCAAGGTCCCGTCGCTTCAGGGCATCCAGCGACTTCATAATGGCCTTCTCCACCATGCTTCCCAGGATTAGGAGATCGCTCTGCAGCATCCGCAGATGCCTGTCAAAGTCCGCCCTGAGCATGACGCCCCCCTTTTCCGCCGGCTAGCTGAATCGGCCCGTTATGTACGCCTCTGTGCGCTCGTTCTTGGGGTTCGTGAAAATCTCGTTGGTTGGCCCATATTCTACCAGATATCCCGACCTGTCTTCATCCGTCATGAGGAAGGCAGTCTCGTGGGAGACACGGGCGGCCTGCTGCATGTTGTGGGTTACTATGATGATGGTGACCTCTTGGGACAGCTCCCGGATCAGCTCCTCCACGGCCAGAGTTGCCATGGGGTCCAGCGCCGAGCACGGCTCGTCCATCAGGATAACCTCCGGCTCCACGGCCAGGGCCCTGGCGATGCAAAGTCGCTGCTGCTGTCCGCCGGAGAGCTGAAGGGCACTCTCCTTCAGCCTGTCCTTCACCTCTTCCCAGAGAGCCGCCCGCCTGAGGGAGCGCTCCACCCTGTCCGCAATGTGGTCGCTGATTCCGTTCACCTTCAGGCCAAAGGCCACGTTGTCGAAAATGGACTTGGGGAACGGGTTTGGCTTCTGAAAGACCATCCCGATTCGGCTGCGAAGCTCAACCGGGTCAACCTTGGGGTCGTATATGTCATCTCCCTGGTAGAAGACGTGGCCCTGCACGTGTCCCCCGGGTATCATCTCGTGCATCCGGTTGAGGCAGCGGACGAGAGTGCTCTTGCCGCACCCGGATGGACCAATGACGGCCGTGACGCGCCCGCGCCGCAGTGAGAGGTCAATATCCTTCACCGCCAGGTGGCTCCCGTAGAAAGCCCTGAGACCCTTGACGTCGATTACCGGCTCTGAAGACGCATCCACTGGCAACTCCACAATTGCTTCCGCCGCGCTTACATGCGGCGGACTCACTAATTTATTGGTTACCATCTGCTCCTCCTAGAGTAAATGTTTCTCAGCGTTATGGCAACTGCGTTCATCAGCAGCAGGACGGCAAGAAGCACTATTATCCCGGCCGCCGCGTTCTCCTGGAAGGCCGGCAGGGGCCTGCTGATCCAGCTGTAAATCTGCACCGGCAGCACCGTGAATGCGTCAAAGGGATCGGTTGGCACGAACAGGACTGACGTAAAGGCTCCTATGGCGATAAGGGGAGCCGTCTCGCCGATGGCCCTGGCCAGCGCAAGGATAAAGCCGGTCAAGATCGTGGGCAGCGCCGCCGGCAGCACCTGGAATCGCACCGCCTGCCACCTGGTCGCGCCCAGGGCCATAGCCGCCTCTCTTATGGAAGGGGGCACTGACCGCAGGCCCTCCCTCGACGCCACCACTATGATGGGGAGGATGAGTAGCGCCAGGGTGAGACCGCCAGCCATGATGGTGGGGCCGAATCCCATGCCGTAAACGAACACCGCCAGCCCCAGCAGGCCATACACCACCGAAGGAACTCCGGCCAGGTTGTTGATGTTCGTCTCCACTATCTTGGTAAACCAGTTACGCGAAGCAAATTCTTCCAGGTAGATGGACGCCCCTACACCCACAATTATGGAAAAGAACGCCGTAATCGCCATCACCCAGAGGGTCCCCGCAAGGGCGGACTTTGCCCCGGCCTCCGCCGCCTTGTAGTGCGGGAAGCTGTTGACGAAGTCGAAGCTGAGCGCCCCAATGCCGTCCCTGACCACGGTTATCAGCAGCACCGCCAGGACAACCACGCCCAGCGACGTAGCCAGCATAGCCAGGAAAATAAAGCCAATCCCCCGCGCCTTGCGAATTGCCTGGTTTCTCTGAACGGGCCTGTCATAAGTGGCTGTGGGAATCAATCGTATATCTCCCTGAACTTCGCTATCACAACCTGGGCCAGCATGTTCAACGACAGCGTGAACACGAACAGCATCAGACCCACGGCAAAGATGCTCTCGTACTCAACGGTGCCCCTCGGCGTGTCGCCCATGGCCACTTCCATTATGTACGCCGTCATGGTCTGCATGGCCTCAAGGGGGTTCCACGACAGGT
Source organism: Dehalococcoidia bacterium (assembly GCA_034422115.1). Lineage (GTDB taxonomy): Bacteria > Chloroflexota > Dehalococcoidia > Lucifugimonadales > UBA2985 > DAOUJW01. Next base: position 160,537 of record DAOUJW010000017.1, on the reverse strand, counting down.
TCGATATGCCCCCGGCGGCGATGGTGACGATCATCGTCTCCCCTACCGCTCTGGCCAGGGCCAAGAGGCCAGCCGCCACGATCCCGGACAGGGCCGCCGGGACCACCACTCTGACCGACACCTGAAGCCGGTCGGATCCCACGGCGTACGCCCCCTCCCTCAGGGCGGAGGGCACGGCGCGCATGGCGTCCTCGCTCAGAGACGCCACCATGGGAATGAGCATCACGCCCATGGCCATTGCGGCACCCAGGGCCGTGAATATGGTCTCCGTCTCAAAGATGGGCCGTATGATGGACGGGTTGATGAAGGATATGGCGAAGAACCCGTAGACCACCGTCGGTATCCCGGCCAGCACCTCAAGCACCGGCTTCACCGTCGACCGCACGCTGTCCGGGGCGTATTCGCTCAGGTATATGGCGGTCAGCAGGCCGACGGGGAAGGCTATGCCCAGCGCCAAGAAGGAAATGAGGGCCGTCGCCGAAAGGAGTGGCAGCACTCCAAATTGCTTGATAGAGAACAGCGGCGTCCACTCGGTCCCTGTGAGGAACTCCACTATGGAGACCTCTCGGAAGAACTGCAACGCCTCCGCCAGCAGCACGATCACTATGCCAAGGGTTGTCACCACCGATACGAAGGCGCACAGGAAAAGAAACGCGAGGATAGGCGCCTCCCGCAGTTTCCTGCGAAGGCGCCTGTCCCGCAAAGATCCGGCGACAATATTCGCCACTATTGGGTTCTCTCCAACACCTCGTTAATGGGCGTACCCGCAGCCACGTCCTTGAACACCGACCCGGTTGTCCGGCTCTCCAGCCTGTCCAGGGCCCACGCATACACATCGGCGGGCAGCGGCACGTATCCAACTGCCGTCACCAGGTTCGGCGCTTGATCCAGGTAGAATTTCACAAACGCCTCCACCTCCGGCCTCTCGTCCAAAGTGTCCGCACGCACGTAGATGAATATCGGCCTTGCCAGGGGCAGGTACGAACCCGCCTCAACCGACTCAGCCGAAGGCTCCACGCACTCGCCCGTGGCAGGATTCTCTATCGCAGCGCCCTTCACCAACTCCTGGTACTGGGCGTAGTAGGCCAGCCCAAAGTACCCCACACCGCCGCGCGCCCCGTTCACCCCCTGCGCTATCAGCGGGTCTTCCTCCGTTGCCAGGTCCATGTCCCCGCGGTGCGCTCCGCCCTCGTCCATAATGGCCTCGGTGAAGTAGTCAAAGGTGCCGGACGCCGTCGTGGGGCCGTACAGCCGCAGGTTCAAGTCCGGGTATGACGGGTCAACCTGGTTCCAGTTGGTCACGTCGCCTTGGGCCTCAGGGCCAAATATCGTCTCAAGGTCCTTCACTGACAGGCACTCGACCCAGTCGTTGCCGGGGTTCAACACCACGGACAGCGCATCAAAGGCCACCGGTATCTCTATCACCTCAATTCCGGCCTCCGCGCACGTGTCCAGCTCAGACTGCTTCGACGGCCTAGAGGCGTTCCAGACCTCTGCCTCTCCGGCGCACATCGCGCGGCCACCGGCTCCTGTGCCCGTCGACGCCACGTTAACGCGAACGTCAGGCTGCACGGTCTTGAACTCAACAGCCATCGCTTCGCTGATCGGGAATACCGTGCTGGACCCCGATACCGCTATCTCCCCCTCGTACATCATCATGGCGTCCGTGGCCTGAGGCATGGCGTCCGTGGCCGCCGGCGCCATGGTGTCGGAAGTAGCCGTGGGCGCAACGGTTGGGTCTTCCTCACCGCAGGCGACGGCCAGCAGGCCCAGGGTGAGCACAATAAAAATTAAGGCCGCCGGCACAACCCGGAAGCCTCCAGACTTCTTTCTTGTTTCCTTTTTCAGAAGGCGCATGTGTCTTTTTTCACAACCTCCAGCATTGTCTAAGTTTAAGGGTCTTACTTTAACGGACTGTTAAATCTTCTTTAACGTACCATTAAGACGCCCTACAGCGTCTCCTGGTACGTTGGGAAGCAGTAGCGCTCCTTCACGCTGTCGCCGCAGCGGGAGCAGTTCCAGAAGCGCACCCCCTCCACTATCATTTCGGTGTCCTCGTCCGTCAGAAGGTCACCTCTGAGATCCATGGGGTACCCGCAAGAGCAGCTCTTCGGCCTGGGCAGGCCGGGAGAAAGCATTGCGAGCGTGTGAGCCACAACCCCGAGAATCCGCCTCCTCAGCGGTATGCTCACTGCCCCGCGCTGAATCTCCTTTTCCACGACCATCGTGGCCATATCCTGCATTAGCATCCCTCCTTTCCTCTTGTTGCTCCGTTGTTTATCAGGTTATGGCTACAAGGTAGCACCCGCGCGTTAACGGGCTGTTATCGCCCGATTAAAGATGGGTTAAGGAAGACTGAACGCCGGATTAAGGCTTTGGTAGGCTTCCGCGGAGTAGCCTGAGCAACCTGGTTTGGGCGCTTGATTTCTCCTCCAACGCTTGCGAAGAGCTTTGCGCAGAATTAAGCGGAGCCCCTTAGATGTCATTCCGAGCCATTCGGCTACGCTCAGGATGAACTTCGCGAGGAATCCAGGTTCTTCGCTCAATACGACGCACCTTTGCAGGCTGTGGCTTTAGATTCCTCACTCCGTTCGAAATGACGGTCGGCCCCCCAAAACAGCTGAGGGGCGAGAGCCCGATGGTCCAAGACTCTCACCCCACGCTAAAGGAGTTAAGGCTCAGGGTACTCTCCCTCGAACGGTTCCCCCTGCCTTTTGGGTTGTCTAACCTTTTACATACGCCATCCGCGCAAACTGCTCGGCTACCGGTATTACCATTCCGGTGGTGGCAATCTCCACGTGCCCCCTGAACTCGCTCTTGGCCTCGTCCAGCAGGGCGACCAGCCACTCAGGGTCCTGGCGGCTCAGGTGTGTCAGCACAAGCTGCTTGACGCCCATCTCCTCGGCCAGGGCGCCGGCCTGCCGGCCGCTCAGATGGCCGCCCTTCTCGACCAGAACCGGATCGCTGCTCTGAGTCGCCGATGCATCGCAAAGGAGCATGTCCACTCCCATCGCAATTCTCCCCAGCCCCATACACAGGGCCGTATCCCCGGAGTAGCCGAATGTTGCAACCGGCGACTCCGCCCTGTAGCCGTATGAGGGGACCGGGTGCTGAACGGGATGGGCCACTACCCTGGTATCCCCAATCCAGACCTCCTCCTCAGGCTCAAGCTCCCTGGGGTCAAAGGCCCTGGTGAAGGGGTTGTCCAGCTTGCCACTGCCCGGCCGTCCGTAGGCTGCCAGGAGGTGGTCAAGTACGTTGAGGCCTCCGGGCGGCAGGTAGAGAGGTATTCTCTCAACCTCGCCCAGGTCCAGGCCCCTCCAGGTGAATCGAATGAGTCTGTAGGCGTAGGTCAGGAGGTCCAGGCTGTGGTCGGCGTGCATGTGGCTGATGAAGACCGCGGACACGTCGTCGGGTTCAACGTGCTCCTGGAGCACCGGCACAACACCCGGGCCGCAGTCGAAGAGTATCTTTGTGTCGCCATCCGCCAGCAGATAGCCTGAGCACGCGCCTCCGGCTCCCGGACTTCCCGCCCAGCTACCCAGGACTTCCAATCTCATCATCTGGAGCCTCCTTTCACCTTCAGCATACCCCCGCCCGTTTAACGCGGTTTTATCACGGCTTTAACATCCGTTTAAGGTTCCTGGAAAGAAAAAAGAGGCTTCTGTGCACAGAAGCCTCTTCCGGAAACGATTGTGTTGCGTTCTAGGTTGCCGCGGGAAGTCTGAAGGAGAATGAGCTGCCGCCGCCCTCGCGGCTCTCCACCCACACCTCGCCGCCGTGGGCCTGGACGATGTGCTTGACGATGGCCAGCCCCAGCCCCGTGCCGCCGTCCCTTCGGGAGCGGTCCACCTTGTAGAAGCGCTCAAATATGTGGGGAAGGTGCTCTTCCGGAATGCCCACGCCGTTGTCGCTGACGCTCACGGCCACGGCTCGCACCTCCGCTCTAGCCGACAGGGTTATCTCCCCTTCAACAGAGGTGAACTTGAGCGCGTTGGTCAACAGGTTGGAGAACACCTGGCGGAGCTTCTCCTCATCGCCAAGAACCGTGGGCAGGCCCTCCGCAACGGCAATGGAGACCTTGATGCTCTTGGCCTCCGCCTGCGCTCGATACTGGGCCCTGACGTCCTCCATAAGTGATCCCAGGTCAACCGGGGCTGTATCAAGCATGGCCTGGCCGCCCTCCAGCCGCGCCAGCTCCAGCAGGTCTTCAACCATGCTGTTCATGCGGTCTATCTCCCCCTGGATACGGCGCACAAAGTCCCTGGCCACCTCCTGCTCCTCCAGCGCGCCGCTCTCAAGGGTCTCCGCCATCACCCGGACGGCGGCCAGGGGGGTACGCAGCTCGTGGGAGACGTTGCTGACGAACTCCCTGCGGGTCGTCTCCACCTGCCGAATCCTGGTGAGGTCGTGCAGGGTCAGCAGTACGCCGGGGGAGCCGTCCCCGCTCAGGGGAGTGGCGATGCAGCTCAGAAAGCGCCCCCTCTGGAGAAGCTCGACTTCGCCGTACTGCCTCTCTCCCGTCTCCTGGCAAAGCGACACCAGCCGTTGCAGCTCGTGGTCCCTCACCACCTCCATGAACCGCCCGCCCTCGGAGGTTGGCCCGCCCACGCCCAGCAGCGCCTCGCCTGCGGTGTTGAGCAGCTCAACCTGGTCCTCCGAGCCGATGACCACCACGCCGTCGCCCATTGTCTCAAGGACAGCCGAGAGCTTGTCGCGCTCAGCCGAAAGCTGCTGAATGTTGGTCCTGATGGTCGTGGCCATGCTGTTGAAGGCCTCCGCAAGCTCACGCGTCTCGTCCTGAGACAGCGCCTCAACCCTCTGCTCCATATCGCCGGACGCAAGCCGGCCCGCCGCCTCTGCCACTGAGCGGACGGACCTGGAGGTGCGACGGGCCAGGTAGTAGCCCAGGGCCAGGGACAGCGCCGTGACTATGACGGCGGAGAAGGAGATGGTTGCGATGATACGGTTGACGTTTGACTGGATTACAGAGGTCGGCATTGCGACTCTGGCTACGCCCAGAACAGTATCGCCTACCCGGATTGGTGTGGCAATGTAGAGCATCTCCACGCCGACCGTAGAACTGAACCGCGTACTCTTGCCGAGGCCGGTGTTGAGAGCGCCCAGCACCTCCGGGCGCAGTGCATGGTTCTCCATAGACTCCGGGTTCTCCCAGGTGTCCGACAGGACCGCGCCTTCCAGGTCGATTACGGTGATTCGGGCGTCAATCAGACCGGCAATGCGTTCGTTGGCTTCCTGCAGACCACCGGGGTCCACTGATCCGCTGAAGAACATAGCGCTGTTCTCCCCAATCAGGCCGGCCTCATGCTCCAGTCTCTCTTCCAGGTTGGATGTGTAAGTGCCTCTAACAAAGTTGACCAGATAGAGGCTGACTACACCCATAGAGACGATGATGAGAGCGGTATAGGCTAGAACAATGCGCCATTGGAGACTATGAAGAAAACTCACCCTTCAAACCTGTACCCTACTCCCCTGATGGTGATGATCCTCTTGGGACTGCCCGGGTCGGTCTCGATTTTCTCCCGCAGCCAGCGGACGTGCACGTCCACCGTGCGGGTATCGCCTATGTAGTCGTACCCCCAGAGGCGTTCCAGTATCTGGTCCCGGGAGATTGCCCGCCCCTTGTTGGCGACGAGGAGCGCCAGCAGGTCGAACTCCCTTGGCTTCAAGTCAAGGGTCGCGGCCCCCAGCCTGGCCGTGTGGCTGGACAGATCCACCTCAAGGTCGCCCGCAGTGTACGACTCGCCGCCGCCCGACGACATCGCCTCCGATGCCATCCGCGAACGCCTGAGCATAGCGCGCACCCGGGCCAGCAGCTCCCGCATACTGAAGGGCTTGGTCACGTAGTCGTCTGCGCCAAGCTCCAGGCCCACAATCCGGTCCACCTCCTCACCCTTGGCCGTGAGCATCAGGATGGGGGTGTTCACGTCCCGCCGGAGGATGCGGCACACCTCCAGGCCGTCCAGCCTCGGAAGCATAACGTCCAGTATTATCAGGTCCGGGTTGCCGCCCCTGGCAAGCTCAAGGCCTTTCTCGCCGTCCATTGCGGTGAGAACGTCGTAGCCCTCTTTCTCAAGGTTGTATCTGAGCGCCTCTATCAGGTTCTCCTCGTCTTCTACAACCAGTACCTTTTGGTCCGGCACCTCAACCCCCTTGGTGTGCAATCGGGTCGCCGCTAAACTGATAGTAACCCTGGCATATCGGGGAGTCAAGCCAGTCAACCTCGCGCGCCGTTGGCCTTCTGCATTGCAGGGCTATGGGCGAGTCGTGTATTATAGAGCCGCTCTGGGGACTTCACGCAAGTCGCCCCAGGCAAAGATTTAGCAAGGAGGAAGACATGCCTGGACCTACGTCAAACACGGTCAAGTACGAGAAACATGACAGGATAGCCTGGGTCACTCTGAACCGTCCGGAGGCGATGAACGCCCTGAACACCGAGATCCGGATTGCCATCACGGAGGCCTTTCAGGAAGTGGAGGCCGACGACGACGTGCTGGTGGCCGTGGTCATTGGCGAGGGCGGCCGCGCCTTCTGCGCCGGCAACGACCTGAAGGAGCAGGCCCAGGGCGACTCCGCCGCAGGCGGCGCTTGGTCTCGAAACACGCCTTCGGGCAGCCAGGCCGTCTACGAGTGCCTGAAGCCCACCATCGCAGCCATCGACGGCTACGCCCTTGCCGGCGGAATGCAGCTGGCCAATCGCTGCGACATCCGCATCGCCACGGAGAAGTCCCGCTTCGGGATGCCGGAGCCACTGCGCAGCCTTACGCCCATCAACTCCGTGGACACCATGGAGATGGGCTTTGTGCCCATGGGCGAGGCCATGTGGATCATCCTCACGGGCGCGCACATGACCGCAGAGCGGGCCTACGACATCGGCCTGATCCAGGCCCTTGTACCCGACAGGGACGCCCTTATCGAAGAGGCGAACAGGGTGGCCGAGCTCCTGAAGCTGTGCGCTCCCCTGGCCCTCAGGGCCCTCAAGAACGGCGTGCGGCTCCACCACAACCCGCCCACCCCGCCGACCGGGACGCTGCTCCTGGACCACCTGCGAGAACTGAACCGGCCGCTCCAGGAGAGGGTTGCCAACAGCGAGGACCGAATGGAGGGCCCCAAGGCCTTCGCCGAGAAGCGAGCGCCGGACTGGAAGGGCAGATAGCCCACCAACCCGTCATTCCTGCTTTCGCAGGAATTCAGGAATGGGTAATAGGTCCCCTAGCTTAAAGGCAAAAGAGGCGCGGCGGCTGTAGCCGCCGCGCCTCTTTCTTTCCTGGGGAAATCGCTGCTGGTAGATGCTTTAGGGCCGTATAGCTAATGCTATCGCCAGTAGAGTCGCCATCTCTTTCCCGCTCATCCTGAGCATGTCGAAGGGTGAGCGGGGGCCGTATGGCCGCTGTCTCCCCGCTCTGGTTCGACCAGGCTCACCATGAGCGGGAATATAATGGTCTTCCAATTGTGTTGGGGGGATTCCCGGCACTTAACGGAATACTCGCTAATCCGCCCTCCGCACGGCGTGGCCGCCGAACTGGTTGCGCATGGCCGCCAGCAGCCTTGCGCCAAAGGGCTGCTCCTGGCGCGAGCGGAATCTGGCCTGCAGAGCCGCCGAGATTACGGGCGCCGGTACGCTGAGGTCAACCGACTCCTGGACAGTCCACCGGCCCTCGCCTGAGTCCTCAACGTAAGCCTGGATGCCCTCCAGCCCCGGGTCTTCGCCCAGGGCCGCGGCCGTGAGGTCAAGCAGCCAGGAGCGCACAACGCTCCCGTTCCGCCATATCTCCGCTACCTGGGCCAGGTCCAGGCCAAACTCCTCTTTGGCCGCCATCAGCTCAAAGCCCTCCGCGTACGCCTGCATCAGCCCGTACTCAATGCCGTTGTGCACCATCTTGACAAAGTGCCCCGCGCCGGCAGGGCCAACCCGTCCGTAGCCCCTGTCCGGCCCGGGGGCCAGGGTCTGGAAGACCGGCTCCAGCCTCTTGAACACCTCCGGGTCTCCGCCCACCATTAGGCTGTAGCCCCCCTCAAGGCCCCAGACTCCGCCGCTGGTGCCCGCGTCCAGGAAGTGCAGACCGCCCTCCGTCAGGGACGCAGCGCGGCGGACGCTGTCCCTGTAGTTGGAGTTGCCCCCGTCGATTATCACGTCTCCAGGAGACAGCGTCTCCGCGAGAGCGTCAATGGTGGCCTCGGTTGCCTCGCCGGACGGCACCATGACCCAGGCCGCCCGCGGCGGCTCAAGCTGCTCCGCCAGGTCCCGTATCGATGAAGCGCCTATGGCGCCCTCGCCTACCAGCGTATGCACCGTATCCGGCTGGGCATCGTAGACTACAACCCTGTGGCCGCCTCTCAGGAGACGCCGGGCCATGTCCCCGCCCATGCGCCCCAGGCCAATCATTCCTATGTCCATATTCTTGCCCCCATCCTAACCCTCCCCCGCAAGCGAGGGAAGGGATTTCAGGCTGCTACGACTTAGCTCTTGCAAGCGCTCATAAGCGCATTGCAGCACACGCCATCAAATGGGCCTAGAACCGCTCCGCAATGCGCCTGATTTGCTCAGCGTGGTGCTGCGCCTTCAGCCTCATGCCGGCGACCCGGCGGCCCTGCGCCTTCAACGCCCGCATATCGCCCAGGGCCTGGGCGTCCGCCAGTACGCCGAAGGTGTAAGGCTCCAGGGGCACCGGGATGTCGTCCTCGCGCTCGGCGGTAATCTGGAGAAAAAGGCCGGTGTTGGGGCCGCCCTTGTGCACCTGGCCCGTGGAGTGGAGAAAGCGCGGGCCGTATCCCACCGTGGTGGCGACACGGTACCGCTCCATGACCCAACTCCTTAGCTCCGCAAACGCCTCGTTGGTCTCCGGGGTCTCTCGGATGTAGGCCAGGATAGCCAGGTAGTCTCCCGGCCTGGCTTGCGAGAGCAACTCTTCCAGCGAGCCGCCCTCCTCCGGCTGCGGCAGCCTGCCAGTCTCCCTGTGTTCTTGAAGTCCCATTGCCGTCTCGTCCTTGGCCTGCTGCACGTCCGGCTGGTCAAAGGGGTGAATGCCCAGAACGCTCCCGGCCACCGCGGTCGCAAACTGCCACCGGAAGAACTCCGCGCCCAGATCATACCTGTCCTTCAACTCCAGTCTCACCACGGGCTGCCCCGACGCCTCAAGCGCCTCCATAGCCACGTCCAGGGCGTCGTTGTCGTCTCCCTCCAGCCGCAGGTACACGAAAAGCCGGTCATCGCCGTAGCAGGACGGGGCTGCGAGAGGCTCGCCGTTGACCGGGATAATGCCGCGTCCCTCCTTGCCTGTGCTCTCGGCGATGAGCTGCTCAACCCACAGCCCAAAGCTCGCGATGGATGGTGATGCAACGAGGGTCAGCTTGTCCCGTCCCTGCAGGGCGTGGCCGGCCATCACCGCCCCCAGGTGCGCGCCCGGGTTGTATCTCAAGGGCCCGTGGGGCGCGCAGGACGTTCTCATGTCGTCGGCCCTCTCCAGCAGTGTTGAGACGTCGACGCCGACAAGAGCCGCCGGGACCATCCCGAAGTAGGAGAGCACGGAGTAGCGACCGCCAATATCCTGGGCGTTCAGGTAGACGCACCGGAAGCGGTCAAGCTCGGCCAGCCTCTCCAGGGGCGTCCCCGGGTCCGTGATGGCCGCAAAACGCTGGCCCGCCACCCTCTCCGCGCATTTAGCGTCAACAAGGCTGCGGAAGTGGTTGTAGAAGGCCAGTGGCTCGATGGTTGTCCCGGACTTGGAGGACACGAGAAAAAGTGTCTTGACCGGGTCTATCTCGTCACTGACGGCCTGCACAGAGTCGGGGATGGTGGAGTCCAGCACAATGAGCTTGGGGTAGCCCGGCGCGCTGCCGAAGGTCTGCCCGATGACCTCCGGCCCCAGGCTGCTCCCGCCCATGCCCAGCAGCACAACGTGGCGGTACCCCTCGGACTTGATCTCCTCGGCGAAAGCCCTCAGCCCGTCGACCCGGTCGCGTATCCGGTCGGTGATGGTGAGCCACCCAAGCCGGTCGGTGATCTCAGTCGGGTCCGGCTTCCAGACGGTGTGGTCGCCGCGCCAGATGTGCCCCACAATGTTTCGGCTTCGGAGGTCGGACAGGATTTCGTCAACCATGGGTGGAGGTCTCTGCTGAAGGTCTTAACATCGCCACCATAGTAATCCCGATTTACGCATAACTACAAGCCATCATCTGGACTCTGCTCACGGCGAAGCGCTCCCCCGACTCGCCGTTCTTGCCGCCTCCTCCGGCGGCTTCACGTTGCGGAACATGAAGTAGAGCGCGATGTCGTAGGCTATCTTCAGCACCGCGCACCCGATCAGCGGCGCGCTTGCCGATACCGCCTGCCACAGGGCCGTCGCTAAATACGGCCCGCCAATGCCCGATACGCTCCTCCCAACTATGTGTATGCCCGCCATCGCCACCCGCTCCTCCGGCCCAACCACGGCCATTGTGTACGAGGTGCGCGTAGGCACGTCCATCTGGCTCAGGAAGGAGCGCAGCTGCCAGAAAACCACCGCCAGGGTACCTGTGGGAGCGAAGGCGGCGGCTATCAGGAACAGGTTGGCGGGGATGTGGGTGAACACCATCGTGTTTATCAGCCCGATTCTCGCGGCTATCCTGGCGGCCAGCCACAGCGAAGTGGCCGCAAGCACGTGGGAGAAGAAGAAGACCAGGGCCAGCGCCCCAAGATCCAGGCCGAACCTTGTGCTGAACCAGTAGGCAACCAGGCTCTGCAGCAGAAGAGACCCGGCAAAGTGGTCCACGCTGAACAGCGCCGTAAGGGTGAATATGATGCGACGCGACGGCAGCGTCAAAGGGTTCACCCACTGCCTGGCTTCGTCCTTCACCTCCACCCCCGGCGAAAGGAGGCCGTAGAGCAGCGCCACGACCAGGAGCATCACTACAAAGCCGACGAACATCGCCTTGAATGAGTCGATCTCGCTGACGCCAAAGTAGCTTTGGAACACGTCGGGGAGCCCTGCGGCCAGCGCGCCAACGGCGGCCGCGCTCGTGGATACGATGCCGTACACGGCAAACAGGTCCGTCCGCCTGTCGTCGGACGACGCGTCGGCAAGGCTGGCCTGCTCCAGCGGCTGGGTCGGCTGCGCTCCCCCACCGCCGCCAACGCCGCTCAGGTAACCGAGAAACGCGAAGGCCGTCAGAACAACCACGTCGCTGGTCAGCACCAGCACCACGCCCGCGGCGGCCGTCAAAAGCGTGAGCGCAATCAGAACGCGCCGCCTGCCTATCTTCTCGGCAATCAGGGAGACGAGAAAAGCAAAGAAGGCGGCCCCGGCCACGCCAAAGCTGAAGAACACCCCTATCTGGGTGAGGCTGAACCCCAGCAGGTCCAGGTATACGGCAAAGAGGACGGCTATAGACCCCTGGGCAAAGGTGCGCACGGACCTTGCCAGGATGATTATCTTGCCGTCCCGGTTCACCCAGGCCAGCGGGAGGCCACTCACAGCCCTACTCCGCGTCCAGGTACTCGCCGCGACGCCGGACGCTGTAGCCGCCTGTGCCGTGCAGCAGGCTCTCCGAGGCGGCCCTGGCCGTATCCAGGGACGTGAAGCACGGTATGCGCCTCTCCACCGCGGCCCTGCGAATCTGGAACCCGTCCTGCAGGTGGGAGCGCTCCCCCGTCACGGTGTTCACCACCGCGTCAACCGTCCCGTCCATTATGATGTCCACCACGTTGGGGTGGCCCTCGCTCAGCTTCTTGGTGATCAGCGTCACGGGCACGCCCAGGCCCTCCACCATCGCCGCCGTGCCCTCGGTGGCGTACAGCCGGCTGCCGCTCTCCGCCAAGGCGCGGATGAGGGGCGCAGCCTCCGCCTTGTCCCGGTCGGCGATGCTCAGGAGCACGGAGCCGTTGGGTCGGAACAGCATACCTCCCGCCAGCAGCGCCTTGGCGACCGCGCCCCGGAAGTCGGTGTCGATACCCATGACCTCGCCCGTGGACTTCATCTCAGGCCCAAGGTAGGTGTCCACCCCGGCCAGCTTGGACATGGAGAACACCGGCGCCTTCACCGCCACCAGGTTCTGCCGTTTCCACAGCCCGCCGACGTACCCCATTTCGGCCAGGGTCCTGCCCAGCATGATCTTGGTCGCCAGCTTCACCATCGGGACTCCGGTGACCTTGGACAGGAAGGGCACCGTGCGACTGGACCGCGGGTTCACCTCCAGCACGTACACCGTGGATGCGCCGTTGGCCTCCGGCATGGCCTGGGGGCTGCGATACGGGCTGCCGCCCACAATCACGTACTGGATGTTCATCAGCCCCTTCACCTTCAGCGCCAGCCCTATGCGTGTCGTGTGCTCAACCAGGGTGTTGACCTCCTCCTCCGTGAGGGTCACGCCCGGGTAAATCGCCATGGAGTCGCCGCTGTGCACCCCCGCCCGCTCCACGTGCTCCATAATGCCGGGAATGAACACCGTTTCGCCGTCGCAAATGGCGTCCACCTCCACCTCGCGGCCGCTCAGGTACTTGTCGATGAGAATGGGACGACCCGCGGCGATCTCCGCGGCGGCGGTGACGTAGCGAATAAGCTCAGTGGCGTTCTGCACGATCTCCATTGCCCTGCCGCCCAGGACGTAGCTGGGGCGGACCAGGACCGGGTAGCCGATGCCGTCGGCGACCTTCAGGGCCTCCTCCAGCGACGTGATGCCGGCTCCCGGAGGCTGGGGTATGCCCAGGCGGGCCAGGAAGTCCTCGAATCGCCCCCTGTCCGAGGCGATGTCGATGGCGTCCGCTGTGGAGCCGAGGATTGGCATACCGGCCCTGTCCAGGGTCTGGGACAGGTTGATGGCCGTCTGGCCCCCAAACTGCACCATGGACGGCGGGCACAGGGACGGATCTGCCCCGGCCTCCGCCTCGTTCTCCAGGATGTCCAGCACGCTCTCCTCGTCCAGCGGCTCAAAGTAGAGGCGGTCGCTGGTGTCAAAGTCCGTGGATACCGTCTCCGGGTTGGAGTTGGCCATGATGCTCTTGACCCCCTCCTCCTGGAGTGCCCAGGCAGCGTGGACGGAGCAGTAGTCGAACTCAATCCCCTGCCCTATCCGAATGGGCCCGCTGCCCATGACCACGGCCTTGGCCCCCTCCAGGAAAGCCGCCTCGTTCTCCTGCTCATAGGTGCTGTAGAAGTAGGGTGTGGCCGCCTCGAACTCCGCTGCGCACGTGTCCACCATCTTGTACACGGGGCTTACCCCCCAGTCACGACGCAGCTGGCGCACCTGGTCCGGCAGGCGGTCTCCCAGCGTTGCTATCTGCACATCCGAGAAGCCCAGGCGCTTGGCGTCCCTCAGAAGGCGAGGCGTGAGGCCCTCCTCCAAGAGTCGCCTCTCCATATCCACGATGTTTGAGAGCCGGTACAGGAACCAGGGGTCGATGCCCGTGTTCCTGGCCACGTCATTGGGGGCGACGTTACGGCGCAGGGCCGCCATGAGCGCCCACAGCCGGATGTCCGTTGGATACAGCGGAAGGCTGTCCAGAGGCGGGCCGCCGCCGTCCTGCCACTCCCTGTCCTCCCACAGGAGCGTGTGGCCTCCAACCTCCAGGGAGCGCACCGCCTTCTGGAACGCCGCCTCAAAGGAGCGGTCGATTGCCATCACCTCGCCGGTGGCCTTCATCTGAGTGCCGATGTTGCGGTCTCCCGCCGCGAACTTGTCGAAGGGCCAGCGCGGTATCTTGACCACGCAGTAGTCCAGGGCCGGCTCAAAGGCCGCCAGGGTACGCTGGGTAACGGCGTTGGGGATCTCGTCCAGCCGCTTGCCCACGGCTATCTTCGCTGCCACCCTTGCTATGGGATATCCGGTCGCCTTGCTGGCCAGGGCGGAGCTGCGGCTGACGCGGGGGTTCACCTCTATGACGTAGTAGGGGCTGTCCGCCTCCCAAGCCCCGGGGAGCGTCTCCTGCACCATGTCGTGCGGCTTGAGGGCGTACTGCACGTTGCAGCCGCCCTCGATGCCCAGGGCGCGGATGATCTTCAGGCTCGCGGAGCGGAGCATCTGGTACTCCTTGTCCGTGAGCGTCTGGCTTGGCGCCACGACGATGCTGTCTCCCGTGTGCACGCCCATCGGGTCCAGGTTCTCCATGTTGCACACGGTTATGCAGTTGTCCGCGGCGTCCCGCATCACCTCGTACTCAATCTCCTTCCAGCCCACCAGGGAACGCTCCAGCAGAATCTGGTTTATGGGGCTGGCGGCCAGCCCGCTCTTGGCGACCGCCTCAAGCTCCTCCAGCGTGTTGGCGATGCCTCCGCCGGAACCTCCAAGGGTGAAGGCGGGGCGAATGACCAGGGGCAGACCCATCTCAGCCATGATGCGATGCACGTCGTCCATCGACTCAGCGATGTCGCTGGGCAGGGTCGGCTCTCCAATCTCCACGAGGAGGTCGCGGAAGAGCTCACGGTCCTCCGCGCTGCGAATGGTCTCCAGAGGCGTGCCCAGGAGCCGGACGTCGTACTTGTCCAGGACACCGGCGTCGGCCAGGGCTACGGCAAGGTTGAGGCCGGTCTGGCCGCCCAAGGTCGGCAGTATGCCCTGGGGCCTCTCCCGCTCGATGATGCGCGAGATGACGTCCACCGTCAGCGGCTCTATGTAGACGATGTCCGCTATGCCCTCGTCGGTCATAATGGTGGCGGGGTTGGAGTTGACCAGCACCGTTGTGACGCCCTCCTCCTTGAGGGCCTTGCATGCCTGGGTGCCCGCATAGTCGAACTCCGCCGCCTGCCCAATGATGATGGGGCCTGATCCTACAACCAGGACTTTGGAGGGTTTTTGGGTCACTGTTTAATCTCCCGCATCTATGATTTGTTCAAGTTGAGTGTCCACAAGGACAGTCACGCGGCGCCATCCCTCAGAGACTCAAGATATGCCTGCCGTTCTCTATCCAAGCGATCATACTCCTCGCTGTAGTCGTCCACTATGATCTTGCCCCAGGAGTCGATCAGCTCCTGGACGTGCTTGCGACGTACGTACTCCTTCAGAGCGGCATTCACCGCCCTGCTTTTCGTCTTCTCTCCCGTGGCTTCCATTACAGTTTCAAGGAGTTTGCTGTCTATGTTGAGTGTCGTTCTCATACAGCTACCGTACCTTCCTGACGCGTTTTTACGACACCATAATGGCATATCATCTTAGCGCGTCACTCTCCGTAGCCTCTCACCATCTCCAGGAACCTGTCGAACAGGTACACGTTGTCCATCGGCCCCGGGGACGCCTCCGAGTGGTACTGGATGCTCAGTATGGGCAGCTCCCGGTGGCGCAGGCCCTCCACTGTGCCGTCGTTGAGGTTGACGTGGCTGACCTCCACCTCGGGCGGCAGGCCGTCACCGTCCACGGCGAAGCCGTGGTTCTGGGACGTTATGTGCACCCGGCCCGTCTGGATGTCCCGCACGGGGTGGTTCGCCCCCCTGTGCCCGAACTTCAGCTTGTATGTATCCGCGCCAAAGGCTCTGGCCAGCAGCTGGTGGCCCAGGCATATCCCCATCATCGGCACTCGGCCCACCAGGCCCTTTGTCGTCTCAACCACGTAATCCAGCAGCGCCGGGTCTCCCGGCCCCGGGGACAGCACGATTCCCTGGGGGTTCAGGGCCAGAATGTCACTGGCGGAGGTGTGCTCCGGGATGGCCATCACCCTGCAACCCCTGGAGTGCAGGATGCGCAGGATGTTGTACTTCAGGCCGTAGTCGTTGACCAGGATCAGGGGCGCTTCCTGCGACCCGGGGAGGTCCCAGCGATAGGCTTCCTCCGTGCTCACCCTCTCGACAAAGTCCACGTTATCGTAGCGGGGCATCCCCTTCAGACGCTCCAGGGCCTCTTCAGGAGACGCGCCCACGGCTATCATCCCCATCATCACCCCGGCCATACGCAGCTTGCGTGTGACTGCCCGTGTGTCGATGCCGGATATGCCGGCAACGCCCTGGGACGCCAGGTACTCGTGGAGGGTGCGTGTCGACAGGCTGTGGCTGGGGTTCAGGCAGTGCTCCCTGACCGCGAATCCCGCCACACGTATCTCCCGGGACTCCACGTCCTTTACGTTGATGCCGTAGTTCCCGATAATCGGGTAGGTCGGCACAACAATCTGGCCTGCGTAGGATGGATCGGTCAGCATCTCCTGGTATCCGGTCATACTGGTGTTAAAAACCACCTCGCCGTATGCGAAGTCCTCCGCCCCAAAGGCTTCGCCTTCGTACCAGGAGCCGTCCTCAAGCACCAGAAAAGCCTGCTTAGTCAACGATTAACACCTCATCTCTATATGCTATTGAGCCGTCCACGATGGTGGCGCGCACCCTGCCCTTGAGGGTTGCCCCATCCAACGGCGTGTTCTTTCCCTTGGACACAAAGTCGGCGGCGTTCACCACCCACTCCGCCTGCGGATCAAAGATGGTCACGTCCGCCGGAGACCCTGTTCTGAGGGAGCCGGGGAATCGGTCCGGCAGGTCGAGAACGCGGGCCGGCGCCACCGTCAGCCTTTCTATCACTGTTGGCAAGTCCAGCCTTCCGTTGTGTACCAGGGACATCACGGAGCCCAGCGCCACCTCCAGCACACTTATGCCGAAGGCCGCCTCCTCAAAGCTGCACTCCTTGTCCCCCTGGGTGTGCGGCGCGTGGTCCGTGGCTATGCAGTCGATAACGCCGTCCCTCAGCGCCTGCACCACGGCCTCCACGTCCTTTTCCGTACGCAGCGGGGGGTTCACCTTTGCCGCGGTGTTGTACTCGCCGGGAGTTACGGCGTCCGTCCGTCCCCCTCGCGCCTTCCCGGGAATCGCCCACTCCTCCGTGATAGTGAGGTGGTGCGGAGTTGCCTCCGCGGTTACCCTCAGGCCACGCCCCTTCGCGATGCGGACTATCTCTACGCTGCCGGCGGTACTCATGTGCGTCAGATGCAGACGGCCTCCCGTGGCCTCGGCCAGGTTGATGTCCCGGAGCGCCATAGACTCCTCTGCCAAAGCGGGGACTCCCGGCAGCCCCAGGCTCTGCGCCACCACGCCGTCGTTCATTACCCCGCCGCGGGAGAGGCTCAAGTCTTCGCAGTGGTTCATAATCGGGAGGCCCAGGGCCGTTGCTCGAATAAGGGCCTCTTTCATAATGTGGTCCTTGGACACCGGGCTGCCGTCGTCGCTGAAGCCGATGACTCCGGCCACGGCCAGAGCGTCCATATCCGTCAGAACGTCGCCGTCCCGTCCCACAGTCACAGCGCCGATGGGCAGCACCTTCACGCTGCCCTCCTCCCTTGCCTTGCGCAGAACCAGCGCAATCACCTCCGGGCTGTCCATGGCCGGCCTGGTGTTGGGCATAGCGCAAACCGTGGTAAACCCCCCTCTGGCGGCGGCCCGGGTCCCCGTGGCGATGGTCTCCTTGTCCTCCGGGTCCGGCTCACGGAGATGGGCGTGAAGGTCTATGAAGCCCGGGCATACCACCAGGCCCGAGGCCCTTATCTCCTGCGCGCCGTCCGGCTTGTCGATGCTGCGTTCCAGCCCGATTATCCTCCCATTTTCGATTAACAGGTCACCAACGTAATCCAATCCCATGAGGGGATCGATAATGCGGCCGCCTTTGACTAGTAGCTTCATCTGGTCATGCTGGACACCATATCTATCCAGTGCCTCCTGTCTGAGTCTTCCCTGGGCTGGTAGCTGCCCCACTTCTCTGACGCACGCCTGAATCCCGCCGCCTCCGCGCCATCCGACGAGTCAAAGAATCTGACGTGCTCCAGGCTGACCGGCGGAACAAACCTGTCCAGCAGATGAGACGGGTAGTAGAACCGCGACTCGGTGTTGCCAGCGTAGGCGGCGGGAGTCTCGTGGTCGCAGTAGAGGCACCGCAGCTTGTAGTCCGGGTCCCTGACGATTTCAAAGCGAGGACGCGCAAACTGCCTCTCCTGGTTGCCGACGCACGTCGCGTTAAGGCAGTCGAAGCCCGGCCTGGAGTAGACCAGGGCTTTCGGCTCTCCAAGCTCCGTCATTGGGCCCGCGTCCGCCTCCTCGTCGCCGCCGAGTATGTGCCACAGAAGGGACATTCTGACTGGGATGCCCAGGGCTGCCTGATGGAAGTAGAGGCTCCTGGGATCCTCGTCCACCTCCGGGCTGAGCTCATCAACGCGGGGTAGCGGGTGGAGTATGGAGATGTCCTTGAACTGCCTGGCCCTCAGGGTCTTGGCCGTCAGGGTGGGGTAGCGGTCGGACTCGCTTGCAGCGCTGCCTCGCTCCTTCTGGCGCCTTGTCACGTATATCGAAAGCGCCTCGTCGCTGCCGACCTGGAACTCCACCTTGGTGCCCTCAATGGAGGACATAGCCAGCTGGTGCGGCTCCGTAGGCGTGATGTAAATGGCATCGACGGTCTCCGCCTCTTCACCCGCCGGCGAATCGTCGAAGAGGGCGCTCAAGAACCCCAGCCGCTCCCTTCTGATCTGGGCGCGGTAGTCCCGTTGCAGCCTGCGAAGAACGTAGTCCGGCATCTCGTTGCCGTCTCCCGGAACGAAAATGACGTTTGCCCCGAAACGCGCCAGCGCAAAGGCCAGAGAGTGTATAGTCCGCCCGTGAAGCAGGTCACCGCAGAGGGCAACCTTGAGGCCCTTCAGAGTTCCGTGATGGCCCCGAAGCGTGTACAAGTCGCACAGGGTCTGGGTGGGATGCTCGTGGCTGCCGTCTCCGGCATTTATGACCGGCACGGGAGAATACTCAGCAACTAGCCTGGCGGCGCCCTCCCAGGGATGACGCACCACCAGCACGTCGGCGTATGCGCCAACCACCCTGGACGTGTCTGCAAGGGACTCACCCTTGACCGCGGAGGACGCTCCCATATCCGGTGTGGATATGATTCCGCCGCCCAGTCGCTGCATTGCAGCCTCAAAGGACAGCCGCGTTCTGGTGCTTGGCTCGTAGAACAGCGTGGCGGCAATCCTGCCGGTCGCGCTGCCAAAGTACGCCTGCCGGTTCTCCCGCATGGCGTCCGCGGTCTCGAATATCGACTCAACGTCGCCGACCGAGAGGTCGTCAACGGATACGACGTTTCTGCCCTTCAGCCGGCTCATACTACCGACCTCATCACCTTGCTTGACTCCGCGAGACGCTCGTCGCATAGCCCCTTGACCCCGAAGACGCCTCAGCCCCGGACAGCAGCATCACGCCGTCGGAGCCGTCCACCTCCTTCAGGCACACCTCAACCCGCTCTCCCAGAGAGGTTGGGATGTTCTTGCCAACGTAATCCGCCCGAATTGGCAGCTCCCTGTGTCCCCTGTCCACCAGGACGGCAAGCTGAATCAGGCGCGGCCTGCCCAGGTCCATCAGGGCGTCCATTGCCGCCCGAATGCTCCGCCCGGTGAACAGCACGTCATCCACCAGCACCACCTTCCTGTCGCCGATGCTCACGGGCATTTCGGTGGAGTGTGTGGTAGATTTGCCCCGCACGGAGGCGTCGTCCCGGTAGCGGCCAATGTCCAGGGCGCCAACCGGTATGTCCTGCCCTTCGTACTGGCCGATCCTCTCGGCCAGACGCCTCGCCAGTGGCACGCCGCGAGTGTGCATCCCTACCAGCACGAGGCCGTCTACGCCGTGGTTCCGCTCAAGCACCTCGTGCGCTATGCGAGTGAGGGCCCGGCGCACGTCGTCCGGTGACATCAGCAGCTTTTCGACCATCAAAAAAACCTCTTGCCGCGGCTGGCAAGAGGTCACGCTTGTGCGCCACCGCCAAAGGCTTCCGTTACCTTGGTCCGCCGCCTTGCCAGCCTCTCGGGACTGATTTAAAGGTCTGCCGGAGCAGTCCTTGCGCCTTTGGCTCTATTCCGTTGTGCTGTAAAGTGTAGCACCAAAACGGCGATTCCGCAAGGAGTGTTTCGTTGAACATGTGTGCTTGTATAATTCGCTTGGCTAGTATATCATGATCAATATCAAGGGATTCTCTCAAAGAGGCTCAGTCAATGGCCTGGGAATATAAACGCATTGTGTGTTTGGCAAATTCTTACAAGCCCGGCGGGCGCTGCATAGCTGGGAGAGAGTTGTTGCCCGGAGCGCAGGTAGGTCAGTGGGTGAGGCCGATAGGTACAGGAGAGGAGGGCGGGGTAGGGAGAGAGCGTCTGTATGAAGACGGAAGTGAGCCTGAGGTTCTTGATGTAATGGATGTACCGGTTCTGAGGGCTCAACCAGAATACCACCAAACAGAGAACTGGCTTATTTATCCAGACTATTACTGGGAGAAAATTAATCGGGTCTCGCCTAATCAACTTGAAAGGTTCGTCCACACGCCAGAGCCACTCTGGTTGAGCGGATACGAGAGCTCCAATGGAAGGAACGATCGTATCCCTTTCGAATATGCCAAATCTCTAAAGGACTCCCTGCGATTGATTAAAGTTAGCTCGCTGGAGGTATCAGAGGAAACATCATGGGCCAGAAATGCAATGAGATTGCGGGGACATTTTCAGTACGCTGGGCAGGAATATGCACTTCGTATTACAGATCTTGCTTATTCCACAAAATACTTTAATGATGTCGCTGCTGGCAATCCCAAAGGCGAGGTAATCCTAACCGTAAGTATGGGAGGTCAGTTCTATGATTATGTGTACAAGCTCATAGCAGCCATCATAGATCCCTAAGAGTTACAAAGATAATGAACAAAACTCAGCACCCTGTATTCACCATCGGACACTCTAACAATTCACTTGAGGAATTCATTACCCTTTTGAAGCAGCACAAAGTGGATGAGGTGGTGGACGTCCGGTCTGCGCCGTACAGCCGTTATACAACGCAATTCAATCTTGGCCGCCTAGAGACGGCCCTTGAGTCGGCCGGGATTGGCTACGTTTTTCTGGGCGCGGAGCTTGGAGGCAGACCCTCGGACAGCTCGTACTACGACGCCAATGGGCGTGTGCTTTACGAGCGTCTGGCAAACGCGGATATGTTTGAAGACGGACTGGCGTACCTGGTTCGCAACGCAGACGAGCGCCGCATTGCTCTTATGTGTACGGAAAAAGAGCCCCTTGACTGCCATCGCACGTTGTTGATTGCTAGAGCGCTTGTGGAACGGGACCTAATGGTTGAACACATCCTTGCAGACGGAACCCTAGAAAATCACGACACCACTATGAGTCGGCTGGTAGACGCTTTGAAATTGCCGCAATATGGCGACCTGTTCCGTTCCAGGTCCGAGGTCATCTCAGACGCCCTCATGATCCAGGAGAAGAAGGTGGCGTACGTCACCAATAGTCCACAGAATACCGAAACCGAGTGGTGGGACGGATATTGAGAGTCTATACTATCGGGTTCACGAAGAAATCCGCTTCAGATTTTTTTGAACTGCTGCGCAGGTCAGGCGCTAAGCGGGTGGTAGACGTCCGCCTGAGCAACATGTCCCAGCTGGCGGGTTTCACCAAGAAGGAAGACCTGGAGTACTTCCTGAGCAAGATCTGCCGAATTAAGTACGTACATCTACCGGAGCTTGCGCCAACCCGCGAGTTGCTGGACGCATACCGTAAAGGCCACAAGGACTGGGAGACCTATGAAAGCGAGTTCCTGGGTCTTATGGAGCAGCGTCGGATTGAGAAAATGGGGCTTAAGCGCACCATAGCCAACGCTTGCCTGCTGTGCAGTGAGGAGAAGCCAGACCAGTGTCACCGCCGCCTTGTCGCTGAGTATCTCCAGAGAAGTTGGGGTGACATAGAAATAGTCCACCTGGGATAGCAAGACCTTGGTAGCAGCCCCTCTATGGGCTATAATCTGATACAGCATTCAGCATAATGGAGGTGGAGCACTATGAAGCTGGAAGTTATCAGCATTGCGCCAACCGAGCAGCGAGTCCTCCTTCTTTTTGATCCCAGCGGGCCGGACGCGAAGGACAGCGAGGTTAACAGCTACCTTCAGTCCAACAAACTGGAGCCAAAGCGCGAGTACAGCGAGACCAGGGACGACAAGGAGTACAACGTCTACTACTTCGGCCACTGCTACATAGAGGACCACCTGGAGAAGCTGGCTTCCATGGCCACGGAGGCCAAGCTGGAACCCGACGACCCGCCATCCGAGTAGCCGGGTAAGACTGCCTCGTACGGAGACAAACAGAGAGGGCCAGGGTGTTAAGACCCTGGCCCTCTTCTTTGTGGCAAGCGGCTAATGACTAGCTGCTGTGGCTGGTGGCGGTGGACGCGGTGGGCGCCGCCCTCTCCTGGGTGCGGCTGATCCCGATCCTCCTCGCCAGTATCACCTTGGCGATGTTCGTGCTTCCGGCAGCGTGGTTCTGACCCGCCCTGGAGCGCTGGTTCACCTCCTGCGCGCCGCCGTGAGGGGCTCCGGGCTCCTTTGTGCCCAGGAACCCGTAGGGGCCGTACAGCTCTCGTATCCTGCGGGCGTTGCGCAGGCTGGACTCCCGGCCATGCACGTTGGCTACGTTGCCCTCGTACTGGATCTCCATGCGGTTCTGGTACATCCAGTAGGTCCGCTGGAGCAGCAGTGCCTGAACGTGGGAATCCAGGACGGCGTCCATAGCAACCTGCTGTACCACTTCGTCGTTGCCCAGGGTACCGCCGTCGTGCTTGGTATCCTTCAGGTACTCTATCAGGCTGTCCGTATTCTCGTCTCTGGGTACGGCCCGGCCACGACCGCCGTGCTCGAACTCCAAATGAGTGCCCATGACCTGCCAACCCTGGTTGACGCCGCCAATCAGGTGATCGCCGGGGATGCGCACGTTGTCCAGGAAAATGGCCTGCTTCCGGGAGCTGGGCAGCAGCTTCATCTCCCGCAGCTCCAGTCCTTCCGAGGGAACCGGAATCATGAAGTAGCCCAGGTTTCGATGCCGGGGCGCGTCCGGATCCGTAACCATAGGCCCGGCCAGGTACTCCACGTCATACGGGTCTCCGATGAAGACGTTCCGGCCGTTGAGAATCCAGTCGTCGCCGTCCTGGGTGGCTCGGCTCTGGATGCTGGCCAGGTCGGCCCCGCCCTGGGGCTCCGTGAGCTTCTGGAAGACTATCGCATCACCCCTGAGCAGTGGGGGAAGGAACTTCTGCTTCTGCTCCTCCGTGCCCCAAACCAGGAGGGTCTGGAACACCAGAGAGCGGCTGGTGCAGGCCTTCACCTGCGCCGCGGACATCTCCTCGGATATGATCACCTCGTAGTCGGCTGACATTCCACCGCCGCCGTACTCCTTGGGATAGGTGGGGAAGAGCCAGCCCTTCTCGCCCATCTTCCTCCACAGCTCCCGGTAGAACTGGTACTGCTCATAGGTGAAGTCGTCCCCGTCGATAGGCTCCTTCATGTCGTCCGGCACGTTCTCCTCCAGCCACGCCCTCACCTCCAGCCGGAACCGCTCCTGCTCCTCCGTATATGCTGACGACAGTGTAAAGTCCATGCCTGCCCTCCTTATCTGATTCAACCACCAGGGTGAGCCGCCTTTCGGCCTCCGACTAAACCACAAGCGCAGAGCCGAACACGGGACTGCCCACGATACGCGGCATTATATTCAGATAACGCTGTGGTGTCAATTGGTCGTATCATTAACCATCTGCATTGGCGACGATTTACGTTGCTGACGTGGCGATTGCGCATCATTTGCGTTGGCGCATCTCCGCTATATTCCAGTTCGCTATCACCAAAGACGCGGGCCGCCAACTGGTGTCTGTGGGCGCATATCTTGGTATAATGGAATAGCAATCGGCAAGCGCGACGGGCGGAAGCCGGTGGCGCAATCACGCACATCAGGACGGATATGGTCAAAGCGAATAACCGGAGAGAGGAACCAGCAGCCCACGGAGTTGTGTCCACCACCAGGGGCTGGGTAGCCGTGGAGGCATCGTCAAGGGGTATAAGACGCCTTTCGCTGCCCCATCTCGACCCCGCAGAGGCCCTGAGCAGCTTGGACCTACCACAGCCCGTCGTCGGAACAGAGCTGGACCCGGAGGCCTTTGAGGACCTTGGCCGCAGGCTGGAGCGTTACTTCGAGGGAGAGGTGACCTCATTTCCGGACATCCTGGACCTTAAGGGCACGGACTTCCAGAAGAGTGTTTGGGAGGCGGCGCGCACAATTCCCTGGGGAGAGACCCGGAGCTACAGCTGGATTGCCCGGGAGATCGGCAGGCCCAGGGCTGCCCGCGCCGTCGGACAGGCGATGAGGGCCAACCCTGCGCCCATCATCGTGCCGTGCCACAGGGTTATCGGCGAACAGGGAGACCTCCGAGGTTACGGAGGCCCGGATGGAATCGGGCTAAAGCGAGAGTTGCTGGATATCGAAAGCGGAACTGGAAGAGAAGTCGCCGCCGGCGAAGGAGGGTACTAGCCATGGCTATCAAGGTGCTCATGTCGCGTCACGTCAATACCGGCCGGGAGGCGGAGTTGGAGGAGCTTTTGGTGGAGCTGAGGGCAAGGGCCCTCAAGCAGCCTGGATATATTTCCGGGGAGACCCTTATCCTTGCGTCGGACCCAAGCATTCACCTGGTGATAAGCAACTGGTCCACCCTCAAGGACTGGCGAGACTGGGAACACCACCAGGAACGCCTTGAAGTGGTTGATAAGGTCAACTCCCTGCTAACCTCTCCGGCCAGGACAGAGGTGTGGCTGGAGAGAGGGACAGCCCCCAGCGCCGTGTGAGGCGTCCGGGTTGCGCGCAAAACTCAGGGTATTGCGTACAGTGAGGGCGCGTGGTAGAATGTGGTCACATAATTGTAATGGACGTGACCACATTAAGGAGCACGCATGACCTCATACAACATAAGAGAGTTCAAATCCAAGGTCAGTGATATAATCATGAACCTCAAGTACGGTGAAGAGGTGATTATCACGCGCCGCGGGAAGCCCCGCGGCAAGCTGAGCCTTGTGCAGGACCCCGGTGAGGAAAAACCCTCCCTCAGCACGCTGAAAGGGGCCTTCAACACCCTGCCAGACGCGTCCTATGAGGACTTCGCGGACATAAAGACGCTCTGGGAGCCTAAAGACCCGTAGCCTGAAGAGGCCCCGCTAGCTGTGGTCAATAGCCCAACCAAGTTTGTGGTTGACACCCATGCCCTGTGGTGGTATCTGAGGTCGCCGGAGTGCCTCACGCCCGCCGCGTCCGCCGTCTTCCGGCTGGCAGAGACCGGCAATGCAACCATCGTCGTACCTGCGATAGCCATCGCGGAGTTCTATTCCCTCTCTGCCAAGCTGAATCAGCCTATTGCCCCCTCCACCCTGCTGGATGCGCTGGCGTCCGTGAGCGGGATAGAGGTCTCGGATCTGGGGAGGGCGCAGCTTGAGAGACTTGACCAATTCCCGGATATTACGGCGATGCACGACAGGCTCATGGCAGCCGAGTCCGCAGCTCTTGGCGCGCCTGTGGTGACGCGGGATGCGATTCTTGCCGCTTCGTCTCAGGTGGAAACGATCTGGTAAGACGCCAGCAAACCAGGGCTGCAGCAGAGTGCCGCCCTACACCACCAAGCTGGCGAAGTCACCCTCCATCTCAATCCCACTCTCTCCGACCATTTCCGTCAGGTCGTTGTGCAGCTCCTGGCAGTAGGCAACGGGGGCCACGGGCAGGTCTACCTTTACCAGCTTGCCGTTGGTCTTGATTTTCAGGGCCACCGGGCAGTCGCCGGGGTAGTTGAGCAGCAGCTTCACCACCTCTCTCAGCAGGTGCTCGTCCTGCCCGGGGTTGCTGGACTCCTCCAGGCTTATCCACAGCTTTTGAGAGGTGGCTGCGTGCGCCCCGTTCTCCTGGCTCTTGCCGTTGGCGTACTCCGACGCGCCGTTCAGCGCCGCATGGTCGCCGGATGACGCCCCGTTTTCTCCTGCATCCGGGGCATGGGACGCGCCGTTTTCAGCGACCGATTGGATCGCTGGCGCGGCGTCTTGGCTGCCAGTTTCCTGCTCCGGAGCGGCTTCTGCCCTGGGCTGGTCAACGACCGGCGCCTGCTCCCCCGGTTGAGGAGATTCATCCTGCTCCTCTATCTGGTAGAGCTTGGCAGCGTCGCAGTGAAGCGATAGCTCGTTGTCTCTCTGTCGTATCTTGCCCACCACCTCAACCAGGCTGCCCTCGTACCACAGGTCCTGGGTGCGCTCATAGGCGTTGGGCCACACCATTACCTCCAGGCTGCCTCCCATGAGATCCAGGCCGACGGCTGCGAACGTCTTGCCCTCGCGGGTGAGGCCGATCCTCTGTGTGGATATCTGGCCCACAATGGTCACGCTCTCCCCGACCATTTCGGTATCGATGTCGTTTCTGGAAATAATGGCGTAGGACTTGGCCTTCAGCGCCACCTCACTCCAGGGGTTCTCCGAGATGAAGGTGCCCAGAAGCTCTCGCTCCCATGCCATCTTCTCCTGCTGGAGCACCTCACCCTCCTCAAGCTCCAGGGCGGCTACGGGCGCGGCTACTGACTCTCCGAACAGGTCGAACATGGTAGACTGGCCGGAGTCCTTCAGCTTGGCCTCTCGCTGGGCCATGGCCAGAATGCGGTCGGCGCTGGCCAGCAGCTGGCCTCTCGGACCGAGCGAGTCCAGAGCGCCCACCTTTGCCAGGCTTTCCAGCGCCCGGCGGTTCACGCCGCGCATGTCGGCCCTGTGGCACAGATCCTCTAAAGACGTGTAGGGACCGGCCTTCTTTCGCTCTTCGACAAGGGGCGCGACCGCGGAGGCCCCCACGTTCTTGACCGTGGCCAGCCCGAACCTGATGGACGGCTTGCCCTCCGAGTTGATGTCTATGGAGAAGTCCACCTCGCTGCGGCTCACGTCTGGCAGGAGCACCGGGATGCCAAGCTGAAGGCACTCTGTGACCGCGCCGGCCACCTTCTCCGCCTGCCCGGCGTGGGCGTTCAGCAGCGCCGTCATGTACTCCTCAGGGTAGTTCGCTTTGAAGTAGGCCGTCCAGTAGGCAATCAGGGCGTAGCTCACGCTGTGGGCCTTGTTGAACGCGTAGCCGGCAAAGGGCTCCACAAGCTGGAACACCTCCTCGGAAAGCTCCTGGGAGAACCCCTTAGCCAGTGCGCCCTGCACGAACTTCTCACGCTCGTCCCGCATGACCTCCGGAATCTTCTTGCCCATCGCCTTGCGCACCACGTCCGCCTCTCCCAGGGTATAGCCCGCAAAGGCCTGGGCAATCAGAAGCACCTGGTCCTGGTAGACGATGACTCCGTAGGTCTCTTCAAGGATGTCTTTGAGCATCGGGTGAGGGTAGCTTATGGAACCACGGCCATGCTTGGCGTCAATGAAAGTGTCGATGTGCTCCATCGGCCCCGGGCGATAGAGGGCTATCATCGCAGCCACGTCTCCCAGGGAGTTGGGCATCAGCTTCTTCACGTACCGCCTCATCCCGGCGCTCTCCAGCTGGAACACCCCCGTTGTCTCGCCGGACGACAGGAGGGCGTAGGTCTTCTCGTCGTCCAGGGGTATCTCTTCGAATACCAGGTTGACTCCACGACGGGTTGTCACCATCTGCCGCGCCTGCTCCAGTATGGTCAGGTTGGTCAGCCCCAGCAGGTCCATCTTCAGGAGGCCCAGCTTGGCGATGGGGTCCATTGGGAACTGGGTCATGGCCATGTCCTCGGCAGAGTCGCTGCGGACGGGGCGCTGCAATGGGACGTACTCCGTCAGCGGCTCCTTGGAGATGACCACTCCCGCGGCGTGGGTGCTTGTGTGGCGGGCAACCCCCTCCAGACGCTTGGCCTTGTCCACAAGGTCCTTCAGGGTCTCGTCCGCCTCGTATATCTCCTTCAGCTCCGCAGTGCCTTCCACCGCCTCCTCAAGGGAGTGGACGCGGAAGGGGATGAGCCTTGCAACGCGGTCGACGTCGGAGTAGGCCATGCCAAGGGCGCGGCCCGTGTCGCGGATGGCTGCCTTGGGGCCCAGAGTCCCGAAGGTGATGATCTGCGCCACGTGGTCGCCGCCGTACTTCCGCCGCACGTAGGCTATCACCTCGTCGCGGCGGTCGTCCTGGAAGTCCATGTCGATGTCCGGCATCTCACGACGCTCCAGGTTCAGGAACCGCTCAAAAACAAGCCTGTACTGGAGCGGCTCTATGTCCGTCACGCCCAGGCAGTAGAGCACCACGCTTGCGGCGGCGCTGCCCCGTACGCCGAAGATAATGCCGCTCTGCCGTGCAAAGGCGGCTATATCCCACACCACCAGGATGTAGTTGCTGAACTGGGTGTTCCTTATAACATCCAGTTCGTACTCCAGACGCTGACGCACCACGTCCGAGGGGTTGCCGTAGCGCTTCTGCATTCCCTCGTAGCAGAGACGAGCCAGGTACTCGTCCGAGCTGACGCCGTCCGGGGTCTTGTACTCCGGCAGCCGAAGCTGGCTGAAGTCCAACTCCAGGTGGCACATGTCGGCTATACGACGGGTGTTGGCGACAGCTTCCGGCACGTCTGGGAATAGCTCTTCCATCTCTTGGGGGCTCTTGAGGTAGTAGGAGTCGTCGGTCATTCTCAGGCGCTTGTCGTCGTGGATGTTGGTGTTGGTGTGGATGCAGATTAGGATGTCCTGTATGGAGGCGTCTTCCTGGTGAATGTAGTGGCAGTCGTTGGTGCCCACCAGCGGCAGGCCCGTTTCCTGGCCCAGCTTCAGGAGCTCTTCGTTCAGCCTGGGAAGCTCCGGGACGTCTGCGTGTCGCTGAAGCTCCAGGTAGAAATCCCCAAAGGTGTTCTTGTACCAGAGAGCGGCGTCCCTGGCCTCCTGAGTGTTGCCTTCGATTAGCAGCCTCGGGACCTCGGCGGTTGGACAGCCGGAAAAGGCGATCAGCCCTCCGCTATGAACCTCCAGCAGCTCCTTGTCGACGCGGGGCTTGTAGTAGAAACCCTCCAGGTGCGACAGGGAGGACAGCTTGAGCAGGTTCTGGTATCCCTCCATGTCCTTGGCCAGCAGAAGGAGATGGTAGGGGCTCTTGTCCGCCGAGCCCTTCCTGTGGCGGCTCTCCTGGGCCAGGTACGCCTCCAGCCCGATAATGGGCTTTATACCGGCTTCCTTGCACTCCGTATAGAACTCGATGGCGCCGTACAGCCCGCCATGATCGGTGATGGCCAGGGAGTCCATGCCCAGCTCTTTGGCGCGTTGCACCATAGGGCTGATGCGGCTGAGGCCGTCCAGGAGGCTGTACTCGGTGTGGTTGTGCAGGTGGGTGAACAAGGTTACCTCTGACAAAAACTCCCGTGATTATAGCACCCTCGAAACTACAGGGCACAAGATGTTGTGGTGCTATTTTACTATAAAATCGGGGGCGTTACTTTTCGTCGGCTCCTCTAGGACCTAGTATTGCAACATCCAGCCTGTTGTAAAGTGGCAGGTGGCACACACCCTGAAAGGCAACTATATTGAACGACTACTCTCCTTACAACCTACGGAGAGCGGATAGCCGACAGCCTATTGGAAATCGTCGCTGTGGTATAATGGCGCGTGTCGGAAAGTCAGTTTGAAGGTGGTTGAGTAAAGCAAGATGATAGCGAGGATCCCTTTGGTCCTAGAGCCTCAGCCCGAAGGCGGGTACACCGTTACTTCTCCATTGCTGCCGGAGCTAATAACCGAGGGCGATACCGTGGCCGAAGCCCTAGCAAATGTGGGGGACGCCTTTGCGGCGGTGGCGGAGATTTACGAGGACCGGGGACGTCCATTGCCTTCGAGCATATACGTAGACGACGCCAGCGGTCCGGTGTCTGTCGAGGCCATAGTCTCCGTGCCGTGACATACAAGGATGTCGCTCGTAAGCTGACAGAGCTCGGATGCTACGAGATTCCCAGGCGCGGAGGCGGTTCTCACAGAAAATGGTTTAACCCGGAAGCGCAACAGGATGCCATACTGCCTGACCAGGGAGGGCGCGATCTAAAAATCGGGACTCTGCGCTCGGCAATCAGGCAACTGGGAATAGACTGGAATGAGTTTCAGGAACGCTGAGGTTCATTCCAACGCGAGCTTTTCACCGGCGCTAGCGGAAACCATGTCACGGTTTATGAGTAGGCGTAAGGGTTGACTCTATTGACTTGGTATGCCCAGCCTCACATACATTGAGCTTACTCGCACTCGGCTAATTCAAATTCAGATTTTGAATTAGCCGAGTTACATGTCGCTACCACCCCTTGTAGACGGGCTGGCGCTTCTCCATGAAGGAGCGGACAGCCTCCTTCCGGTCGTCGCTGTTGGCGGAGGGGCCGTTGGCGGCGCGCTCCACGGGGTATATCTCCTCCAGGTCCACGTCGTGCCTGTAGAGGAGCTTCTTGGTGGAGCGGACAACAATCGGCGGGTTGGACGCTATGGTCTGGGCAAGCTCCATCGCATCATCCAGAAGCCTCTCGGCGGGCACCACCCTGTTCACAAGCCCCTTCTCAAGGGCCCACTGCGCGTCGTACACGTTGCCCGTGAGCGCCATCTCCATAGCAATGCCGTACCCCACCAGCCGCGGGAGGGTGTAGGACACGGAGCTGTCCGGGGTCAGGGAGCGACGAATGAATACGCAGCTGAACCTGGCCGCCTCCGAGGCGATGCGGATGTCGCTGGCAAGTACGACGCCAAGCCCACCGCCCGCGGCCACGCCGTTCACCGCGGCAATGACGGGCTGGGGAATCCGGCGAAGGTGAGGCGTCAGCTCGGACACGCCCGCGGGCATCCCAATGCGCTGAAGGGGCGGCGGGCCCCCTCCCTGGCCGTCAAGTGTGTTCTGCATCTGGCCCACGTCGGCGCCGGAGCAGAAGCCGCGGCCAGCCCCGGTGATGATCAGGGCGCGGATATCAAGGTCTTCCGCGACATCGTCCAGGGCGTTGTGGAACTCGGAAGACAGGGTGGTGTTCAGGGCGTTCAGCCTCTCCGGGCGATTGAGGGTTATGGTGGCAACGTGGCCCGTCTTCTCCAGGTCCAGGACAGTGTAATCACCCGATGCCATGACAGATACCTCCTACTATGAATTGCGCCCTGTGCGTGCGGGAAAGCGCCGGGCTTAAAAATGGACAACCCTCCTCGCGGTCCAGGACAGGCCTTAAGCAAGGCGCGCCCGGCGGAGGAGGGTCCTGTACTGGTCTTATCTATCGTCCCTTGTAGACCGGATCCCTCTTCTCCAGGAAGGACTTGACGGCCTCCAGCCTGTCCTCGCTGCCGTAGGCGGGAGCGTTGGCCGCGCTCTCCAGGTTCAGCACGGGCTCCAGGTCGCCGTCGTGGCCGTGGATGAGCTGCTTGATGGAGCGAACGCATATCGGCGGGTTGGACGCTATGGTCTGGGCCAGCTCCATCGCCTCATCCATGAGCCTGTCGGCAGAAACGACCTTGTTCACAAGGCCCTTCTCCATGGCCCACTGCGCATCGTAGAGGTTTCCGGTAAGGGCCATCTCCATGGCGAGTCCCTTGCCAAGCAGCCGAAGCATCGTGAAGGAGGAGCCCGTATCCGGCACCAGGGAGCGCTTGACGAATATGCAGGAGAACCTGGCGGCTTCAGAGGCGATGCGGATGTCGCTGGCCAGGGCCACGCCAAAGCCCGCCCCTGCGGACACGCCGTTTATGGCGGCGATCACAGGCTGCGGGATGCGCTGCAGGTGGGGGGCCAATGCCGTGATACCCGGGCCCTCAGGTGTGGGAGCGGCTGTGCCCTGCAAAGACTCCAGCTGCCGGTTGACATCCGCTCCTGAGCAGAACCCCCTGCCCGCTCCGGTTACAATCACCGCCCGGATGGTGTCCTCTTCGGACGCGATCTCGTCCAGGGCCGCGTGGAACTCGGCAACCAAAGGCGGATTGAGGGCGTTCAGCTTCTCCGGTCTGTTCAGGGTGATGATGGCGACATGGCCTGTTCGCTCAAGGCTCAACATCTCATAGCTGCGGACTACCATAAGGGCACCTCCTACAGAATATGTAACCTTTTGCTCTGAAAAGCTCACCCATTAGCACCTTCCGCGGCGTTAATAGCTGGCAAGGAAAATGACCCGCGGCCTCTTTCCGGGAAAGGCCTGTGGATACGTTCGCCTCGGTTGATGCTATATGCCGTTCAGAATACCCTGACCGGCTACCGATGATGTAAGCGATTGAGCCGCCCCGGAGCGCCATCGCTTTGATTGGCGATGCGTCTCCGGCGACGTTGGGCTGTGCTATCCGACGTCAGTCGAGCTAGGCAGCCTTACCGATCCGGAACATCTTTGTTGAGCAAACTGGACAAACACCTTGTGTGGCCGGGCGACCATTTTTCATGGTTATGGACTGGGGGTTGCTCATCTCCCTCTTGGATCGGCACTTCACACAATACGCTTCCATGGGTTCCCTCCAATCTAGTCGTAGTATGGCTATTCTACACTATAATCATAGGTAAGTCAGCATCCTCCACGCCCAATTGTAAGATTTACGCAGACTTGGGTACAACGACCGCCGTTTTGACCGACACTGATCAAACCCGGCAGCCGGAGCACTATTGCTCAGCCGCCACTATGTCCGACAGGTCGCCAAGAACAAGGTACGGCTCACCCCACTGGTGAGGGCTTTCAACACTCCACTCGTCCTGGATGTCCAAGGGCCTGAAGCGGACGCCCCAGTCTCCGCCGTAGAGCAGATAGGCGGCGCCCTCTCCTGAATCGGAGATTTCCACGCAGTACGCCGGGCACGGCGTCCCATCGCCGTCGCTCTGCCAGCCCGTGACCCAGTGGAACTGCTCCGGCCCACTGGGGCCGGCGATCCTCACCTGGGAGACTTCGACGGCTAGGCCAAGAGCCTCGTACGTCCGCATCGGCAGGCCGTAGCAGTTGTCGTTGTCCTCCACCTCCACCTCTATTGAGTTCCGCTCTTCCACCCTCACTCCTCCATCTCAAAGCCCAGCTTCTCCAGCTCAGCCCTCAGCATGGCAACCCACTCATCTTCAGGCACAGACACGGGGACCACTATTTCGATTTCGCCGTTGGGCAGCCGGCGCACGGCTCCGGGGTCCTCCTTCTCAAGGGGGACTGAGATGCTCTCCCTGTCGATGCCCATTGCGTCCGTGACCTCGAAAATGAGGCCCATGTCCTTCATCCCTATAATGCCTTCAAGCATAGCTCGTCCATTCCACGTGCAGGTATGTTGGAATATTAGTGGCACTCTTCTTGGCCGTCAACACGCGCCTTATGAACGCTTTCGTTTTACTTCAACCTGAGTATAGTTTATCATTGAGTACACAATAGCCGGATATGCGCCCCACGGAGGTCGCGGTTGAGACCCTGGCCCAAGAGAAAACCCAAGGAGATCAAGCCACAGGCGGTCGTCGCGCCGCCCGGACAGTTTGTGACCGGGAAGTTCCCCGTATTCACCCACGGCGATACGCCCAAGATAGCCCTGAGCGAGTGGCGGTTCCGCATATACGGCCTTGTGGACTGGGAGGTGAAACTGGACTGGGAGCAGTTCAAGGGCCTGCCCCAGGCCGCGGTCACGGCGGACTTCCACTGCGTCACCCAGTGGAGCCGCATGGGCAACCTGTGGGAGGGCGTACTCTTCAGCGACGTGATCAACCTTGCCACAGCGAAGCCGGAAGCCCGGTTCGTTCTCTTTCACTGCTACGGGGGCTACACCACCAATCTGCCACTGGAGGCGCTGCTGGACGGCGACGTGCTCTTCGCCCACAGCCACGACGGCAAGCCCCTTTCGCCCGAACACGGCGGCCCCCTGCGGCTGGTTGTGCCCAAGCGATACGGCTGGAAGAGCGCCAAGTGGGTCAACGGCCTGGAGCTTCTTAGCGTGGACAAGGCCGGTTTCTGGGAGCAGCTTGGCTACAACAACAACGCAGACCCCTGGAAGGAAGAGCGCTTCTGGGACGGTCTGGGCTAGCCGGTAGACGGACAGACGGGACGACCTTGAGGACCGGATACCTACACTGCATCGGCGGCGCCAGCGGAGACATGCTCCTGGGCGCGCTCATCGACGCAGGACTGCCCATCGAAGAGCTGAAGGGCGAGCTCGCCAAGCTGCCCATCGATGGATACTCCGTCAACGCGGCCATCTCGCAGAGAGGCGTCATCAGAGGGACTCACGTTTCAGTTGACACCGGCAGGAGTCACAAGGCCCCGCACTCCATTCACGACTTCCTGGACATGCTGGACGCCGGTTCCATCTCCCATTCCGTAAAAGACAAATCTCGCACGGTTCTGGAGCGCCTGGAGGAGGCGGAGTCAAGGGTGCACGGCAAGAACCATGAGCTTCAGGAGCTTGGAGACATCGACACCATTATCGACGTTGTGGGCGTGGTGGCCGGGCTGGAGCTGCTGGGCATTGAAAAGCTGTACTCCTCTCCTCTGCCCGCCGGATGGGGCGTGGTATCCACAAGAAAGGGCGCGCTTCCCGTGCCCGCGCCGGCCACGGTGCAGCTTATGGCTATGTCCAAGGCAAAGGCGTCCCCCCCGGACGGCCCGTACCTCAAGGCGGGTGAGATGGTCACCCCAACGGGCGCGGCCCTCATCACAACCCTGGCTTCCTTCGATGCCCCCGCGCTCAGCCTGGAGCACGTGGGCTACGGCCTTGGGACCCGGGACAACCCGGACATCCCCAACGTCCTGGCGCTGTGGATTGGCGAGACCGCCGCGAGCAGCGCTCTTGCCCAGGTGTCTCTTGTGGAGACCAACATCGACGACATGAGTCCGGAGATACTGGGCCACGTCCAGGAGGAGCTTATGCGCCGCGGAGCGCTGGACGCCTGGTTCAGCCCCATACAGATGAAGAAGAACAGGCCCGCCGTTACCCTCAGCGTGCTGTGCCGCCCTAACATGGAGTCGACCCTTGTGAAGACTATAATGGAGGAGACCTCCACTCTGGGCGTGCGGGTGCAGACCCTGAACCGCTACGAGGCGGAGCGGGAGATAGTCTCGGTGGACACCCCCTTCGGCTCGGTTAGGGTGAAGCTGAAGAGAGAGGCGGACGTAGTCATTGGCGTCTCGCCAGAGTACGAGGACTGCAAGGAGATTGCCCAACGTGAGGGGTTGCCCCTGCAGGAGGTGTTCAGAATGGTTGAGAGGGACGCCAGGGCCACCCTCGGCATTGAATAGGAAGGCCGCCCACTGGGCAGGATAACCACTCCCCGGCCAGGAGGTACGCATATTGGATACAACTCGATCATCAGAACTGTTCGCTCAGGCCCAGGGCCACATACCGGGCGGAGTGAACAGCCCCGTCCGCTCCTTCAGGTCCGTTGGCGGCATTCCTCCCTTCATCCGGCGTGGCAAGGGTCCCCGTATTTGGGACGCCGACGGCAACGAGTTCGTGGACTACGTTGGCTCCTGGGGCCCCCTGATTCTCGGCCACGCCCACGACTCAGTGGTTGAGGCCGTGCAGCAAGCTCTGGCAAACGGCCTCAGCTTTGGCGCGCCGACCGAAGGTGAGGTGGAGCTTGCCGGGATGATCGTCGACGCCCTCCCGTCCATCGACATGGTGCGACTGGTGAACTCCGGGACGGAGGCGACCATGAGCGCCATCCGCGCGGCCAGGGCCTTCACGGGGCGCAGCAAGATAGTCAAGTTCGCCGGCTGCTACCACGGCCACAACGACGGCCTGCTGGTAGAGGCGGGCTCCGGCGGCGCGACCTACAGCATCCCCAACAGCGCCGGTGTGCCGGAGGGTTACGCCCGTGAGACCCTGGTAGCCGACTACAACGACATTACCTCAGTGCAAACTCTTTTTGACTCCCATCCGGGAGAGATAGCGGCGGTCATCCTGGAGCCGGTGGCGGCCAACATGGGCGTCGTGCCCCCGGCTACCGGCTTCCTGGACGCCCTGCGCCAAATCACAGGCGTCCACGGCGCCCTGCTCATCTTCGACGAGGTGATTACGGGTTTCAGGGTCGGCTACGGCGGCGCGCAGACTCTGTATGGTATAACCCCCGACCTCACGTGCCTTGGGAAGATCATCGGCGGCGGGCTGCCGGTGGGGGCCTACGGCGGAAGGCGTGAGGTCATGGAGGTGGTCGCGCCCCTAGGCGGTATGTACCAGGCAGGCACCCTCTCCGGCAACCCCCTTGCGGTGGCGGCGGGCATAGCCACACTCAAGGCCTTGAAAGCGCCGGGCACATACGAAGGGCTTGAGGCGGCGTCGGCGCGGCTTGTCGGCGGCCTGGCAGCGGCCGCGCAAAAGGCGGATGTCCCCCTTACCGTCAACCGCGTTGGGTCGATACTGACGGCCTTCTTCAACGGCGGGCCGGTGGAGGGCTGGGACTCCGTCGCCGCCAGCGACAGGGAGCGGTACGCCGCCTTCTTCCACCGGATGCTGGAGGCCGGGGTGTACCTGGCCCCTTCGCCCTTTGAGGCCGCCTTTGTATCCACCGCTCACACGGCTGAGGACATCGACATGACCCTGGAAGCGGCGGAGACCGCCCTGGCAGGGGTCTAGGCGGAGCTCCTTCAAACTCTCTTCAAGATATGTTGCTATAACTAGCGTATCGGAAGGAGAAAGGAGCATTTGCCTATGAGAAAGGGATTGATTACCGTTGCCCTGATAGTCGGAGCGCTGGCGCTCGCGCTAACCGGGGGCGCAGCGCTGGCGCAGAGCGACGATACGGACTCGCGCAAGGGGAAGTTCGCAGAGAGAGTTGCGTCCATCCTGGGTCTTGAGTCGTCCCAGGTCCAGGACGCCATGAAGCAGGCCCGGACGGAGCTTAGAGACGAGTGGCTCCAGGAGAAGCTGGACGCCATGGTGGAGAGCGGCAAGATAACCCAGGAGCAGGCCGACGAGTACAAGGCGTGGGTGGAGGAGAGGCCGGAGGGCGCTTTCAAGGGCTTCATGCGGTGGAAGATAGACGCAGATGACCTGGACGGCCTGGTGGAGAGTGGGAAAATCACCCAGGAGCAGGCCGACTCGTACACGGAGTACCGGGAGTGGCTGGAGTCCAGGCCAACAGGTATCTTTGATGGCGGCAAGCGCTGGGGCCATCACGGGGGTGGACACTACAAGGGCTTCTGCCAGAAGGACAACGATTCGTCAAAGACCACGCTAGACATGGACCAGGCCTGAACGCTATCGCATTAAAGGAAGCCAGCAGGGGGACGGGGCACCCGCCCCGCTCCCCCTGGATGGCAAGCATCAAATCCTTCAAGCTCAAAGAACATGCCCAGCACCATACTCATCGTAGAAGACGACCCAAACACACTGGAGATAGTGGAGCTTTACCTGCGCCGCGACGGGCACAAGGTGCTGAAGAGCCAGGACGGAGCGGAGGGCCTGCGCCTTGCCCGTGAGGCCCGCCCCGACCTTGTGGTGCTTGACCTCATGCTCCCCGGCATGGACGGCACGGAGGTGTGCCGCGCCCTGAGGGATGAGTCTGAGGTCCCGGTGGTGATGCTCACCGCCCGCGTGGAGGAGGAGGACCGCCTTGAGGGGCTTGACCTGGGCGCGGACGACTACATCACCAAGCCCTTCAGCCCCAGGGAGCTTGCCGCCAGGGTGCGGGCCGTCCTTCGCCGCACGGCCCGGGACGACCTTCAGCAGGGCCCCGCAGAGCTAGCCTACGGCGACGTCAGGGTCGACATGAGGCTGCGCGCCGTCTACGCCAACGAGAAGCAGGTCACCCTCACACCCACGGAGTTCCGAATGCTGGTCATGCTGATTCGGGAGCCCGGCAGGATCTTCACCCGCGAGCAGATCATTGACCGGGTCTTCGGCTACGACTTCGACGGCTTTGACCGTACCGTCGACGCCCACGTATCCAACCTCCGCCGCAAGCTCGGCGCAAGCAGCGACGGCTCCGGCTACATCCACACCGTGTACGGAGTGGGGTACAAGTTCGGCAATGTCTAGCTGGTTATTCAGCCTACAGTTTCGCCTGATAGCGGCCTTCGCCCTGGTGCTCACCCTGGCCCTGGCCAGCGTAAGCATGTACGTGAGCTACACGGCAAAGCAGGCCACGGAGCAGTTTGAGAGGGACGTTGAGGAGGCCAAGGCCGCTCGCATAGAGCAGATGATAACCAAGTACTACGCCGCCAGCAGGGGGTGGGGGGGGCTGCAGCCGGCCGTTGAGCAGGCCAGTGACCTCTACGGCGTGCGCATTGTGGTCAAGGACTCAAGCGGAGACGTTATAGCCGACTCGCGGGACGCCTCCGACCCCGGTGACGTGGCCGCCATGAAGGAGAAGTACAACCTGCCGCTTCTGAGCAGCGGGCGGGAGGTCGGCACCGTGGCGCTGGCCCCCAACGTTGCGCCCCTGGAAGTCCCGGAGCCGTCGGTATCGATTCTGGCGTCCGCCCTGAACCGCTCACTGCTGTGGACGGGCCTGGCCGCGGGCGTCGCGGGCGTTCTGCTGGTGTCGCTGTTTTCCCGACGGGTCCTCGCGCCCACTAGGGCCCTTGGCTCGACGGCGAGGCTGTTGGGACAGGGAGACCTCTCCCAGAGGGTGTCCACTCAGGGCAGGGATGAGATCGCAGACCTGGGCCGCACCTTCAACTCAATGGCGGAGGACCTGGAGAAGGCGGAGCAGCAGCGCCGCAGCCTGATGGCGGACGTGGCCCACGAGCTGAGGACTCCCCTCTCCAACATCCAGGGCTACCTGGAGGCCGTGCGGGACGGGCTTTTGCAGCCCGACAACGCCACCATCGACACCATTCACCAGCAGGTGCTCCACCTGACGCTCCTGGTGGAAGACCTGCGGCTGCTGGCGCTGGCGGACGCCGGGGCCCTGCGCCTCAACATTGAGCCTGACTCCCTGGAGCAGGCGCTCAGCAAGTCCATCGAGGCCGTCCGGCCCCGGGCGGAGGCCAAGAGCGTTTCCCTGTCCCTGGACACCTCTGCGGACCTTCCACTTGTGCCAATGGACAGGACTCGCATAGCCCAGGTGGTGGGCAACCTGCTGGAGAACGCCATCAGCCACACGCCGGAGAGCGGACGTGTCAGCGTAACAGCTGAGGTGACGAACGCTGGGACGGCGCAGGTAACGGTGTCTGACACAGGCAACGGCATCCCCGCAGACGACCTGCCGCTGGTCTTCGAGCGGTTCTACAGGGTGGACCCGTCCAGAGCCAGGGCCACGGGCGGCGCGGGCCTGGGACTGACCATCGCCAGGCAGCTTGTCGAGGCCCACGGAGGCGTTATCTACGCGGAGAGCGAGCCGGGCCGGGGCAGTCGCTTCACGTTCGAGCTGCCCATTGGCAGTCAACCTTCAGACAGCAGATAATGGAAGATACTAGAGAGGAGATACCGGAGGCAGGGATGAACAAGGCAGATTCGGGCGTTGCGCTGCCCCTTTGGGTGGTAACCCTTGGCGCGCTGATTGTCGTGCTGAGCATGGCCGCGCTGGTTGTCGTCGTTGTGGGTGGTTTTGACCGGGGCGCGGCGTCGGATACGCCCCCCTTGTACGACGAGCGGACGGTTGTCGCGATATACGAAGAGGCTAACCCTGCTGTCGTCACGGTCGAGA
Organism: Dehalococcoidia bacterium; assembly: GCA_034422115.1. GTDB lineage: Bacteria > Chloroflexota > Dehalococcoidia > Lucifugimonadales > UBA2985 > DAOUJW01. The sequence continues at coordinate 121,255 of DAOUJW010000017.1, read as the reverse complement.
CCGACCTGGAGAGCGTCAGCAGGTTCGGGTTCGTCTTGCCCCACGGAGGGCAGGGATCCGGGTTTCTGGTGGACACGGATGGGCACATCCTCACCAACTACCACGTAGTTCACGACGCCCTGAGCGTGCGGGTTGTTCTGCCAAGCGGGGAGAGGCTGGACGCGAAGGTGGTGGGCAGAAGCCCGGCGGACGACGTGGCGCTCCTGAAGGTGGACGCCGAGGACGTGGCCGTCATCGACCCTCTGCCCCTGGCCGACTCCAGCGCGGTCGAGACCGGCGAGATGGCCATCGCCATGGGAAGCCCCTTCGGTCTGGACAACTCCATCAGCGTGGGCGTGGTCAGCGGCATCGAGCGCAGCCGGCCGGGAATGTTTCGTCGGCTGATAACCGGGATGATACAGACGGACGCCACCCTGAACCCGGGCAACTCCGGCGGCCCGCTGCTCAACGCCGACGGGGAGGTCATAGGCATCAACACCTCCGTGCAGATCTCCTTTGTCAGCACCGAGGGGGTGGGGTTTGCCGTGCCCATAAACACCGCAAAGGACCTGATGACCAGGTTCCTGGACAACGAGATTGTGAAGCGCCCCTGGCTGGGAATAAGCGGCACTCCCCTGACTCCTGGCCTGGCCGATTACCTGGGACTGGACATTACCGAAGGCGTGTACGTCAGCAGCGTCGGGGCAGGCAGCCCGGCTGACGAGGCGGGGCTGATTGCCGGAGGCAGCGACAGATTCGGCGTTCTTGGGACGAGAGGCGACGTCATAAGGGCAGTGGACGGCACAGAGGTGACCTCCGTCGACCAGATGGTGGAGTATTTCAACGGCCTTGACCCCGGAGACTCTGTAACACTGACCCTGTACAGGGATGGAGAGACCATAGAGGTGGAGGTGACTCTGGGAGAGTGGCCGCACGGGGCATAGGGCACCCTTGGGGTACTCTGACAACGGCCAACGACACCGCTCACCCTGAGCCTGTCGAAGGGTGTGAGCGGTGGGCACACGACCGGGGTTTACCCGCTCATATGGTTCGACAGGCTCACCATGAGCGGTAAAGGGAAGTCTAAAGAACTCGATTTAGCCCACCAGCACAAGTATGGGATATCGAACCTAGACGGCCCCTTACACGAGGACAAAAAGAGGGCGCCGCATCCAATACATTGATGCGGCGCCCTTCAGCTCACTGCGAGTTTCTCTACACCTCCCGGTACTCGCCCTCAACCGTGCCCTCAGGAGGCGCGTCTCCCGGGTCCATGTCCACGTCCGCCCCCGGCGGAGGCCCCGACGGCCCGCCCTGCTGGCTGTAGACCGCAGTGCCCACCTTCTGCAGAGAGGTCTGCAGCTCCTGCAGCCGCTGGCTTATGAGGGCCATGTCCTGGCCCTGGAGCGCCTCCCTCAGCTCTGCTATCTTGCCCTGCAGCTCCTCCTTGAGGTCTGCCGGGATGTTCTCGCCCTGGTCGGTCAGCAGTTTCTCCGCGTTGTAGGCCGCGCTGTCCGCCATGTTGCGGGTCTCCACCTCCTCCCGCTGCCGAAGGTCTTCGTCGGCGTGGCGGGACGCCTCCTCCACCAGTCGGTCAATCTCGTCCTTGGCCAGGCCGGAGCTTGCGGTGATGGTGATGCGCTGCTCCCGGCCCGTGGCCTTGTCCTTGGCAGACACGTTCAGGATGCCGTTGGCGTCTATGTCAAAGGTGACGTCGATTTGCGGAATGCCCCTAGGCGCGGGAAGGATGCCGTCCAGGATGAACCTCCCGATGGACTTGTTGTCCGCCGCCATAGGCCGCTCGCCCTGGAGGACGTGCACCTCCACGCTGGTCTGCCCGTCGGCCGCCGTCGTGAACGTCTCGCTCTTGGCCGTGGGAATGGTGGTGTTGCGAGAGATGAGGGACGTGGTCACGCCGCCCAGGGTCTCAATGCCCAGGGTCAAAGGCGTAACGTCCAGCAGAAGGATGTCCCGCACGTCTCCCTGGAGAACGCCCGCCTGGATGGCTGCGCCGGCGGCCACAACCTCGTCCGGGTTGACGCCCTTGTGAGGCTCCTTGCCGAATATCTCCTTGACCTTCTCCACAACCGCAGGCATGCGGGTCATGCCGCCCACCATGACCACCTCGTCTATCTGGTCAGCCGTAACTCCGGCGTCGGACATGGCCTGGCGGCATGGGGCCGTGGTGCGCTCTATCAGGTCTCCCACAAGCTGCTCCAGCTTGGAGCGGCTCAGGTTCATGGAGAGGTGCTTGGGGCCGGTGGCGTCCGCCGTGATGAAGGGCAGGTTAAGCTCCGTCTGCATCACGGTTGAAAGCTCCATCTTGGCCTTCTCCGCCGCCTCCTTGAGCCTCTGCAGCGCCATCCTGTCCTGCTTCAGGTCAATGCCCTGCTCCCGTTTGAACTCGTCGCAGATCCAGTCGATGATCCTCTCATCGAAGTCGTCGCCGCCCAGGAAGGTGTCCCCGTTGGTGGCCTTGACCTCAAATACGCCCTCACCTATCTGGAGGACGGAGATGTCAAATGTGCCGCCGCCCAGGTCGAAGACGGCTACCATCTCCTCCTGCTTCTTCTCCAGGCCGTAGGCCATGGACGCGGCCGTGGGCTCGTTGATGATGCGAAGCACCTCCAGGCCCGCAATCCTCCCGGCGTCCTTGGTGGCCTGCCTCTGGGTGTCGTTGAAGTAGGCGGGCACCGTGATGACCGCCTGGGTCACGGTCTCGCCCAGCTTGGCCTCAGCGTCCTGCTTCAGCTTCTGCAGGATCATTGCCGAAACCTCCGGCGGCGAGTAGGTCTTCTCCGTCATGACCACGTGGCTGTCGCCGTTCGCGGCCTTGACCACCTTGTACGGCAGCCGGCCCAGGGCTCCCTGCACCTCCGCATCGTCGAACTTGCGACCCATCAGGCGCTTGATGGAGAAAATAGTGTTCTCCGGGTTGGTGATGGACTGGCGCTTGGCGATAAGGCCTGTGTAGCGCTCGCCGGTGCTTGCGTGCACTGCCACCACAGACGGCGTGACGCGTGCGCCCTCGCTGTTCTCCAGCACCTGCGACTCGCCCACCTCAATGACGGCCATACATGAGTTTGTGGTTCCAAGGTCTATACCCAGTACTTTTGGCATACTATTGCTCCTCTCCGGGGAATCTCGGTGTTAAGCGCTTGGAGACTCCCCCTCCTTTCTTCTTGATACAGTCACCTGCGCGGGGCGAAGAACCCGCCCGTGGAGCTTGTAGCCCTCCCGCACCACGGACATTACCATCCCCTCCGCGAAGTCGTCGCTGAACTCGTATGACACGGACTCATGCTCCATTGGGTCGAAGCCCATGCCCAAGGCTTGGATCGGCGTCACTCCAAAGGACTCCAGCACGCCCTTGAAATTGCGATACACCAGCTCCACGCCGGCGGCCCAGGGGCGGAACTCCTCCACGTCCGGGACGTACTGAAGGGCCCGCTCGTAGTCGTCCAGGACCGGCAGCAGTCTCAGCACAAGGGACTCGTTTGCGCGCTCCTGCAACGCCGTCCTCTCCTCTTCCATGCGCCGCTTGTAGTTTACGAAGTCGGCCTGGACCCTCTGCATCAACGCGTGAAACTGGGTCGCCTCGCGCTGGGCCTCCTCCAGCTGCGCCCGAAGGTCCTCGTTGCTCACGTCCCCAACTCCTTCACCCTCTCTGGTCTGGCTCAACTCATCTCTTTCTTCCTCGCTCATTGACTCTCACTCCTGGGTTGTTCCTCCGCGCCCCGGGTATCTTGAGGCGCAATGCCCACCAACTCAACCAGCATCTCCTCCACTTCCTTCTCAATTGACTTCTGCAGGGCGTCCCTCCTGGACATTGCCTTGACCCGCTCCCTTAGCTTAATCATCCTGTTGAGCAGGTTCAAGGCGAACTCCACCCCTGCCAGGTTCATCCCCAGGTTGTCCACCATGTGCTTGATGAGCCTGAGGCGCACTATGTCCTCTGTGGAGTACAGGCGCAGCATACCGATGCTCCGGGACGGGACCACAAGCCCCACGCGCTCGTATTTTCGCAGCGTCTGGGGGTGCATCTCCAGAATCCTGGCGGCCACGCTGATGACGTAGACGCCGCCGCTGACCTCAACGTCGTCGCCCTGGGTGGTCGGGCCCTGCTGCTCCTGCTCCGCGCTGCCCTGGTCCGGGGGCTTGCCGGAGCGCGGCGTCATCGCGCCACCCGCCTCGCCGCCTGGTCGCGGCGGTATGCCGGGGCCGGAATTCATTGTACGCCGCTGGCTTGGTCTTTGCATACTTCGACTTTTAGTTTTCCTTGTCCGGGATAATTTTATTCTAGGACTTGATACATCGCGTGTCAAGTAGTATAATACCTTTAGACTCAATATAGGAGAGCAACGGAAATCTCGCTCAAGTCGATAATCGACACATGGCAACGGAATATGGAAACCAGGCGAGCGCTAATGCACGTTCTTCACACTCTCTTCAAGATATTCTGCTAAAAAGTGGGTGTATCGGAGAGAGACCTGAGAATCGGATAAATCACATCGAAGGGAGGCGAAATACCATGTTACTACTGAAAGCGTGCCCTCGGTGTCGCGGAGATCTCTATTTTGATAGGGACTTCTACGGCCAGTACAAGCAGTGCATTCAGTGCGGGCATATGGAGGACCTGGCCCCGGCCCCACGAGCGCGCCGCCAAGGCGCCGTCAGACACAACAGGGACAAGGTCATCAAGAAGGCCGCCTGAGTCCCGGCCTATGGTTAACATCAGGACTTGATTTTTAGAGCGGCGTTGAGGCTACCCGTGCGGAAACCGTCCAGATCCAGGGTGACGTACAGGTAGCCCAGTGCCCTCAAATCCGACACCAGCCTCTCCCGTACCCCCGGCTCCAGCAGTTGAGCCATGTCTTCCGGCCCCACCTCAATTCGTGCGATTGCGTCGTGGTGGCGCACCCTGAACTCCCTCAGTCCCAAATCCTTCAGGCACGCCTCGGCCCGAGCTATGCGGCCCAACGCCTCCACCGACACCGGCATCCCGTACGGTATCCTGGACGACAGGCACGGCTGAGCGGGTTTGTCCCACGTCGGAAGGCCGCGGCGCTTGGAGAGGGCGCGGATGTCCTCTTTTGCAAGCCCGGCCTCCACCATCGGGTTGCGTATGCCGTACTCCTGCCCCGCCTTCAGCCCCGGGCGGAAGTCCTTCAGGTCGTCCAGGTTGGTGCCGCTGGCTATCCAGTCGTACCCCTCCTCGGCGGCCATGGGCTGCAGCCACGTGTAAAGCTCCAGCTTGCAGAAGTAGCACCGGCGGGCGTCGTTGGCGACGTAGCGCGGGTCCTCCACCTCTTTGGTCTCAATGACCCGATGCCGCAGGCCCAGGTCACGGGCCAGGGCCACGGCCTCCTCCAGGTCCGCGGGCGCCATGCTGGGCGAAGAGGCCGTCACCGCCAGGCAACGGTCGCCAAGGACGTCGTGGGCGGTCGCGGCAAGAAACGTGCTGTCGACACCCCCGGAGTAGGCCACTATCACGGAGCCCATATCCCGCAGGATGCCCTCAAGCAGGTCCAGCTTCCCTTGCAGCGCTTCGCTATCGACGGCCATATCCCTCTCCAAGTGTTTCCTCAGGAAGTATAACAGAACTCGCGCTGCTTCTCTCCCCGCCTGCGTTTAGAGGCAGCGCCAGCCCCAGGGCCTCTGCAAGTGTCCCGGCAGTGACCACCTTCATTCCACGGGGCGTCTCCACTGACTTGATCGAAGCCTCAGGCACAAGGCACTTGTCGAAACCCATGTGGCTCAGCTCGCCCAGACGCCTGGAGACGTTGGCGACACTCCGCAGCTCTCCGCCCAGCCCCACCTCTCCCAGCACCGCCATGCCCTCAGGCAGAGGCGCGTTCTTCACGCTGGAGGCAAGGGCCAGCGCCATGCCCAGGTCTGCCGCCGGCTCCATGGCCCTGAACCCACCGGCCACGTTGACGATGATGTCCTGGGAGGACAGATAGACCCCGGCCCTTTTTACCAGCACGGCGATGGTCATCAGCAGACGGCTCATGTCGACGCCGTTGGCCACACGCCGTGGCGCAGGCAACGACGACGGCGTGGTAAGGGCTTGAATCTCCACCAGCAGGGGCCTCGTGCCCTCCATTACCGGCACTATCACAGATCCAACGGTGTTCCGGCCCCGGCTCGCAAGCGCTATCTCCGATGGGTTGGGCACCTCGGTCAGGCCGCCGTCACGCATCTCGAAGACGCCTATCTCGTTTGTGGAGCCAAAGCGGTTTTTGTCGCCGCGGAGCAGCCGGTAGGAGCCAAGGTTGCCTCCCTCCAGGTGCAGCACCACGTCCACCATGTGCTCAAGGGCCATTGGCCCAGCCAGGCTGCCCTCCTTGGTAACGTGGCCCGTGACAAAGGTGGGAACGCCCCTGGCCTTGGCCCAACGCAGCAGGGCAAGCCCGCACTCCCTCACCTGACCGATTGCCCCGGGCCCGCCGGGCTGCTCCGGGAACTCCATAGACTGGATGGAATCTATAACCGCCACCGCGGGAGAGAGGCCGTCCAGGTGATGTAGGACCGAGTTCATATCCGTCTCTGCCAGGACGTGAAGCCCCTGGCCGCCAATGCCAAGCCGGTCCGCCCTGAGCTTGATCTGCTGGAGAGACTCCTCGCCTGACGCGTAGAGCACGGGGCCTGTTTGCTCGGCAAGAGCGCCGCTTACCTGCAACAGAAGCGTGGACTTGCCGACGCCCGGGTCGCCGCCAACGAGCACCAGTGAGCCCCTCACCAGGCCACCACCGAGGACGCGGTTGAACTCGTCCAGGGCCAGGGGTATCCTGGGCCACTGCTCCAACGTGACTTCGGAGAGCTCTTGGGGAGCTTCAGAGCTGGCAGACAGCCATGAGCTGTTGCCCCTAGCGGGATTACGCGGCACCTCCGTCAGGGTGTTCCACTCTCCGCAGGAGGGACAGCGGCCCTCCCATCTCAGCGCCTCCGCGCCGCACTCATTGCACGAGTAGACTGTCCGCAATTGCTCTCTGCTCATAACGCTCTCACCTGACGCGCGGCAATTCTAGCAGAGACGCGGCGGCAAGATAAACACCGGTGGCGGGCTGAGGCTCTCAAGGACGCGGTCAACTGCAACGCGCTAACAAGAAGCCGAGTTACACGGCGCCAACGACTGTCAGGTCGGCGGAGCTATGCCTATCCCGCGGGAAGGGCCGCCACCTTGGTGCGGACGACGAAATGGTCATCCTCCACGTCCACAACCACCGTGTCCCCCGCCTGCATGTGGCTGGTCAACAACTCTTCGGACAGCCGGTCCTCAATCTCGTCCTGGATGACCCTGCGGAGTGGCCTTGCGCCAAAGTTGGGGTCGTATCCTCTCTCCGCCAAGAGATTCTTGGCCTCTGAGGACACCTCCATCTCAATGTTCTTGTCCTTGAGCAGCTGGTCGTGCACGTCACGGAGCATAAGCTCCACAATCTCAAGGATGTGGTCCTTGTTCAGAGCGTGGAAGACCACCGTGCCGTCAATGCGGTTGAGGAACTCCGGCCTGAAGGAGCGCTTCACCTCCTCCATCACCTTGTCCTTCATCCGCCCGTACTGCTGCTCGTTGGTCTGGGCCTCGTCCGTCTTCATAGCAAAACCCATTGCGGTGTCCCGCTTGATCAGGTCCGAGCCGAGGTTGCTGGTCATGACGATGATGGAGTTGCGGAAGTCGACCCTGCGGCCCTTTGCGTCCGTCAGGTGTCCGTCGTCAAAGATCTGGAGCAGGATGTTGAAGACGTCCGGGTGGGCCTTCTCGATCTCGTCCAGGAGTATGGCGCAGTAGGAGCGGCGACGCACCGTCTCCGTGAGCTGTCCGCCCTCGTCGTAGCCAACGTAGCCCGGAGGCGCGCCCACCAGCCGGGCCACGGAGTGCCTCTCCATGAACTCCGACATGTCCAGGCGAATCATCGCCTCCTCGCTGCCGAACATGAACTCTGCCAGGGTCCTCACCAGCGCGGTCTTGCCGACACCCGTGGGCCCCAAGAAGATAAAGCTGCCAATGGGCCTGCGCGGGTCCTTGACCCCGGCCCTGGCGCGGCGCACGGCCTTGGAGACCACGGTTATGGCCTCGTCCTGGCCGATGATCCTGTCGTGAAGGGCCTGCTCCATGTGCAGGAGGCGCTCGGCGTCCTCCATGGCCAGGCGGGCAATGGGGATGCCCGTCCACATGCTCACCACCTCCTCAACGTCCTCCTCGGTCACCACCACGTCGCTCCCGTCCTTCTCCGTCTCCCACTCCTTCTCCATGCCCTCAAGCTTGTCTGCCAGCTTGAGCTCCCGGTCACGCATCTCTGCGGCGTACTCGTACTCCTGGTTCGCAAGTGCCTCGTCCTTCTCCCGCCGCACGCTCTCAAGGGCCTTCATAGACTCCTTCACTGAGAGGGGCATGGAGCTGCTGCGAATGCGAACCCGGGAGGACGCCTCATCGATGAGGTCTATGGCCTTGTCCGGCAGGAAGCGGTCGGCGATGTAGCGGGACGCCAGGGTCGCCGCCGATTGCAGCGCCTCGTCCGAAATGGTGAGCCGATGGTGCTCCTCGTAGCGACTCTTCACCCCGCGAAGAATCTCGACAGTGTCCTCCATTGAAGGCTCTTCCACGTAGACGGGCTGGAGCCTGCGCTCCAGTGCCTTGTCCTTCTCCACGTGCTTGCGGTAGTCGTCGAAAGTGGTCGCGCCGATGGTCTGTATCTCGCCGCGAGACAGGGCCGGTTTCAGGATGTCCGCGGCGTCCACCGCGCCCTCGGCCGCTCCGGCGCCAACCATAGTGTGTATCTCGTCGATGAAGAGAACGCAGATGCCTGAGCCGCGTATCTCCTCCAGTATCTTCTTCAGCCTCTCCTCGAACTCGCCCCTGTACTTGGTGCCTGCCACCAGGGAGCCCATGTCCAGGGTCACCAGCCGCTTGCCTTGGAGGTTCTCCGGCACGTCGCCGTTGATGATGCGCTGGGCAAGAGCCTCCACGATGGCGGTCTTGCCAACGCCGGGCTCGCCGATGAGCACGGGGTTGTTCTTGGTGCGCCGGTTGAGTATCTGGACGACCCTCTGGATCTCCTTCTCCCTGCCAACCACCGGGTCCAGCTTGCCGGCGCGGGCCGCGCTGGTGATGTCAACTCCCATCTGGTCAAGGGTCGGAGTGCGGGTAGTCGCCTTGGAGGAGCCGCCGCGCTCCTGGCCCACGCTCTGGCTGAGGATGCGGCTGGTCTCGGCCCGGACCCTGTCCAGAGTCACGCCAAGACTCTCCAGCACGCCCGCCGCAACCCCCTCGCCCTCGCGCATAAGGCCGATGAGCACGTGCTCGGTGCCAATGTAGTGATGGTTCAGCCGGCGCGCCTCGTCGACGGCCAGTTCTATGACCTTCTTCGCCCTGGGAGTAAGTCCAATCTCGCCAGGGGTGTGCCTCTCGCCGCGCCCGATTATGAACTCCACCGCAGACCGAATCTTGCTCAGCTCTACCCCAAGGTTGGACAGGACGCGGGCTGCTACACCCTCCGTCTCTCGCACAAGGCCGAGAAGGATGTGCTCCGTGCCAATGTAGTTGTGGTTGAACCGCTGGGCCTCTTCCTGCGCCAGCGATAGCACCCTCCGGGCTCTCTCTGAGAACTTCTCAAATCTGCTGGTCATGGCTGTCTCCCTATCGTGAACGATCTTCCAGGCGGATCTATACTTCTCTGCCTAAATCTCCTCCGCCCTCTTAAGGCTGAGCGCCAGTCTCCTCCGCTCAGGCTCTATCTTCAGTATCCTCAAGGTGAAGACCTCCCCTTCCCTGACAACCTCCTTGGGATGTTGAATCATATTGTGGCTCAGTTCCGAGATGTGGATAAGCCCTTCCAATGACCCCTCTATGCGAGCGAAAGCGCCGAAGTTGGTCAGCTTGGTTATCGTGCCCTCAACCAGCTGGTCAACCTGGTATCGCTCAAGCACGGTGTCCCACGGGGCCGGCCCCAGCCGACGCAGGCTAAGGGCGATGCGCTTGGTGTCCTGGTCGACCTTCATCACGTACACCTCAAGCTCGTCTCCCACCTTCACCACATCCTCGGTAGCCCTCACCGGCTCCCAGGACAGCTCGGAGATGTGCACCAAGCCGTCCGCTCCTCCAAGGTCGACGAACGCACCAAAGTCGCAGACTCCCGACACCTTGCCCTTCCGCACCTCCCCCTCCTGCAGCTCCTGGAGGATCCGCTCCTTCTGCGACTCCCGCCTCTCCTGGAGCAGCGCCTTCTCCGAGAATATAGCCCGCTTCCTGGAGCGGTCAACTTCAAGTATCTTGAGCTCCACCCGCTCGCCTACGCGACCCTCCAACTCCTCCTCCCGAACTCCGTCCGGGCCGCCCTGGAACCCTCCGACGTGGGATATGGGGATAAAGCCCTTCAGGCCGTTCACCTCAACCAGGACGCCACCGCGGTTGTGCCCGGTTATCACGGCCTCCACACACTCGCCGTCGCTGAACTTCTTCTCAACCTCCTGCCAACCCACCTCCTCACGCGCCTTATCTACGGAGAGGATGGCGGAGCCGCTTTCGCTTTCGGCCTCAAGCACCCTGGTCGTGATCTCTTCGCCCACCTTGAGGGTGGTCAACTCTTCATCGGTTATGGAGCGCATCTCCCGGGAGGGGACCACGCCTTCGGATTTATTGCCAATGCTGACCAGAATGCCATCCTGGTCGACCCGCATGATAATGCCCTGGACTATCTCGCCCCGCCGAACCACCTTGACCAGGTCCGCCTCCTTGAGAAGGGCTTCCATGTTTTCGACGGGGGCGCTTATTTCTGTAGACACTGCAACTGCTCTTTCTATGCTGCTTCCGTTGCTTTCCCTAAGCTCAATTATATGTCTCCAGGGAATGCCATGTAAAGGTGCTACCCTCTACGGATGTGGAAGGATTGGCGGGGGAAGCAAAGTTGTGAATATTTTAACACATCTCTACTGCTGAAGGAATACCCTTGAATATCTGTAAGGATTCTCAAGGCCCCTTATAAAGGCTAAGCCCGCCTTTGAGGTGCGGGCTTCGCGCCCCTGGCAGTGACCTATTTTCCCACCCCGTTGCCAGGGCAGTATCGTCGGCGCTGAGGTGTTTCACTTCCGTGTTCGAGATGGGTACGGGTGGTTCCACCACGCCAAAACCACCAGAGACAAGTTAAATATATCCCATAACGATGTAGAATGCAAGCAGCCCTGGGCGATTCCACGAAATCTCCGCTCAATATGCCAAGCCTCCGGCCGTCAGACGACGCGGCTCAGGCCAGGTCGCGCCGCCCGAAGCGAAGCGAGGAGTGACGGTGAGAGAGCGCGGCAAGCCAGGAGCGTCAGCCGGCCTGCGGGCCCGCTTGCAGCTTGTCCCTCAGCCAGCCGCCCAGCAGTGGAAGTAGGTCGTCCTTGCGCTCCCACAGGCCGTGGGACGCGTCCTCAAGGATGACAAGCTCCTTGGGCTTCTTCGCCCACGAGTAGATCTGCTCCGAGCAGTGCGTGCCCAGCCGCTGGTCGGCGGTCCCGTGCACCAGCAGTATGGGCCTGGGATGGATGTGCCGGACGCTCGCGGCGCCGTAGGTCTGGCTGGCAAGGGCCACCACGGCAACAATGGACTGGCTGAGGGGAGCCACGGAGATCACGACAGCTCCACTGAAGGAGTGACCTACAAGGGCAATGCGCTGGACGCCCTGCCCCTCCAGAAAGGAAACGGCCGCCTGTGTATCCCGGATGCACGCCCCAAGCTGGGCGTTCTGCCGGTAGCGCAGCATGAGGGAGGCAATCCCGTCCTCCAGCAGGTCTCCGGCGACGGCCGTGGAAATCGGGCTGGTGCGCTGCCCCTGGCCTTCCCCTCTCCACGACCCCGCCCACAGGACCGCCGTCTCCAAAGGCTCCGTACGATGGAGTAGGCAACCCACCTCCCCCAGGGTTGTGTCCAGGGTGACGCGCTCCCCGGACTCCCCCTCTGGAGGAGGCTCCACGCTGTATCCCGCAACGCTAATGCCGGTCTCTACCAAGCGTCCCTCCGATCGCGGGGCGATGTCCGTCATTCCGGCGCTGTTTGGAATAACTCCTGTTCCCGCTCACCCTGAGCCTGTCGAAGGGCGTGAGCGGGAGCCGCACATCTGTTGTACGCCCGCTCAAATGGTTCGACAAGCTCACCATGAGCGGGCAGAAGGCTGTGTTCACTACGGATGTTGCCATGACCAACTCGTGTTGAGAACACTGAGCGCAGCGAAGTGAAGCTGCCACTCCTAGAAATCCACTACCATGGCGGGGTCGTCATCCAGCACATCGACCTCAAACCTGACACGGATACGCTCCCATGTCTCCCACTGGCCCTCCCTGAGATAGATGTAGTACCCGTCCGGCTCGCGGGAGTAGTCTATGCCCTCCTCTTCCAGGGCATCCATGAAGTGCATGCGCTGCTGAGGTGGAGGCGGCGATACGACAAAGGACATTCGAGTCCCCCAATCAGATCCGGTCTATAGTAGAAGGCTGCCCTCTTGGGGCAGCCGTTCCTCGAAAATAAAACACGGCGGGCCAACAAAGCGACCCGCCGTGTCCTGTGGGATCTACTAGCCCAGTTCCATCAGCTCCGCCATGCGGCGGCGATGGTAGGTGGCGTCGCCCAGGTAGTGCTGGAAGGTGCGGGCCCGGGCGGTGTAGTGGGTGAGACCCAGGTCAAGGTCTACGCCCACGCCGGCATGGACGTTATGGGAGGCGTCGCATGCCTTGTTGAAGCCGTCGCTGGCTACTGCCTTGGCCATTGAGATGCCAACTGCCGCGTCGTCCCTGCCGGTGTCCAGTCTCCACAGGGCCTCGTAAGCCGTCCACTTGGAGGCCTCGGCCTCGGTCAAGGAAACGATGATGTGGTCCTGCACGCGCTGGAACGTTCCTATGGGCACACCGAAGGCTATGCGCTCGGTGCTGTAGTCACGGCACATCTCGTACGCCCTCTGGGCGCCGCCCGCCATGTAGGCGTTGAGGACGGACGTGGCCCTGTCCATGGACTTCTCAACCGCGCCCCATGCGCCGCCGGCTGCCCCAACCACGTTGTCAGCGCCGACCTGGACGTTGTTGAAGTTCACTTCGCAGACCTTGTCGCCCAGCCAGCCGCTGTGCTGCCGGACGGACACGCCGCTGGCGTTCCTGTCCACCAGGAATACGGAGATGCCGTCGGCGGCGTTCGCGCCACTGCCGGTGCGGGCTACCACCAGAAGCTGGTCCGCTACGTGGGCCCAGGGAACGAACACCTTGGTGCCGTTGAGGGTGTAGCCGCCGCCGCTGCTGGAGGCCGACATCTTGACTGCGCCGGGACCCCAGGCGTACTCAGGCTCGGTGATGGCGGTGGTGAGGATCTGCTGGCCTCTTGCAATTGCAGGGAGAATGCTGCTCTTCTGCGCGTCGCTGCCGGCTTCCAGGATGATGTTCGCGCTGAGCACGGACGAGTCCAGGAACGGGCTGGAGCAGGCGTGATATCCCAGCACCTCAAAGAGGACCGCCAGGGTTGTGTAGTCGTTTCCGGTTCCGCCGTGCTCGTTCGGGATGACCATTCCCAGCCACTGCAGGTTAGCCATTCTCTCCCAGAGGGGCTGGTTGAACCCCGTCTCGCTCTCGTCCACTTCCCGAACGCGCTGCTTGGGAAGTTCAGCCTCCATGACGTTGTTAGCCGCATCCCTAAGAATTGTCTGGGTTTCGGTAAGCGATAGATCCATGGTGAACTCCTCCTTAATTTATCTCTTTCCCATATTGTTTAGCCGGCTCCGACCATGCTCTGTCTGCACAGTCCGTCTCCAGCGCCTAGCCGATTATACATCATTACGACGGCAGTGCGCTAGCCTCCTCCTCCTCTTCTTCCTCCTCGTCCTGGAAGGTAAGGGCCCCCTTGGCCTCCAGAGGGTCAAAGCCCAGGTGCTTTGCTATGGCGGCGGACTGGACTTCCAACCCGCCCGTGGCGGTGGGGTTCTGCCGGAACAGGCTCCGCTTCTGGTGCCCCTGGAACTTGCCCCTCTCCGGGGCCATCGGGTCATCCGCCCCCAGCAGGGCGAATATCCCCATTATCTCCCTGACCACCCGGGACAGGCGGAGGGCCGCCTGCTTCTCCAGCAACTCGGTCTCCGCCTGGTGGTAGGTGAGCTTCTGGCCCGTGCTGGCCATCCAGGCGTTCCGGATGCGGAAAATTCGGACGATCTCGCTGTTGGTGTACACCTCCATGAGCATCTGCTGGTAGAAGGGCTGCTTGCTCAGGGCCACACCGTACTTGGTGGTCTCCGAGGCGTACTTGATGAGGTTTGCCACGTCCTCGTCCTGCTCCGGCGGGTACTCCAGCAGGGGGTCTCCCAGAAGGGAGTCCTGCATTACGGACCAGCCCTCGCCATCGCCGCCAAGCAGGCAGATGGAGGGCACCCACACGTTGTCAAAGGTGATCCGGTGGGACTCGCCGGCCACGAGGGTGTCGGGAGTGTGTATCTCCAGTCCCTCCATGCCGGCGGGGACCAGGAACGTGGCGGTAGCGGGCGGCTCAGCTTCGGGGTCGGTGACCGTCAGCGCCCAGAGGTAGTCCGGCCTTGGCCCCGGCCCGGCGAACACGCCCTCTCCATTGAGAACGTAGTCGTCGCCGTCCAGATTAGCCTGAATCTGCAGCTGGTCCATATCCAGCTCTGCGCCTGGCTCAATCAAAAGATGCCAGAGAGTGGCCTGGCCCCGGGATATGACCGGCAGGTATCTGTCCTGCTGCTCCTCCGTGCCCCACTGCTTGAGGGCGGTCCTGAGGGAGGACGAGCCCTGCTCCAGGGCCCAGCGCATCCCCCTCTTTCCCAGCTCCTCTATCAGCACCAAGGCGGAGTCCGCAGAGAGACCGCCCCCACCCCGCTCAACGGGGTCTGTGGGAGCCAGCCATCCCCTTTCGCCCAGCTTCATTTGGAAGGCCTTGCTCTGTTCCCACCCGGCTGAGTCCAGGTCGCGCCAGTCCCCGGCGTCTTTGAGTTCCTGTGGCAGATTTGCATCCAGCCAGGCGCCCACCTCGGCCCGGAACCGCTCCTGCTCCTCAGTATATTGGTACTCGAAGTCCAAGCCTTCCCCCTGAATAGTTAGTCCGCTTCAGGCGCGCGGGTACCCAAGGCCCGCTACTCAATAGCCAATTCTGGCGTAGTTTGGCTGCGCAGGGATTGGGGCCTCTGGACGAAGCCCCAATCCCCGGCTGATTCCCGTATCGATCCTAGCTACCGTGCTTGGTAGCGGTTGCAGGAGTGGGCGCGGCCCGCTCCTGGGTCCGGCTGATGCCGATGCGCCGCGACAGAATCACCTTCGCTATGTTGGTGCTGCCGCCGGCGTGGCGCTGGCCGGCCTTGTCCCTCTGGCTCACTTCCTGGACTCCGCCGTGGGGAGCCCGGGGGTCGTGCCTGTCCAGAAGGGTGTACATGCCCATGACGTCGCGCACCCTGACGTTGTTCCGCAGCTGGTGCTCGCGGTTGTGCACGTCGGCCACGTTGCCCTCGTAGTTGATCTCCATCCGGCTCTGGTACATCCAGTACGTTCGCCGGCCCAGGATATTGTCCCGGTGGAAGTCGATGAGGGCCTCCATAGCCGTCTGCTGCACCACGGGGTCGCTGCCCAGCTTCTTGCCGTCGCGCGTCGTCTCCTTGGTGTACTCGACCATGTCCGCGGCGAAAGCGTCCCTCGCGCTGGGAGCGGCGCGGCCTCGGCCGCCGTGCTCCTGCTCAAGGTGCGCGCCCATGACCTGCCAGCCCTGGGTCTCGCCACCGATGAGGTGGTCGCCGGTGACTCGCACGTTGTCCATGAAAATGGCGTGCTGGTCATGGCCGGGGAGAAGCTCCATCTCCTTGATGTCCAGCCCCTCCGACGGCACCGGAATGATGAAGTACCCAAGGTTCCGATGCCTGGGGGCGTCTGGGTCCGTCAGCATTGGCCCGTACAGGTAGTCCGGGCCGGCCGGAGTCCAACCGGGACGCGGCTGCCCGCTGATGAAGACGTTGGAGCCCGTCAGCAGCCAGTCGTCGCCGTCGCGCACCGCCCGACTCTGGTAGTTGGCCAGGTCCGCGCCGCCCTTCGGCTCAGTCAGCTTCTGCCAGGACGTCTTTTCGCCCTTCAGCAGGGGAACCAGGAACTTCTGCCTCTGCTCCTCCGTCCCCCACACAAGCAGGGTTGCGAAGAGCAGGGACGACCCACTCCAAGGTATCTGGGCCTCGCGGAACTCCTCCGCGAGGATGGCCTCGTGGTCGCCGGACAGACCGCCACCGCCGTACTCCGCCGGGTAGGTGGGGAAGAGCCAGCCCATGGCGCCCATCTCAATATGCTTCTCGCGCCAGAAGCGCCACTGCTCCTCCGAGAAGTCCCGGCTATCTACTGGCTCCTTCATCTCCTCGGGAACGTTCTTGGCAATCCAGTCCCTGACCTCCTGGCGGAACTGCTGCTGTTCCTCTGTGTATGCTATTGCAAAATCCATTTGCTAGCCTCCTTGATTTCCCTACCACTCAGTGGTCTCGACGAGGCTCCTAGCCGCCGTGGCTGGTGGCCGTCGAAGGCGTGGGGGCAGCCCTCTCCTTGGTCCGGCTGACGCCGATGCGGCGGGCCAGGATCACCTTGGCGATGTTGGTGCTGCCACCGGCGTGCCTCTGGCCGGCCTTGCCGCGCTGGTTGACCTCCTGCGCGCCGCCGTGAGGAGCGCCCGGCTCCTTGGTGCCCACAAGGGAGTACATCCCCATTACGTCCCGCACCCTCCATGCGTTGCGCATGTCGTGCTCGCGGTTGTGGACGTTGGCTACGTTGCCCTCGAAGTTGATGTCCATCCGGCTCTGATACATCCAGTAGGTGCGCTTCGCCAGCAGGCTGTCCCGATGGGCGTCGATGACGGCGTCCATGGTGGTCTGCTGGATAAGCGGGTCGGAGCCGTTGACGTTCTTGGCGTACTCCACCATGTTGTCCACTACCTCGTCGCTGGGGAACGCCTGGCCTCGGCCGCCGTGCTCCTGCTCCAGGGTGGTGCTGGCAACCTGCCAGCCCTGGTGGTCGCCGCCGATGAGGTGGTCGCCCGGTACCCGCACGTTGTCCAGGAAGATGGCGTGCTGGTCGTGGCCGTTGAGCAGGTTCTGCTCCTTGATCTCAAGTCCCTCAGACGGCACCGGGATCATGAAGTATCCCAGGTTCCGATGGCGAGGCGCGTCCGGGTCGGTCAGCATGGGGCCCCAGAGGTAGTTGGGCCCTACGTTCCAATCCGGCCTTGGCCGGCCGCTCACGAACACGTTTGAGCCGGTCAACAGCCAGTCGTCGCCGTCGCGTACCGCTCGGCTCTGGTAGTCGGCCAGGTCCGCGCCGCCCTTGGGCTCCGTGAACTTCTGCCACGACTGCATCTCGCCCTTGAGCATGGGGACCAGGAACTTCTGCTTCTGCTCCTCCGTGGCCCACACAAGCAGCGTGGACAGGATTATCCCCGCGTTGGGCGGATTGGCAGCCCTGGCCCTGTGCATCTCCTCCTGGAGTATGGTCTCGTGGTCGCCGGTGAGACCGCCGCCGCCGTACTCCGTGGGATGCGTGGGATACAGCCATCCCTTGGCCGCCAGTTCTCGATGCTTCTCCCGCCAGAACAGATACTGCTCCTTGGAGAATTCTCGTCCGTCTACGGGCTCCTTCATCTCTTCAGGAATGTTCTCCTCAAGCCAGGCCCGTACCTCCGCTCGAAACGCCTCCTGCTCCGGTGTATAGGGCAATGCAAAGTCCATTGGTCTCCTCCTTTCTAATCTGCCCTTGCCATTCCTAACATTGTGGTCAGCCTCTAGCTGCCGTGACTCGTAGCCGTCGAAGGAGTGGGCGCTGCCTGCTCCTTGGTACGGCTTACCCCAATCCTGCGAGCCAGGACCACCTTTGCAATGTTGGTGCTGCCACCGGCGTGGTTCTGGCCGGCCCTGCCTCGCTGATTGACCTCTTGAGCTCCCTCGTGGGGAGCGCCCGGCTCCTTGGTGCCCAGAAGGGCGTACATCCCCATCACGTCCCTCACCCTCCAGGCGATGCGCAGGCTGGACTCCCTGCCGTACACGTTCGCCACGTTGCCCTCGTAGTTGATCTGCATCTGGTTCTGGTACATCCAGAAGGTGCGCTTGAGAAGAAGGCTGTGGATGTGGGACTCAATGACGTTCTCCATCGTCGACTGCTGCGCCACCGGGTCGCTGCCGACTACGCCGCCGTCCTGCGACGTTCCCTTGGCGAAGTCCACCAGGTTGTCAACAACCTTGTCCCTGGGGAACGCCCGACCTCGACCGCCGTGCTCCTGCTCAAGGCTGGTGTTGGCAACCTGCCAGCCCTGGTGGTCTCCGCCGATGAGGTGGTCGCCCGGTACCCGCACGTTGTCCAGGAATATGGCCCGCTTCCTGTGGCCGATGAGCAGATCCATTTCATTGATGGTAAGGCCATCCGACGGAACGGGTATCATGAAGAACCCCAGGTTCCGATGGCGAGGCGCGTCCGGGTCGGTCAGCATGGGGCCGAAGAGCCACTCCGTCTTGCCGTGTGCGCCAATGAACACGTTGGAGCCGGTCAGAAGCCAGTCATCGCCGTCGCGGACGGCCTTGCTCTGGTAGTCTGCCAGGTCGGCTCCGCCCTTGGGCTCCGTGAACTTCTGCCAGCAGACCTCCTCCGCGCTGAGGATGGGCGGCAGGAACTTGCGCTTCTGCTCCTCCGTGCCCCACACCATAATGGCGGGCACGGCCAGGATATTGTTCACGTGGGCTGGAATCCTGGCCCGGTTGAACTCCTCCTCTATTATGGTCTCGTGGTCGCCCGTGAGACCGCCGCCTCCGTACTCCGTGGGAAAGGTGGGATACAGCCAGCCCTTGGCCGCTATCTCCTTGTACTTCTCCCTCCAGTATTCGCCAAGCTCGTCCGTGAAGTCCATCTCCGGATCGACGGGCTCTTTCATATCCTCGTCCACATTCTCCGCCAGCCAGGCTCTCACCTCCTGTCGGAACCGTTCCTGCTCTTCCGTGTACGGCAGCGCAAAGTCCACGACTAGTCCCCCCTTCCTTCTTGGCTTTCTATGTTCTTGTGCGAATTCAATCCACTCTCCATATTTGACCCAAGCCTGTTTGACGCGCGTTCTTCTACACGTAGTCCAGCGTAATATACAACGTCTGAGGCAACATGACAACCCCTGCTCCCAAATCGACTTCCGAATTTCGCGGTTTGCGTACAAAAGCCTTCCGTTTCTACGAAAAGCTCCTTGCGTCATCTGCAGCCGTAATTGCAGGTACAACCGCGGCACGCAAAAAAGCGGGAGGCGGGATTCTGAATCCCGCCTCCTTTTGCATTCTCCGCGGTGTCCGGTACTCTGTGCCGGGTGGAAACCTAGCCTCCGATATCCTCCACCACTATGGTCAGCCGGGCTACGGGGTTCCGCCAATCGTGGATGGCCGGGTCAAGGTCCGAGCCCTCTCCGCCGTGGATACCGGCGTGGACGTGGACGTGGCCCTCGGCGTCCGCCTCGTCATTAGCGTGGTTGCCGCAAGGCGGGCCTGGGATGTAGGCGCAGCTCTCACTGTTGGCCTCGCTGCCGGAGTCGTATGCGTTCAGATTGATGATACGCGAAGTTGAGACGTCCAGGCCGCTCGCGCCAATGAAGGCGTCGTTTGTGGTGACCAGCATGCTGGCAAGGGACACCAGATGGTTGCCGTCCGTGACCTCAAAGCTCGTGGTCACAGTGGCGCCGGGCGGTATTGGGCCTCCGTTGTTGGTTGCCAGCAAAGCCTCGCTAATGCCGTCGTTGCCCTCAGGCGACCAGTCCGCCAGCAGGCCGGACGCATCGGCGTCCTCCGCCATCTTGGCCAGGGACTCGCTGGCCGGGCGGCCCAGCGTATACAGTGGCCCCGCATACTTGTCGTGTCGTGCAATAAAGACTGGCGACAGAATCTGTCCGCGAGTCAGGTTTGTGATGGACAAAGTGACCATCTTATCGCTTGGCTTGGGCATCATGGCCATTGCATCCAGACCTGCGGGCCCCTGCTCACCTTGCGGCCCGACTGGCCCTCGCGGTCCGACCGGCCCCTGAGGCCCAATGGCTCCCGTGGGTCCAACAGGCCCTGCGAGACCCGCCGGCCCCTGCACACCTGCCGGGCCTGCGGGCCCTGACGGTCCCTGCGGCCCGGTAGGCCCCACGCCGCCGGTACACGCCGCGACCAGAAGCGTACCCGCCATCAGGATCGCAACAAGCCACAGCGGCGAAATTGCGCCTCTCAGCGCCCTAAACGACAATCTACCCTGCTTCAATACACACCTCCCAAAATTAGATTGCTGCGGAGAATACTGCTGGGGGGCAGGCCATTCTGGATACAATTGATACGATTCCAGTAAAGGTACAGAGCAGCACATCCAAAGCCAACCACCTGACGACCCATACACCCCTTTTCGTCGCGTTAGTGCGCGTATTACGTACTAACTCCTAGATATAGTATACCAAAACAACACGTAAAGGTCGAGTCTGTGATAGTTTTCACATCATAGCCGGGAGACGGACATGTTCCGAGTCGCCCTGCCAGTCCTTTCCAGGATATTGATACACTATCTCAAATATTTCTATTGACTACGGATATGGAATTCGGCTATAACTACTAGGACAATTCTTGCGGGGTTTTGCCCTGCCGAAGGAGCAGACTCAGCCGTTGTACTCACTGATGGATCTGCACGTCCACACCATGAAGGGGAGCATGGACAGCTCCCTCACCCCTGAGGAACTGGTTACGGAGGTCAAGCGCCTGGGACTCACCGGCGTTATGGTTACCGAACACGACGGCTGGCCCAAACCCGACTTCGAGGCGTTTGCCAAAGACCTGGACATAGTGCTCATCCGCGCCCTTGAGGTGTACAGCCCCCTCGGCCACATCATCACCCTGGGCCTGGAGCACCACGTCACTGGCCCGGCCGGCGGAATCGACACCGTGCGAAAGCTGCGCGCCCACGTAGAGGAAATCGGTGGATACATGATCCTGGCGCACCCCTTCCGCTTCCTCTTTGATCCACCCGGAATCCACACACAGAACGTGCTATTTGACGACCCAAAGACCGTCCCCCAGAGCCCTGAGGAGGGCGCCAAACACCCCATCTTTGAACTCGTCGATGAGGTGGAGGTGGTGAACGGCGGCAACATAGAGGTCGAGAACCGGTTCGCCCAGGGCGTGGTGAAAGCGCTCGGCCGCTGGGGCACAGGCGGCAGCGACGCCCACTCCACCCAGGGCCTGGCCAAGGGCGCAACCATATTCAAGGGCGAGATACGCAACGAGAAGGACCTGCTGGAGGCACTGAAGGCCGGGGACTTCATGCCCATAGAGGGCTACCACGTGGGCAAGGTCAGCAGCTACAGCCAACAGCCCGAGTTGCCCGATACCACGGACTTTTTCAAGACGTACAGGACTGATTAGCCAAAGCTAGTCTTCCGCGTAACCCCTGCGCCCGCGCAGGCAGACGTTTGTGTAACCGGGATAAGGTTTCCAACTGAGTGCGTTTCCCGCCATTCCCGCGAACGGAGACCTTTGCGTAACTACGTTGTCGTACCGAAAGCAGTGCGTGTTCGTCATTCCCGCGAAAGCGGGAATCTATTTTCGTCTATATCGGGTGCCCAGACCCCTGCTTTCGCAGGGGTGACGAATGGAGAGCTCCCAACCACGAGTTATTCAACGCCCTCCAGACGCAGGAATCTATCCCTCCTTCTCACAGGAGTCTTGGATTCCGGCTTCCGCCGGAATGGCAGAGAGGTTTCAAACAATAAAGGAGAGGGCTTCTTGGAAAGCCCTCTCCTCATTTCAGCGCCGTCTAAGGCCTTAGACGCTCAGGTTGGTGGCCGTGGCCGGTGTAGGCGCGGGCCTCTCCTGGGTCCTGCTGATGCCAATCCGCCGCGCCAGCACAACCTTGGCAATGTTGGTGCTGCCACCGGCGTGGTTCTGCCCCGCCCTGCTGCGGTGGTTCACCTCCTGCCGTCCGCCGTGGGGCGAGGAGGGGTCGTGGGAGTTGAGCAGGGAGTACATCCCGTACACGTCCCGGATACGACGCTCGTTACGAAGGGTGGACTCGCGGCCGTGGACGTTGCCCACGCCGCTGTGCCAGCTGATCTCCTCGCGGCTCTGGTACATAGCGTACACCCGCTTGAGCAGCAGGCTCTGGACGTGGGACTCGATTATGGCCTCCGAGGTGGTCTGCTGAAGGACCGGATCGCCTCCCAGAGGCTCTCCATCGACCTTCGTGTCCTTGACGTACTCAATCAGGTGCTCAATGGGCGTATCGGTGGGGAAGGCCCGCCCGCGGCCACCGTGCTCCGACTCCATCGTCGTGCCCGCAACCTGCCAGCCCTGGTGGTCGCCGCCAATCAGGTGGTCACCGGGGATGCGCACGTCGTTCAGGATGATGTTGTGCTGGTCGTGGCCGTTGAGCAGGTCCTGCTCCTTGATGGTGAGACCGTCCAGGCCGGTTGCGCCCGTCGTCGGGTCCCAGTCGGGAACGGGGATGATGAAGTAGCCCAGGTTGCGATGGCGAGGGGCGTCCGGGTCGGTCCTCATCGGGCCGAGGAGGAAGCCGGGCTTCCCGCGGCCGCTGACGAAGACGTGCTCGCCGGTGAGCAGCCAGTCGTCGCCGTCGCGAGTGGCCGTGCCCTGGACGTTGGCCAGGTCTGCGCCGCCGTTAGGCTCCGTGAGCTTGTTCCAGCAGGTCTTCTCCGCCGTCAGAATGGGCACGAGGAACTTCTGCTTCTGCTCCTCCGTTGTCCAGACCAAGAGGGAGGGCAGCGTGTTGCCGGAGGTGAAGTTGCTGGGAACGTCGGCCCTGTGCATCTCCTCTTCAATGATGGTCTCGTGGTCGCCGGTCAGACCGCCGCCGCCGTACTCCGTGGGCAGCGTGGGGTACAGCCAGCCCTTCTTGGCCATGGCCTTGTGCACCTCTTTCCACCTCTCGGCCAGCTCCAGGGTGAAGTCCCTGGGGTCAACCGGGTCCTTCAGGTCGGCCGGCACGTTCTCCTTCAGCCAGGCGCGTACCTCCTGGCGAAACTCCTCCTGCTCCGGGGTGTATGGCAATGCGAAATCCATCTGCGCTCTCCTTTACTCCCACGCGGAACACCGCGCGTTAACACCCTCCCCCAACGACCTTGCGGTCCGCGTCGCCGAAGTGGGTCAAGGCTCTATGTGAGCAGAATTATATTTTCGGCCCCTCTGAGTGTCAAGCAACAGCTACGCTCTCTTGCGCCGGCCATACAGGCACAATGCCGTCAGAGACCATCCAAAGAGCAGGAACGGGAGACCAACGCCCACCAGCACCATCGGAGCAAATAAAGCAGGCCAGTCGGGAGGGTTCAACAGTCTGATAATCAGAGCGGGGGCCAACAGGGCGAGGAATATGCCAGAACCCCCCTTGGCCCACGACCAGCAGTCCGCGTGTTGCATACAGGCGACTATATCACCCTCGCGGCCTGGCGGCAAACGGGGCACATCTCGCTTAGCGTCCCATTTTTTAGCCCCTCGCCCAGCGCTAGCCGACCGTCTCCGTCAGAGCAAAGACGTTGCCCTCAGTATCGACAACCTCGGCCAGGCGAATGGGCTCTCCAGGTCTGGCCTCCGGCTCGCGTGTGACCCGACCGCCGCCGCTCTCTATCTCCCGCACCGCTGAGTTGAGGTCTTCCACCTGAATGCTAAGCCCTGTACTGCGCATCTCGCCATCGCCTCCGCCGTGCAGCGCGACAATGGCGTCGCCAAAGGCCAGCTCGCTCCACACGGGCGAGGAGAACCGGGGCTTCAGCCCAATCACATTTCTATAGAAGGCTACGGCCCGATCCATGTCCTGGGCCGTCAGCACATATTTGAGGCACAGAATATTCAACGTCCTGCTCTCCTTTGGGTACAATAGTCTCGGCTCTGTAACTCCTCTACTCTAGTTTAACTGCGGGTCATAGGGAAGCGTCTCTTATCCCGCCGCCGCTATTGACACAAGGGAGGCCAGTTTGTAGTCTCCTAGCCAGAGGTGGGTATGCAAGCTGAGCAGAGCGCCAGGGCCAGACCACGTATCTTCTACGGATGGTATATGGTCGCGGCCGGGATGGGCATCCACCTCTGGATCAGCGTAGTCTGGGTCTACGCCAAGCAGGTATTCTTCACCCCCATCTCCATGCACTTCGGGTGGAGCCGCGCCCTCATGTCCGGGGCATTCGCCTTGGAGCGCTTGGAGGGCAGCATCGTCTCCCCTATCGAGGGCTTTCTGGTAGACCGGTACGGCCCTCGCAAGATAATGGTGATTGGCACGTTCATCACCGGCCTGGGCATCATGTCCCTCAGCTTCCTGAACAACATCTACATGTTCTACTTCTCCATTCTCCTGGTCGCCCTGGGCCAGAGCATGGCCCTGGGCATACCCCGGACCTGGGCGCTGGTGCAGTGGTTCCGGCGTCTCCGGGGCCGCGCCCTTGGCATCGGCGGCAGCGGCGCATCCCTCAGCGGGCCGCTTCTGTTCATCACCCTGTTCCTTGTAGAGTTCCTGGGCTGGCGTCCCGCCTTCATTGTCCTTGGCCTCTCCGTGTGGATTATCAACCTTCCACTGGCCATGGTCTTTCGAGGCAGGCCCCACGAGTACGGCTATCTTCCCGACGGCGACCTACCCGAGGAGGAAAAACCGGAGCCCGCCAAGGACGACGCAGAGGGCGAGCCACAGCCCGCCAGACGACCAGCCACCGAGGAGTCCAGCGAGGGCAGTCTCAGCGTCAAGCAGGCCCTGCTCACCCCCTCCTTCTGGCTCCTGAGTCTGGTATTCGGCGCGCAGACCCTGGGCACCAACGCCCTCAACATTCACCTGATACCCTACTTCGAGAGCATCGGCTTCTCCACAGCCCAGGCCGTTTCGGTAATAGGATGGTTCACCGTCCTCAGCGCCATCGGGCGTCTGGGCGGCGGGTTCGCCTTCGACATGTGGAACAGCCGGGTGGTCATGGCCGGAATAATGTCATGCCAAGTCATAGGCTTCTTCATAATGGCAAACGTGACGGCCTACTGGATGGTCCTGCCCTTTGCGCTGTTCTGGGGCCTGGCCTTCGGCGGAATGATACCGGCGCGGGGATACATCATCAGCGCCTACTTCGGCACGGGCAGCTTTGGCTCCATTCAGGGACTGACCCAGAGCGTCTCAGTTTTTGGCGGGATGATAGGCCCGGTGCTCATGGGGCTGGTGTTCGACCTGACCGACTCCTACGTGCTCGCCATCTACATCATCATGGCTGCGGCCGCACTCGCCATTCCACTGCTGCTGATGGCCCGACCGCCGAAGCTGCCTCAGCCGGTCGAAGCGGCCTGAGCATCGACAAGAGGCCCTGTACGCAATCGATAGCGCGTCTGCTCGGACATAGCGCGAAATCGTCCCGTCGCAGCCCCTGCGCCGAAACTTGACACGCCTGCGAATCGTGAATATGATTGATTCATAAACGCGCGAGTCGCAAAAAGTAAGCAAGGAGGCCGAAAATGGACTTTGCATTGCCATACACCCCAGAGCAGGAGGAGTTCCGCAAGGAGGTGCGGGCCTGGCTTGAGGAGAACATCCCGGATGAGATGAGGGATCCCGTTGACCAGAAGCATTTCACCGCGGAGCAGTACTGGTTCTGGCGAGAGAAGCACAAGGAGATGGCGAAGAAGGGCTGGCTTGAGCCGACCTATCCCAAGGAGTACGGCGGCGGAGGGCTGACGGGCGACCACGAGACCATCATCGACGAGGAGTTCGCGCGGGCCAGGGCCGTCCGACGCTTCAGCAGCACCCAGATCTTCCCCACCATCCTGGTCTGGGGCACGGAGGAGCAGAAGCAGAAGTATCTCCGCCCTCTGCTGACCGGCGAGAAGGTAACCTGGCAGAAGCTGACGGAGCCCCACTCCGGCGCGGACATAGCCGACTACCAGAGCAAGGCCACCCGCGACGGCGACGACTGGATCCTCAACGGCTCCAACGTCTTCATCGGCGGCTACGAGGACGCCGAGATGATGGTAGGCCCAATGCTCACGGACCCGGACGCGCCTCGTCATCGGAACCTTGGCTACTTCGTCATTGACATCCCCGCAGAGGGCCTGGAGATAAAGGAGATGGGCCTGCTGGTGGAAGGCAGGAAGCGCGCCATTTTCCTGGACAACGTGCGCGTGTCCGGAGACCACCTCATCGGCGGCGACCACCAGGGCTGGCAGGTGCTGGGTACGCACTTGGAGTTCGAGCACGGCGGCGGCGGCCGGTCTTTTGCCAGCGACGAGACCCTGAACGACCTGCTGAGCTTCGTAAAGTACGCCAGCAACGACTCAGGCACTCTGGGCAGCGACCCAGTCCTACAGCAAGGGACAATGGAGGCCTACATAGAGTCCCACGTGCAGGGCCTGCTGGCCAAGCGCACCCACTGGATGTACCAGGCGAAGCAGGAGATCCGGTATGAGGGCAACATGGCCAACGTCCACAGCCGGGAGTCGGGTCTCCGCAACGCCCGGCGGGTACGGGAGATCATGGGGCTGTACACCTACCTTGGCGTGGACGAGCCCGGCGCTCCCTTCGGCGGCGCGCAGGAGGTCAGGCAGCGCTCGGCGGCCGGCCAGCGACACGCCGGAGGCAGCACCAACATCGCCAAGGTGGTGCTGGCGCGGCGCATCGGCATCAGCCGGACGCAGGAGAGGCCCGCGCCCACGCCGTCGACCACCGGCGCCGGCTAGGCTTTAGCAGACAGTTGGATTACAGAGAGGGGGCTTCGCTTGAAGCCCCCTCTGCTTTTCTGAAGGTTTTTGCGAACCTACCACCTTCCCACCACAAAAAACAAACCGAGGTAGTAATACCCCGGTTTGTGACGAATCCCTGCGAGACGTAAGGTGTCTCCTGCCCTCACTAAAGACAATATATCCCCTGGTGGGCGGATTATCAAGTTGGGTTTTTCCTCGGTATTACCTGGGTGTGTTGGTATAAACAACGCCACTCAAGGGCCTAACCACCCCTGCGAAGGCAGGGGTCTATCATCTACCCTCCCCCCTGGATTCCTGCCTTCGCAGGAATGGGGAACGGGAATCAGTGCCCCAGCGCCACTGCGGACCATCTGCCCACTAGCCGCGGCTTGGGCAGCAGGTACAGGAGAGGCAGCGCCAGCATTGTGAGCAGGATGGTAGCGTAGATGGCTATGTTGTATGACTCCCGGGTGTCGAAAATCCAGCCGTAGAAGACGGGGCCGGCCATCCCCGCGCCAATGGCGCCGCCCTGCACCAGCCCCTGCAGCGCGCCAAAGGCCCGTGACCCGAATATCTGCATTATAAGAAATGGCCGCAGGGGGATCGCGCCGCCGAATCCGATCCCGAACAGGAACGAGTAGAGGACCACCAGCCAGAAGTCGGATGGCCCGCTGACCAGGGTCAGCAGCGCAAGGGCGACTACCTGGAAGATTATCAGGGCGGACATGACCAGCCGGTAGTCGACCATGTCCGCCAGGGTCCCCGCCCCTATGCGCCCGATGCCGCTCAGCAGAAAGACCAGCCCCAAAATGCCCGCCGCCTGGGACGCGCCGTAGTCGATGTCCTGGAGCAGCGGAATGAGGTGCACGAACAGGCCGCTTATCCCTATGAACTGCGCCCCGAACAGCACGGTGATGACCCAGAAGTCCCTGGTGCGTATGGCCTCCCTAACACCTATGCCCTCAAAGTCGCCCTCTTCATCTTCATCTTCGTCGTCGTAGGAGCCGGCGCGGGTATCGCCGTCGGGGAGGTAGCCGTACTTCTCAGGGAAGGATCGGGCCAGCAGGCTCAGGGGAATCCCCACAACCCAAACGCCGACGCCCAGCAGCAGTATGGCCACGCGCCAACCCAGCCACTCCTCAATCACCGCTACCGTGACCACGAAAGGCCCGCCGACAACCGGCCCCAACATCGCAATGCCCAGGGCGCGGCCTCGCAGTCGTCGGAACCAGTTGGCGACCGCCACAGACCAGGAGACGCCGTGGGACGCGCCGCTGACCCCCAGGGACGCCACCATGAACACGATGTAGAACGTCCACACCGAGTCGATGTATGCCATCCAGACCATCCCCCCGCCCCCGATGATCACGCCCAGGAGGATAATGACCCGCGGCCCCCATCGGTCCACCAGGAACCCTATGACCGGGGCCAGCAGGCCGGACTCCAGCTGGCGAAGGGAGAACGCGCCGGAGGTGAGGGCGCGGGTCCAGCCGAACTCGTTGAGGATGGGGAGGAAGAAGACCTGAAATCCCTGGAAGAAGACTACGGACAGGTAGAAGTTCATCGCGACGCTGCCAGCCACGATGTACCAGCCGTAGAATATCCTCCTGGTCATAAAGAGCGGCCTTCCGTGCTTGGCGCTTTGCCTTGTCCAATGTGCAGAGGCATAGAATGGAGGGTATCACCCAAAGCCCATTGTGTAAACGGCGGAGCCTCTCTGCAACTGGCAATCACAGCTCAGTTAGGCTAGAATAGGGCCATCGCCGTTGCGGCGAAGAACACGGGCAAAGCCCTCCCGGACAAAGCCCCGCAAGGAGACAGCATGACCACCTTTGAGCATGGCATGGACAACGGAATCATTCCCGTTACGGTCTGGTACGACTACATATGACCCTGGTGCTACGTCGGCCTGGCCAGGCTCGAGCAACTGGAACAGGACTTCCCCCTGGACATAACCTACAAGACCTTCTACCTGCGGCCCGACACGCCGCCTGAGGGCATCGTGCGCAAGCCCCGGGACGGCGCGGAGCCGGGCACCCTGCTGACGGGACACCTGGGCGAGGCCGCCACCGACGCGGGGCTTGTCATGCGGCGCGCGCCCATCACGCCCAACAGCGCCCTCTCCTTCGAGGCCTCGGAGTTCGCCAAGGACAAGGGCCTCTTTGAGCCTTTCCACAAGGCCTGCTACAAGCGGTTCTGGGAGGACGGCGTAAACCTGGGCGAGCTGTCGGTGCTCCAGGAGATTGGCAAGGAGGTGGGACTGGACGCCCAGGAGATGAAGGAGAGACTCGACTCCGGCTACTACACGCCCCAGGCAAAGGCTCAGTACGAGGAGGCTCTTGCCATCGGCGTGCGGGGCATACCATCCTTCATCATGGGGCGCTACTTCTTCTCCGGCGCGCAGCCCTACGACGTCTTCAAGCAGGTGGCGGAGCTTGTCCAGAAGGAGGCGGCCGGCGAGGGGTAGGCAGACGAAGGGGCGAAGGCTGTGTCTATGGAAGAGGGACGCATCAGAGCCTCCACCATATGCGTCATCCGGCATGGCGACCGGATTCTGGCGGCCCCGGGCTACGCCGGCAGCAAGGGCGTCTTCTACCGACCCCTGGGAGGTGAGATAGACTTCGGTGAGCACAGCCGCGAGGCGATCAGGCGCGAGCTCCGGGAGGAGATCCAGGTAGACATCACCGAGCCGCGATACCTGGGCGTCATCGAGAACTTCTACACGCTCTTCGACGTGCCCCAGCACGAGTTGGTCATCGTTTACGAGGCAGAGCTTGTCGATAGCTCCCTTTACGAAGTGCCCTCCATGCAGGGCGATGAGGGAGGAAGGGCCTTCCGCGTGGAGTGGGTGTCCCTTTCCGAGTTCACCGAAGGCCGGGCGTCCCTGTTTCCGGACGGCCTGCTGGATATGCTGCTCTAGGCGCTGGGCTCACTCCTGGACAAGCACGTTGCCCAGCGTCCCAACCTCGCCACCCGCAAGGCTACGATGCCGCGCTGTGGAGTCGGCTCTGTACACGTAGGTTCTGTCCGGCTCCAGCTCCTCCATATAAAGCACCTCCTCGTGGCCGAGGTACCTGATTATCAGGGCGTACCAGTTGGGGTCCGGCAGGATAATCTCCGCGTAACCACTACCGTCGGTCATGGAGCGGCCACCGCCCACCAGCGTCACCTCGGCGCCTGCCACCGGCTGGCCCTGCTCGTCGAGCACCTTGAGCCGGCTCGGCCTACCGACCCATTCAGCGCCGGGCATTTTCTGCACCACGTCCCTCTCATACTCTCCGGCCTTCTTCGGCGTCATCCACTCCGGGCCGTATTTCAGCGCCAGGTACTCCTCCGGCGGGTTCGGCACGTTGAACCTCTCTCCCAGGAACTCTATCTCCCTGGGCTGGGTGAACATCCCGGCCGGAAGCGCAATGCCCGGATAGGAGTAAACGCTCCCGTCGATAATGCGCAGGGACTCAAGGCCGATTCTCACGTAGTCCTTGATGCCCATAATCAGCTTTGAGCGCGGGGCGTCCCCTTGCCTGACGAAGTACCCGCTGTCTCTCAACGCCGCCGCCACAAGATCAACCCTCTCCTCCGTCAGCCCGTTGATGCCGATGACCGCCAGCAGGTCGATGTCGTCGTCCCAGGGAATGAACGCCTTCTCTCTCACCGCCCCGAGGCAGGAGCCGGAGCCGAACATGAAGACCACTCCCAGTTCGTCCAGGATGCACTTGACCTCCTTCAGGTTGCGCTCCGCCACGGCCGGGTCAATGGGCGGATTGTACTTGAGGGAGTAGTCAAGGCTGGCCTGGTCTGATCCGTTGCCGCTCTCCATCGTCACCTCCTGCAGGTCGCTCTCCGATTTTTGTCGTTGAGTATACACGATGGCGGGGCAGTCGCGACAAATACAAAGCTAGTCGTGCAAAAGGCACTTGCGCTTCTCGCCTCACAGGGTGTATCGTATGGGTACACTGAGAAAGGAGGTGATCGTATATTGTTATCTGGTAAACGGACTTCTAGTGAGGTGTCTGTAGCGTAAACGGAACCGGACACCAAGGCGCTCTGGTATCCGTTGCGGAATACCAGCAGGCACCGAGCCCCGAAGTTCCCGGCTGGTCCACCGGGATTGGTCTCAGACCAACCAGCTTCGGGGTTCTTCTTTTGCCAGAAGCCGCGAGGGTTTGACCGGACAGACGGCAGCAGGTAACATTCGGGCATATATCAGACTGCCAGAGGAAACTCGCAAAAAGCAGGGTTGGCCGGAAACCGAGATGAGGGCATGATGAGTTCAGACACTTTCTCTGAAATCATATTTGAAGTCAGCGAGGACGAAGCGGACGGCGGGTACTCCGCCAGCGCGTTGGGGTACGGAATCCACACCGAAGGCGAGACCCTGGAGGAGCTCCGCCAAAACGTAAAAGAAGCGGTGGAGTGCTACTTTGACGACACAATGAAGCGTCCCGGGATAATCCGCCTTCACTTCGTTCGTGACGAGGTTCTTGCTCTATGAAGCTGCCCCGCGACCTGAACGGGGCGGACTTACAGAATGCGCTTCGTCGCCTGGGTTATCAGGTTACACGGCAACGCGGCTCTCACGTGCGAGTAACCACCCAAGTCAACGGTGAACACCACGAAGTTATTCCTCTACACCGGCCCATCAGAATAAAGACGCTGGCCAGCATCCTGAAGAGCATCTCAGTGCACCACGGGCTTAGCGTGGAAGAGCTATTGAAAGAGCTTGGCTTCTAAGAACCAGAGAGCCGTTCAGGTCTCAAATCTCTAGCTAGGGCCACTTCTCCCCGAACTCATCTCTATGCAGAACGCGCCCTGCTGAGCCTCCTAGTCAAAGCTCTTCAGCCGCCGGACGATATCGGCGTCCAGGCGCTGTATGACGGCGGTCACAAGCTCAACGGTGTTGTCAAAATCCTCCCGGCTGATTATCCCGTAGTGGCTGTGGAGGTAGCGGGTTGGCACGGCTATGTTGATGGCGGGCGCGCCGCTGTGAGAGCGCTGCATCTCCGCCCCGTCCTCGCCGTAGCCGCTCAGCACGTCGAACTGGACCGGAATCTCTTTATCTTTGGCCACGTCCACCACCAGGTCACGCAGCTTGAGGTTGGGCACCATGGAGGAGTCGTGGAGGAAGATGCCCGGGCCGTTTCCCAACCGCTCCTGGGACTCGTCCTGGGTCATGCCCGGGAAGTCCCCGGCAACGCCCGACTCTATGTTGATGCCAATGTCCGGGGCAATGTGGTAGCTGCTGGTCTGCGCCCCGCGCAGGCCCACCTCCTCCTGGACCGTGGACACGGAATAGACTACGCACGGCGGTGGGTCGGCCTTCAGGCGCTTCATCACACCGACCATAGTAGCCAGCCCGATGCGGTCGTCCCAGGCCTTGCCCAGGTACAGCTTTCCGCCGGTGAGTGGCGTAAAGCTGCTGTCCGGCGATATCGGATCGCCCGGCCGTATGCCAAGACGCTCCTCAGCGTCCTGCTTGTCGCTCGCGCCCACGTCGATGAAGATCTGCTCCCGCTTGAATATCTGGTTACGCGCCTCCGGCGTCATGACGTGGACGGTCTTGATGCCGGACACGCCGATTACGGGCCCGTTCCTGGTCTGAATGACCCAGCGCTGGTTGATGAGGGCCTGGTCCAGCCATCCGCCCAGGGTCTGGAACTTCACGTAGCCCTCCGCGGTGATGAACCTGACCATAAGGCCCACCTCGTCCATGTGGGCAGCCATCATCACCCGCGGCCTGTCGCCGCCTTCGCCCAGCCTGCCTATCAGCGACCCAATGCCGTCCGTCTCCATCTCATCGCAGATGGGGGACAGCTCGCGCTGCATAATCGCCCTGACCGGCCCCTCGAAGCCCGTGGGTCCGCTCGCGTTGGTGATCTCCTCAAGAAGTCTTTCTACGTCATCCATAGGCACACCCCCAAACGTGGTCTCATTCACACCAAACCTCTCATAGCCTATACCCTTTTCGATGGCTGTCAAGTGAAAGACGCTCGGTATTCTCATGACGAGTTGGTATTGCCAACACACCCGGGAATATTACCTCCGAGATTAGCTTTCAACGAGGCGAGAATTTGTGTATAGTGTGGACAATACCCGCCTCCTCCTGATGAGGTAACTCCGTGAATAGAAGAGTCAAGCCTGGACTCGTCCCTGTCTTTTGGGGCCTCGCGTTCCTTCTGCTGCTGTCCGCCGCCTGCGGTGAAGAAGCCCCCCCAACCTCCGAACCAACGCCCACCCCGGCGCCCACGGCTGCACCCACGGCCACATCGGTGCCAACGACCACGCCCACGGCTGCGCCCACTGCCACGTCGGCGTCAACGACCGCGCCCACGGCTGCGCCCACCGTCGCTGACGAACGGGAGGCGTTGACCGCCCTATATCGCGCCGCGGGCGGAGAGCGTTGGGCCAACAGCAGAAACTGGCTGAGCGACGCGCCCCTTGGAGAATGGTACGGCGTCACCACAGACTCCCAGGGCTTTGTGGTTGCAGTGGAACTCTACGGCAACCGGCTGAGGGGGCGGATACCCGCGGAGCTGGGCAACCTCTCCAATCTGAACAGATTGTACCTGGACGACAACAGCCTGACAGGGGAGATACCGGCGGAGCTGGGCGACCTCTCCGATCTGACCGCATTAGACCTGCACGTCAACCTGCTGAGCGGGGAGATACCGGCGGAGCTGGGCAAGCTCTCCAATCTGACCATATTGGCCTTGGGCCACAACGAGCTGAGCGGAGAGATACCGGCGGAGTTTGGCAACCTCTCCAATCTGACGGCATTGGATCTGCACGGCAACAAGCTGACCGGAGAGATACCAGCGGAGTTTGGCGACCTCTCCAAGCTGTCCGCATTGGACCTGCACGGCAACGAGCTGAGCGGGGAGATACCGGCGGAGTTCGGCAGCCTCTCCAATCTCACCGTATTGGACCTGGGCAGCAACGAGCTGAGCGGGGAGATTCCGGCGGCGCTGGGCAGCCTATCCAATCTGAGCAACTTGAGCCTGGGCAGCAACGAGCTGAGCGGGGAGATTCCGGCGGCGCTGGGCAGCCTCTCCAACCTGACCGCGCTGGACCTGAACCGCAACGAGCTGCACGGGGAGATTCCGGCGGCGCTGGGCAGCCTGTCCAATCTGGCCGCGCTGGACCTGAGCCGCAACGAGCTGGGCGGGGAGATTCCGGCGGCGCTGGGCGGACTATCCAACCTGATCAGGCTGGACCTGAACGGCAACGAGCTGAACGGGGAGATTCCAAGGGAGCTGGGCGGACTCTCCAACCTGACCAGACTGTACCTGGCCGGCAACCAATTGAACGGGGAAATACCCCCGGCGCTGGGCAGCCTATCCAATTTGACCGATTTATACCTGAACCGCAACCGGCTGGGCGGGGATATTCCGGCAGGGTTGGACAGCCTCTCCAATCTGAGCAGATTGTACCTGGGCGGCAACCAGCTGAGCGGGGGGATACCGCCGGAGTTGGGCAGCCTCTCCAATCTGACCGTTTTAAGCCTGGCTGGCAACCAGTTGAGCGGGGAGATACCCCCGGCGCTGGGCAGCCTCTCCAACCTGACCAATTTGAGCCTGAGAGGCAACCGGCTGAGCGGAGAGATTCCGCCGGCGCTGGGCAGCCTCTCCAACCTGGCCGATTTGAGTCTGGGCGGCAACCAACTGAGCGGAGAGATTCCTCCGGCGCTGGGCAGCCTCTCCAATCTGACCGAATTGGACCTGGATGGCAACGGGCTGAGCGGGTGTGTGCCGGCGGCCCTGGGGGCAAGTCTTGACCCGGTTAGTTCTGACCTGGGAGGCCTGCCCTTCTGCTGAGGCGCTGCCACCTGTAAGCTCCAACGCCCGGCCCCCGCACGCGCGGCTGCCTTCACGTCCGCGACTCCGGGTGTTAGTAGAAGCCTCAAGGTTGTTGTACGCCCGCTCAAATGGTTCGACAGGCTCATCTATGAGCGGGCGGGTACGGCGCTCCCTGGGAGTATTGGCAATACCAACACACCCGGGAATTCCCGCCCGCGGCCAGCAATAGCGATTTGCCAGGATTTGTATTATTATGGGTGGAACCAATAACGGCCCGGCTTCTCACTACACCCGGCCGGCGTGCGCGGCGCGGTAATCGCTCCCGGCCCAAAGCGAGGGTAAGTGCAGACTCAGGAAGAGCAGGTCGCCCAGGGGACGCGTGCCAAACCCAGGATATTCTATGGGTGGTTCATCGTCGCCGCCGGAATGGGGATGCACCTGTGGGTCAGCATCTGCTGGGTCTACGGGATGCAGGTCTTCTTCACGCCCATAGTCCAGACATTTGGGTGGAGCCGCGCCATCGTATCCGGCGCATTCGGCCTGCAGCGCCTTGAGGGCAGCATCGTAGCCCCCATCGAGGGGTTCCTGGTGGACAAGTACGGGCCGCGCAAGATGGTGCTGGCCGGGGCCTTCATCATGGGCGCCTCCGTGATGTACCTCAGCGTTGTGAACTCCATCTTCATGTTCTACATCGCCGTCCTGCTGGTGTCCCTTGGCACCAGCGCAACCGGCACCCCCCGGAACTGGGCCATAGTCCAGTGGTTCCAAAGGCAGCGTGGGAGAGCGCTGGGGATCGGGGCCTCGGGAGCTATCCTGAGCGGCCCCATGCTGTTCGTCGTGGTGTGGCTGGTGGAGAGCTTTGGATGGAGGGTGGCGTTCGTTGTGCTGGGTCTTGCAACCTGGTGCATCATGATACCCCTCAGCCTTGTTTTCCGGTCCAGGCCGGACCAGTACGGAATGCGCCCCGACGGCGATACGGAGGAGGAGGCTGCGGCTTACGCCGCATCTACTCCCCGGCGCTCAACGATGGAGCAGCTATCGGACGAGGAGAGCCTGACGGTGATGCAGGCCCTGAGAACCCCGGCGTTCTGGATACTCTCCGTCATATTTGCCGCCGAAACAATGGGCGTGAGCGGGCTCATCGTTCACCTGATTCCGTACCTGCTCTCCATTGAGTTCTCCAACACCCAGGCAGCAACGGTCCTGGCGTTCTTCACCGTCCTCAGCGTCTTTGGACGGCTGGGAGGCGGCTGGATAATGGACTACATAAGCGCCAGGCTGGTCCTGGCCGGACTGCTTGGAATTTTTGTCGGCGCGTTTGTGCTGCTGGCCAACATGAACGGTTTCCACTACTGGCAGGTCATCCTGTTTGCCCTGTTGTACGGGACAGCGTTCGGTGGGATGATCCCGGCCAGGGGCGTGCTGGTCAGCAACTACTTCGGGCCAAGGAACTTCGGAGCGCTCCAGGGCCTCACCCGCAGCGTGACGGTCGTATCGGGCATGTTGGGCCCCATCATGATGGGCATCGTGTTCGACTTTACCGACAGCTACCTGATCTCGCTCTACATACTCGCCGCGGTCAATGCGATTGCGATGCCGCTCGCCATTATAGCCAAGCCGCCGAGCACGACGTAGGACCACGGCGCGGCAGTGGAAGGACGCCCTCCCGGTCACAACCTCGGTAAATCGAAGAAGGGGGTTTCGCGCGCCTGAAGCGGCGACCCCGGAGAAGATATGGAGCCTATTTCGTTTGAAAAGTTCACCCTGCCCAACGGCCTGGACGTAATCCTGCACAAGGACGACTCGCTGCCCCTCGTCGCCGTGAACATCTGGTACCACGTGGGCTCCAAGGACGAGGAGCCGGGCAAGACGGGATACGCCCACCTCTTTGAGCACCTAATGTTCGAAGGCTCCAAGCACCACAACAGCAGCCACTTCGATCCCATTCTCCAGGTTGGCGGCACTCTGAACGGCTCCACCACCCCGGACCGCACCAACTACTGGGAGAACCTGCCCTCCAACCACCTGGAGCTTGCCCTGTGGCTTGAGGCCGACCGCATGGGGTTCCTGCTGGACGCCCTTGACCAGGAGCGGCTGGACATCCAGCGGGACGTGGTGAAGAACGAGCGCCGCCAGAGCTACGAGAACCGGCCCTACGGCGTCGCGTCCATCCGCCTCCAGGAAGCGATGTACCCTCTGCCCCACCCCTACCACTGGCCCACCATCGGCTTCCACGAGGACCTGGACGTCGCCACCCTGGACGATGCCCGGGCCTTCTTCCAGCGATTCTACACGCCCAACAACGCCAGCCTCACCATAGCCGGGGACATTCAGCCGCAGGAGACCCTGGAGATGGTGGAGAGGTACTTCGGCGACCTGCCGTCAGGCCCCGCCATCCCTCGCGCCCGGCGCGCCGATTCGTCCCTCCAGGGCCACGCCAACCTCACCCTCCACGACCGCGTGCTCCTGCCCCGTCTCTACCTCATGTGGCCCACGGTGCCCCGGTTCCACCCGGATGAAGCGCCCCTTGCCATCCTGGCCGGCATACTCAGCGGCGGCAAGAGCTCCCGGCTGTACAGGTCACTGGTGTACCAGAGACAGATCGCCCAGAGCGCCGGGGCGCATCACGGGCCATCGGAGATTGCGGGAGAGTTCGAGATGGAGGTCACGGCGTCCGCGGGCCACACGGAGGCGGAGATAGAGCAGGCGGCCCGCGAGGAGATAGAGCGCATTCGCAGCCAGCCGCCCACCAATGAGGAGGTGGCCCGCGCCAAGAACCGCATCGAGTGGCGGGACGTGCGCATGATGGCCAGCGTCGGCGGCTTTGGGGGCAGGGCCAACCGCCTCAACTCCTTCAACATCTTTGCCGGAGACCCGGACATGATAAACCGGGACTGGGAGCGGTTTCTGGCCGTCAGCCCGGAGGACGTCACGCGGGTTGCCAACGCCTACCTTGGAGAGCGGCACGTTCAGCTTGTGGTGATGCCGGAGCCGTCCCACAGCCGCTCTGAGAAGTCCGTCGACAGGAGCGTCCAGCCCGCGCCTACTGCGCCCAGATCCTTTGCGCCGCCCAGCCCTCGGCGACACCGCCTGGCCAACGGCCTGGAGGTGGTGGCAATGGAGAAACGCGGCCTTTCGGCCGTGGCCTTCGGCCTGCTTCTGAAGACAGGCGCGGCCGGCGACCCCGTCGCGCTCCCCGGCCTGGCATCCTTCACGACTGCGATGCTCCAGGAGGGCACAACCACCCGCTCCAGCGCGCAGATTGCCGAGGAGTTCGAGTTCATGGGCAGCCAGCTGGCCTCCGCCACGGGCAGGGAGCGCACGGTACTGAACGCGGAGACCCTCTCTCGCCACTGGCCCAGCGCCCTGGAGATCATAGCGGACCTGGTGCGCAACCCCACCTTCCCGGAGGAGGAGTTGGCACGTATCCGCACGGAGCGGCTGACGGCTCAGCGCCGCATCAGGGACGACCCCACGGCCATGGCCGGTCGGGTAACGTCTCCCCTGCTCTACGGGCGTGAGACACCCTTTGGGCACCCCCTCAGCGGGACCGAGGACTCCCTTGAGGCCATATCCCGGGACGACCTGACAGGGCATCTGCGACAGAGCTTTGGGCCTGATAGCGCCACCCTGGTAGTGGTGGGCGACGTGTCGCTGGAGGAAGCGGTAAAGATAGCAGAGGAGCGCTTTGGCGGCTGGCATAGCTCCGACGAACAGGCCAAAGCAGCCAACGACGCCCACGCCCAGGGCTACCCGGACACAGGCCCGTCGCAGATGTACCTGCTGGACAAGCCCGGGGCTGCGCAGTCGGTGATACGCGCGGGATTCGTCAGCGTGGCCCGCAGCCACCCGGACTACTACGCCCTGGTGCTGCTCAACCAGCTGTTCGGGGGCCAGTTCACCGCCCGCCTCAATATGAACCTGCGGCAGGACAAGGGGTACAGCTACGGCTACCGCTCCTGGTTCGAGTGGCACAGGCAGTCGTCGCTGATGCTGGCGGGAGGCGGCGTGGAGACCAACGTGACCCGCGAGGCCGTCCAGGAGACGCTGCGAGAGTTCAACGACATACGCAACGGGAGGCCGGTGACTGAGGAGGAGTTCGAAGCAGCCAAGGCTTCGCTGCTTCAGCAGTTTCCGGCGTCCTTCGAGACGCCCTGGCAGTCCCTGGAGCAGCTGGCGCAGTTGGTGTCCTTCGATCTGCCGGACGACTATCTGCGAGACTTCACCGCGAACATTGAGGCCGTGTCCCTGGCCGGCGTGCGGCGGGCGGCGGAAGAGCACGTGCTGACCGACAGCCTGACGCTCCTGGTGGTGGGCGACCGGGAGGCAATCGAGCCGGGTCTGCGGGAGATTGGGCTGCCCATCCACACCGTAGACCACGACGGGCGGGTGGGGTAACCAGTTCCTAGCGTATCTGGCCCAGCAGAAGGCGGTCTGGGCCTTCACTGGTCACAAGGCTCACGCCGCTGCTTGGATGGGTCTTGTGCGCAGTCCTGACCATGTAGTCCTCCCACCCCTCCAACCACACGTTTACAATTCGGGTAGAGAGAGCGAACAGGGCCGCGTGCACCTCGCCATACTCCGACTCGACGAACTTGGCGCGCGTCCGGTCCGGGAATGAGTCCGCCTCCGCATAGCGCGGCACCTGGTCGCTTTCCAGGAGGACTTCCAATGCCCCAACCAAGCCGCTGGCAAAGGCCGGCAGGTCATTCCTGAAAGGGGCCAGCTCAATTATCCCGCCGTTGTCGGCGGCGTGGACTCCCAGAGCCGCAAGCCTCTCCCAGAACCTGCGGGTCAGCTCCTCGCCAAAGTACTGTGCGAGGTTCATGTTCCGTTCCGTACTCAGTTCCAAGCTCATCTTCACTCTCTCCGGAGCTAAAGTTGCTCCCTATGCCGCAGGCTCTAGCTTGCGGCGAAACGCATCTGCCCAAGCAGCAGGCGGTCCGGGCCTTCGCTCAGCACAAGGCTCACGCCGCTGCTGGGATGGGCCTTGTGGGCAATCCTGAGCATGTAGTCCTTCCAGCCCTCCACCCAGACGTGGGAGTAGCGCTCTGACAGCCCGAACAGGGCCGCGTGCACCGGGCCGTACGCCGAGTCCAGAAACGGGGCGCGCTGCTGGTCCAGGAAGAAGTCGCGCTCCCGCGCGTTTTGGGAGACGCGGTCGCTTCCAACAAAGACGCCCAGGGCTTCCACCAAGCCGTTGGCAAACGAGCTCAGGTCGTTCCTGAAGGGGGCCAGCTCGATGATCCCGTCGTTGCCCAGGGCGTCCACGCCCAAGGCCGAGAGCCTCTCCCAGAAGAGGCCCGTCGCTTCATCTCCAAAGTAGTGCGTAAGATCAGTGCTGCGTTCCGGTGTCATGTTTGGTCACTCCAATGCCGGTGTTCGTTGCTGCGCGTTCCCGTTAAGCCGCCACATTTCTGCATAGTCACCCATGTGCCGGGCTGCTCCTGGTTGTCATTGTAGCAAAAGGAACGGGCGGCTGACCTGAACGGCAACCGCCCGTCCGATTTCCCGAAGTGGGAGCGGCTTCTAGGTGTTGGTGAAGACTGCAGCCCGCTTCTCGGCGAAGGCCCTGGGACCCTCTTTGCCGTCGTTCATGCCCCGCAGGTTGTACTCCAGGGCGGAGGTGTAGGCCTGTGCCTGGGGAATGGTCATGTTCCAGCACTGGTAGGCCATCTGGTGGAAGTTGCGAATGGCCCTGGGCGCCATGCTGATGATGGTCCTGGCCCAGTCCACTGCCTCGTCCATCAGGTCCTCCTTGGGGACCACCTTGTTGACGAAGCCAACCTCGTAGGCCCGCTGTGCGGAGAGCCTGCGGTCGGCCATCAGGCAGACCTCAAGGGCGTGGGGGATGCCAATCAGCCTGGGCAGCCAGCCCACGAAACCGGCGCCCTGGTTCCAGCGCGCTTCGGCGATGTTCATCTCTGCATGCTCCGCGGCGATGCGGAAGGTGCAGTTCTGCGCCGTGGACCATCCGCCGGCGATGGCGAAGCCGTTGATGGCGGCGATGGTGGGCTTCCAGCAGTTCAGGCGGTCGCCAAGAGGCTGCACCTGATAGGGAGTCCGACCTACCTCTGCCGGGGCATTTCCAGCGCCGGCTTCCCTCTCCCGCTCGTCGCGGATCTTCAGGTCCTGACCGGCGGAGAAAGCTCGGTCGCCTGCGCCCGTCACAATGGCCGCCCAGCAGTTGTCATCGGCGGCAAAGTGCGTCCACGCGTCGAACCATCGGGCGCCCATCCCGGGGTCGCTGGAGTTCATCCGCTCCGGGCGGTTGATGGTCATAATGGCAATTCTGCCGTTATCTATGGTCTCGTACAGCAACTCCTGGTGAGGCCAATCCGGCAACGGGACCCTCTCATAAGGCTCTCTGTGCGACCTGGCTGCAGACCACGAAGACTGTTGTGCCATGGGTATCCTCCTCTCTATTTTCCAAAATGGATGCGTAATTTCCGCGCCTCCAGTATTCCGTGAAACACGGCACGGGAAGCAGTGACATTCTAATGCCAACGGATTGTCAAGTCAATACCCAGCCAAGGCTAGAGGAGGTATACAACGCAGGCCATTGGCCGTCGATAACCTGCGCACAACCCAGCCCCAACGACGGAATCTTGCAGTTGCAGGCTGTACAAGAGTTGCCACAAGGCCTGTGGCGCGCAGCCTGAACTCATTGCCATAGCCGCCTTCATTGGTGTAACTTAAGCGACGCTATGAAAAATCCCGCACTGCCAAAGCGCAATGATCGATAGCCTTGCCGCCGCATCCGGCCTGTTCCTGCTCGCGGCAGTGGTCATTGTAATCTCGGCCTCCTTCCTGGCCGCCTCCGCGGACGTCATCGCCGACAAGATGGGCCTTGGGCGTCTCTGGGTCGGCTCACTGCTGCTGGCCGGGGCCACGTCCCTGCCGGAGCTTGTGACCGCCGTGGCCGCGGCGATAAGCGGCTCGGCGGAGCTGGCCGCGGGCAACATCCTGGGCGCAAACATGCTCAACATGAGCAACCTGGCCATTCTGCTGGCGCTGCTCGGCGGGCGCGAGGTGTTCCGGCAGGTGGCGCCTCAGCAGACATGGGTCGCAGGCTCAGCGATCCTGCTCACCGCCATGGCCACGCTCTTCGTCGTAACCCAAGTCGACTTCAAGGTCCTGGCCGTGAGCATTCCCGCCATAGCCATCCTGGTTTCCTACCTGGTCATCTCCCGCTACCTGAGGAAGTTCAGCATGGAGGCGGAGGAGACGGAGGAGAGCGGAGGGACCTCACACTCGCTGACGTGGGGCTGGGTGGTGTTCAGCCTGGCGGCGGCGGGTGTCTTTGTGGCCGGCCCCGCGCTGGCCATCAGCGCCGAGTCCATCGCAGAGGCGACGGGTATAGGCTCCAGCTTCGTTGGCGTGCTTGGCCTGGCCCTCGTCACCACGCTGCCGGAGCTTACGACCACCTTCGCCGCTTTCCGCATGAAGGCCTACGACCTGGGGGTCGCCAACATATACGGCACCAACTCCTTCAACATCGTTGCCCTGGCCGCGGCGGACCTGGCCTACACGGACGGCTCGCTGTACAGTTTCACGGGCGCAAGCACCATCACCGCCGGGGTGTTCGCCGTTGGACTGATGAGCCTCGGCCTGGTGCAACTGGCGACGAGACGCCCCCTCAAGCAGTTCTCGCTGATAGAGCCTAGCCCGCCGCTCTTCGTCGCGCTCTACGTGCTTGGCCTGTTTGTGGTCTTCCGGCTGAGCTAGTGGAGAGTCGGCGATCCCTGTAGGGGCGCTTCGGGAAGCGCCCTTTTGCAGTGGATCATGAGCCTCCCCCAGCCCGGAGATGGCGCTGGATTCCTGCCTGTGCAGACCTCTGCAAAACCTCTTCCCCCTTGAAGGGGGAAGACTGAGATGGGGGTGAGCCGC
Source organism: Dehalococcoidia bacterium (assembly GCA_034422115.1). Lineage (GTDB taxonomy): Bacteria > Chloroflexota > Dehalococcoidia > Lucifugimonadales > UBA2985 > DAOUJW01. Next base: position 78,909 of record DAOUJW010000017.1, on the reverse strand, counting down.
GCGGGGACAAGCCTCTTTTTGCCCCCATCCTGACCTTCCCCCGCTTGCGGGGGAAGGGATTTAGGATTATTCAAAGGTCTCCCTGCACAGGAATGGTTGCGCGGTAAAGTAGCTCAACGTCATTTCCGCCCCCGTATCGGAGTACGGGGCAGGCTCCGAGCGGGAATCCAGGGCGGCGGGGCGTGGATGCCCGTCTGCACGGGCATGACTGAGAAGTATCTACCCGGACAGCGTGACGCCAATCAGCCGCCCGACGCCGAAGGTGACGGACGCTGCCAAGCCGCCAACCAACAGCATCCGCAGGGCGCCCCACGCGGGGCTCCTCTCCGACGTCCAGGCCAGCAACCCGCCCACAACCAGCAGCGCCAAGCCGCTCAGCACCGCGCTGATGACTGCGACTCCGTTCTCAACTCCGAAGACGTAGGGCAGTATTGGCACCAGCGACCCTATGACAAAGGCCGTGAAGGAGCTGATGGCGGCCCCCCAGGGCGAACCGAGCTCGGACGGGTTCAGCCCCAGGGACTCCCTGGCTATGGTGTCCAGCGCCACCTCCGGATCGGCCATCACGTGCTGCGCCACAAGCTGCGCGTCAGCGCGAGGCAGTCCCTTGGACTGGTATACAAGGGTGAGGTCCGCCTCCTCCCGCTCCGGGCTGGTCTCAATGGCGTCCCTCTTTATCTGAATCTGGTGCTCGTACGCCTCCCGCTGGGAGCGCATGGACACGTACTCGCCGGCCGCCATGGAGAAGGCTCCAGCCAGCAGACCGGCGACTCCCGCCAGCAGCACGAAGTCCGCGTTCCCCGTTCCGCCGGCCACGCCCATGACCAGGCTGAAGTTGGACACAAGCCCGTCGTTGACCCCCAACACCCCTGCGCGCAGGCTGCCGCTGGCGACGTCAAAAGGCCCTATCTTTGCCCCCGAGTCTTCCATCGATGGCTAGTCCTTGGCCAGCTCCATCATCATCAGTTTCACCATGTCGTGCCTGGTGATAACGCCCACAAGCTCCTTGCCCCGCATCACCGGCAGCCTGTTTATTCCCTTCTGAAGCATCACGTCCGCCACTTGTGATATCGTTGCGTCCTCCTGGATGGTGACCACCGGGCTGCTCATCACCTCCTTCACCTTCCTGACGCTCACGGTCCTGGCCACCTCCTCCAGGGAGTCCGGCTGGACCCAGACGCCCATCAGCGTGTACATGGGGTTGGGGGCCATGGGCAGGAACTTGCGCTGAAAGCCGAAGTCGGTGTGCGTCAGGATGCCCGCCAGCTGCCCCGAGTCGTCCAGCACTGGGAGGCAGCTTGGGCCCATCTCAATCATGGTTTTGGCAGCCTCCCCAACGGTCGCCTCCGCCGAGATAGTGACCACCGGGCTTGTCATAATGTCCTTTGCTTCCATAACTACGCCTCCGTCCGACTCTATTTGGGCTTGAGTTGGAAGACGATTATCTTTCAATAAGTGTCAATTGTGTACCAAAGCGCAAATTTGCGACTCCACAAGCAAGATTAATACTTTGTCTAATGGTTTTCGTTGAAATGTTCGTTGCCAGCCACCATCCGTTTCCAAGATCAAGCACCTCATCCTGAAGATTTGCATTGTCATAAATGGCTTCTGGCTTTTGCGCCACCAGACGACGGTTCCGGCCAATCGTACGTGGGGCGAAGCGCGTCATGAAGGTAGGGTCACGCTTTTGGAACTCTACAAGTATTTCGGCAATTGTCCGAATGCCATTCCTGCAATCTCGCCGTGTACCATCAAGTACGAAACCAACTATCTTGCTTCTCTTTTGCGTATTGACCGGGGCAACGGGTTTAGTCTCTACGTACGTCGAGGATGGACTAAGCTTAGGCGTGGTCACCTGAGGAGTTACAAATTGTTGACCTTTCAAGAATGTCTCTATAGCCTCTTGTTCTGGCCTAATCCCGCAGTTCTTTTCCACCGCATCAATCAAAAGATTTACTAGTTTATTATCCGGCTCATTCAGCAACCCTTGCCAACTACCAGGAATAGCATTCTGTGCGGTGAGTCTGTTTGCCTCACTCTCTTTGTCCTGCTCCGCGTCCTGTTTTGCCTTCCCAGAGAGGACTCTTTCCTTCTCTAAGTATTTCTTAAAGAACGCTGCGTATTCACTCAGTTTTTCTTCCTGCCTCAGTTCTGCTCTATACACTATCCGCTCAGCTGGTGAGCCAACAGCCATAGAAAGGTAAAAGTTCCAAACATCTCCATCTGTTAGGACGAGGAAAGGAACCCCCTGATTTGCAGCGTATCTGAAGAGTTGGTCCTCCCCAGCAACGTCCACATTACCTAGCTTCTTGGTCTCGATAAATACAAGTGGAAGTGGAGAAGGCGACGTTCTACACAGAGCATAGTCTACTGAGCCCCTTCCATTCTCCGTTCCCACCCCATACTCCGGCACAAACTCGCTGGGGTCGGCATAGTCCCAACCCAATGCGCGCAGAATCGGCAGGATCACTGCCTGCTTTACTTGCGCTTCATTGGCCAATTGTTGGGAACGTATCTTGACCAACCCGTCTCTTAAAGCTTGCTCTACGTGCTCTACACCCATGTCTACAACTCCCTGAATCTGTCGATACCTTGATGTCACATTATACTACCCTTTCGCCACGTGGTCTCAAGCACAGGGTTTGACGCGTCGCCATAGCGCAGTTACAATGCTCCGAGTGGTCTTCAAACAATGAGAATCGGCTTGATTTCGGACACCCACACTCCATCGGCAGCGAAAGAGCCGCCAGAGCAGATCATCCCCGCCTTCAAGGGCGTCGACCTGATCCTTCACGCCGGTGACATATACCAGCCCGCCTGCATAGACTGGCTGGAGCGCATTGCGCCCGTGAAGGGCGTGGAGCTTGGGGCCCGGGCCCACTTTGAGCACGACGACAGGGTTGAGGAGATGCAGGTCCTGGGGCTGGAGGGCCACACCATTGGCATGGTCCACGACCTGATGCTGCCGGGATTCTCCGATGAGGTGAGAAACGGGGTAATCGCGGCCCGGCTGCCGGCCTCGTTCTCCATCCCCAAAGCGGTGGAGGCTTTCTTCAAGAGGCCCGCAGACATAGTTGTGTTCGGGCACACCCACGAGGCCGTGGTAGAGGAACACCAGGGAGTGCTGTTCATCAACCCCGGAAGCCCGACGCTCCCCATGCAGGTCCGAAGGCTGGGCCAGGTGGCCATCCTGGAGCTCACGCCCACTGAGAAACGCGCCTGGCTGGTTGAGCTTTCCGACTACAGCTGAAAGCACTGAGCCTCCTTAGCCTTTGTATTCCCTCGTACCGGAGAGCACCGCACAGCCCCTTGGTCATGCAACCAGACCTCTTCCCCCTTGAGGGGGAAGATTGAGATGGGGGTGATGGGTTGAATGAACATAGCTACATTTGCCCCCATCCAAACCTTCCCCCGCAAGCGGGGGAAGGGATACTCAAAAAGAGCGCACTCCCCAGCCTCATAGCTCTCGCAGCGCTCCTGGCCCTGGCGAGCATCGCGCTCTCGTGCGGCGGCGAGCCCACTGCCACCCCCGGCCAGCCCCCGCCGACCCTCGCGCCGGGCGCGCCGCAGTCGTCGCCCACGGCCCGGGCCGTACCCACGTCCACGCCTGTCGCGACCCCACCGGTCGCTCTTGGCGAGGGGTACGGCGGCACGCTGACCCTGGCCAACCGCGGCGACCCTCCCGCCGGCTTCGACACCCTTCGCACAAGCAGCATCGCGCTTCACCACGTCGGCGGCGCGCTCTTCGGCCCCGGCAACCTGGTGATGCGCTGCCGGGACAACATGTACGTGATATGCCCCTACCTGGCCTCAAAGTGGGTGGCGGGCCCGGACTTCAGGGAGTGGACCTTCACCATCCGCGAGGACGTGTACTGGCACGACGGCGCGCCCTTTACCGTGGACGACGCCAAGTTCTGGTTTGACCTGGTCTACCACGGCAGCGCCACCAGCAACGGCATCCGCGCCCCGGCCTACTTCAAGGGTGAGCTGGGAGACGTCGAAAGCATAGAGGCGCTGCCCCACGACCGCCTCCAGATCACCTTCCGCCATCGCAATCCCCACTTCCTAGACGTGCTTGCCAACCCCCGCTTCCGCATTGCGCACCCCCGCCACCTGATGCAGCAGCGCCTTCAGGACGGAGAGGCTAGCATCAGCCCCGTGGACATCGGGCTGGTGGGCGCGGGCCCCTTCCGCATTGAGCGAAACGAGCGCGGCAGCGTGGTCAGCGTAAGTCGCTTCGATAGCTACTGGGAGAAGGCTGACGGTGACACTCCCCTGCCCTACCTTGACGGCATAGACTACGTGGTCATGCCCGACGCCTTCACCATGGACGTGGCCTTCCGCACGGGGCGGCTGGACGGCGGCGCACGAGGCCAGGGACACTACCTGACCGCAGAGCGCAAGGACGGCTACGTCCGCGACCTTGGAAGCGACGTGTTCTTTGCGGAGATGGAGGGCGGCAACTTCCGCCTGGCCTTCAACGTGCTGAAGCCCGGCCCCTGGCAGGACCCTATGGTGAGGCGCGCCATCGCCCTGTGGGTCGACAAGCCACCTGCCATTGCGTCGGCCCTGGGCGGCTTTGGCTGGACGTCCCCGGACCTGGGGCCGCCCAACATCCCCATTCCAAGACACTTCATCAACTGGCCCAAGTTCGACATCGGGCCGCTGGAGGAGAAGCAGGCGGAGGCCAAGCGCCTGATGGCCCAGGCAGGGTACGCCGACGGCTTCCAGATGGGCCACCTGTGCCGCGCCCTGAACACGGCAACCTGCGAGTTTCTGAAGGCGCAGCTTGCCGGCCTGGGCATCGATCTGCGGCTACAGCTGATAGAGGAGGGCGAGTGGAACAGGGCGCGCCTGAGCCTGGACTACGACAGCCAGCAGGGTCGGCTCACGCCGTCGCCCATACCGGAGGGCACGGAGTCGGTCTACGGTCGCTACAGCCGGAACCCGGACGCCTACGCCAAGCACGAGGACGAGCGGGTGGACGACCTGTATCGCCTGCTGCGGGAGTCGCTGACCTTTGAGCGGCGCGTGGAGGCGTGGCGGGACGTTGAACGCTACCTGTTTGTGGAGCAGACCTACATTGTGCCCATTGCAGAGTCAATCAATGTTGTGCCGTACCGCAGCTACGTCAGGGGCCTGGCCATCCCCACGGAGGACGGCCACACCAACACGGACTTTGCCACGGTGCGGCTGGACGGGAAGGGCTAGAGCTGCCACTAGCCCGCTCATCCCCGTATCAAGTACGGGGTAGGCTCTGAGCCTGTCGAAGGGTAAGAGCGGGAGCCTCAAGGCAGTAGTACCCCTTTCCCGCTCACCCTGAGCCTGTCGAAGGGTATGAGCGGGAGCCTCATGACCGTAGTATGCCCGCCCTGGTTCGACAAGCTCACCCCCGTATCAAGTACGGGGCAGGCTATGAGCGGGCAAGAGGCGGGGCAGGCTCTGAGCCTGTCAAAGGGCAACACCTTCCCGCTCACCCTGAGCCTGTCGAAGGGTATGAGCGGAAGCCTCAAGGCCGTAGTATGCCCGCTCTGGTTCGACAAGCTCACCATGAGCGGGAATGGGGTGAAGCCAGGGCCAGGGTCGTATAATATTGCGACATGCGTAAACACATAGCCCTGAGGCTGGCCCTCATACTCCCCACGCTCCTGGCCGCGTCCCTGGTGGTCTTCCTGGTCATGCGGGCGCTGCCCGGCGACGTCGTTCTCGTCATCCTGGGCGGCTCCGGCGACACCGTGGTCAACCCGGAGGTACGCCAGGCGCTGGAGGAGGAGCTTGGCCTCAACGACCCTCTAGCCGTCCAGTACGGCCGCTGGCTGTGGAGCATGGTCAACGGCGAGTTCGGGGGCCGCTCCCTGGAGACCCGGGAGCCGATAAGCTCCATAGTCGGGCGGCAGCTGCCCGTGACCGCACTGCTGGCCGGCTACACCCTCCTGCTGTCCGTGGCCGTCTCCCTGCCCCTGGGAGTGCTGGCCGCCGCCAGGAGCAACCGGTGGTCGGACTACGTGGTGCGCATCACCACCCTCGGCGGCCTGGCCATCCCCAGCCTGTGGGTCGCGCTGCTGACCATCCTGTGCCTGCTCATCTTCTTCCGATGGTCGCCGCCGGTCGTCTACGCCGCGCCCTGGGCCGACCCCTGGACCCACGCGCAGAAGATGGTCTGGCCCGCCCTGATCCTTGCCTGGGAGCAGAGCTCCCACCTGGTGCGCGTCACCCGCTCCAGCGTGCTGGAGGCCCTGAGCCGCACCTATATCACAACCGCCCGCGGCAAGGGGCTGCCGGAGCGAGCCGTCGTGTGGCAGCACGCCCTTCCCAACGCCCTTGTCCCCGCCGTCACCATGATTGGCCTTCAGCTAGGCGCTCTGCTCAGCGGCGCGCTCATCCTGGAGACCATCTTCGGGCTGCCGGGCATTGGCCGCGGCCTCGTTCACGCCGCCCTCGCCCGTGACTACCCCGTCATCCAGAGCCTGGCCACCCTGCTCGTGTTTCTCTCCCTGCTGGTCAACCTGCTTGTGGACACCATCAACCGGCTTGTAGACCCCCGTGCGTCCTGAAATGAGACAGAGTAATCGAAGCGACTCAGACCCCGCGCGCTCAAACGCTCGCCTGCTGGCAAGGGCGGCCATTGGCACGTGGCGCTTTGCGAGGGCGCGGCCCGTGGCCTTCGCCGCCCTGCTGATACTGGCCGCCATTGTGACGATGGCGCTCCTGGCCGACCTGATCGCGACCCACGACCCCGTTGCGCAGGACGTGGCCCGCCGCCTGCGACCGCCGGGGACCGACGCCTTCTTCGGCACCGACGGCTTTGGGCGCGACGTCTTCAGCCGCGTGGTGCACGGCTCCCGGGCGTCCCTCTACGTGGGGCTGCTGTCGGTGGGCATAGCGTCGGTGGCCGGTGTGGGCCTTGGCACGCTGTCGGCCTACTGTGGCAACCCCTTCGACCTGGTTGTCCAGAGGGCCGTCGACACCCTGCTTGGCTTTCCGCTGCTGGTGCTGGCCATAGTCATGGTCGTGGCCCTTGGGCCGTCGGCCAACTCCGTGGTCGTGGCCCTGGCCGTGGCGATGACGCCCCAGGTAACGCGACTCTCAAGGGCCGGCGCTCTGCAGGTCAGGGAGGAGCTGTACATGGACGCGGCGATGGTCATCGGCGCGCCGCCTCACAGAGTCATCCTGCGACACCTGATGCCCAACAGCTTCCCGCCGGTGCTGGCGCAGGTGACGGGCTACTTCGGGGCCGCCGTCGTCGCCGAGACCGCCCTGAGCTTCCTGGGCCTGGGAGTGCCGCCGCCATTCCCGTCATGGGGCCGGATGCTGGAGGAGGGGTCGCGCCAGTACTTTGAGGCCGCGCCCTGGGCCACCATATTCCCCGGCCTGCTACTGACCCTCACGGTGCTCAGCTCCGCCCTATTGGGCGACGCCCTCCGCGACCGGCTGGACCCGCGGAGCGGGGCGGGCGGGGATAATGAGTTCAGTGTTCCTTGACACACGTTTTCTTAATGAGTAAAAATTGCGCATATGCTGAGAGTTGAGGTTTCAGGGTGAAAATAAGCACGATATTGGACCAGATCGATAACGGAGCCATTGCACTACCAGCGTTCCAGAGAGGCTACGTCTGGAATCGAGAGCAAGTCAGAGGACTGATGGACTCACTATACCAGAGACACCCGGTTGGTAGCTTGTTAATCTGGGTGACAAGGACAGAAAATGTCACCGCCCGTGGAGACGGCCCCCTCCAGCCTGGATATGTCAGCCTCCTCTTGGATGGACAGCAACGCATCACTGCACTCTACGGCATCATACGCGGCAATCAGCCACCGTTCTTTCAAGGTAACGACACGTTCACTGGGTTATATTTCAATATGAATTCCGAGGCATTTCAGTTCTACCAATCCACTCGTATGAGCCAAGAGCCAGGTTGGGTTAGTGTCACCGAACTGATGAAGGAAGGCATCGGGAAGTTTGTCGACCAGATACAGGGTAACCCGAGTCTTGCCCCTGACATTGCTAAGTATATCGATAGGCTGAATAGAGTCGCCACCATAAAGGACATAGAACTGCTTGCTGACAACGTTACAGGGGAAGGCAAGACTGTAGATATGGTTGTGGACATCTTTAACCGAGTCAATAGCGGCGGGACTAAACTGTCAAAAGGAGACTTGGCATTAGCAAAGATATGCGCGGAATGGCCTGAAGCCCGTACAGAAATGAGAGCTAGGCTTGGTCGATGGGGATCTGCAGGATTTGACTTCAAATTAGAATGGCTACTTAGGTGTATAAACAGCTTGGTAACTGGAGAGGCACTATTCAGTGCACTCGCAGATGTTAGCACTACTAACTTCCGCAACGGATTGACGAAATCTGAAAAGCATGTGGATTACCTCCTCAATCTGATATCATCGCGTCTTGGTCTCGATCACGACCGCGTCCTCGGAAGCCGTTACTCTTTCCCTCTGATGGTACGTTATTTAGAAAAACGGAATGGGACACTGGCCGACCGCAAAGAGCGCGACGGGCTCTTGTACTGGTATGTCCATACGATACTTTGGGGACATTACTCAGCAAACAATGAGACCACCTTAAATCGAGATTTAGAAGCAATAGAGCAAACTCATGGTAGTTTGGATCGACTCATAGACGAACTACGCCGGATCAGAGGCGACCTTAAGGTAAACGCCAGCGATTTTTCGGGATGGAGCGTAGCAACGCGATTCTACCCCTTACTCTACATGCTAACGAGAATCAACCATTCACGAGACTGGTGTCTGGACCTTGAACTTTCTAGCAACCTACTAGGTGCTTCTAGCAGTCTGCAATTGCATCACATATTCCCAAAGTCTAGGCTTTATGAAGCAGGCTACGAGCGCAACGAAGTCAATGCTCTAGCAAACTTCACATTCCTGACACAAGCATGTAACCTCGAGGTCTCCAATCGAGATCCAGCAGAATATATCCCTTACTATGTCGAAAAGAGTCCCGGCTCAATAGAGTCTCACTGGATTCCTATGGACCCTAATCTCTGGAAGATAGAGAACTATCGTGACTTCTTGGCAGCCAGGCGTGAACTCCTTGCCCAAGCTGCAAACGATTTTCTAGATAGCCTTCGAGAAGGTTCCGTCCCTGAAATTGAACCGGTGTCTTCAGTGTTGGATAGAACCGAACACGCCCCTCGACCCCTGACCACTGAAGAAGAGATTCTGCAAGACGCCAATCGCTGGATAATTGAGCAAGGCTTGCCTGCAGGGGAGTTTGGATACGAAATTGTAAATGCGACGACCGAACAGTGGTTAGCCACTTTGGATTTGGCTTGGCCAGATGGGCTTCAAGAAGGACTCAGCCAACCAGTGGCTCTCCTGATAGATGAAGACGCAGAGACTGAAAAAAGAGCCAGGGAAGTAGGCTTTCGGTTCTACACCGATATAGATTCGCTAAAGAATTATGTTGAGGAGCAGATATTAGCCACATTTGCCGTAGTGTGAAACATTCAAAGGCTACAACTTATCAAGAGTCACCACCCTAAGCTCCCATACCTCCATGACCACCCTCTTCTCCCGCGCCGCCGTCTGGGCTGAGCCCCTTGCGCCCTGGTGCGGCGTCGCTGCCAGCATCACCCTGGCCGGCGTCGACCTGCTGCTGGCCGTCGTCACCCCCGAGTACGACGCCATAAGCGAGACCATCAGCGAGATGCACAGCGTCGACATGGCCTACTCCACCGTCGCCCGCCTGAGCCTGCTGGCCTACTGCGCTCTGGCCGTCCCCTTCACGCTGCGGGTCTCCCTCATGCCGGATCTGAGCGGCCCCTGGGTGCGGCGCATGGCCTTTGGCCTGTGGCTGCACATAGTCATGGGTGTCATTGCCGCCGCGTTCCAGGCGGACTCCGAATGGGAGGTGGTCTTTGGCCTCACGGCCAACGACATCCACGACGGCTCCGGCCACGTCTTCTACGTTGCAGGCATACTGGGGGTTGTGGGCGCGATCATGTCGATGGAGGACACGCCATCGACCAAGCGCCTCTACATCGTCTCCGTGGCCGCGGCCACCGTCATGTGCTGCGTCGGCCTCATTTTCGTCACCCGCGTCGCCGACCAGTACTCCGGCGTGGAGGAGCGCATCGGCTTCGCCGCGTACCTGCTCTGGCTGGCGATTATGTCGCTGCGAATCCGTGCGGCGCGCCGCCAAAGCCTCTTCCCCATCGAGGGGGAAGACTGAGATGGGGGTGATAGGGTTGCCCCCATCCCCGTATCAAGTACGGGGCAGGCTCTGACCTTCCCCCGCAAGCGAGGGAAGGAACTAGCGGCCCGCCGCCGGATGACGCTATGAATCGATCACAACCCGGCCGCCCGCATCCGACGCGCGCTGCAGGGCGTCCAGCGTGTGATGCCGGCGCGCCGCCTCACGGAAGTCCGGGTGCGCATCGACGTCGTCACCCCGGATGGCCTCCGCAAAGCGGCGGAACATCTGCGCCATGTTCACCGCCACGCCATCCGGCACCTCCGGCGGCGCCCAGCGCAGCGCGGCCGGCAGGCTGATAACCTCCATCGCCTGGTCCCTCCCCTTTGCGCCCCGCAGCGCCGGGTCCACCATCTCAACCATCTGGCTGGACGTTGCAACCAGCGTCCCCTCCGTGCCGTACGCCTCCATGCGGAAGGCGGTGCCGTGCCAGGGCACGCTTGCCACGTGCGCCGAGACGACCGCGCCGTCGACTGTGCGGCCTAAGAGCGACACGCTGTCGGGCGAAGTGACGTCCACTGTGCGGTCGGTGTCGGCTACCGACCACCGGGGCGCCTGGGTCGCGACCTCCGCCGACACCTGGCTTAGCTCGCCCAGGCACCACAGGAAGACGTCCAGGGCGTGGCCTGTGGCGATGCTCAGGGTGTGTGCGCCCGCCTCTCTCTGAGTACTCCAGACAGCGCCCTCAGGCCGAGGACGGCCAAGGCCGGGCAGGAACATTGTCATGTTGGCCGACATCAGCTTGCCCAGGTATCCCTCCTGCACAAGCTGCCTAAAGCGCTGGAAGCTGGGGGCGTACCGGGACTGAAGGCCGACCATCGTGCGCACGCCCTTGGCCTCGGCCAGCGACGCCATCTCGTCGGCCTGCGCGGAGTTTGCGGCCAGGGGCCACTCGCAGAAAACGTGCTTGCCCGCCTCCAGCGCCGCCATCGCCACCTCGTAGTGGGACGGCGCTCGGACGCAGACGTCCACCACCTCGATCTCCGGGTCGGCGACAAGCTCGCGGTAGTCCCAGTAGGCCTTGCGCGCGCCGTACGCCTTCGCCGACTCCTCCGCGGTCTCCTGTCGGGTTGTGCAGACGGCTGCCAGGTCGTACTCCGGCAGGTTCAGGAACGCGGGCAGATGCGCCCTCATGCCCCAGCCGTAAGTGGCGCTGGCCCCCACAATTCCCAGGGTGATTTTGCTATCTGTCATAGTAATGCCTCCATGTTTGGGTGTGAGTGATGCGCTCTAGTATAAGCCATGAGCAGGTCGCAATGGCAACGAAGGAACTGCACTCCCTAGACTCGTTTGTCATGACAACACCAGAAAGCACATCGCTTTATTCCCGCTCATGGTGAGCTTAGTCGAACCAGAGCGGGAGGACAGCTGGCATAGTGTGGCCCGCTCACCCTTCGACAGGCTCAGGATGAGCGGTGTTGTCCGCCAACACCAACACGCCCCAAGAATAACGCAGAAATGGCACCCTCCCTGGCCAGAGGGTTTTGACACAGGGTGTAGGATAACTAAAGTGGAAAGAGATTCTACAGCTTTGCCCGATATGACAGCTTCGAGACCACTTATACCAACCCTTATTCCCTGGATGCAACCATGAAACGCGAGGGCGGACATTGAACCTGCGGTTGAAATCGCCCAACCAGATCTTCTACGGCTGGTGGCTGGTGAGCATCACCCTCTTTACCCTGACGGCAATCATCACGCCCATCTTTCAGGGCTTGGGCTTCTTCTTTGTGGCCCTGGAGCGTCACTTCGGGTGGAGCCGGGCCATCCTCTCAGTCCCCTTTTCGCTCAGCCGCGTCGAGGGCGCCATCCTGGGGCCTATTGAGGGGTATCTCGTCGACCGCTTTGGAAGCCGTCTAATGATCCTCATCGGGCTTGTGATACTTGGCGCCGGGTTCGTTGGCTTCAGCATGGTGGAGGGCGTGCTGGGGTACTACGTCACCTTCCTTGTGATATTCGCAGGAGCGGGCCTGGGCGGCTTTATTCCCCTTATCGCGGCCATAAACAACTGGTTCCACCGACACCGCACCAAGGCCATGGCCATAGGCATGATAGGCATCAACCTGGGCGCCCTTCTCGCGCCCTTTATCGGGCGCGCCATGGACCTGTACGGCTGGCGGACTCTCGCCCTCTGGCTTGGCATAGGCGTGTGGCTATTCGCTGTCCCGATAGCCCTGTCGGTTCGCAACCGGCCCGAGGACTACGGCCAGCGTCCCGACGGCGATACCGTCACCTACACAAGAGAGGACATGATCGACACCGAACCGGACGACGAGGTGGACTTCACGGTGCGGGAAGCTGTGCGGACCGTGGCCTTCTGGGGCATTACGGCGGCTCACGGGTTCTCGGCTATTGCGTCTGTCACGATTGCCGTCCACATCGTTCCCGCCATGACCGACATAGGCATGTCGCTGCCCCAGGCGGGGACCGTTGTGCTCACCTATGGCGTCGCGGGCGGCATTGCCCAGCTTGCGGCAGGCTTCATGGGAGACCGTCTGCCAAAGCAGCCACTGATATCCATCTTTGTGGCTATTCAGGGTTTGGGAATGGTGGTAGCGGCGACTATCATGACGTTCACAGGCGCGTACATATTCGCCGTGCTCTACGGAATCGGCCTCGGGGCGCGTGTGCCCCTGCTCACCGCGATACGAGGCGACTTCTTCGGAAGAAGGAGCTTCGCCACAATAATGGGCGTATCGCAGGTGCCCATGAACATTGCGATGGTGGGCGCGCCCATAGCGGCGGGCTACCTGTTTGACACCCTGGGCAACTACACGATTGCATTCCTGGCGCTGGCGATGTTCAACTTCCTGGGCGCCGGCATGATCCTGATATCCAGAAAACCGGCGCTGCCAGAGCATCGTCGGAGGTAATGCGCGTCCTTGGACAATCTGCCGCGGCCACACTATAATGTGAACTGGGAGACATGCAATGGCGACCATAGAGGAACGAGTCAGCTATATCGAGGGCAAGATTGACTCCTTGGCAACCAAGGAAGACCTTGCGGAACTCAAGGTGAGCCTTGCTGACCTCAAAGCCGAACTGCGAGGCGACCTGCTCCGCGTCGCCATTGGCTTCGCCGGACTGCACCTGATTGGGCTTGGCGCAGTCGCCGCCATAATGCAGTTCCTGGGCTAGCGCATATCCCCGAGCGCATATCTCACCTTCTGATAACTCACCCCAGACGTCTTCACTCGTGCCACGCCCCACCACCTCCAAGGAAGCTGCCACGTCCTTTCCCGCTCATACCATGCACCGTACTTGATACGGAGGTGAGCGGTGCTATCCGGTAATACCAACACATGCTAGGAATACCGCCCCGACGGGAGCATCAACTGTTGGGGGGCTTACCCCGCGCTCGCCATTGCCCGGCCCGATAGACAGGCTGTAACCATTATTGTCACAATGATTGGCGTAAAATTTTCACGCAAAAATCACCTGTTTTTCTTGAAATTCGTGCTATAATACCGGCCGAGATGGACAAAGACCGAGCCGCGTTGCGGTGCTGTCTGCCCAATGGAAGATAGTCTCTTTTGGGAGGTTAACCATGTTTCTCTTTGATGACGATGAGGCAAGGCCACGAAAGAAAATCGGAGACCTTGAGAAGCGTGCGCTGTTCACTGAACAAAAGGGTAGGTGCATGTATTGTGGCATTAAACGCAAGATTCACGAGTTTGACATCGATCACAAGAATCCTCATTCAAGAGGCGGAAGCGACTCGTTGAAGAACCTCCAATTGCTGTGCAGGACATGTAATACAAGGAAGGGTGCAAAGACAGACGGTGAATTCAGAAAGGCCTTCTCCGACATCCTAGCGCCTGCACGTCAGGCAAAGGGTCCCCCTGCTAGGGAGATACCTCAGTCAAAGTTTGAGGCGATCCAGAAGACAATCAGGGCAAAGAGGGCAAGGCGACGCAGTAACAACGATGATTGGGGGTGGAACTGGTGACAACGAAAACCCTGATTCTTGGTGGAGGCGGCATTTCCATCGCCTCTGGTGTTATCGGCTTTGGTCTTGGATTTTGGTTAGCACAACCGGCCTGCGATGCCTTCGCTCTAATTGGTGCCGCTGTGACTGCGATTGCAGTAATCGGCATTGCCTTTTACATATTTCGCGAAATGGATGCTAAGCAAGGCAGGCGCCGGAGATAGTATTGACAGGCGTTCCCTTTGCCTACCAAAACCGACATCGCCAACCGTCGCAGGCAGCCCATGACAGGGGTTAGTAGTGCCGAAGGAAGAGATTTGAACTCCCACGCCCGCAAGGGGCACTGCGCCCTGAACGAAGCGCGTCTGCCGTTCCGCCACTTCGGAGTGATCCTGCGCAACTTAACGAGATGCCCACAATTCAAGAAAACCCTCCGCCGTTAGCGTACACTCAACCAACTCGTCAAGCTCCCTGTTGTTCAACTTCAGCCGCCGCGCCGTATCTGCAATAATAAAATCGGGTACACGGCCACGACTTGAGTGAGAGAACTTCGCAATACGATGGTCAGCCCCATCGATAGTTAGCCAATAGAACACATGATTGGAGCGTCTGTCCTCAACCGCTCGCAGTTTGCTGCTCAAGCACCTTTGCAGGGGACGGAAATCCACGCTACGGGACAGCCCGGCGTCGGATTAGCCGGCGTAGTTCCGCCAGGTCGTTTGCCTCAGCCTCAGCCAGTCTACCCTCGCGGGACTCAAGAGACTCGTAGTAGTCGCTAAGAGACGTCAGGAGGTCCTCTATGGCCTCCTTAAACGTCTTTCCCATGCCGTATTCCCGTACAGGCAGGCTGGTAGTTGCCAGCGCTTCTTCCTTAGAATTATGCAACTCTACGTTGAGATCATTGAGCAGTTCCCAAGAGGGGCTGCCCCACGTGCGTTCAGCTGGAATCAGGTAGGCTTCCCCTGAACTGGTTGCGACCGTAGAAGAATCACTGGGGTATTTAAGCGGCTCAGTCATCTCAGTCTCTCCGGTTGTTTCTTACATCATGCAGCATTGCTTGTCAACGCTGCAATGGCGTTCGCATTGCCATACCCTCGCCATGCCCTAAGACATCGTCAAGAGAAGGTAATGGTGCCGAAGGGGAGATTTGAACTCCCACGCCCGCAAGGGGCACTGCGCCCTGAACGCAGCGCGTCTGCCGTTCCGCCACTTCGGCGTGATCCCGTATAGGACCCGTTGGATGACCTGCTATGGTGGGCGATAGAGGACTTGAACCTCTGACCTCTTGCGTGTGAAGCAAGCGCTCTAACCAGCTGAGCTAACCGCCCGGAAGTATGACCATCCGAAGTCCCATTATAGCCAATCCGCCAGCTTCCTTCAATGGCAAGTGGCGAGGCAAGTATGCCTAAAGCCAAAGGGCCTGCCCACCGGCAAGCCCTCCGAGCATTTGAGCCTTCAGCCCATCTCTTGTTTCTGGTGGCAACGGCGGGATTCGAACCTGCGACCTAGCGCTTATGAAGCGCCCGCTCTGCCGCTGAGCTACGTTGCCCTTCTTTAGTGCAGGGATGATATTACACGGCTGCGGGCGTGTCAATTGCGGGTGAGGTGTGGTAGTCCGATGGTATGTTGGAGAAGTCACACCGTACCGCTCGCCCTGAGCCTGTCGAAGGGAGCGAGCGGGAGCCTCGAGGCTGTTGTGTGCCCGCTCAAATGGTTCGACAGGCTCACCATGAGCGGGCATGGTTAGCCGGGAGTCCAAACCCCACGCCACCTGGATTCCTGCCTGCGCAGGAATGGTCAGAGGCTACCCTACTACCCTCGCAGCTGCGCCCCAAGCTCCCGCTCCAGGCCCGCCAGTATGTCCGCCTGGGCCTTGTCCACCTCGTCGCCCGAGAGGGTACGCTCATTGTGCTGGAGCAGCACGCGGTAGGCCAGTGACCGCTTGCCCGGCGGCACGCCCTCGCCTTCATAGACATCAAACAGGGTGGCCTGGGCCACAAGCCGGTGCCTCTCGATGATGCGCTGCACCGAGGCCGCGGCCACATCCCGGTCAAGAACAACGGCCAGGTCCCGGTATGCGCCGGGGTAGCGCGCCAGAGGCGCGTACCGGGTCGTCTCCTGGGGCATGGCCCCTATAAGCGCCGACAGGTCCACCTCAAACAACGCAACGGGGGAGACATCGATCTCAAACCGCTCCAGGACCGTGGCGTGCACCTCGCCCACGACGCCAACCTGCGCCTGCCCCGACTCTATCGCGGCACACCGGCCCGACATGAACAGCGGGTCTTCGGCAGGCTGGAATGCAGCATCGACCCCAAGCCTGCCCAGGAAGGTCTCCAGAATGCCCTTGGCGTCCAGGAAGTCCATCTGCTCCTCGCCGCCCAGCCAGCCCTCCGCCGAGCGCGGGCCGGTCACAACACCCACCAGAGTTTCCCGCTCCAGTGGCAGGTCGGCGGGACGCTCCAAGAGCATATCCGCGGGACGCGCTATGTACACCCTGCCCACCTCGAAAAGCCTTATGCCTTCCCGGCTGTTCCGCTGGTTGTAGGCAAGCGTGGAGAGAATGCTGCTGCGAAGGGTTGGCCGCAGATGCTCAAGCTCCCCGCTCATGGGGTTGGCCAGCTTCAACGTCTGGTGGCTCTCCCCGTCCGGCTGCGTCCTCTCCAGGGCCACCGCGCTGGTCAGGGAGTAGGAAATGGTCTCCTGCATCCCGCACTCCGCCAGGATGTCCTTCACCCGCTCCCGCGCCTCCCGCTCCGGCTGGGCAACGCGGTGCGGGATTGGCGTCGACAGCATGGTCACGGGCAGCTCGTCGTAGCCCACGATGCGGGCCACCTCTTCGACCAGGTCGTCCTCCTGGACGATGTCGCTGCGCCAGTACGGGATGGTGACCTGCATGGCCTCGCCGGACTCCATGGCGACTGCGAAGCCCAGCGACTCCAGGATGTCCTTCACCCTATCGGCGGGCAGCTCTATGCCTAGCACCTTCTTGAGCCGGGCCAGTGTGAAACGAAGCGCGGGCCTCTCGGCGGGCCTGGGATAGGCGTCCCAGATGCCCTTGCACGCCCTGCCTCCGGCCACCTGGAGCACCAGCTGGGTTGCCCGCCGCAGCGCCACCTCCGCAAGCTCCGGCTGCAAGCCCTTGTCAAAGCGCGACGACGACTCGCTGCGCAGCCTCAGTGCCTGGGACGTGCGCCGCGTGTTTATCGGATCAAAGTTGGCCGACTCCAGGAGAACGGTCGTGGTGTCGTCGGTCATCTCGGTGTTGAGGCCGCCCATAATCCCGGCCAGGGCCACGGAGCGGTGGGCGTCCGCGATAACCAGCATGGGCGGTCTGAGGGTGTGGTCGGCTTCGTCCAGGGTGACAAAGGCCTCCTGCTCACGGGCTGGTCGCACGATGATCCTGGCCTCGCCGATGGTGGCGTAGTTGAAGGCGTGGAGCGGCTGGCCGTACTCCAGCATCACGTAGTTGGTCACGTCCACCACGTTGTTGATGGGGCGCTGGCCCGCCTTGGTGAGCCTGTCCTGCATCCACTGGGGCGAGGGGCCGACCTGAATTCCCTGCACCACGCTGGCGGTGTAACGGGGACATAGCGACGGGTCGACTATCTCCACGTCCACAAGGCCCTCTACCGGGTCGCCCTCCTCTGCATAGGAGAGATTCGGCTCTTTGACGACCGCGCCTGTGAGGGCAGCCACCTCTCTGGCGACGCCCAGCACCGAGAGACAGTCCGGCCGGTTGGGGGTAACGTCAAGGTCGAAGACCACGTCGCCCATGTACTCCTGGAGCGGTGTGCCGACCGGGGCGTCGTCCGGCAGCACCACAATGCCGTCGTGGTCGTCGCCAAGGGCAAGCTCCCGCTCGGAGCACACCATGCCCGCGGACTCCACGCCGCGAATTTTCGCCGCCTTGAGCGTCTCCGTCTCCCCCGTCCGGGCGTCGACCAGCCGCGCTCCCACCTTGGCAAAGGGCACCTTCTGCCCCGCCGCGACGTTGGGCGCGCCGCAGACAACGGTCATCACTTCGTCCCCCAGGCTGACGGTGGCCAGCCGCAGGCGGTCGGCGTTGGGATGGGGATCGACGCTGGTCACGTAGCCCACAAAGACGTTCTCCCACGAGCCGCCCACAACGTCGATGCTGCCCACCTCCGTGCCGGCCATGGTCAGCCGGTGGGCCAGCTCCTCCTGCGGCAGGTCTATGTCTACGTACTCTCTAAGCCAGGACAGTGGTACTTTCATAGCAGTTTATCTAACTCTCGCCAGCATACCGCGCATGGGCTGAAGCGTGCGGTTAAAGGGGTTCAGGACAAGTCCAAGAATCTCCAGGGTTACGACACCAAGCAGACCGTCGTCGCCCGGTTCACCAAGAATAACAGGAGTATGGTTTTCACCATGCTCAAGGGAAAGCCGGCACTCTGAAATCTGGCGCACAATCTGCGTGCCATCGGCCAGCGAGAAGGTCATCTCCCGCGTCGGTTCCAGCTCAATGGCCTTCCAGACGTCCTCCGGGAGCAGGGAGTATGAGACCCCGCTGTCGACCATAAGGCGAACCGGCGCCCGCTTTCTCGTCGGCCCCGTCGCCTCAGCGTCCACGTATGTGATACCCATGCCCGCCGCCTTTCAGAACTGCCGCAGGAAGCGCAGGTCGTTGCTGTAGAAGAGGCGAATGTCGTCGATTCCGTACTTGAGCATGGCAATGCGCTCCGGCCCCATGCCAAAGGCAAAGCCCGTGTACTTTGAGGAGTCGTAGCCCACACCCTCCAGCACCTTGGGGTTCACCATGCCCGCGCCCAGAATCTCTATCCAGCCGGAGCCGCGGCACACGTTGCAGCCGCTGCCTCTGCCCTTGCACACAAAGCAGTCGATGGACATCTCCGCGCCCGGCTCCACAAAGGGGAAGTAGTCCACGCGGAACCGCACCTTGCGCTCGCTGCCGAAGACCAGCCGGGCAAACTCGTACAGCGTGCCCTTCATGTCGGCGAAGGTGATGCCGTCGTCCACGGCCAGGCCCTCAACCTGGTAGAAGTGCCACTCGTGGGTGGCGTCCGTCGCCTCGTAGCGGTAGCACTTGCCGGGCACCACCACCCTTATCGGCGGCTGGCCGGCCTCCATAGTGCGTATCTGCATGGGCGAGGTGTGGGTGCGCAGCAGCATTGGCCGCTCGCCGTTCTCGTCCTGGTAGTCAATCCACAGCGTGTCCCACATGTCCCGCGCCGGGTGGTCCTTGGGGATGTTGAGCATCTCAAAGTTGTAGCGGTCCCACTCCACCTCCGGCCCTTCCACCACCTGGAAGCCCATCGAAACGAAGGCGTCGCATATCTCCCTCACCATCTGCGTCGTGGGGTGCAGGCGTCCGACCGGCAGCGTCCGGCCAGGCAGTGTGACGTCGATTCGACCCTGCTCTGCAAGGGCCTCAAGCTGGGCGACCTTGACCGCGTCCTCCGCGCCCGCCAGTCGCTCTTCAAGGACGGCCTTCACGTTGTTGGCCGCCGCGCCTACCGTCCGACGCTCCTCCGGCTCTATGGACGACAGTCCCCGGAGAATCTGGGTGAGCTCACCCCTGCGCCCGAGAAAGGCCACGCGCCACTGCTCCAGCGCCTCCGAAGTCGCGGACTCATCCAGCTCCTTCAGGGCCCTGGCTTGCAGCTCATCCAGATTCCTCAGCAGTGCGTCTGTGGTCATAGCGCGGGTTCTCAGCCAGGCTGAGCGGTAACATTATAGGTAGGGCGATTTGGTCGGTCAAGGAGACGCGGGTTGCGCAGGGCCGCCATCGATATCCGAGAACTCACCCTGAAACCCCTTGCACCAAGAGCGCGATGTGGTATACTCACGTCGCTGGGCTGAGGCGATGTCGCTTCGCACAGCATTAACAACTCAAGAGTACGGCGTGGGCGCCCGCAAGGGCCTAACAGAGGAAGCCGGTGAGAGGCCGGCGCTGTCCCGCAACTGTATGCCGGAGAACCCGGGAGTCCGGCGAGCCAGGTCCACTACCCCCGCCAGTGTCGCACGGCCTTCGAGGAAAGGCGCAGGCATGAGCAACCGCTTTGACAATACCTGCCCTCCATTGGCAGGTTTTTTGTTGCCATCAACCTGCTCCTGATCCCCGGCTCGTGCGCCGCTCTTGGAAACATACCGAGAGGAGGCATCACATGAGCTACATGGTAGGAGCATCGTATCGGGAGCGAAGGCAATGGGCCGGCGCGCCAGTCCAGGCCCTGGGCCGGGAGCTTGTCCTGCCCGCCGCCTTCATTCTGGCCATCCTGGCCTCCAACTTCGCGCTGGCTTCCCAGCCCAACGTCAAGCTCTTCGACCTGCTGGTCTTCACCGCCGGGTTCACCCTGGGCTTCCGGCGCGGCGCGCTGGTGGCGGTGGGCGCGTGGCTGGTGTACGGCACGTTCAACCCCTGGGGCGCGGCAACCCCGCTTCTGCTGGCGACGCTGATGATGTCCGAGTGCGTTTACGCGCTTGCAGGCGCTGGTATGCGCTTGCTGGTCGCTCCTGGGCAACTGCGAGTCCTTCCGGGGCGATGGAGCCTGCTGCTGGCCGCCGCGGCCCTGGTCACCACCCTGGCCTACGACGCGCTTACAAACGTCTACACGGGCATCGTATGGGCGCAGATGACCGGGGGATTCGAGTACAAGCGATGGATCCTGACCGCCCTCTTCAACCCGGGCGCGCTGCTCTTCTCCGCCTACCACGTCGGCAGCAACATCATTTTCTTCGCGCTGCTCGGGACCGCGATGATCAAGGGCGCGGAGAAAGCCAAGAAGGTGCTTGGCAATGAGGCGTAAGCCGATGAGAATACGCTGGCTATCCACCCTTCTTCTGTCAGCAATTGTCATGGCGTCCGCCGTCATAGCGGGGTGCGGGGCGGTCGATGTAGAGGTCGGTGAGCCCACTCCCACGGCGACGCCCCTGCCGACCATCCAGGTAAGCCTGCTGATTCACGTCAGCGAGGACGACGTGCGGTGGTTCCGGGACTTCGAGGTACTGAAGGGAACCAACGCCTACGAGCTTACGGAGCAGGTGACGGAGGGCAGCCTGGAGTCGACCTACTACGCCTCCTTCTTCTCCCACTTTGTGGAGTCCCTTGTGGGCGTGCCCAACGAAGGCTCAAACTACTGGCTCATATTCCAGTGGAACGCCCCGTCGGAGCAGTGGGAGCCCCTCCCGGTGGGCGCAGACCTGTTCTCGCTGAAGGACGGCCACGTGCTGGCCTGGTCCTACACGGACACCAGCCTGGAACCCCAGCCGGTGCCGTCCGTGAATCCCTGAAGCAAGACCAGTCCAGCCAGCCCGCTCAAATGGTTCGACGTTGCTCACCATGAGCGGGCTGGCCTGCGACCCTGGTCTTCCCGCTCACCCACTTCGACAAGCTCAGTGTGAGCGGGGAAGGCCCACCTCCAAGCAGGTATAGCCGTTCCGTTTAGCGCGACAGGCCCAAATGGGCTATCATTAGAGGGGCAACCGATACCCTGCTCTGAAGGTGGCGCATGAGCACAGCCAATGGCCCCTCGCCGTACAGCTACTGGGTGCTACCCGGGCGCTTCGCCGCGGGCGAGTACCCCGGCGCGAAGGACCCCGTTGAGGCCGCGCCGAAGCTGGAGGCGCTGCTCAAGGCCGGCGTCAACCACTTCATCGACCTGACGGGGCTGAACGTGCGCGGGGAGCCGGACGGCCTGACGCCCTACGCAGACATCGCGCGGGAGCAGGCCCGCCGCCTTGGGCTGAGCGTCGGCTGGGAGCGTCACACCATCGTTGACGGCAGCGTGCCAGCCTCCCAATGGCACATGGCCCGCATACTCGACGCCATCGACGCGGCCCTGGGCGACGGCAAGACCATCTACCTGCACTGCCTTGGCGGAGTGGGTCGCACGGGCACCGTGCTCGGCTGCTGGCTTGTGCGCCACGGCCAGACGGGGGACGCGGCCCTGGGTCGCATAGCCGAGCTTTTCCGCGCATCCGGGCTGGGCTCCAAGCACCATCACGGCTCGCCTGAGACCCGGGAGCAGCGCGAGTACGTACGCGGGTGGAGTGAGCCGTCAGTGAGGCCTCAATGACGCCCATAAGCCCCATCGAAACAGGCCGTCTTATACTGCGTGAGTTCAGCGCCGATGACTGGCCTGCCCTCCATCTGTACGGGTCAGACCCGGAGGTCATGAGATGGCTGCATTTGCTTCCGAACTCTGAAGAGCACTCACGGGAAGTTGTTGAGCAGTTCATCTCCTACCAAAGTGAGGAGCCACGGACAAGATATGAGCTTGCGATAACGCTGGCTTCCACCGGAGAACTCATCGGCGGCACAGGAATCAGGATGGTGTGGCCCGGAAACAAGGAGGCCTCCATGGGTTACGTCCTCCGCAGAGACTCGTGGGGAAGGGGATACGCTACAGAGGCGGCCAGAGAGACGCTCCGCATAGGGTTTGAGGCGCTGGAGGCCCACAGGGTTTTTGGAGACGTTGACACAGAGAACGCCGGCAGCATCATGGTGTTGGAGAAGCTGGGCATGACCAGAGAGGGGATGTTCCGGCAGAGCTTCTGGTCGCCGGCCCACGGCAGTTGGCGGGACGTGTACCACTACGCAATCCTGGAAGATGAGTGGCGCAGTGGACGTGACTCAACCACGGCCTGAAGGCGGAAGGCTGATGGACGTTCAAGTCGTCGAGGCGTCGCTTGATCAGAGACCGGTGCTGCACCGCCTTATGCAGCTGTATCTTCACGACACCTCCGAATTCACCGGCGATGACGCCAACGGCGACGGGGTGTTCTCATATCGGTACTTCGATGAATACTGGCGTGAGCCTGACAGGTCCCCGTTCCTGATCTACAGCGACGCCAACCTTGCCGGATTCGTGCTCGTGAACACCTACACCGTTGTCCTGGAGCAAGGGACGGGAATGTCGATAGCAGAGTTCTTTGTCATGCGCAAATACCGGCGGCAGGGAGTGGGCAGATGGGCCGCCTTCCACGCCTTTGACAGATTCCCGGGGCTGTGGGAAGTCCGTGAGCATAGCGATAACCTGGCCGGTCAGCAGTTCTGGAGAAGTATCATCGGAGAATACACCGGGGGAGAGTACTCGGAAGTAGTGCTGAATACGCCCAGCTGGGTTGGCCCTGTCCAGACGTTTGACAACTCGCGCGGGAACTGAGCTTTGGAAGTGTTCGCAGTTGTGTGGTATTCTCCGTTGACAGCCCACCAATCGCCTAGTTAGCTTGCGAAATGGAGAGATTATGGAAGGAAAACACATTGTCGCCTTCGGAGGAGCCAGACCGGTCGCAACCGGGATGCACCCTCTATACAGCTACGTCCTGTCTCTGGCCGGCAAGGAGCGGCCCAAAATCTGCTGCATTCCCACCGCCACCGGAGACGCCCCGGCCAATCTCGTGCGATTCTACAGCAACTTCCCAGCCTCTCTCTGTGAGCCCTCGCATCTGGCGCTTTTCGGACGCACGGTGACCGACATTCGAGAGTATCTCCTCAGCCAGGACGTCATCTTAGTGCTGGGCGGCAATACGGCAAACCTGCTGGCCGTGTGGCGCGTCCACGGCGTTGACCTGGCGCTGAGGGAGGCCTGGGAAGCCGGCGTCGTGCTGTGCGGGGGAAGCGCGGGTTCCCTCTGCTGGTTTGAGTGCGGTACCACCGACTCCTTTGACCTGAACGAACTCAAGCCGTTGCACGACGGACTGGGATTCCTCCCGGGCTCCCACTGTCCCCACTACGACGGCGAAGCGCAGCGTCGGCCGCTGTACCACAGCCTCGTTTCCGAAGGCTTTCCGCCCGGATATGCCATTGACGATGACGCCGCGATCCACTTCACCGGGACTGAGATCTCCGAAGTGGTCAGCGCCAGGCCCGGAGCGACGGCGTACCGCGTCGAGCTGTCAGGCGGGCAGGTGGTAGAAACTCCGCTGGACGCCCGGCAACTCAGCTAGCCGGCCCAATAGAGGTGAC
This sequence comes from Dehalococcoidia bacterium, assembly GCA_034422115.1. GTDB lineage: Bacteria > Chloroflexota > Dehalococcoidia > Lucifugimonadales > UBA2985 > DAOUJW01. Next base: position 54,802 of record DAOUJW010000017.1, on the reverse strand, counting down.
CTATGACTGAGATTGCAACCCGCGACCGATTCCGTGGCTGCCTGCTGGGACTGGCCACGGGCGACGCCCTGGGCACGGCGCTGGAGTTCCAGCCACCTGGCACATTCGAGCCAATAGACGACATGATAGGCCGCGGGCCCTTCGGCCTGCAGCCCGGCCAGTGGACGGACGACACGTCCATGGCCCTGTGCCTAGCCGCAAGCCTGATAGAGTCGGGCGGGTTCGACCCGCTGGACCAGATGAAGCGGTACGTGCGCTGGTTCAGGGAGGGCTACATGTCCTCCACGGGCGAGTGCTTCGACATCGGGAACACTACCCAGGACGCGCTGTCCTACTTCGAACGCTTCGGCGACCCCTTCGCAGGCTCCACCAACCCCAACGCCGCCGGCAATGGCTCCCTGATGCGCCTGGCCCCGGTGCCCATGCGCTACGCCCGCAACCCCTGGGAGGCCATCGACCGCAGCGCCGAGAGCTCACGGACAACCCACGGCGCGACGGAGTGCGTCGACGCCTGCCGCTACTTTGCCGGTCTGCTGGTGGGCGCGCTCAAGGGCGTGGACAAGGAGACACTGCTGTCGCCGCGCTACTGCCCCGTGGAGGGCCTGTGGGAAAGGAGTCCCCTTGCCCGCAAGATAGATGAGATTGCCGCCGGGTCCTTCAAGCGCAAGGAGCCGCCGGACATCAGGGGGACGGGTTACGTGGTGGACACGCTGGAGGCGGTGCTCTGGGCCTTCCACAACTCCGACGACTTCCGAGACGGGGCGCTGAAGGTGGTCAACCTGGGTGACGACGCCGACACGACGGGCGCGATCTACGGGCAGATAGCCGGGGCGCACTACGGCGTGGAGGCAATCCCGTCGGAGTGGCGGGAGAAGCTCACGATGGGCGCCGGCATTGAGCTAACGGCCGACAGGCTGTATGAATACGCGGGAGTGAGGTAGGCGTGACCAAACGGCACAGTCACAATACAGTGTAGCTATGTTGTTGGCAAGACGGGCTACCAGTATAATATAGGTGATCAAAACTTAGTCTCAATACATTGAAATTTGGAATATCAGACTCAAATCCATGTATAAAAAAACACACGACGACGGGTTGCACTTTCCGAACCTTATCATACAGGGTTACCGTGTCTTCAAGAGCCTGGAAGTTCCCAAGCTGGGCCGCGTAACGCTGATAACCGGCAGGAACAACACGGGAAAGTCCTCCATTCTTGAAGCGCTGCGTCTGTATGCTAACAACGCCGCGCCTAGCGTCATTTATGACATCCTCGCATCGCGCGAAGAATACATCAGGGAGGTGGATGACAGTGAGCGTACTGGTGATCCGGAGACCGCCTTCAACGCCTCCGCTCTGTTCCACGGATTTCCGCGCCTTTCAGAGGATTTTGGACCGATTGTCATTTCCACCAATGGCTCAACGCGTCTCAAGAAGCTGAGTATACGAGTGGGTTGGTTTGTAGAAGAAGAGGACGAAGACGAGATACCAAGATTGGTTGAACTTGAGGATCCGAGTGCCGAAGAACGCGAATACATAACCGCCCTGGTAGCCGAAACGGAAGAGAGAAGGCGTATCCATAACCTAGAAACCTTTCGCCGTTATGCCCGCGCAAACCGGATGCCTAGCCGGAGGCCGTCTGATACTGAGCGAATGCCCTGCATCCTAGTCAGTCCATACAGCGGAAGAAACACAGACGCGCTGGAGCGTCTGTGGGACGGCGTAGCACTGACCGACAACGAGAAGGACGTAGTTGAAGCACTGCAGATCATAGACCCCAGCATAACCGCCGTCTCTATGGTTGGCGGCGAGGCATCGTCTGAGGGCAGAACAGCCATTGTACGCTCCAAGGACTTTCCAAGGCCAGTCCCTCTGCGGTCATTTGGGGATGGGGTGAATCGCCTCTTCGCCATAGCCCTTTCTCTGGTCAACGCGCGCGGGGGCGTACTTTTGATTGACGAGTTTGAGAACGGCCTGCACCACACCGTGCAGGTTGACGTCTGGCGGATGATATTCAAGCTCGCCCAGAGTCTGGACGTGCAGGTCATTGCCACAACCCACAGTGGTGACGCCGTAAAACACTTTCAGAAGGCAGCGGCTGAATCGCCTGAGGAGGGCGTAATTCTGCGCCTCGTTCGCAAGGGTGAAAAACTTTTCCCTGTTGCGTTTGATGAAGATGAACTTGAAATTATAACCCGTGACAAAATCGAGGTCCGCTAAAAATGCCGGGTAGCAACGCGCTTCTGGTAGAGGGCGTTGACGACGAGCACGTTCTGAGGCACATAGGCATAGTGCGGGGCATTTCATCTCTCTTTGAAGTGCAAAACCTGGCTGGAAGCGCAAATCTGCTTGAACATATTCCTACCCGCCTCGAAGCCAGTATAGGAAACGATGATATTGTCGGAATAGTGATAGACGCGGATGCCAGCCCGTATTCCCGCTGGCAGTCCATCAGAAACATACTCACCAGAGCGGGATACCGAGAAGTTCCTCCAACGCCGAACCAGAATGGGACAATAATGGAACCTCCTGTTGAACCACCCCTGCCGAGGGTCGGCGTCTGGATAATGCCGGACAACCAGGCGCCCGGGAAACTGGAAAATCTTCTGCGTCTAATGGTCCCGGAAACGGACACTCTAATTGGTTATGCTACTGACGTAGTGGACGACATTCCAGAGCAAAGATTCACACAGAACGATAAACCAAAGGCAGTTATGCACACTTGGCTTGCGTGGCAAAGGGAACCTGGCAGGCCCTATGGAACAGCTATCACACATCGCTTCCTCGATCCTGACGTACCTCAAGTAGATGTTCTTGTTTCCTGGCTGGAGCGATTATTCAACCAAAATGAAAGCACCTAATGACGATGACTGAGACAATATGCAGGCAAAGAGATTAGCAACGCTCTTTATTGGCCTGATACTGACAGCACTTCTTGCATTAGCCGCCTGCACATCGGCTACCACGGTCGCGCCAACCTGGACTCCAGTACCTACTTGGACCCCAGAACCGACTTGGACACCGGATCCCACTGCGACACCCACTTCTACACCTCAGCCGACTACCGCACCCTTCCCCACAGCTACGCCTAACTGTCCTACAGGTACAACGGAGCAAGAATGGAGCACTTATGCTTTCTGGCGCAGCATAAACGTAGAGGGTCTGCTTGCGGAGTTGCACTGTGGCGCAAGAGTCCATCCCAAGGGAGTTCTGGATATGGGGCCCCTAAGCCAAGCTGCGGTGAATAACGACGACCCGGCGGTCATACAAGTGCTGCTAGATTACGGGGCCAACATTGAGGCTAGAGATTTTTTGGGCGCGACTTCTCTCTATAGGGCGGCAGGCTGGAATCCAAATCCCGACGTCGTCAAAACGCTACTCAACAACGGCGCTAACATCGAGGCTAGAGACAATTATGATAATACCCCTCTGCACAATGCTGCACTTGCTGGAAACACCCCAGCAGTCGTTCAAATGCTTCTCGACAACGGCGCTAACATTGAGGCTAGAGACAATAGAGGCTGGCGTCCCCTGCACTACGCGGCCTACTTCAACAACCCAGCGGTCATCCAAGCACTCCTGGAGAACGGCGCAGACAAATGGGCCAAGGACGATGAAGGAAAGACTCCACTAGATATAGCTACCGCCCAAGGTAATGAAGAATCCATACGCTTGCTGCGCTGAAAAGGCTTGACCGCTGTCAGATAGCTCTCCCTACCAACCTCCCCCGCGCCATTGACCAAACGCCCTATCCGTCTTAATATGGAACTGATAGCCGTAACGATTTCCGTTGCTTACTGAGACTTATGACAGAGCAAAACGCAGAGCATGACTCCCTGAAGCGCACCGCCCTCTTTGAGGAGCACCAGGCCTCCGGCGGGCGCATAGTGCCCTTTGCCGGGTGGGAGATGCCCATCCAGTACACCAGCATCCTCTCGGAGTCCAGAGACGTGCGCGCCAGGGCCGGCATTTTCGACGTGTCCCACATGGGGCGTCTGGAGGTCACCGGCGCGGACTCGCTCGCTTTCTTCCACCGGCTGGTGACGGCGGACGTGGCCAACATGCCCCTGGGCCGCGCCCGCTACACCCTGCTCTGCAACGAGCGGGGCGGCATAATCGACGACACCATTCTCTACCGCATGGGCGATGAGCGGTTCATCTTCATTGTCAACGCCGCCAACGCCGACACGGACCTGGCGTGGCTCAGGAAGTGGCTGGACGATTGGCGGATGGACGTTACCATCAACGTGCGCACCGAGGAGACGGCCCTGATAGCCCTCCAGGGCCCCAAGGCCCAAGACATCCTCCAGGCTCTGACCTCCGTTGACCTGTCAACCGTCAGGCCCTTCCGCGCCGTGGAGGCTCAGGTGTCCGGGGTTGGGGCGGTGGTCTGCCGCACGGGGTACACCGGCGAGGACGGTTTTGAGGTCATCTACCCGGCTGGCGATGCGCCGTCGCTGTGGCGCAGCTTCAGGGACGGCGGCGCGACGCCCTGCGGCCTGGGGGCAAGGGACGTGCTGCGCCTTGAGGCCGGCCTGCTGCTTCACGGGTCGGACATGGACGCCACCCTCACGCCGCTCGAGGCCGGACTTGACCGTTTTGTGAGCTTCGACAAGGGCGACTACATCGGCCTCTCGGCGTTGCAGGAGATGCGCGATCGTGGGCCGGAGAGGACGCTGGTCGGCTTCCGCCTGGTCGAAAAGAGCGGGATACCCCGCCACGGCTACACAATGCTGAGGGGGAACGAGGCCATCGGCGAGGTCACCAGCGGCGCCCACTCTCCTACCCTTGACATGGGCATTGGATTAGGCTATGTTGCCATGGAACACTCACAACCCGGGACAGGGATAGCCATAGACATCCGGGGCAGGCAGGCAGGGGCGGAGGTGGCCGCGATTCCTTTCTACACCAGGAAGAGATGATGTATCCGACTGACCGAAAATACTCGCGAGAGCACGAGTGGGCAAAGAGCGAAGACGACGGCAGCGTGCTGCTGGGCATTTCCTACTACGCCCAGGACCACCTGGGTGACATTGTCTTCTTCGACCTTCCCCAGGTCGGCACGGTGCTGAGCCAGATGCAGAAGCTGGGCGAGGTGGAGTCGGTGAAGTCCGTGTCCGACATCTTCAGCCCCATATCCGGCGAGGTGGTGGAGGTGAACCAGGAGGCGATGGACAGCCCGGAGGTGGTGAACGAGGACCCCTACGAAAAAGGCTGGCTCGTCAGAGTCAGTCCCGCAAGACCGGCCGAGTTGGACGACCTGATGTCGGCCTCTGAATACGAATCATTCCTGGAGTCACTGGAAGAGTAACCGATGGATCGGGGAAACTCCACCTCCCCCTACATCCCCAACACCGACGCCGACCGGCAGGCCATGCTGAAGGCCGCTGGCGTCGATTCCGTTGAAGCCCTGTTCAGGGACATACCGGAGGGCTACAGCCACCCGTCTCTGGACATCCCCGCGCCTATCTCCGAGCTGGAGCTTAGGAGAGAGTTGCAGGCCCTCTCAGACCTGAACCTGAACGCGGGCAGCACGCCCTCATTCCTGGGAGGCGGCGCTTACCACCACTTCATCCCCGCCGTCGTGGGCCACATCGCCTCCAGGGGCGAGCTTTCGACCTCCTACACGCCATACCAGCCGGAGGTGGCCCAGGGCACCCTGCAGATCACCTACGAGTTCCAGTCGCTCACCAGCCAACTGATGGGCATGGAGGTGGCGAACGCGGGCATGTACGACGGCGCAACTGCCCTGGCGGAGGCCGCGCTGATGGCGTGCCGCCTCACCACCAGGGAGCGCATCGCCGTCCTGGACAGCGTATCGCCCGCGAACATGTCGGTCATCCGGACCTACGTAGACCCCCAGGGGCTGGACGTGTACACCACAAGCCCGGACCGGCTGGACATAAGAGAGGGCACGGCGTGCGTGGTGGTGCAGAACCCCAACTTCTACGGCTACATTGAGGACATGAGCGCCCTGGGCAAGGCGGCCCACGAAGAGGGCGCGCTGCTGGTGGTATCGACCGACCCCGTGTTCCTGGGCATGTTCCACTCCCCCGGCGACTATGGAGCGGACATAGCGGTGGCGGAGGGCCAGCCGCTGGGCGTTCCCCTGAGCTACGGCGGCCCCTACGTGGGCCTGTTCACCTGCAGGTCCCAGTACCTGCGACAGATGCCCGGACGGATTGTTGGCCGCACAGTCGACACCCAGGGACGGACGGGATACGTCCTGACTCTCCAGACCAGGGAGCAGCACATCCGCCGGGAGCGCGCCACCTCCAACATCTGCACCAGCGAGGCGCTTGTGGGCACGATGATTGCGGCCTACCTGGCCTGCATGGGGAAGGTGGGGCTGCGCCACATTGCAGAGCTCACCTATCACAAGGCCCACTACGCCGCGTCTCTGATAGAGCGCATTCCCGGATACAGCCTGCCGCTGAGCGGGACCTTCTTCCAGGAGTTCGTTGTTCAGTGCCCCATTGCTCCGTCTGAAGTCAATGCACGGCTGCTGGAGCGCGGGATTATCGGCGGGCTGGACGTCAGCGACCGCATCCCCAACGGGCTGCTGCTGTGCGTCACTGAAATGAACACCAGGGAAGAGATAGAGGCTCTGGCAGAGGCGCTGAGAGAAATCGGTTCGGCCTGAGCCGGAAGAGCGGAGGCCAAGTAATAGGATGAAAATATACAGCCACTCGTCACTCCCGCGCAGGCGGGAGTCCACACCCCACCCCTCCTGGATTCCTGCTTCCGCAGGAATGACGATGGGAGTTTGTTCACGCTCAGAAACCTTGATTCCCATAGCAACTGAGAGGAGACCATGGAGAGCCTGAACGGTGACCGCCGCCTGCTGATGGACCGGAGCGTGGCCGGACGCCTGGGCGCGTCTCTGCCGCCTCTCGACGTGCCGGAGCAGCCCATGCCATCCGCAGACCTGCTTCGCGGCGAGCTTGATCTGCCTGAGGTGAGCGAGGGCGAGGTCGTTCGCTACTTTACCACCCTCAGCCAGATGAACTTCTCCGTGGACACCAACTACTACCCCCTGGGCAGCTGTACCATGAAGTACAACCCCAAGATCAACGACGAGGCGGCCCGGATGCCCGGGTTCTCCCAGATACACCCGCTCCAGCCGGAGGAGACGGTGCAGGGCGCGCTTAAGCTGGCCTACCTGCTCCAGCGCTACATCTCTGAGGTAACGGGTATGGAGGCCACCAGCCTGGCGACCCTGGCCGGCGCGCAGGGCGAGCTTGGCGGTATGCTGATGATTCGCGCATACCACCTTTCCCGCGGCGATGGGCATCGCAAGACCGTCCTGGTCCCGGACAGCGCCCACGGCACCAACCCGGCGTCGGCGGCCATGTGCGGCTTCCGCGTCCAGAGCATTCCCAGGGACAGCAGCGGCAACATGGACATGGACGCCCTTAAAGAGGCGTGCAACTCCGACCTGGTTGGTCTGATGCTCACCCTACCCAGCACTCTGGGCCTCTTCGACAACAACATCCTTGAGGTGTGCCGCACCGTCCACGAAGCCGGCGGGCTTGTCTACGGCGACGGCGCGAACATGAACGCCCTCCTGGGCCATGCGAAGCAGGGCGACCTGGGGTTCGACGTTCTGCACCTCAACCTGCACAAGACCTTCAGCACGCCCCACGGCGGCGGCGGGCCCGGCGCGGGGCCGGTGTCCGCGGGGCCGCGGCTGGCCCCATTCCTGCCATCGCCCGTCGTGGAACGCTACATAGACGACAACGGCGATGAGAGGTACCGGCTGGGCTCGCCGGAGCAGACCGTCGGCAAGACGGCCGCCTTCCACGGGAATTTCGGCGTGCTGGTGAGGGCGTACACCTACATCCGCAGCATGGGCGCTTCCGGCCTCCGTGAGATAAGCGAGAACGCGGTCATAAACGCCAACTACATCCTCAGCCAGCTGAAGGACTACTACCATCTGCCCTTCGACCGGACGTGCATGCACGAGGTGGTCTTCTCCGCCCGGCGGCAGCGGGCCAAGGGCGTGAGCGCGCTGGACATCGCCAAGCGCCTAATCGACCACGGCATCCACCCACCTACGATGTACTTCCCGCTGGTGGTGGAGGAGGCGCTGATGATAGAGCCTACGGAGTCCGAGAGCAAGGAGACGCTGGAGCGCTTCATACAGGTGATGAAGGACATTGCCCGGGAGGTGGACGAGGAGCCTGAGACGGTGAAGAGCGCTCCGCACTTCACGCCCAACAGCCGCCTGGACGAGGCTCGCGCCGCCAGGAGGCCGGACCTGGGCTGGAAGAGGGCGGCCGCGGAAGACTAGGCGTCGTCACCCATAACCCCCCACTGTCATCCATTCCTGCGGAGGCAGGAATCCAGAGGGCGCTCACCGCAACTTCGCGATGTCAGAGGCGATGCATCGCCTAAGCCCATTCCCTGTCTAAGAGAGTTCCAAGTACTGTAAGCGTCATTCCGAGCGCAGCGAGGAATCTATGGACGTCAAATGCAAAAGGACGTAGCTTTCCGCGCCAAGACCTTGGATTCCTCACTTCGCTTCGCTCCGTTCGGAATGACAGCTAATTACGCATTGCGCCAACGACGCTCGCGGGGTAGACTAGGTGAACACAGCCAAGTTTGGACTCAGGAGGCAGACATGACAGCAGAAGTAGGAGACAAGGCGCCGGACTTCACCCTCCGCTCCCATGACGGCGAGAACATCACCCTGAGCCAGTACCTGGGTGAGAAGACCGTCGTCATACAGACCCATCTCCTGTCCTTCACAGGCGGTTGAACTCACCAGTGTTCCGGGTTCCGGATCGAAAATCGCAGGTTTGAGGAGAAGGGCGCGCAGGTGCTGGGGATGAGCGTGGACAGCGCCCCAACGCAGAGGGCCTTCGCCTCCGGCCTGGGCAACCTTCCCTACCCGCTCCTGGCCGACTTCAACCCCAAGGGCCACGTGTTCGAGCTGTTCGGCATCTACGACGAAGAGCGGGGCGTTGGGAAGCGGGCGGTCATCATCATCGACAAGGAAGGCGTGATCAGGTACAAGCGCGTCTACGACCGCGGACTGCCGGACGTCCAGGAGATTCTGGACGAGCTGGACAAGCTGTAGAAGTGAATTCCCTCTCCGATTCTCCACCAATGGGAAGACCGTTGCCCAACTTGAGATGAAGCCACACTTCACTGTCATTCTGAGCGCAGCGAAGAATCCAAGGCGTTTCATTCCAGAGCGTCGCAGTTTTGTGAACAGACACTTTGGATTCTTCACTACGCTACGCTTCGTTCAGAATGACAGTGTCGCGCTTCCTTGTACAACAACACCGGATTCTGGCAAGCGTCTCCCTTCAACGGGAGAGCCAGCGCAGCGCTGTAATGCCCAGCCATAGCTTCGCAGAGGGCGACCTGGCCCTTCTGGTGGACAGGCGCGGGCGGCGCTACCTGCTCACGCTGTCGGCTGAGAAGACCTTTCACACGCACCTGGGCATTGTGCCCCACGCGGACATCATCGGGCAGGAGGCCGGGGCCAGGGTCGAGACCAACAGCGGCCACGTGCTGCTGGCCTTCCGCCCAACGCTGGCCGACTACATCCTGGAGATGCCACACCCCACCCAGGTGGTGTACGCCAAGGACATGGGCGCGATAATCATGCACGGGGACGTGTTCCCCGGCGCGAGGGTGCTGGAGGCCGGCCTGGGGTCGGGCGCGCTGACCATGGCGCTGCTCAGGGCCGTGGGCGAGAAGGGCAAGGTCGTCTCCTACGAGGTGAGACCGGACCTGGTGGAGAAGGCCAAAGCGAACATCAACGCCCTTTTCCCGAATACGCCCAACCTGGAGGTCAAGGTCAGGGACGTGTACCAGGGAATCGAGGAGCCGGAGCTTGACCGGATAGTCCTGGACGTGCCGGAGCCTTGGCACGTGGTGCCGGAGGCGGCGCGGGTCCTTGCGCCAGGCGGCATCTTCCTGAGCTACCTGCCCACCGTCCTCCAGATCCACGAGCTTCAGGCGGCGCTGGTAGACAACCCCAACTTCGAGCTTATGGAGACGGTGGAGGTGCTGGAGCGCCCCTGGTCGGTGTCGCAGCGCAGCGTGAGGCCCGTGCATCGTATGGTGGCGCACACGGGGTTCATCACCACCGCTCGCAGGTGCGCCGCCAAGGAGACGCCGGAAGCCGCCGAAGAGGACGCGAGCGAAATCGACTCAGTCGCAGGAGGTGAGTAAATGGACAGAGAGCGCGCGTGGGGCCTGGTCAAGGAGTTCGCCACGTCGGAGAGCCTGCTGAAGCACTGCATTTCAGTGGAGGCGGTCATGCGGGCCTACGCTCGCAAGGTGGGTGAGGACGAGGAGGTGTGGGGCATTGCGGGGATGCTGCACGATTTTGACTGGGACGTCTGCCCCTCCGAGGAGGAGCACCCCCAGTACGGGGCGCAGATTCTGCGGGAGCGGGGCTACCCGGAGGAGATTGTGAGGGCCATCCTCTCCCACGGGAACCACACGGGGATTGCCAGGGAGAGCCTCATGGAGAAGGCCCTCTTTGCCGTTGACGAGCTATCCGGTTTTGTCACGGCGGTGGCCCTGGTGCGGCCGTCCAAGAGCCTTGCGGACACCAACGCCAGGTCTGTACGAAGGAAGATGAAGGACAAGGCCTTTGCCCGCAACGTCAGCCGGGATGACCTGGTGCAAGGCGCAGAGGAGCTTGGCGTAGACCTCGATGAGCTGATTGAGTTCGTGGCGGACGCCCTGAAGCCGGTGGCACCGGAGTTGGGGCTGGTGGCAGAAGAAGGGTAGCCTTCTACAAGACCGCCACCCGATAACTTGGATAGAGTATTACCCCCTCTCTGACTCTCCCCCTGCCAGGGGAAGAGAAATGTCCCTTCCCCTGGCAGGGGGAAGGTTAGGATGGGGGCGCCGGAATACCCTTACCCATCCTCCTTGCCAAAGGGCCACAGGTGCTCGAACTGGAGGCCCAGGTGAGGGTAGCGGGCGGCCATAAGCTCCATGTGGCCTTCTGAGAGGAGGGGCGCGGGCGGGAGGCGGCTGGCTGAGGTTGAGTCACCGCCGCCGGTAAAGCCCGTGAGACGCAGGTCTTGGGGCAGACCCTTGGACTGGGCCAGTACCTTGAAGTCGCCCATCTCACCGGGCTTGACCAGGTCCAGCATAGCCATGCGGTTGGCGTCCCTCCGCCTCTGGTCAAGCTCCATGCGGCTCAGGGAGTCCAGTAGCTGCTGGAAGCCCAGGTTGTACAGGAAGCTCCGCTGGGTTGTGAAGCCAAGGGTGACCAGGCCGCGCTCCTCTCCCGACTCTATCAGTGACGTGAAATCCACGTGAGCGGTGATGTCCTGGCTGCCGACGTGCCGGTAGGGGTCGTCCGTGAGCGTGTGGCCGTAGTAGCAGCGCAGCGTGCCGCGGGAGCGCGAGGGAGAGTACAGGTCAGCCGCCGTGTGGCCGTAGTCTACGGTGAGGGCAAGACCTCGCTTGAGCACGCGGCTCACCTCATCAAGCCATCCGCTTATGCCCAGGTTCACCTCGCCCCGGAAACCCTCCGCAAGGTCGAGGCCGAGGCCGGTGAGACGCCGCTCTATGTCCGGCGTCGACGGCTCATCAAGGGTTTCCACAAGCTCCCCGTCACGCAGGGTCACGTAGACCTCCAGCAGGCGGCCGTCCTGAGCTGCAAAGCGGTGCACGGGAAAGGCGTCCAGGAGTTCGTTGGAGAGGATACAGCCCTCCACATCCCGGAGCGGGAGGCCGCCGGCCTTCACCCATGTGACGGAGTCGGGAGCGCGTTCAGAGGGCTGGTAGTCAACCGCTACGTACTCCAGGGCGCTGTGGAAGTCCGGGGACAGGTCGGCGGAGTAGGACAGGATGTCCCTGGCCAGGACGCCCGTGCCCGCTCCCACCTCTATTACGTAGAAGGGGGATGGCCCGTCCATAGCCGCCCACAGCTGCTCAAGCTGCACGGCAATGAGAGCGCCAAAGGCGGGATGGGCGGAGGGCGCGGTGTAGAAGTCCCGCCCGACCCTGTTCTCGGGGTTGGTGTAGTAGCCTCCGTCGGGGTGGTAGAGAGCCGCCTCCATGAATTCGGCGAAGGTGATCCTGCCCCGCTCCCGGATGAGGTTTTCAATAGCGCCCAGAGCGCCGTCAGACATGCTGCTTCACCCCACAAATGAAAGGAGACGCCCCTGGTTGAGGGCGTCCCACTTTAGGGAATATTGGCGTATGTCTGCGCCCCTCTCCCCTGGATTCCTGCCCCCGCATCAAGTGCGGGGCAAGCTTCGCAGGAATGGTCTTTCGGTCTGCTGATGTAGCTGTATGGTCGGCTAGCCGCGCTGGCCGATGGGCACGTACTCCACGTCCATCGGCCCCTGGTACAGGAGGCGAGGGCGCAGCAGGATGTTGTCGGAGAACTGCTCCATGACCTGCACCGTCCAGCCGGGGATGCGCCCCATGGCGAATATGGAGATGAACAGGTCCTCCGGGATGCCCAGCAGGTAGTAGATGGAGCCTGCGAAGAAGTCCACGTTGACGTAGATGCCCCGCTCGCGGTACGGCACCATCGCCACCTCTTCAACGTAGGTAAGAATCTGGAACCACTTGGGCTGTCCCACCTTCTCGCTGAGGTCGCGGGAGCGCTCACGGAGATGCCGCGCCCTGGGGTCTTCCGCCCTGTACACCCGGTGTCCAAAGCCCATGATCCGACCGCCGTTGTCCAGGATGTTGCGACAATACTCCTCGGCGTTGGCCGGGTCTCCTATTTCGATTGCCATCTTCATCACTTCTTCGGCGGCGCCGCCGTGGGCCGGGCCCTTGAGGACGCCGATGCCCGTGACAACCGCCGAGTGCAGGTCAGATATGGTGGAGGCGGTGACCCGCGCGCCAAAGGCGGAGGCGTTGATCCCGTGCTCGGCGTGGAGGATGAAGTCCACGTCCAGCAGCTTCATGGTCTCCTCGTCAGGCACCTCGCCCAGGAGCATGTAGAGGAAGTTTCCGGCCTGGTTCAGGTCCGGGTTGGGGGCCACCGGCTCCAGGCCCTGTCGCAGCCGATGGTGGGCCGCCACAATTGTAGGGGCCTTGGCCGTCATGCGGATTCCCTTGCGCAGGGTGGCTTCCACGGAGTTGTCGGACACCTCAGGGTCGAAGGCCGCGAGGGCGGACATGCCGGTGCGGAGGACGTCCATCGGGTGGCTGGTCTTGACCAGGTCCAGAACCTTGACCACCTCGTCGGGAATACTGCGATTGGCGCGCAGCAGCGCGTCGAATTCGTCCAGCTCCTTCTGCGTGGGCAGCTTGCTGTACAGCAGGAGGTAGACCGTCTCCTCAAAGGTGGACTTCTCCGCGAGGTCGTGGATGGAGTAGCCCCTATACAGGAGCTTGCCAATCTCGCCGTCTATGAAGCTGGACTGGGTGTGGTCAATGTAGACATCCCGCAGTCCCCTTCTAATCTCAATCTCCGATGTCATGTTCATCCCCTCCGGCAGTTTCGTCCAAGGATGTAGGTTTCAGCTACGGCTCCCCGCACTTCCCCGCGAAGGCGCCGCTGACGGCAACCGCGTCGTACAGGGCGCGACGCTGCAAGCCGTCAGTGTATCTTGCGTAAGGCTGCGAGAGGAGCAGGTGGGTCTCTCTACGGGTTGCGGATTGACCAGCCTGTCCCGAAGCAGCCCAACGTCCATCGCAAAGGAATATATCATTTGCCCTTCTCACTGTCAATCTGTGAAATATCGCACTATGTAAACCGCTACGATTTGTGAAACTTTCCACGATATAAATCGTTACGAAATCTTATTGACAACGATAAAGTGGAATGTTAGAGTTGGATTCAGGTGATAAAGGCGAAGGCCCGCGGGGAACCGCCTCCGGGTCTCCGCAGCAACGCAGAGGCAGGATGGGTCTTCTTGCTCATGTGTGAATACAACATCGCGCGAGGAGGCGGCTCAGGGAGAAGCAGCTTCCTCGTTTCCCTATATCCAGTTGCACCCTGCATCGGAATGGCGTTTAACTCCCCATACAGGCGCAGCGGAGGGCCGCGCGTGGCCTCTTCGCCGTTCCTGAATCATCATTCATAAGAGAGGTAGTAGATGGCAAATACAGACTTTGTGGTTCGATTTGCTGGTGAAGGAGGCGGAGGTTTGGTGACCTCGGCTGAGTTGCTTGCTCAGGTCACCGCCCAAGTAGGTTATCACGTCAAGACGTTCGTAACTTTCCCCTCCCAGATTATGGGCGGCCCCACCTTCGCCCAGGCCCGTATCTCCACCTCGCCGGTGCTGAGCTACGGCGACGACCTGGACGTGCTGGTGGCCTTTGACCGCGAGGCTTACGACACCCACCAGGAGGAGGTGCGAGAGGGCGGCGTCATTGTCTACAACTCAGAGGACTTCCAGCTGGAGGACGACGGCAAGAGCTTCGGCATCCGCATAGACGAGCTTGCCCGGTCCACCGGGAACCCCAGGGCGGCCAACATGGTCATCCTGGGCGCCATAGCCCACCTGGTGCACATGCCTGAGCACTACCTGCCGGAGTTCGTGACCAAGCGGTTCAGCAGAGGACGCCCCGGGGACGAAGAGATCATCAAGGGCAACATCATGGCGCTCGACCTTGGGCGCGAAGAGGCCAAGAAGAGCGGCTTCAGCCTTGGCGAACTGGCCGACCCGACGCCCCCGGACTACGAGCAGGTCCTGATCAAGGGCAACGACGCCCTGGCCATCGGCGCGCTCGCGGCCGACCTGGACTTCTTCGTCGGATACCCCATATCGCCGGCCACCACCATCCTGGTGTACATGGAGCGCAACCTGATAGGACCCGGAAAGTTCGTCTACCAGGCAAGCTCGGAGATCGAGTCCATAAACGCGATTGTCGGAGCGGGTTACGCCGGGAAGAAGGCGATGACTTCAACCTCCGGCCCAGGCCTCAGCCTGATGAGCGAGGGCCTTGGAATGGCGTGGATGGCCGAGATTCCGTGCGTGGTTGTGGACGTGCAGAGGGGCGGCCCCGCAACCGGACTCCCAACCAAGGTTGAGCAGTCCGACCTGTTCGCAGCGCTGCACCCCGCCCACGGCGACGCCAGCCTGCCAATCATCGCCGCAGGCACCGTTGAGGAGTGCTACTACGCCGCAATCAACGCCATCAACTGGGCGGAGAAGTACCAGGGCCCCGTGATACTCCTGAGCGACCATGCGCTGTCGGAGCAGGCCCAGAACATCCCCAAGCCTGACGTGTCCAAGGTTGTGCCTGAGAAGAGGAACATCTACAGGGGCGACAACGGCTACGAGCGTTACGCTGGTCTGGAGCTTTCGCCCATGCCCATCCCCGGCGGCCCCGGCCCCTACGTGGCCAACGCCAGCGAGCACGACGGCATGGGCGACACCACTCACCTGCCCACCCGGCACGTTGAGATGACCCAACGGCGGTTCAGCAAGCTGAAGCTCCTTGAGGACGGCACGTACGAATCCGAAAACGCCGACGAGCCGATTGCCTTGCTGCCCTGGGGCGGCTCAAAGGGCTCGGCCAGGGAGGCGTACGATCAGATGACTGCAGACGGGATGAAGATTGCATGGTACTACACCATGCAGATTCACCCCATGCCCCCCAAGCTGTTGGAGGAGCTCAGGAAGAAGGAGCTAGTCCTGATACCGGAGTTGAACTACCTGGGTCAACTGGCAACCATCCTCCGCGCCGAAGGGATAAACGCAGAGGCCCTAACCCAGTACACAGGCAAGCCCTTCAAGGTCAGAGACCTGGTGACAAGGGTGACCGAGAGACTCGAAACCCGACAGAAGGAGTTGGTGAACGTATGAGCAAGAAGAATCCTGAATACGATTTCAAATGGTGCCCGGGCTGCGGTGACTTCGGCGTCAAGCGGGCGCTGGAGATGGGCGTAGAGAAGCGCAACATCGAGCTTGAGCAGCCTATGGTGAATACCGTGGTGGTAGCCGGTATCGGGTGCTCCGGCAACTTGGTGCACCTGCTGGACGGCGGTCAGCCCTTCGGAATACACGGACTGCACGGCAGGTCTTTGCCTGTGGCATTCGGCGTGAAGATGGGCCGGCCAGACTTGAACGTGGTGATCGTGTCCGGTGACGGAGACTTCCTGAGCATCGGCGGCGAGCACATTGCGCCCCAGGCCCAGCGGAACCTGAACGTCACGGCCATCATCATGGACAACGGCGTCTACGGTCTGACCAAGGGCCAGAGTTCGCCTACCACGGAGCTTGGCGTCATCACGCCTACCACTCCCTTCGGCAAGGTGGAGAACGCCCTCAATCCCCTGGAGATGTACCTGACCATGGGCGTCAACTTCATCGCCTCCGGTTTCTCCAGCAAGGTCAGGGACCTGGCCAGCCTTATTCAGCAGGGCATGGACTATCCCGGGTTCTCAATCGTGCACGTACAGTCGCCCTGCACCACCTACAACGACAACTACGACCTCCTGAAGGGCAACGTGAAGAAGGAGATAGCCCCCATTGCGTGGGACATCCCCGAGGACCATGACACGTCAGACAAGGCGGCTGCCTACAGCCTGCTTCAGGAGGGGGGCATCCCTTTGGGTCTCGTCTACCAGCGAGAGGATTCCGATCCCATGGACAAGCGCGTGGAGCTGATGGCTCAGAAGGCTAGGCCCAGGAGCCTTGAGGACCAGGTGGAGGCCTTCGCCATATAGACTGGTTCCGTCAACCCGGTTGGAAAGACTGAAGCGCCCCTCACAGAGGGGCGCTTCTCTTTTGTGCAGCTTCCGGTCGGTGGCTACGCCGAGTCTTCCAGAGCCTCGTACTTGGACGGGCACTTTACGATTATGGCCTGGGCGTCAAACAGACCCTCCGGGCCGTAGGTGCCCTCCAGGAGTATCTCCGAGTGCTCGTTGAAGAACAGGTCCGGGACAACACCGTCGTGGACGGCGTTTATCGTATCCGTACCGTCGGTCAGGGAGAAGTGCACCAGAGTGCCACCAGCGTCTCTCTCGAAAGACGTCGGCACCAGTTTGCCATTAACGCGGATGTTCTTGTCGTAGGCTTCGGCGCCCTTGGCCGTGAGCTCGCTGACGGTCAGGTAGTAGGCGCTGGCGCTCTGGAACGCCGTAAAGCCCAGATACCCAATGACCATCAGAAACACGACGCCCGCGATAAGGAACCCAATCCGGTGGGTCCGGACGGACCTCTCCGCCATTGGCTCCGGCAGGGCGTACGCGTCTTCCTGATTTATTCCAACGGCCATGTCATTTACGCTCTATAGATGATTGTGCTTCCTGTCACACTACATGATACTTCATGTGACGGGCTTCATCAACTAAACTGCCAGGGTTTGAGGGGATTGTTCCCCTATTTGGCAGCCTCCATCGCCGCCACCAGACGGCGGGCGGCCGCCTCCGGGTCAGGGTCGTTGACCACCGCCGAGATGACGCACGCTGCATCCGCGCCCGCCTGCACAACCTGGGAGATGTTGCCACCGTTGATGCCGCCAATAGCGACCAGCGGCAGAGACGTGCTCCCCCGTACCTCTCTGAGAGTCTCCAGGCCGGCCGGCCGGGTCCGCTCCTTGGTGCTGGTGGGGAACATCGCGCCCACGGCCAGGTAGTCCGCACCCCACCTCTCCGAGTCCAGTGCCTCCTCCAAGAGGGCGTTTGACGTGCCAATTATCTGGTGCGGGTGGAGAATGGCCCGGGCCTCCTCAATGGGAAGGTCGTGCTGGCCCAGGTGCACGCCGTGGGCGTTGCAGGCCACGGCCAGGTCAACATGATCGTTGATTATCAGCAGGGCATCGTGCTCTTCGCACAGGTCGCGGATGGAGCGGGCGACGGGCAGCACGTCACCCTTGTCGTTGATCTTGTCCCGAAGCTGCAAGACGCTAGCGCCACCCCGGAGCGCCGCGCGGCTCAACTCCACCAGCCCCCTGCCCTGCGCCGCCTGTTCGTCTATGATGACGTAAAGGCCCTTGACCCTTTGGGCGATAGCGCCGCGATCAGGTGACGACATTGCCGCTAGAATCCAAGGCTGCCGGTGTCGTTGAGCATCTCCCCCGTGTCCATACGGGCCAGGAACTCCTCTCCCTCAGGCCCAATGTCCTGGCCGGTCCTGTCCTTCATGGTACGGAGCATGTCGGCAACGCTTCTAGGGTCGTCCTCGTCAAAGTCAGTCATGCTCTCCCAGGAGGGCATGTTGCCCATGAAGTCGTTCCAACTTGTGATCACGGCCACCTGGGAGATGATGCGAGTCGGGTTTTCGCCGCCGCAGTGGGAGCAGGAGGGGTCGCTGGTCTCCGAGAAGCTGCGGAAGAACACAGAGAACTTGCGGTTGCAGCTCTGGCAACGATATTCGTAGATGGGCATAAGTGTTACCTCTGGTATAGAAATTCTAGCACATGCGAAGTGGAGGGTAAACCGAGCGCGCCGGCGAGTATTCTCTATGTGTTGGTGTTCCTTATCGGCATAACAGACATGTACTGATACGTCTTGCTTCCCGCTCACCCTGAGCTTGTCGAAGGGTATGAGCGGGAGCCTCGAGGCTGTTCTATGCCCGCTCATGGTTCGACAGGCTCACCATGAGCGGGCATGATATAGCCTCCCTAGAAGCGTTGGCAATTCCAACACGCCCAGAGAATACCTCAGCGACACGCCACTTTCGCCGCAGTGGAATAGCTGGTAAGCTGTCACTGATTCTGGAGACCCCGACTTCTCCGGCATTCTACAGTGTCTCAAGCCTATGAACGTTAAACAACGTCTGTCCTCCGCTTTACCCGGGCAGTTCAGCTACGGGCTGTCCGACCTGCGCGGGGACGTGTTCGGGGGTATCACGGCGGGTAGCATATCGCTTCCTACGGCGATAGGGTACGGGGTGATATCCGGGTTGGGCCCCGTGGCCGGGCTCTACGGCGCTGTGGCGGTCAGCTTCTTTGCCGCCATCTTTGGGGGAACCAGGGGAATGACCTCCGGCCCCAATATACTGGTCACCCTTACTATGGCGGTTGTGGTCGCTGAGTACACCACGAGCATCACGGAGGCCATAAGCGTCGGGATTCTGGCCGGACTGATGCAGATCGCCTTCGGCCTGTTGGGAGTGGGACGGTACGTGTCATACATACCCTTCTCCCTGACCGCAGGGTTCTTCACCGCATTCGGGTTCCTGCTAATCATCAAGCAGGCGCTCCTGGCCTTGGGCGCATCACCGGCCGGGACCGCTCTCGACAGCATTAAGGCGCTGCCAACGGCCTTAGCGGAGGTGCATATTGAGGCGCTGGCCCTGAGCGTCTTCTGCGTGGTCCTGGGAATCCTGTGGCGGGGACGGCTGTTGCGCATTGCCCCCTCCCCCTTTGTGGTGCTGGTCATAGGGAGCGTGGTTGGAGTGACGGTACTGCGCGAAGCCCCGACCATCGGCGAGATTCCCATCGGCCTGCCTGCCCCGCAGCTGCCGGACATTTCCCTGGACTTCTTCCTCCGGGTCGCACAGCCGGCCTTTGCGATGGCACTGTTAAGCTCGGTGTCCACCCTGATAGTGTCATTGCAGCTGGACGCAATCACCGGCACACATCATAGGCCAAACCGGGAAGTCATGGCCCAGGGCGTTGGAAACATAGCCGCCGGTCTCATAGGAGGCTCACCCGGGGGGGTTGCTCCTGGCAGCTTTGCCAACGCCTTCAGCGGCGGGCGGACAATGGTCGCAGGGGTCACGGTATCCGCGCTGTTTCTCCTGGTCCTCTTCGTCCTGGCTCCGGTCGCGGAGCGTATCCCATTCGCAGTCCTGGCCGGGATTCTGATTATTAACGGCTGGAACATCATCGACTGGCGGTTCATCACCAGGCTCCACCGTATACCCCGCCGCTATGCCGCAGTCATGGTCCTGACAAGCGTCCTGGTCCTCTTTGTGGACATTAACCTTGCCATAGTTGTTGGCCTGGTGGTGGCCGCTTTGACGGGGGCGCGGCAGCTTGAGCCTCTGGAGGTCCGCTCCCTGATCTCTACCCCCGTGCTTGACCAGGCCATACTGGACGACGCCGACTCAGACGACGTCGACCCGTATCAGGCTCGCACAGGGATGGTGATACTCCCCGACCGGGTCACAGTGGCATCCGCCAGGGAGATGAGCCGCAGCCTTCGACCCGATATCCGGGGCCATCAGGTGGTGGTCCTGGATATGTCCCGAACGCTGTACGTGGACGATACCGCCGCCGTGATGATTGGCGAGCTTATCCGCATTGCCCTGGGACACCCCTCAAGGACTCTGATCATCTCCGGCCTGCACGACGACGTGGCAGACACGCTCAACGCCCTGCGCGTGCTGGACAGGGTGCCTCCAGGGAACATGGTGGCCGACATGGAGGAGGCGAAGCGGATAATCCGGCCTATTCTGCGGCAGGAATGAGCACATCGTACAAAGCTCTCTTCAGAGGAGACCTTTGAATAACCCCAGTGTTGTCCCGGAGGGAGCGCTTTTCATCGTCATTCCGGTGGAAGCCGGAATCCAGGACGCCTCTGAAAGTGAGGGATAGATTCCCGCTTTCGCAGATCTTTGAACAGCTCCAGCATTGTCCCAAGAAGAAGCGTTCCATCTGTCATTCTGAACGGAGCGTAGCGAAGTGAAGAATCTAAAGCCTCTGTCTGCAAAGCTACGATGTGTTAAATGAACCACTTTAGATTCTTCGCTACGCTCAGGATGACGTTGGTATGGGGCTGGTCACAAGTTACGCAAAGGACCCCTCAGAGGGGATTGCGCCAACGTAGTCCTGTACTCGGTATTGCCGGGTTGTGTTAGTAATGCCAACGCCGGCTGGAAATAACTTCTTGCCTGCTCATGGTGAGCCTGTCGAACCATATGAGCGGGCACAATGCGGCCTGTGGCTTCCCCGCTCGCTCCCTTCGACAAGCTCAGGGCGAGCGGTTTCATACGGGATAACCAAAACACGCTGGAAATACCCTGTACTCGGGCAACTCAGCTAGCCCAGGAAGCGGCGGAGATGGGCGGCCTCCTGAACGTAGTGGCTGATATTGACGTCAGCGTTTTCGTCCAGGCCGGCGCGGATTGCGCTGGTCAGCCCCTCGTGGACGCGGTCTATGTCGCCGGCGAACTGCTCCACCAGCCGTATGTACGGCGCGCCCAGAAGCTCTCCCACGTGACGCTCGTTGGTGAAGCGCAGGGCCGAGTGAAGGTCCTGGTCAAGGCTGGGATACACCTCCCGCACAAACGCGAGGTCCGAGTCAGTGAGCGCGGCCAGGCCCAGCAGCTCCGGCGGCACGCCAATGGAGTAGAGGGAGGCGGTGAAGCCAATGGCCCGCGGCAGGGTCACGCCGCCCACGCCGTCCAGTGAACGCCCGTAGCCGAACAACCCCACGTGCATCTTGCGCTCCCGGCGCTTGGGCACGTGCGCCGACACGGTGCTGATGACGTGGATCATCTTGTGCACCTGGTTCTGATACTCGGTGGTGGTCTTGCGCATGACGTCGCGGACGCGCTCATTATCAACGGACGCCGGTTCCCGGCGCTCGTGGGCCAGGAGTTGCGCTATGCCGGAGCGGACGGTATCCCTGTCGTAGTCGTACTTGAAGGCGGACTGGACTGTGAAGGTCTGGACGCTGGGGTATTCGGTCAGGGCGCGGTCGACGTTGAGCGGGTTCAGATGTCCCCGGAAGGGCACCGAGCCAACGCCGATGATGGGATACAGGGGAACGCCCAGCTTACCTTCCAGGTCGTACAGGCGGCGAAGGGCCACCTTCAGCGCAAGCTCGGCGGACACCACGCCGTAGTTGAGCGCCGGGTCGCTCCGCGCCAGGAACACCCTCTGGCCCGGTAGTTCCCTCCCGTGCAGGAACTCCTCGACAATGGCGTCGCAATGGAAGAGGTGCTCCACGTCCTCAATGAGGGGAATCACCCGGACGCTCTTGGGGTAGAACTCCCCCACCCAGTCCCTGACGTCCTGGCCGTCCATCAGGGTCTCGTCCTCCTGCCCGACGATCACCCTCTGGTAGTAGGCCTCAACCAGCAGAAGCTCTTCCGCGGAGGTTGTGAATGGGAGAATGACCTCCTGGATTGGAGCGGCGTGCTCGTCGCCGTAGAAGCTGTGCGCCATGTCCCACGCTGAGGGCACGCTCTGCAGAGCCTCCACCATGGACTTGCGCATGTCCTGCTCAATGCGGGGATTGGGCACACGCAGGGTCAGCGCTACGTCCCGACCAAGCTGGATATTGTCCTGGAAGAAGTCCGGATAGCCGGTGAGCAGCTTGCGAACGACCTGGTTGTCGGCCTCCTTGCCCTCGGAGTCCCACATCTGCTCGTCACAGCCCAGGGCGAAGACATCGACGGCCTCGTTCACCTCACCGTCGCCCTTCAGCACACCGGCTTCGTCGGCGAAGGGCGCGGGTGTCGCGTTGTCCGGGTGCTGGGTGCTCATCGCCCTTGGTACTAGCATTATGTCTCACCTCTGTCGGATAGCCTAATAATACGAGGTCAACGGCCTGCGGTCTAGTCCTCCAACGACCCACAGCAACGTGACGATGAACATCTGCAGACCTACCTTCATACTCCGATTTGTGGTACAACTACCCTGAGCAAGAGGTACAGACGGAGGACAGGCTAACTTTGCTGATACTATGGGTTGGAGCAGGCGGCGTAGTTGGAGCCATAATGCGCTACCTTGTTGTCACGGGGGTGACCGGCGCTATGGGAGGCTCCGCTTTTCCCTACGGAACCCTTGCCGTGAACGCGCTGGGCTGCTTCCTGATTGGCGCCATCGTGGGCTTTGCCGACGCCCGCCAGCCGCTCAGCCCCGAGGCCCAGGCGTTCTTGGTAGTAGGCGTGCTCGGCGGCTTCACCACGTTCTCGGCCTTCGGAATGGAGACCGTCAGGCTGCTCCGGGACGGGGCATACCTGGCCGGGTCGGCGAACGTCTTGCTGCAACTGGCCGTCGGCCTGTCGGCGGTGGCGCTGGGCCTGCGGCTGGGGCAGGCGCTGAAGTTGTAATCGCAGCACGCGGTCAGAACGCCACTCATCGCCCTTGCATCATCCCCAACCTTGGGCTAACATTCAGTGGTGTCTTCCGAGCAGAACATCCAATCGCAGGTCACGTCCCAGGAGCAGTTTGGGCGGCAGGCCCGCTTCTATTCCGAGAGCATAGTCCACAGCTCCGGGGAGAGCCTTGAGGTGGTCCAGGACTGGGCGTCAAGGGCCAGGTATCCCCTTGCAGCGGACATCGGCACCGGGACCGGGTTCACGGCCTTTGCCGTAGCGCCATACGCCGACCACGTGCTTGCAGTGGACATCACCCCGGCAATGCTGGCGGAGACCCGCAAGCAGGTGGCCCAGCGCGGCCTGAGCAACCTGGGATACGTTCTGGCGGCCTCTGAGGAACTCCCCTTCCAAGACGGCTCCCTGGACCTGCTCACCTGCCGGACGGCCGCCCACCACTTCCAGGACCTGAACAGGGCCGTCTCCGAGTGGCATCGCGTAGTGGCGCCAGAGGCCGTGCTGATCATGGCGGACACCTCCTGCCCGGAGGACGCGCCCACCGCAGACTGGATGAACGACATCGAAGAGCGGCGAGACCCCAGCCACGTGCGCAACCTCTCACCCTCCGAGTGGATTGCCCTGCTGGAGTCCCAGGGCTTCCACGTAACCGACACCGCCCTTGCGCCGGTGCCAATGGGATTCGACGACTGGGTGCTGCGCTCAGGCACCCCGGCACCGGTGGTCGAGGGCCTGCGGCGTGACTTCCTCAACGCCACGCAGGACGCCGTGGACGCCTTTCACATTCGCCAGGACGGTGCGGGCGGCATCCACTTCCAGTGGACGTGCGTAGTCGCACGGGGCATCCGCCGGGGCTAAGGCAGCGTTCCCCCGCCCACCCTTCAAATAAGCCAGCCTTTTTGCTATTCTGGAGTCAGCCGGCGGGGATACGTCCACCCGCGCGCCGTAAGAAGGGAGGCAGCAGCCATGCCCAGACTGACAGGCGGTCAGATTCTGATGAAGTCCCTTTACCTGGAGGGAGTGCGCCACATTTTTGGCCTGCCCGGTGTGCAGACATACCACGCCATGGACGCCCTGTACGACGAGCCGGGCATTCAGTTTATGACCACCCGCCACGAGCAGGGGGCGGCCTACATGGCGGACGGCTACGCCAGGGCCAGCGGCGACGTTGGGACGACCCTGGTAGTGCCCGGCCCCGGGCTGCTCAACGCCTCCGCGGCAATAGGCACCGCCTACGCCTCTTCCAGCCCCGTGCTGGCGATCTCCGGGCAGATACAGCGTGAGCTTATCGGGGTCAACCGGGGTATGCTCCACGAGGTCGACGACCAGCTGGAGGCGATAAAGCAGGTGACCAAGTGGGCGCGGAGGATTCTGGACCCGGCGGAGATCCCCGACGCCGTCCACGAGGCCTTCTATCAGCTCAGGACCGGCCGGCCGCGACCCGTGGAGATAGAGATTCCGCCGGAGACCCTGGCGGAGGAGGCTGACGTCCAGCTTCTTGAGCCGGGGGACTACTTCCGCCCCGCGGCCGCGTATGAGGCTGTCAGAAATGCCGCAAAGCTAATCCTGGAAGCCCCCAACCCGATAATATGGGCCGGCGGCGGCGTCATCAGGTCCGGGGCCTCGGAGATGCTGCTGAAGGTGGCTGAGCACCTGCAGGCGCCCGTTGTCTACACCAACGAGGGTAAGGGCGCTATCTCAGACAGGCACTACCTGTCTGCTGGCGCGATCACGGGCCGGGACAACAACCAGCTGACCGGCCACGACCTGGTGCTGGCCGTCGGCAGCAGGCTCGCCAACCCGGACGTGCTGAAGGGCCACCAGGTCATTCAGATTGACATAGATGACGAGGAGATAGGCCGGAACCACAAGGACACAATCGGCCTTGTAGGGGACGCAAGACGCACCCTGGAGGAGCTGTACCGCGAGCTGTCGGCTGCCCAGCCACCCAGACCCAGCCGCAAGGCCGAGTTGGAGGCCATCAATGAGGAGCGTCAGAAAAATATTCGCAAGGTGGAGCCCCAGGATTCCCTGACGGCTGTTCTCAGGAAGGTCATCCCGGACAACGGCATATTCGTTGCGGACATGACACAGATAAGCTACTACAGCCGCGTCCACTACCCCGTCTACGAGCCGGGAACATTCATGACCTCATCCTACTTTGGGAACCTGGGCTACGCCTTCCCCACGGCCCTGGGCGCGAAGGTTGCCCAGCCCAACAGGCCCGTGGTGGCAATCTGCGGCGACGGCGGTTTCCTCTACAACTCCCAGGAGCTTGCCACCGCCGTGAAGTACGGCATCAACCTGGTGACGGTGGTGTTCAACGACAACGCCTACGGCAACGTGCTAAGGGACCAGATAAACCGCTTTGGCAACAGGCCCATAGGCTCAGAGCTGCACAACCCGGACTTCGTGAAGCTAGCCCAGGCCTACGGCGCAAAGGGCGTCCGGGCCGACGGCCCTAACCGGCTGGAGGCGGCGCTCCAGGACGCCCTGGCCGCCAAAGCGCCGACTCTCATTGAGGTGCCCGTGGGCATGATGCCCTCACCCTACGGGTGATTATCTGAGACGCCGTTCCCGCTCGTATGGTTCGACAAGCTCACCACGAGCGGGAACTTACTGGCACGAATAGCGCCGTCGGGCTACTTTTCCACTCTGGTATTGGTGTTCATACTGGTGGCCGTCGCCACGTAGTCACCCTCGTCAGGGTTCATGATCTTGACCCCCTGGGTGATACGCCCCAGCGAGCGTATCTCCGAGAGGGGCACCCGGACAATGACGCCCTTCTCGGACACCAGCAGCACTTCAGTGGCGTCCTGAACAAGGTGAGCCGTAGCCACCGGCCCCGTCTTATCGGTTATCCTGAGGGTTGTCACACCCTTGACGTCCCGGCCGGTCTGCCGATAGGACGTTATGGGAGTCAGCTTCCCAAGCCCGTTGCGGCTCACCACCAGCAGCTGCGCCCCGGGTATCACCACGTCCATGGATACAACCCTGTCCCCCGGGTCAAGGCGCATTCCCCTGACGCCGCCTGCAGGCCGCTGTCTGGTGGGCACCCTGGAAATGGGGAACCTGGCGGCCATACCCTTCTCCGACACCATCACCACGTCATCGTCTTCCCCGGCCTGCCAGGCCGATATGACCTCGTCTCCGTCCTCGATGTCCATTGCTATAAGCCCGTTGCTCCGAATGTTGGCCAGTACGGAGAACTCCATCCGCTTGATCTCGCCCATTCGGGTCGCCAGGAGGATGTACCCCTCCTGGCTTATGCCCGTCTTCACAACCACCGCGTTTATCCGCTCCCCTTCCGACAGCGAAAGCAGGTTGACGGCGGGAGTGCCTCGGGTATTCCGCGTGGTGTCCGGCGGTACCTCAAAGCACCGCAGGGAGTATGCCTTGCCCCGGTTTGTGAAGAACAGCAGCGTGTCGTGGGTGTCGGCCACCAGCAGGTGCTGGAGCACGTCGGCCTCCCTTGGAAGCATCCCCGTAATGCCGCGCCCGCCGCGGTGCTGCGCCCTGTAGGTGGTGGCTGGCATGCACTTGATGTAGCCGCGCTGGGTTATGGTTATCACCATCTCCTGGTGCTGGATCTGCTCCTCCGGGGTGTAGTTCCTGGCCTCCTCGCCCGTGATCTCCGTGCGGCGCTCGTCGCCGTAGTCCTTCCGCAGCTTGCGGGTCTCCTTCTTTATCTCGGCCAGAATCTTCTTCGGGTCCGCCAGGAGCGCCTCAAGCTCTGCGATGGTCTTGACCAGGCCCTGGTACTCCTCTTCGATCCGCTCCCGCTCCAGGGCCGCGATGCGCCGCAGCTGCATGTCCAGGATGGCCTGCGCCTGCACCTGGGTGAGGCCGAACTGCTGCATCAGCCCCTGGCGGGCGGTTTCCGCGTCGGCAGATGCCCGAATGAGGGCAATCACCGCATCCAGGTTGTTCAGGGCAATCCGCAGCCCCTCCAGGATGTGAGCCCGCTCCTGGGCCTTCTTCAGGTCAAACTCCGCGCGGCGGGTGATCACCTGGCGACGGAAGTCGATGTAATGCCGCAGGATGCGCTTGAGGGGCAGCACCTGGGGCTGTCCGTCAACCAGCGCAAGGGTGTTCACGGAGAAGGCCGACTGCAACGCCGTGTGCTTGTACAGGTTGTTAAGCACAATCTCCGCCTGGGACTCCCTCCGCAGCTCAATGACAATCCTCAGCCCCTGGCGGTCGGACTCGTCCCTGATGTCGCTTATTCCGTCCACCTTCTTGTCCTTGGCCAGCAGGGCTATCTTCTCCACCAGGTTGGCCTTGTTAACCTGGTAGGGTATCTCGGTGACGACTATCTGCTTGCGGCCTCCACGCGCCATGTCTTCGATGGCGGCCCTGGCCCGCACGACCACACGCCCGCGGCCGGTGGAGTAGGCGCTGAGGATGCCCTCGCGGCCCATGATGATGCCGCCTGTGGGGAAGTCCGGGCCCTGGATGAACTTCACCAGGTCGTCCACCGTGGCCTCCGGGTGGTCTATGAGGTGGATCACGGCGTCGCACACCTCCCGCAGGTTGTGAGGAGGAATGCTAGTGGCCATGCCAACGGCAATGCCCGACGCCCCGTTGACCAGCAGATTGGGAAGCCTCGCGGGGAGCACCAGCGGCTCCCTGAGCGAGTCGTCAAAGTTGACGCCGAAGTCAACGGTGTCGCGGTCGATGTCCGCCAGCATCTCCTGGGCGATGGCGGCCAAGCGCGCCTCGGTGTAGCGCATGGCGGCTGGCGGGTCGTCGTCGATGCTGCCGAAGTTGCCCTGCCCGTCGATGAGGGGATAGCGCAGGGAGAAGTCCTGCGCCATTCGCACAAGGGCATCATAGACGGCGGAGTCGCCGTGCGGGTGGTACTTACCAAGGACGTCCCCGACCAGGCGGGCGCTCTTTCGATAAGCGGCCCCGGCCCTCATGCCAAGGTCATCCATGGCGTACAGGATTCTGCGCTGCACCGGCTTCAGCCCGTCACGCACGTCCGGGAGGGCGCGGGCAACAATTACGCTCATGGCGTAGTCAAGGTAGGAGTTGCGCATCTCCTCTTCGATGCGCACGGGCCTGATGTTTCCGGAAGAAACCATGATCTATCCTCTCCGTTCTGAGGTTGTATTTGAGCCGTTACCCCTGCTCAGGGCCGGCCCCTCTCTTCTGGGAGTACATCCCCCCTCGTTCCGCCAGAGCCAGGAAAAGATTCCCGAAGCTCTTGGGCAATTCCTCCTCGTTCTCGTTGTGCCATTGAACGCCTATGACCCAGTCGTGGGCGGGGCTCTCAAGGGCCTCGATGAGGCCGTCCTCCAGGGAGTAGGCCGACGCCATGAGCGACGGCGCCTTCTGCGGCTCGCTCACGCCCTGGTGATGCCGGCTGTTCACCTGCACGAAGCCGCCGGAGCCGAGAATGGCCGCCAGCTTGCTGCCGGGGGATATGTACACCCGGTGGTACGCCGACTTCATGGAACCGGGCTCCGTGCGGTGCCCCGACAGGTGCTGGATGAGCTTCCCGCCAAAGACCACGTTCATAAGCTGCATCCCGCGGCAGATACCCAGGACGGGCATGTCCGCCTTGAGCGCGGCCTCCAGCAGGGCTATCTCCCACCTGTCCTGGGGGTGGTTGGGTTCGTCCAGCCCGGCCTCCGGGTCCGGCTCCTGGTTGTAGTGGCCGGGGTCTATGTCCGCGCCACCGGTCAGCAGTATGCCGTCGAGGGCAGCCAGCGTCTCTGAGACCTTCTCGGGGTCGTCAGGCAGAAGCAGCCTGGTCTCCATCCCACCCCTCTCCGCCGCCTCTCTGTACGTCCGGGCCCAATCTGCGTCCGAGGCTGCTACGCCTATAACAGGCAAAGACAAATCTACATCCTCCTTGTCGTCTCCGGGCGTGTTTCAGCAACATAAATCCACTATAATTATACACCAAAGCGCAGGTGCATTAAAGCGCCGGACGTCAGAGGTGTTCTCGGGGCTTGTTGGTATTGGCAACGCTGGTCGTAATGCCACCCTTTTCCCGCTCATGGTGAGCTTGTCGAACCAGAGCGGGAGACAGCAGGCGTAGTTGCAACCGCTCATACTTCGACAAGCTCAGTATGAGCGGTGTCGTTCACCATAACCAACGCCTTTAGAGAAATGGAATCAGGACACCTCTATTTCTATGCGGCAGTGGTCGCTGGGGCCCCACTCCTCCACGGAGTTCATAGCGCGTACCTTGATGTTCTCGTGAAAGCCGCGGGAGGCAAAAACGTAGTCCAGCTGGTTGTTGCTGGCCGTCGCCGGGTTCATTCCAGGGAGGTAGTAGGTGACGACGTTCCGGGAACTGGCGGGTTCACCCCCCGCCAGCACCTCCGCCTGCCGGCCATCCGGCAACTGCGGCCCCATGAACTCCAGCCCTATGGCCTCCATCCTGTCGAACACGGTCTTGTGGCGCGCTTCCCAGTACGCGTCGCCATAACCATGCCCATATGCTATATTCAGATCGCCTGCGGCCAGGATGCGGTGCGTCTCCGGATTCCTGTTGCCTATGAAGGCCGAGAGGTCGGAGATGATACGGTGGACAGAGCCGTCTGCGTAGCCCCAATTGAAGCCCGACCCCTTTTTGACGCTTGGATGCGACCCAATCCACCGGCCGTACATAGAGACGACGATAAACGGCTCGGTAGAGCCGTCAACAGGCGTGACGCGGGCGGCTGCCATTGTCCCTATGCCACTCACGGCTATCTCGTCATGTGCCGGCTCAGGCCATCCCGTCGGACCGACCTGCTTGAACCACTCAACTTCAACTCTGTCTGACAGGCGCACCACCATTGGCCAGCGGTCAAATAGGGCGTTGGCTCGTCCGCGCCACCAATCTGAGTTCCAGGAGTGCGAGTCCCAAGCCTCTCGCGGGCCAATGTCCAGGATGGCAGGCTTCTCAGGAGGCGGAAGCGTCGCGTCCAGTAGTTTGACCACGTCCTCAGGTGGTGGCGCGGCCTCCTGTAACAGCGCTACGTCGGCATCCATCTTCAACAGTTCACGCCAAGGCGCGTGCATCCGGCCTATATTCCAGGAAATTACCTTTACCATTCTCCCTCCATATCACTCCCGATCACAGCTTCAAGACTCTACCGCCAACTATAGCCCAGGCAACGCCCATGTCCATAGAAGTGAAAATGCTCGTATTGACGCAATATTTTCTCTAAGCTAAAGTGGTGCAGTTGGCATCAACCGCCGTCAGGAGGGAAGAATGAAGAAGAACCCCATCAAGGAGAAGCTGAGAGCGGGCGACGCCGCGGTGGGACTGTTTTGCAACCTCCCTTCGCCGGCGGCGGCGGAGATGCTGGGCATTGCCGGATTCGACTTCATCATCATCGACGCCGAGCACAGTCCGGTGGATATGGACACCTGCGAGCACATGGTGCGCGCCGCCGACGCCTCCGGCATGGCTTCCATGGTGAGGGTGGCCTTGAACCTCCCCCAGAACCTCCTGCGATACCTGGACACCGGGGTTTGCGGCGTGCAGATACCCATGGTCAACTCGCGGGAAGAAGCGGAGATGGTGGTGGCAGCCACCAAGTACCCACCCCTGGGACGGCGCGGCCTGGCAGCCCACAGGGCCACCAGGTACGGGACCAACATAGACTTGGCCGAGTACGTCCGCACGGCCAACGAGGAGACCCTGGTGTGCGTGCAGGTGGAAACCACGGAGGCCCTTGCCAAAGTGGAGGAGATCGCAAGCGTCGATCTGGTTGACCTTGTCTTCCTGGGGCCCACGGATCTGTCCAGCGCGATGGGCTATCCCGGCCAGCCCACCCACCCCGAAGTGCTGGCCGCTATTGAAGAAGCAGGTCGGGTCATAATGGGCGCGGGCAAGGCGGCAGGCACCATCGCCGGGAGCCCGGAGGCCTACGCTCGCTGGAGAAACCTGGGCTTCCAGTACCTGTGTACCGGCCTCACCAACCTCATAGCGGAATCGAGCCACGCCTACCTGAACGGCGCAAGGGAGTACGAGAAGAGCCGCTCTTCACGCGGCGGCTCATTCCATCTCACGCCGTAGCTGCTCCAGCACCAGGCGGTCCGTGGGAAAGGCGATAGGCTCTGGCAGGTCGTCCAGGGGGAAGTAGCCAACCATGTCCAGGTCGTCCCCGGCCTGAAGCGCGCCCCCAACAACCTCCCCCTTGAACCATATGCCCACCGTCAGATCGTTGGGGTTGTGGAAGTTGGAGTGGACGGCGTAGACGTCGACTATCTCAACCTCAAGCCCCGTCTCCTCAAGGAACTCCCGGGCCGCGGCGGTGCGCACCTCCTCGCCCCACTCCAGGTAGCCGCAGGGGATGCACCAGTGGCCCTGGTATCGACGGCCTCCCATCAGGGTGCGGCGTCCCAATACGACCATCTTGCCGTGCAGGACAACCACGCCCACACCGATCACCGGCCTGCGAATGATGTTAAACCGGCAGTCCGGGCACCTCAGAACCCCGCTCTCGTCGATGTCTGACTCCGACAGGCGCGTTCCGCACCTGGGGCAGTACTGGAACTCCGTTACGGCTCTGTTCATCGGTACGCCACCAGCACCGTCGAGGCGCTTATCAGCCAGAGCGCGATGTTCAGCATAAGCGGCTTATCGGTGAGGAGTATCTCCTCCGGGCTCTCCCCCAGGTTCTTGTTGTGGACAAGGTAGAGGTAGCGGAAGAGGCCGTACATGACAAAGGGAATGGTGAGCATCATGGCGTGGTTGTCCGGCAGGTTCTCGGAGGTGAAAGTGTAGAGGATGTAGGAGACCAGGGTGGCGGGAGCCACAATCGCGATGAGCTGCTCCAGGAACTTGGGGTTGTAGTCGTCCAGGGCCTCTCGCTGGAGGCCGGCGTCCTCTCCGGCCAGCACGGACTCGTTGAGACGCTTGGCAAAGCCCAGGAACAGTGCGCCCAGGCTTGTGCAGACGTACAGCCAGGGCGATATGACAACACCCAGTATGATCGCGCCCGCCACAGCCCTCAGAACGAACCCCGCGCTAATGGTGAACACGTCGAGGATGACCAGGCGCTTCAGGTACGTGGAGTAGGCGATCATCACGACAAAGTAGACCAGCGCCACCAGCGCGAACATCGGGTCAAGGACGGCCGCAAGCGCAATGCTGCCCGTCGCCAGCAGGAAGGCCATGCCTAGGGCCAGCGCCGGCGGCAGAGTCCCCGCGGCAACGGGCCGGTGTCGTTTTTCGGGGTGAAGCCGGTCCTTCTCCGCGTCGATTACGTCGTTAATCAGGTAAACGGCGCTGGTCACCAGGCAGAACAGGACAAAGGCAATGGTGGCGCGGGCAAAGAGGCGCGTCGCTTCGCCAATATCGTCAAGCTGCCAGCCCTGGTTTACGGTGAAGAAGAAGGCGAAGTAGATGATGAGGTTTTTGGTCCACTGGCGCGGGCGCATGGAGGACAGGAGGGCCTTGGGCGTGGCCCACCCCCAGGCGTGCGGTACTTTCTCTGCTTCCGCCATGGTGCTTCGATGATAACCAGCCACGCGCACAGCGTCAACGCTGCGCACTGAGACCTGGCGAAGCTAGCCGCTCACGAATCCAGGCCCGGCACCGGAAACCGGGATCCAATCCCTTCCACGTCCTCCCTGACCTCCTTCTCCACCGCCGCGTCTCCGATGTTGGCAAGGGTCTTGACTATAAGCCTGGAAATGTCCCGCATCTCCTCTACGCCGAATCCCCGGCTGGTGACCGCCGGCGTCCCAAGGCGCAGTCCGCTGGTGACCCTGGGCGGACGCGCATCGAAGGGGATGGCGTTCTTGTTGACGGTGATGTTCACCTTGCCCAGGGCGTCCTCCGCCTCCTGGCCCGTGACGTTGATTGGGGTCAGATCGACGAGCACGAGGTGGTTGTCCGTGCCGCCGGAAACGACCCTCAGCCCGCTCTCGGTGAGGCCCTGGGCCAGTGTCCGGGCGTTGTCCACCACGCCCTGCTGGTACTCCTTGAACTCCGGCTGCAACGCCTCGCCAAAGGCCACGGCCTTGCCGGCGATGGCGTGCATCATCGGCCCGCCCTGGGTGAAGGGGAAGACGGCGCTGTTGATGGCCCGCGCCCTGTCCTGGGTCGAGAGAATGAACGCTCCCCTGGGCCCTCTCATTGTCTTGTGGGTGGTGGACGTGACCACGTTGGCGTGGGGCAACGGCGAAGGGTGGACACCGGCGGCAATGAGCCCGGCGATGTGGGCCATGTCCACCATGAGGAGCGCGCCCACCTTGTCGGCAATCTCCCTGAACCTGGGAAAGTCGATTGTCCTGGGATACGCCGTGTACCCGGCCACAATGACCTTGGGCTTGTGCTCCAGGGCCAGCCGCTCCACCTCGTCGTAGTCCACGTGCTCCGTCTCCCTGTCCACGCCGTAGGCCGCGAAGTTGTACAGCTTTCCTGAGAAGTTCACCGGGCTGCCGTGGGTGAGGTGCCCGCCCTGGTCAAGCCTCATGCCCAGCACGGTGTCTCCAGGCTCCAGGATGGCGAAGTAGGCCGCCATGTTAGCCTGCGCCCCGCTGTGAGGCTGCACGTTGACGTACTCCGCCCCGAACAGGGCGCTCGCCCTGTCGATGGCCAGCTGCTCGGCAATGTCCACGTACTCGCAGCCGCCGTAGTATCGACGACCGGGGTAGCCCTCGGCGTACTTGTTGGTCAGCACAGAGCCCTGGGCCTCCAGCACCGCCTGGCTTGCGTAGTTCTCAGAGGCGATGAGGACGATGTTCCTCCTCTGCCTCTCAGACTCCTTCTCGATTGCCAGGGCTACATCAGGGTCTTTCTCTCGCAATGCGCTCATTGGGCCTCCTTAACTGCACTACAAACCCTCAAATAGAGGGAGAGCTACGTATAGCGCTACTGTAGCTCTCCCGACATGCCACACTTACAGGCAAAAAGCGGGTCTTTGCAAGTTTTAGTTTAGAGAATGGCCCCTTGCCTGTCAACGGCGAGTGGGGGCGCGAGGACATTCTAGCCCGCCGCTGCAATTCCCCCTCTGCGCTGCAGCGCGGGCTGAATGCGCTCCATGATATCGGCAATGTGGAAGTGGCGGTTCAGGACGTAGAAGTGGATGCCCGGCACCCCTTGGTCCAACAGGTCAATGGCCTGGTCAGCCGTGTGCACAATCCCTATCTGGTGCACACTCTCCTCGTCGTCCTCTGCGTTGTTAAGCTGTTCAAGGAGGTTATCGGGGATGGTGGCGCCGCACATATCCGTGATGCGCTTGATCTGCTGCACGTTCAGGATGGGCATGAGGCCGGGCACTATGGGCTGCTCAATGCCAATGGCCCTGCACCGGTCGACAAAGCTGAAGAAGTCGCTGTTGTCGTAGAAGAGCTGGGTGATCACGCCATCCGCGCCGCTGTCCACCTTGCGCTTCAGGTTAAGCAGATCGGTCTCGAAGTCCGGCGCTTCCAGGTGCTTCTCCGGGTACCCCGCCACGGCGACGCTGAACCCACCGATGCGGTTGATGTGCTCCACAAGCTCGTTGCCGTGGCCGTAGCCGTCCTCCGGCGGCGTGAACTCCGTCTCCCCGCGGGGAGGGTCTCCGCGAAGGGCTACAATGTTCTCGATGCCTTGGGCGCGTATCTCCTCCAGGATTCCCGTGATCTCGTCCCGGCTGGACCCAACACAGGTCAGGTGATGGGCGGTCTCCATCCCGTACTCCAGCTTTATCTTGGAGGCCACCTCCAGGGTCAGGTCGCGGGTGCTGCCAAGCGCGCCGTAGGTCACCGTCATGAAGGAAGGTCCCAAGCCTATCAACCTGGGAAGGCGCTCCTCCAACTCAGCCAGGGTACGCTCAGTCCTGGGAGGAAACAGCTCGAAGGATATGGCCGGACGGCCGTCTGCATAGAAGTCTGCGAATTTCATAGGAGTGGCCCTCTATACCTCTGACATAGTAAGCCAATTCCGCCCGCCAAGCAACTGTAACACAGGCTTGTGTCCAGGCCGGGTAATATCCTAAACTATAGACGAAGGGACATGTGTGTCCCATAATATACTCATGACAGGCCGGGAGTTCATTGAGCGGGTGGCCAGACTGGGACGGCAGCGAGACGTTGAGGTACTGGTGGATACCGAGCGGGGAAAAGGCAGCCATACTCTACTCTACTATGGAGACCGCGTAACTGTCGTCAAGGACCTACGCAAGGAGCTTGGCCCGGGCCTGCTTGCCTCGATGATTCGGCAGCTTGGCTTGCAGCGAAGCGACTTCAGGTAAGAGGAGTACATCATGCAATTCATATACCCGGCACAACTGAAGCGGTACAGCGAGAACGAGATTGTGGTGTCCTTCCGGGATCTGCCGGAGTGCCTCACATCGGGCGAGGATGAGGCTGAGGCCCTTCTCGAAGCAGAGGATGCACTGGATACCGCCATCTATGGCCGCCTCAGGACCGGGGAG
Source organism: Dehalococcoidia bacterium (assembly GCA_034422115.1). Lineage (GTDB taxonomy): Bacteria > Chloroflexota > Dehalococcoidia > Lucifugimonadales > UBA2985 > DAOUJW01. The sequence continues at coordinate 19,524 of DAOUJW010000017.1, read as the reverse complement.
TCTATACCGGTGCCCAGCGCTCCGCTGCCCGGCGAGCGCATGGTCGCGTTGCCCATTGACATGGCGGCAAAGGCCGCTCTGGTCCTGGTCTTTCGCGCCAGTGGCCTCACCCAGTCAGCCCTGGCTGAGCGCCTTGGCGTGGACAGGAAGGTTGTCCAGAGAATGCTCGACCCCAGACATCGGACGTCTGTCAGTCGCCTCAACGATGCCCTGCGGGCCATGGGCAGCGAGGTCGTCCTGGAAGCTCCGTCGCTGCCAATTGCGACGTAAGGACAGCCTAGAGCAGATACCCCAGTATCACGCCGCCGGCTATCGCCGAGCCTATCACCCCTGCGACGTTGGGGCCCATGGCGTGCATTATGAGCCAGTTGTCGGAGTCCTCGTCCTGCCCCACCCTGTGGACGACCCTGGCAGCCATTGGCACCGCCGACACGCCCGCCGCGCCTATCAGGGGGTTTATCTGGCCCCGGGACGCATAGTACATCACCTTCCCGAAGAGCACCCCGGTAAAGGTCGCTATTCCGAAGGCGAGCAGCCCCAGCGCGAATATGCCCAGGGTCTGTGGCTCAAGAAAACGCTCGGCGGTCATCGTGGAGCCGACCGTAAGGCCCAGGAAGATGGTTGTGACGTTTATCAACTCGTTCTGGGCGGCGTGGGACAGCCTGTCCACCACGCCAACCTCCCGGAGCAGATTGCCGAACATGAGCATACCAATGAGGGGAGCGGCCTTGGGCGCAATCAGGCTGCCCAGGATGATGACGATGATTGGGAAGAATATGCGGGCCTTGAAGGACGCCCTCTGGGACGGGTATGGCATCCTGACCATGCGCTCCTTCCTGGTGGTCAGCGCCCGCATAATTGGAGGCTGTATCAGGGGAACCATGGCCATGTAGGAGTAGGCGGCCACGGCTATCGGCCCCCACAGATCCACGTCGGCCAGCTGCGTGGAGACGAAGATGGTCGTCGGGCCGTCGGCAGAGCCAATAATGCCGATGGCGCCCGCGTTCTCCATACTCCATCCCAGGAAGAGCGCGGCAATGAGGGCCGCGAATATCCCGAACTGGGCCGCCGCGCCCAGGAGCACCGTCACCGGCCTCTGGAGCATGGGCGTGAAGTCGGTCAGCGCGCCAACACCCAGGAACATCAGCAGCGGGAATAGCTCGTTATCCAGCCCCGCCCTTCTCAGCAGCCCAAGGAACCCGTCGTCCTCTGCGATGCCGGTGGACGGCAGGTTGGCCAGCATCACCCCAAGGCCAATTGGGAGCAGAAGCAGAGGCTCGTATTTCCTGGACACCCCCAGGTATATCATGCCCAGGGCAATGCAAATCATGGCAGCGTTGCCGGGGGTGAGGTCTGGAAACGCTCCCAGAAGCTCCTCAGGCATGGACTACCGCCTCTCGCTTCCCCTGGGGTTGAATGCGCTCTGCGGCCGGTTGCCGTAGGCAGGGGCCCTGCGGCCCTGGGACTCCAGCATGGCCTCCCTTCCTATGCGGCCCCAGCTGCTGCGTCCATACGGGGTAGTGGCGGGGCTTGGAGGCGACGCTGATGAGGGCGCTTGAGCTAGGACTGGCTCTGCGGCCACGACCGCGACCGGCTGGGGCTGCTGCTCCATGGCCAGGTATATCGCCACGGCCATCGCCGCTATCTGCGACCCGGGTATCCTGCCGACGGTCTGTTCGACGGCGACCGCGGGCGGCTCCGGCGCTTCTTCGACTACTGGGGCTGTCTCGGTAACCTGTATCACCTCGGCCACCAGCTCAGGCTCTGCAGCCTCAGGGAACTCCTCCTCTTCAATCTCCTCGCCCGGGAAGAGCTTCTGGAGCGCCATGAGTATCAGCATGAAGACCACCAGCGCGGCGAAGACAAGCGCCATGCCCGTTCCCGCGAGGTTCAGTCCTTCCGCCAGATTCTCTGGTACGTTCATCCCTTGCCCCGGTCTCCGTACGAGAGGCCAACAGGCTCAACCGGGTCTCTCTGGGCCACCTGCTGCACAAACCTGGACGCCCTCACGTCCCTGTCCAGAACGTACCTGATCAGCGCGCCCAGAAGCCTCTCCATTTCCGCCAGGGTGTCCTGCTCCAGGGTGAGCTTCTCCGCGTTGGGCATGCTCTCCCTCTGGAGGAATCGCAGCACCTTCATGGAGTTCAGGGACATGGGAAGGATGCCCACGCCGGGCGGATGGCACGAGTCGCACAGGGTGCCCCCCTGGCTTGGCGCGAAGGAGTGGCGTCCCGGCTCCAAGCCGGCCTCGCACTCCACGCACCGGTGCAGCTCCGGCCGGAAGCCGCTGTGGTCGAGGAGTCGCATCTGGAAGTAGGGCAGAAGAGCGGGCGGCGCATCGCCGGACAGGGAGCGCAGGGAGTCCAGCACAAGTCGATAAACGGGATAGTTTGCCTGCTCCTCCTGGGAGAAGGTGTCCACCATCTCCAGCATATATAAGGCCTGGGACAGCCTGTTCAGGTCTTCCCTCAGGGGCCGGAAGCCCTCCAGCGCCTCAGCCTGGTTCACCGTGTCCAGGTTCTGGCCCTTCACCATGAAGAGGGACGTGCGCATGGGAGGCTCAACGTGGCCGCCCAGCTTGCTCTTGATGCGGCGCGCGCCCCTGGCCACCGCCCGCACCTTGCCCCGGTTGGGGGTGAACAGGGTGAGAAGGTAATCGGCCTCCCCAATGGGGTGGTGCCTGAGGACAATTGCCTCCGTCTTGTATGTCTTTGGCGTAGTGGTCATGGGACGAACTCGACAGCCTACACTTCTTGCCGGCCCTCCAGGGCGCGGCTGAGCGTAACCTCGTCAGCGTACTCCAAGTCTCCGCCTACGGGAAGACCCCGAGCGAGTCGGGTCACCCGCAAGCCCAGGGGCGAGAGCATACGCTGTATATACATTGAAGTGTTCTCACCCTCCAGACTGGGGTTGGTCGCCAGGATAACCTCTCCCACCTGGCTGTCCTTCAGACGGTCCATCAGCTCCCGCAGCTTCAGGTCGTCCGGCCCTATGCCGCTGGCGGGAGATATAACGCCGTGGAGCACGTGGTACAGCCCCTTGTACACCTGGGTGCGCTCAAGGGAAAGCACGTCCAGGGGCTCCTCCACCACGCATATACGAGACCTGTCACGGCCCTCGTGGGAGCAGAGATAGCATGGGCTGCTCTCGGTGATGTTCTGGCAGACGCTGCAGAAGATGACCCGCTCCTTGACTGCCAAGACGGCCTCGGCCAGCGACCGCGCCTCATCCGGGGGCATCCTTATGAGGTAGTAGGCCAAACGCTGGGCGCTCTTGGGGCCAATGCCCGGCAGCTTGTGGAACTCCTCAATTAGACGCGCCAGAGGAGCGGCCACGGACGGGAGGAAATCGTAGGTCATTGCAGCGTACCCGCGCGGGCGCTCTATGTCAGCCCGGGTATCTTCATCCCGCCGGTTATGGCGCTCAAGCGGGTCTGGGCAAGCTCCTGCGCCTTATCGATGGCCTCGTTGGTCGCTGCCATGACAAGGTCCTGGAGCATTTCCACGTCCTCAGGGTCGACCGCCTCCGGCGCAATCTCAATGGACTGCACCTTCAGCTTGCCGGTCACCGTCACCTTGACCACGCCCCCTCCGGCGGTGGCCTCCACAACGGTGCTCTCCAACTCCTCCTGGGCCTTGGCCAGCCGGGCCTGAAGCTGCTGCGCTTGGCGCATCATGTTTCTATTCATTGGGTCTCTCCTCTTCTTCTTCGACCAGGCGCGCGCCCATGTTCAGGGCCGCCCGCACCAGGTGGCCTCTCGACGTTCCTGCGCCGCCGTTGCCCTGGTCCGCCAGAGTCAGTCGCAGGTTGTAGGAAGTTCCGGTTACCTCCTGAACGGCCTGCTGTATGTTCCTGCGGGTGTCCGGGTTCTCCAGCTCGCCCTCCAGCCGCTCCATGTTGGGACGGCTCTTGAACACCAGCACCAGGGAGTCATCCTCAATGTACCTGGCGCCGCAGTCCATGAGCAGCGCTCCAATGTTGAACTTCTGTCCCTTGAACCGCTTCATGGCCTTCTGGATTGCCCCCCAGTGCTCCTCCGGCACGGGGCTGCCGGACGCGATTGGGGCAGTCTGCCCGTTTTCTGACGATGCGGCTGTCTGCCCCACAGGCGTCTCAACAGGTGGCGACGCCGTCTGTCTTGCGGGCGCGGCGGGCGTCTCCGCCCTGGCGACGGGTCGTTCAGCCTCTCGACGAGGCGGGGCCGAGCGGGGCGGAGCGTCCCTCGCGGCCGGCCGGGTGTTGGCGGCGGGAGCCGACGCCGTCCTGGTGGCGGGGGCGGGCTGTGGAGGCTCGCTTTCCAGAGACGTCTCCACCAGCGCCATCTCAAGGGGCAGTGTGGGAAAGCCGTCCTGGGAAACCGGCCTCTGCTCAAACATCTGGACAGCCTTCAGCGCCCTCTCCAGTGTGCAGGACTCCGCCGCGGCCTTTATTGCCTCCAGCGTCTCCTGCGGATAGTCCAGGGCATCCTCTGCGCCGGCCTTGATGAGCAGCACGCCCCGCAGGTGGTCGACGACCTGCTTGTGGAACCGCCGAGGATCCAGCCCCTGGTCGGCCACCGCGACGATCGTCTTGAGTCCCACCGAGACCTCACCCTTGAGCGCGCTCCTCACCAGGTCAAGGGCCAGCTCATCGTCGCCCTGGCCCAGCAGCTCTCTGACGTGGGCAAGGGTGATGCGGGAGTCGTAGGAGACCACCAGCTGCTCCAGCAGGTTCTCGGCGTCCCGCAGGCTGCCAGCGGCGTTTCCGGCAATGGCCCTCAGCGCCTGGGGTTCGGCCTCAATCCCCTCGCTTTCGCATATCTTGGCAAGGCACTCCTCAATGTGGCGGTTGGAGATGCGGTGGAAGTCGAAGCGCTGGCAGCGGGAGATGACCGTGGCCGGCACCCTGTGGGCCTCCGTGGTGGCCAGGACGAAGATGGCGTGGGCCGGAGGCTCCTCCAGCGTCTTCAGCAGGGCGTTGAAGGCGTCCGAGGTCATCATGTGCACCTCGTCCACAATGTACACCTTGTACGCGCCCTCCGCGGGCGTGAAGTGCACCTTCTCCTTCAGATTGCGGATGTCGTCAATTCCGCGATGGCTGGCGGCGTCTATCTCCACAAGGTCAAGTGCCCTGCCCTCGTTGACGGCCTCGCAGGAGGCGCAATCGTTGCAGGGTTCGCCGTCGTTGGGGCTGGCGCAGTTCACCGCCTTAGCCAGGATGCGGGCCGTGCTGGTCTTCCCCGTGCCCCGGGGGCCGCAGAAGAGGTAGGCGTGGGCTATCCTGCCCTGCACCACCGCCTGCTTCAGCGTTCTTGCGACGTGGTCCTGGCCTATTACGTCTTCCAGCGTCCTGGGACGCCATTTCCGATAGAAAACCTGCGTCAACTCCCAATCGCTCCTACTTCAGGGGGACGTTTGCCAGGACCCCGTCCTGCCTGGCCCACATGACCCTTTCTTCCTGGGGTTCAGCGTGGTCGTATCCAAGAAGGTGCAGGACGCCATGCACGACCAGCAGGGCAAGCTCCGCCTTGAGAGGCTTCTTCGCCTCCCTGGCCTGGCGCTTTGCCTGGGGATAGGATATCACTATCTCTCCCATGTGTGACGTCTCATCGGGGTTGGCGGGGAACTCCTCCTCCGGGTGGTCGCCGCCGGCTTCCTCCAGAGAGAAGGCAAGCACGTCCGTGACCTCGTCCAGCCCCCGGTACTCCAGGTTAAGCCCTCTCAGGGTCTCATCGTCGGCTATGACGAGGCTGACGCCGGACGATTCGTCCCTGTCTTCGGAACCGAGGGCCTGGGACGCCACCATCCTCAGCCACGACTTTGAGACCCTCCCCGCATACGCCGAGAAGACCTGCACGTCAATGTCTCGTGAGGAGGTGGCCTCCAATGGACTTCCTCCGCCGCGTCAAAAGGTGGCTGGTATCGGCTACCAGCGAGGCATCCCGCCGCCTCTACCGCCACCTCCACCACCACCGCCGCCGAAGCCGCGGTCGGCCCTGGGCCGCGCCTCGTTGACCGTCAGGGTGCGTCGATTGAACTCCTGGCCGTTGAAGGCCGCAATGGCAGCCTCGGCCTCCGAGTTGGTTGGCATCTCCACAAAGGCAAAGCCCTTTGATCGGCCCGTGTCCCTGTCTCTTATAACCGTCACCGACTCCACTTCGCCGTGGGCCGAAAAGGCCTCTATCAGGTCGTCTTCCGTGGACTCGTACGGCAGGTTTCCTACGTATATCCTCAAACTTCTCCTCCGGCTGGGTGCCCAGCGCATGATTTTGGGATAGGATGCTCCGGCACTCAGCTACCCCTTGCAGGGATAGTATATACCCTAATGGGCAAGACTTCCACTATCAGAAGGCGTCGAAATCGCGGCTTTGGGAAAGTGGCCCTTCACCCGAACCGACTCGCGGGGTATACTGGACTTGATGGGCAAGGAAAAAGTGGTTGTAGCCATGAGCGGGGGCGTCGACTCCTCCGTTGCCGCGTGCCTCCTGAAGGCCGACGGCTACGACGTCGTGGGCGTGACGATGAAGCTGTGGAGCGACGAGGAGGCGGAGGCCCAGCGCCCCGGCCAGTCCCGTGGCTGCTGCACCCTGGACGACATTGAGGACGCCCGCCGGGTGTGCCAGATCATCGGCGCGCCCCACTACGTGATGAACTTCCAGCAGGAGTTCCAGGCCCACGTCATCGACTATTTCTGCAGCGAGTACCTGCGGGGCCGCACGCCCCATCCCTGCCTGGCCTGCAACGACAAGATAAAGTTCGACTTCCTGATGAAGAAGGCTGCCGCCCTGGACATCGACTACGTTGCCACGGGCCACTACGCCCGCCTGGACGCGTCATCGGGTTCGCCGCGGCTGCTCAAGGGCATAGACCCCACCAAGGACCAGTCCTACGTGCTGTTCAACCTGCGCCCCCACCAGGCCGCGCGCCTGCTGCTCCCCGTGGGTTGGCATCCCAAGAAGGCCATCCGCGACATCGCCCGCGCGGAGGGCCTGCCCGTGGCAGACAAGCCGGACAGCCAGGAGATTTGCTTCATCCCCCAGAACGACTACCGCGCTTTCCTGGCCCGGAGGTTCCCGCCCGCGCCGGGGGAGATTGTCGACGGGGCCGGGGAGGTCCTGGGGCGTCACCAGGGCATCCAGGGCTTCACCGTGGGCCAGCGCCGCGGCCTGGGCATTCACAGCGAGAAGCCCATGTTCGTGCTTGCCATTGATGCGGAGTCCAACCGGGTTGTGGTGGGGCCTGCGGAGGGCCTTATGCAGAGCAGCCTGTGGGCCGGCGGCGTGAACTACCTGTCCGGGGTTGCGCCGGAGGGCCCACTTGAGATTGAGGCCAGGATACGCTACAAGGCGGGCGACTCCGCCGCCACCCTCGTGCCCCACGGCGACTGGGCGGAGGTGCGGTTCCGGGAGCCGCAGCGCGCCGTTACGCCGGGCCAGGCCGTGGTCTTCTACCTGGGCGAGGAGGTGCTTGGCGGCGGGTACATTGAGGGCGCGCTGGAGCCCTCAGGCGTTGCGCTTGCTTCCAGTGCGTCTCTGTAGGAGGCAGTTCATTCCCCCATCCTGACCTCCCCCCGCCTTGCGGGGGAAGGGATATTCTCGCCCCCTTTAGGGGGAGAGTCAGAGAGGGGGTAGACCCCTTCCAGGTTTGCTCAAAGGAAAGGTTTCCCTTCGCGGGAATGATGGCAAACGCTGTCATTCCGAACGGAGCCCGCGGAGTGAGGAATCTAAGGTCTCTGTCTGCGAAACTACGATGTATTAAATGGGCCACCTTAGATTCCTCGCTGCGCTCGGAATGACGCGGGCATTGGGCCTGGCCACAGGCTACGCAAGGGTCTCAGGGCGGGGGGGGGGGGGGGGGGGGGGGGGGGGGGGGGGGGGTGAGCGCCCCGCCTCTGGATTCCGGCTTCCGCCGGAATGACGACGGCAACGTCATTCTGAGGAGCAAAGCGACGAAGAATCCAAAGTGGTTCATCAAAGACGTCGTAGCTTTGCAGCCAGAGGTTTTAGATTCTTCGCTCCGCTCAGAATGACAGCTGGATACTGCCGTATGGTGCCGCTCATCCTGAGCCTGTCGAAGGGTGAGCGGGGACACACTACACCCCTATCTTCCCGCTCTGGTTCGACCAGGCTCACCATGAGCGGGAACGGGGTATGATTTTCGAACACAAACCAAGGCCCCCCGCATTCAGCGAGGGGCCTCATTGTTCCCTAGGTTTCCGCTACCGGCGGGCGTCTACCGGCGACGCTGGATGATGAACACCGCCGCAGCTATACCGGCCAGCACCAGCAGGAGCACTATTACCAGCCCCACCGGGAATCCGGCGTCCTCCGGCTCAGGCGTCGGCGTGGGGGCCGGCGTGGCCGTGGGCTCAGGCGTGGCCGTGGGCTCAGGCGTCGCAGTCGGCTCAGGCGTTGCAGTGGGCGGTGGCGCCGCGGCAATCACCGTCACGTTAATCAGCTGCGCCGCAGTCTCGCCGTCCGGGTCCATTGCCGTCACCGTGACCGTCACGTCCTCCGCAGGCGATATCGCCCTTATCACTATCTGCTGGCTGCCCTCAATGCTGACGGCCGCAACCGCATCCGGGTTGTCCGATGTTGCCATGTAGGTCAGCTCGTCGCCGTTGGGGTCGTTGAAGTACTCCGCAACCTCCATCAGCGCGTCCCGGCCCTCAAGCAGCGCCTGGTCCTCTATGCTGCCCACCGCCTCAGGCGGCAGGTTGCCCTGCACCGTCACTATGAAGGTGTCCGACACCGAAGCGCCGTGCGGATCCCGGGCCGACACCGTCACCTCAACTTCACCGGCCGCTCCGGGGCTGACCTCCTTGGCGTCAACGCGCACCAGGCCGTGGCTGTGCACCCTGACCTCCGCCACCGCTTCGTTGTTGCCCTCGCCCACGTAGTCCAGCTCCTCGCCCTCAGGGTCCCTGAAGTACATGGTCACGTCCAGGTCCAGGGGCTCGTCGTCGTCCTGCATGGTTACGTCCGGTATCTCCTCCACCAGCACCGGCGGCATGTTGGCCGGCAGCACCTCCACCTCCGCCACCTGCATGGCGTACTTCCCGCCCGGATCAGTGGCCGTGAATGTCACCGTGGTCTCTCCAAGGGCCACCGCCATTATGGTGGCCGTGGCCTCCATCACCTCCACAGTGGCTATCGACTCGTCTGCCGACTCCGCCGTGTAGGTCAGCGGGTCGTTGTTGGCGTCCGTGAAGTAGGAGCCCAGGCCAATTGCGACTCCGGAGCTCTCCAGGCGCACCTGCTGCTTGGGTATCTCGCCAACCGCCTCAGGCGCATCGTTGGGGTCAAGCACCTCCACCTTGAAGCTGCCGAAGGCCGTGGCCCCGGCATCGTCCTGGGCGATGATGGTCATATTGACCTCGCCAACGCCCGTCACCTGGAATACCACGAACCGCCCGTCCGGCCTTGCCGTCAGCACCATGGGGTTTGACGACTGCGGGATGAAGCGCAGGAAGTCGTTGTCCAGGTCACGGAAGTACTGGGTCATGTCGATCCGGGTTCCCTCGTCATCCAGGTATAGGGTGAGGTCCGGGATGGCCCCTATCAGCTGGGGAGCCGTGTTGGGGTCCACAACCGTCACCCTGAAGGTCTGGGTGACCTGGCCCTGCTCCGGGTTGGTGGCAGTGACGGTGATTGTAGTCCTGCCCGGACGCTCGGGGTCAATGACCAGCATGGAGTCATTTTCCGGGTCTATTGAAACGGTAGCCACGCGCTCCTCAGACGAAGACACTGTGTAAGTCAGGCCCTCGCCATCGAAATACCTGGACAGGTCCAGGGTGGTGTCGCGCCGCTGGTTGACCACCTCCTGGGGGCGTATGTTGCGCACCGTGGGCGCGGTCTCCGCCGACAGAATTGTGACCGGGAAGGTGTGGGAGACGCTGGTTGAGCCTGTGCCCATGGCCGGTGAGCCAAGAGTAACCCTAGCCATTCCCTCTGCCGTGGGGTTGAACTTCAAGGCCGTGTTTTCCACCCCAATAGTGAGGATGGCGTCCGCGTCCGCGTCAACTTCCCCCTCAGCATCCAGAACTTGTACCAGGAAAGTCTTGTCCCCACCCTCTTCCGCGGGTTCCTGGGTGGGCGTGTAGGCCACCGCCACAGGCAGGCTGAACATATTGTCCGCTGTCAGCGTCTGGGGGCCAACCGGGTCTATCCGGCTGGCCTCGCTATTCTGGTCGTTGTTGGGGGGGTCGTCAGCATCGCCAAAAGTTTCGCCAGTATCGTCGCCGTCCACCTGCGTGGACTTTATAGCCCTCACTTCAATAATGTAGGTGTTAGCTGCATCAAGAGCGGGAACTTCAAGTACAACTCTGGTTCCCTTGGTTTCAGTACCGGTAGTAATAGTCGCACCAGCAGCATCGGTATAGGTTACCGTTGCGCCCTGCCAGTCAGTTTCTTCGCAGGCGGGGCACTTGTACTGGTATGAGTGGGTGGTATCTGCAGTAGTATTGTCATCATTAGCAGTATCCGCGTCACTGTTATCAGTAACCTCATTGCTGGTGTACCACTCTGTGTGGTTCCACGTGAGTACTACCTGAGTCTTGCCCGCGTCATCTCCCGACGCTATCTTGGTGACTTCACCCATCAGGCCCAGAGGCGGGGAGGGGTGCAGGTCAGGGTTGCCGCTGAGGTTCAGGTTGGCAGCAGCCGCTATCGCAGTCTGGCTGTCAAAGAACTCCCATACACTGCGTGGGACGTCCCCCTCCAGGTGGTTGCCAGAGAGATTCAAGGTTGTCAACTCTGAGAGGTCTGCCCACTCCTCCGCAATCATTCCACCAGACAAATCACTGGGAAGGCTGACCGCTGTTACCCTAATGGTGGTGGTGTCATCATCAGTGGTGTCGGGGTCCACAACCGTGACGCCGTCCCATCCACCTGTATTCAAGTCCGGTAGTGTGTCCACGTCTATCCAGTTCACTGCATCGGCGTTCACGACGTCTGCATTGTCATCATTCGGACCATCGTTGTCATCTTCCAGCGCTTCCGCCGCTGTGAGCAACGCGATACAGTCGGCCTGGAGGCCTTCGGTAAATACGTTAGCGGTAATGATGCCGTTGGTTTCGTCGACGTCTCCGGCGGGAATCGTATCACCGCCGGGGCCAGTAGTGCCGTCAGCTTTGCAGTAGTCCGTGATACCCGGGGTGGTTGCCTGTGCGGAAGTCCTGTCCGGCATGAGTGCAAAGGCAACCGCCGCAATGAGCAGGGTCGCCAGAATAAACCGCCCTGTCCAACTCCTGTGCCACCAGGCCAGGTTGGACGGCTTGATTACCAAGGTGGATGAATCTATAGTTCGCATCTAACGAACCTCCTCAAGGTGCTTTCTCAGCATAATGTCCATGCTGTCTCGCCATGTTCCATCAAACGAGAAACAAGTATTATACCCGATTACAGATTGTACCATTCCTGTCAAGAACAGAATAGGGTTTATTGCCCCTTTTTTCACATTTGTTCAATGAATTTTACAATCTCCCCGCCCGCCTGCAAAGCCCCTTCAGTTTGTCACTCCTGAGCAGTCGGGAGTCCACACCACCACACCAGCCCCTGGATTCCTGCCTCCGCCGGAATGACGAGCAAAGACCACTCCCGCGCAGGCGGGAGTCCATTCCCTCCACCACCCCTGGATTCCGGCCGCCGCAGGAATGGACGGCGGGGGTAGCGCCCGGACACCGCTCATCCAGAGCCTGTCGAAGGGTGAGCGGGGGCCTCATGGCTGTAGTATGACCGCTCCGGTTCGACAGGCTCACCGCGAGCGGGCAAGAGGCGGACGGCTCACCGCTGCTGGATTCCGGCTTCCGCAGACCCTTGCGTAACTTAAGGTTTCAGTTCTCCAGGAGTGCGGCGCTGTCATTCTGAACGGAGTGCAGCGGAGTGAAGAATCCAAAATCTCCGTCCGCAAAGCTGCGATGTCCGTAGGCGAGAACCTTGGATTCTTCGCGAAGTTTACCCTGAGCACAGCCGAAGGGCTCGGAATGACATTGGTACGGGGCTTGTCACAAGTTGCGTAAATGTCTCTTAGTCCCCGTACTTGATACGGGGCAAGCTCACTATGATAGAAAAGGAATGTAGATTCACCACGAGTGGATAAAGGGGAGGGGCCCTCAACGGGAGTGGGCGTCACCGACACCTGTTGAGAATACGCTTTATCCCTATCCCATGTGCTCCCGAATGAGCTGCAACTCTACGGAGTGGTCCTGCAGGTGGCTATAATAGCCTTCTGGCCTTCAATTAGAGTCTTCTGGCCTTCCACCAGAGCGTTCTGGCCCTCCGCCAGACCCTTCAAGATGGCGGCAAACTCGCGCTGCCCCTCCGCCAGTGTGATAAACGCGTCTTCCAGCCTTGTTATCCGGTCATTTATGGTAGCCAAGACTTACCTCCTGTCTCCCCGTGGTATGGTTGTTCTCCCCCCAGTGCTTTCTTCTATGGTAACAGCAACCCATTCAAATGCAAGATAACCATAGGATCTATTGTCCTTTTTCACACTTGCCAGCGCCAATTCTACTACCTGCGCGCCCGCCTGCACACCCCCATTTAGCCGTCATTCCGAGCGCAGCGAGGAATCTAAAGTCGCCGCCCCCACACCAGCCCCTGGATTCCTGCCTCCGCAGGAATGGCGTACAAGAACCACTCCCGCGCAGGCGGGAGTCCATTCCCTCCACCACCCCTGGATTCCTGCCTCCGCAGGAATGGTCGGCGGGGGTAGCGCCCGGACACCGCTCATCCAGAGCTTGTCGAAGGGTGAGCGGGGGCCTCATGGCTGTAGTATGACCGCCCCGGTTCGACAGGCTCACCACGAGCGGGCATGGCGGACGGCTCACCGCAAGCGGGCATGACGAAGGGCTCAACGCTACTGCGACTGCGCCCGGGCATCGCCCGGCGGCGACCCCTCCGCAGAGGGCGCGGCTTCGGCGGCAGGCCCAGGTCCCTCCGCCGTACGCGCCCTGTCGCCCACAAGCACCAGGTTTGCAAACCCCATCAGGAGTCGCAGAGCAAACTCCAGGGCAATGAGGAACATCAGGTAGTAGAGGATGTTCTCGCTGTAGTCCCTGACCTCCATCAGCACGTCCAGGGAGTCCTCAATTGCGAAGAAGCCCGGGTCTATGAGGGAGATGGCCAGCACGGCAAAGGGGAGAATCTTGGCCAAGTCCCTGGACAGGTCCTCAGTGAGGTACGCGGTCACGCGGATGGTGCCAACCGTCACCAGCGCCGTCAGCAGTATGTCCGAGAAGGTCTGCTCCTTTGCCAGGAACGCCAGTATCACGGTGAGCACCGCGAACCAGAAGAAGGCGAAGACGGGGAACAGGATGATGTACTTGGCAACGTACATGACAACCTGCAGGAAGGCCCTCACCAGGCGGTATTTGGACTCCTCGTACCTGGACAGGTCCAGCGCGAACATGTCCCTGGCAGCCACGAACCTGTAGAACCTGAAGACGAAGGCGGCGTAGACGGCCATGCCGAAGACGTAGACGGCCACCGGCTCCAGAAGGTTGAGGGCGTCGTCGATGTCCAGCCCTCTGGGGAAGATGTCGTTGATATCCATAAGCCCCGCCTTTCGTGGCTAAACGTTCGGCCCCTGGCCCGGCGGGCCGGGGCAAGTCAGAGACGGCGACACACCAAGGGCGCGCGTCCCAGATAGTTTTACCACAAATCAGGAGGCTCTGACAGGCCTGCGGCAGGCGGATTGCCGGGAAAAACAGACGGCGCAGGGCGGTCGGTCGCCAAGCGTTTCCTATCCGGCGGTGGGCAGCTTCCGAACGGCGTCTCCCGATTGCCGATAAGCAACAGCCAGATCAAACTGGCTCTGCAGGTTCAGCCAGAATTGGGGGTCCACTCCAAACCAGTGTCCAAGCCGCAGGGCGGTGTCGCCGGTCACGGCCCGCCTACCGGCAATGATCTGGCTGATTCGGTTGGGCGGCACGTTGATCTGGCGCGCAAATTCCGCCTGGCTTACGCCTAACTCCGCTAGCTCGTCCTTCAGGACTACTCCAGGATGAACAGCCCGTTTCAGCATTGTCCAGACCCCCCGCTGCTAGTGATAGTCCACAATTTCAACGTCATTAGGCCCTTCACTCTCTTGAGTTCCCCTCTCCGAAGAGAGCGCAGACTACCGGCCCCTGGCGCAAAAGGGTAGGGTGGGCTAGACGCCCACGGGGGTTATCGTGGATATCTTGAAGGTGTAGGTACCTTCGTTATCATTGAAACCGTCCAGGGCAAGGTAATACTCCCCGGAGTCTGGCGCCACCCATTTGGTGGTCTCTCCAGACACAGAGTCCTCGGCAAACCGATTGCCTTCCCAACCTTCGGGCGGGACCCCGTCCAATGTGTACAGCCTGATGCGGAAGAACTTCAACGTATCGCCATCAATGGTTATCTGGTACTGGCTGCCTCCAACCACGCGGAATCGGAAGTAGTCAAAGTCGAACTCATCGTCCACATTACCCTCAACCAACTCCCCAAGAGATGCGTAGGTAGCCGTGGCGATGGTGTCTCCGTGGTCATCATCCACATCTGAAACTTTGGTAACCGTGAGAGTGTAGGCTCCGGTCTTCCCGCCGAAATTCTGCACTGCCAGGTAGTAGTCCTCGGAGCTTGGCGCCACCCAAATAATCCGAGGGCCCAAAGACGTTACTCTGCGAGACTTCCAGTTCCACTTCTCTTCCGTCTGACCGTCTGGGCCAAACAGCGTGATGCCGGCCTTCCCCAGCTTAGTGTGACCGACGTCAATCCGGTACTTCACCCCATCTTCCGCCTTGAATTTGAAGTAGTCAAAGTCGAATATGTAGTCCAGGTCACCCTTGACGGACTTTCCAACGGCTATGGTTGAAGCGGCCGCCGGCTGGTCTCCATGCCCGTCAGAGAAGTCGGTGTCGGGGAACGCGTGTTGTCCGCCGTGCAGCATTCGGTACAGGTCGCGGAACTCCTCCTGTTTGTCAGCCGGGGTGTTCTCCAGAAGGGTGTTGTAGACCCATTCCTCCACCATTGCGTCTCCGGCCGGAAGCTTGCTGCCCGTTTCGGACAGGTACAGCGCGGTCAATGCCTCTACAAACGCCACTCGGCCAATGGTGTCGTAGAGGCCAAGCAGAAAGTTCTCCCCCAACGCGTTAGCGCATCCCTCCCATGCGGGCTGGTCGGATTGGCCCAGGTAATAGTTGAAGTGCCGAATGTTCTCTATACCAATTTCATCAAAGCAGTTTGAGTCCCTTAACAACACAGCTCTGCGTACATCAAGGGTCTGGAGGCCCTTTCTATGGTTGACGTACGCCTTCATGAACTCCGCAGCCCCTTCCGAGAGCCAGATCGGCCCGACTCCGGTGGTGAAATAGTAGTTGGCCGTCTCGTGAGAGACACCCGCTACGTTTCCCCCCGACCGCAGGAGGACCATGTGACTGCCGCGATGCTCTCCTATCAAGCCCTGGTCCGGAGGTACAACCAGAAGTATGATGTCCGTGGTGGGAAAGGGCGTCTGCAGGAGTTGTTCAGAAATTCGAGCGGTCTCCTCAATGGTCCTGAGCAGGCCTTCATCATTTGGAGGGGAGTCACCCTGAGCAACCCAGACGTTTACGCCGCCGGCAAGCGGAAGGGTAATCTCTCTATGTTGGACATAGTGGGAATCGAGTAGCTGCTTGTAAAGGTCCAGCTTTCTTTCGGCGACGTTGTCCAGCGTGACCAGGAGGGCCGCCTCGTCGCCGTCCAGGCCGTCGGCAAACCAGGGTTGGGCGGCAAGTTGCTCCAGGAGAGCAAGGTCAACCTCGGCCAGAGAGAGCAGGGAATCGAAGAGATAATCACTAATGTCTCCGGTTCTGCCAGCCGCAAAGCGCGCCACGGTTAACGCCACAGGGCGATTCCAGAACGCGACGGGAACCAAGTCATAGAGCAACCGGTCATCGACAGAAAGACCACTCACCTCCTGGGGAAGGTCCAACAGGGACTTGGATTCCTCCGGCAAGTCGTCCAGATTTTCAGCCAGGAATTCAATTATGCGGGCTTCGCCCCTGGTCACGCCGTCAACAACCCAGGGCGCGGCCGCGGCCAGTCCGGCTGTCTCAGGGTCCTTCCCCGCGACTTCAAGGAAGTGGACAAATATCTCACTCATGTCAGGTTCATCAAGGCCGGCGCCGTCGGCGACCCAGGAGGAAGCGGCCAGAAGCACGATTAGCTCCCGATGATCACTGCCCGCTTCCAGCAGGACCTCAAAAGCTGTCCTTTCTGCGTCGTTCAGACCGTCAACGGCCCAGGGAGCGGCGAGCAGCTGTATTGCCAGGTCAGTGTCCTCCGATGCAGCAAAGAACAGTTTCTCAACCACTAATGCAAACTCATCTTCGCTAAGGCCATCGGCAACCCACAAAGAGTCAATCAGGCCTGTACCAAATTCCAGGTCTATTGCTGAGAAGCTGTCCAATACCTGTAGCCAGGTGATTTCCTCGAAGTCAACACCATCCAAGACCCACGGCATTTTGGCAACTGTGTCTCCTGAATGGGCATCCCGCAGCCAGAGGTCTGTTATCACACTCGAGGCCGTTGCGTGCGCTTGGTCCGGCGGGTTATCAAACCACGGCAGGATTCCGCCAAGGTGTTCCTGCGCCATCTCCTCAGGACTCAACGTGGGCACTGGCGTGGGGGTGGGGGTGGCGCTTGGAGTAGGCTCCACAGTGGGACTTGGCGTCTGTGTAGGAGTGGCGCTTGGAGTGGGCGCCTCTGTGGGACTCGGTGCAGGCGTGAAGGTCGCGGTTGGAGTTGGGGAAGCAGTGGGACTTGGAGTGCGAGTTGCCACCGGCACTCGGGTATGGGTTGGCGTCGGCACGGCTGTTGGTGTAGCGACAACGGCATCTGTAGGCGTAGGCTGTGGCTCTCCACCGCATGCCGACAGCAACCCGGAGGCCATCAGGCACAGGACGGCAACGCCTGTGACCCGAAACATCACCTTTTGCAATCTGTTCGGAATTCGGACTGTAGACAACCTTTCAGCCTCTCTGTGCTCGCGCGCCGTCAGAGACGGCGCCACTTTGGTCAGATGGGGCGTATACTACAGCACTACTTACGCGCTTTCAATCCGCCGTAGTGCAACGCAATGTGGCCCTCTCAGAAAAGCCCAAAGCAGAGGGGTAGACTGCCCGGCAATGCCAAATCAGCCCACCCCTCGGTTGCCCGTAGATTACGGACTTAGGAGTCTCTCTGCATTCTGGGGTCCTTGGCCATGCCCTGGGTCACCCGGTCCAGTATCACGGCCAGCACCACGATGGCAAGGCCACCCATGAGGCCGCGGCCAAACTCTAGCTGCTGAATGCCCGCGTACACCTCCGCGCCCAGGCCGCCCGCGCCCACCAGGGCGGCCACCACCACCATCGCCAGCGCCATCATAATCGTCTGGTTGACGCCGGCCATGATGGTGGGCCTGGCCAGGGGCAGCTGTATTTTCAGCAGCAGCTGCATGGGGGTGGTGCCGAAGGCCCTTGCGGCCTCAATGAGCTCCGGCGACACCAGGCGAATTCCCAGGTTGGTCAGGCGTATGGCCGGGGGCACGGCGTAGATCATGGTTGCCATAACCGCAGGCACTATGCCAATGCCCAGGAAGAATATTGCCGGTATGAGATACACAAAACTGGGCATGGTCTGCATCAAGTCCAGCACAGGGCGGATCATTCCCTCCAGAGCGTCGCTCTTGGCCATGGCTATCCCAACCGGAATGGCTGTGACTATAGAGAGAACGGTAGCCGTGACTATGACGGTGATGGTAAGCATGGCCTCCGGCCAGAGATCAAAGATACCCACAAAGAGCAGCCCGACTACGGTAACCGTAGCTACTCTGTAACCGCTCACCCGCCAGGCCGCCAGGGCCGAAACTATTATGAAGAGCCACATTGGCATCTCCTGGAGAGCGTTGTTCATGGGCACCATAATCTTGAGCAGGCTGTTGGAGAGCTCCCGGAAGAAAGACTTCCAGTTGTCGACCATCCAGCCCACCACGTCGTCTACCTTGTTGTCCAGTGAGGCGGGTGTGACTTCCATTCCCAGTAGGCCAAAGGATATGTCGTCTATCTCCCTGACACGCTGTCCCTCAACTACGTGCTGGTCCTGGCCGGGAGCGTAGAAGGGGAAGGAGTCAGGTGTGCCTATCACCGCAAGAACCACCATCAGCAGAAATCCGGCCGCCGCGGCCAGACGCCAAATGGGCGCTCTAATAGCCTTCAGAGTGCCCCACGCAAGAGCCACTGCGAACGCGCCGAACAGCCACATGTAAAACCTTGGAAAGAGGTACTGAATGGCGGGTCTGGACTCCTCCGGGCTCTGTGGCATGCTGTAGGTGTACACGTCCCAAAGGGCGTAGGCCAGGATCACGGCCCCCAGGGCCGGGAGCGCCCGCCGGCGTATGATGTCCAGAGCGCCGTTGCTTACTGGTATCGATTTGATCGACTCTGTGATGTCCATTTCTACCTCCTCAAAGTCCTTGGGGACTGAGCGCAGCTTTAGCTGTCATCTGGCGCTAGACCCTTGTATAGGCCTCTTCCCTGCCCTGGGACGACTGGTTCTCGGCCAGGCTGGCCAGCAGCGCTGTCCTGGGAATCACGCCCATGAGCCGCCCGTCGTCGTTCACCACCGCTATGGGGCACTCCGTCTGGGCCGCCAGCGGAATAAGCTCGTCGATGGAGGTGTCCGGCGCAACCCTTGGGCACATGGCAGATTCCGGCATGTCCAGGTCCTGAAGCAGGGCGGAGTCGGTGTTCGCCGCATGGGCCACCTGGCTCAGAGAAACGACGCCCAGAAGCGACCTGGCTTCACCCAGCACGAATGCGTAGGCCTCGTCACCGGCCTGCATAGCCTGCAGGGCAGTGGCCGGACTCACCGACCCCTGGAAGGAGGTCTTGGGCTGCTGCATGATGCTGCCCGCGCCCAGCACCTGGGTCTTGGATATGTCTCGAATGAAGTCCTCCACGTAGTCGTCCGCCGGGTTCTCCACAATCTCCTCCGGGCTTGCCAGCTGGATGATCATGCCGTCCCGCATAATTGCAATGCGGTCTCCCAGCTTGAGGGCCTCGTTCAGGTCGTGGGTGATGAACACAATAGTCTTCTGGAGGCGCTTCTGGAGGTCCAGAAGCTCGTCCTGCATCTCCCGGCGAATCAGCGGGTCAAGAGCGCTGAATGGCTCGTCCATCAGGAGTATCTCAGGGTCCACTGCCAGGGCACGGGCCAGCCCCACTCGCTGCTGCATTCCGCCGCTCAGCTCCCCGGCAAAGGACTCCTCCCAGCCCTTGAGGCCCACCACCTCCAGCACCTCACGGGCACGCTCGTAGCGGGTGTTCTTGTCAACGCCCTGCACCTCAAGGCCCCACGCCGCGTTATCGATAATCTTCCGATGAGGCAGCAGCCCGAAGTGCTGGAACACCATTGCCACCTTCTGCCGGCGGAACTGGGTCAGCTCGCGGCCGCTGTACCTCAGGACGTCCTCGCCATCGACCTTTATCTCGCCGGTGGTCGGCTCAATCAGCCGAATCAGGCAGCGAATCAGGGTGGACTTGCCGCTGCCGGAGAGGCCC